>CAVONC010000030.1:0-642064 GCA_963697175.1 uncultured Acidobacteriaceae bacterium | reverse complement strand
AACGTCGTCCGTCGGCGTGACGACCACTGGTCGCGCCGAGCACCAGAAACGGAAGCAGGCCGTTGATCCCGCCGATGTGGAACAGCGGCTCGCACCCAGAGCCACACGTCATCCTCGCCGGCTCGCATCGGGGTGGATCGAGCTCAGCGTGCTCGCGACGAGGTTGCGATGCGTGAGCACCGCGCCCTTGGGACGCCCGGTCGTTCCGGACGTGTAACACATGAGTGCGGGATCGTCCTCTGCACCTCGGCCTCTCCCTCGCGGCGCCGGCGCGGACGCGACCGCATCGTCGTAACCCCGGTCCGATCTCGAGCACCTGCCGGAACCTTGCCCCCGCGACGGCCATATCGCAGATCAGGGCCACCGCACCCGAATCGGCCAGCATGTACTCGATCTCGTCGGCCGCCAGGCGGAAGTTGATCGGGACGGCGACGGCGCCGCGCGATGGTGACAGGCGAGCAGCGCCTCGACGAACTCGATCCGGTTGTGCAGGACCAGCGCGACGCGGTCGCCCGCCTGCACGCCGCCGGCGGCGAGCACCGAGGCGAGGCGTGCGGCGCGATCGTGAAGCTCCGCATGGGTGCGGACGTCTTCGCCGAAGACGACGGCGGGCCGGTCCGGACGGGAACGGCACGCTCGACCGGTCAGCTCCGGCAGCACCAGTCGGCGTGACTGCTCGAGTGCGGACGGCATCGCTCGATCGGTCTTCACGCCGCCGCGATGCACCGTCGGGCGGCACGCCGGCGACGGCCAGCATCCGAGCGGCGAAGAACTCCGCGAGGGTCGGCAGGAGCAGCGTCTGATCCGGGCGGTACCAGTGCCAGATGCTGTTGTAGAGCCCGAGGATGGCGCGGGCGAGCATCCGGGGGTCGCGCTCCGGGATCGCGCCCTGGCGCATCGCGACAGCGAGGAAGCGCGTCCAGGCCCTCTCCAGCCGCGCGTCCCCGCGCCCCGCCACGCGAGCCTGTTCCTCTCGCTGCGAGGAGCTCTTGCCGCTCAGGAGAGCCTGCTCGGCCACTAGGACGCGGTTCCGCAGCACCTCGCGCTCGGACAGCTCGAAGCAGTCGGCGCACACCGCGCGCAGCGCGTCGCGAGGATCGGCATGGACCGCGGTGATCGTGTCGAAGCGCTCGTGCAACTCACCCAGAGCCTCATCGAGGATCACGTACAGGCAGTGCTGCTTGGAGTCGAAGTAGTGATAGAGCGCCGTCGGTCCGATCCCGACGTCATCCGCGATGTCCGCCCACTTCGTGTTCTCATATCCGTTGCGGCCGAACCGGTCGATGGCCGCGTCGAGAATCTCGGCCCGCCTGACGCCATCGTCGCGGGACCGGCGAGCCGACCGCGTACGCCTGCCGTTAGAGGCCTGAGTCGAACTCACGTCAGCGACACGGTACCACGGGCCGAAGCCTAATTACAACGCGAGTTATGCGTTGTTGCTGGGTGTCAGCGGACCCTTCAATGTTTCCTGCTGAATGACATCGAACCTGATACGATCTCAGTTCGATGCAGCTGACCGAGACCGCCTCCGAACGCGCGCTCGCCGACGAGGTCCGCGCGTTTCTCTCAGCGCGAGACTTTCGCTCCGCGGACCTTCCTCGCGCGCTCGATGACCGCATGGCGGTACTTCGACGCTGGCAGGCCGCCTGCTACGCGCCGGCTACGTCGGACGGGCATGGCCGTCCGAGTTCGGTGGCGGAGGCCGTCCGCCCGTCGAGCAGATCATCGTCGACCAGGAACTCGCCGCGGCCGGTGCACCCGAGTTCGTCAACATCGTCGGCCTCGACGTCCTCGGCCCCTCCCTGCTGCGCTTCGGCAACGACGAGCAGCGACGGCGCTACATCCCACCGATCCTGTCGGCGGAGGAGATCTGGTGTCAGGGCTTCTCCGAGCCCGAGGCCGGCTCGGATCTCGCCAGCCTGCGCACCCGCGCGGTGCAGGACGGCGACACCTACGTCATCAACGGCCAGAAGACATGGGTGTCGTGGGGACAGTACGCGGGCTGGTGCGGACTCCTGGCCCGGACCGACGACTCCGTGCCGCGCCATCGCGGGATCTCCATGCTGATCGTCGACTTGTCCTCGCCCGGCGTCGAGGTCCGGCCGATGACCCAGATCACGGGACATGCCGAGTTCAGCGAGCTGTTCCTCGACGACGTCGTCGTGCCCAAGGAGAACCTGCTTGGAGCGCTCGGCGATGGGTGGAAGATCGCAATGCACACGCTCGGACACGAGCGCGGAACCGCCGCGCTTCCCCGGCAGGTGAAGCTGCGGACGTGGCTCGATCGGGCGGTGTCGCTCGCGGCCCGGCGCGAACTCGACGGCCGTCCCGTGCTTGAGGACCCGGAGGTTCAGACGGCGCTGGCGCGCGCCCTGATCGGGATCGAGGTGCTCCGCCACCACGCCTACCGGACCGTCGGGGAGTTCCTGAGCGGCGGCGCGGTCGGCCCCGAGAGCTCCAGCGTCAAGCTGCTCATGGCGGAGGCGGAGCAGCAGCTCGCCGCGACCGTGCTCGACGTACTGGGGCCGGCGCTGCTCGACGGCGATCCCGATGAGGTTGCCGAGAACGACTTCTGGTACGAGACCTACCTCTATTCCCGCGCGGCCAGCGTGTACGGCGGCACGCGCCAGATCCAGCGGGACATCATCGCCGACCGAATCCTCTCGCTCCCCAAGGAATAGGCGTGGACCTCGAGCTGAGCGACGAGCAGGTCTGGATCGAGGAGTCGATCAACACCCTCCTCGATCGACAGTGGCCCGCCGCCGAGGCCGCCTGGCAGACGGGGGAGTCGGACCGCACGCGACTCTGGGAGCACCTGGTCGACTTCGGCCTGCTCAGCGGCGCCGGGACCGACCTGGGGGCGATCGAGCTCTGCCTGGTCGCGCGAGCGATCGGCGGTCACCTCGCGTCGGTCCCGCTGCTCGGCAGCGTCGGCGTCCGCTACGCCCTGGCGCCGCATGCCGGCGGAGCTCCCCGACGGCTTCGCGGCGGCCCTGGGCGGCGAGTCCAGGCTCTCGATCGCGCTGCTCGAGCCGGGCGGCGGGTGGTCGGCAGCGAGCACGCGAGCGACCGTGGAGTCGAACCGGCTCACCGGCACCAAGGCCGCCGTCGAGCACGCTGCCGACGCAGATCATTTCGCCGTCGTGGCTCGCGTCGACGGCGAACCGGGACTGGCCATCGTCGGCAGCGGATCACCGGGCATCGACCTCACGCCGCAGTCGAGCTTCGATGTGACCGTGCCGCTCAGCCGGGTGACGTTCGCCGACGCCGAGGTCGAGGCGGTTGCGATAGCGAGCTCGCCGAAACGATCATCGACCGTCTCACCAGCGTCGGGGGCCTCCTCGCCGCCGCCGAGGCCATCGGCGCGGCGGCCGGGATATTCGAGCAAGCGCGGCGCTACGCCTCCGAGCGCCGGCAGTTCGGTCGGACGATCGGATGCAACCAGGCTCTGCGCCACCTGATGGCCGACCTCCACGTGAGGCGGGCGAGCGGCTGGTCGACGACGCTGTTCGCGGCCGCCGCGCTGGACGACGGCATTCCCGGAGCGCGGCAGACGGCATCGGTGGCGAAGGCCTACGTCTCGCGGGCCGCGCGCGAGGTCGCACATGGCTCGATGCAGGTCTTCGGCGGCATCGCGTTCACCGAGGAGCACCCCGCGCATCGCTTCCTGCGCAGGATCATCGTGCGCGAGCAGCAGTTCGGAGACGCCGCCCACCACGAGCGGGAGCTCGGCCGGAGCCTGGCCGCGGCCGCGACCCAGGAACGGGTGGCGGTGTGACCGCCACAGACGAGCTCGGCTTCAACGATCCGACCGCGCAACGGCTGGAGCGGATCACGACGGGCGCCGACCCGGAGATCGTCGGGCCGATGCTCGCCGACGTCCTGCACGACCCGCGCTGGCTCGACTGCGACGTCGCGCTCATCTCGGGCGGGAAGTCCAACCTGACCTACCGGGTCGCCTGCGACGCGGGCGAGGTCATCCTGCGGCGCCCGCCGCTCGGCCACATCCTTCCGACCGCGCACGACATGGGCCGCGAGTATCGGGTCATGACGGCGCTCGCGGACACGGCGGTGCCGGTTCCGCGGACCTTTCACCTCGGCGACGCCGACAGCGCGCTGGGCGCGCCGTTCTATGTGATGGAGCGCGTCGTCGGCCACATCTGCCGCAACGCGCTTCCGCCCGGATACGCGGAAACACCGGAGGACCGCCGCAGGATCGGCGAGGCGCTCGTCGACGTCCTGGCGGATCTCCACATGGTCGACCCGGCAGCGTCGGCCTGGCCGAGTTCGGCCGCCCGGCCGGCTTCATGGAGCGGCAGCTGCGGCGGTGGTCTCAGCAGTGGGAGGCGTCGAAGACCGCCGACCTGCCGCGCGCTCGACGCGCTGCGCGACGACCTCGTCGCCGCCCTGCCCGAGCAGCGAGCAAGCGCCATGGTCCACGGCGACTTCCGTCTCGACAACACGATCCTCCATCCCACCGAGGTCGGCGCGATCGTCGCCGTGCTCGACTGGGAGATGAGCACGCTCGGCGACCCGCTGGCCGACCTCGGGGCGATGCTGGCGTACTGGAGCCAGGCGGACGACTCCGAGGTCCTGCGCCGGGCGCGGATCATGGCGCCGGTGACCGCCGCCGAGGGATTCCCTACGCGCGCCGAGATCATCGAGCGCTACGCCCGCCGGACCGGCATCGACCCCTCCGACATCGACTGGTATCAGTCGTTCGCCTACTTCAAGCTCGCGGTCGTCTGCCAGGGGATCGCCGCCCGCGCCGCCGGCGGTTCGATGGTCGGCGGCGGCTTCGACCAGGCGGAGGGACTCGTGGCGCCGCTCGTCGAGCGCCGGCCGGCAGCGCTGGCCGACGAGCCGCCGTTGCCAGTTCGTGCGACCGGGTGCGCTCGGTAGCGCGCCGTCTCGCGCCGCGCGATCGCCATGTGGTGGACCTCGTCGGGTCCGTCGGCGATCTGCAGGATGCGGGCGACGGCGTAGAGCTCGGGGAGCAGCGTGTCCTGCGCCACGCCGGCTCCGCCGTGCGCCTGGATCGCCCGGTCGATGACCCAGGTGGCGACCTCGGGCGCGGCCACCTTGATCGCCGAGACCTCGATCCGCGCGCCCCGGTTGCCGACCGTGTCCATCAGCCAGGCGGTCTTCAGCACGAGCAGGCGCACCTGCTCGATCCGCACCCGGGCTTCGGAGATCCAGCGCTGGACGACGCCGTGGTCGATGATCGGCCGCCCGAACGCGAGCGCTGCGCGGTCCGCTCGCACATCATCTCGAGCGCGCGCTCGGCCATCCCGATCGCACGCATCGCGTGGTGGATCCGGCCCGGGCCGAGCCGCTCCTGGGCGATCCGGAACCCGTCGCCCTCCTCGCCGAGCAGGTTCGGCGGCCGGGACGCGGACGTTGTCGTAGACGACCTCCGCGTGGCCGCCGTGCGGTCCGTCGTCGTAGCCGAACACGCTCGTCGAGCGCCGGATGTTAACGCCCGGCGTGTCCTTCGGCACGAGGATCATGCTCTGGCGCCGGTGGCGCTCGCGCCTCGGGATCGGTGACGCCCATCACGATCAGCAGCTCGCAGCGCGGCGACATCGCTCCGGACGTCCACCACTTGCGGCCGTTGATGACGTACTCGTCGCCGTCGCGCTCGATCCGAGTCGCGATGTTGGTCGCGTCCGACGAGGCGACCTCCGGCTCGGTCATCGAGAACGCCGAGCGGATCTCGCCCTCGAGCAGCGGCTCCAGCCATCGCCGCTTCTGCTCCTCGGTGCCGAACAGCGACAGCAGCTCCATGTTGCCGGTGTCCGGCGCGGAGCAGTTGATCGCCTCGGGCGCCATCCACGGGCTCCGGCCCGTGATCTCCGCCAGCGGCGCGTACTGGAGGTTGGTCAGGCCGGCGCCGTGCTCGTGGGTCGCGGGAGGAACAGGTTCCACAGCCCGCGCCGGCGGGCCTCGACCTTCAGCTCCTCGATGACCGGCGGGGTCCCCCACCGGTCATCGAGCGACTCCGCCTCCTCGCGGAACCGCGCCTCGGCCGGATACACGCACTCGTCCATGAACGCGAGCAGTCGCTGCTGCAGCTCGACCGTGGTCTCGTCGTAGGCGAAGTCCATGGGGCTCGTGCCCGTCGCCGGGCCGCGGCTCAGCGGTGCTTCCAGACCGGATCGCGCTTCTCGAGGAACGCCTGGACGCCCTCCTTCGCGTCCTCGGACTGGTGCGCGACGTTGCACGTCATGCTCTCGAGCGCGATCAGCGTCTCGGTGTCGCCGTCGAGCCCGCGGTTGGCGGCCATCTTCGTGATCCGCATCGTGAAGCCGCTCTTGTCGAGCATCGGAGCGGCGAAGTCGACGATCGCCTGATCCATCTCATCGGCCGGGACGGACACGTTCGCCAGACCCCACTCGTAGCACTCCTTGCCGGAGAGCAGCTTTCCGGTGAAGAGCAGCTCCTTGGTCTTGCGCAGGCCGATGTAGCGCGGCAGGCGGTAGATCGGGCCGGCGCCGCCGAACAGCGCGCGGCGGATGTGGAAGTCGCCGATCTTCGCGTCGTCGGCGGCGATCAGGAAGTCGCACGAGATCGACAGCTCGAACCCGCCGGCGACCGCGTAGCCCTCGACGGCCGCGATCGTCGGCTTGGCGAGATTGAACGCGCGGTCGAACGTGCGAGCGGACACCTGGGCGATCTTGATCGAGTTGGCCGACGTCGCCGAGAAACTCCGAGTCGAGCATGTTCAGGTCGGCGCCGGCGGAGAACGTGTGGCCCCGGCCCCGGATGACCACGACCCGCGCATCGTCGTCCTCCTCGGCGCGCTCGAGCGCGGCGCCGAGCTTGATGAGCTGCTCCCAGTTGAAGCAGTTCTTGACGTGGGGCCGGTTCAGCCAGATCGTGGCGATGCCATCGCTGACCTCGTACTCGACGGCGCCTTCTCGCCGTCTGGGCGGCCTGCTCCTGAACCGTCATCGGTCTCCTCCTTCGCGAATTCTCTAAGCTGAATTCAGATCATATATGGTTCGCGACCGATTTGACCAGACTCGGTGTTCTCGCTGCAAGTACGGCGGGCATTCGGCTGCTTCCGTCCGCAATTCGCTCCACACCACCGGCTCCGGGGGTATGGCATACTGAACTCGGTTCAATTCTGGGGCCTCGCCGGCGTGAGCTGAGCCACACCGACATGGAACGCACCGTTCAGATCCAAGCACCTCTGCCGCACATCGGGTCGGTCAACATCTGGCTGCTGCGGGGAGAGCCGCTCACGCTCATCGATACCGGCCCCCGCAGCGACGAGGCGCTCAGCGCGCTCGAGGCCGGTCTGCGCACGGGAAGGGCTCCGCATCGACGACATCGAGCTGGTCATCCCGACCCACCACCACCTCGACCACACGGGGCTGATCGCCACGATCGTGGCTCGCTCCGGGGGCGCGGGTGGCTGCGCTCGACCGCGCCGCCGACTACGGCGCGCGCTACGTGGAGCGCTCCGCGGCCGATCGCTCGTTCTCGCGCGAGCTGATGCGCCACCATGGGGTGCCCGACTCGGTGATCGACGACAACGAGGGATTCTGGGACTTCATCCGCGATACCTCCGAGGCCTATCGCACCGACCTCGTGCTCTCCGACGGCGACGTCGTCACGGCCGGTGGCCGCGATCTCCGGATCCTGGCCCGGCCGGGCCACAGCACGACCGACGCGCTGCTGGTCGACGCGGCGAGCAATACGTAGTCGTCGGCGGCGGCGGAGGAACAACGCATCGCTGTCAGGACGTGGGTTTCCCTACACGCACTCGGCAACCTACCTCATCGGCTATGTTCCTCTAGGACTAAAACCCGGCGAATGCCGCACCATTCAAATCGTCGTGCCAAATCATTACGTTCAGGCCAACCGCAAACAGTATTGCGCGCCGAACGCCTCTGAAACGGCAAGGACGCCCGAGGAGACCGAGCTTGAGCGCGAATGCTGCGCTTCGCAAGTCGAGAACCATGCTGCGGCTGTGGCTCTCTGGTTCGGCTACTACAACTTCTGCCGTGTGCATCAAACATTGAGGGTGACGCCAGCGATGGAGGCTGGTCTAACTGATCATGTGTGGTCAATTGGAGAACTCGTCGGGCTTATCAAAAAAGGAACTCCCCAAGAAGAAGCTGCCTAAAATGACATTGACAGATAAAGGGAAGTCAAGCACAATCAACTCATGTAAGGGGTTGCCACCTGCATCCCAAGCAGGCCCTTACTCATCGAACATAGACAAGCACAATTTGCAATTGATTGCAGGAGGAGGGTCTGTGACTCAGCGAGCGATTAAACAACTCGAAACGCTGCAGCGCGCTACCGCGAGCAGGTTTCGCCGCGCGTCAAGGCGCAGCTCTCCAAAGCGGGCAAAAAGTCTGATTCGCTACTACCGAATCGGCGGCGAAGTACTACGTCGCTTTGAAGAAGCTTGCCAGCGAGTAAACCATTTTTCCGGCTCACCGCAGCGTTCATTGAGAGTCTTCACGACGAAGGCATTGCGATTACTTGGCCCGGTATTGAGCCGGTCGAGGAACACGAATGCCTTGATCTCAATTTACTGGAGTCGGCAGCAGAACAACCATTTCAGGCCGGATTTGGCGTAGATTTTTACCCAACGATCTACGACAAGGCGGCCTGTTTGTTTTTCTCTATCGCCGGCGGACACATTTTCAGAAACGGCAACAAGCGCACTGCGGTTCTTGCCCTTGATCAATTCCTTATGGCGAATGCTTATTACCTCTACATGTCCAATGACGCGATCAAAAAGATGGCAGAGGATACCGCAAAGTATCGCATCCTTGATCGTGATCATAAGGCCGTGAAGGCGGAGATCGCAGAGGCTATTGCAGCAACAACTTTCCAATTTAAGGCTGCGCGGAAAATTAACCCAAAATTTTATCGAAGAGGGCACAAAGTTAAGAAGCTCATCAGGACAGACCCTCTTAACCAACCAGGCGCCTTGCCAAGACAGGCTTTGAGATGAGTGGGCGCCTGATTTAAAATTGAGCGCCGAATCGCTCGATCATGATCCGGGGAGGCAGTCTCTGCGTACGCAGAGACTGCCTCCCCTCGCTACTTGCCCTGCCTTGGCGGCACGGCTGAAGCCGTGCCCTGTTACGAGGCAAACCGCAGATCCCTCGTCGGACTAAAGTCCTCCTCGGGATGACAGAAATAAAGGATCCTGCAACGGCGCAGCTAAAGCTGCGCCCCTTCAAAACGCTCCACGACCGACCTTTTCATTAGCTTGTGGAAGTCGTGCGCTGATACGAGGCAATCGCCCAAATGCGAATGCCCGCGATCACGGCGGGCACGGCATCGAAAATCACTGGTTCTTACGCGGATTCCAGGTTGAGCGCGCGCTTGAACGAGCCGTGATCGTTCTTGATCTTCTCCTGCAGCAGCATAATCGCGTAGATCAGCTGCTCGGGGCGGGGCGGGCAGCCGGGGACGTAGACGTCGACCGGGATCCACTGATTGACGCCCTGCACCAGCGCGTAATTATTGAAGACGCCGCCGGAGGTTGCGCACGCGCCCATCGAGATGACCCACTTGGGTTCGGGCATCTGCTCATAGAGTTCGCGGATGACGGGCGCCATCTTTTGCGAGACGCGGCCGGCGATGATCATCAGATCCGACTGGCGCGGCGAGGGGCGAAAGACTTCGGCGCCGAAGCGCGCGATATCGAAGCGCGATGCGCCCATCGACATCATCTCGATGGCGCAGCAGGCGAGGCCGAAGGTCATGGGCCAGATGGAATTGCGGCGCACCCAGTTGACCACCGCGTCCATCGAGGCCATCACCACGCCTTCATGCTGCTGCTCGCCGAAGGTGGCGCGCAGCACGGTGCGGCGGTTCTCCTCGGAGCCCAGCAGGTTGTCGTAGCGTTCGTCTTCCCGTTTCGGGATTATCGAAGTGCGGAAGTTTATGTTCGGGTGCCATCTTGCTCTTATTATCCCACTTTTCATTCAGCCGCTGAAGGCGATCGCCAACCAGCCGCTCCACTTATATCGATACCGGATCCCCTCGCGAGAGTTGCGAATCCCGCACACGCCGCTCCCGAACCAAACCCGCGGTTGCCCAATCCGGACTCAGGAAAGAAAATGCTCGCCTCCCTTGCCAAGAAAGTATATAGTTTGGCGCTATCGCGGTAATATCTGCTGACCAGCCGGTCTCAATTACAAAAGGTTTGGGGCTAAAAGAGGAGGAAGACTGTACATGCTAGGTAACAAGCATTTGGGGAAGGTGTTGGCAATTTTTGCGGTAACGCTAATGGTGACGAATGCCTGGGCGGGTCACCAGGTTCTGCTGCCCTTCAGTGGCAGCAATGGCGCCAACCCGGTCGCGGGTTTGATCGCCGATTCTTCCGGTAACTTCTACGGTACCACTGACTTCGGCGGCCAGTATGGCTACGGAACAGTTTATGAGCTGTCGCCCAGCGGCGGCGGCTGGACGGAAACCGTGCTGCACAGCTTCCAGGCCAACGGCCACGACGGCACCCATCCTTTCAGCACCCTGACCTTCGACAACGCCGGCAATCTCTACGGCACCACCTATAGTGGTGGCGTTCACAGCTACGGAACGGTGTTTGAGCTGTCACCGTCAGGCGGCACGTGGACCGAGAGCATCCTGCATAACTTCAACATCGTCGACAACGTGGGCGATGGCGCGTTCCCGCAGGCCGGGGTGTTCTTCAATTCGGCAGGCAACATCATCGGCACCACCTACGCGGGCGGCTCGCAGGGTTACGGCGAGATCTATAAGCTGACGCCCAACGGTGACGGCACCTGGGCGAAGAGCAGCATCCACTATTTCGGCCTGGCCAACGACGGCAGAAATCCCAACACTAACCTGATCGCCGACGCCAGCGGCAACTTGTATGGCATGACGTACTCAGGTGGCGCTACCAACTCGGGCACGGTGTACGAGTTGTCGCCCAACGGCAGCGGCGGCTACTCCGAAAAGGTGCTGCACAGCTTTACGTCGGGATCCGACGGGACCTTCCCGTTGCAGGCTGGTCTGGTCTTCGATAGCAACGGCGCTCTGTACGGTACCTGCAGCCAGGGTGGTGGAAGTTCTAAGGGCACCGCCTTTAAGCTGACGCCGAACGGCAGCGGCGGCTGGGCCAAAGCCATCATCCACAACTTTGGCGCGGGCACCGATGGGCAGAATCCGTATTCCGGACTGATCATCGATGGCATGGGCAATCTCTACGGCACCACCTACAACGGTGGCAGCTTTGGTGACGGAATCGTGTTTAAGCTGGCGCCTAACGGCAGCGGCGGCTTCACGGAGACGGTGCTGCACAATCTGTTCGCCGGCAGCGACGCGTCGCATCCGTATGGGCCGCTCATCCTGGATTCGCAGGGCAATCTCTACGGAACCAGTTATTACGGCGGCGATCCCAACAACAAGGGTACGGTGTTCGAGATCACGCCGTAGAGCCTTGCAACCAGGGACGAACCTGCGATCACCACGGAGGCACCGAGGTCACGGAGTTTCTTTGATTTTCAGATTTTCCGTGAACTCCGTGCCTCCGTGGTGAAAGCGATTCTGAAGACCTCCTACACCGTCAGAACCACCTTGCCGAACATCTCGCTCTTCTTCAGATACTCATGTGCGGCGCGCGTCTCGCTCAGCGGGAAGGTGCGATCGACCACCGGCTTCAGCTTGCCGGCGAAGACGTGTTTCAGCACTTCGAGCAGCTCGCCCATCCCGCCCATATACGACCCGAGCAGGCCGATCTGCTTGGCGAAGAGCACGCGCAGATCGAGCGCGGCCTCGTAGCCGGTGGTCGCGCCGCAGGTCACCAGCGTGCCGCCGGGCTTGAGCGAGCGCACCGAGTCCGGCCACGTCGCAATGCCGACGTGCTCGAAGACAATGTCGACCCCCTGCTTGTTGGTGATGCGCCGAACTTCGTCGGCAATCTTCTGCTTGTAGTGGTCGATGGTGTGATCGGCGCCCAGCTCGCGCGCCTTGGCCAGCTTGCGCTCGTCGCCCGCGGTGGTGATTACTTCGGCGCCGAGCATCTTCGAGATCTGAATCGCAGCCGAGCCGACGCCCGATCCCGCGCCCAGCACCAAGACTGTTTGTCCTGCGCGCAGATGAGCGCGGCCGGTCAGCATGTGCCAGGCGGTCAGAAAAACCAGCGGAACGCTGGCGGCGTCGATGAAGTTGAGCGAGTCGGGAATCGGGATGACGTTGACTCGTGGAATGGCGATCAGCTCGCAGTTGCCGCCGTCGACGGTATTGCCCAACACGGCGAACTGCGGACAGAAGTTGTGATGGCCGGAGACGCACTGCTCGCAATGATTGCAGAAGACCATCGGCGCCAGCAGCACGCGCGTGCCCGGCTTGACGTCGGTGATGTACTCGCCCGACTCGACCACTTCGCCCGCAACGTCGCTGCCGAGAATGTGCGGCAGCTGATGCCCTTCAGCCCGCCGCGTACCCACAGATCAAGATGATTGAGCGAGCAGGCGCGCACACGAACGAGGACATGATCTTTGCGCAGGACGGGATCGGGCGCGTCTTCGTACTTGAGAACTTCCGGCCCACCGAATTCATGAATGCGAACCGCTTTCATGGAAATATTCCTTGTCGTAATCAGATTACGGAACCTGGCAGAAATGGAGCCTAAAGAGACCCCAACCATTTCACTGGGAAATGTGCTGCCATCGCGTTTGCGAGTTTCTCATCAGCAGTGACAAGGTGAGCGCCACGCCTGCTTGCAAGCGCAACGTAGGTGCTGTCATATACCGTGCGATTGAACCGAAGTGCGATATCGAATGCAGCCTCGATCAAGCCTTGCGAAGGTACAGTGATCAATGCCTGCTCCTTCACCTCACGTATGCCTGACTCAGCAGTCAGCGGCGTGCATCTGCCGCGGCGCACCGCTTTCCAGAGAACGTTCCCTAGCTTCAACCCAAAAGAGGTCGGGAATAATAACTTGAATCTTCCCCTCGACGATTTCCAAAAGCAGACCGCGAGCCTGGGGAACAAAATGCTCCTCGGGCCCGCGCAACACCCATTTTGCAGCTACGCTTACATCAACCACCAACCGGATCACCTGGACCGGTCCTCACGCACCATTTCTTCGGTAGATGGGAACGGTCCTGGAGAAGGGGAAGGCTGCGCTGCCAGCCGCTCCAGCCGGCGAAAAGAAGCACGCCGGGCCTTTAGCTCCCGCTCGGTAGGAATGTTTTGCTCCAGAAGCTCGAGAACCTCGGCAGCGATGGATTTGCGGTTCTTGCGAGCGCGTTTTCGCAGCGCGTCATACAATTCGTCGGGAATGTTTTCCACGTATAGGGTTGCCATAGGGGTTTCCTAGGGAAAGTCTAGCACATTTGCGCGCCCTTATAGACTTGCGTCGCATTCATCACGGTTGCAGGTTGTCAGCTAATCGTGTTGGGTGATGGTCAGCGTCTTGCCGTCGGTGTTACAGAGCCACAGCTTCCCATCAACCACGCTGCCGCAGGTGGGACGGAAGTCGATCTGGACCGGCGTGGACTTGTCGGTTGTCAGGTTCCACACCAGCCGGTAAGGAGGCTTCTCGCTGGCATTATCGAAGTACTGGGTCATCACCAGCGATTTGTCGGCGAGAAAATCGATGCCGGCAACGGACGACGCCGCCTCGGTCGGCAGTTGGCGCACCCGCTTGCCGGAAGCAGCATCGAAAATCGTGATGCGCGAGTCGGCGCCGCCCGCTAGCAAATTCTTTCCATCGGGCGTGAACGTCAGCGCGAAGGTATCCAGGAGGAAACCGTTGTACTCGCGCGTCTTCTGCCACGTGGCCGTATCGTACCAGCGGACGACCGTGTCCCCGCCGCCCGCGACCAGCAACTTGCCGTCAGGGCTTACCGCAACCGACGCCACTCCACCGAACTTGTCCGCCAAGGTGGCGCGCAAAGTTGGGGTTTCGGTCAGCTCCCAGATCGTGCCCGGATGGTTCATCGCGCTGACGAATAGTTTCTTCCCATCGGCGAAAAAATAGAGGTTGTCGATGCGGTTGGCATCTGCTTTCCACTGGCGGGTGGCGGCAGTGCCTTGAGCGGGCAGCACTTCCACCGTGCCATCGGGAAAGCCGGCCGCCAGCCATTTTCCATCCTGCGAGAAGGACAACGCGTTGACGTCGCGTGCGGCCGAGAAGAGCAGCCGCTCGCTTCCATCCGGAAGATTGACCACGTGGATGCTCTTGTCCTTGCATAGCACGACGGCCTGCGCGCCGGTGGGCGAGAGCATCTGGTCCCTCGATTCGCACGGCAATTGCACCTTGACAGCCGCCTGAGACGCGACTGCGGCGGTCGCGGCGGAGAGCATCAGAACGGCCTGCACGATCCCGCGCATCACAGCGTCTCCATCACGAGATCGAACTGCACAGCGGCGGTGATCTGCTTCGGGTCGCCCTTGATCATTACCGGACGAACCAACTCGCGGCTGGTGATAAGCGGATCGCGAGTGTAGTTCTTGTCAGGATCGCCGTCGAACACGGGATCGGTGGCGAAATACATCTGCGTGATCAGCGGCTTGTGTCCGGGCGCAGTGACGAGGTAGTGCACATGCTGGCAGACGCGCTGGGGATAGTGCCCGGGCATGACGGTCTCGATCGCGTAGCTGGCCTTCGTGCCGGGCTCCAGCACGGCGCGATAGCGATAGCCATCGATGTCGTAGTGGCCGTCGTTGTCGGTCTGCCAGATTTCGAGCTTGGCGTCGGGGACAACCTCGCCGCGCACGTCATAAATCATCCCCGCAAGCGCCAGCGGCATCCCGGAATCGCCGGGCGCACGCAGCCTCGACGTGTTGGGAGCTTCGCGCTTGTAGAACGGACCGAGCTCGCAAAAGGGAGTGGGGCGTTTCTTTTCGGCCTCGTCCCACGCGTAAGCGAGCGAGGAAAGCGGAATCGAAGTGGACAGCGTAATCGCGCCCAACGCGGCGCAGCGTTCTAACAGCTCCCGCCGAGTGAAGCTCATGCCATCTCCTGGGATGTGGTATGGGGATGGACTATAGCGCGATATGCGGGCCTTGTCTAAGTAATTCGGCGGAGCGGTGCTACACTGCCGACGTGTCAAGCGCGGTCACGAACGAACTGCAAATCGAATGCTCGTTCACTTCGAGATCGCTGGACGAAATAGCACGATTCGGTAGGAGTTGGTATTACTGGCTGGCGTTCTACTTAAAAGGGTCGCTCGGTCTGATTTTTCTGGGAGCACTTGTAGTCGCCTTCGCTTGGGGATTCATACAAAACCTTGTTGGGCACAGTCCCAAACAGATTGGGTACGCGACGCTTTATGGACTGCCGTTATCCGCCTTGATCTGGTATTTCCGCCATAACCACCTATGCGTAACGAATGAGCGCGCAGCGCTGTTGGCGAGACTCAATCCTCTAAGGGTCGCATTTTCCTCCGCTGGCATCACCTACACAGATTCCGAGGGACGTTCGACATTCGCACCTTGGAGCGCTTATTCGGAGTTTCGCGAGGGCCGTTATATCTTTGCGTTAAGAACTCGCGACAGCGGAGTGTATTACTGTATCCCCAAGGGCTCTCTACCGGAGCAGACTTCAGAACGAGTCCGTTGTGTCCTTCTGGCCAATCTCCCCGAAAATCAATAGCGGAGGTTGGTTCCGAATCGGGTAAGACGCCAGCACTTTGACTTCCCTCTCGCGCATCTCAATAATGAATGCTAATCGCTAGTTGCTAATTGCTTCTTCTCATGGACATCTACGAACAGATCGTGCAGCTGCGACGTGAGGGACGGCGAGGTGCGGTCGCGACCATCACCAACGCGCGCGGATCGATTCCATCGTTCCAGACGGCGAAGATGCTGGTGCGCGATGACGGTTCGATTGCCGGCACCATCGGCGGCGGCTGCGTGGAAGCCGAAGTGTGGCAGGCGGCGCGTGAGGTGATGGAAGAAGAGAAGCCGCGCTCGCTGACGTTCAATCTCAACAACAATCCCAAATACGACACCGGCCTGGTGTGCGGCGGCACGCTGGAGGTCTTCATCGAGCCGGTGCTGCCGCCGGCGCTGCTCTACATCTTCGGCGCCGGGCACGTCGCCTACAGCCTCTACAAGATTGCGACCACGGCAGGCTTCGAGGTTACGGTCGTGGACGATCGCGAATCGTATGCGAACCCGGAGCGCTTTCCCGATGCGCGCGAGATCATCGCCGACGATTTCGACGCGGTGACGGCGCGACTGAGTCCGCCCGAGGGATCGTACATCGTGATCGTCACCCGCGGACATCGCGACGACATGCGCGTGCTGCGCTGGGCAGTCAACATGCGCGCGCGCTATCTGGGGATGATCGGCTCCAAGCGCAAGACCATCTCGATCTACAAAGAGCTGGAGAAGGAAGGCATTGCGGCGGAGAAGTTCGCCAACGTGCACGCGCCGGTGGGACTGGAGATCGGCGCGGTAACGCCGGAAGAGATTGCGGTGGCGATTGTGGCCGAGATGATCGCCGAGCGCCGCCACGCGACGCCCAACGTCGCCAGCAAGATGTACGTCCACCACTCCGCCCGCGAAGAGCAGGACGTGGTGGAAGAGACTTCGCAACAGCCGTAGATCAACCCGGCGTCAAGTATTACCTGCCATCACCTGGAAGAGAATCGCCTTGTGTCAGGGCACAGCTTTAGCTGTGCCGATAGCTGCAAGAATGAATCGGGCTTTAGCCCCTGCTTAGGGTGGGCAGGGGCTAAAGCCCGCATGTTTCTGGAGCTGATTCGGCACGACTGAAGTCGTGCCCTGACACAAAGCGGGGCGTTGCCGCAAGGATTAAACAGGCTGCTGAAAAACTCGTAGCGCGAACTCGCGTGCCGTCGGCTGAAGGCGACTCCGAAAGGAAATAAAAGGGCTTGGACGCTGGCCCCAAGGCCAGCTCTACCCTTTATTTCGCGCTTGCCTTCGCCGCAGGCTTGCTCTTCAACTCCCGATTTTTTTCGCGCTTCTTCTCGCGCGCTTTGCGCAGACGATGCTCGCGCGACTTATCTCCATTGCGAAACGACATGATTTCTCCTCATGGCATGGTACAGGATTTTCGCGTCAGGGTGGAGCACGCCTTCCAGGCGTGCCTAACCACCATCCATACCAACCCAATTGGGCGTGAAGTGATGTGAAACATCACCTCACGCCCAATGCATTTGTTTGCGGGTTTCTAATGCACCGCTGAAGCGGTGCTCCTCCGCGCGAGGTTACGAACCGCGTTCCCCATCCGGACTGGCAATCACCACCACATAACCGTCGGGATCGCGCAGCCACATTTCCCGGTGTTGGGGCGCGGGATTGAAGTAAGGCCCTTCGATGATCTCGGCCTCCAAACCGCGGGCTCGCTCCACCACCGCGTCGAAATCGTCAACCTGAAACCACACCACAACACCGTGTCCCGGCGGCGCCGCGTCCCGGTTGACCAGGTTAGGATGGTCGTGCGCGTCCCAGGCGTGGAGTTGCAGAACCAACTGACCAGCGCACCAGATGCGATCGTACGCGTCGCGGTGATCGTGCTCCGGAAGCGAGTCTGCTCCCAGCAGTTGTGCGTACCAGCGGCTACTCGCCCTCACATTGCGCACCGCGATGAGCGGTTGAGCCTCGACCTTTGGTTTCTGCGCAGGGGAACTCATGCTCTCTCCTTTCAATGATTCCTGAACTCACTCCACCCAATCGGCGATGAAGATGTTGGTCTCGTGCGGCTCCTTGCCGTTGCGGTTCGAGGCCCACACCAGCCGCTTGCCGTCGGAAGTAAACATCGGGAACGCGTCGAAGTCCGGGTAGTACGTGATGCGATCGAGGCCGGTGCCATCCTCGTTGATGATGTAGAGATCGAAGCCACGGCCGCTCTTGGGATCGGCCAGGTTCGAGGCGAAGATGATGCGCTTGCCGTCGGGATGGAAGAAGGGCGCGAAGTTGGCGGCGCCGTTGTGCGTCACCTGATGCTTGTGGCTGCCGTCGGCGTCCATCACCCAGATCTCCAGATTGCCGGGACGAATCAGCCCCTGCGCGTAGAGCGCCTTGTAGTCGGCGATCTCCTCCGGCGTCTTGGGATGCTCGGCGCGGTAGACGATCTTCTTGCCGTCGGCCGACCAGAACGGCCCGCCGTCGTAACCGAGCTCGTGCGTGAGTTGCTTCACGTCGCTGCCATCGATGTTCATGGTGTAGATGTCGAGGTCGCCGTTGCGCGTCGAAGTAAAGACGACGTGCCTGCCGTCGCGGCTGATGGTCGACTCGGCGTTGTAGCCGGGCGCGTCGGTCAGCAGCTTCTTGTCGCTGCCGTCGAGCTTGGAAGTGTAGATCTTGTAGCTGGAATAAATCGGCCAGACGTAGCCGTGCGAGTAGTCAGGCTTGGGCGGACACTCAGGATTGGCAGCTTCCGTCGAGGAATACAGAATGCGATCGCCCGAGGGAAAGATGTAGCTGCAGGTGTCGCGCCCCTTGCCGGAGCTGACGAGCTTGGGCGTCGCCGGCTTGCCGTCGGGCGTGTCGACCGGCATGGTGTAGATCTGGTCGCAGGGGACGCCCTGGCCCTGATGCTGGAAGCTGAGCATCTTGTCGTCGGCGGAGAAGTAGGCTTCGGCATTCTGCCCGCCGAAGGTGAGCTGGCGGACGTTGCGCAGATGTTTCTCTTCGCCGGGAGTGAGCAGGCTGGGCGATGCTGGTGTCTGTGTTGGATTGCGCGTGGATGAAGAACGCAGAAGTAAGCAAAAGAGCGCAGATCAGTTTTGGCAGCAGACGTAACAGCATCAGGAGAATGTATCGCAAGAGGAGCGCTGGCGTCATCGCGCAGGTTATTCCGCCCTTCGGGTGCTATTTCGTCGTGGAGAACCGAATACTGATATGCTTTGGGTGCGAGTGCCGCTATGACACGCGAGGTCGACGAGAAACGGGAGCAGATACTTGCTCTCTGCCGCCAATATCATGTACGGCGGCTAGCTCTATTTGGCTCGGGCCTAGGGGACGATTTCGACCCGCGAAGAAGCGATCTCGATTTTGTCGTGGAATTTGGACCTCTCCCACTTGGAACCTACGCCGACACTTACTTCGGCCTCTCAGAAGCCCTGGAGCGGCTTTTCGGGCGACCGATCGATTTGGTCGAGTCCGGTTCGATTCGCAATCCCTACTTCCGCCAGGAAATTGAGTCGCACCAGGTAACTCTCTATGCCGCGTAGTCTGCGGGCATATCTGTGGGACATCGAAAAAGCTGCCGACGATATTCTCAGCTTCACGCAGGGCAAACAGTTGCACGAGTTCGAGCGTGACTCGATGCTGCGCGCGGCCGTGGAGCGAAATTTCGAAATCATCGGCGAGGCTCTGAGCCAGGCGCAACGATTCTTCCCGGAGATTGCCGGGCGAGTGACCGACGAGCAGCAAATCATCGCATTCCGCAATCGCCTGATCCATGGATATGCGACGGTGAGGCATGCGCTTGTCTAGGACATTGTGCAGACAAAATTACCTTTGCTCCGAGAAGAAGTGGTGAAGCTTCTTCGCGAAGCGGACGAGAAGAACACCTAGCGGCGTTTCACTTCCTCAAAACAATTGTCGTTGAGGAAATTCGGTCGCCGGGCTAAAGCCTGAGTCTCGCTACCCACGACACGCCCGGCCTTGTGCCGCCCCTGAAGGGGCTCACCATTTCAACCTTGCCGATCGCCCAGCGCTCCCGCGCTGGGCTAATCACTTTCGCCTGCGGGCTCTCCATCCTTCCGGAGCTCTAGCGAGCCCTCCAAGCAGCGGATCTTCTGGCGAGTTCCCGCGAGAGCCACGGCTTCATAAAACTCCGTGCCTTCCGTGCCTCCGTGGTGAAACTACTTTCTCTGTTCCAGCGTGACGCTGACGGTCAGCGGCTGGCCGTCGCGCAGGACTTTGACCTCGACCGTCTGCCCGACTTTGCTGCGGCGGAGTGCGTCGGTGAAGTCGTAGAGATTGTGGATCGGCTTGTCGCCGAACTGCACCAGGATGTCACCCGCCTTCAATCCCGCTTTCGCAGCGGGCGAGCCGGGACGAACGTCGGAGAAGCGCACGCCGTCCTTCACTTCGCCGAAGTCGGGAATCGAACCGAAATACGGGCCGTAGCCTCCGCCGCCGGAGATGCCGCCCATCGGCTTCTTTTCTTCGACGACCACGAACTGCGGCGGCTGCGGCGCGTCGGCTAGCTGCAACATCACGTCGGCAACCATATTGAGCAGCAGCGCGGCCGAGGGCGCGTTGATCTTGTCCCAGGTGTCGGAGGGCTTGTGATAGTCGGCGTGCAGGCCGGAGAAGAAGAACAGCACAGGAATTTTGCTCGCGACGAAGGAGGTGTGATCGCTGGCTGAGTAGCCGCCGGGCGAGTACTCGATTTTGAAATCCGTTTTCTTCTGCGCCGCCTCCAGAATCGGTACGAAGGTTGAGCCGGTACCCACGCCGCCGATGAAGATCTTGTTGTCGCGGATGCGCCCGATCATGTCCATATTGATCATGGCGACGCAGTGGTCGAGCGGCATGGTCGGGTTCTTCACCCAATAGGCCGAGCCCAGCAGGCCGAGCTCTTCGCCGGAAAAATTCATGAAGAGGATGCCGCGATCGAGCTGGCCCTTGAGCGGCGCGAAGAGGCGCGCCAGTTCCAGCACGCCGGCAGTGCCCGAGGCGTTGTCGTCGGCGCCGGGATGAATCTGGCCGATCTGCGAAGGCGCCAGCGAATTGGAGTCGCCGCGGCCGAGATGATCGTAGTGCGCGCCGATGATGATGTACTGTTCGCTCTTGCCGGGCAGGTAGGCGAGCACGTTGTCAACCCGGGCGTGCGTCTGCTCGATGTCGATGGTAAGCGCGAGTTGCAGCGTCTGCGGAAATGCGAACGAGTCGGGCTTGCCGCTGTTGTTGATTTGCTGTTGCACATCGGCGAGCGACTTCCCTGCCGCCTTTGAACCAGCTGTCGGCGACGGAGTTCTTCACCTGCAACAGCATGATGCCGACGTCTTCCGGACCGCTGACGCCGCCGAAGCGCATCAGCGAATCCTCTTCGCCGCCGGCGAGCTTGCCGTTGACAAGAATGACCGCTTTGGCTCCGTGATTGCGCGCGTTGATGGCTTTGGTGACGAGCTGGGAATGCTGAGTGAGGCCCTGGTGGCCGGTTTTCGCGGAAAAGGTCTCAGGCTCGTAGCGCAGTAGAACGACGATTTTGTCCTTCACGTCGACGCCGGCGTAGTCGTCGTATTGGAACTCGTCGGCCGAGGCGCCATAGCCGACAAAGACCATCGGGCCAGTGAACGAGCCGGAAGACGAAAAGCTGATGGGCTCGAAGTCCTGGTTGATGGCAAGCGGCTGTTTGGTCGAGCTATCCACGATGACGAGCGAGTTGTCGGACTTCAACTTCGCGCCAGTGGTTACGGTGAAGGGCTGCACATAGCCGTTGGTTCCGGCAGGTTGCAGGCCGAGGGCTTTGTAGCGGTGCTCGATTAAGCTCGAGGCTCGCGCCAAGCCGGAGGTGCCGGGGCCGCGGCCTTCCATGTTGGAAGCAGCGAGGATTTTGATGTCGTTGAGATAACGGGTGGAATCGGCAGTGCCGATGGAGGTGGGCGCCGCGGCAAGCAGCGTGAGCGCCAAGGCCAGGCAGAGCGAGGTTCGACGAAGTTTCGACGTGATGGTCATTAGCGTGTCATCCCCAGCAAAGCGTAGTGGAGGGCCGACAACCCCGTCTGAATTTGTCGTTCAGCGAAATTGTCCAGGGCGCTGCCTCAGACACATTTACGCATAAAGCCCGAAGGGCGTCAGTGATTAGCCCAGCGCGGAAGCGCTGGGTCAGCGTTGTTCAAATTCAACCGGAGCCGCTGCAGCGGCGGCAGAACGGCCTGTCGCCCCTGAAGGGGCTCACCAATTGTTTTGTTGCCGCGTACCCAGCGCTCCCGCGCTGGGCTAATCACTTTCGCCCTTCGGGCTTGTCCAACGCGACGGCGAAATCAAGCCAACGCCAACCGCCAACCGCCAACCGCGAATAGCCAACCGCGAAGAGCGAAGAGCGAATAGCCAAAAGCGAATAGCGAATAGCGAATAGCGAATAGCGAATAGCGAACCGCGGCTCTTCTACGAGTTGCCGATGAGTATACCTGTGGCAAACACCAGCGCCCCGCCGAGGGCCACCTGCATCGCGGCGGAGAGCGGCGGCGTGTCCATAAAGCGATGGCGCACCCAGGTGATGGTCGCCAGCTCCACCAGAACGACTGCGATGGCAACCACCAATGCGAGATTGAAATTGTGCAACAGGAACGGCAGGGTGTGGCCGATGCCGCCCAGCGCAGTCATCGCGCCGCAGATCAGTCCGCGCAGCCACGGCGTGCCGCGACCGGTGAGCGAGCCGTCGTCGGAGAGCGCTTCGGCAAAGCCCATGCTGATGCCGGCACCGAGCGAGGCGGCGAGTCCGACGGCGAAGGCGTCCCAGGTGTTGCGCGTGGCGAAAGCCGCGGCAAAGACCGGCGCCAGCGTCGAGACCGAGCCGTCCATCAGCCCGGCAAGACCCGGCTGCACGATCTGCAGGACAAACAGCCGGCGCTTGGCTTTGTCTTCTTCCTCGCGGACTTCGGGCTTGAGCTCGGTTTTCTCCAGCTGGGCGGCGCGCTCGACATGGGTGGTCTCGGCTTCGGCAAGGTCGTCGAGCAGCTGGCGAATGCTGGCATCCTGGGCGCGGACGGCAGCTTGCTGGTAGAAGCGGCGGGTCTCGGCCTCCATCGTGCTGACCTGCCCGCGAATCTGTTCGAGGCGAAGCGGACGTGTTCAGCCAGATGGACTTGCGCTGCACGAATCCGCGCACATCTTGCCGCCGGATGAGGGGAATGTGCTCGCCAAATTTCTGCTTGTAGAGATCGATGAGCGCGCGGCGATGCCCGCTCTCTTCCTGCCGCATCTCCTCGAAGACCTGCGCGGTGCCGGGGAAGTTTTCCTTCAGGCTCACGCCGAAGTCGGAGTAGATACGTTCGTCTTCCTCCTCCAGCGAAATCGCCAGAGCAAGAATTTCTTTCTGCGACAAGCTGTTGAAGTCTCGCACGAAGAGCTCCTAGGACAGCAATTAGCGATTAGCAATTAGCAGTCAGCAGTCAGCAGTCAGCAGTCAGTGTTCGGCAATTAGGGTTTGGACAATTACTTTTGCCGCTTGAATTGTCATCACGAACGGAGGCTAGTCTGCGAGGAACCTGCTTTTCGTCGCTCATCGTTGTGCCGTTAGCCTGTCCCGATTGCTGACTGCTGAGCTGCTGATTGCTGACTGCTAGTCAAAGATCGGTGACAGCCGGGCCAGTACTTCATCCATAATGTTATCGGGAATCGCTTCCAACTTCTTGCCCTGGCGCGCGCGAAGATCCAGCGCCCGCGGCTGGTCGCAGCGCACAATGCCGGTGGTTCGGGTTCCAGCCCCGCTGAGCGAAACGGCAAATCCGGCGGTGCGAGCGAAGCGGCCTCCACTGGTAATAGGCAGTACGACCGGCACCTGGGTGAGGCGATTGAACGCCTCGGGTGAGACGATCAGCACGGGACGGCGGCCCTTTTGCTCGTGTCCGGCAGTGGGATCGAGCGCGACTAGCCAGATCTCTCCGCGTTTCATCAGATCAGCTCACGACCACGTGCCTTCGCGCTAACCCACTGCCGTTCCTGCCGGGAGCGTTTTTTCGCGGAAACCGATTGGGTGAGCAGTTCGGCAAGCGTGTAATGTGGCTGAGAACGCGGCTCAACAATCAGGCGGCCCTTGTCCACTCCCAGGCCGACCTCGGCTCCCGGCGCCAAATCCAGCATGTCGAGCAGAACCGGCGGGACCGCCAGCATTACCGAACCGCCCACCTTGCGCAAGTTGGTTTTGTGCATAGGTAGCCCCTCCTAAGGGTTATATTGCAGTATAACATCGCAGAGGTTGGCAATCGGCAGTCAGCAATTAGCAGCGATGAACCATAGTTCTCCTCGCGGCTGGAAAACCGCTCGTGATGACAATCATGCGCCCATGCTAGGTGCCAAGTGCCAAGGAGGGTTTGATTAAGTCGACGTGCAGTCCCTCAGCGGCTGAAGCCGTAGTGATTTTGCGACGCTTGCGGCACGGCTAAAGCCACGCCCCTTTCAAAACCGGGACTTAATCAGAGCCTGCCTAATGGCTAATGGCTTATCGCTTCGCTTACCTGGTCACAATCATGACTGGCTGTTGCAGGGCGCAGACGGTGCAGCCGATGATCTGCGCCGGCGCGGTGATGTTCTGCGAGATGGTGTTGTTGACGGTCTGGATGATGGTGGTCTCGCTGGTGCCTTTGTCGGCGACGTACACCTTGCTGGAGCTGGGCTCGGAGGCGATAAACACCGGATCGGCGCCGGTGGGGAGCATGACAGTGGTGAGCGGACTGAAGCTGTTCGCGCTCACCACGGTAACGTCATTGGAACCGGAATTGAGCACATAAAACAAACTGCCATTCGGCAGCGGCGTGATGCCGATGGGAGTGGTTCCCACCGTAACGGTGGCCAGCAGCGGGATGGGCGTCGAGCTGGTGGGATTCACGGTCGAGGAATCGAAGACGCTGACCGAATTCCCATCGGTATTGGCGACATAGAGGCGGTTGAGGTTGGGATCGATGGTGGAAAACGTCGGCCCCACGCCCAATGGCACGTGCGCCAGAACCGTCGTGCCGGTGGAGGCAACGATATCGAGTGCGCTGGGAGTCTTGCTGTCGCCCTGAGTCACGATGAAAATCCAGTTGCCATCGAGGCTGGCGGTGGCGGAGATGGGATTGGGGCCCAATCCGTTGGCCGTCGTAATGGTACCGGCGATCGCTGGGCCCGCGGGATTAAACACCGTCACGCTGCTGTCGCCCTGGTTGATCACGTAGATGTAGTTGGTGGTGGCCGACTGCGCCATCGCGACCGGATTACGACCAACGCAGGCGGTGCCTGACACGGTTAAGGTCGAGGTCACAATGGTGCTGAGCGAGCCGGTAGTGGAACAGGCCGAATTTGTCCCCGAATTGAGGACGTACATGGCCGCGTTCTGGGTCGAGCCCAGCGTGATCGGATGCGATCCCGGCAACAGGTTGATGGTGGTGGCACCAAAGGTGGGCACGGTCGGCAAATATTCAGTCACGCTGTCGCCGGTGCTGTTGGCAACATACAAGGCCAGCGAGTTGAAAGGGAAAGCTTCCGCAATCGAACCGCCGCCCATGGAGTTGACGGATAGGTTGGTATCGCCCGATACATCAATCTGCGTGGTGCTGCCCGCGCCGGTGGGATTGAAGTTGACCACCCAGGCGTAATGCGCCACGGCAGGCTGGCCGCCGGGGCTGATGACAGGGTTGGCCACCGGGCGGTACTGATCGCCGCAGCTCAGCTCAATCAGCAAGATGAAAGCCGCCAATGCCAGAACACCGATGCTGCGCAGAAACTTCATCCACACTCCCGAGGTGAGTTGGTCACGTCGCACGATTCGTTGAGAAGAATTCTACATTGTACTAGGGCGCGCGGGGGCGGCATAGGGGCGAAGCGCGGAACATGCTCCGGATTTCGTGCCGGGGTTATCATTACGAGTTCGTACACTGCTCTTCTTAACCCGCTGTTCCCGGAGATGACTCGCATGAAATTGCTCATTCTCATATCGCTGGTATTTCTGCTGGGCTCGACGATTTTGTCTGCGCAAGAGCTGGCGGCCAAAGTCCCCGACCTGGCGCAGCTGCAGAAGATGACGGCGCGCTTTGCGCCGACGGAGCTGAAGGTCGACCTCAGCGGTCTGTCCGACGGCGATCGCAAGGCGCTGGCCAAGCTGATCGAGGCGGCGCGGCTGATCGATCCCATCTTCATGCAGCAGTACTGGAGCGGCGATCTGGCGCTCTACGCCAAGCTGCAGAAGGACACTTCGCCGCTGGGCAAAGCGCGGCTGCATTACTTCTGGATCAACAAAGGGCCGTGGTCGGCGCTGGATGCCAACACCGCGTTCCTACCCGGCGTGCCCGAGCACAAATTGCCGGGCGCGAACTTCTATCCCGAATCGATGACCAAGGAGCAGTTCGAAAGCTGGCTGAAGACGCTGCCTGAGGCGGAGCAGAAGCAGGCGACGGGATTCTTCACCGTGATTCGCTCCGACGGCAAGAACGGCTTCAAGATCGTTCCCTACAGCGAGGCCTATAAGGACGATCTGACCAAAGCCGCGAAGCTGCTGAACGACGCGGCGTCGCTCACTGACAACGCGACGCTGAAGCACTTCCTGACGACGCGCGCGGCGGCGTTCCTGTCCAACGACTACTACGAGAGCGATGTGGCGTGGATGGATCTGGACGCGCCGCTCGACATCACCATCGGCCCGTACGAGACCTACAACGACGAGGTATTCGGCTACAAGGCGTCGTATGAGGCGTACGTCAACGTGCGCGACGAGCAGGAGAGCGCCAAGCTGGGCGCCTTCGCGCGCGATCTGCAGGAGATCGAGAACAATCTGCCGCATCGATCCCAAGTACCGCAATCCGAAGATTGGCGGGCAGGCGCCGATTCGCGTGGTCAATGAAGTGATGGACGCGGGCGACGGCAATCACGGCGTCCAGACCGCGGCGTACAACCTGCCGAATGACGAACGCGTAGTTGCGGAAAAGGGCAGCAAGCGAGTGATGCTGAAGAACGTGCAGCAGGCAAAGTTTCAGCAGATCCTGATTCCGATCTCGAAAAAAGTGCTGGTCGCCGATGAGCAGGGCAATGTGAGCTTCGACGCGTTCTTCACGCATATCCTGACACATGAGCTGTGCCACGGGCTGGGGCCGCACCAGATCACGATGAACGGCAAGCCGACCACGCCGCGCGAGCAATTGAAGGAGCTGTATAGCGCGATCGAAGAAGCCAAGGCCGACGCGACCGGGCTGTTCGCGCTGCAGTACATGATCGATCACGCGCAGGCGATGGGGCTGGCCGACATTCTGAAGCCGGATGCGAATTCGGAGAAGCGGCTGTACACGACGTATCTGGCGTCGTCGTTCCGCACGCTGCGCTTTGGAATTGGCGAGGCGCACGGCAAAGGCATGGCCATGCAGGTGAATTACCTGATGGACAAGGGCGGCTTCGTGGCGCGGCCGGATGGGACCTTCGCGGTGGACTACGCGAAGATCAAGGACGCGGTGCGCGATCTGACGCACGATCTGCTGACCGTGGAAGCGGAAGGAAATTACGCCGGCGCGAAGCAGATGCTGGACACGCTGGGCGTGCTGCGTCCGGAGTTCAAAGCCGCGCTGGACAAGCTGGGAGATATTCCGGTGGACATTGAGCCGGTGTTTGTGACGGCGGATGAGGTTGCGCCGCCGAGTGTGAAGCATCGGCCGTGAGTCGTTCCGCGTTGCGTGTCATCCCGAGCGTAGCGCAGCGGAGCCGAGGGACCCCTATCGTGGCGAGAGATTTTGTGATGCAATAGGGGTCCTTCGACTGCGCGTCCGCAACAGCGGCGGACGCTCCGCTCAGGATGACAGGATTGTAAGGAGAGTCGCAGTTGCGGCGCGGCTGAAGACGGAAATGTAGCGGCGGAAATGCCAAAACGGGAATACCGCCGGATTCGGCCCCAGGAGGCCGGAGGGCGAATTGGCCGTCTCTCAGGTCGAGGCTTCCGCCAGCGTCGAAATTAGACGCTGTGCTCATGGAGCACAACCCGTTCTCGTGTATTGGGGCGGTCGGCTTTCGCCCGTACCCTGGATTTCTACGCTGCCGTGCCCTCGTCCATCCACTGCTTGAATTTGGCGATTTGTTCCTTCGACCAGGGGTCGTCGCAGGGCATGCTGCCGTCTTCCAGGGTCTTGTAGATCGCGTCGGCGTGCTTCTTAACGTCGTCGTACAACGACAAGTCCATCCCAAAACCCTTCATCGCTTCAATGTCGAAGTCGCGGAACAGCGGACGAATATCGGTGGCAAAGCTTATAGCCATGGAGCACCTCAGCCGGAAATGTTAGCGATTAGAGAGTAGCACTCTGGCAGTCAGCAGTCAGCAGTCAGTAACTAGTAAGCTATCAAGCTATCTCATAAATGCGTTTTTGTCAGGGCACGGCTTCAGCCGTGCCGCCAGAGCCGCAAACATTTCGGGCTTTAGCCCCTGAGGGAACTCGCAGTTTAGCCGGAGCCGATTCAGCCATGAGATAGCTTCTAGTAACTAGCTTGCTGCTGATTCAGTCGACTGCAGTCGCCTGCAGCGGCACAAGCCGTACTGATTTTTGCAGACGCTTGCGGACGGCTAAAGCCGTGCCCTTTAAAACCGTGGACTCAATGCAGAAGCCTGCCTAAGTGCTAACTGCCAAGCTGCCACCCCGCCTGGCAAATTTCCCCCTTTTCGGGACTGAAGTTGCTCGCAAGCAAGGAACTGTCCAAATTTTTGGTATAGGATTCGGCAACATTATCGTAAAATGCAGCGTACTGGCCCTTCATCAACAACAGAAGTTCGCTCCCCAACCTGTGTTCTACCAGGAGTGTAGTTCATGCGCCGCCTCAGTCTGTTCCCCCACATTTGCACCCGTTCCGTTACTTCCATTAATTCGCAATCGCTGCCGTTGCGCACCATCTTTCTACTCGCCTGCTTAACGGCCTTGGCCGGCAGCATGACAGCGCAGCAAACGGTCACGGTTTCCGGTGTACCGCTGGAGGTACAAAACGGCAAAGCTGCGCTGCTGGGACACTACAACAATCCGCAGCAGATGCTGCGTCTGGTGATTACGCTGCAGCCGCCGCATCCGGCAGGGGAAGAAGAGTTTCTGCGCCAATTGGCGGACCCGGCTTCGCCGAACTTCCACCAGTTTCTGAGCCAGGCGGAGTGGAACGAGCGCTTTGCACCGTCCGCCCAGGACGAGCAAGCGGTCGTGACTTGGGCACAAAGCCAGGGACTGAGCGTTACCCAGCGCTACCCGAACCGCCTGGTGGTCGACGTCGAGGCACCGGTCGCGGTGATTGAGAAGACCTTTGCGGTCGCCATCAACTCCTATCAAATCGCCGATAGGACGTACTTCTCCAACGATCGCGATCCGTCGATTCCGGCGGCGCTGGGCAATGTAATTCACTCGGTGATGGGGCTCAACAACATCCAGGTGATGCACAGTCACTTCCCAAGCAAAATGCAGTCGCCGGTATACACTCCCGGCCCCGCCTACTTGCTGGGGCCGCAGTTGCAAGGTGAAGGCAGCCGTAAGCAATTAGATGCCGCGATGAAGGCGGCAAAAGGCCCGGGTCCTCCCGAGACCGGCGGAGCCTACGACCCGACCGACATTTACGGCTCCTATGCCTACGACTACCTGCCGCTGCAAGGCCTGGGACACTGCTGCAATCCGCTGAATAATCCTGGTAATTCACCGGCGGACTCCAGCATCGCGATTGCTATTTGGAATGACTTTGCCGATTCGGACCTGCTGGGATTTATCTCCTCTTATCCCTACCTGGCACACAACGTACAACGGCACTTCGTTAACGGAACGCCGCAATGCTGTGACGGCGAGGCCACACTCGATGTGGAGTGGAGCACGGCGTCGGCAAACAGCTTCGGAACGCCAGCCACGACCGCCAAAGTTCAAATCTACGAGGGAGCCGACAATAGTTTTGGCACTCTGTTGGACGTGTTGCAACAGGCGTCGAAGGGTGGCCTTGCCCGGGTACTCAATATGAGTTGGGGCGCCTCCGAGCAGGATACCGGCAGCGCTTATTTGCAGGACTATCACAACGTCTTCAATACCATGATTGGGCAAGGCTGGACGCTGGTCGCAGCCGGCGGCGACGCCGGTGCTACCACCGATTGCAACCCGCAAGACCAGGTGAGCGCCCCCGCGTCCGATCCCAACGTCATTGCGGTAGGCGGAACGATGCTGAACACCGGATCCGGAGGATATAGCGGAGAAGTCGCCTGGACCGGCGGCCCCTATGGTTGCGCCGAAAATGATGGCGGCGGCGGTGGCGGCTGCAGCGCAACCTGGACCACGAGCTATCAAGGCTCAGCGTCCTGCCCCAAGTCCTATCGCAGTCTCCCCGATGTGGCGCTCAACGCCGATTGGGTGAACACGCCGCAGAATTTCTACTTTGAGGGCTTCTTACAGCCGACCGGCGGCACCAGCATAGCCTCGCCGGAGATGACAGGCTTCATTGCGCAGGAGAATGCCTATCTGCTTTACATCGGAAGCATCGTGGGCAAAACCTGTGGCTCCCACTCCAACGCAGCCTGCTCACCCATGGGGCCAGCCTACCCCTACCTTTACGACGAAGGACTGCGTCCGTTCGCGCCCCACTATCCCTTCTACGACATCACCTCCGGATGCAACAACAACGACATCACGAAGCAGTATGGACTGAAGTATTTCTGCGCCGCGGTGGGATTTGACCGCGTCACCGGGTTTGGCTCGGTCAACATGTTTCAGCTGGCGTGGACGATCAATTCCTACCTGGCAGGCGACGGCGAAGGGCCTTCGGTCGCGCTCTCCGGACCGCCGGTGAATCACTGGTACACCACCGATCAGACGGTCAGCTGGACCATGACGGACCGCAGCGGCAACGCTCATCGCCCCAACGGTCCTTCGGGAGCGAGCCTGGCCTGGGATGCCGATCCCGACGATCCCTCGCGCCAGAACACTCCCGGCGCCGGCAGCAACTATTACGGATTGCAGGTCTACGGCTCCAAGGGCTCTCAAGCCGGATTGGCGAATCAATCCCAGGGATGTCATACCGCCCACGTGCGCGGCTGGGACAATGCCGGCAATTCGGCTGTCAGCACCTATGGACCGCTGTGCTTCGACAACGTACCGCCGGTCACCACCATTACGCTCAGCGGTAACGGGCAGGGTGGAATTTACAACGGCCCGGTGCAGGTTTCTCTCAGCGCAACCGACAACGCCAGTGGTGTCGCCGCAACGTCTTATGTGATCGACAGCGGCGCGTTTCAACCGTTTGCCGGCCCGGTGTACGTGTGGGCTCCGGGACAGCATACCGTCACGGCCTATAGTGTCGATGTCGCTGGAAACATCGAGCAGTTTGAGATCTCCAATTTCACTATCCAGTCGAATACCCAGTTCGTGGTTACGGTGACCCCGAGCGGCACCGGCAGCGGCACCGTCACCAGCATGGACGGCCAGATCAATTGCGGCTCAACCTGCACCGGCAGCTACTTTGACGAGGAGCCGGTAACGTTGACCGCCGTAGCCTCTTCAGGCTCGGTCTTCATCGGCTGGCAGAACTGCGATCTGAGCTTCGGCTTAAGCTGCACCTTGACCGTCACCGCGGCTCGCACTGTGACCGCGATTTTCAACGTTCCGGTGGCGCTGCAGTTCGTGCCGGTCACGCCGTGCCGCGCCGTCGACACGCGCAAGGACGATTCCTTCAGCGGCGGCACGCTGCAAGGCGGCACCTCGAACAGTTGGGCTATACCGAAGAGCCCCTACCTGTCGAGCTGTGGGGTCAGCATCCCGTCGACGGTGGCGGCGTATTCGCTCAACATCACCGCGGTTCCTCACGGGCCTCTGAACTACCTGACGGCGTGGCCGACAGGGCTGACACAGCCGCTGATCTCCACGCTCAACTCCGGTGATGGACGAGTCAAGGCCAATGCCGCGATTCTTCCGGCAGGCATCGCAGGCACCAACCAAGCGGTCAGCGTTTACGTCACCGATACCAGCGACGTCATCCTCGACATCGACGGCTACTTCCTACCGAAAACCAGTTCGACGCTGGCGTTCTTCCCGCTGACACCGTGTCGCCTGGTCGATACGCGGCAACAGAACAACGGAGCGGGATTCAACGGCGCCACGACGTTCAACCTGCCGCAGTCGGCAACTTCCGGCGGAGCCTACGGAACGTGCCCGGCATTCAGCTTGTCCCCGGCGCAAGCCTACTCGTTGAATGTTACCGTCGTGCCGGTGAACGGGCCCGTGGGTTACATAACCATATGGCCTGCCGGCGGGTCGCAGCCGGTGGTCTCCACCCTGAATGACTACACCGGAACGGTGGTGGCGAACGCTGCTGTCGTGCCCGCGGGAAGTCAGCAGCAGACCTCGGTGTTCACCACCAATCAGACCAATCTGCTGATCGACATCAACGGCTATTTCGCGCCGGTTAGCTCTGGTGCGCTGTCGTTGTATGTCTTTGCTCCCTGTCGCGTGCTGGACACGCGCGGGGGCAATGGCGCGTTCAGCGGCGAACTCACGGTGCCCGTCTTGAGCAGCCCATGCGAGGTGCCCAGCGCGGCGCAAGGCTATGTGTTCAACGCCACCACCCTACCCAGCCCCCAGCTCCAGTATCTGACGCTGTGGCCGGACGGCGAGTCGCAGCCCGTGGTCTCGACCTTGAACGCCTATGACGGCGCGGTCACCTCGAATATGGCCATCGTGCCCAACCAGGACGGCTCCATCGACGCCTGGGCCGAGGGGACAACGCAACTGATCCTCGACATCTCCAGCTACTTCGCGCCGTAGGATCGGCGAGAGCAATTGAGCAGTCAATTGTGGGGTGAGGTGATGGAGGAAATGCGGTGAAGGCTCGTCGATATCGGAAATTTGTGTTGTGGGTTGGAATGGTGGCGGCCATCGGCCAGATTGCCGTCGCGCAGGGTCCGCTTACCTATCGCATCACGCCGGACCATGCCGCCCAGCTTTTCTTCCCCGGCATGAACCCGCCATTGTCGCTGAAGTGGTCGGTCAATCTCTCAAGTACAGTAACCTACCCGATCATTATCGGAAGCAGAGTCTTCGTCGCTGCGCGGAAACAATCTCGATGGCTCTTGACGCGGAAACCGGCGCGGTCTTGTGGTCACAATCCACACCCAGTCCGGATCTCAGCCCCTGGTCCGGCCCGGCCTATGAGAATGGGCTCGTGTTCGCGTTCCGGCGTTTGCTGGATCTGACGAGACGGATTGATGTGCGCCTTTTCGCCGACGGATGGGCATCAGGTCTGGTGCACCAGGCTTCCTTACGAGTACGACATTCACGCGCGCCCGTAGCTCTTAACGGCATCGTTTACGTCTCTGGGGGCGGTTACAGTAGTACCTGTATGCGGTGCGAGAGTCGGACGGAACTCTGCTTTGGCACGTGACCAATCTCAATGCTCTGGCCGACGAACCTCGCCGTAACGGACGGACGGAGTATACCTCTGCTGGGTATTGTCAGAGCCTGTCAAGTTCCAACCCGGCAGAGACAACCGGATTTGGAATGACATACTGGGAATGTCGAGGCGGGCGTAGGAACCCCAGCCGCGTACCAGGGAGTTCGTGTGGGTACCAATACGCCAGCCTTGGACAATACTCCGGTAGCATCCTCAATGCCGCAGATGGCTCTATCGAAGGCAGCTTTACCAGCCGGTACACCCCGGGATTCTGGCAAAACAGCGTCATCTACCTGATGTCGAACATGATCGGTTTCCTACGACATTGACACCGGCTTGGCGCAGTGGCTTGACCTTCCAGACTACGGCGACAGCTTCTACATGCCCGCCGATCGGCGTCAATGGAGTTATGTACACTGCCACCACGCAGGGCAGAGTCTACGGTTATTCGGCTGCCAACGGCAGCAAGGTCTTCGGGCGAAAATACGGGTGCAGCAATCTCCTGCTCGGACGACATCAGCCCCCATCGTTGGCATGAGCGCCGGCGAGGGCCTGCTCCTCGTGTCCGGTCGGCACCCAGCTGTTCGCTTACAAATTCGACAACTTCGGCAAATGGCAGTTCGTGCCCACCAAGCCCTGCCGTCTGCTCGACACCCGCAAGACGCACAATCCTATCCAAGCCGGTACGTCGCAGAACTTCGACGTCCCGCAACTCGGCGGTTGCAACATCCCCACGACCGCGACTGCTTACTCGCTCAACGTCACCGTCGCGCCGCACGGCAGCCTGGGATATCTGACCGTCTGGCCAACCATGGAAGCACAGCCCACGGTCTCCACCATGAACTCGGACGGGCGCGTGAAAGCCAACGCGGCCATCGTGCCCGCCGGCTATAACGACAACATCAGCGTCTACGCCAGCAACACCACCGACGTCATCCTCGACATCAATGGCTACTTCACGCCGCCGGCCAGCGGAACGCTGCAGTTCTATCCCATGACGCCATGCCGCGTGGTCGACACGCGCGGCGCTAACGGTCCGCTGGGCGGCCCGCGCCTGGCAGCCAACGGCACCCGCGATTTCCCCATCGAGAGCAGCAGTTGCATCCCTGCCGGAGTCACTCCACAGGCCTACGCATTTAACGTCACCGTGGTGCCGAATCCGACCGGGCAGCCGTTGGGCTATCTGACGGTTTGGCCTGCGGGACAATCGCAGCCCACGGTTTCAACGTTGAACAATTACACGGCGACCGTCGTGGCCAACGCCGCCGTCGTTCCTGCGGGCACCGGCGGCGACATCGATGTCTACTCCTACGACACCACCGATCTGGTGATCGACATCGACGGCTACTTTGCGGCGCCGGGACAAGGTGGTCTGTCGCTGTATCCCACGACGCCTTGCCGCGCGCTCGACACCCGCAGCGGACACGGCGCCTTCAGCGGAGAACTAACCGTCAACATGGCCGGCAGCCTGTGTTCGCCGCCGAGCACCGCACAGGCGTATCTACTGAACGCCACCGTGATTCCGACGGGACCGCTCGACTACCTGACCTTGTGGGCCGATGGCCAGCAGCAGCCCACAGCCTCAACTCTGAACGCCTGGGATGGAGCGGTCACCTCCAACCTGGCAATCGTGCCGACCAGCAACGGCTCCGTCGACGCCTATGCTGGCGGCGGCGTAACCCAACTGCTTCTGGATATCTCCGGCTATTTCGCGCCGTAAGGCTTCGAGATGTGGATCGATGGTAGAGCCAGCCTTCAGGCTGGCGTCCCGCGTCTTGATTTGATGTGGGTAGTGCAGGCCTGGGTCACTGCTGCGCAAGAGAGAACATCGGGGCGCCGAGATCTGTTTTGAAGGGGCACGCCTTCAGGCGTGCCGTTGCGGCAAATCGAGAATCCGGCTTTAGCCGCCGAGGGACCCCTCCCATAGGGCCCTAAAGGCCGGTTCCTGTGTGCAGCGATTGGCGCGGCTGAAGCCGTGCCCCTTCAAGACAGAGTACATTTCGGGGAAGATTCGCAGTTACTGTGAACCGCTCCGTTCGTCCCAACTTTGGTTGACTCCCCCTCCCATCGCCACTTAGCATCAGTCAGCCATTCCATTACCTCTGGCGCCCATGATCGACACTACGATCTCGCACTACCGCATTGTCAGCAAAATCGGCGGCGGTGGAATGGGCGTGGTATACAAGGCCGAAGACACTCGCCTGCATCGCTACGTCGCGCTGAAGTTTCTGCCCGAGCAGGTTGCCGGCGACTCGCAGGCCTTAGCGCGTTTCCAGCGCGAGGCGCAAGCCGCGTCGGCCCTCAACCATCCCAACATCTGCACCATTTACGACTTCGGCGAGCAGGACGGCCACGCCTTCATGGTGATGGAGTTCCTCGACGGGGTGACGCTCAAGCATCAGATCGCGGGCCGTCCGCTGGAGCCCGAGATGTTGCTGGCGCTGGGCATCGAGATCGCCGACGCGCTCGATGCCGCGCACAACCAGGGCATCGTCCATCGCGACGTCAAGCCGGCCAACATCTTCGTCACCCGCCGCGGCCACGCCAAGGTTCTCGACTTCGGCCTGGCCAAGCTCACCGACAAGTACGAATCGACTGCAGGCACTACCGAAACCATGATGACCGAGTCCGACGCCGAGCACCTGACCAGTCCCGGCACCATGCTCGGCACCGTCGCCTACATGTCGCCTGAGCAGATTCGCGCTCGCGATGTCGACTCGCGCACCGACCTGTTCTCCTTCGGCGCGGTGCTGTACGAGATGGCGACCGGCAAGATGCCCTTCGACGGCAACAGCCCGGGCGAGCTTTCCGGCGCGATTCTGTTTCAGGAGCCTCCACCGCCGGCGCAGGTCAATCCGCAGATCACTCCTGGGCTCGAAGCGATCATCCGCAAGGCGCTGGAGAAAGATCGCAACCTGCGCTATCAGCATGCCTCCGATCTGCGCAGCGACTTGCAACGGCTGAAGCGGGATTCTGAGACCGGCCGCTATTCGACGTCGAGCTTAAGCGCCTCACAAAGCTCCTCGAAGATCGCGCCGCCGACAACCGCGGTTGCAACGACGAAGCGCTGGCCGCTCGTCGCCGCCGTCGTTGCGGTGGTGCTGATCGCGGCCGTCGGCGGTGGACTCTACTATCGCTCCCACGGCGCGCCGCGCCTCACCGACAAGGACACCATCGTCATCGCCGACTTCGCCAACAGCACCGGCGATCCCGTCTTCGACGACACGCTGAAGACCGCGCTCGCCGTCACCCTCAAACAGTCGCCGTTTCTCAACGTGCTCTCCGACAACCGGGTCGCGGCGACACTGCGCCTGATGACCAAGCCTCCCGGCACCAAGCTGACGCCCGAGATCGCGCGCGAAGTTTGCCAGCGCGCCGGCAGCAAGGCCTACATTGCCGGCTCGATCGCCTCGCTCGACAATCAGTACGTGATCGGGCTGAAGGTTCTGAACTGCCAGAACGGCGACATCCTGGCGGAGCAGCAGGCGCGCGCCGACGGCAAGGCCAACGTGCTGAACGCCGTCGACAAGGCCGCCGCTACGCTGCGCGAAGAACTCGGCGAGTCGCTGGCCACGGTGCAGAAGTTCGATGTCCCGCTGCAACAGGCGACTACGCCGTCGCTCGAAGCGCTGCAGGCCTATAGCCAGGGCGTACGGGCAGCGCGCGAGAAGAGCATCAAGGAGTCGCTGCCGTTTCTGGAGCACGCCGTCGAGCTCGATCCCAATTTCGCCATGGGCTATCGCGAACTGGGCAATGAGTACAGCGGGCTGGGCGAGGTCGGCCGCGCCAGCGAATATTTCACCAAGGCCTTCCAGCTGCGCGAACACGCCAGCGAGCGCGAGAAGCTGATCATCAGCGCCAACTACTACCAGATCGTCACCGGCCAGCTCGACAAAGCCGCGCAAACCTATCAGGAGATGATCGACAACTATCCGCGCGATCCTACCGGCTACTTCAACCTGAGCGAGGTCTGCACCCCGCAAGGTCTCTACGAGAAGGCGTTGGAGTTGACGCGCCAGACGCAACAAATGGTTCCCGATCGCGTCGCGCTGTACGAAAACTTCGGCAACATTCTGCTCGCCCTGCAGCGCCCGGACGACGCGCGCAAATCCATTCAGGAAGCCGAGTCGCGCAAGCTCGACGACTACTTGCTTCATTCGCAGCTCTACGCGGTCGGATTCATCGCACAGGACGCGTCGGCGATGCAGCAGCAGCTGCAGTGGTTCGCCGCGCACCAGGGCGTCGATAACTTCGGCCTGTCGCTCGCCTCTGACACCGAAGCCTACGCCGGTCATCTCGCCAAGGCGCGTGGGCTGACCAAGCAATCGGCGGAGTCCGCTGTCCGCGCCGACAGCAAAGAGAACGGCGCCATCTGGTGGGAGAACGCTGCCATCCGCGAGGCTGCCTTCGGCAACGCCGCCGAATCGCAGCAAGCCGCTGCGGAAGGATTGAAGCTCGACGCCGCCAGCCAGGGAGTCGGCATCGAAGCCGCAATCGCCTACGCTGTGGCCGGCGACTCGGCGCGCGCACAAGCCGCGGCGCAGGATCTCAACCAGCGCTACCCGCTCGACACGCAGATGCAGTCGCTCTGGCTGCCGGCAATTCAGGCGCAGCTGGCGCTGAATCGCAAAGACGCGACAGCTGCGCTGCGCGCGCTGCAACCTGCATCGCCGCCGATCGAGTACGGCCTCACGCCGTTCGCGGCCAATATCTCCTGTCTCTATCCCACCTACATTCGCGGCCAGGCGTATCTCGCCGCCGGACAGGGCGCGCAAGCTGCGGCCGAGTTCCAGAAGATTCTCGACCACAGCGGCATCGTCTGGAATTGCTGGACGGGAGCGCTGGCAAAACTTGGCATGGCTCGCGCCAATGCTCTGGAGGCGAAGAGTGCGCAAGGTGCCGTCGCCGACGCCGCCCATAGCCGCGCGCTCACCGCGTATCAGAATTTTCTAACCTTGTGGAAGGACGCCGACCCCGACATCCCCATCTACAAAGAAGCCAAAGCCGAGTTGGCGAAGCTGCAGTAGCTGCGCTGGCGCCCGTCGTACAGTTTCGAAGGGGCGCAGCTTCAGCTGCGCCATTCGACATCTCTCTTGCTTCTCTTGCTGTCATCCTGAGCGGAGCGTCCGCCTTGCCTTTCCGATCCGCGTCTTTTGCGGATCGGGCGAACGCGCAGTCGAAGGACCTGCTTTTCTCTATCACCGAGCACTCTGCTGGCGCGCGCCGCTGCGCCAATCCCCGCACCTCACACCTTAACGCGTTCTAATCCCCCCTCGCCCATCACGTGCCCTTAATGTTTTGCCGATGCACTTCCATGTCCGCCCCAACCACGTCGCAAAAGGGCACGCCATGAGTTTCTTTTCCGTCCGTCGCCTCCTGGCGCTCGTGATCCTGACGCTGCTTCCCTCGCCGCTCCCCGCGCAGACCGGCCGCGGGCCCACCACCGTCCGCCGCGACGTCCATCACGACATCTCGCCGCCTCTAGTCGAGATGATGCGCAATGCCCATCCCATCTCCCACGGCAAGCTGGAAGCCGAGCCCGCGCGCCGCATCCCGCTGCCGCCCGGGTTCAAGCCGCTCACCGAAGATCCCGTCCGCCAGTTCACCACCCGCGGCTACTCGCCGCAGGTCGGCCTCAGCTTCGAAGGTATCGGCGACGGCCAGTACGGCTTCACCGTCGAGTACGTCCCGCCCGACACCAACGGCGCGGTCGGCGCAACGCAATATGTGCAGTGGGTCAACACCTACTTCGCCGTCTTTGACAAGACCGACGGCTCGCTCATCGCCGGCCCGGTCGCGGCCAATACGTTGTGGACCGGCTTCGGCGGCGGCTGCGAGTTCAACGACGACGGCGATCCCATCGTCACCTACGACAAGCTCGCCAACCGCTGGGTGATGAGCCAGTTCTCCGTCTCCACCAGCCCCTACATGGAGTGCGTCGCCGTCTCGGTCACGCCCGACGCCACCGGCTCCTGGTATCGCTACTCGTTCGAGTACTCCTACTTCGACGACTATCCCAAGATGGGCGTCTGGCCCGACGCCTACTACGAAACCTTCCACATGTTCGACGGCAACAACTTTGTCGGCGCCGATGCCTGTGCTTACAACCGCACCGCCATGTTGAGCGGCCAGGCCGCGACCCAGATCTGCTTCCAGCAGACATCTTCGGTGGGCACCCTGTTACCCGCCGATGTCGATGGCACAACGCTTCCGCCCGCCGGCTCGCCCAATTACATGCTGGTCTACGGCGCCAATTCCCTCGACCTCTACCAGTTTCACGTCGACTTCAACAATCCCTCGAACTCCACCTTCACCGGTCCGACGGTCATCAACGTCGCGGCGTTCACTCCGCTATGCAATGGTGCAACCGATTGCGTTCCCCAGCCGCTCACCGACAACAAGCTCGACTCGCTGGCCGACCGCCTGATGTATCGCCTCGCCTATCGCAACTTCGGCAGTCACGAGTCGCTGGTGGTGAATCACTCGGTCGCGGTCAACGGCAGTGGCGGCGTGCGCTGGTATGAGATTCAGTCACCCGCCAACAAACCCGTTGTCGCGCAGCAAGGCACCTACGCGCCCGACTCCAACTATCGCTGGATGGGCAGCATCGCCATGGACAAAGTCGGCGACATCGCCCTCGGCTACAGCGTCGCCTCCAGCTCGGTCTATCCCTCCATCGCCTTTGCCGGACGGGTGCCCTCCGATCCAGCAGGCGAGCTCGAATCCGAGACTTCGGTCATGGTCGGCAGCGGCTCGCAAACCCCCAACGTCACCCGCTGGGGCGACTACAGCTCCATGTCCGTCGATCCCATCGACGACTGCACCTTCTGGTACACCCAGGAATACATCCTCACCAACGGCGCTTACAACTGGAACACCCGCATCGTGAACTTTAAATTCTCCGGCTGCGCCAGCGGCGGCTACATCGGCTTCTATCCCGACAATCTCAGCTTCGGCGATCAGACCGTCGGCACCAGCAGCCCGCCGCAACAGATCACCTACAGCAATCACACCTCGTCCAAGCTGACCATCAGCAGCATCGTCGCCGCCGGCGATTTTTCCCAGACCAACAACTGCGGCGCGTCGCTCGCTCCGAACGCCAGCTGCAACATCAATGTCAGCTTCCAGCCGACGGTGAGTGGCATTCGCACCGGTACTCTCACTGTTACCGACAACGGTCCCGGCAGCCCGCGCGTCGCCAATCTCACCGGTATGGGCACGCTGTCCGCGGGTTGCGTGGCGGGCACGCTGTCCAACGGAGGCTTCGAAACCGGGACGCTAGATTGCTGGACCGGCGGCGGCGTCTTGATGCCGGTCGTCTCTACGCTGCAAGCGCACAGCGGCGGCTTCAGCGCGCAACTGGGCGCCACCGGCACGCCCGTCCCCAACGGCGATTCCTGGATTTATCAGACCATCACCGTTCCCGCCAGCATGCAAAGTCCGACGCTGAGCTTCTGGTACTGGCCGTGGACCCAGAGCAGCGTGCAACACGATTGGCAGGAGGCGCAGATTCGCGACGCCAACGGCAACGAGCTGGCGCAGGTCTTCAAGACCGCTTCCAACGCGCAGGCGTGGACCTACGTCAGCTTCGACCTCACACCCTACCAGGGCCAGACCATCCAGCTCTACTTCAACGCGCATGAAGACAGCGGCAGCACGCCGACGTACATGTATCTCGACGACGTGGCCATCGCCGGCGCGCCCATCACGCAGCGTCTCATCACCGTCTCGCCTTGTCGCGTGGTCGACACGCGCAATCCCAACGGAACCTTTGGCGGCCCATCGATCAGCGGCGGCAGCGCGCGCAGCTTCCCGCTGCCCCAAGGCGGATGCGGCATTCCCTCTTCCGCCACCGCCTATGCACTGAACGTCACTGTCGTTCCGCACCACACCCTGAACTACCTGACCATCTGGCCCACCGGCTCGCCCCAGCCCGTGGTCTCGACGCTCAACTCCTATGACGGGCGCGTCAAAGCCAACGCCGCCGTGGTTCCCGCCGGCACCAGCGGCGCGGTCAGCGTCTACGTCACCGACACCAGCGACGTCATTCTCGACATCACTGGCTACTTCACCACCGGCAACAACTCCGCGCTCGCGTTCTTCCCGCTCACGCCCTGCCGCGTAGCCGATACGCGCGGCGCCAAAGGCCCACTAGGCGGGCCGATGCTTTCGCAGAATCAGCAGCGCGACTTCCCTGTCCTCACCAGCGCCTGCGGCATTCCCAGCGCCGCCGCCGCGTACTCCATGAACTTCACCGTGGTGCCGAAAAGCGGCCACGCGCTCGGCTATCTCACCATCTGGCCCACGGGACAATCGCAGCCGCTGGTCTCCACGCTGAACGCACCGACGGGCACCACCGTTGCCAATGCCGCCATCCTTCCCGCGGGCACCGGCGGCGACATCGAAGCCTACGCTTACGGCAACGACACTGACCTCATCATCGACATCAATGGCTACTTCGCCGCAGCCGGCTCGGGCTCGAAGCCGATGTCGCTCTATAACCTGGCACCCTGCCGCGTACTCGACACGCGGCAGTCGCCGCCGCAGGAGCCCTTCAGCGGCGAGATCACGGTCGACGTGGGCGAGAGTCCCTGCGGCATTCCCGGCAGCGCCACCAGCTACGTCCTGAATGCAACCGCCTTGCCCACCGGTTCGCTCGGCTACCTCACGCTCTGGCCCGATGGCCTCAGCCAGCCCGTGGTCTCCACCCTGAACGCCGTCGACGGCGCCGTGACCTCCAATATGGCCATTGTGCCGACCCTGAACGAATTCATCGACGCCTACGCTCCCAACCCCACTAACCTCATCCTCGACATCTCCGCCTACTTCGCGCCGTAGCGATTCCAGTCGCAGCTGTCGAATGGGATGGGAGGAATGGGAAGGCCTAGTCGGGTGCCTTGCTCCTTATCGCGCAGAGGGAAGGTCGAGAGTAATTAGCCCAGCCCGCAGGCTGCGCAGCTGAGAACTGTGTCCAGAGTGACCGCGAACGAGCGGGAGCAACGGCGCCTCAATTTCGGGAGAATGCGGGGCTCCAGTTGCATCGACGCCAAACCTGGTAGTCGCCAAATCTTCTTTCAAGACAAAAGGTTGATCGGATGTAGATGTCCAGCAGCGAAGATCCTTGCCTGCTCTGAGAGATCTGGTTGGCATTGCGTTGACCCTGCCAGAGCAGCAACCAGTTCGTGCGTGTGCGTTCCAGTTCATCGATCGCCAGCTCCTGATTGTGCGCTTCGCTACTGTATCCCGGTTCATACTGCCAGTCGCTCACGGGAATTGGTCGTTGCAGAATTACATAATCACGCAAATTATTTGCGAAGCCACGGGCATGATCCAGCAATCCTGAGTACACATATTCCGTGGGGGTGGTCTTTGCCATCAAATACGCCAGCGCCTCCGCTTCGCCGTCGTGGGGAAAATTTAATTGGATCATCAAGTTATTGCGGCCCTCAGGCGACAGTCGCAGCACGGCATAGCGATAAAAAGAAATACTTGGCACCAGGAGTCGGCTTGCGGAATAAAGATAAAGTCCCAGAGCCCCCGTAAGCACAAGTACGACTAAGTCAACCCGGGCGCCAACCGGAAGAGGCCATTGGCTTAACTTATGCAACACTAAAAGGCACAAGACAATAAAGGCCGGCCAGAAGTGAACCAGGTCCGCACGAGCCAAATAGTAATGCAGAAATAATAGATAGCAAAGCAAGACAGTGAATTCTTCGGCGTCAAGCTTTCGAAATACAACCTGCAACACAATCCATAATGCTGCGAAGGCAAGTGCATAGGTGGGTCTGGGAATAGAGTGTCGGCTGCGAAGGTCGAGGTATACCAAAGATACAAAGCCCGCCAGCACCGCCAGCACGCCTAACATTCCTGCTGCGATTTCTCCACATCCGCAGGGCCGGCAGCAGGAACGGCAACGCCAACAGTAGGATAGCAAGCGATCTAATCAGGAGGATGCGCTCGCGCATCATGGTGTGGGTGGGAAAATAAATTATTTGAGCATATACAGCAGGCAAGCAGTTTCTGCAGATAATGCAATAGGCCAGTACCGCCAGCACCATCGGCGCACAAAGCCAGCCAAGATTGGTTAGCTTCTGCGATGGTTGAGTTCAGTATTTACCAGCAGGAAGGCGCTGATCGCAATGAACCCATAGCCCGCGAAGTTAAGGCGCATCAGCAGTGAAGCTGCCAGTAATGACCCGATGAGTAGCCAAAATCTGGGCGATGTGTCGGTTCGCTTCCAACAGAACAGTAGAAGGACGATCACCAGCAGCGCGAAAGCATTCCAAGGCGCATACCAGTAGAAACCGCCAATGGATAGAATCAATCCCGAAGTTACAATCGTTCGGGACCTCCAGTTGGGAGTAACCATCCACCCCACCGCAATCACCGCCAGATAGAACGCCAACGGTACGAATCGCGCAACCAGGTAGGAGTTTCCGAAGATCTTGAACGCCGCCGCCAGGATCCAGTAGCTCAAGGCGGGATAGGCAACCCAGAAGTCTCCATGAGGAGTCATCCCACTCCCCACGGCTCTGGCGGCAAGGATAGTTATGCTCTCGTCGAAGAAATCGAGTGGCGAAAGGATGGCTTCTAAGGCAAAGAGCGCAGCATAGAAGAACGCGGAACAGAGCAGAGCAACGGCAAGAACCCGGAGTAAGTAAACTCTATGCCTTCCAGGCAAAGTTGAGGCCGGAACTTCGGTCGCGAGGCTCATTTACAGATCAACCCGATGACAACGATGATAGCGGCAGCCAGCAGACTGACCCGATCACGCAGCGCGAACACAATGGGATCGGAATGCATCTCGCCTCGACCTGCAATGATCCAGATTCTTGCAAACCAGTAGAGCATCACCGGGCACATCAACCACAGCGCATCAGAATGCCGATAGAGTGCTGTGACCTCAGGAGTGTGGAGGTAAAGCGCCAGCACGAGCACCGAAATCATCATCGAACTCAGGCCGAGAATGTGCACGGTACTCTGGTCGCTTGGTTCATATCCTCGCCCCAGGAGTTCTCCCTCCGGCGAAAGCGCTTGTAATTCCGCATAGCGCTTGACCGCCGCCAGCCCCAGAAAGCAGAACATAGCGAAAGCCAAGGTCCATTCTGAAATAGGTATTCCGGTTGCCGCTCCACCGGCGAGAACACGAATTGTATAGAGACCTGCAAGCGTACAAATGTCGAGCAATACCTTCTTCTTAAGATAGAAGGAATAGATCAGGGTTACGCAAAAGTAAACTAATAAGCAGATTCTGAAGGCGTAGGAAAGCCGCGGCAGCAGGACAACCACGGGAGCGATCAAAACGCACACCAGCGCAATCGCAGCTCGATTACTAACTTGGCCCGCTACCAGGGGACGCAGTCTCTTCGTCGCATGCTTTCTATCCACTTCGACGTCGATCAGATCGTTGATGATGTAGCCCGCGGATGCCGTAAGGCAGAAGCACACGACAGCCAGCAGAGCGTTCCTGGTGACACCAAAATTGCCCCATTGATGCGCCAGCAGCAGCGGCACCAGCACCAGGATGTTCTTGACCCAGTGGTGTGGCCGAAGCAGGTGTAGCATTGCGCGCACAGAGTTGAGACGCGCGACAGCGACTGGGGACCGCTGCGCCACAACTCCGCCGACGAAGAGCACACAAAGAGAAGCAGAACGGATTTCGGCTTCGAAGCCGGTTAACCGAGGCATACGATTCAACTTCCTTTGTGGGCTGGAGACGAAAACATACTACACGCATCGCGGCGGTTCACAACAGTTCTATCTGCGCTCGGTTTACATTGGCAACGGTGTTGGCGTGCGGACGCCTCTGGCCGATTCGCTTCAGCGGGACCATTCACGCTGATTCCGCAGGCGGGGGCGTGATCCGCCACCATCGCGATCAAGATCCTTTCGACAGAAAATAGCCATTCCGAAATGTTTCGTTTATCACCCTGTCGGCATTGGCCATCGCGGTGTAAGCGATGGTTGTAGCGGGGATGCTCGGAAAGGTGCTTGCATCCAGAAGGTGCGTCCGGCTCAGCCCGGCCGGCCGCCCAAGCAGGTCAGAACAATAAGGCGTGTTCTTGCTTCCCATCGGAAAACTGCCCCCGGCATGAAAGCTTCTTCCCGGAGCCACCATTGTAGGATTCAGTGGTGGAATGATGCCGAAGCCCGCCAGGCTACGGCGCAAATCTGCCTGGGCTCCTTTGGCGACGTGACCTGCGATGGGATTCGTAACCCCTCGGACATGTATCTCGTCCGTATTCGGATGGGATGAAAGAATGGTCAGTTCCAAATGGGCCGAATCAGACGAATGAAGAAAGCCCTGAACCAGATAGAAGCGTCCCTCGATGGCTTCCAGAACAGGCCTCAGTCGAAGGAATGAAGGTACCAGGGACCGTATGGTTTGCCGGAACATGTCGCTCAATCCATAGACCTGAAAGTGTATGTAGTTATTGCTGAGCTTTGGGCTGCGGAGCTCAAGGAAGATTTCGGCCAAGGTAAAACGCACTGCCAGGTCTTTGGCCTTGCGGTAGGACAACAAAGGAAAGAAGAAATATTGACTATCCTGTATACGAACTGGCTGGTTGAACAATTTTATGGATCTGGCGATTAGCCGAGTTGTAGAAACGGCGCCCATGCCTACGAAGAGCCTTCCTACTTGCAGCTTTCTCAGGGATCCGTCTCTTACATTCACCGTTGACAGGGTTACTCCCTCGGCGTCTTCTTCGAACTCGATAGCATAGAAACCTCTGTGGATTTTCGTCCCATCGCGCTCGAAGCTCTTCCAGAGTAAGCGGGGATTGAAGATTGAGCCATAAGGACACCCGTCAAGGCAGTAGCCGCAGTAGCGGCAACCGGATGGTCCTTCCGTGGAATCCACAGCGACGCGAGCACGACCGGAGATAATCCCTTTACTTTTTAATTTAGTCTGACGCAGCGCCAGAAATTCAAGTAATGTCCTAGTCTGTTCTGACTTCTTGAGGGAGGTGATCCTATCGTGATAAAAGGGAAAAAACTCCTCCAGTTGATCTGGACTCCCCGCTTATGGGCACAAATTGCGATATATTCCTGAACGAGTCGGCCAGATCGATGGAAGAAATGGGCCAACCGCACAAGTCCTGGTCAGTGTAAGGAAGCACGGCGGCGCCCCAAACATTCCCGAAACCACCAAGACCATGCGACAAATCAATCGTGCAGTCTGTCGTAGCGCAGGAGATACATTGGGGTTGTTCATAAGGAAACGTCGACCCAAACGAAAATCTTTTTTCCACACCTCGAGCTGATGTCACCGGCGGGGGAAACAAACTCTCGACATACCCGCTCGGCCAATCTGCCGGCTCAGTGGCCGCAAGAGTTTGCACCATCGCTTCGCGTTCGGGCTCCAGGTCGTAGGCAATGTCCAGAACTTCAAAGGGCACCCCAAGACGCCGAAACGCATAGGCCGCGGCAATCGCGGTGGGCCCGGTTCCCAGAATGAGGTTGGGTATTCTTTCTGGTTTCACGGACTTCACACCTTTACCACGCGTTCCCTCTTGCGCGGGAATATCACGAATGATGCATCAGTCATGTTTAGAGGCATAGTAGCAGGCCTACACCACAAAAGCTGACCTAAGGAGCCTAGACAGCAAAACAGCTTATGCAAGCTGGTCTCCAGTTTCCGCCCACCATCTGTAGACGCTTATTGCCCGCCCGTCCCAACGTCCACGCGCACTATGCCGCGCGAGACTACTGTGTGAAACCAGTTGCGACCGCCCCAAGCCGAAGGCACCTTAACACTGTTTAGGGTGGCATTTGGACTGGTTTGGACTTAAGGCATTCTCGGCAGAAGACAGCGCGGAAGTGGTCTGTTGCAAGCAGGCGCAGTAGGCGTATACTGCTTCCATTTTGAGTCAGGAAGATTAATTTTAGGGACAAGCGGCGTCATTTCTTCAGTGAAACATCAGTACTGACAGCTTAACCACCGGGCCGGGAGCTGAGAAGTATCCCCGCGATAGCGGACAAAGGAGAAATCAATGATTCGAAGACTCAGTACCTCTCTGCTGACAATGGTCGCGCTTGTGTCGGTTGTGAGTATCGGTTGTCTGGCGCAGCCGCAATCGCTGTTGACGCATCATGTGCGTGAAGCAACGATGAATGGGCAGGCGCAGTACGTCGGGTCGCTTCCCGCAACCCAGTCCATGCGTCTTGTACTTACTCTGCCCATCCGCAACCAGGCAGCGTTGGATAGCTTTTTGGAGAAAGTCTACAACCCATCGAGTGCGTCTTATCGCCAGTTCCTCACGGTGGAACAGTTCACTACGAGGTTTGGCCCCAGCCAGCAGGATTATGACGAGGTGGTTCGTTTCGCACAGATACATGGCTTTACGGTTGTCAACACTTCCCGCAATCGCCTGAACCTGGATGTGACCGGGTCGGTGGCGAGCATCGAGGAAGCCTTCCATGTGACCATGGGCTTGTACAACCTGCCCAGCGAAAATCGTACGTTCTATGCTCCCGATCGCGAACCTACAACGACCGATCTCGCGGTCCAGCTGTGGCACATCTCGGGTTTGGACAATTACTCGATCCCACAGCCCGCGATCGTGCATAGACAAGATCAACACGGCCTGGCCACGACTGGCTCCGGCCCCGGCGCTTCCTTCCTTGGCAGCGACATGAGGTCGGCATACTACGGAGGATCTCTCACCGGCAGTGGTCAGTCACTGGGATTGCTGGAGTATTACGGCACCGACCTGACCGACTTGAACACCTACTATTCGAACGTTCACCAAACCAATAACGTCCCTGTCACTCTTTTGTCCACCGATGGAACCAGCACGAGCTGCGTCTATCCCAGCTGCGATGACACCGAACAGACCTTAGACATGACACAGGCTCTCGGCATGGCTCCTGGCATGTCCAGCCTGGTGATGTACGTGGGGTCTACCGATGCAGCCATTTTTAACTCGATGGCTACGCACAATCCGCTGAACGCGCAATTGAGTTCGTCGTGGACGTGGAGCCCGGCGGACCCCAACACCGACAACCCCTACTTCCAGGAGTTCTCAGCCCAGGGTCAGAATCTGTTTCAAGCAGCCGGTGACAGCGGCAAGTGGACCTCCTCTTCCGCGATCTACCCGGCGGATGATGTGTATATCACGTCGGTCGGTGGAACGGATTTAGACACCAGCAGCGCCGGCGGTCCCTGGAGTTCAGAGACTGCTTGGGTCGACGGTGGTGGCGGTATTTCGCCTGACCATTTTGCGATTCCCTCCTGGCAGGTGACCGCGGCCAACGGCTGCGGATCGTGCTCCAAGACCTATCGCAACGGCCCGGACGTTTCGGCCAACGCGAATTTCAGCTTCTACGTCTGTGCGGACCAGACTACCTGCACAGCCAACGAGTACGGTGGAACCAGTTTTGCGGCTCCCATGTGGGCCGGCTATCTGGCTCTGGTCAACCAACAGGCAGTTGCTAACGGTAGCAAGACAGTCGGTTTCATCAATCCCTCCCTCTATACGATTGGTTTGGGATCAAGCTATGCCACCGACTTCCACGACGTTACCAGTGGCAGCAACGGCTATTCGGCAACCACCGGATACGATCTGGCGACCGGCTGGGGCAGTCCCAACGGCAGCGGACTTATCACCGCACTTGCCGGAGGCTCAGGTAGGATCGGGCTTCAGCCTCTCCGCTTCGCCTTCGTCGGTAACGGTAGCGCAGGGCAATCAGGGAACGTCCACCATTACCAGCTCGGTGACGGGCGGCTTCGACGGAGCGATCAGCTTGTCAGCGAGCGGCCAGCCAACCGGCGTGACCGTAACTTTCAACCCCACCTCGATTACCGGGGCTGGGACTTCGACCATGTCGATGAGCGTGGCCTCATCCACAACGCCCGGCACCTATAACATTACGGTGACCGGAACCTCGGGCAGCACCAAGGAAACCACCACGGTTTCCCTGACCGTGACCGGGACGAACCCCAACTTCACCATCAGCGCATCACCCACATCGCTTACGATTAGTCCGGGAAACTCCGGCCATTCCACGATCACCACAGCCATTTCTGGTGGCTTTAACTCGTCCATTGCCTTGTCTGCGACCGGCCAGCCCAGCAGGGTGACGGTAAGCTTCAGCCCCAGCACCATACCCGCGCCGGGCTCAGGGTCGTCGACCATGACCGTCACGGTAAATAGAAGGGCAAGGGCCGGAACGTACACGATCACTGTAACCGGCAAGGGCGGAGGCGATACGCACACGACCACCGTCGGCCTTACCATCCCATAGCCAGAGCAACGCTCGCACACTCTGCCTCGGCAGCGTGCGATGAAAGGCCCGGATCATTCGGTCCGGGCCTTTTTTTCTGAAGGCGAACGGCAATAACGAGCGAAGCAGATATGGTGCGGAAACCCAAGGCGTCAGGGCAAACCTGCTCGCGAGAGATGCGCTCAGAGCAAGAGCAACAAAGCGTTCTTGCACCGCAACCTTCTTGACATAAGAATCCTGTAAGCTATTCCCGGCCAAAGGGACCGTCACGCATGAATGTTCTAGTTCTTAATTCCGGAAGCTCCAGCCTCAAATTCCAGATCATTGCCACCGACCTTGACCGCATCAAGCAGCATCAGGATCAGCGCCTCTGTAAAGGAGAAGTTGAGCGTATCGGCGGCGAGGCGATCATCACCTTCCAGGCCGGCCAGGATGCCAAGCGCAAATTCACTGCGCCGCTGCGCGACATTCCAGCTGCGCTCGATTACCTGGTGCGTTTCATCGCATCCGACAAATCAGGGGTCTCGGCGATCAAGAGCACGGCTGACATCAACGCCATTGGCCATCGAGTCGTACATGGCGGCGAATTATTCGCAGAGTCGGCGCTGATCGACGACAAGGTGCTGCACGGTATCGAAGATTGTATCGATCTGGCGCCACTGCACAATCCCGGAAATCTGCAAGGCATTCAGGCGGCACGTGAGCTCTTCGGCAAAGACACGCCGCAAGTCGCCGTCTTCGATACCTCATTCCATCATTCCATTCCGGAGTGCGCCCACTTATACGCGATCCCCTACCACCTCTACCGGCGGTATCAGATGCGGCGTTACGGATTCCATGGCACCTCACATCGTTATGTCGCATTTCGCTATCGCGCGCTGCGCGGATTGACCCGCGAGCAGACCAACATCATCACCTTTCACCTGGGAAATGGCTGCTCCGCGGCCGCTATCCGGGAAGGCAAGTCCGTCGATACCTCGATGGGCATGACGCCGCTGGAAGGACTGGTGATGGGCACCCGCTCGGGCGATCTCGATCCTTCCATTGTGAATTTCATTGCTGCTAAGGAGGGCATGTCGCCGTCGGAGGTCGAGACTCTGCTTAACACCCAGTCCGGGCTCTTGGGAATTTCCGGATTGACCAACGACATGCGGGGATTGCTCTCCGAGCTGAAGGAGCACGACGATCGCCGTGTCCGCCTGGCAGTTGAGGTCTTCTGCTATCGCGCGCGGAAATATATCGGCGCGTTCCTTGCGGCCATGGGCGGCGCCGACGCAGTGGTATTCACCGGCGGTATCGGTGAGAACTCGCCGGAGATCCGCTCTCGAATCTGCGAAAACATGGAATGGGCCGGCTTGAAAATTGACGCCGCAAAGAACGACGCGACCGTCGCCAAAGAAGGTCTCATCAGCTCCGACGATTCCAAACTGCTCGCCTACGCCATTCCGACCGATGAAGAGCTGCTCATCGCCCGCGACACGGTGCGCGTGATCCTCGGAGAACCGCATCCGTCTTAGGCCTTGATTAGAGTGTCATTTTCACCACGGAAGCACGGAGATCACGGAAAAGCTTAATCTAAAGTAACCCATTCTCCGTGCCTCTCCGTGCCTCCGTGGTGAATCTCTTGATTTTGAAACTTGAAACTCGAAACTTGAAACTGTCTTAATACGGCCAGATCCAGTTCGCCTCTTCCGGCTTGTCGATGCCGTACTGATGCGCATAGTTCTTGCATTCAATCTGTAGATTCAGGAATCGCTCTTTCGCGTGCCCACCGATCTTCTGCAGGTGCGGCACGCGATCGATCACGTCCATGGCCAGGCTGAAGCGGTCCGTGTTGTTGTTGATTGCCAATTCCAGCGGCGTGTTGATGTTTCCCCGCTCCTTATAACCACGCACGTGCATGTTGTCGTGATTATGCCGCCGGTAGCACAGGCGATGAATCAGCCACGGATACCCGTGGAAGTTGAAGATGACCGGCTTGTCGTTCGTGAACAGCGAATCGAAGTCCCTGTCCGACAAGCCCATGAGGATGCTCGGTACGGGGCTGCAGTTTGAACAGATCGACGACGTTGATGAACCTGATCTTGAGATCGGGAAATTCCTGCCGCAGCAGCGCCGTCGCTGCCAGCGCTTCCTGCGTCGGGATATCGCCCGCCGCCGCCAACACCACGTCGGGCTCACTGCCCTGATCGTTACTCGCCTTCTCCCAAATGCCGATGCCCTTGGTGCAATGCGTGATGGCGTGATCCATGGTCATGAACTGCAGGTGCGACTGTTTGTCGCAGACAATCACGTTGACGTAGTTCTGGCTGCGCAGGCAATGATCGGCCACCGACAACAGCGAGTTCACATCGGCCGGCAAATAGATGCGCGTGACGTTGGCGCTCTTGTTCAGTACCACATCGAGGAATCCCGGATCCTGGTGCGTAAAGCCGTTGTGGTCCTGCCGCCAGACCGTCGAGGTAATCAGCAGATTCAGCGAGGCAATCGATTCGCGCCACGACAGGTGGTTGCAGATCTCCAGCCACTTGGCATGCTGGTTGAACATCGAGTCGATGACGTGCACGAAGGCCTCGTAGGACGACAGGAACCCGTGGCGGCCGGTCAGCAAATAACCTTCGAGCATGCCCTCCATGGTGTGCTCGCTGAGCATCTCCAGCACCCGGCCATCGGTCGAGAGTTCGCCGCCATCCTGATCTTCGGGGAAGAATTCTTCGATCCAGAACTTCTTGCTCACCTCATAGATCGCATCCAGCTTGTTGGAAGTGGTTTCATCCGGGCCAAAGACGCGGAAGTTGTTCATGTTGAGCTTCATCACGTCCCGCAGGAAGACGCCCAGTGGGCGTGTGTTCTCGGCGAATGTCTTCCCCGGCTTCTCGAATTTAACTTCGTAGTCACGAAAGTCGGGCAGCCGAAGCGCGCGCTTGACCCGGCCGCCGTTGGCATGGGGATTCGCGCTCATGCGGTGATTGCCAGTTGGCGCAAGCTCGCGAAACTCGGCGGCGAGACGGCCTTGTCCATCGAACAGCTCTTCCGGCTTCTGCGATCGCATCCACTTTTCAAGAACCTGCAATTGCTCCGGATCTTTCTTCACGTTCGGCAGCGGCACCTGATGCGCGCGCCAGAAGCCTTCCAGCCGATGACCCTCAACCTCGTGCGGCGCGGTCCATCCCTTCGGCGAGCGCAACACGATCATCGGCCAGTGCGGCCGCTTGAGATCGGAGCCGGCGTTTTCGCGCGCCGCTTCTTGATGCCGCCGAATCTCCAGAACGCAATGCTCCACCGTTGCCGCCATCGCCTGATGCATGCTGTCGATGTCCGAGCCTTCCACGAAGTATGGAGTCCAGCCATAACCGCGCAGCAGGCTCTCCAATTCGTCGTGCGAGATTCGCGCCAGCAGCGTGGGATTATTGATCTTGTAGCCGTTCAGATGAAGGAACGGCAAAACAGCACCATCGCGGCGAGGGCTCAGAAATTTATTGATGTGCCACGAGGTCGCCAGCGGTCCCGTCTCCGACTCCCCATCACCGACAACTGCAGCAACAATCAGGTCAGGATTGTCGAACGCCGCTCCGCAAGCATGCGAGAGCACATAGCCCAGTTCCCCGCCCTCGTGAATCGAGCCCGGCGTCTCCGGTGTGCAGTGACTGCCAATCCCGCCGGGAAACGAGAACTGCTTGAAGAATGCGCGCAGTCCTTCGACGTCTTCACTCTTGTCGGGATAGACCTCGGAGTACGTACCCTCCAGATAACCCGGGCCCAGCACTCCCGGAGCGCCGTGTCCCGGACCGGCCAGGAAAATCACGTTCAGGTCGTATTTCTTGATGAGGCGGTTGAGGTGCACATAGATGAACGACAATCCTGGACTTGATCCCCAATGTCCGAGCAGCCGGTTCTTGATGTGCTCGGGACGCAGCGGCTCCTTCAGCAATGGATTGTCCAGCAGATAAATCATGCCCAGGCTTAGATAGTTGCAAGCTCGCCAGTAAGCCTCCGTCTTGCGCAGCTCGTCCGCGCTGAGAGGAGTGCCGGTGATAGTGGAACGAGCCTGACCATAGGCACTGATTGCAGCAAGGTCGGAAGCGATTTCTGGAGCGAGAGTAGTCATACAGAACTCCTATTCATCAGGCGTGCGTGTGCGGGCCACACTAGGCTGGGTGCGCTGATGCTGTATCAACCATTCACCAATCAGAGGAAGGAGTCAACCGACAGCAAGAATTTGTCACACATTTTTAATGGCTGGAAATACCAGAATAGAGCGCACAACGATTTGCGGAAACGCCATCGCAGGCTTCTTCATGCAACAAATTTGCTGGTTGCGGAATTTGCAAAAGCCGCTATTTTCTTAGACCAGCTAAGCGCAAGACCCAACGATGGATTTATAGTCTATGGGCGTTGGGAGATGGCGACTTGGTTGCGAGGAGGCGATAGGGATGAAAAAGTTGTGGCAGCGAAAAGTTGGACAGTTCCTGACGATGTGCGCAGTCTCTGCTGTTTTCGTGGCCTGGCAGTCGTCACCAGCACTTGCGCAGGCGAGACAGACGGATGACGCCATGCGGGCCCAACGGGAGGCGACAGAGAAGGAACTGGAGTCGGTTGCCATCATCGAGCGCAAAGTCATGGTGCCGATGGCCGACGGCAAACGTATGCAGGCCGACATCTACCGGCCCAAGGACGCATCGAAGAAATATCCAATTATCTTCGTGCGCACGCCCTACAACTTCAATTATTGGGACACCGATCTGGGCGCGCCGCGCGATATGAAATCCGCGCTGGACGCCGTCAAGCGGGGCTACGCCTACGTCGAGATGAACGAGCGCGGCCGCTATTTTTCTGAAGGCGACTACGACATACTGGGCCCGCCGCTGACCGACGCGGACGACGAGCTGAACTGGATGTCAGGACAACCGTGGTCGAATGGTAAAGTCGGGCTGATCGGATGCTCCTCCACAGCAGAGTGGCAACTGGCCGTGGCAGCGCGCGGCAATAAAGCATTGGCCACATTTATTCCGGAGGGCTTTGGCGCCGGCGTTGGACGCGTCGCTCCTTATTATGAGCAGGGCAACTGGTTTCGCGGCGGCGCGGTGCAGATGCTGTTCATGATGTGGTTGCGCGATGCTGGATTTCAGACCGGCGTGCGTCCCATGTTTCCTGCCGGATCCTCGCAAGAGCAGCTGGTGATCGCGGCCAAGTCGTATGATCTGCATCCCCACGAACCGCCGGTGGACTGGTCGAAGGCCGTATGGTATCTGCCGGAAAAAGACATACTGAAGTCGGTGGGCGCGGGCAGTGGCATCTTCGCCGATGTGACGCCCGGCGTGACCCACGGCAACATGATCGCGCGCACGCCCAACGATCCCGCCTGGTATAAGGGCGGATTGTGGAATGACAGCATGACCATCAACATCCCCGGCTTGTGGATGATGAGCTGGTACGACGTAAGCGTGGGGCCGAATCTGGCGGCGTATAACTTCGTACGCAAGACCGCGCGACCGGAGATTGCCAACGAGCAGTATGCGGTAATCGCTCCGGTGTCGCACTGCGCCTACAAGCGCGCTACCGAGGACACGATTGTCGGCGAACGCAGTATGGGCGATGCCCGCCTGGATTACGATGCCCTCACCTTCGGCTGGTTCGACTACTTCCTGAAGGGCGAGCAGAACGGCATCCTCGAGAAGACGCCGAAGGTACGGTACTTCACCATGGGAAGCAATAAGTGGCAAACCTCGGACACCTGGCCGCCAGCGGGAGCCAAGCCGGTCACGTATTACTTCGCCAGTGGCGGCGCAGCGAACACGATGTATGGCGACGGCGCATTGACAATTGAACCCGCGACTAAGGATCAGTCTGACAAATTTGTCTACGATCCCATGAATCCAGTAACCACCAACGGCGGCGGATTCTGCTGCATGGGCTCCTACAAGCCGGGTGCGGTGGATCAGCGGCAGATGGAGACGCGCAACGACATCCTCGTCTACAGCACCGAGCCGTTGAAAGAAGGTATGGAAGTGACCGGGCCGATCGACGTCACCTTGTTCGTCTCGAGCGATGCCAAGGACACGGACTTCACGGTCAAGGTTATCGACGTGCTGCCGGACGGCACCGCCTACAACATTGCCGACAACATCCAGCGAGTGCGCTATCGCGAAGGCTATGACAAGCCGCCGGTGTGGATGGAAAAAGGACAGGTGTACAAGGTAACGTTGCAACCGATGCAGATCAGCAACTACTTTGCGCCCGGTCACAGGCTACGGGTGGAGGTCAGCAGCAGCAACTTCCCTCGCTTCGATCGTAATCTGAATACCGGCGGCAACAACTACGACGAGGCCACGGGAGTGATCGCGCACAACCAGGTCCACCACTCCCACGAGTATCCGAGCAGCATCACGCTGAGCGTGGTCAGTCATTAAGGCATATTCCTATGAAAGCTGCTGTTCGCGAGGTACTACTCATCTTCGCCGCGCTGCTACCCATCGTGAATCCGTTGGGCATGGCACCGATCTTCGCCGAGATGACGTTGGGATACTCGGAGAAGGTGCGGAGAACCGTGGCATTCCGTGTGGCGATCAACGGCGTCGGCTTGCTGGTTGCCTCATTGTTTATCGGCTCGTACGTTCTGGAGTTCTTTGGCATCAGTCTGGCCGCCGTGCAGGTGGGAGGCGGCCTGGTGGTGACCATCGCCGGCTGGAGCATTCTGAACAAGAAGAACTGGGCCGACGACAAACGGGTCGAATCCGCGCCGAACAGCCAGGAGATCCTCTCGCAAGCCTTTTACCCGATCACCATGCCGCTCACGGTCGGCCCTGGTTCGATCGCCGTTGCGCTGACGTTGGGCAGCAATCTTCACGTGGAAAGGCACATTGAAATCATCTACAGCGCGCTGGCCGCGGTGGGTGGCATTCTCTGCGTGGGAGTGGCGATCTTCCTGTGCTATTGGCTGTCAGAAGGACTGCAGCGAGTGCTCGGCCCAACAGGCACCAGCATTCTGATCCGTCTATCGGCCTTTCTCGTAGTGTGTATCGGCATTCAGATCATGTTCAACGGCCTGCAGGATTTCTACCGTGTTTTGAAAGCCGGTGCAGGCGCCGGCTAAGCATCTCCAATACCTGCGTAACCGATAGAATGCAAGCAATGAAGTTTTGCTCCCGTAACCCTTGGCAAATCGTTTCATTCATCGCGTCGCTTCTCATAGTCGTTCTTACTGCCTGCTCGCACCCGACTCCGGCCAAGCGCTACGAGTTGGAAGGACGGATAGTCGCGGTTGATCCCACGTTGCGTCAGCTCACGATTGCCCACCAGGACGTTGCGGGGTTGATGAAAGGGATGACGATGCCGTTCATCGTGGGCAAGCAGGACGAGTGGGTGTTCCGCGCGATCGCCCCGGGCGATGAGATTCACGCCACGCTCGTGCTCAGCGATCACGCCGAATTGCAGGACATCAGCTTTACCAAGGGCACCGGCGCCGCGGGGGATGGCACTTCGCAGCTGCACATCCCGCAAGCGGGCGAAGAGGTTCCGGATGTTGCGCTCGTCAATCAGAACGGCCAGCACATTGACCTGAAGCAATTCCGCGGCAAGCCGCTGTTACTGACATTTGTCTACACGCGCTGCCCGTTTCCCGATTATTGCCCGCGAATAAGCAACAATTTCGCGCAGGTACTGCAGCAGTTGCAGAAGAATCCCGCCGCTTTTGCCGACACGCAGCTTCTCAGCATCAGCATCGATCCCGAGCACGACACGGCTGCCGTATTGCGCGAGTATGGCGAGCGCTACGTGGGCCGCGTCGATCCCAAGTTCCAGCATTGGCAGTTTGCCTCCGGCTCGCCGGAGCAGGTGCGCAAGGCCGCGGACTTCTTCGGGCTGGCGTACAACACAAAAGATGGACAGATTGTGCACGGACTGAGCACCGTGTTGGTCGGCAAGAACGGAAAAGTGCTCAAGGTATACTCAGGAAACGCGTGGAAGCCAGCCGACGTCGCCGCCGATGTGGTGGCAGCAACCTCCGGCGGCTGATCCGTTTCAGCCGCGATTCTGGCGCAGTTGCGGTAGCAGATTTGTTGGTCACTTCGAGGAGCTTACATGGCACAAAGCTATGATCCGGTTGCGAGACTGAGTGAGCTGATCAGCGGTATCGGAATCGCCACTTTGACCACCATCAGCCCGGACGGCAGTCTGCACAGTTGCCCGATGGCGCCCCATGGCGTGGAGGCTCCCGGCGTGTTGTGGTTCTTGTCGGGCAGCAACACGGACAAGGTGGAAGCGGTGAAGACGATCCAGCGGGTAAATGTGTCGTTCGCCGATCACCTGGCCCAGCGTTACATTTCCGTCAGCGGCTTCTGCGAACTGGTGCGCGACCAAGTCAAAGCCAAGCAATTCTGGCACGACGCTTACAAGTCGTGGTTCCCAGGAGGACTGGACGATCCTAATCTCATCCTGATGAAAGTCGACATACAGCAGGCCGAGTATTGGAGTGCGACCGAGGGCCACATGGTCCAGTTGCTGGGATTTCACAAACCGGCAATCCAGTAGCTGTTCAAGTAAAATGCCCGGTTTACGGAGAACCAAGATGAATCGGATGCGCGGGTTGAAGCATAGCGGGCTCGCAGTGGGGTTGATCGTACTTGTGGCCGGACTGGGGTGGGCGCAAAGTCGGCCGACGCAGGGAATGATCGATGTGCCATTCGAATTCTATATTTCCGGAGCCAAGCTTCCGGCGGGGCAGTATTTGCTGGACCGGGTGGCTCCCACCTACGTTCTGCTGCGCTCGAAGGACGGAACGATGCAACAGGACTTGTATCTGCTGCAGACTGCGGTTCCCAGCAAGACGCCGCCGTTGAAGGTGGTGTTCGCGTTGCGGGATGGCAAATACTACTTCTCCGAGATCTGGAGCTGGTACGGCAAATCGCAGCTGAGTTCGTTCACACCGCAGAGCGGCGACCAGACCAAAGAGGTTCCCTTGAAAGCAGCGGAAAAAGGTGTAGCCAAACCTGGCGGAAGTTTGTAATAGTTAGCGACTAGCAACTAGCAATTAGCAATTAGCGGAAACTGGCGCTGCATGACTGTCGACACTACGCGACGTTTGCAGAGAGCCGCCTATTAGAATCCCGTGAAAGGAAACTGTCTTTTTATGACCTCGAAAAAGAAGCACCTTGCAGGGTTGTCGCTGGTTGTGGCATTGGTAATGGTTTTGTCCATTGGCGTGTTCGCTCAGATGGGCGCCGGATCCAGCAATGAATTGCAGCAGAAATTGATGGCGATGAAGCAGGCTGCTGCGGCAAACAAGCAACGGCTAATGCATTATCAGTGGGTGGACACCAGCCAGATAACGCTGAAGGGCGAGCAGAAGCCGGAAAAAGTCTACCAGTGCTCGTACGGCCCCAATGGCCAGGTACAGAAGATTCCGATGGGGGCACAGCCGCAGCAGCAGGAAAAGAGAGGTTTACGCGGCAGAGTTGTCGAGAAGAAGACCGAAGAAATGAAGGACTACATGCAGGGCGTGCAAAGCCTGTTGTCGCTGTATGTTCCACCTAATGCGGAGTTAATGCAGCAGGCATTTCAGAAGAAAAACGTCTCGCTCGACAAGACCATGGGCAGCGCAGGCGTGCAACTGATGTTCAAGAACTACGCCAAGCAAGGCGACCAGATGACGATTGGTTTCGATACCACGACCAAGAAGATCACCACCATCAACGTCAACACCTATATGGACGATCCGAAGGATGTGGTGACGCTCTCCGTGCAGATGGCCAGCCTGCCGGACGGCACGAACTATGCGCAGCAGACCGTTCTGAATGCGACCGCGAAGCAGATGCAGGTAACTACAACCAGCTCGAATTTCGCAAAGCTGCAATAGGCAGTTCAAGGAAGAATGACCGCAGCGCCGTCGATCGCGTCCTGCTTCACCGCGAGTAACGCTTCGTTCGCCTGATCGAGCGAAAACGAAGTTACCTTGGGACGCAGGTTGATCTCGGCGGCAATCTTCAGGAAGTCGCGGGCGTCGTCACGAGTCATGTTGGCGACGCTGCGCAGTTGACGCTCGCCCCACAGTAGACGTGTCGTAATCGAATTGCGGAATGCGATCCAGGTGGATCGCGTTGATGGCGACCACACCGCCCTTGCGGATGCTTGAAAGCGCAGCGACCACGACATCTCCACTGGGCGCGAAGGTCACGGCGCGATCGAGCTCGCACGGCGGCTTCTCGGTTTCCGTTCCCACCCATTTTGCGCCAAGGGATTCTGCCAGCTTGCGGTGCGAGTCGCCGCGCGTGGAGACATAGACCTCGCAATTCCAGGCGTGCAGGACTTCAATCGCAAGATGCGCCGAGGCTCCAAAGCCGAACAGTCCGACGCGCTCACCCTGCTGCGTGCCTGCGACACGCAGGCTGCGGAAACCGATGATCCCGGCACAGAGCAAAGGCGCGGCGTGCAGGTCATCTAACTCCTGCGGCAGCGGAAAGACGAAGTCAGCGCGAGCCGAAGCATACTCTGCGTAACCGCCGTTCACGGTGTAGCCGGTGAAGGTCGGCGCGTCGCAGAGATTCTCCATCGCATGCTTGCAGTACCAACAAGTGCCGTCGATGCCGCCGATCCATGAGACCCCGACACGCGTACCGATTGGAAGCTCGGGCGTTGTGCCGTCGATTACTTCGCCGACGATCTGATGACCGGGGATGACGTGATCGAGTCGCGGCGGAAGTTCGCCTTCGGTGATATGCAGATCGGTGCGGCAGACGCCGCAGGCGCGGACCTTCAGAAGCACGTGACCGGGCTGCGAAGCCGGGCGCGGGGCGTCCTGGATGTGCAGAGGTTTTTGCGCGATGTTTCCGGGAGCGGTAAGGACTGCAGCTTTCATAGACATTCTTTCCAATAGCAGTGATTTTACCGCCAACGTGCCCGCTGGAAATTCGCCGGCGCTAATCAAAACACGCTAGTGCGTGAAGTTGCGGAAGAACAGACTCAGCTTGACTTCGACGATGTTAGTCGTAGTGATTGGCTGGGTGATCGTGGTCAAACGCTTGTACCAGGATTCGACTTGTACTTTCTCCGTCACCTTCGAGAATGCGCCGAAGCTGTAGGAATACTGGCTCCATTGCCCGGTCTCGCAGTTGTAGAAGATCTCCGCTTCGCCGTAGGGCGTCAGATTGAAGCGGCGAATGTCGAAGGTGCGCGCCACGGTGAGCCGGTTGCGATATCGCCAGGTAAATCCGGTGTGCAGGCCGCGAAGATCGATGCGGTTGCGATCCGCCATTTGCAGCTTGAGCGGCAGCGGAAAGCGCGGCGTCAGTTCGAGCACTCCATTGTTCTGCACATAGTCGCGTCCATAGAGATTCTTGACGTAGCGGTAGCCCACGCGGAAACTCAGGTGGTTCCTACGTTCCGGATTGTTGCTCTTGATGTGACTGAAGAAGGGCGACAATTGCAGATCGAAGTTGGGGCCGAACACGATCTCGGGATGCGTACCACTCGCTCCCGGAGTTCCCGCTGCCAGAAACATCAGGTCACTGTTTGGGGTCAGACCGACGTAGGTATCAACCTGCGACCGGAAGACATTCGACGACTGCGCCTGCGCTGCGCCGACGAGGGCGATCAGGAGTAACAGCAATCGCACAGCTGTCGTAGGCAACAACAATCCTCTCGAATGTCTTTCGACCAAGAAACGCGGCCTCGTCTGCGATTTCTCGATAGCGCCTGTTGAGGTTGGAGCGCTTCATTATGGCATCTGTGCTAGCTATCCAACAGCATTTTGTATGGAGGAGAATGGTTGGCATGATCACACGATTGCTCTCGGTCCTATTGTTACTGTCGGTCGCCGGAAACCTTGGCGCCGCCGACAAACCCATGGCGCTTGATCAAACGCTGACGGAAGTTTCCGCGGCCTACGCCAAGCTGGAGCCGCAATCGATCCGTCCCGCCGAAGGTTTCATCAAGTACGACTACCTGATTCCTGCCGGTTACTACAAACAGATGTGGGATTGGGACGGGTTCTTCATCGGGTCGCATCTGGCACAACAAGGCAAGCCGCAATATCTGCAGTGGTGGGTACTGGATTTCGCGGGTGCGATCGACAAGGACGGTTACGTGGCCGGCTGCATCACGACCAAAGGTCCACGGCCGCTGATGGGCAAGTTCGCGATGAAGCCGTTCCTGGCGCAGGGCGCGGTGATCGCGTCGCAGCGGATGAACGACTATCAGTGGGTGAAGCCGATCTGGGAGAGCATGCGCAAGGTCATCACCTATCGCGAACAGACGCAGTTCGATCCCAAGTATGGACTGTTCTTCTGGGAGAACGGGATTTCGTCGGGCGCCGACAACAACGTTGCGCTGACGAACGACGAGAAATGATAAGAGCGCGATCCTGGCGACCGACATCAGCACCTTTCAATATCGCGAGTACAAGGCGATGGCGCAACTCGCGGACAGACTGGGATATACGGACGAGGCCGCAGAATACCGCAAGAAGGCTGCAGACCTAAAGGCGGCGATGCTGGCGCACATGTGGTTTGCCGACGAGGCGATGTTCTACAACATCCGGCGCGATACGGGAAAACCGGTGAAGCGCATCAGCTACTCCAATTTTGTTCCGCTGATTGACGACATTCTGGCGGAGAAAGACGCGAAGGCCATGATCACGCGCTACATGTTGAACAAGGACATCATGTGGGCGCCGTACGGTGTGCGCAGCCTATCGAAACAGGATCCTGATTACAACAATGCGGCGATCATTGTGCCATATTCCAATTGGCAGGGGCCGATCTGGATCAATGCGAATTACATGAACTACATTTCGTTCAAGCGATACGGATTTGATAAAGAGGCGAAGGAGCTATCGGGGATCCTGGGACGAATGGTGCTGGCGGACATTCAGAAGTGGGGATCGATGCACGAGGACTACAACGCCGAGACCGGCGAAGGACTGGCGCCGACACCGGAGCAGTCGCCGAATCACGTGTTCGCCGGATTTGTGGGATGGAATCTGCTGGTGCAGGACATGCTCCAGTGCGAGGTGAAAGGTGAGTGTGGGTTTCTGCGGGAGTATGGCGCCAAGCAGTGAGTAGGAACTGCCCCGCCCTAGCCAAACGAGGGCTAGAACGGGGCACCCATGACGGTGGACGTGGTGACCCGCAGCATCGAATGGAGCGATCCGACATCAATTAATGTTCATCAGAATGGAGGGAATTCACGATGCTGGATGTAATTCTCAAGCGCTTCGAAGAGCCGGATGAAACCATGACTTTCGAGAAGGGCAAGTTCGAGATCGTGCACGTCGGCGGGATGACGATCGGGCGAGCGACGTATGAGCCGGGCTGGCGATGGTCGGAGCATATCGGCAAAGCGAGCGGCGCGAAGCTGTGCATGGTTGAGCACGTTGGGATGATCGTGTCCGGGAGGTCGGGCCTGTCGATGGAAGACGGCACGGTGAAAGAGATGAAGGCCGGCGATGTGTTCTATGTCGCACCGGGACACGACAGCTGGGTCATCGGCGACGAGCCGTATGTGTCGATTCATCTGATGGGCGCGGAGAAGTATGCGAGGAAATAACTAATTTCCCGCGTGTTTGGCTCGGGGCAACTTCAACAGGCGAAGTTTCGGAACACGCGAGAAATGCTCGGTGTCGGCAGTAACCAGAACATGCTGCGCTGTGGTGAGAGCGGCAGCAAAAGCATCGGCGTAAGGCAGATTGTATTGGGCCTTCAGGCGTGCCGCCCGCTCGGCATACTCCTGGCTCACAGGAACGAGAGTGATCGGCGCTCGGTCGAGTAGCTCCCGCAGCAGCTTTTCGGTTTTCACCAGGCCAATGCGCCTTACTAGCGTGTAATAAAGCTCACCCCAGTTAACAACAGACATGATTGCTTGAGGGTTCGTTGACGAAGTGGCGTCCAGAACATCCGCTACAATCGCGGCACCCGGTTCATTTGTTAAGTAACGATAGAGAGCACTCGCATCCAGAACGTGCGTTCTCATCGGATCTCGCGGTCGGATTCCCGTTCGAGGTCGGGCGGCAAGCCAAGGCCGGCCAGAATGCCCTTGAAGTGCTCGATGGCATCCTCGTGCTGCGGATAGATAGCAACGCCCCCTTTGATCGGTTCGAATCGAACGCGCGTTCCACGCCCGATGCGCAGCGAACGGCGCAGCTTTGCGGGGATGACCAGTTGCCCTTTCGAGGTTACGGTTCCTTCGACGTGCTTCATGTCTTACATTATATCAAACAAGTAAGACGCAAAAGGTCAGGAGGACGGCCTGCTATAGGGGTCCTTCGACTGCGGCGCGCAATGCGCGCCTCCGCTCAGGATGACACGTGGTCATGAAATGTGCTCCCGCCCTAGCCAAATGAAGGCGGGAACGGGGCACCCGGCTGTAGCTGACCGCTTCCCTACGGCGTGCCGTAGACCTTCTTGTAGACCTCGGCGTTGCGCACGATGGCCTGGACGTATTCGCGGGTTTCGGTGAAGGGGATGGATTCGACGAATTCTTGCACATCGCGATAATTGCCTGCCGCGCGCCAGTCGGCGACGCGCTCAGCACCCGCATTGTATGCGGCCAGCGCATACTCGACCTGGCCGCCGAATTCGTCAACCATTGCGCGAAAATAATGCGTTCCCAACTCGATGTTGGTCGTCGGATCGAGCAGCGAGTCGGTGCTGTAATGACTCAGGCCGGTCTTCTTGGCTTCGCCCTTGCCCGTTCTCGGCAAGAGCTGCATCAGGCCGTAGGCGTTGGCGCGCGAGATCGCACTGGGATTGAACTCCGACTCCTGGCGAATGAGTGACGCAACCAGATAAGGATCAAGACCGTTCTCTTCCGAGTAGGTGCGCAGCGCGTCCCAGTAGGGACGCGGGAAGAGTCCCTGCCAATAGGGTGCGGGCAGCTGGCTGACGTCCATGGCGAAGTAGCCGCTGATGGCGCGCTTGAGGGCTTGCAGCGCGCGGTAGTATTCGCCGCCGGTGGTGTAGATCTTGGCAATCTCGATCATCTCCCAGCAGGGACCGGCAGTGCTGCCGGCCTGCAGCTCGCGCACCGCGAGATCGGTTACGCCGGCGTTCTCCAGCAGCTTGGCGCGGTTGTAGTGGAGATCGTCTTCCGGCGGATCAACGATCTGCGAGATGGGATCGAGCGCAGGCATGGAAGAAACATGCTGTAGCGCGGCTACGGTGACGACGGGCGCAGCCGGCATCGTCGCCATGCGTTTGCGCGCCAGCACGCCGTAGTAATAATTTCTATAACGCTCGGAGAGCTTCAGGTAATAGGCGCGGGCGGTTGCGAAATCGCGATCGTCTTCAGCCATGCGGCCGCGCCAATACATGGCATTGGAGACTTCATTGGTTCCCGGATAGAACTCGACCTGCTCCTCAAAATATTTCTTGGCCTGATCGTTGCGGCGCTGCATGTAAGTCAGCCAGGCGCACTTCCAATGCGCATAGGCCGCATCCGTTCCGCTGGGAAAGCGCTCGTGAATCTCGCGATAGTAATCGAGGGCGCGATCGTAATCCTTGCGCAGCAGATACATGTTGCCGGTGCTGAGCAGCGCCTTCTCCAGCCAGGGGGACTTTGGTGTGCTCGCGCGCATGTGCTCGAGGATGTTGCTGATCGAAGCATCGTCAGCGGCGTTGCGGGCGATTTCGATCTGCTGATACCACTTCTCCGCACTGGCATCGCTGCCGTCGTCGGGGATCTGTTCCAGCGCCTCCCGCGCCTGCCGGGTGTTCCCGTCCTTCATGTAGGAGTTGGCGAGTTGGATCAGTCCCGCGGAGCGCTGACCTGCAGGAGCGAAATCGACGACGTAGCGATACTCTTCAGCTGCGGCGGGATAGCGCCTGGCTTTGTATAAAGCGTCGGCTCGCTTAACGTGTTGGGCATAAGGGACGGGCGGCAGCGAAGCTTCTTCCGGAATCTTGCGCAGATCGTTCTGCGCCTGATCGGCGAGATAGCTGGTGGCGTAGTCGTAGTAGACGTGCTGCAGAACTTCAGCACCGCTGCGGCCTTGCCCGTTCTGCACATAAGCTTTGCCCAGATAGTATTCGGTTTCGGCGTGGGCGGGTACGCGATGCGCCTCCAGCAACTTGATCGCGTCGGCCGGACGATTCAACGCCAGCAGCGCTTTGGCATAAGCAATGGTTGCGTCGCGATCGTAAAGCGAGTCCGGGAAACGCGTACCGAAGTCGCGCAGGTAGGCGATGGACTCTTCCGAATTATTGCTCAGAACATAGGAGTTGCCGATGAAGAAGGCGACGTAGTCCTTGAGCTCGCCAATTTGCGGCTGCGCCTTTTGCAAAGCGGTGATGGCGGCGGGATATTGCGCGTCGAGATAGTGGGCGTAGCCGATGGCGAACCAGGCCAGCGCCGCGGCTTCGGTGCCCGCATGGGTGTGAGCGTAGTTCTCTACGCCCGTGTAGGCGGCAGGCGTACGGAATTCGACCAACTGGCGCGCCATGGGCCGCAGGTCAGTGGAAGCCACGAAGCTGCGGTGCATTTGATGGGCGCGAGCGGTGGTGACCTTTTTGCGCGAGTGCGAGTGGGTGGAAGCCGACTTCTTGGTCGAAGTTGATTTATGTGTGGTCGAGGAAGAGGACGACGTTTTCTTCTTCGCCGACGACGTGGACGATGAGGTGCTGTCTTGTGCGAGCAGGAGATCGCCCGGCACGAGCAGCGTGCAGACCAGGGTTGTGACGAGAAGGCGGCTCCGAAACATCGTTGTCATGCAGTTTAGCGCGATTGGGTTGTCACAGCATATGACGATTCATGTACGGAATCGATTTTCGGACGTGAAACCAAACGCAGGGCGAGTTCGTATCATGTAGGGCGAGGAACGCGGGCCCAGGCGAAGCGAGTAAGATACATGGCGACTTGTAGAGAACCGCAGATCCCTCGGTCGGACTAAAGTCCTCGGTCGGGATGACAATTTCAAGGGAGGGCCCATGGTTCGGCTTGCGACAGAGTCCTTGCCCCGGGGTTCGCCCAATCCGTTCCAAATAGGTACAATGGGCGGAGTAATTGTGGTACCGTTCCAAAATCCTGAATCTGCAGAAACATGGGAACCATCCAACCCAAAGTAGCTGAACCTGCCGGCGACGAGCTGGCACTGGTTCATGCGGCGAAAGCCGGCGACATCAGCGCCTTCGAGCAGCTGGTGCGCCGCTACGACCGCAATGTTTTCCGGATTGCGCAGCACATCACGCAAAACCGCGAAGACGCGGAAGACGTGGTGCAGGACGCCTTCCTGAAGGCTTACCAGAATCTGGCTAACTTTCAGGAGCAGTCGAAGTTTTATACGTGGCTGGTGCGGATTGCGGTGAACGAAGCGCTGATGCGCTTGCGTCGCCGTCGTCCGGAGCGGATGGTGTCGCTTGATGAGGACATCAAGACCGAAGAAGACTCCATGCCGCGCGAGGTGGCTGACTGGGCGCCGAATCCGGAACAGTTGTATACGCAGGGCGAGCTGAAGGACATCCTGGGCAAAACCATTCAGGGGTTGCCGCCCAGCTTCCGCACTGTATTTGTCCTGCGCGACGTTGAAGGGCTCTCCACCGAAGAGACGGCGGATGCCTTGGATTTGAGTATTCCGGCGGTGAAGTCCCGATTACTTCGCGCCCGGTTGCAGTTGCGAGAACGATTGAGCAAATACTTCAAAAATCGTACCGGTGGAGATGGCAAAAAGTGACCTGCTCTGATTTCCTCAAGGAGCTAACCGATTACCTTGATGACTCGATGGACGCCCAAACCCGGGCGGAATTGGAAGACCACCTTCAGTGGTGCCACAACTGCTACGTCGTCTGCAACACGACGAAGATGACCATCGAGATTTATCGAGACTCCCACCTTTACGAACTGCCTGACGATCTGCGCGGCCGGTTAAGGACGGCGATCATGTCCAAGTGCAAGGGACATGACGGTCCCTGTACGTAGGCCGTGACGGGACCCGGATAAATCCTCCTAAAGGTTGGGAAACCAAACCCTCTGCCACTTCACTCTAAGAAGGTGGGACTAGCGATATCGGCGTCGGCGGGGGAGGATTCTCAATGCGAGGCCTCACATATTTCGCAGCCATGATGGCTTTGTTTGCAGCCATGATCTTCGCGCAGAGTTCGACATCAGGCTCCGGCGATCAGCGCAATTCGAACCAATCCTCCGCACAATCACAGGACCAGACGAACAGCGATACTTCGGGGCATACTTCGCGCGATAAGAATGGATCGCGCATGCATGACCATCATGCCGACAACAGCGTGCCGGACACGACGGTCCGCACTCCCGCGGCGAGTGAGCCGAGCCCAATGACTCGGCCATCGGATCAGCAGCCGAACTCTTCAACCTCGAGTTCGCCGCAGGCGCAGGCGTATCTGACACAAACACCGGCGGCACGCGCGGTCGCAACGCATACGCCCGATCCCGGAACGTGCATGAATCCGGCAGCGCTGCAAGCGACGGAAAACGGTGCTCAGCCGCGACCGGGGCCGCCCTGCGATTGACTTCCTAAGACCTCCAGTAGGATCCTGCTCCAGACAACGTTTCGGCCCTGATGCGCCCCGCCGACGTGTCCATTACAGACCTATCGTTTTCCGATATAATTCCTGACCGTCAATCTGATTCAGGAGGGTTTGCAATGAAGAGAATCCTTTTCCTGGCGATGTTCGGGTTATTGCTTACGCCTGTGTTCGCGGCAGCGCAGAGCGCGCTGGACGGGACATGGAAGGTCGACATGAACAAGGTGGACTTCCCCAAGAAGCCTACCGAGTACTTGCTGCAGAATGGCATGTATGAGTGCAAGACCTGCGTGCCTCCAGTCGAGGTGAAGGCTGATGGCACGGATCAGGCGGTTTCCGGGCATCCCTACTACAACAGCGTTGCCATCAAGGTCATCAGCAATAGCGAAGTGGAAGAGACTGACAAGAAAGATGGCAAGGTTGTTTCGACGTCCAAGATGATGGTTTCCGGCGACGGTAAAACCATGACCGTCGCGTTTACCGACAGCAGCAACACCAACGGGGCGCCGGTCACCGGTAAAGGCGAAGCAATGCGAGTGGGCGCCAAGCCGGCGGCGGGGGCGAACATGATCTCGGGATCGTGGCGAACCACCAAGATGGAGAACATCTCGGACAATGGCATCACCTGGAGCTATAAGGTAAGCGGCGACGAGCTGACCATGACTACGCCCACCGGCCAGTCGTACACGGCGAAGATGGACGGCACGGAAGCACCGATGAAGGGCGATCCTGGAGTTACGTCGGTTTCGGTGAAGAAGATGGGCAATAACACGATTGAAGAGACCGACATGCGCAACGGCAAGGTTATCGGCGTGATGAAGGCTACGGCTAGCGGCAATACATTGGCGGTGACCTATGACGACAAACTGCAGGGATCGTCGATGAAGTACACGGCGACCAAACAGTAGAAGTCGGCAGTACGTAGCTAGCTGAGAGCGGCCCTACAAGGCCGCTTTTCTTATTGGGAACACTTTATGGCTCCATTTGAGTGCGATCTTGCGTTCGTAAATGGTATGACTAGAATCGGAAGTGGCGCCTGCACATTGTTTCGATGACTCGGAGAGTGCTTACATCATGCGACGGGCTTCCGCGCGCGGCGTGATTTCTCGATGGTTGGCGTGCTGTTTTGTATTTCTGACCGGCGTCGTTCTTTCGGCGCAGGCGAACCCCCCGGCAACCAGCAGTAATCCTCAACCCACGGCGGACACTTGCCTTCGCCGGGGCATTGCGCTCACCGTCTGGAAGAGTCCGGCAAATGCCGATCTCAAGGCAAGTGATCTGCAAGTCACAGTCGATGGAAAGTCCGTTCCTATACTTTCATTAAACAAAGAGAATCTCTCACCCCGCATTGTCTTGCTGGCGGATACCAGCGGCAGCATGGGAGGTTTGAGCCAGAACTGGAGGAATAGTCTGCTCGCGGTTGGATTTGCCCTCGACTCTCTGCCACCGCACTCGCCCGTCGCACTGGCCACGTTCAGCAACAAAACCGACGTGTCGGGTTTCGGCGACCCCGAGCAGATCCGGCAGAAGCTCTCAGCGCTAGCGGAGTCAAAGCCCCACGGCACGACCGCTCTATACGACGCGATCAATACAGCAAGTCAGCTCTTCGGAGCTCCTCAGTTCGGCGATACGATTTACCTAGTCACGGACGGAGGAGACAATCACAGTGTCGCAGGTCTGAAGGTCGTAGCGAACAAACTCATCAACCGTGGTATTCGAGTGTTCGCTTTTGTTGTGGCGCCGCCGCTAGGAGTTCCGACACCGCCATCCCGGGAACTTCAGGCGACGGTCGATTTCATAGAGTTCCTGAAATCTACGGGCGGAAGCTGGATCCAAGCGCAAATCACTCTGGGCTGGGCCAAGAGCAAAGAGGCAGAGCAGGATCGGGAACTCATTCGCACCCAGCTTCAGTCACCGTATGCACTCGAATTTCAGCTGACGGCGTCCCCGGCCAAACCTGCCAAGCTGAAGATCGCGACCTCAGCGCGCGGCTTCGAGTTTTCCTATCCTCAGCATATAGAACCTTGCTCTGCTTCTGACGCGCTGGCCAAGCGCTGATCGATGTTCCACGACTCCCTAGTCCCGTTATCTGGGTTCAGTTGGCCGGCGCGGTATCGAAGTGATAAAGGCGAATCGTCTTCCCAGCCCTGCATACGGGTTGGTAGTTCTCCAGCCATCCGAATTGATCGGCGTCGGTCTTAAGCCTGAACTCGCTGATGGCGATCCAACCGGCCGGCCTCTGATTGGGCTGAAGCATCCGGGAAGGAGGCATGGCCTGCTGGTTGAGGTCGGCGGTGCCCTCGTAAGCGAACCAGAAGAAACCGATGTCGCGTTGTTGGAGCACGGCGGCAAGCCGCTTCAGGTCCTGACCCCAATCAAAATCGCTGTCGACCAGGATTCGGCTGTTGTAGGGAGCGGCGGCTTCGTTGAAGTAAGGAATGAAGTCGGGCGCAGCATGAATTGTGCCGACGACATTCCACAGGATGAGAACAACGACGATGGCCTTGCAAGCGATAGCGGCCGCGGCACTCGAACCTGCTCGCCAGAGCCAGACGCCAGCGTACGCAGCCAGGATGGCAAGGAACGGGTAAGCCGGCAGAACATATCGTACACCGATGTTTTCGTTGCTCGACATGGCGACAAGCAGCGGGCCGGCAATGGCGATCAGCAGCAGCGGGAAGTTGGGGGCACGGCGAATCAGGACCAGTACGACGCCGAAGATTACCAATAGAAGAAATGGGATCGGCGTCTTCACCGCAATTCCGACGGGAAAGAAATCCCAGCGTCCGCCTTGATAGGTCTGGCCCAACAGGTAGCCGTACTCCAGACGAGCTTTGTTCAGTTCAACGGCCCTGATGATGCCGAGGAAAAACGACGGCGCGGGCACGGGAATGGTTAGAAGCGCCTTGGCTTCTGAGGGCGGCATGTGCTGCAAGTCGCTCGGCCATGAGCGGCGTCAGGCGGGCTTTCTGGAGGACGGGGCCAACCGAGAAGCGATAACCGGCCCAGATGGTCAGAGCGATGGTCAGGACACCGACACCGACGTATTTCCAAGGTGGAAGGCGCCTCGTCTTGATCGCGGAATAGAGATACAGCGCGCCGCATGAGACGCCGAGGTAAGGCACGGCCGACAGCTTGCACAAGACGGCGAGGCCTGCGGTGAAGGCGGCGAGCGCGGCGGAGGAAGCTCTGGGCTGTTGCAGGAAGTTCCAGAAGCAAATCAGCGCACAAAGGAACATCGCGGTGACGCCCATGTCCACTGTGGCGAGCCCGGCATGGGCAAGCACGAGAGGACAAAACGCAAAGAACACCACGGCGAGAGTGGCGAGCCACGGCTCGTAGTTGCGGGCGGCGAAGCGCCACATCACGAAACACGCGAGCCAGAAGAACGGCAGGGTGCCAAGGCGAGCCAGGGTCAGGGTTCGCTGATAGTGGCCCTGATAGGCAAGAAGAGTGTTGCCTTCGGCCCAGACATTGGGAACTCCCTGGCCGCGCACGCCGGCGAGATACGGGCCGACCGCCGTGGCCGCGCGTGCGAGCGGAGGGGTGAGCGTTTCATAGTTGTAAGTGCCGGCGTCGAGCCACTCCAGGCCGGCCGCAAAATGCTGGGCTTCGTCGGTGGTCTGATTGAAGACAGAGTAGGTGGTAGCGATCAGACTGGTTGCGACAATCACCGCCAGAACCGCAAGTATGGCGGGCAGGCGCGAGGTCCAGGCTCCAGAACCGGAGATCCTCGTTTTCGTTTGAGGTTCGAGCGACCCTGATTCGACTGAGACCTCAGACGCGGATGAAATCGGTTCTTGAGTCATAGCCCATACTTATCGATCATTGTTCCGCGATCAGGTACTGCTCAATCTTACCGTCCGGCATTTCGTAGACGATAATCACCAGACTCTTGTTGGGATACTTCACCTGGTAGATGCGCGCGGTCATGCCTCCGCGCAAGGATGAGCGGAGTTGAGTGAAGGCTTGTGGCGCGCCCAGCGGACCCAGGCTGCCGGCGTAATCTTTCAACGCCTGCTCATCGAAATAGAAGTTGGCATTGTCGGTGAACAGCGAGCGATCGATCTTGCCCTGCTGCAGTCCGTCGTAGACTTTGCGCATCAGCGCGTCCTGCTTGGGATCGTTGGGATTGGCCGCGTTGAGCAGCAGCGTGCGCACCTGGCCGCCGATGTCCGATGCCGCCTCCGACGCGTCCTGGTTGGTGAGGACGACGATGGCGATCTTGTCGTCGGGCATGACGATGTTTTCGGCGACGAATCCCGAGACTTCGCCGCCATGCTCCAGGACGCGATGCCCATTCGACGTTTCTGCACGAAGACGCCGAGACCGTAATTGCGTGCCCACACCATCCTTCAGCACGACCTCGGTTTCCATTTCGCGATAGGACGCCGGCTTGAGCACACTCTGGTTGATCATCGCGATATCCCACTTCGCCAGATCCTCGGCGGTCATTGCCAATTCACCGGCGGCGAACATCCAGCCTTTGCCTTCCTTGGGAGCGGGATGCGAGCGGGCCCAGCGCGTACTTGAAATAGCCGGTGGGATCGGTGGGAGGAAGTTTGTTGAGGTTGGTGTCGGCGACGCTGGACATTTTCAGCGGGGTAAAGATTCGCTGGCTGAGAAACTGCAAGAGCGGCATGCCGGAAACTTTCTCGACGATGACTCCGGCGATAACGTAGTTGGTGTTGCTGTATTGCCACTTGGTTCCCGGCTGGAAGTCGAGCGGGATCTTGGCCCAGCGATCCATGATCTGTTCGGCGGTGATCGGCTTCAGCATGAGCGGCGGCACATAATCCTGCGGCCAGAAGTCCTGATAACCGGCGGTGTGCGAGAGGATCTGGCGAATGGTGATCTGATCGCCGTCGGTCAGACCGGGGACGTACTTCGAGACCGGATCGTCGAGCGAGAGCTTGCCCTCTTCCGCCAGCAGGAGGATTGCGGCTGCGGTGAACTGCTTGCTGATAGAGCCGATGCTGTAGCGCATCTGCGGCGTGGCCGGTGTGTGCGGATCGAGCTTAGCGGCGCCGTAGGCCTGGACGTAGGCGATCTTTCCATCCTGAACGATGGCGATGGACGCGGAGGGAACGCCGGTGGTCTTCAGCACCTGATTGGCGATGTCGTCGATGCTGGTGCGCAGTTGCGGCGAGAGCGAAGACTCGGTTTGCGCCGGAAGCAGCGACACGGCGAACAAGAGAAGGAGAGCGCAGGCCAGCGCCGGCGTGCGACGAATGCGAGAAATGGTGAGCATGATCGACCTCAAGTAGAACGAACTACACTATCGCATGCAATGGTGGGGGAACAACTGCGCAAGGGACGACAGAGCTTAGGCGGGCTCTGGCTTGCCATTCTTGCCGGCAGCAGCGGCATTGACGTGTTGCGGCGGAGGAGTGTCTGCAACAGGACCACCGGAGGGAGTTTTTGCCTCTTCGCCATCGACGAGGACCGTTCGCATCGGGCGCATCGCTAGACGATGGGGCGCTGTGTCCTTCCAGCAGGCGGTGATGCATGCTGTAGAGCGCCAACTCCAGGCGATCGACGACATGGAGCTTGTCGTAGATCTTGCGCAGATAATTCTTCACCACCTGCTCGGTGGTGCCGACCTCGCGCGCGATCTCCTTGTTCTTCATGCCCTGGGTGACGCCGCTGATGATCATCATTTCTTTTTCGCTTAAGCGAAGCTGCTGTTGCGGCGCGATGCCCTGCAAGGTCTGCGTGCGATAAGCTTCGATGACCCAGTTGACCGCCTGCTTGTCGAGCCAGGTTTCACCGGCGGCAACTTTGCGCACGCAGCGCACCAGGAGATCGGGCGAGACCGAGCGCGCGAGAATTCCGCGAACGCCGCGGCGGAGGTAATCCACCGTCTCCTGCTCGCCGGCGCGCGGGGTTACTACGACCAGCTTGGCTCCGGGAATAGCGCGCGCGGCCACTTCGCTGATGGCGTCGGAAGGACTGGGCGAGAGTCCCAACTCGAAAAGGACCACATCGGCGGGGATGGTGGCGACGGCGCTGAGAGTTTGCGGCAAAGTCTCGGTTTGCGCGACGACTTCCAGATCTTCCCATTGAGCGAAGATTTTGCTCATGCCTACGCGAAAAATGGCCTCGGAATCGGCAATGATGATGCGCAGCAGCGGCACGCTGGGCTCGAGTGGGGCCGGAGCGGACTGCGGCGCAACCCCGACATGCGGACTGGGGGCGTGCGGCTTGTGCCGGACCGGCCGCTTCTTCGAATTTCTTCCTCTAGTCCCGCTTGAAGCGATACTCATCAATCACCACCGCAACGTTTCGACCTAAAGCTTCTTGCGTGCAACGCACGACTCGCCCGACACACATGACATTGACGGATTGGTTCGTGCCCGACAGTTCGCTGGGCATCTCAATGGCAAACTCCACCCGCTCGCCAACGTCGATTTCGGAGTCCAAGTGGAACGAGATGCCTCCGGCAGAAATGTTTGTCGTCTTGGCACGGTACTCGCCCGCCGGCGTCTTCAAAGTTACCTGCAAATGAAGCGGGAACCGAATCGAGTTCCTCAGATTGGGATCGTTGCCGGCAAACATAATATTTCGTGAACAGGATCAGAATAACGCCAAGTGTTCACAAAATGACAGTTACTAAAGTACCTAAAGGAGGGTTATTACCGAAGTGGGTATTAAGGCGGAAGTCGTAGATGATTGGCGGAAAACTGCCCTTCAGCCACGAATCAAGTCGTTGCCTATCAATAACTTGGATGCCATTGGCTGGAGGCAAGCGATTTCCCATTTCCGGCGCAGTACACCCGAGCTTCAGAATTTCGTTACTTCGGTGAAATTGAAGTCGCGGACCTTCATCGCGGGAACCACCATATCCATCGACTCCTCGCCGCTGGCGCGGACCGGTTCTCCCATGGCCTCAACGTTATGCAACATGTCGATGAGGCTCTGGTTGAAGCGGAAGTTGCGAATCCCGCGCTGGACTTTGCCGTTCTCGACGAGGAAGGTGCCGTCGCGAGTCATGCCGGTGATGATCTTCTCGTAGGGATCGACTTCGCGAATGTACCAGAAGCGAGTAACCAGAATGCCGTGATCGGTGGACGCGATCATCTGCTCCAGCGATTGAGCTTCGCCCGGCTTGGCCGCTGAAAATACGATATTTAGCGGCGCCTCGCCGATCTCGTTGGGCAGCGCGAAGCCGTGACCGGTTGCGGTAACCGGGCCGACGTTACTTGCCATGTCCGAAGCAGCCACGCGTTTCGCGCTGGAGCGCGCAAAGGTCACCGCCTTCACAGTTCCCTGCTCGATCAGCTTTACGCGCTGCCGCTGCATGCCCTCGCCGTCGAAAGGCAGCTCCCAGTCTGGAGAGGGTGGTAGACGTCGTCCCAGACGGTGATGTTCTCGCCGAAGAGCGGCTTTCCGATACGGTCGTTGAGAAACGAGCGCTGCTCCAGCAGGGCTGAACCGCCGAAGTCCCAGAACATGAAGCCTACGGCGTCGAGCACGGCAGCCGGCTCGAGGATGACGGTGTACTTGCCGGGCGGAAGTTCGGTGGGATCGGGCGAGTCGATGGCTTTTTGTGCGGCGACCTCCGCCATGCGGACGTGGTCGACCTGCCGCGCGTCCGGCGAGTTGGCCTTCTGCCAGCCGGAGGAAGTATCGGCCAGCATGGTAATGGAGACTTCAGCGAGGGTCTGCTCGTACCAATCGGCGACGCCGCGGGAGTTGAAGATGCCTTCCGCAATTTCCGATGAGGAGTAGACGCCGGCCGTAGTCAGGCCGATTCTTCGTGGCGACGTCAACCATCTGCGCAACGGCGGCGGCGCGATCTTGCGGCGTGAGGCGTGCGGTGTTTTCAAAGTAGCGACTCGGGCTGGCCGACGCTCGACTTCGCTTCCTCCGGCGACGGCATGGGCAGCAGGTCGGGATCATCCTGCTGCACGCGGGCCAGCGCTTCCGCCGATTGCACGACCCGGCGCAGGCTGTCGTCGTCGGACTTGTTGGTCGTGGCGCGTGCTGTCCTTCCGCCGAAGGAAACGCGCACAGAAATCTGGGTATTCTCTTCGGACACGTTTTGATGAATCGTGTTGTTGGCGAAGCGAGTAAGCGCGCTGTTACCGCTGGAGATGAGCAACTCGACCTCGTCGGCAGAAGAGTGCTTGCGGAGTTTGTCGAAGATGTCGGCGGCGTGGTCGCGGGTCAGCATGGAAGAAATATAGCAGTCAGGATCAGCTATCGGCTGTCAGCCTTCAGCTATCGGCTAAATGACAGCCGCACGATTGTTGAACTGGGGGATTAAGATCGTCGCCAGTACTCGCGCAGAGCAAACATCAGAAGCGCGAAAACTCGCAATCCCGACCGACATCTGACTTTTGACGCCCGATAGCTGAACTAGCTGACGGCTGATAGCTGTTCTGATATCTTTGCTGCTTCAGTCCAATCGAGGCCGCCCTTAATGTCCGTTGCCCAAACCGCGCGCGAGAGCCGTCCCGAGCCCACCAAGTTCTATCGCTGGCTGGTGCTGATCTTCCTCAGCCTGGCCATGTTCGGCAATTATTATTTTTACGACGCGCTCGAGCCCCTGGCCAAGCTGCTGCAGGACCAGCTTCACTTCTCCGCCCAGAACATCGGCATGCTGCAGGCCGCCTACAGCTTCCCCAACATCTTCACCGTAGTGCTGGGCGGCATTCTGATCGACCGCATCGGCACGCGCAAGGCCCTGCTGATCTTCGGCGTGCTCTGCCTGATCGGCGCATTCATCACCGCGTTCGGCGCGCAGTTCCCCATGATGGTGGCCGGCCGCTTCGTCTTCGGCATGGGCGCCGAGTCGCTGATCGTCGCCATCACCACCGGCGTCGCGAAATGGTTTAAGGGCAAAGAGCTGAGCTTTGCGCTCGGCATCAATCTGATGATCGCGCGCGGCGGCACCTGGCTGGCGCAGAATTCTCCTACCTGGGCGAAGGGCGCTTACAACTACTGGCAAAATCCGTGGCTCATCGGCGTGGGCTTCGTTACGCTGTGCGTCATCGGGCCGATCGCGTACTACATCCTCGAAGTGCGCGCGGAGAAGAGGTCGTCACTAGCGCCCGAAGGCGAGCAGGACAAGATCGTGCTGGCCGACGTGAAGGCCTTCAACCTGTCGTACTGGTATCTGGTCGGGCTGTGCGTGGTCTTCTATTCGGCCATCTTCCCCTTCGAGACCTTCGCGGTGACGTACTTCGTCGATGCCAAGCACACTTCGCTACAGATGGGCGGATTCATGCTGAGCGTGCTCACCATGTTCACCATGATCGGCACGCCCATCGTCGGACTGTTCTCCGACAAGATGGGGCGGCGCGCCACCATCATGTTGCTGGGCACGCTGCTGCTGATCCCGGTCTTCCTGCTGATGGCCTACACCAACATCACGCTGTATGTGCCGATGGCGATGCTGGGCTTCGCGTTTACGTTTGTGCCGGCGATCATCTGGCCATCGGTCGCCTACCTTGTGCCGCAACGCACGCTGGGCACAGCGCTCGGCGTGATGACCATGATTCAGAATCTCGGCATGACCGGCATGAACTGGATCCTGGGCAGGGCGAACGATACCGCAGGAGCGAGCGCGACCAATCCCGCCGGCTATCTTGCGATGATGAAGATTCTCACGCTACTAGGATTCATCGGCTTTGGCTTGGCGTTGCTGCTGCGCCAGCGCGAGACCGGGCCGCACGGCCACGGGTTGGAGACGATCACCGCCGCGAGCTCGCACGCGTAGAAAGTCGGTTGTCAGTAGCCGGTTGTCAGTTGTGTAAGCGACAGTCTACGTCGCGGTCGAACATCACTGCTTGCCTTGTTGCTCTTAGCGTATGCTCAGCACAATCGCGAAAGCGGTATTTTGCCGGAGCTGTTTCGATGAAGACGCTGAAGGTTTCTCTGGCCGCAAGCGCATTTGGAACTGTAGCCTGGATGCTGGGCCTGACGCGAAAGATCTGGCCCGCCCATCCGGTATGGGCGGTTTTCTTTCTGACTCTAGCCGCGACCGCGCTGTTGCAGTATGTTTGGCCCGAGGCACAAAAGTAACTTGTCTGGACAAGACATCGCGTCTCTGAATCGCAGCTGACCAGCCCTGAATTTTGCGCCGATTCCCATTCTGGGATTCGTGCAATCTTTACCTGCTTTTGATTACCTTTTTACCCATTGCACCAAAGTAGAATTTAATAGCGACTGATTTGGTCGTATATTCGGCGCAGATGCTGAAGCTCACCAAGAAAGCCGACTACGGGCTGATCGCCATGCGGCACCTGGCGCAGCATGCCGATGTCGGCGCGTGCAGCGCGAAAGACCTTGCCGAGGTCTACAGCATGCCGCAAGAGGCGCTGGCGAAGATTCTGCAGCGGCTGACCAGGGCCGGCCTGCTGGATTCGCAATTTGGCATGAACGGTGGCTACACGCTGGCACGCGATCCGCGAACTATCACCGCCCTCGAAGTGATTCGCGCCATCGACGGTCCGTTGTTCATGACGTTGTGCAGTACGACGGTTCTTGGCTGCGGGCAAAGCGAGCGTTGCACGGTACGCGCGCCGCTGCGCAAGGTAAGCCGGAGCATCGAAAGAATTCTGAAGCGGCTGACGATCTGGGAGTTGACCGACAAAGAAACCAGGCCCGCGCCGCCACTGGCGAGCTTGCAACCGACGCCACAAGGAAACCGCGCAGTTATAGGAGTTGGAACTCATGAGCACGAATGCCATGGCAATCACCGACGTGAAGCTGCCGATCTACATGGACAATCACGCGACCACGCGCACCGATCCGCGGGTGCTGGAAGCGATGCTGCCCTACTTCTGCGAGAGCTACGGCAACGCGGCCAGCCGCAATCACGAGTTCGGCTGGGTGGCCGAGCAGGCGGTCGAGCAAGCGCGCACGCAAATCGCAAAGCTAATCGGCGCGAGTTCGAAGGAAATCATCTTCACCTCCGGCGCCACCGAGAGCGACAACCTCGCGATCAAGGGCGTCGCCGAGATGTATCGCGAGAAGGGCAACCACATCATCACCCAGCCGACCGAGCACAAGGCTGTGCTCGACAGCTGCAAGCGGCTGGAGAAGCATGGCTTCCGCGTGACCTATCTGCCGGTGCAGAAGGACGGCCGCATCGATCTCGACGACCTGAAGCGCGCGATGGACGACAAGACGATTCTCGTCACGATCATGGCGGCGAACAACGAGATTGGCGTGCTGCAGCCGATTCGCGAGATTGGCGCGCTGTGTCACGAGCGCGGCGTGCTGTTTCACAGCGATGCGGTGCAGGCTATCGGCAAAGTGCCGTTCAACGTCATTCAGGACAACGTCGACATCGCGTCGATTTCCGCGCACAAGCTTTATGGACCGAAGGGCGTGGGCGCGCTGTACGTTCGGCGCAAGAACCCGCGTGTGCAACTGGTGGCGCAGATCGATGGCGGCGGACACGAGCGCGGTATGCGGTCGGGAACGCTGAATGTTCCGGGAATTGTCGGGCTCGGCAAGGCGTGCGAACTCGCCGGTGCGGAGATGGCCGAAGAAGCGACGAGGCTGGCTGCGCTGCGCGAGCGTCTGAAGACCGCGATCATGGGCCGGCTCGACGAGGTGTACATCAACGGCTCGATGGAGCACCGGCTGCCGGGAAATCTGAATTTGAGTTTTGCCTACGTCGAAGGCGAGTCGCTGCTGATGGGTATCAACGACGTTGCGGTGTCGAGCGGATCGGCGTGCACGTCGGCGACGCTGGAGCCGTCGTACGTGCTGAAGGCGCTGGGCGCGGGCGACGATCTGGCGCACAGCTCGATTCGCTTTGGCATCGGGCGCTTCAACACCGAAGCAGAAGTGGATTACGTGGCGAAGCGCGTGGTCGACACGGTGACCCGCCTGCGCGAGTTGTCACCGCTGTACGAGATGGCGAAGGAAGGCGTGGACTTGAAGAAGGTGCAGTGGGCCGCCGAGCCGACACATTGAATTGGGTAGTGCGGCGCTTTAGCGCCGCGTTACACGCGAGGTTCGGGTAGTGCTGGCCTTCAGGCCAGCGTCACGCGGCCTCCCAAAATTTCGAGCCGGCTTCAGCCGGCGGCACTCACATGGCGTGATTGAAACTCTTCTTCCCGCCACGCACGTGCGAACGCCGGACAGCCGAGCGCCCCGGGCGCGAAATAAGATAGCCCAGCGCTTCAGCGCTGGGTAGGGCGCATTAAAGAACCTGAGTCCCTTCAGGGACGACACATGGAAAGCCGGCCTTCAGCCGGCGCAACGGAGCAAGAAATGTCTTATAGCGACAAGGTCCTTGATCACTACAGCAACCCGCGCAACGTGGGCTCGCTCGACAAGAACAGCGCCGAGGTCGGCACCGGCCTGGTGGGCGCGCCCGAGTGCGGCGACGTGATGAAGCTGCAGATCAAGGTCAACCCTGAAACCAACATTATCGAAGACGCCAAGTTCAAGACCTTCGGCTGCGGCTCGGCGATCGCATCGTCGTCGCTGGCCACGGAGTGGGTCAAGGGCAAGAGCATCGATGAAGCGCTGACCATCCGCAACACCGACATCGTGAAGGAGTTGGCTCTGCCACCGGTAAAGATTCACTGCTCGGTCCTAGCGGAGGACGCGATTCGCGCCGCCATCGGCGACTGGAAGAAGAAGAACACTGCGGCGCCGGCCCAATCGAGTACGACAACGGAATCGACGGAACAGCGCCCGTGAACTGGGTAGAGCTGGCCTTTAGGCCAGCGTCCAGCAGCTTCTTCTTAATTCCTCGCGGGCTTCAGCCCGCGAGGCTAAAGGCAATCATGACCACGATCAACATCGAGAATCCGACCTCCACCCCGGCGACAACATCCAAGGGCATCGAGGTCACGGAAAAGGCGCTGGCGCGCGTTCGCGCGGCGCTCGCGAAAGAAAACATCTCGCCCGCGGAAGGCGGCCTGCGACTGGGCGTGCAGGGCGGCGGCTGTTCGGGCTTAAGTTACGTCATTCGCTTCGAGAACGGCCCGGCGGAGCGCGATCGCATCTTTCAGTTCGGCGACGTGCGCGTCTTTGTCGATCCCAAGTCGTTCATCTATCTGCACGGCATGGTCGTCGACTATGAAGAGACGCTGATGCGGCAGGGATTCGTCTTCAACAATCCCAATGCGCAGAAGTCGTGCGGCTGCGGAAGTTCGTTCTCGTAGGTGGAAGGGCGCGGCTTTAGCCGTGCCGCAGTGCGGCGGTGGCTACACCGGCTTTAGCCGTGGCTAAAGCCATCGCTCAGGATGCTTCTTGCCCGCCGGGCTGAAGCCCGGCGCTTCCACCGCTAAAGCGGTGCTCCACCCAAAGCTTGCTGTTTCCGCTCAGGATGAGAGCGACATAGATCATGCCAACAACCGATCACACCCAACACGACGGCATCCTGGTCACCAGCCCCGGCAAGCCGACCAAGGTCAATTGCTGGTCCTGCGGCGCGATGCGCGCGGCCCACTTCTGCCAGCAATGCGGCAAAGTGCAACCTCCCGCGCCGGTCGACTACTTCGCCTTCTTTGGATTGCCGTACAAACTCAATCTCGATACCGCAACCCTGGAGCGCGAATTCTACAGCCTCAGCCGGCATCTCCATCCCGACATCAATGCCGGCAGCAGCGCACGCGAGCAGGAGTGGAGCCTGGAACAGAGTTCGCAACTCAACGACGCCTATCGCACGCTGAAGGACCCCATCACGCGCACCGAATATCTGCTCCGCCTGCAGGGCGTGCGGTTCGAGGAGCAGTCGCAGACGGCGACGGAAGAAGCACGGCGTACGGGCAGCGCTAAGAAACAGGTGGTGCCGCCGGATCTGCTGGAGCAGGTCTTTGAGCTGAACATGCAGCTGGAAGAAGCTCGCATGAACAAAAAGCTGGGCGAGCCGGACCGTACGCTGGAGCGCGAGTTGCGCGACACCAGGAAACGGTTACAGGCAAAGTACGACAGCATGATGCAGGAACTGCACGCGGCGTGGAACGAATGGGACGCGCTGGTGGATCGCGCCCACGACGGCGACAATGTTCTGGAGGACGATCACCTGGCCGTGCGCGACAAGCTGCTGGATGTGCTGAACCGGCGAAAGTATCTGCAGAATTTGCTGCGCGATGTAGAGGAAGTGCTGGAGTGAAGATCGCTGTTCGCCTTTCGCTTTTCGCTTTTCGCCAGAGAGAATCGCGAAAAATGCCCGCCTTCTGGCGAAGAGCGAAAGGCGAATAGCGAAGAGCGTCATATGGCAACCGACCGCATCGTCGGAATCGATCTTGGCACCACCAACTCGCTGGTGGCCTACATGGAGGGCGACCGTCCGGTCGTCATTCCCGGCGAGGACGGATCTAACCTGGTGACGTCGCTCGTCGCGCTCGATCCAGACGGGCAGATCGTCGTCGGCAATGCGGCGCGCAAATATCTCATCGAGACGTCCGATCATGCGATCTACAGCGTGAAGCGCCTGATGGGCCGCGGCGTCGAAGATATCCAGGATGAGCTGAAGCTCTTCCCTTTCCGCCTGGCCGACGATCTTTTGCCGGGCGAGGTGCTGCGCATCAAGCTGGGCGAGAAGACCTTCACCCCGCCGGAAATTTCCGCGTTCATTCTTCGTCAGCTCAAGCGCAATGCCGAGCGATATTTCTCCGCGCCGGTGACCAAAGCGGTTATTACCGTCCCCGCATACTTCAACGATGCGCAGCGACAGGCGACGAAAGACGCCGGACGAATCGCTGGGCTGGAAGTTCTACGCCTGGTGAATGAACCCACGGCGGCGGCGCTTGCGTATGGTCTCGACAAGACGGACACGGCGACGGTTGCGGTTTACGATCTTGGCGGCGGGACCTTCGATATCTCGATTCTCAAGCTGCACGAAGGCATCTTCGAGGTGATCGCCACCAACGGCGACACCCATCTCGGCGGCGACGACATCGACAATCTGCTGATCACGATTGCGCTTGCCGACATTCAGGGCGATCTAGGTGTCGACCTCCGCCGCAACGCCGAAGCGGTGCAGGTAATCCGCAAAGCTGTGATCGAGGCGAAGATCGCGCTATCAGCGAATGACAAGACTATGCTGGACGTCGAGCTTCCCGGCGGAAAGCGCTATCAGCGCGAGATCACGCGCGCGCAGTTCGAGCAGCTGATTCAGCCGGTGATCGAGCGGACGGTTGGCCCGGTGCGACAGGCGATGAAGGATGCCGGCCTCACCCCGAGCCAGATCGATGAAGCTGTGCTGGTCGGCGGATCGACGCGAATTCCTCGCGTGCGCCAGCTGGTCGAAGAACTCTTCCAGCGCAAACCGCATTGCGAGTTGAATCCCGATGAGGTGGTCGCGCTGGGCGCGGCGGTGCAGGCGAATATTCTCGCTGGCCGCTCGGAAGCGACGAAAGAGATGCTGCTGCTCGACGTCACGCCGCTGTCGCTCGGTATCGAGGCGCTGGGCGGAGTGGTGGCGAAGATCATTCATCGCAACTCGACCATTCCCGCGTCGGCGACCGAGCACTTCACCACCGGCGTCGAAGGCCAGACCAACGTCGCGATTCATGTGCTGCAGGGCGAGCGCGAACTGGCAAAGGACTGTCGCTCGCTGGCGCGCTTCGATCTGAAAGGCATTCCGCCAATGCCGGCGGGGCTGCCGCGTATCGAAGTGAAGTTCCTGATCGATGCCAACGGAATCATGCATGCCTCGGCGCGCGAGCTGCGCAGCGGCAAAGAAGCCGAGATCGAAGTGCAGCCCAGCTACGGCCTCACCGACGAGCAGGTCGAGAACATGATCCTCGAGTCGTTCGATTATGCCGAAGACGATTTCCAGCAGCGGCAGGTGATTGAGGCGCGCAACGAGGCGGAGACGATCCTCGCTGCGCTGGAGAAAGGCCGGAAGAATCCGGCGTGGGAGGAGTTGTCGGCGCTGGAGCGAACGAACATCGGCAAGCTCGAGAATGCGTTGCGCGCGGTGATGCAGGAAGAAAATTATCAGGCGATCCGCACGGCGATCGACGCGCTCAATCAGGGAACGATGCAGCTAGCGGAGATGATGATGGATTCCGCCGTGGGCGCGGCGCTCAAGGGCAAAGACGATGGAAACCGTCGACGTTGGCGAGGGGCCGGCTGCGCCACATCCCATCGCCAAGGCAGAGATTGAGTAAAGCAGTTGTCGGTTGCCGGCCCCGAGTCCCGCTTGCGGGACGAAATAAGAGAGCCCACCGCTTCAGCGGTGGGTAGTGAAAGAAACGATCCGAGTGCCTCGGGCACGACATGCTCTTCAACCAGCAGCGCTGGAATAAAACGAATTTATGTCCGAAACGAAAATCCGAAACGCCGGTGTCATCGCGACGGCAGAGGCTTCTCCGCCGAACCTCGTTCGCGTGACCTTTCTGCCGGAGAATGAGACGGTCGAATTCGAATGTGGCAAGCTGCCGTATCAGGAGCATGGTAAGCCGAGTTCGATCCTCGACATCGCGCTGAATTTCGGCCTGGATTTGGAGCACGCCTGCGGCGGCAATTGCGCTTGTACCACGTGTCACGTCGTCGTGAAGAAAGGCAAGGAACTCCTCAGTGAGATGGATGATGAAGAAGCCGATCGCCTGGACATGGCTGCGGATTTGCAGTTGGATTCGCGCTTGGGGTGTCAGGCAGTGATTGAGAAGCCGGGCGAAGTCGTGGTGGAGATTCCGGCGTGGAACCGGAATTATGTGTCGGAGAGTGGAGACTGATCCATGTCTGTTGAGCTGAGATGGACCGACGCCGAAGATATCGCGATTGCATTGTCAGCGAAGTTTCCCGAGCAGAATCCGCTGGAGGTGCGATTCAGTGACCTGCATCGCTACGTTACCGAGCTGCCCGGGTTCGTCGACAATCCGAAAGCGTCGAACGAGGCCAAGCTCGAAGCGATTCAGATGGCGTGGTATGAGGAGTGGCAGGATCAGCAAGCGTAACGCGCCGAGCTGCAATTTCGGGTTAGATGAACTCGGCCACTGAGATCGCAGATCTCAGTGGCCGAAGGTTTTATGGCTTTGACGCGGGCCTAAAGGCCCACTCTACCGAACTACCGCCGTGGTCCGCCGCGCCCGCCACGGCCGCGATCGCCACCACGTCCGCCGCCGCCCGGCCTTCCGCCGCGGCCGCCTCGACCGCCATCGTGACGCGGGGCGGTATGCTCTCGCCGCTCGCCATCGCGGTTGAAGTTCGGCTCTGAGCTGGGCTCGTCGGCGCGCTCGTGTCCGCCCTCGAAGGTCACCCCGCCGGCGGCAGCAGTGCCTTCAGGAGGGGCTTCTCCGCCGCCCATCTTGGCGCGCTGCTCTTTCAGGATCGCCTTGCGCGACAGCTTGATGCGATTGCCGTCGACCGCCAGGACCTTGACCAGCACCTGATCGCCTTCTTTCAGCTCGTCGCGAACATCGTTGATGCGGTGCTCGGCGACTTCGCTGATGTGCAGCAGCCCGTCGGTACCGGGAATGATCTCGACGAATGCTCCGAAATCGGCCAGCCGCGTGACCTTTCCGAGGTAGGTCTTCCCTACTTCGGCGGTCGCGGTGATGTCGCCGATCATCTGCAGAGCTTTCGCCGCGGCAGCCTGATCGCTCGACGAGACGTTGACCTTGCCGCTGTCTTCGACATCGATCTTGACGCCGGTGGCTTCGACGATGCCGCGAATCACCTTGCCGCCGGGGCCGATGAGGTCGCGAATCTTGTCGGTGGGAATCTGCAGAGTATAGAAGCGCGGCGCAAACTCGCTGATGGTGGTACGCGACTCGCCGATCACCTCATTCATCTTGTCCAAGATGTGCATGCGGCCGGCGCGCGCCTGCTCCAGCGCTTCGCGCATGATCTGCGGCGTGATGCCCATCACCTTGATGTCCATCTGCAGCGCGGTGATGCCGCTCGCGCGTGCCGGCGACTTTGAAGTCCATGTCGCCGTAGTGATCTTCCGCGCCCGCGATGTCGGTGAGGACCGCGTACTGATCGCCTTCCTTCACCAGGCCCATCGCCACGCCGGCAACGGAAGCCTTCAGCGGAACGCCAGCGTCCATCATGCTGAGCGATGCGCCGCAGACAGTCGCCATCGAGGACGAGCCATTCGACTCGAGGATGTCGGAGACGACCCGCATCGCGTACGGCCAATCGGTGTCGCTGGGCAACACTGCGAACAGCGCGCGCTCAGCCAGAGCGCCGTGACCGATCTCGCGACGGCCTGCGCCGCGCAGAAACGCGACTTCGCCGACGGAGAACGGCGGGAAGTTGTAGTGCAGCATGAAGCGCTTCTTGGCTTCGCCTTCGAAGGCCTCCAGCCGCTGCATGTCTTCGCCGGTGCCCAGCGTGGTGGTGACCAGCGCCTGGGTTTCGCCGCGAGTGAAGATCGCCGAGCCGTGTGTGCGCGGCAGCCCGCCAACCTCAATCCAGATATCGCGGACCTGGTCGAACTTGCGGCCGTCAGGACGGCGCCGCTCTTTGATCACCTGCTCGCGGAAGATCTGCTCGCGCAGCATGTCGAAGTAGCTGCCGACTTTCTTGCGGCCGTCTTCATCTTCGTCATCGATCGTATTCTTCAGCTCGTTTTTCAGCTGCTTGATCAGCGAGTAGCTTTCGTTCTTGGGATACTTTTCGGTGTTGACCGCGTCCATCAGCTGCGCGCCGACCTTCGTGCGCAAATCGTCGAGGTAATCCTGATCGACCATGGGCGGCTCGACCTTGCGCTTGGGCTTGCCGGCCTTCTCCACCAACTGATTAATCGCCGCGCAGATTTTCTTGACCTGCTCGTGACCGAACTCAATCGCGTCAACCACGAGGTCTTCCGAGACCTCTTTCGCACCGGACTCGATCATCACGATGCCTTCGGAGGTGCCCACCACCATCAGATTCAAATCGCCGGAGCGCTGCTCGTCATACGTGGGATTGATGACGAAATTGCCGTCCACGCGGCCAACGCGCACTGCGCCGATGGGGCCGTGGAACGGAATGTCGGAGACGCTGAGCGCGACCGACGCGCCATTGATGCCGGAAACGTCAGGATCGTTCTCGGTGTCGGCCGAGAGCACCATCGCAATGACTTGGGTCTCGCAGCGGAAGCCTTCGGGGAACAGCGGGCGGATGGGCCGATCGATCTGGCGGCTGGTCAGGATTTCGCGCTCGCTGGGCCGGCCTTCGCGCTTGATGAAGCCGCCGGGAATGCGTCCCGCGGCGTAGGTGTACTCACGGTAATCGACCGTGAGGGGGAAAAAGTCGATGCCCTCGCGGGGCTCGGGATTGGCGCAGGCCGTGGCCAGCACGACGTTGTCGCCGATGCGAACGATGCAGGAGCCGTGCGCCTGCTTGGCCAGTTTTCCGGTTTCAAAGCGAATGGTCTTGCCGCCGGGCAGATCCACGCTGATTTCATGTTTGTTGACGCCGTGTAGTGTGGCCGTCATTTCTTCATTCATTTGCTTAGTTCCTTCCGTAACGAACGCAACCGATGACGCGAGGCATTACCTCAGCGGCTAAAGCCAGTGAATCGTCTGACATCCATATGCACCGCTGAAGCGGTGCTCCACCCTCGCAGGGCGGACGGCACGATATGGGAGATGGAGTGAAATACAAGTCAGCCGAGAGAAGCTGGACGAATGTTATGGGCGCACCCGCGCCCGACTCTTTGGCCCGCGTCCCCGCTACCTGTCATGCTAAGTCCGGGGCCCTGCCGGCGCCCACGCGCCAGCCGAATGGAATACGCCCAAAGCTAAGACCTTCAGCGCCGTGCCGCCGCGTTACTTGCGGATGCCCAGCTTCTGAATGACTGCTTTGTAGCGTTCGGTGTCGGACTTTCTGAGGTAGTCGAGCAAACTGCGACGCTTGCTGACCATCATGAGAAGACCGCGCCGGGAGGCATGGTCCTTCTTGTGGGTCTTGAAATGCTCGGTTAACTCGCCAATCCGGGTGCTCAGGATGGCGATTTGAACTTCCGGCGATCCGGTATCGTTATCGGCTCGGCGGTTATCGGCAATCAAGGCGGCTTTTTTCTCTCGGGCTAACACTGAATCGGCTGCGCTCCTACTCTTTTATCGTATGTTGTTACGGGAATAAGGATAACATGCGTCGGCGGGAAGGGCAAAAGGGACGGCAAACTCACGTTAATCGCTTAAGTATGGTGCGAGCAACCGATTGCTGATAGGGCAATTCCTACAAGAATCCTCACGGTGCAGCGGGCACCTCAAAACCGCTCAGTATCCGGACGCTGAGGGTAAAGTCCTTCGCGTCCCCAACCCTGATCGGCCCCATACTCTTTCTGATTTGATCGTTCAGTCTCACCCTAATGTCAACAAGCTCCGTTCTTGTGCCGTCTTCGAATCGATATTGCCGTTCAACCGGCTCGAACGACAAGGCATCCGGACTAGCTTGTACGCACCTGTATTTTGCGTTGACGGTTCGCTGCTCATGGATGGGGCTAGATGCCCGGATCTCAGTCAACTGCTGCAGTGGATACTGGGGAAGTGCGATCGGGCGGTCTCCGAGCAGGATCACCCCCCACTGCTGACAGGCAAGCACCTTGGTCGGTAGTCCGTTGATGATTGTGGGAACCTCGGTCCACACCATCCTTCCCTCTCGTTCCTCCTCGCTCACAATCCGAAGGCGGTCCTCTTCGGAGAGGCGGTAGTACGGCACTAACATGAACTGCACACGGGGAGGAGACATAATCGGCTCATAGCGCCGCTTGCGAACCTCGCGCCACAAATATGGTGCCGAAGGACCGAGCACGCTTCTGTCAATGCGCTTCATCAGACGTAAAGCGTGGGCAATCGCCCGTAGAATTGTGCGGTAAGGGATGTCCAGCGGGGCCCTATGGTCCTCCCACTTCTCAGGGAGCTCTTTGTGGCTTATGCTCTGGTTTCGCTTCTTCCGAAATCCTTTTCTATCGATGTATTCCGAAAAAAGTGAAGCCTCCTTCTGAAACTTCCCAAGTTTTTCTGCTGCGAAATAGAAGTTAAGACGACCTATTTTCTTCTCAGCTAGCTCGGAGAGTCGCGCGACAAGATCGTCCTCAAGTTTGTCCTTGAGCAGGTAAACGAATGCGAGGTCAGGGTTGCCGATATCTTTGGCCGCGTCGCCTGAACCTAGACGGTTTCCCGAGACCGCGAACTGCCGCATGAGAATCCAGTCGGTAACGACTTCCGCGATTTCGCCGCGCAAATTGGCTAGCAGATTATCCGTTTCCGTGTTTGCGACCCTCAACTTCTGCCGACTCATAGATCTACTTTGGCACGACAATTTCTTCGAGTCAACGCGTCTCGCCCTGGGTTAGACCCCGCGAAACTCGTCTGCTCATCCGACCAGAAACGGATTGCTGGCGCGCTCTTCGCCGATGGTAGTGAGCGGGCCGTGGCCGGGGACGACGATGGTCTCGTCGGGCAGCGCGAGCACCGGACCGTGCAGCGAGCGCATGATTTTTTCGTACGAACCACCGGGCAAATCGGTGCGGCCGATGGAGCCGGCAAACAGCGTATCGCCGGCGATCAGCTTCTTCTCCGGCGCGAAATACAGGCAGATGCTGCCTTCGGTGTGTCCCGGCGTGTGCAGCACATCGGCGATCAGGCTGCCGGCGCTGACTTTGTCGCCGGTGCTGATGCTGCCGTCGATGCTCACGTTCTCGGGAGCCTTCATGCCAATCCACGAGGCTTGCACGTCGAGCATCTTCAGCAGCGCGTAATCGCTCTGGTTGAGCAGAATGGGCGCGCCGGTTAGGCGCTTCAGCTGCATAGCTCCGCCTACATGATCGATGTGCGCATGGGTGACGACAATCTGCTTCACCGTGAGGCCGTGTCGCTGGATGACCGCCATGACGTCCGCGATGTCGTCTCCCGGATCGATGACGATGGCTTCCTTGGTCTGCTCATCGCCGACAACCGAGCAATTGCATTGCAGCGGACCGACGGGAAAGATCTCGTGGATCATGACTTCAAGCTATCACGAATGTCTAAGCTCTCGGTGAGCCCTATCCGCGACGGAAGCAAAGCGTTTTCACCACGGAAGCACGGAAGACACGGAGTTAACTTTTGTGAGAAGACATCTTCTTAGAAAAGACTTTTAGAAAATTAGGAAAGAAAGACTCTTAGAAAAGACTTGCGCCGTGAAGATTTGCTTCGGCTGGCCTTGAATTCTTAGCAAAACAAATTCCGTGTCTTCCGTGCTTCCGTGGTGCAACCGATTCCGATAATGACCGCGCAGTCATTACCAATTCCTCGCTTCGGAATTGATAACGGACATTCATAGAATCGTGACCTCATTGCAACCGGGCTTCAACACTCCGCTGTCACCATATTGGACGGGCCCCTGATCGCCATCGGGTCCAGCTCCACTTCGACATTCCATAAGGAGATTTTCGTGACAGCTACTATGCTGAGAAAACAGAATCGTCTGCGCACACTCCTCTTTCTTTCAGCAACCGTGATTGCCGGCGTCATTGCCGCCCCGGCGCAGAGCTTCTTCGCGCCTGGGAACCTGGTGGTCAGCCGCAGCGTGTACGACAACAATCCCAACAACGTTCAAGTCGGCCAGATTCTGCCGCCCAACTGCGCCCAGACAACCGGCGGTTGCTCCGGTCCTGCCACCAATAACGGCGTCTATCCCATGGTTTTTAACAACAATCTGGTCGATGGCAGCTTCGGACTCACATCGGCAATCTACCTGGATCAATACACGACCTCGGGCTCGCTGGTTAACACTCTGACAGTCCCTAACACCCGCTCGATCGGGACGGCGCTGCTGGGCGATCAACTGGTCACCAGTTTCTCGTCGAAGTCGGAGCTGGCGTTGAATCTTTCGACCGACGGCCAATACCTGACGTTCATGGGCTACGTTTCCGGCATCGATAACATCGACGTCTCGAATTCCAACACCAACCAGATCGTCGATCCCACCAATCCGGTAGGCGTCAGCTACTATCGCGCGGTGGCGCAGGTCGACGTGAATGGCAAGCTGCACTTCACCCAGACCAACGCCTACAGCGGCAACAACGGCCGCGCCGCCATCCTGAACAACAGCAACGGCGCCGACTTCTTCTATACCTCGGGCAACGCCGGCAACGGCGGCAATCCTCAGCCCGATGGCATCATCATTGGCGCCGGCGCGCAGATCATAACCCCGCTGATGCAGTCCGAAATTTCGCAGACTCCAGCCGGTATGCCGACACCGGTTGCCAGCTTCAACATTACCCAGCTCGGCGATCAGGAAGACAAGATCGGCAAGGACACCAACTTCCGTGGCCTGACTATCTTCGACAACGTCCTGTATTACACCAAGGGCAGCGGCGGCAACGGCGTCAACACCGTCTACTGGGTCGACCCCACGCTGACGATTTGCAACGACAACAACGGCGTCGGCCTGCCTCCATCCGGCGGGGGCTTGCCGCTGGCGCCGCTCGACTACGACCCCTCCCTGCTGCAGACCAAGGGGCTCGATCCCAACAATATGTGCGTCCTGCAGGGCTTCCCGACCAAGCTGAAGTCCAAGACCTCATTCCCCTTCGGCATCTGGTTTGGCGACGCCAACACGCTGTACGTTGCCGACGAAGGCAATGGCGACAACACCTACTCCAACGGCCTCTACACCACGGCTGCTTCGTCCACGACGGCGGGATTGCAGAAGTGGATCTTCGATTCCACCTCGGGTCAGTGGAACCTGGCTTATGTGCTGCAGGCGGGATTGCAGCTGGGAGTTCCCTACACCGTCACCAACTATCCCACGGGAAACAATTCGGCGACGGGACTGCCCTGGTCTCCCGGAACCGATGGACTGCGCAACCTCACCGGTGTTAATAACAGCGATGGCACGGTAACGATCTACGCCATCACTTCAACCGTGAGCGGCAGCGGCGATCAGGGGGCCGACCCCAATAAACTGGTGGTCATCAGCGATCAGCTGAGCGCGACCAGCCTTCCTCCGAACGAGAGCTTCACGACCTTCACTTCGGCGAATTTCGCAGAAGTGTTGCGCGGAGTGTCGTTCACACCGCAGGCTGCATCGCTACAGAAAAGTCCCGCGCTGCATTTCTAAGCGCCAGGAAGTAGGTTTGTTAATCCTTCGCTGAGTGTCCCACCCGAGCTCACGTGGCTTGGGTGGGATTTTTTGTTGCGCCGCTGAAGAACAGCTCAAGTGTCGGAACCAACATCTGCCAGCAACGACGGCCGAACCATAAGTCGCGGCCGTTCGCCGATCACCAATTCCCGCTTCCACACGCGTCGCACGATCAGGCTCTGGGGCACGACGAGCACCAGGAGATAGGACAGAATCGTTCCGCCGATCACGCCGAGCGATCCGATGTGGCGCACAAGCCATAACGACAAAGCGATGTTCAGGGCTGCGGCGATGACGGACAGCACCGCCTGCTCGCGCGTGCGATTCAGCGCTGCCAGCAGGCAGGATTCGACGCTCATGAAGCCATTGATCAAAGCCCAGATTCCCATTGCCAGCAACAAAGCGGTCGTGGGCACCGCCGCCGGACCTGCCCAGAGGCGAATCAGGCTGCGGCCGAAGAGCAGCAGAATCGCTACGCAGAACGCGTTCAGCGCGACAGTTCCTTTCATGGTCGCGGCAAAGGTGCGGCGAATCCACAGGAAGTCGCGCCTGGCGTAGGCTTCGGCGTACGCCGGCCAGAGCGCCGGAAAGATGAGGGATTGCAGAACCGCAGCCAGTCCGACCAATCTCCAGGTAACGCTGTAAGGCGTGACTTCAGCCGCGCCGAGGTAGTGACTCACGACCAGATTGTCGGAGCTGAAGACCACCACCGCGGCAACCTGGATGAGAAAGAAGGAGGAGCCGGAACGGAGCAGTTCCCGGATCGCTGAAAAATCGATGAACGATGGCCGCGGCCGCAGCCATGGCTTTTGCCAGCCGACGACGAGAAGCAGGTTGCCGAGAGTGGCAAAGGTGAGGCAGCCCACCGACATCACGAACAACATCGGCATGGAAACGTGCAGGACAATTCCGAGCGCGAGACCGCCCAGACTGGCCAGAGCGCCCGCGCACGTCGCGTAATTGTTGCGATGCAGCTCCTGGTATCCCGCGAGCAGCTTGCTGACCAGATTGCACGGCAGTGCGAGCAACATCAACGCGCAGGCAGCCGCGATCGTGTGATCGATTTCGACAGCGCTCACGTCGGAGCTGACGTTGAAGAGTCGAACCCAATTGATGCGTGGAAGCAGGAACGCGCACACAATCGCGGCAGCGCCAGCAATGCCGCCGGTCAGCAGCAGCGCATTGGTGAAGTAACGCGCGGCGGATCGTTTGTCGTCGAGCGCGTAGGCTTGCGAGATGTGGTTGGTCAGTGTGTTGGCGATGCCGAGGTCGAGCAGGTTCATCCAGACCGCAGTGGTGGTAACGGTTGCCCAAACTCCATAGCGTTCCGCGCCAAGATAACGAACGGCCAGCGGCAGAGTGATCAGCGCGAGTCCGCTGCTCAGCACTCTCGCGGCGGTGCCTGAGAACACCGCCTTCAGAATTCGGCCATAGCGCGAGGAGAGAACGCTGGGGTTCACGGCATGATCCGATCAAGCCGGCGCCAGCGGCTGCGCCGCGTCGGAGCGAACGGTTTCGACGGCGCGGCGAATCGCCTCGGCGGAATGGGAGTACAGCAGTCGCTGATGCGCCGCGTGGTCGGGCCAGGGCTGCGATGGCATTCTGATCGAGGTTCGCTCCTCGCTCAGCATGGTCCGAGCCGCCGCGACAGCTCTGTCCACCGAAACACCGGTAATGCAGTGCGCGGCGGCGACGCGGCAGCCTTCATGGCACTCGTCCAGTCCAGTTGGAGGTTGCAAGACCTTGAGCTGGGCACATTGCGGAGCGAAGCGTACCGGGCTGTTGCAGTGATTGGGATCGCCATCGAGCGGGTGGCGCGAGATCACGATCACCTTGCAATCCATAGCTGCAGCCAGATGTGCCGCACCGCTGTCGTTCCCCAGGAACAGTTCGCAGCGCTCCAGCACCGCGCAGACCTCGCGAAGTCCGGCGCCGCTGAGGATGATCGGCCTCACGGGCAACCGATCAGCGAGCTTCAGGGCATCGCCCAGTTCAGGGCCGGAGCACACGATCACTGGTTGCACGTCGTACTGTTTGCGCAGCTGCGCCACGACGTCGGCATAGCGCTGCAGAGGCCAGCGCCGTCCGGGACTGTTAGCGCCGATTCCGATGGCGATCAGTTTGGTCGAGGCTGAGACTTTGGCGAGAAGCTTCGCCGCTTTGCGGCGGTCGCGTTCGGTCAAACGAATCTCGATCCTGCCGTCCAACTCGGTTGCGCCGAGCGCCTCGGCGATCGCCAGATTACGCAAGACTTCATGCCGCACCGCTCCCGGCGGCAGACAGAGATCATAAGCCGCATCGAATCCGCGGTTGATCAGCTGCTTCGCGGCCGAGACTTTTTCGCTGTAACCAACGCGGCTGGCCGCGTGCGTCAGGACGCAGAGGTAGGTTGCCAGGTGCTCGTCCACATCCCAGCGCGGCGAGACGGCAAAGTCAAAGTGCCTTCGGCGAAGTTGCGTCCAGTACAGCAGCGTCGCCGAGGCCAGCCGCTTTAGGCGCTGCGGCAGCCACGCCGGACGAATTCGCGGCAGGGTCAGAATCTCGTCGATGTGCGGATTGGTGACGAGCAGCGATTTGTATTGTTCCTGAACGACGACCGTGCAGCGCGACTCGGGATGAGCAGCTTTCAGCGCGCGGAAGAGCGGTGTGGTCAGCACGACATCGCCTAGCGCATCCAGCCGGAAGATGAGGAACGACAGCGGATCTTTGCGCGACACGCCGGAAATTTTCGCTCGACTGAAGTGGCGTCGCCAGAACATCGCCAGCATGGTTGGCAGGCGAACCGAAAAGAATAGCGGTGGCAGGCCGAGGTGTTTCATGCCGAGAACGACCTCGCGGTTGCGTTACTCACGGCGCCGTTGACAGATTTCGCGATGAGCCGCGAAGTGCTGATGTTGCCGACCAGCGGAATCAGTTCCACCCGCCCGCCCCACGCGCGGACCTCGCGAGCGCCGACGACAGCGTCCTCGGTATAATCTCCGCCCTTCACCAGAACATCGGGACGGATGGCTTCGATCAGCCGCAGCGGCGTGTCTTCGTCGAAAACGACCACGGCGTCAACCGAGCTGAGCGCTGCCAGCACGCGCCCGCGTTCGGATTCAGAGACAATCGGTCGCAGCGGACCTTTCAGCCGGCGAACCGAATCGTCGCTGTTAAGCCCGACGATCAGGCGATCGCCTTTGTGCCGTGCCTGCTCCAACAAACAAATATGTCCGATGTGCAGAATGTCGAAGCAGCCGTTGGTGAAGACGATGCGCTCGCCCGCCGACCGCCAGGCTGAAACCCGCGCCAGCAGCCGGTCACAGCGCAGCACCTTCTCGTCCATGTGGAGCGCAAGCTGCTGCGACAGTGCGCCCAGCAGCTCTTCGCGCTGGATGGGAACTGTGCCGACTTTGCTGACCACGATTCCGGCAGCCGTGTTCGCCAGCGCAATCGCCGTTTCGACAGCAACGCCGCAGGCTGCGGCCAGAGCGAGAACGGCGATCACGGTGTCGCCCGCGCCGGAGACGTCATAGACCTGCCGAACGACGGCAGGCGCGTGCGATCGGGAGTTCCGTTGCAGGACAGCAATTCCCTGCTCGCCCAGCGTCACCGCGATGTATTGCAGATCAAGATCGGATACGAGGGCCTGACCGGAGTTCAGCAGAGCTTCGACATCGCTGGCTGCTTCGCCGATTGCCGCAGCCAATTCCTTCAAGTTGGGACAAATGGCGGTTGCGCCGCGATAGCGCGCGAAGTCCCGGCTCTTGGGATCGACCAGCACAGGAACGCCGCGACGCCTGGCCTCGCCAATCAGCGATTGGCAAACCTCTTCCGTGAGGACTCCTTTGGCGTAATCGGAGAGCACAACGACCGAGGCATCCGTCATCGCGGCTAAGGCGCATTGCAACAGCTGCTGGTAGTCTTCCGGAGAAAACTCTGCCCTGCGCTCGCTGTCGACCCGCATCATCTGCTGATGGCCGGAGAGAATTCGCAGCTTCGTGGTCGTCGGCGCAGTTGGAATCGCGATCAGCGACGGCTCGATGCCGTGATCGGCCAGCAGCGTCTCCAGGGTTTGCTGCTCGCGATCTCCACCCGCAAAGCCAACCAGCGTGACACACGCGCCGAGTCCGGCGAGGTTCATCGCGACATTGGCAGCGCCGCCGGGCTTTTCGTCGCGCAGCGTAGCGCGCACGACCGGAACCGGCGCCTCGGGGGAGATGCGCTCCACTTCGCCCCAGATGTACTGGTCGAGCATCACGTCGCCCACGACCAGAACGCGCGGATGATGCCAGCCGGACTCAACCAGCGCCAGGATTTCACGCAGCTCGGGAATCAATCGGCGCCTCCGGCCATTACCAATACCTGGCTGATGCAAGTCGCGAGCTCGACCCATTCGCACAGCATGTGCCCATAAAGGATGTGCGCCTCCTGAATGCGCGCGGGATCGGTCGACGGCACGCGAATGCAGACATCGGCGATCGCCGCCAGGTGTCCACCGCTCTTGCCAGTCATGGCGACCGTCTTGCCGCCGATCTCGCGCGCCTTCTGCAGCGCTGCGCAAACGTTCTTGCTGTTGCCCGAAGTGGAGATGCCGACCACCACATCGCCCGGCTGGCACAGCGCATCGACCTGGCGCTGGAAGATTTCGTCATAACCGAAGTCATTAGCGATGGCGGTTAGAACCGAGGTGTCGGTGGTCAGCGCGATGGAAGCCAGGCCAGAGCGGCGCCGGCGGAATCGACCGACGAGTTCGGCGGCGAGATGTTGAGAATCCGCGGCGCTGCCTCCATTGCCGCACCAGAGGACTTTGTTGCCGCGCGATAGAGCCTCGCTGATGAGCACGGCCGCACGCTCAAACTCGTCCTGATGCGATTGCAGCCGCCGGATTATAGTGATGTGTTCGCTGAGCGCGTCACGGAAGACGCCGGCCAGATTCAGAGAAGATGGCATCCGCCCCTCTTGCATTACGTAAGAATGTTGAGGATCTTCCCAGAACCGAGCGAGGGCTAGTTATCAAGATTATAAGGATGAGGAAGGACCACGCGACGATTGAGCCGGCAAATATTTCGCACGTTTTCCTAGATCGGGACGGCGTCTTGAACCGCAATCCGCCTGACGGCCAGTTCGTGACCTGTTGGGAGGAGTTCGAGCTGCTGCCCGGCGTGGAAGATGCGATCGCGGAGCTGAATCGCTCAGGGCGGAAGGTGATCGTGGTCACCAACCAGCGCGGGATTGCGCTCGGCCTATATTCGCGGCAGGATCTGGATCGAATGCATGATCAGTTGCGGCAACGGCTGGCGGCGCATGGCGCGCACCTGGATGCGATCTATGTCTGCCCACACGACGATGGCCAGTGCAACTGCCGCAAGCCGCTGACCGGACTCTTCGAGCAGGCCTTCCAGGATTTCCCCGCTGCGCGTCCGGAGAACAGCGTGATGGTTGGAGATTCAGTTCGGGATATCGAGGCAGGAAGTCGGCTCGGCATGCGCACGGTGTTGATCACCGGCGATGATGAGGCGATGGCGGCGGAGACGCAGCGAGCCGCCGCATTGGCCACGTTTTCTGTCGCCTCGTTGCAGGAATTTGTGCAGCGCTTTATGCGTTCCTAGTATCATTGCTGAATTCGTAAACCCTGAATCTCTCCGCTAAGGTTGGTCGAAGTTCGTGCCTGATACAGCTTCCCGATCGCAAGAATCGCTTTCCTCCAAGCGCGAGAATAAGCTCTGCACGCGAGATCTGCTGGAAGTGACGATTGTCTTCGCGCTGATCTTGATGGCGCTGTGGAGCGGTCCATTCGCGCAAAAGCTGATCGGCATCGCGACCTTTTGCTGGATTGTCATTTCCACACTGCGATCGCAAACGACTGCAGATTCGCTCGGCCTGGGGCTCGCGGGAATTCGGCGATCTCTGTGGATTGTCTGCGCGGCATTGCTCGTCGCCGCGCTCGTCATCTGGATTGCCTCGCGGATGCATACGCTGCATGTCGTCTTATTTCACGGCTTTGCTGTGGAGTCGTCGGTGCTCGCTTATATGCTTTGGGCGCTGGTGCAGCAATTTATTCTGCAAGACTTCTTCATGGTGCGGCTGCTCCGGCTGTTGCCGACACGAGACAGCGGCGGTCATCGATCGCCGCGGCGCTGTTCGCCATCGCACATCTTCCCAATTCGTTTCTGATGGTCGTCACCCTGATATGGGGAATCGCCGCCTGCGCTCTGTTCTTGCGCTATCGCAATTTGTATTCGCTGGGAGTGGCGCATGGAATCATGGGCCTGTGCCTGGCGATTGCGATTCCGAACGCAGTACACCACCAGATGCGAGTCGGCCTAGGATATTTCCGGTGGGAGGCGCCGGCAACAACTCCGGCGGTGATCGGCAATCCGGCGCACGAGCCGCAGGCTCATCGCAACCAGATCGACCATATCGCGTCGACGGACGCGTGGGTGACGGCGGATGCAACCAGCCGGCGCTCTTCGCGCCACGCCCGTCCATAGAAGATTCCTGCAAACGTCGCCAGCAGCACATAGCGCCAGTTGAAGTGTGTTGCGCCCTTGTTGAAGTGCGAGAGGCCGAACAGTGCCGACGTCAGCAGCAGCGACCACAACCGCCCAAGTCGGCGCTCCAGCAGGTTCTGGACCCAGCCACGGAAGTACGTTTCTTCCAATATCGCTACGAAGGCGAAGATCGAAATCCAGGACACCAGGAATCTGCGCAGCGACGGCAGAATTGGATGGAAGTGTAAGAATCCCAGACCTAGCCCGAGTGGAATCGCGATCGGCGCATAGAAAGCAAGTTCGCGAAGCCCGATCTTGAAGTCTCGCAGGCGCGGCCAGAAGTTGAATCCGACTCCGCTCAACTGCCGAACCGCGAGAAAGCCATACAGTCCCACATCCAGCAGCAATAAGCGATTGAGCGAACGAACGTGAACCGGCCAGGCCGACTCGAGGAAGTGGAACTCGACCACGACTCCGAGCACCGCCAGCACCGCGAAGTCGCGCCAATCGCCGCGCTGGCCGGGATCGCGCTGCGCCGCATGCCAGAGCAGGGTCACCAACGCGACGGGAACGGCCGCATAAACAAAGACGCACAACCACTGAAAATAAGGAGAGGAATAGGCAGCGAGGAAATATGGAATCGCTCCTACCGCGGGAATCGCCAGTCGCGCGGAAGGAGAAAGACGATTGATCGATCGATGACCGGCTGCCCCGCAAAGGCGAGCAGCAGGAACGGCACCAGCAAGAGGACAGCCGCGGCGAGGCTGGCAGGCGTCCACGTGGACATGAAAACATCTTAGCGAAAGGCGTGCGGAGGCCGTCGCGAAGTTCAGGTTGCGGTTGAGATGTTCCTAGTGAACCAGCTGTTCCAGCGCGCGATGCACCAGCGCGAGGCTGCCCGGCCACAGCGTAATCACGGCAATCGCCGAGGTCACGAGCGCGCCCGCACCTGTCAGGAGAGCAACGACTTCTCTGACCGGCTTGCGCGATTTCATCTGCGGACGCAGGAGGCGATCGACACGCTGGGAAAGGTCATTGTCGCTGCCCAGCAGCGAGCAGGAGAGATAACCGAGCTGCGGCTTCGATCCCATCTTGGCGACGCGAACCAGCGCTGAAGCCAGCGACAGCGCGCGCTGCGGATCGCCCTCGGTTGCCGAATCGTCGGCGGCCCACTCGGTGAATCTGGACCACGAGCGCTCCAGCGAGCCGAAGGTGCGAATGAAAGGAAGGAGATCGGGCGAGAGCAGAATCAGGAAGCGCTTCAGGTTGTCGCCGGAGATGCAATGCGCTTGCTCATGACGCAATGCGGCTTCTCGTTCTTCCGCGGAGAGCCCGCGCATCACGCGCTGCGAAATGACCAGCTGCGGTCGAAAGACGCCGGCAACCGCCAACACCGGAGATTTGTCTTTCAGCAGCAGGGCTGGTGAGGCTTCGCCCCCCACCGTGACTTTGCGTCCGTGATGCTGACAATGGTGAAGATAACGAACCGTTCCGCGAACCGCTCCACAGACCCTGATCAGGGCAGACGCGCAGATCGCGACACCGGCCAACGCCATGATCATGCAGATCAGGCCGACGCGTTCGCCCGTGACCTCGGGCTCAAGCCACAAATAACTGGGAATGCAAAATGCCAGCACGGCCAGCAGCGTCAAAACCAACGGCGATGTGCGCAGGATAAACAGCAATCGCGCCGCCGAGCGCGGCTTCATGTGCTCGGCAACTCGCACTGCCGTGCCGGCACCGAAACGCGCCACCAGGGCGAGCACCATGTGCACCATAAAAAACGAGGCCCAGCACAGGCACAACAGCCGCATGGTATAGGGAAGGGTCATTTCGTCGCCCGCGAGAGTTCCTGTCGCTTTTTGCGAATCTTCGCTTCCAGTTCGTCGAGTAACACAGCATCGTGCTGGCCGACGGCATCAACCAGGGACGAAAGCAACAGGTCCCGCGAAGGCTGCGGCCCGGCAAGAAATCCTGCGACCAGATCGCCGGCGCGCCTGCGTTCCCATTCCTCGCTGGAAAGCGCGGGCGAATAGAGAAACGCGCGCTCTTCTTTCTCGCGCGCCAGCAAACCCTTCTTGAACAGCCGGTCGAGCGTCGTCATCACAGTGGTGTAGGCGAGTTTGCTGTCCAGCTTCTCCACCACGTCGCGGACACTACACCGACCGGCACTCCAGGCGACATCCATCACTTGCATTTCCAGCGGGCCGAGCATCACGGGCTGGTTCATTCGATTGCCTGAGAACTTGATCAAAATAATTCCTCGTGCGAACAGGCTACGGTCCAGTCGGGGGTTTGTCAACGAAAGTGCAGCGCAACGGTTTCGTGCAATTCCAATTTTGATCCGGAGATGGTACTGGAATTGAAAACTGCCTGTCGTCGTAGCCTTCCTTTTGGGACTTTGCCGGAAGCAGAATCACCTGAGAACTCGTGCAACTATCTAAGTTCAATCCTTTGTTCACGCTACGATCTTCGTGGCAAGTCGATGATCGGCTGCTGGGTCCGCGGCAAAGGTTACTACGCAATAAATAGTTGCCTCTTGCAAGTCGCTGTGGTAAAAATGCAAGCACCCGCCTAAGGGCACTGATCCAGATTCGACAACAAAAATACGTGCAGTCCGCTCCCGAAATCTTAAGACTGCGCTTAATCAACCAACTCGACCTGCTGTTGCGTTACTGCTCCACGTCACACCGTGACCGCCTGCTGTAATCGGCGCTGTGGAGAAAAGGAGAAGGGGAACAATGACGAGAAGTAAGATGCTGGGCGTATCCATCCTTGCTATGGGTGCCCTGTTGCTGTCCTGCCTGCCGGTCATGGCAGCGGACGCTGCACAGCCTGTCCTTCAACATCCGCGAGCTTTTGGCGCCGGACATGTAACCACCGGAGAAGCTCCTCCGCCTTACGGACTACATTTAGCTAACCCCGTACACCGTGTTCCTAAACCGTACGTTTCGCCGGCCGCCGATCCCGTCGTGCAACATGGGACAACGCCGAGCGGCGAGTTCGGCCTTAACTATCATGTGCTGGGCGTGGGCGTCGGCTTCCCGAACTACAGCGTTCCGGATGCTCCGCCGGACACCACTCTGGCAGTTGGTACCACCGAAGTCGTCCAGTGGGTAAACGTCTCTTATGCCGATTTCAATAAGAGCACGGGCGCCATTATTCCCATCAACGGCCAGGACAGCACCCTCGGCAACGCCATATGGCAGGCTCTGCTGCCGGGTTCGATGTGCGCCAACGACAACGATGGCGACATCATCGTGAAGTTCGATCGCGATGCCCAGCGCTGGATCATGACGCAGAACGTCTTCTCCTCGCCCTACGCAGTCTGCGTCGCGATTTCGCAGACCTCAACCTTCTCTGACAACATGTGGTACGCCTATGAGTTCCCGGTGCTCAAGAGCGGCTTCCCGGACTATCCCAAGTGGGGTGTCTGGTCCAGCCACGGCGCCAGCGACGGCTACTTCCAGAACTGGAATAACTTCGGTCCTGGCGGCAGCGGCTTTGTCGGCCCGGTAATGTGCGGCTATGATCGCGCCAAGATGCTGGTGGGCGATTCGTCCGCCGAGCAGATCTGCTTCCAGTTGAAGTCGACCGAAGACAGCTTGTTGCCGGCGGATCGCGATTCGCCGACCCAGCCTCCTTCCACCGAAGATGAATTCTTCATCGGCAGCGTAGGCGATGTCGACACCTCTCACCTGTCGGTTTACTCCATGCACATCAGCGACTGGTCCACCGGCAGCGCAACCATGACCGGCCTGGGCAACTCGCAGCTGGTTTCTGTCGCCCCCTACACTCCGTCTTGCAATGGACAGTACGGCGGCGCCTGCGTTCCGCAGCCCACCGTCGGCGCCAGCAACGACCTGGATTCTCTTGGCGATCGCTTGATGTATCGCTTCGCCTACTGGGAAGACAAGCCGCCAGCCAACGCGACGGCCACTCCTCCCAAACCCGCTCCGTCGCAGCACTGGTACGTGAACTTCGATGTATGGAATGCGGCGACCTCGGCCATCGGTGTACGGTGGATGGAATTCACTTCCAACCTCAAGACCGTCCCGGTTACCTCGCTTAACGTGTTCCAGCAGGGCACGTACGTCGGAACCACTGGCGACAGCAACTATCGCTGGATGGGTTCGCTGACCCGCGACAACGTCGATGACGTGTTGGTGGGCTACAGCGAGTCCAGCACCAGCGTGTACTCTTCCGTAGCAGTTGCCGGACGCGAGTTCACCGATACGCTGGGCACGCTTTCGCCGGAAGTGTTCTCCGTGAACGGCAGCGGCTCACAGACTGATACGGGCAATCGTTGGGGTGATTACAGCACCATGGAAATCGATCCCTCCGACAATTGCACCTTCTTCTACACCACCGAGTACTACACGGCTACGGGCACCTTTGGCTGGAGCACCGACGTTTCCAGCTGGAAGTTCCCCACCTGCAAGTAAGGTAGGACGTGCGATTCGAGCCGGCTGACGGTTCGAATCGGCGCAAGCGTGTAGAGTAAAACTTCGAGGCATCCTGCAAAAGGATGCCTCGTCTTTTTGTTACCTGGAGGATCGCTGGAGGATCGGCTCATCCGGCTTCGGAAACTCCCGCGACTGGGTCGTAGACCTGGTGCACAACGCGCGTGCTTCGCCGCCTTTCCACCGGTTGGCAGACGTGCCGAAGTTCCAGTTGAGACAGGTTGGTTTCGCGATAGGCGCGCGCGACTGTCAGAGAGCAGAGCTTACAAATCGAGTCGAAGGTTTCATCGTGATTGCGGCGATGGGCGTACTGGCCCGGCACCTTGACTAGCCGTTCCATTTGCTTCCTCTGAATTGTCCAGGCGTGAGCTGTCACGTTACTTCATTTCACCTGGCACGCGCAATGTGAATCCGCGCCTGATCATGGGTCAGTTTGAAAATCACTACTCGCCAGGTGTCGGGTGGAGCATGCCTTGAGGCGTGCATATTCCAGCCCCAATTCGACACGCGCTTTAGCGCCTGAGGTAAATGTAACCCTTACCTCAGCGGCTGAAGCTGAGGATTCAGCGGATCTCAAATGCACGCCTCAAGGCGTGCTCCACCCAAGATCGCTTGAACCCAATTTCAAACTAACCCATTAGCGACACAAGCCGGGAGAAAATCGAACTTGCTTGGATGTCTCTCCTACGTAAACCCGCCAACACACCAATAACTCTCGATGTTCTCCGGCTAAAGCGGTATGGCCCTAGCTCGTCTGGGGGATGATGCACCCGTCGCAAAAGGCTACGCTGCAGAGCATGATCTTCGATTTCGCGGGCTAAGCCGTTGCGAGAGCCGGAGTCGCAGGAGGACAAGAAGATGTCAACGCAAGCCAGCACCTGGCAACACAGCAACAAGTACAGCGCGGACTCTGCCTGCGAACACTGCCAGGGTGTAGTACGCCACGAACCCTGGTGCATCACCCGCAGTGAACTTGTCCTCTACGCCTATGAAGCGGTAGTAGAGGCCAGTGCATTAACGGAAGGCGATAAGCTGATCCTGCACGCCCTGGGAGTCGCGTGGGCCAATAACCCATGCGCCGGAGCCTGCAAGTCAACCGAGCGCAAGCCGAACTGAGGTACCGTTTTCTGGCTTCGCTAAGGCAATTAACCCTAAACTCTAGGGTTTCCAGCCAGCTAATTTATCGCGCATCTCCATCTACTCTTACCTCACCAAATGGCTCGTGCAGAATGCTCCGAATTCTCACGAAGCCTCCAGCCAGACATTCTCCGATTGGCACCTGTAACTCGTCGGCCAACCCTCGTCCGGCGAGCGGGCTGATCTTTCTGCGACTGCGACAACGCAGGTTCAGCAGAGCGATTAGCAAAGTCACGTAACCGATTACGAATCAGGAGTGAATATGTCCCGCTGTAGAAGTCTGCCCCTTCTGGCCGTTGTATTGTCGCTAACCACCTTCGTCTTCGCGCAAGAATCCACCCCCTCCAATGAGTTGCCGAAAACAGGCAGTTCGCGGGAATCGCAGCACAACCCGGCGAGTCCGACCCGCTCCAATCACGTGGTCGTGATCATGGAAGAGAATCGCAGCATTCAGTACGCGCTGGAATACATGCCGTACCTGTCGTCGCTGGCCACGCAATACTCCGAGGGCATGCAGCTGTTTTCTGACTCGCATGGCTCATGGCTGGCCTATGGTGAGCTGACCTCGGGAATGGCGCCGTTTGATGGCGAAGGCGATGGCGGCCTCTGTAATGGCAATGGATGTTCGCAGATCATCACCATCGACAACCTGGTTCGCCATTTCGCCGCCCAGGGCAAGACGTGGCGCGGATACTTCCAGTCCATGCCGTCGATTGGCTACATGGGCGCACAATCGGGCCTCTATGTTGAGCGGCACAATCCCTTCCCTTTCTATAACGATGTAGCCGATTTCCTCTGGCAGGAGCGCAACATGGTTCCGGCCGATCCCTGGATGTTGCAGGACATCGAGAATAACCATCTGGCGAACTTCACCTGGATCTCTCCCGACCTCGATCACGACGCGCACGACGGCAGTAGCGACCAGCAGGCCTTGGAAGCCGCCGATCAGTACCTGCAAACATTCGTTCCGCAGCTGCTGGCCAGTCCGCCATTTCAAGCCGGAGGTGATGGGGTGTTGGTGGTCACCTTCGATGAAGGCGAACTGAATGGCGACAACGAATGCGGTCTTTATCCCGATCCCAACAACTGCGGCGGACACATCTGGGAGGTGGTGATCGGGCCGCAGGTCAATCGCGGCTATCAGTCGGACACCCATTACAAACAGGGCAGCCAGCTGCGTCTGTTCTGCGATCTGCTCGGGCTCAACAGCTGTCCCGGCGACGGCGCCACGTCGCAAGACATGGAAGAGTTCTTCCAAGGCACGCCCAGTTGCACCGAGACCCACGATCGTCAGGTAAACATCTGCTCGCCGACAGCCAATGGCAATCTGACCTCGCCGATATCGATCGCGTCCGCGTCGAAGGACAACGAATACTCGATCACCGGCATGGTGGCGTACATCAACAGCACGGTGGTCGCGGAAAGCGAGAATGGGATTCTCAACGCGACCGTGCCCTTGAGCCCGGGCAATTACCAGCTCGTGATTCGTACCTGGGATACCAGTGGCTACTACTTCTCGTCGCAGGAGAACTTCACGGTTACGTCAGGCTCGCAGCTGGACGGCGCGGATCGCTGAGGAATCTCTTACGAGTCTGCGTGAGAACTGTGCTGCGACGCAGCGGTGGAATAAGATTCGCGAAACTTCAGTGCCGCAGGCACGGCATATCTTAGCCCAGCACGGAGCCGGAGGCGGAGTGCTGGGTTGAGTGGAAAAAGAACCTGAGTCCCTTCAGGGACGGCACGGTTCTCGCGCAGACACCGGTCTCACGCAGTTCGACACCTGGCCGCAGGCCGGAAAGCCAATACGTATTACTTTCAGCTGTGAAGGGTTGCGACGGTGGGGTGCACTCAGCTGGTTTATGGCCGCCGGCAGTGCATGACGCCGACATCCTGGCCGTTGACCGAGACGATTCCGGTACGCACCTTCTCCGATTGATAATTCGCAGCTTCCTGCTCGGCAGGATCGGGGTGGGCTGAGCTGGGTGTCGCGGTTGGTCGGTCACTGCGACCGCGAGAGTAAACCGCTCGCGCTCCGCTCTGCGACTTGGTCCTGGCTGGTTCCACGTGATGACGCCGATCCATCCTGCTCATGGATGCCTCCACTCTCTACTGGGAAGATGCTGCCTGTAGGAGATTGGAAACCCGGAGTTGCAAAAAATCAAGTGCAATGGTCACTGCCGTATCCGCGGATTGAATGCCGAGTACAGCAAATCGGTCAGGAAATTCACCAGCACATACGTCAACCCGATCATCAGAATGCAGCCCTGCACCAGGTAATAGTCGCGATTGGAGATCGCCGTGATCGTCAGCCGGCCAATCCCCGGCCACGAGAAAATCGTCTCCGTGACGATGGCGCCGGCCAGCAGCGCGCCAAACTGCAATCCCACGACTGTCAGGATCGGGATCATCGCATTGCGCAACGCATGGCGATAGACCACGGTCCGCTCCGGAAGCCCCTTGGCGCGCGCGGTGCGGATGTAATCCTGTCCCAACTCCTCCAGCATCGAGGTGCGCACCATTCGCGTGAGAATCGCCGCCAGCGCTCCGCCCATGGTGATTGCGGGCAACACCAGATGCGCGATCGAACCCGAGCCGGACACCGGCAGCCATCCCAACTCGATCGCGAAAAACAAAATCAGAATCGGCCCCAGGGCAAAGTTCGGGAACGACAATCCCAGCAGCGAAACAAAGCTCAGCACGCGATCGTCCCAGCGATTGCGGCGCAAAGCCGAGCGCACGCCCGCGGGAATCGACAGCGCCAGCGCGACAATCAGCGCGGCCAACGTCAGCTCCATGGTCGCCGGATACGCCTGCGCGATGATGTGCCCGACATTCTGGTTCATGCGCAGCGACTTCCCCATGTCGCCATGCAGAATGCCGCGCCAGTAGTTCACATATTGCTTGCCGAGCGGGACATCCAGTCCGTAAGCATGACGGGCGGCAACCACGTCGGTCGCCGGTGCACCTTCACCCAACATTTGCTGGATAGGATCGCCGGGGACGAAGTGGATCAGCAGAAAGACAACCGAAACCACCAGCCAGACTACCGGCAGCATGTACAGCAGGCGGGATGAGACGTAACGCAGCATCAGAAAGGCAGTTTCAAGTTTCGAGTTTCAAGTTTCAAGAATCAGTTTCGAGTTTCAAGTTTCAAGTGTAATAGCCTGTACCTCGACCTTAGGCTTGCGGCCGAATTGGAAGGTTGTCATCACGAGGAGACCTTCAGGTCGACGAGGGATCTGCTTTTTTGCCGCGGAGTGGATTGCCATGGCGCACGAAAAACAGATCCCTCCTCGGGCTGAAGCCCTCGTCGTGATGACAATCTTCTGATTCCTGCATTCTGGCTGAAGATTAACTACTGGACGCTAACTGGTCTCTACATCGAAGCCTAGAACTGGAAACTTGAAATTTTCTTTGAAGCTGGAAACTCGAAACTTAAAACTCGAAACTGTTCTTGAAACTTGAAGCTGTTCTTGAAACTCGAAACTCAACTGGCCACTGGACGTTGCGGGAGTTGCCGCGTGTGCCGGCTGCGCGATTTCGATTTTCACGCTCTCCACGCGCAGGCCGTCCATTCCGGCAACCGCGTATCGGCGGCCGTCGTAGTCGAAGCTGTCGCCTTGCTTCGGAATGCGCTGCAGCTTTGCCAGCACAAATCCCGCCAGCGTCTCGAAGCCTTCGTCGCGCGGCAGCGCAATGTGATATTGCGACTCGAGATCGCGAATGTTGAGCGCGGCGTCCAGCAGCATCGATGGAGCGCCCGGCAGGGACGACGGCCCGGCAACGTCGAACTCATCCTCGATCTCGCCAACAAGTTGCTCCAGAACGTCCTCGACGGTCACCAGGCCGGCGGTCGTTCCGAACTCGTCCACCACCACCGCCAGATGACGTTTGCGCGCCTTGAATTCGATCAGCAGATCAGGCAATGGCTTGGTCTCGGGAACCACCAGCACCTCGCGCATGATGTGCCGCACTTCCAGCCCACTGGGCCGCGTGACCGGACGCCCCGACGCGGTGCGGTTCACGCGATAACGCAACCAGCGCATGAGATCCTTGGCATACAGCACTCCGATGATGTGCTCGGGCCCGCGCTGCGGATCAAAAACCGGAACTCGCGAGTGCTGCTCGTCCACGACGTGGTGCAGTGCCTCCTCCAGCGTCAGATTGCCAGGCACGGAGAAGATATCCGGCCGCGGCACCATGATCTCGCGCACCGTGATGTTCTCCAGGTCGAGCGCGCGCAGGATCAACTCCTCTTCCGGCGCGCCCAGTATTCCGAGCCGACGGCTGGCGGAGACGATGAGCTTCAATTCTTCCGGTGAGTGTACGCCGGCCTCGCGGATCTGCCGCATCCCGAAAGCCTTCAGCACCGTGCGCGTCGAAGCTGTCATGAATGCCAGAAACGGCGCGGCCAGCGTCATGAAGAAATCCATCGGCCCGGCGATGGCCAGCGCAACGCGCTCGGTGCGCTGCAGCGCAATCGATTTGGGGACCACCTCTCCCAGGATGACGACCATGTAGGTCATCAACACGAAGGCCAGAACAACAGCCACCGCATGCGAGTAAAAGTGCGCATACGGCCAATGGATGAAGAGCGGCTCCAGCATGTGAGCGATCGACGCTTCGCCGATCCAGCCAAGCGCGAGGCTGGAGACGGTCACGCCGAATTGCACGGCATTGAGAACGTGATCGAGCTTTTGATGGAGCTTTTGGACGGTGCGGGCGCCGATGCGCTGAGCCGCAATCATCTGCTGGATGCGCGTCTCGCGCACGCTCACCAGGGCAAATTCGGCGGCGACGAAGAACGCGTTCGCCGCAATCAACAGGACCACCGCTACGATGCGGAGGACGACAAAGGTAACCATCCCGTAGGAGATCTTAGCATCGCGATTCTAAGGTTGTGGCACCTAGAAGTGCAGGCAAGCGCACCTACCCGGATTCACCCTTTGTTTGCAGTAGCTTACCGCCCCATGAATACGTAATCCTCTGGAAAATCGCGCAGTAGAACTAGGTGCTGCATATAAGAGGAACTCCCTATTCGTCCTGGCCGCCGCAGACGAGATACTGCAATCAACGTCGTACCGCGACCTCGCCACCTGAGTCGGAACGAAAAATCCTACAAGCCAAGGAGCAATTCTTTAATGCAGCGTGCACTCTTATTTGTAGCCGTGTGTCTGTCCCTGCCGCTGGCTGCAGCGGCCACCAGCCTACCCACACCACCTTCCAACGCAACGGTATTCAATAACATCGATGATCGAGGCAGTTGGAGTTACTGCCATAATCCCGGCTGCGCGGGCGGCAGCGGTAAAGGCAGCTACTGGATGGCGGAGCATCAAAGCTCTCCGTCCCGCGACGGCGGCAGCACCGAGTTCTACAACTCGGGCGTGTGGGCCAACGCACTGTGGTGGCAGAAGCTCGGCGCCCACGACAACGCGCACAATTTTCTCTGGGATTTCTATTTCCAGGTGGACGACAACTCGCAAAAAGCAGCCCAGGCTCTGGAGTTCGACGCCTTCCAGTTTGTTCACGGCTACAACTACATGATCGGCACCGAGTGCAACCTCAAGGGCGGAGCGGTCTGGGACACCTGGGATGGAACCACCGGGAAGTGGGTACACACGAAGATTCCCTGCGCAGGGTTCAGTCCCAAAACGTGGCACCACATCCAGTGGTACATGACCACCAACACTAGCGCCCACACCTACACCTACGTCACGCTGGTGGTCGATGGCAAGATTTATCCCGTCAACATCACTCAACACGCAAAGGATCTGGGCTGGTCCGACAATATGGGAGTGCAATTCCAGCTGGACGTGGACGCCAGCGGCGAAGGCTATCACGAGTGGACCGACGCGGTGAAACTCACCGTGTGGTAATCGCCTAAGAATTTCCACACATTCGGCAGCGTTCTGGAGATAGTGGGGGAAACCAGGGCGCTGCCGAATTCTCTTTTTTCGCCGCAGCTGCTGTTTGATGGCTCGGTCGCTGCGGAATCGGTTGTAGACAGCGATAGAGAAGGATCGGCGCGGTAAACCTTAGCAAGCCGGCGACGGTCCCTAGCCCCGGCTCTTTTTCCACAGCCAAACTGTTGAGGACAAAGGCGCCGACATACCTAATCCCACCCCTAATTAGCCAAGTAAACTTAGGTGCCATTTTTAGGCAGAATGCCCGATTCGCCTTTCTCGGCGTGAACGAGATACTCACTCAACGCTGAACGCGACACACTCTGGCCACGCGCCATTTGAGTCATGAAAAAAATACGAAAGCCAAGGAGACGTTCGTTGATGCAGCGTGGATTTTTGTTAGGGGCCTTATTACTCTCACTGTCGCTGGCTGCTACAGCCGCGGTTAATGTCACCGTAACTTCGCCAGGTAACGGATCCAAGGTCACCTCTCCTTTCACCTTGACCGCCAAAGCCACCAGCCAATATCAGATCGTCGGCTGGCACATCTACATCGATAGCGTTGATGTTTACAGCGCGGGTGTCACCAGCTCCATCACTGCGACCCTCACCGCGTCGGTCGGAAATCATCAAGTCGTCACTCGGGCGTGGGACAGCAGCGGCGCGTACGGCAGCGTCTCCGAAGAGATCACCGTCACCAGTAGCGGCGGTGGTGGCGGAGGAGGCGGCAACGGCCTGCCAACTCCTCCGTCGTCAGCAATCTGGTTCTACAACATCGATGACCGAGGCAGCTGGGTGGGATGCAACAGTCCGGGCTGCTCCGGCGGCAGCGGCGACGGCAGCTACTGGATGGCACGAAACCAGAACCCTCCATCGCGCGATGGGGCGAGCTCCGAATTCTACAATTCCGGCCCGTGGGAGAACTCGCTGTGGTTCCAAAAGCTGGGAGCCAATGACGGCGTACACAATTTCCTCTGGGACTTCTATTTCCAGGTCGACGACAACTCCCAAAAGGACGCCCAAGCTCTCGAGTTCGACGCCTTCCAGTTTGTGAAGGGCTACAACTACATGATCGGCACCGAGTGCAACCTCCGCGGCGGAGGGGTCTGGGACACTTGGAATGAAGCCACCGGGCATTGGATCCACACTTCGATTCCCTGTACCAGCTTCAGCCCGAACACGTGGCATCACATTCAGTGGTACATGACCACCAATACCACTAACCACACCTACACTTACGTCACGCTGGTGGTTGATGGCAAGAGCTATCCTGTCAACGTAACGCAGAGCGCCAAGAACCTGCATTGGTCCGACAATCTGGGAGTGCAATTTCAGATGGACGACATGGCCAACGGCGAGGCATGGCATGAGTGGATCGATTCGGTCACGCTCGCCATCTGGTAACTGCAATTCACTTGCTCTAGCTTGTCCGGCGCGTCAGTTTCGCTGAAGTCCCGGTGCCCCAGGTTCGCCCGTCAGTTGGGCTGACCTGGGGTCTTTCTACCTCTCGTGAGTCCTCACGTTCCAATCCCGATTTCGCTCGCTGCCGCATGAGGAGAGACATTCTGTAGTTCACGCCGCGCTCGCGGGATTAGGATTGGGACGAGGCGCCGATGCCACGACCGCAGGCGTCCCAGTGAAGCGGATATGCCGGACCGCGATGACACGCTGATCACGCTGCATGAGTTGAACAAGACGCCTCCCACGACGGTTGATTGGCGTTCGGCTGCGCCCGTTGATGTCGAGGGTCTCGAATCCGAGCTACGAAAAAACGTGCGCGGCGAAGTTCGCTTCGATGCCGGCAGCAAGGCCATGTACGCCGTCGACGCTTCCAACTACCGGCAAGTACCCATCGGCGTCGTCATTCCGAGATCGAAGGAAGACGTCGTGCAGACGGTCGCGGCCTGCCGCAGATTTGGCGCGCCGCTTCTTTCACGCGGCGGCGGCACCAGCCTGGCCGGCCAATGCTGCAACGTTGCTGTCGTCATTGATTGGTCGAAATACATGCACGGCGTTCTGGAGGTGAACACCTCCGAGCGGTGGGCGAGGGTTCTGCCGGGAACGATTTGCGACGAATTGCGCGACACCGCACTTCGCGAAAGCAACAATCTGCTCACCTGGGGTCCCGATCCTTCTACCCACGATCGCTGCTGCTTCGGCGGAATGATCGGCAACAACTCCTGCGGCGCACATGCGCAGATGTCCGGCAAGGCCGACACCAACATTGAAGAGATGGAAGTGCTGCTGTACGACGGCACTCGCATGACCGTCGGATGGATGACCGATGCGGAGATGGATGCGCGAATCCGGAAAGGCGGGCGCGCCGGAGAAATCTATCGCTACCTGAAATCGCTGCGCGATCGTTATGCCGATCTCATTCGCGAAAAATATCCCAAGATTCCGCGCCGCGTCTCGGGCTACAACCTCGATCAATTGCTTCCCGATGAGAAAGGCCGCTTCAACATCGCGCGATCGCTGGTCGGCAGCGAAGGCACGCTGGCGACCGTGCTCGAAGCCAAGTGCAAGCTCATCGACGCCCGCGCCCAGCGCGTCATTCTCATGCTCGGTTACTCCGACGTTTTTGAAGCGGCCGATCACATCACCGACATCCTGCCCTTCAATCCGACCGCGCTTGAGGGCAGCGATTACAAGATGTTCCTGAGCATTCAGAAGAAAGGCGGCCCGCAAGCGCAGGCGCTGAAACTGATGCCCGACGGCAAAGGCTGGCTGATGGCGGAGTTCGGCGCCGACAAGCGCGACGATGCTCTCGACGTTGCCTATCGCGTGATGACGCTGCTGCAAGGCAAGCCCGATGCTCCGCGCATGAGGCTGTTCACGGAAAAGAAGGATATGTCGCGGCTGTGGGAGATTCGCGAGGCCGGCCTGGGCGCCACAGCGTTTGTTCCGGGAGAACGCGACATGTGGCCGGGATGGGAAGACTCCGCCGTCGCGCCGGAGAAGTTAGGACAATACTTGCGCGAACTGCGCGAGCTGGACAAAAAGTACGACTACAACCCTTCCATCTACGGGCACTTTGGACAAGGCTGCATTCATTGCCGCTACGATTTCGATCTCACCAGTCAGGCGGGAATCAGCAAATGGCGCTCGTTCATGGAAGAGGCGGTGGATCTGTGCGTGAAACACGACGGCAGCCTGAGCGGCGAGCACGGTGATGGACAGGCGCGCGGCGAGTTCCTCAACCGGATGTTTGGCGAGGAGCTGATCCAGGCATTCCGCGAATTCAAATCCATCTGGGATCCGGATTGGAAGATGAATCCCGGCAAGGTTATCGATCCCTATCGCATGGATGAGAACCTGCGGCTGGGAGCAGGCTATCACCCGCGCGAGCCGGAGACGCATTTCAAGTGGCCGGAAGACGGTGGCAGCTTTGCGCATGCGACACTGCGCTGCGTTGGCGTTGGAAAGTGCCGTCGCAAAGAACCCAAACGAGCTGAGGACGGCACAATGTGTCCCAGCTTCATGGTCACCCATGATGAGCGGGACACGACGCGCGGCCGCGCCCATCAGCTGTGGGAGATGTTGAACGGCGACGTCATCAGCAACGGGTGGCGCGATGAGAATGTCAAACGGGCGCTCGATCTCTGCCTCGCCTGCAAAGGTTGCAAGGGCGATTGTCCGGTCAACGTCGATATGGCGACGTACAAGGCGGAGTTTCTCTCGCACTATTGGGAAGGCCGAGTCCGGCCGCGACACGCTTATGCCTTCGGCCTGATCGATCAGTGGGCGCGGGTGGCTTCGATCGCTCCCGGATTCGTCAATCTCTTCACGCAGCTTCCGGTGCTGAGCACCATCGCGAAGAAGGTTGCCGGCATTCCGCTCGGACGCGAGATCCCGCCGTTCGCGCCGGAGACCTTCAAGGCCTGGTTTCGAAAGCGCCCGATGCGCAATGCTGGCCAGCCGCGAGTCATTCTCTGGCCCGACACCTTCAACAACTATTTCACGCCAGAGACCGCGCAGGCCGCAGTGGAAGTGCTGGAGCACGCTGGTTATCAGGTAGGCGTTCCCATGCAGCACCTGTGCTGCGGACGACCGCTCTACGACTACGGTTTTCTGGATCGCGCCAAACGGAATCTCGAAACAATATTGGAAGCTCTCTCCTATCACATCGACGCCGGGATTCCGATGGTGGTGTTGGAGCCGAGTTGCTGCGCGGTTTTCCGCGATGAACTGAACGGTCTCATGCCCGAGTCAAAGCTCGCGCATCGGCTCATGGAAAACACCTTCACTCTGTCGGAGTTCCTGGAGAAGAAGGTTAAGGATTACCAGCCGCCCACGCTGCAACGCAAGGCAATCGTGCAGGCTCACTGTCACCACAAAGCCATCATGCGGCTCTATGACGACGAAGCGGTGATGAAAAAGATGGGCCTGGACTTCCAGATGCTCAATGCCGGTTGCTGTGGCATGGCCGGCTCGTTTGGATTTGAGGAAGATAAATACGACATCTCGCTGCAGATCGGTGAACGCTCGCTGCTCCCCGCCGTGCGCGAAGCTGAGGCCTCCACGGTGGTCATGGCTGATGGCTTCAGTTGCCGGGAGCAGATTCAGCAGCAGACGCCGCGCCACGCATTACATCTCGCCGAAGTGATGCAGATGGCACTGCACAATGACGAGAGCGCAGGCGGGATGTATCCGGAAACGGAATTGGTGAATCGGCGGGTCAGAGCGCAGCGGCGCTCGATGAAGCGCGCAGGGGTTGCGGCGGGATTGCTGCTGGCGGGCGGCGCGCTGTTGTGGTTGGGACTGCGGAGTGCGCGCGAGACAGAATCAAGTCAGCGAAATGGGCGGTAGAAGTTGCTGCCCAGGGTTGGCTTTAGCCCGCGATGCTGGGATTCGTGCTCCCACTCATTCGAAAAACGCGAATGAGTGGGGCACCCGACACCTGACAACAGAGCAACCGTTGCTCTTGCCGCGGCATCTCTCTCAGCGGCGTGGGTGGAAAACCTCGCTCAGAGAGTGGAACAGATCGACTGCTTGTACGGGGCGGAATTACTGTTCCGCCCGCGTCATTTTGAGGCAGGTAAATCATGGCCAAACCGACGAAACTGACTTCCCCAACCCAGATGGATCCTTTCGACACTGGCAGCAAGAGTCTGCGAGTGGTGATCGAGACACCGAAGGGCAGCCGCAACAAGTTCAAGTATGACGAGGATCTTGGCTGCTATCGCTTGAACAAGGTGCTGCCGGAAGGTCTGGGCTTTCCCTACGACTTCGGTTTCGTGCCGCGCACCAAGGCCGCGGACGGCGATCCTCTGGATGTGTTGGTGCTGATGGATCAGCCGGCATATCCGGGAGTGGTGGTGGAGTCGCGCATTATCGGGGTCATCGAGGCTGAGCAGACCGATGACGGAAAGACCATACGCAATGATCGCGTGCTGGCGGTGTCGGTCAATTCCCACATCCACGCCGACATTCGTGAACCCAAGGATTTGAACAGCAACATGATCGAGGAATTGGAACAATTCTTTGTCGCCTACAACCGCGAGCAGGGCAGAAAGTTCAAGTTGCTGGGTTGTAAAGGAGCCAAAACGGCGATGAAGCTGATCAAGAAATCTCGGTTGAAGAAATCTAATGGCAACCCTTAGCGTTTTCAGACTCATTCGAAACGCGCGAATGAGTGGGGCACCCCGCGTCGGAAACGCTGCTGGTTATCGCGCGCCCGTTTGCCCTAAGCCTCTGAACTAAAGCGTTGGGCAACGTATACTGTCCACCAGCAGCATGCATCGACTTTACCCAAAAGATGCGCTTCTTGTGCTTGCGCACTACGCGCTGTTGGTATGGATGGCGCAAGCCAGGGGCATTCTACTCGGCGGCTTCCTGAAAGCTATAGCCCTCGCCGTCTTTGCCCTGCTGCTGTCCTTCGTCATTGGTCGCTCCGCAAATTTCCTAAAGACAATCGCGATCTCCTTTCATGCGCTTCCTTCAGCTTTCTTCCCATCCGGCGTCAGTGCACAATGGGTGCGCCAGTCATACGCCGGGCCAATCGTTCCTGACGAACCGCTACGTGCTTCGTTATTCCAACGTCCGCCGCCGCTGTACTCCCTGTAACCTGCGTCAACCATTGCGCTGCAGGTAAGCGCGACTGAGTTATCGCTTGCGAACCGAGGCCTCGCCTCAGGGGAGTTGGCCGTCATGTATCTTCTTCAGTGTCTTCTTCGATTTTTGTGCTTTTTCACCACACGGGCGCCGCACGCCGTGGAGGGCTCGGCCCTTCACGGTCCGGAAGCCGAGTACGGGCGGCGTCTGGTGAAGCACGCTGAGCAGTTACAGAAATTCAGGAAACGCCATCAGCTTCTTTGGATTTCTTTTCTAGCTTCAGCGATCGCAACCACCGGCGCAGCGGCATCAGCAGTCTGGCTGCAGGTTCCATGGAGCTGGCTGTGGTGTCCCGCGGCGCTCCTCGGATGGAGCTTGCACTCGCTGACACTCAATGCCAAACGCTGCAAGGAGCTGTACGCAGTTGTTCGCTTCTACGAATGTGGACTGCGCCCGCTTGCATTCCCGTTGGCAAGGACGAGGCATCACTGGCGAGGAACACCGTCCGGCAGAGCATGTTTACGCTGCCGATCTCGACCTCTTCGGCGACGGTTCGCTCTTCGAGATGCTGTGCACCGCGCGTACAGGAATCGGGCGCGCTACTCTGGCGAACTGGCTTTTGCATCCCGCGTCGCTCGCCGAGATTAGTTCGCGGCAGCAAGCAGTCATCGAGCTTCGCAACAACCTGGATCTACAAGAGCAATGGGCGGTGGCAGGAGAAACCGATCCGAGCCGCGTCACTTCTTCTACGCTGTTGAAGTGGGCAGAGGAACCAGCGATAAACTTCCACCCGGCCGTGCCCGTGCTTGCGCCAATTCTTCCCCTCCTAATGCTGGCGGTCTGCATGCTGCGTGTTTTCGGGTGCGTGGGAGCGCACTGGCCGGTTGCAGTTGGTGTTGTGATCGCGCTGGAACTTGTGCTCGCTGGTCTCTCTCATAAGCCCGCGCAATCAATCGCACAGAACGTGACTCTGCCGGCATTCGAACTGGGTCTTCTCGCTCCATTATTGGAGCGCTTTCAGCGTGAGCGGTGTCTGTAGCCAGCTCCTCAAACACCTACAGTCACAACTTTCGCTCGCCGCGCAGACGTCTCACAGAGAGATCGCACGGCTGCGCTTGTGGTCATGGCTTTTGGATCTGCGGCGAAGTGAGTATTTCGCCGCTGCATCTTCGCTGCTTCTATGGAAGACTAACGTCTCCATCCTGGTGGAAGGCTGGCGAGCGCGCAATTGCCGGCGCATTATGGCCTGGGTCGAGGTTGTCGGTCAATTCGAAGCTTTACTTTGCTTCGCGCGCTACAGCTTTGAAAATCCCGAGCATACCTTTCCTAGCGTCACGGCTGACGGCCCGGCGTTTTTCCGTGCCGAGAACTTAGGACATCCGCTGCTTCCTGCGAGCGCGTGCATCCCGTGCGATGTGTCACTGGATTGTCGCCAGTTTCAGTTGATGATCCTCAGCGGCTCCAACATGTCCGGCAAGAGCACGCTGTTGCGTTCCGTCGGCATCAACGCGGTGCTGGCGATGGCGGGTGCGCCGGTACGAGCCTCCCGGCTGGAGATGTCGGCACTACGGATCGGCTGCTCGATTGCGGTTCGGGACTCGCTTCTGGGTGGAAAGTCACGTTTCCTTGCAGAGGTGGAGCGCGTGAAAGAAATACTTGCCTCGGCACGCGCCAACAAGACCATGGTGCTGCTGGACGAGGTGCTGGGGGGAACGAACTCGCATGACAGATTGTTCGGAACGCAGGCGGTGCTCGACCAGTTGCTGCGTAGTGGTGCGGTTGCCATCATAACTACGCATGACTTGGCGCTGACCGAACTAGCCAACGAGTTTCCGGGGCGCGCGACGAATGCTCACTTTGAGGAGACCTTTGAAAACGGCGCGATGCGATTCGACTATAAACTGCGTCCCGGAGTGCTGACCCGGACCAACGGCGTGAACGTGATCGCCGCGCTGGGGCTCCTGTCGTAATTCGTCGGCAGTCTTTATCAGCACGAAAGTACATGTACTTTCGTAATCTTGACAACTTGGGGATGGGGCTTAGGCTGGTAGGTTGGGATGAGTGTCCAACGGCTTGACTCGGTGCCTTCGGGCGCGCAGGTCAATGAGTTCTTTGAAAATCGGCGCGATGGGATGCGGGGTCCGCTGGCTCGGGGCTGACGCTTTTTCCCTTTCGTTAGTTGGGGGAATTAGGGGTTGTGTGGATGAGTCCGCTCAAAGCATTGAAAACAATCGAGATTGATGAGCGTTGTAATGTTTTCAATACTTTAGATGGGAACCGGTAAGGTGTTGGAGATAAATCGCTTAACGGCAGCAACAAGTCCAATGTTCCCAATACTTTGCGGGTGGAAGCGACAACTAATTGAAAACAAGCTGCTTAGCTCGCGAGGCAAGCCCTTTAACTGCAATACTTTGCAGCTAAGATATTGATTACAAGTACTTTAGAAATTTTTATTTTTCTAGTACGTCGCGCGGCGGATGCCGAGTTTGGAAGGCCACCAGGTCAGCTGGATTGAGGTGGTGAAGTCGGCTTGGCGGGTCGGCGCCAGCACCGGCACCCACCAGGTTTCGTATTGCAGGAAGGGTTGGATCTCGAAGTCTTTGCGCGCCCACAGGACTGCGGAAACATTCCAGTCCCACTGCGTGCTGCCGCCGGGAATGAAGTCGTCGGCGATCTTGCTGTTCCTGACGCTGACTTGAATGCTGCTCTTGGGGCTGAGGTGGTAGGTGCTCCACGCCTGATAGCCCTTGCCTTCGCGGCCGACCCAGCTGCCCATGATGTTCCGGCCGTTCAGGTAGGCATCGTGGTAGACAACTTCCCAGTAGATGAAGTGTCCGCCCATGCTGTCGACGGTCGGCGGGTCGGTGTAGACCGCTTCAGCGCGAAAGTCGAGCTTGGGGATGCCTGGGAAGTGAGTCAGATAAATTCCCGGGTTGATGGCCGAGCGGCGCGGCGCGCTGACCGGGCTGACGTCGTCGTGGACCAGCGAGTCCGTGTAGAGCGTCAGCCAGCGCCGGACGAAGGGCAGCCGATAGGAGAAGTCGAAGCTGGCATGGCGGGCGCCCGGATCGTTGCGCGAAAACTTAACGTTCGCGGAAACGTCATTAATGCTGGTGAAGGCATTCCAGAACGAGCCGAAGGTGATGGGCACGTGCCCCTGTCCGCCGAAGACATCGTTACGCGTGAATCCGAATTCCAGATTCTCGGTCGGCTTGAAGCTGGCTTTCTGGCCGAAGAAATATGGGCCCGGGGGGAACGAGTGGCCGGCAAGGGCGCCAAAGTAGTTGGAGAACTCGAAAGGCCCGAGAAAGCGAGACAGGCCGGGAATATTCATCGGCTCCATGCGATTGACCTGCAGCATCCAGAACGGAGCGGCATTGTTGCTCATCAGCAATGCGCCACTTTCACCCGGCCCCCACCACATGCTTTGCTTGCCTACCGACCAATCCATTCCCGCGTACTTCATCATCGCGTAGGTATCCTGCAGGGCAAACTGGTTGGCGGGAATCGGCGTGGGCGGCTGCAGCGGATTCTCGTCAACATTGGCGATGACCTGACGCACCGACAGCGGATAAGCAGGGATGGTGGGCGCGTACTGATACTCGCCATCGACGTAGAAGGCGAAGCGCCCGTCGTTGGCGCTGGTGCTGAATCCGGTGACGTTGTTCACGCCCTGCCAGTAGGGACGGCCGTAATCGTTGATGAGGGTCTGGCCAAAGTGATAGCTGTCGTTCAGCGGCGTGCCGGAGATGTCCGTTACGCGCGTGTACACCGAATCCAATTGCAGCGACTCGGTGGGATGGCCGTCCCAGGTGGCAATCTCCGGAGCAAACTCCTCGTCCAGCGTCTTTTGCAGCTTCCAGATTTCTTTGGGAATGTCGGTGTGATACTGGATCTTCTTGTTCATCTCGATGAGCATCCGCGCGCAGGACATGCGCGTCCACGGCCGCAGGCCCAGGAATGCGGTATCGATGTAGCCCCAGCCGATCAGCCTCTCCATGGCGGGATAGATCCAGCTATCGAGCGGGACATTAACGCTGGCGGCGTTGGTGGGACGCGGCGCCGAGGTCTGCTCGGCAACGATCTTCAGGTCGTCGTCGATCTCTGGATTGTGCCGCACTTTGTAGACATGCCGTCCAATCTGGTAGCCGATCAATCCGCCGACGAAGACATCGGAGAGGAAATGCTGATCGGATGCGGCTCGCGCCAGGCTGACTCCCAGAGCCGTGCCATAAGCGGCAATCTCGGTGGTCAGATGCGGATACTCCTGCGCGACGACGGAAGCGAATGCCCACGACAAGGCTGCGTGGTCCGACGGAAACGATGTGCCTGCATTCCAGAACACGTTCTGATAGTTCGCGGGGATGGGCCGCTCGCGGCCGGTAGCGCCGGCGATGGCGTAATCGACGCCCAGCGCATTGATCATCGCTTCCGTGGCCAGCACGCCGGTTTCGCGGGCGCGCTCGTTGTGGGTGATGTGTCCCCAGAGGTAGGCGGCTCCGGTCAGGCCGCCCTCCGCGGCAAGACCCGCATTGGAAGCCACATTCCAGGCGTGCAGGTGGCCCAAGTGCATCGCCCACGCGCTTTGCGAATCGGTGACGAACAGCGCCGTGGCAATGCCTCCCGACGGCACCAGCCATTTGGCGTCCGCAGGCTGCAGATGAAACGGACTGGTCCAGATATCCTTCTGGTCTTCAACCAGGTGGATGAAGAACTTGCTTTCGTTGGGATGGGAGGAAGCTGCAGAGGGCGCGGGCGAAGCCTGCGATTGTCCCGACGAGGAAGGAGTGGTCGGTTGCTGCGCCAATACGCAGCTACCCGTAAGTGAAAACCAAAGCAAACATGCCAACGCCAGACGAAGTGAGCTGAAAGTTCGAAGAGGTTTGGAATGCAATTTTCGAATCAGCCTATGTGGAATGGAGTACGCATTGCCGGCCTGGCGTCCGCCGATTGTAATCGAATATGCGGTTATCAGTTGGAGTCGCTGCTCCGATATACTTTCAGCAGTACATTACTTCTGCCCTTACGCGCCAGCCGGATGCCGTTCACCGTTTCTCATGCCGCTGCCTTCCTTCCCTTGCGCAGGCTCAACCTCGTTTGGTCGGCCTTCATCGTCGGCAGCATGGCTCCGGATTTCCCTTACATCATCGGCAACACCTATTATCGTGATCTCGGCCATCAGTTTCCGGGCCTGATTGAGTTCACCATACCGGCTTCGCTCATCGCGCTCTGGCTGTTTCACAAGATCATTAAGCGTCCGGTGATCCAGCTGTTGCCCGCCGGAATGCAAGAGCGATTGCGCGATCAGACCGGGCACTTCAGCTTTCTACCAGCACGACGATTCCTGGCCATCCTCGGCTCCATTGTGCTGGGAATCGCAAGCCATATCATTTGGGATTCGTTTACTCATTCGTATTCCTGGCCATGGCGGCATCTTGCATTTCTGCAAAGCTGGGTGCAGGTTCCGATCGTGAATCACCGCATGCCGATGTTTGGTGCTCTGCAATATGGCAGCACGATTGTCGGGATGCTGGCGCTGGCCATCTGGGTTTGGCTGTGGTATCGCCGGTCGCCGCTTCCCGCTGAGCCGGCACCACGATCGCAGCCCAAGTCGTACTTTGGGCTTGCGGTTGCCATGTTAGCTATCGCGGCTGCTGCCGGTGCGATTCGCGCCATCTCCCTGATCGGCATGCCTGAAACCACGGCCAGAATCGATGGGTTCATCCTGGTCTATGCCGTTACCTCGCTCGCGGTGGCGTTTTGGCAGCTTCTGCTTTACTGTGTGCTGGTCTCTTCGTATCAGGTGTGGTAACTGAATCCCGCTGTGGCTTATCCGGCTATGCCTCTAGTCAGCGTCATCATGAACGTTCGCAACGGGGCGCCAACCTTGCGGGAAGCAATCGACAGTGTTCTCGCACAAACCTTCCAGGATTGGGAGCTTATTGTCTGGGACGATCGCTCCACCGACAACAGCGCCGCGATCATTGCCGGATATCGCGATCCCAGGATTCATTACTACCTTTCGCCGGAGGATGTGTCTCTCGGAAAGGCGCGAGCCGACGCAATTCACAAAGCAACCGGAGAGTGGATCGCGTTTCTCGATCAGGATGACGTTTGGTTGTCGCACAAGTTGGAACGCCAGTTAGCGCTTGCGCAGGACGAAGACGATGTCGGGCTCATCTATGGACGCACAGTAAGGTTCTACCCCAGCGGATTGCAGCGCGACTACGACCAGGCTCACGAATACAAGCCGCTGCCGGAAGGCGACATCTTCACCCAACTCTTCACCGATTCGTGTTTCATCGCCATGAGCTCCGCGATGTTTCGCCGCTCGGCGATTGAATCCGCTGGCGGCATTCCCGCGGAGGTTCGGATCATTCCCGATTACTACCTTTATGTTGCCGTCGCGCGAAGGTGTCGCGCACGCGCAGTCCAGGAAGTCGTGTGCCGTTATCGCATGCATCCGGACAGCATGTCGCATACGGCGGCTCTGGAGATGCATCACGAGGTGCTCTGGCTTATCGATCGATGGGCCGACCAGCTTGATCCTCAAACTGTCGCGGCTTGCCGCAGGCGGCACTTTACTGCGATTGCTCTGGAAGAGATGCGCAGCCGCACAACGCTGAGCCACGGCATCGTTCGCCTGCTCACGCAGGGCTCACTCAGTTCACAGTTGGTGCGCCCATTCGCCTTTGTCTTTCACTTGACCCGCCGTAATCTTCGCCCCCCGATCTGGCGACGATTGAGCAGCAAGTCCAGCGTGTAGGATCAATACAGAAAACTTCTCCGATGCCCCTGGTCAGCATCATCATGAACGTTCGCAACGGCGCCGCTTTCCTTCGAGAAGCTCTCGATAGCGTCATGGCGCAAACCTTCGCGGACTGGGAGCTGATTGTCTGGGATGACTGCTCGACCGATGACAGCGCCAACATCGTCAGCCAATATCACGACGATCAGGATTCGGTATTTCCTCTCGCCCGACGAAACGCCTTTGGGCACAGCTCGGGATCGAGCGATTCGCCAGGCCCGCGGCGAGTGGCTGGCCTTCCTCGATCAGGACGATGTCTGGCTGCCGCACAAGCTTGAGCAACAGATGGCGCTGATCGATGACGGCGTCGGAATCATCTACGGGCGAACCGTCTTCTTCGATTCCCGACGCGGCAACGTTAGCGACTACGACTACTTTCACGAATTCGAAGCTCTGCCTGAAGGCGATATCTTCGCCGAACTCTTCCGCCATGCCTGCTTCATTGCGATGAGCTCCGCTGTGCTGCGCCGCTCAGCTGTCAGCGACATCGGCGGAGTTCCCGATACGATTCAGGTCGTTCCCGACTACTACCTTTATGCCGCCATCGCTCGCCATTACCACGCCCGCGCCGTGCAGGACATGGTTTGTCGTTATCGCTTGCACCCCGGCAGCATGTCGTCTTCGCGACGCCATCGGCTGCGGCTGCATGAAGAGCCGCTGTCGATCGTCAAGCAGTGGGCTGATTGTCTCGATCCGCGTGTGAGCAAATACCGCCGAATGACCTATTCGACTTCACTCGCACTGGAGGAGATGCGAAGTACACAAACCGCATTTGCGGGGATGAAAAGGTTAGTGGTCGATGGCTCGGTGCTGTGGCTCATCTCACGCCCGTTTGTCACCATCTGGCGTGCGATGCGGCGGCGACTCCGGCGACCCTATTGGAAGACGAAGCCGAATCTTTACCAGCCTTAGAGCGGACGCGTCGTCCATCTCAATCGGTTTGCGAACTGCTCGGCTCGGCGATTTCCTTGATCTGAAGTCGCTCCATGGCCGCACGTGGAACTCGCACAGAGGTTCTTATCTTGAGACCGGCTGCCTGTTCGCCCGACAATACCACTCGCACGGTCTGCAACAGGATCTTCAGATCGAGCAGCAACGAGTAGTTGTAGATATAGAGCAGATCAAAATGCAGCTTACTTTCCACCGTAGTACCGTAACGGCCCATCACCTGAGCCAGTCCCGTGATGCCCGGCTTTACGGCATGGCGCAACTCGTACGCCGGAAGCTCTCTTTCAAAGCGCTGAACAAAATACGGCCGCTCCGGGCGCGGTCCCACCAGGCTCATCTCCCCTTTGATCACGTTCAACATCTGGGGCAACTCGTCAATTCGGCTGGCGCGTAACAACCGGCCGACTTCCGTAATTCTGGGGTCGTGCTCCGAAGCCAATACCGGACCGCTGTGCTTCTCGGCGTCTACGGTCATGGTGCGGAACTTCAGAACCCGGAACGGCTTCCCGCCAACCCCAATTCGCTCTTGCCGATAAAAAACCGGGCCCGGTGAGCTCAAGCGCACCGCGATTGCCACCAGGCAGAAGATCGGGCTCGAGAACAGCAGCAGCGCTGACGATGCCACCAGATCCACCGAGCGCTTCAGCAACTCTTCGGCTGGATTCAGGCGGTGCGGCTTGATCCCGAAGATCAACATGTCGTCCACTTCCCGGGCCTCGGCTCCAAACAGCGTCAACTCCGAGAGGTTGGGGACGACCAGCACTTCCTTGTTGCAGCGGAAGCAATGCAGGATGATGTCTTCTTTTTCTTCCAGGCCCTGGCTCAAGACCACGGTCTCCGCCTCGTCCAATTCTGCGTACGGTGGCCGCAAATCCCGGCGCAATAAATAATCCTGCATGCGATACAGTCCGACGTCGTGCTCTTCGAACTTCTGCATCACCGACCAGGCATCCTCCTCGTATTCCCCAATCACCACGGTGCGACGGTTCCCGCACCAGCGGCGATACAGGCGGCGCATTTGTATCCGGTAGCCACACAGCAGCCCCACCTGAATACAAGCCCCCAGCAATAGCACGCTGCGTGGGAAAGCGAATTGGCGCGCCCAAAAGCCCAGGCCCATAGTGGTGAGCAGCGTCATGCCTACCGCGATGATGACCGAGTACAGTACGTGACGCAGCGAGCGCCGCAGCCAATCGCGGTACAGGTCCAGCAGCTGAAAGATCACCAGCGTGGTGAGGGAAACCAGCGCCGACAGGTTCAAATAGGACGAGAGATTGGCGTGGGGCGTCAGCAAATAGTTGCGGCGCAGGAAAAACGCGATCAGGAACCCCGCATTGACCAGGCAGACATCGCCCATCATGACGATAGGCTTGTACAGCAAAAACCGGACTGGACGGCTCATGGTGCCTCCGATACACGGGGTGCGTGAGCGGATAGGCAGCGAATGCCACGGGGATCGCATTCACCGCCGGCAAAGTAACAGGCAAACTTCATCCATCGCCGACAATAGCCCGAACCAACTCGACTCGAGACCAGTCCTCGCATGGCGCCTACTCCGAATTTCGCAGCAGTGCGGCTCGCGCTGCCTGCTCCTTACTGGGAGCACCCGGGCCTTTGATCACCCGTTTGTCGGAGCCAAAATAGTATTCCATTACTTTCAGGTAATAGCGAAGAAATACGGCAAGTTTTACCAGTTTTTTGGTCGCCGCGCTCGTACCAAAGTAGTCATAGGCGTCGCTGAAATCGATCAGCGCCCGCCGTTGGTCCCGCAGGGACCCCAGTGGATCCTGGTTGATGCTCTGGCTGCCAATGTGAATCACCTCCGCACACGGCGTGTAGAACACCTTGTAGCCCTTCTGTCGCAGCATGTAGTTGTAGGACAGATCGACCAGCGCCAGCCGGAAGCGCTCGTCCAGCATGCCGGCGTTTTCCCAGGTCGAACGGCGGATGACATAAGCCGAGGTTCCTATGCTATCCACCGGCTGGGCCCGGGAGTAGTCAAAGTTGGTGTTGTAATAGCGGTCCATCAACCGGCTTTTGGGAAACAGCTTGTGCCAGTTGATCGCCTGCAACAGGAAAATAGCAGCGCCGGGAAATCCTCGCACGTGATGCTGCACGCTGCCGTCAAGATTGAGCAGCTTGGGAGCGCAGACCGCGGCCTCCGGGTGCGCATCCATGAACTGGACCAATGCCTGGAAAGCGTTGCTTGTCAGTACGGTGTCGCTGTCGAGCAGACAGGCATAACGGGCGCGAGACGTTCGCAAGCTAGCGTTCTGGTTTCTCGCGTAGAGTTGGTTCGTCTTATTTCTGACCAGAACGACCGCAGGAAAATCGGCTGCCACCATGTCGGCGCTGCCGTCAGGTGAGTTGTCATCGACGCAGATCACCTCAAAGCTGATCCCCTGCGTATGCTGATAAACCGAGCGCAAACAATTTCGCAGCAACGCGCGCGTGTTGTAGTTGGAGATGCAGATCGTAAGATCGAGCAGGCTATTGCTCATTTCACCTTGGCCATCGACGTCGGCACAACCCGTGCCGGAATGCCAAACACAGTTTGATTCGGCCCCACCGAACTCGTCACCACCGAGTTAGCCCCGACCGTGACATTGTCCCCGATCTGGTAGGGTCCCAAAATCTTGCATCCCGCGCCCAGCACTACGTTGTCGCCAATTTCACAGCGCAACTCTCTCACAAATTCCATGTCCGGACGATTCGCTCCCAGGCCCACTCCCTGAAAGATGCTGGCGTTGCGGCCAATCCGCCAGGCGCCAATCACACAACCCACCGGGTGGGCAAAAAAGACTCCCGGGCCAATCTCGCACTTCGGCGTCACTTCTAGTCCGAACAGTACAAGGTTCAAGTAAGTGCACACCTTGGGGACAATCGGGATACCGGCCAGCATCGCAGCCCGGCTGGTTCGGCACAACACGTTAGGAAGAAAGCGAAAGTGCAGCAGCCGAGCTAGAAAACGAAGGAAGTTGGGCTGCATGCCTCGCTTGCCCTCCAACTCGTACTGCCGCGCGAGATCGCTGTACAGCAAATCCTTTAGCTGTGCCATCCCTCACAGGTGCCCCGCGGCATGACTTCGCCTGAACTGATGTCCGTCAATTGTCGCAGATTACTTACACTGCCGGTAGAGATCCAAAGTTTGTTGTCCACAGCGCTGCCAGCTGTAGTGTGCCGCCACTTCCTTGCCACGCGCAATCGAGTGCTGCCGGGCTTCCGTGTCGCCGATGGTTCGCAACAACTCCCGAGTGAATGAGCCTTGATCTTCCGGATTAAAGTAGAACGGCGCATCGTGACAGACTTCCTCTACCGCGGGAATCTGGCTCGCCAGGACAGGGCAACCGACTGCCATCGCCTCCAGCGGCGGGAATCCGAATCCTTCGTTGAACGAGGGATACACGAACAGCTTGGCGCCGGCGTACGCTTCGGCCAGCAAGGAATCGGAAACCTTGGGAAGATTGATGACGCTGCCGTTCAGGCCAAGCTTGCCGATCTGCGCCTTCTCGTCCGCCGACAGCGAACCGCCTCCCAAGACCAGCAGATCCACGGAATCGTGCAGTTTGCTGTCGGCAAAAGCCTGTAGCATTCCGGAAAAGTTCTTGTACGACGCACGCGCCCCGACGTACAGGATGTAATCGCGCCGAACCCGTTTCTTCAGTTCCGCCGCGGCTTTCGCACTGCGTGGTAGCTCGCTGAGCCCGTGATGAATGACGCGCGTCTTGGCAGGGTCCACATTGTAGAAGCGCAGCAGATCCTGGCGGCACGACTCGGACACGCAGATGATCGCATCCACTTTGGGGAAGAGCCGCTTCCGCGCCCAGAAGATCTTCTTAACATCGGGAAATAATTGCGGGTATCGCTCATGCGTGCAGTCGTGATGTGTGGCGATCACGCGCCGTGCTCTTACCATGGGCATCCGCATGTAGGTCGTGGGATGGTAGACGTCCATCTGCCCATAGAATGGCGCTGCCAGATTGCTCCAGGCTTCATTGGCAAGGTAACGCAAGGTTCCCGGCGGTAACCACTCACGAAAACCGCTGACCCGTGCTCTCCGCGAATCCAGGCTTGCAAATGGATAAACCGTGCCACTCATTCCCAGCAGCAAATCGGCCTCGACATCTGGAATCGTGACCAGAAACTTCATCAGTTCGTAAAAGTATCGCGAAGCTCCACCGGCGTTTTGCAGAGAGAAAACCTGGTGGTCGTAGAGAATCCGCATTTTTGCCAGTCGTCGAACTTAACGAGCCAGCTCCGGCACCGCCGGTGTTTCGCGAGCCAGCTCTTTGGCGAATCGCCCGGCCAATCCCAGACTGACCAGGAAGATCACATAGGTGAGAAGTGTGTTCACGGCGGCCGCAGTTGCACCGTAGGTCGGAATCCATATGAGATTCAGAACCACGTTGCTGGCGGCGGCGATCGCCGTACACATCAGGATGCTCTTCTCCATACCCCACGCAATGTATGCATTCCCTATATAGGCCGTCACGAAATCGAGAGGCACCGCCCAGGCAAGCAGAAACAGCAAAGCAGCAGCCGCCCCGAACTGACGTCCAAACAGCAGCGTCATCAACGGCTTCCTCACAACTGCCAACCCAGCTGCGATCACCGCGCCCACGCCCAACAACGGCAGCAGAAATCCCGGGCGCAGCATGCGACGCCGCTGTGCGGGGTCCTGCCGGCTCAGCTCCGGATAAAGCGACTGCGTCAACAGGTAATACGCCATCAGCACCTGATTCAGGATGCGATAGGCGGCGGCATACAGCCCCACCTGTTGCGGGGTAGACATGACTCCCAGCATCAGCATGTCAATCGTGTTGAAGGCGAGGTTTCCCAGCCATGCCAGCCCCATGATGCTGGTGCGCCTCCAGGCCAGCGAATCGGCAATGGACATCCGCTCTTCAGCGGTGGCCGAACCCTTCCGGCTGATGCTTTCTCCACCAGATCCAAAACACGGCGGCCTGCGCGAGGTAACCGGCAATGTTGCCGGCAGCTACCCACCAGAGTGCATATCCGGAACGCCAGTATCCCAGCGCGAGAAAAGCCAGAATACTGAACGGCACCGCGGCGCGAGCGAAACCCATCAAGCGCAGGTGGTTCTTGCCCCACGCGGCCCATTCCAGCGAGATCGCGTACAGCGCGCTGGAGAAAGAGAAGACCAGAAGAAAGGCCTTCATCGATGCCGGTAATCGGACAGCAAAAATGTAAATCACGACCAGCGGCAAGACTGCTGCCGCCATCATCAGCCGTCGATGCTGCACGCGGCGGACGATCTCCCCTGCCAACTGGGGTCGTTGCGCCACCAGCCGCGCTCCGATATGCTTCAGGCCGAAATCGATGATGGGTTGCAGCCACTGAGAAATCGTTGCCGCCAGCGCGTATACACCCAGGACGACCACGCCATAGAAGTGGCCCAGGAAAATGACGATCGCTGCGTAGCAAACCCGGCTCACCGCCTCGCCGGGAGCCAGATGCACGATCCCGCGAACAATCTTGCCGGCCGATTTTGGTAGGAATTGCCCCATCAGTGAGTTCGCGTCTCTGCAACGCGAGCAAGGTCCCTTGGGCCTAAGCAATAGCCGCGGAGCTGGCCCGCCCCTCGCATCCAGTAGATCTCGGCCATGCTGATATCGCCCTTGCAGAGGCTGAAGACAGCTCCCCCGACCGAGCGCGCGAAAAGCGCTCCAAATTCTCGCCACGAGTAGCCATGGATTCGCAACACATATCCGCACCCTAACGCGTAGGGGTAGGTCTTCTTCCGCAAGCGCTCGAGGGAATGAAGATTGGGGTGGTGCACCGTAAGCGCGGGTTCGTACCTCATTCTGAAGCCTAAGGCGAGCGCTCTGAGAAAGTAGTCAGATTCTTCCCCGGATTGGTAGGGAGTGTTGGCGCCCACCCCGATGTCCTCGCGGAAGTTGCCTACTGCATCGGTCACGGCGCGTCGCAGAAAGCCGGTGACAAAGATGGTGGACTTCCACAAATTCGCTCCTGGTAACAAGAACCGGCGCGGGAGGCCAGGGTGGGCCCACGGGCTGATTATCCTCACTTCGCATGGTGGTAAAGAGCGCATCGAAGTCGCGATTCCGTTCCAGCCACCCGTGCACGGACTCAAGCAGCGAGGCGGGATACCAGCAGTCGTCATCCGGAAAGGCGATAACCTCGCCGCTGGCAACGCGGAGTCCAGCGTTTCGTGCCCGGCCGGCGCCACGCTCACATTGCAGATGGCGGATGGCCAGGCCGCCATGCCTTTGCAGCACCGGCGTTAACCGCGCATCGGTGTTTTGATCAATGATGATGACTTCAAAATCCCGGTAGGTTTGGGCATCCAGGCTGGTTAGTAACCGATCCAGTTCCGAAACCCGATCTATGGTCGCTACAATCAGTGAAAACATGGAGCAAGCTTGCGGCTTAGGCGTTGGCTGGACCATACGGCGCCGGCGGTAAAGTCCGGGGCGAAGGACCGCGCAGCGAGCTTAGCAGGCTAAACAGCCACCATCCCGCCACCAGGGGGCAGAACAGAATGGCGTTCCGCATGAGTGTTGATAACCATGCGAGGTTATCGCCTCTCGGCATCAACAAGAAATCCGGAAGAATGAGTGCCACCACGATGAGGCCCCACGCATTTCTACCGCAGCCATAAATAAAGTTCAGTCCATATCCCAGCAAGAGCGACAGCACCACGACGCCACCCAGTCCCCCCAGGAGATACATCTCCGCCAGGTAGGATCCGCCGGTACCATAACCCAATTTGGAGAGAGCAGGATTCAGAAACACCACCATGTCCCAGCTTAAGTACCCTCCCGGAACATACCGTGATATGTCAGTAGGTAAGAACATCTCCCACAGGTCGTGGAAAAGATACGCACCAATATTGGGACGGAACAAGTTCTGGTATTTTATTGCCAGTTCGGTGACGTTCAGAGAAAGTCCCTGCTGAGCAATAAATTCGCCAGGACCCAAAGTGTAAGACTGCCCAACCGTCGCGCTGTTCCGGCTCGCATCAACCGCGACTGCGACGCATATCAACACGGCAACCAGTAACACCGGCAGCAGTATGCGGGCACGCTTCGAGGACTTGATTCTCGCCACATACCACAGCGCCAAAGCCAGACTGAGCGTGCCTCCTCGCGAACCCGCTGCCAGATACAGGCCCGCAACGGCGAAATATAAGGCGGTAACCGTCCACAGCGGTTTCTTCCTTTTTTCGATAACGAAAATGGCGAGAAAAACCGGTAAATCCAGCACGGCAATCAGCCGCACGGGCATCGGCACGGTGGCGGCCAGACGGTAATAGTCAGTGAAAAAAGCCAAATAACCATGAGCCAGCGCGTATCGGAAATACAAGTAGTTCTTAACCAGTGACGCTGAAATCGTAAAAAAGAACAGCACGTAGAGATAGGGCAAATAGCGCCGGACGTCCTGGTCGCTGGGCGGCTGGATGCGCCGATAGTTCCACCGGCAAGGAGCATAAACGCAGATGGCCGAAAGCACGATCGCGAGCAGCACAATCCCGGCATTCCTCCCGTGAAAGGCTGAAGGGGACGGGGGTAAATAACTCGATGTCCAACGGATGAGGAATTACCCCGAGACAAAATACGATTAGCCGGCCGCCCTGAAAAAGCAACAGCGTGCAGAGAAAAAGAAAGCAGGGATGTCGTCCCTGATCGAATCGCTTCCAGGCCAGCACAATCAGGAAAGACAGCAACAGGACCGTCAGCACACCCGCCGCATTCGGGGTCAGCCACCCGAGCAGGAAACAGAGGGTCCCGACCGCGACCACGCGACAGGTATCCCAGCACCTCCAAGCTAGCCATCGGCACGGCCAGGGGCGCGGGTGCAACTGTCGGGAATGGTTGCGGGAAGTTATTCATCGAAACAGAAATATTACTCAGCGACGAGCTGTGTCCGTTGCCTGATTACCTTGCTTCCATCTGCAGAAGAACCTGGCTGGCCCGTTCCGCGGGAAGAGCCAGAACATTGTCAATCACCGGCTTGCGCTGGCGCAGGTCGCGCAGCCTCCAGCCTTTCGTAGTTCTTAGAGCGTAAGCATAGTTGGCGGACGCGGCCCATTCTCCAAACACTGTCGTCGCATCCAGGCCGCGCCGGCTGTAGTAAGGCTCGTTGATTTCCATGTGCAGGATGGGCCGGAATTGCCCGATGGTCGACGCCGCGCCTCTTAAGAACTTGTCTTCATGTCCTTCAATGTCGACCTTGATGAAGTCCAGCCTCTTCACATTGAGCGACGGAAAGATTTCATCGAGCGTGTCGACCTCGACCACTCCGCACTGGAACCGGCCATCGCTATCGTCGATCACAATCGCGGCATTGCCGGTGCCGGAGCCGTTAGCGAAGTCCTCTCGCAGGCTGATCGGCAGCGAAGCGCGGCGGTCGGACAGCCCCAGCTCATGAACCACCACCGTACGCTCCATGCCGTTGAGTTTGACGTTCTCGCGCAGCCGCAAATTGTTGCTCGCAACTGGCTCAAATGCGTGCACCGTTCCGCCTGGCCCCAGCGCTTTCGCCATCGGGATAGTCCAAAAACCGACATTCGCTCCAACATCAAGGACCACCCACTCGGGCGTGAACATTCGCAGAACCGAGCGTATTTCTTCCGTATCGTAGTCGTGAGTGTAGAAGCTCGCGAACTCGCTATACGCACGCAGATCGACGATCATGCGATGTCCCAGTCGCATTCCGACTTCTGCGGTAGAGCCTGCGCTGGAGTTCAAAAGCAATCGATTGGCAACATAGGCAAGTCGGTTGCGCCCGCGAAAGTCAGGCATCCGGCTGATGAGCTGTGCCGCTGACGCCCGCAACCTCTGCCTGGTTTGCATAATCCGGAGACTAGGACAACTTCAGCGACTCCCGCAGCAGGGCCAAGCGTGCGCTCTCATGCGGGTCGCGGAACTTGCGGCGGAGCGCTTCCATCAACAGCACCGCAAAGCAGGCCATCAGGAACGCCGCCGCCGTAGAAACCAGGACGATGAGGAGGCGCCTGGGACCCGACTTTCTTTCCGGCGCCACTGCCGTGTCCACCACCTGGACCAGGATTGCATTCTGGCCCTCATCAATGCGGGCAGCCTCCAATTGCTTGCCCAGAAATTCGTAGAGCGCCTCGTGGTACTTCACTTCGCGTGACCGGCGGAGGTATTCCAATTCGGCTTCCGGCATCTGGCGCGCCGGGATCGCGATGTTGCCGTTTCCGGCGGCGGTGCTGCTGTGCTCGAGTTTGGCCAGCTGGCCTTCCATGCCGGCCAGCTCCGTCTCGGCACGCTTCAGCTCGGGGTTGTTCTCGGTGGCGTAGGAGCGCATGGTCCGGAGCTGCACTTCGTGGGTTGCCACCTGCGCCCGCAGGTCGGCGATGCTGGCAATGATCGTCCTGCCCTGGGCCTCGGGCTGGAGCAGTCCGCTCTTCTCCTGCACCTGTCTAAGCGCCAGCTCCGCGGAAGACAATTCTTGCAGTTCCGCCTTGATCTGCTGCTCGTAAAACAGCCGCCGCTGGCTGGCTTCCGTTATGGCCATGTTCTGATTCAGGTTGTAGAGCTCCTGCACATAAGCGTTGGCGATTTCCGCAGCGCGTTTAGGATCATGGTCGGTAACGGAAATGGAAATCAGCCCCTCTTTCGTCGCGATGATCTCGCTGTTTGCTCTCAACCTTTTTTGCGCGTCCTGGTACCGCGACGCCCCATAAACCTTTTGCAGATCGAAACGATTGATGAGATGGTCTTCGATCGTCCGGCTGGTTAGCATGGCTACAAAAACGTCGTCCGGGTTGCGCAAGCCCAGATCGCCCCCGCTCAGCCCAGCGATGGCTCCCATCTGTCCCAGCATCGAATTCAGCGCCGATTGCTTTTGCTGCGGAGGCAGAATCGTGCTGGTTGCCGTATACGTCTTGGGCAGGAGCAGCACGATGATCGTTGCCACGATCGCCACCCCGGCGCTGAACAGCAGAATTGGCTTCTTCTTGCGGGCCAGAACCAGCAGAAGCTCGACCACATCGACTTTGTCATGGTGGTCGATCTCCGGCCCAGAGTTGGACTCGTCCATTCCGTTCTCCACCGCCGTACCGCTGTGGGAGTGAGGTTCAAACGGCTTTGAAGTCTGCAGCATTTCGATCAATTCCTGCCCAGCAGTAGCTACTTTAAGACATTGATGGCGGCGGCAGCCAATCCGAAGTTAAACAGAATCTGCGACCAGTCCTTGAAGCTGCGCAGTCCGGCGCCGGGATTCAATTGTTCCGGAACCACCACCGTATCGCCCGGCATCAGAACCATACTTTCGAAGCCACCCGACCAGAAGCCGGGCGCAGCATCCTTGCTGACTACTGCGCCATTCGCCAGCACCACGAAGATCTTGCTCTTGTCGGCGGCGCGGGTCGGTCCGCCGGCATCGCGCAGATAACGCGAAACCGTCTTGCCTTCCTTTTGTATGAAGGAACCCTGGTTATAGACGTCGCCAACGACGCTGACCACGATAGGACGGCTGGGCACGTAGAAGTGGTCTCCATCCTCCAGCGGAATATCGGGGATCTCAGCCACCCCGGTATCGTTGGGATGAAGGTTCAGCACGATCCTTCCATCTGCCTTGAATTGGCGAAGCTTCTCGAGACTGGCTTTCTGCGCGTCCATTGCGGCTTTCGCGGCGTTAGCCTCGTCTGCGCTCTTCGCATTTTGCGATGCCTGGACCGCCTGCCGGGCCAAGTCTTTCTCCATCTGAGCAATGACCATGTCCAGCCGCTCCTGCTGCTGGATACGGGTGGATTCGCGCGTGAACACCGCGCCATACAGATATGCCGACGGCGCCAGACCGCCGGCTGCGTTCACCAGGTCGCGAAGCCTCTGACCCGGCTGCGCGCGGTAGATGCCGGAGGACGCGAACTCTCCCTCCAGCCGGACCAGCTTGGTCTGCTGCTCACGCGGCACTCGCAGATCAGCCTGCGAAAAGATGGTGACAATATCGCCCGGCAGCAGGATGAGATTGCCGGTGTCGTCATGTTGCAGCACAGCTTTGCCCAGGTTGAACGGGATGAGTTCAGTGGAAAGATCTTTATCGCTTATGCGCTGAATAACGGCGTAGTCCCAGTTGATCTCCGGGGCATTCCTGCGAACGTCGTTCAACGCTCCCTGTCAGGCGCGTACCGCTGGCCTGCATTTGCAGGGTGATGGCGTTCTGCTGCGTCCAGTACTCGCGGGTGATGAGGAACTCGCGATTGGGAATCAAATCCGTGATTCGCATCCCATCGTGCCAGGGATAGCGACCCGGAGCTGCGACATTGCCGCGCAGCGTAACCGAGTTCACAAAGCGCGGTGAGATGGGCGCGAAATTCAGCACGTCGCCGTCTTTCAGCGGAAGCGCCAGCCCAGCCTCATCCAGCTTGATTTCCTCGATGCTGCGATCCTTGCGATCCTTAATTTGTTCGACGTAGACCTTGCCTCCGTTGGCCGTCGTCGTCAGCCCACCCGCCAGCTTGATAACGTCTCCTAAACTCGCTTCCGATTTGAGTTCGTAGATCGCGGGATTGTTCACCTGGCCACCCATCGCGACCTGGGCGCCGATCGGCATGAAGTAGATCACGTCTTCCGGCTGCAGGACGACGTCCTTGCTCTTGTCTCCCTTGATCAGAAGATCGTAGAGATCGAAATCCGCAATCACGGTCGAGCCACGCTTCAGTTGGATATGTCGCATCGAGCCTGCGGGGGACGGCCCGCCGGAAGCGAAGACCGCATTGGCCAGCGTGCTGAGTGAACTGACTGTGTAGCGACCGGGTCGCCTCGCCTGGCCGACGACAAACACGTCAATCGAGCGCAACTCGCCCATGCTGACGTTCAAGTCAAAATTCTGATAGATGCGTCCGATGTGGGATTTCAGGAAGCTTTGCAGCTGATCGTATCTCAGCCCGGCGACATTCAAATTGCCGACCTTGGGAATGTAGACAGCTCCATTGCGATCCACGCGGCTGTGAACATCCAGATCGATCTGTCCCCAGGCGCGGATCAGCAACTCATCGCCCGGTCCAATGACGTAGTCGGCTGTGACCGGCACGCGGTCCACCGGTGCGAAGGTGGTCGGAACGTTGAGGAATAAATTCTGACCGTAGATCGGGAGTGTCTGTCCCAACGATGCAGCCACCAGTTGCTGAAAGTCGGTCAGCTCGACCGGCTTGGTCTGGCTGGTCTCCAGCTGCTGCGGCGGCTTTGGCGTTGTCGTGGACGGAAGGGTATGAGTGTCGTCCAAGACCACCGTCGGCGTCGTGGATGGCACGCCGTCGGGCGCCGGGGAACTCGGACTCGCTTGTTGCTGGGCGGCGTTCTCAGCTCCCATCGAATTCAGCAGGGGGACGCCGTCCTGGGCAGCAGCGGTTAAAGATCCCATGGCGGTGACGGCACATAGAGTGAAGCCGACGAGAGCAGCGCGAAGGCCGTCGCAAATTCTGGAATTCGGTCTCATAGGAAGGGAGCGATCAATGTCTATTTTTGTTTCGGACACAGATTTCAAAGCGCCTCTCCAAAATCCGCGTGATTGATACAGCCTGCAACCAACAACATAAGCATCCGTCAGTCCGACGCTGGTCCTGAAGCCGCAACCCGGGCCGGCGCCGGCGATTGCCGCATAGCATTCAGCCAGAACTGGGTGTAACCCGGCGTCAAAGCCTGCGCATCCCAGGGCGAATCGCGTCCGGTCACCAGGCTGTGAAAATTGCGGTGAGCACTGACCGCCGCGGCCAGTCCAAGGGTCGCAAAGGTGGGCTCCAAATTGCAAATCGCGCCGCGATCGACGCAGCGCCGGAAATAGGCGTTGACCGCGTCGAAGATTGATCCCAGATGCTCGCGGAACATGCGCTCGGCGCCGGGAAGCTCAAATCCCGCCACATACACCAGGCGCATCAGCTCAGGGTATTGAGCCACAATATTCACCACAAATTCCACCAGCATAGGTACAACAATTTCCGGATCGAGGTTGCTGGCTAATCCCTGTTGCAGTTCCCGCCCCAGCTTAAGACGACTCAGCCTGGATTCGGCTGCGGCCCAGAAGAGATCGGCCTTCCTGGCGAAGCAGCGAAACAGCGTGGCTTCATTGACGCCGGCCAGGTGCGCGATCTCGCGCGTGCTGGCGCCTTTGTAGCCGCGACGGGAAAAGAGCTGAACTGCCGCCTCAATGATCCGGACTTCGGTGACACTTCTCTCTGCTGCTTTATTCACAAGAGAGGTCCTTTGCGGATTAGGTTTGAAACGATTAGGGGACTATTGCTTGAGGGGTTCGATCTGGTCTGCGTCGATCTCCACCGCGACACTCTGCTGGATCAAGTCCAGCGTGAGCACCACGCGAAGATCGTTCTTCTTGCGAACGAGTACGCCAATCATCCCCAGCAGTGAGCCGGAGGTGATGCGCACTTTCTCGCCCACCACAAGGTAGGGATGGGGTTCGACCCGCAGCAACGGCAGCGCGGAGCGAAGCGACTCGATCTCCGCGTCAGGCAGCGGCGAGGGTTCGCGACCGGCGCCGACGATGGCAACTACGCCGGGTACTTGCAATACCTTTACGGATTCTTTGCGCGGGATGTTGACGAAGATATAGCCAGGGAATAACGGCTTATCGACCGGCAGCCGGCAGCCGTTTTTCCAACGCCGTATGGAGGTGTACAGCGGCAAGAACGACTCAATGTGCCGCCCGGCAAGGTGGCGAGCAACCATCTTTTCATGTCGCGGCGTGGTGTAGGCGGCGAACCAGTTTCGGGGCAGCTCGGATAGGCCGGCTTCGAGTGATCGGGCCGGCAATGAGTTTATCGTCGCTGTCGAGAAGGTTGCGCAAAGAGACAAAGCTTCGCCATCCTCAGTTAGAGGTGATTTTCCCCAAGAAGCGCGCCGAATGATGCAACCGCGCGCTTTCGTATGTGAGAACCCAATGCTCTTGGCCGAGGCAAAACCTCTGTGCTACTGAAACTTCCCCAGCCTCATGCTGCAAGCGTGTACTTGCTCGCGGCCAAATCCGTGTCAAACCCCAGCTGAGTTGCCAGCATAGGAAAAGCGGAGTTGCGGGTCAAGAGAAAACTGCGATAAGCGCCAGACGGGAATACCGAAGTGAACTTGGGCTGCCTGCGCCGAGGTGCAGAAGCAGGTTTGGAGAATTGCGTGCCGGAGAAGCAGACCTCAACGGGCCGTCTGTTAGAGAATGACAGCTATGGACAAGAACGCTCCCTTACGCGTCGCCGTCGTCGGACTGGGAAATGTCGGAGCAACGCTCGGCTACGCATCTGCTCTTAGGCGGCCTAGCGGCCGAGATCGTACTCATCGACAACAATCACGCTAAGGCCGAGGGTGAGGCGATGGACCTGAACCACGCCGTTCCCTTCGCTCATCCCACGCGCATCTGGGCAGGCGACTATCACGACTGCGCCAACGCGACCGTGGTGGTGATCGCGGCCGGCGCCAATCAGAAGCCCGACGAGACGCGGCTCGATCTGCTGAAGCGCAATGCCGATATCTTCGCGGAGATCGTGCCGCGCGTCGTCGAGCAAAATCGCGACTGCATTCTATTGATCGCAACCAATCCCGTCGATGTGCTGACGCAGATCTCGTTGCAGCTTTCCGGATTGCCGCCGCAGCGTGTGATTGGCTCGGGAACGATTCTCGACACCGCCCGCTTTCGCTACCTGCTCAGCCAGCATTTTGGCGTCGACTCCCGCAGCGTCCACGCTTACATCATCGGAGAGCATGGCGACAGCGAGGTCCCGGTATGGTCACTGGCGAACATTGCCGGAATGCGCCTGGAGGACTTCTGCGCAGCGCAGGGCCGCAGCTACGACTGGAAGGAACTTCACTCCATATTTGAGCAAACACGGGACGCGGCTTATCACATCATCTCGCGCAAACAGGCAACGTTTTATGCCGTCGCCGCCGGGCTGATGCGAATCATTGAAGCGATTCTGCGCGATCAGAACACCGTGCTCTCGGTTTCCAGCCAGGTCGGCGGAGAATACGGGATCTCCGACATCTGCCTCAGTCTGCCATCGATCATCAATCGCCAGGGAATCCAGAAGGTGCTGCACCTGCAACTCAGCGCCGAGGAAGTGCGGAAGCTGCAGGAGTCGGCGCAGGTGCTGAAGGAGACGCTGGGACAGCTTAGAACTGACTGACTTGGCGAGCCAGTCGAGGTTTATATATTTCTATACGGCTTTATAGAATGGTATAATCACCTAAGGTACAGAGGACCTTTATGGCGCTGAGCATCAAGAGTCAGGAAACTGAACGTCTTGCCCGGCTGGTCGCCAAGGAGACCGGTGAGACACTCACCGGGGCAATCGAGCAAGCTCTGAGAGAACGGCTGGAGCGATTAAAACGCCGGCAGCGCGGCCAAAACCAGGTCGAACATCTTCTCGAGATCGCCAACCGAGTGGCCACTCTTTCCAGGCTCGACAACAGGACGCCCGACGAGATACTTGGATACGACGAGAACGGGCTGCCCCACTGATGGTTATCGATTCATCAGCCATGGTCGCGATTTTGTTTGCCGAGCCGGAGCAGAGGCATTTCGTTGAGTTAATTCATAAGGCGGAATCTCGACTAATGTCATCCGCCAGCGTGCTGGAGACGAGCATGGTTGTCGAGGCCTCGTTTGGAGCGTCGGCCGGCCGCGATCTTGATGTGTTTCTGATCGATGCTGAAATCAAAATTGTCGACGTTGACCGGCAACAGATCGAGGCAGCCCGAAGCGCGTGGCGTCGATATGGCAAAGGGCGTCACCACGCAGCGCTGAATTTCGGTGACTGCTTCGTCTACGCACTTGCCAAGATCAACGGCGAGCCAATTTTGGCCAAAGGGAACGACTTCACCCGAACTGATATTCCTATGTGCGTATCAAATTTGTAACCTTCTCCACGACCGATTCAGATCGACAACTACTCTCCCTTGCCCAGCGCCAGCGTGATCAACGTCTTCTGCTCCAATTCGTGTGCCTTGTGTGAGCCCGTAGCCGGCGTGGCGTTAGCTGCGCGTTTGATGCTGCGCACCTTGGAGCCCAGGATTCGCTTCAGCCGTGGCGTTACGAAGGAAAGTGCGCCCATGTTGGCCGGCTCTTCCTGCACCCAGATGAACTCCGAAGCATTTTTGTAGCGCTCCCGAACCTGCTCTACCTCGGTCTCCGGGAATGGATAGATCTGCTCCAGCGAAACAATTGCCGGAGCGGACATCTTCAGCTTGTTACGTTCCATGCGCAGTTCCTGCCCGATCTTGCCGGTGCACAGCAGAACCCGTTTCGCATCCAACGCGGTTTCATCCGGAATGACGTTTTGAAAGCGTGGCCGCTCCAACTCTGCCAGCGGCGATAGCGCTTCCGGATGCCGCAACATGCTCTTCGGCGTGAAGCAGATGAGCGGCTTGCGCCACTTGCGCAGCGCCTGCCGCCGCAGGAGATGGAAATATTGCCCGGCTGTCGATGGCTGGCAAACCTGCATATTGTCGCGGGCACAGAGTTGCAAATAGCGCTCGATGCGTGCGCTGGAGTGCTCCGGCCCCTGGCCTTCATGACCATGCGGCAACAACAAAACCAGTCCGCTCAGCAGGTCCCACTTGTCTTCGCCGGCAGCGATGAACTGATCGATGATGATCTGCGCACCATTCGCAAAGTCGCCAAACTGCGCCTCCCACGCCACCAGCGCCTCGGGATAGTCGCGCGCGAAGCCGTACTCGAAGCCCATCACCGCGGCTTCCGATAACTCAGAGTTGTAGATTTCGACACGCGCCTGTCCCGGCGAGAGATGACATAACGGGACGTATTCCTTCTCGTCGATGACGTCGATCAGCACCGAGTGCCGCTGGTTGAAGGTGCCACGGCGACTATCCTGGCCGCTGATGCGGATTGGAACACCTTCCCGAGCCAGCGAACCTAAAGCGAGCGCCTCGGCCATGCCGAAGTCCAGAGAGCGCCTGCCATAGCCCATCTCGCGCCGCTGCTCAAGCAGCTTCTGTACCTTGGGATGAATGTGGAAGTCATCGGGATAGGTCACCAACGAATCCGTGATGTCGCGCAATTGCGCCGCAGTCAGGCCGGTGTCGACTTCGTCCGCTGGGTTGTAAGGGCCGCCATGATAGGGCGCCCAGTAGCTCGGCATCTGGCGCATGGTCGGCTTCTTCACCATGCTCTTGCCGGCTTTTTCCGCAGCGTCAAGCTCAGCCTGGAACTTCTCGACGTATGGCTTGGAATCGAGGCCTACATTCTTCGCATAGATCTCGTACAGCATGGGATGATCTTTGATCTTGCGGTACAAAATGGGCTGGGTGATCGTCGGGTCATCGACCTCGGAATGACCGTGCCGCCGGAAGCCGATCAGGTCAACCACGACATCGCTGCTGAATTCGTAGCGATACTCCAACGCCATGCGCCCGGCGCGCACCACGGCATCAACATCCTCGCCGTTGACGTGGAAGATGGGAATCGGCAGCCGCTTGGCCAAGTCCGACGAGAAGCGGCCCGAGTAGGCATCGCTGGGATTCGTCGTGAATCCGAGCAGGTTGTTGACGATGACGTGCACGGTTCCGCCGACGGTATAGCCACGGAGGTTCGCAAGGTTCAGCGTCTCGGCGGTAATTCCCTGTCCGGCAAATGCCGTGTCGCCGTGCATCAGGACCGGCAACACTCGATTTTTCCCGTCGCGACCGAGCCGCGTTTGCTTGGCCCGCGCGCGCCCCAGCGCCACCGGATCGACGGCTTCCAGGTGGCTGGGATTGGAGACCATATGGATTCGCACCTCGCGGCCGCTGGCCCCGGTGTAAATACCGGTCGCTCCGACGTGATACTTCACGTCACCGCCGCCAAGCACGCTGCGCGGATCGACATCCTCGAATCCGGCAAAGATCTCCGCCGCCGGCCGGCTCACAATGTTGATGATGACGTTCAGGCGTCCGCGATGGCTCATGGCCAAGACAGCCTGCTCGGCGCCATATCCGGACGCGGAATTCAGGATCTCGTCCAGCAGCGGGATTAGCGCGGTGTTGCCTTCCAGCGAATAGCGCTTGGTGCCGATGTAGCGGGAGTGGATCGTCTGCTCGAAGACATCGGCGTGAACCAGCTGATCCAGAATGCGCGAGCGATCCACATTCTCCGGCCGCGCCGACTCCATGCGCTCCTGAATCCATTGCCGGCGCTCAGGGTCGGCGATGTGCATAAACTCGACGCCGATACTGCCGCTGTACGCGCGGCGCGCCACGTCGGCCACGTCGCCGGACATGTCCAGCTCGGGATGCGCGAAGGGAAGGAAATGGCCCAGAGGATCGAGGTTAGCCTGAAGGTAGCCCCAGCGGCGGAACGCGTCCAGCACGCGCTCCTGCTTCTCGCTGTCAACGTTCATCATTACAGTGGACAAGGACGATAACTCCCGCGGCCACGGCGCCCGCGCAGGGAGCCGGGCCATTGCTCAGATAGCACTACTAGTTATAGATTCCTTAGCGGCCGAAGGGATACACCCAGCGCACGAGCAGCAGCGGCGAATCGTCAGCCGACCTTTCAGTATATAGTGTCGCAAGTGTTCGCAAAGCGGTCTACTGTGCGCAGCTAGGCCCACGATTTCATAGTGGAACGAGTGGAAAAGGAATGATACAGCTGACATCGCGAGATCGGGTGTTCGTGCTGACCGGCGCCGGAATCAGCGCTGAAAGCGGCTTGCCGACGTTTCGCGGCGCCGATGGACTTTGGCGCGGCCAGCACGTGCAGGATGTGGCGACGCCCGCGGCCTTTCGCGCCAATCCTGAGATGGTGTGGCAGTTCTATTCCGAGCGGCGCAAGCGGCATGCGACCGTCACTGCAAATCCCGCCCATTTCGCTCTGGCCAGCCTGGAAGAGGGACTGCGGGATCGTTTCTTTCTGTGCACTCAGAATGTGGATTCCCTGCACGAGCAGGCAGGATCGCACCGCATCGTGCACATGCACGGCCGCCTGATGCAGACGCGCTGCTCACGGGAAGGTTGCCGCTCCAAGCCCTTTGATGATGAGCGTGCTTACATGTCGTTCGCTGAGATTCCGACCTGCTCGGAATGCAAGGCGCTGTTGCGGCCCCACGTCTGCTGGTTCGGCGAAATCCCATATTCCATGGATCGCATCTTCGAGCAGCTGCGAATCTGCACTGTGCTATTGACGGTAGGAACTTCCGGCGTCGTTGAGCCGGCGGCCAGCTTTGTCCGCATGGCGAGGATGAATCGGGCAAAGGCCATTTACGTTGGCCCGGAAGAGCCGGCGAATCGCGCATTCTTCGACACGGTGGTGCTGGGAAAAGCGGGTGAAGTCTTGCCGGGATTGGTGAAAGAACTGGCGTCGCACCTGTCGTGTTTGAGCCCGTGAACGGATCAATCACAAGATCATTGGGCTGTGTCAGTAACTTTATGAAGAAGCTCGGTAGCGCTGCGGGAAATCGAGCTGGGTGAATCTTGCCGCCAGTCTCCTTGCAGAACTTCGTATAATCGTCGTTCGCAGCGTTGTTACCCACCTTCAGCATGCTTTCAGCAAAGTGCTCCTCAACCACATTCGCCGGGATTGCTCCACCGGCACCGATCTTGTCGAAGGTGCCCCGGATTACATGTCCTGAAGGCCGAACTGTTTCGCGCACACCATTCCTCGCCAGCCGGATCATGTCAGGGCTGTACTCCTTCAGCACGTTCAGATTTGAGGCTTTCGGCCAAGGAGTTTTCGAAAGCCACCAAACGTACTCGACGGAGTCACGGACCCGGATACGGCGAACGGTCACCCATTCCGCGGGCGCCGGCATTTTGGCTGGGTTATACCAGAAACACTCCTGAGCCAGGTGAAATCCGACCGTATCAACCAAAGCAATCAGTAACTTGAAGTGATAGACCGAACGTGTCGGCACTCCTTTGTTCCAACTGCCACCGATATTCAGGACGAAGCTGCCATCCTCAGTCAAGACACGAAGAATCTCTCTTGCAAATGGCAGGAACCATTCGCCATAGCGCTCCTTCGAGACATTGCCGTATTCTTTCTTGAAGTGCAAGGCATAAGGTGGCGAAGTCAAAACGAGATTTGCTGACTTGTCGGGAAGACTTCGCAACAGCGAAAGCGAGTCGCCCAGATATGCAGCACCTAATTTCGTGACGTAGTACGGATTCGGCAACAGAGCACGGGGGTGATCGGATGGCAGTGTCGCGTCAGCGACATATTCCGCGTTTTCAGGATGCTCTCCGGCTGGCCGCCGCAAGGCTTGTTTATTTTCGGTCCAAGGCATGCCTTTACCAGTATGACTGAAGAAGCTTATCAGAAATAGGTTTACGTTGTCACCCTTTTCGTGAAAAAGAATTTCAAACCCGGTGATTGGATTTCACAGGCAGAGGCGGCACGAATCAGAGGGGTCTCGCGCCAAGCTATGGGACGGTTGATCCGTAAAGGTAGGTTCAAGACCCTCGAAGTCGGCGGTCGATTGCTGCTGTTGAGAAACGAGGTAGAGAGATATCGGGCCGCGCGCCCAGGCAGGCCCTCCGGCAAATGAGCAAAAAGACAAAAGCGGTTGAGGAGCTTATCGAGAGCCTATCTCCTTTAGAGTTGCGCAGTCTCTCTTCGTATCTACGCTCTAAACTCCCAAAACACGCACTCGAGCAGAAATGGAAAATCAGTTATGAACTCATTCTTGATGCGATATTTCGATCGCAGGATATCGTTCAGCGCGGGGTTCGCGGAGTCATTGCGGAGGCGGTGTTCGACAGAACAATCTTGCCTGCAATCACAGCCTGGGAGTCAGTGCCGGTTGAGGACAACCCGCCTTACGATTTTAAGCTTCGCAGGGAGTCTGACAAGCGAGAAATCACGATTCAAGTGAAGCTACAGCGAACTGAACGTGGAATTCCGCTAATAAGAAAGAGCTTCGGTCCCGATACTTTCATAGTTGAGGTACAGAAGACTCGAACCGGCACAAGAAGGAAGCGGAAAACTGATTCCGTTTCTCCCGAGACTGCCCCAACTGCACCGGAGAGAACGCGCCCGTATCAGTTCGGCGACTTCGATATTCTCGCGGTTAATATGCAGCCCTCCACGGGAGACTGGGCACGCTTCATGTACACGGTCGGCTCCTGGCTCATGCCGAGAAGCGGCGACAACCGGTTGATTGAGATCATGCAGCCTGTCAGCCATGCTCGTTCTGATGTTTGGACGGACAACATCGAAGAATGCATCGGATGGTTCTTATCCGGAGAAATGAAGACTGTTTTCGACATGAAAGCAGCAAAGCAAAGAAAGCTAGCGGAACATGAAGCAGAGAAGGGAGAACGACGAAAATCTCGCGGGCCGGTTTAGATAGCTGACACAGGACCGCTAGCGCAGAAAATATCCAGTGATGTTGTAGGCGGCGAAAGCAGCGAGGTAGGCCACGATGGTCATGTAAGAGAACTGCAGCGCCGGCCACTTCCAGCCGTTGGTTTCGCGGCGGACGACCGCAATCGTCGACATGCACTGCATGGCGAACGCGAAAAAGACGAGCAGCGCCACCGCAGCCGCCGGAGTGAGTTCGTGATGCAGAGCCGTCTGCAGGTCTGTGGCATGCGATTCGGGATCGACTCCATGCAGCGTTCCCAGCGTTGCGATGATGACTTCACGCGCGGCAATTGAGGTCAGCAAGCCAACGCCAATCTTCCAGTCAAAACCAAGCGGACGAATCGCGGGTTCGATGGCGTGACCCACCTTCGCCACCACGCTGTCCTGCACCTGTGGAGGCTGACCGTGATGCATCGGGAAGTTCGTGGCCGCCCAAAGCAGCAATGAGACCAGCATGATCACCGTGCCGGCGCGATAGAGAAAAGCCTTGCCGCGATCCACCAGCCGCAGTCCAAGCGATGCAAGCGTTGGCCAGCGGTAAGGCGGCATCTCCAGAATGAACGGAGCGTCCTTGCTCTTCAGGATGGTGGACTTCAGCAGGCGCGCCGTGACGACGGCCATCAGAAATCCCAGAACGTACAGTCCCAGCATCGCGACCGCGCGCGTGCCGAGAAATGGTCCCAGCAAGGGATGGTTCGGCAGGAACGCCGCGATCACCATGGTGTAAACCGGCAGGCGCGCCGAGCAGGTCATGAACGGCGCGATCAGGATTGTAGCCATGCGATCGCGCTTGCTCTCGATGGTGCGCGTTGCCATGATCGCGGGCACCGCGCAAGCGTAAGCGGAAAGCAACGGGATGAAGCTCTTGCCGTTCAGCCCGACGCGCGACATGGTGCGGTCGGCGATGACTGCGGCGCGCGAGAGATATCCCGAGTCCTCGAGAATTCCGATCACCAGAAACAACAGCAGAATCTGCGGCAGGAAGACCAGCACCGAGCCGGTGCCTTTCCACACGCCGTTGATGACCAGCGACTGGAACATACCCGCCGGCATATGAGTGCCGAGCGCTCTGCCCGTGGTGTCGAGAAATTTCTGCAGCAGATTCGAGAGCGGCTGGCCGACGGAGAAGATCGTCTGGAAGACGCCGATCACGACCAGCGCAAAGATCACCGGCCCCCAAACGCGATGCAGAAAGATGGAATCGAGGCGCGCGGTCCAGACGGGTGTTGCCGGGCGACGATATCCCGCGTTCGTTCCGACGCGCACGGCCCACTCGCGATAGCCGCGCGTGCTGCCCACAACCGGCAACTCCAGAGGATCGGGAGTGGTGGCCGCGGAAGAAAGGAAGTTCTGCACGGCGACGATTCCCTCGCCGGTGGTCGCGCTGGTGAGCGCAACCGGCGTTCCCAACTCACGCGCCAGCGACAACACATCGACGTGGCCGCCCTGCTTGCGAAGTTCGTCGGCCATGTTGAGCAGCACCAGCGTCGGAAGGCCAAGCGCAATCACGCGCGCCGCCAGCACCAGATGGGTGTGCAGATTGGTCGAGTTCAGCACCAGGATGACCGCATCCGGACGCGGCGTTCCCGGCATGTTGCCGTTCAGAACATCGACCGCGACTTTCTCGTCTTCGGACTTGGGAATGAGGCTGTAGACGCCGGGCAGATCGATCAGCGCGACCTCTTCGCCGGAGGCGTCGCGAATGTAACCGGTGTGATGCTCGACGGTGACGCCAGGAAAATTGCCGACCTTCTGACGCAGCTTGGTGAGGCGATTGAATAAAGTTGTCTTGCCGGAATTCGGAGGACCGACGACAGCGACGGTGCGGTAGGACGTGCCGAGAGCTTCATCTCTGGGCGGTGCCACAGCGTGGCAGCTCATCGTCGAAGCTCCCATCAATTAATCTCCGAAAGCGGGAGCGCCAAGGAGCTCCACGTGAATATGGCGGGAGAGATCGCGGCGCATGGCGACTTCCATGCCGTCGACGCGATAGATGCGAGGATCGCCGCCGGGACCGCTGCGCAAAACTTTCACCACCAGGCCGGGAACGAAACCGAGGTTCATGAGATGCTCGGCTACCGCCGGGGCCAATTCCAACTCCGCTACGATGGCGCTTTCCCCGACGTGCAAATCGGAGAGCGCGCCGGCTTTCGCCTGATGATTTTTCTTATGACGGCCGAATATGAAGTTGAAAATCATTTTCAATACCGATTTCTATTCTAATCCTCTGGCGGGGAGAGGCAACGACCAAAGTCACACGATCTTGTGACTTGCAACACATTTCGGAACTAGTTGCAAAACGGAGCAACCGATTGACGCTCTGACACTTACCGGCTCTTGCAACAGTTGTTGAAACACCCGTTGTCGTGGCCGCGTTGCCGACTCCTACAACTAAATGGTAACGAGCGCTGGACATCAGCGATTTCCACGCCGAGCGACGCGCTGCGACACTGAGAGATATCGGCAAGCAGCCGCAAGTAAAATAGTCGGCATAGCAGTGGGGTGATTCTTCATGCTGGGATTAAGTGACATTGCCAGCCGCATCGTGCAGTCGACCATTCGTACCATGTCGGTGGAGTGCGACCGCGTGGGCGGCATCAATCTGGCGCAGGGAGTATGCGACACCGAAGTTCCCGCCGCGGTGCGCCACGGAGCGGAAGCCGCAATCGAAGCCGGCTTCAACCAGTACACGCGACTGGACGGAATCGCGCGACTGCGCAATGCCATCGCGCAGAAGCTGGCGCGGCAGAATGGTATCGCTGCCGATCCTGATTCCGAGATTCTCGTGACCTCGGGTGCGACCGGCGGGTTCGATGCCGCATGTCGCGCGCTGCTCAATCCCGGTGACGAAGTCGATTCTCTTCGAGCCGTATTACGGCTATCACTACGCCACGCTCGTCGGCCAGCACTGCCGGCCGGTGCTGGTATCGCTCGATCCGCCGGATTACCGGTTGATATTCGATCGTGTCGCGGATGCGATCACGCCGAAGACGCGCGGCATCCTGATCAACTCGCCGGCCAATCCGTCGGGAAAAGTTTTCTCGCGCGAGGAACTGCTGGAAATCCTCAGGATCGCAACGGCGCACGATTTGTTTGTCTTCACCGACGAGATCTACGAACACTTTGTCTATGACGGCCAGCGGCACATCAGCCCGGCAACGCTTCCCGGTGCAGCTGAGCGGACGATCACGATCTCGGGATTCTCGAAGACCTTCAGCATCACCGGCTGGCGAGTGGGATTTCTCTACGCCTCGGCGCGCTGGATTCCGGCGATCAGTTACTTTCACGATCTGGCGTATGTCTGCGCGCCGTCGGCCTTCCAGCATGGGGTTGCCGCTGGTCTCGAGGAACTGCCGGAGAGCTTTTACTCCGATCTGGTTCACGATTATCAGAAGAAGCGGGAGATGATCTGCGACGCGCTGCGGGCCGCGGGTCTGGAGCCGAGCGTCCCTGCCGGATCGTATTACGTGCTGGCGGATGCCGCGAATGTTCCCGGCGAAAACAGCGTCGAGAAGGCGATGAACCTGCTGCACAGCACCGGCGTAGCCAGCGTTCCCGGGCAGGCGTTCTTCCAGGGAGGCCGCGGCGACCATCTGCTGCGCTTCTGTTTCGCCAAGACCGATGCCGATCTGGAGCAGGCGTGTCAGCGGCTGAGCCGATTGCGGCAGAATGCCAACGTCTCGGCTATCGCACGTTGACCCTGAGATTGAAGGTCTTCACTGGCGGAGTATTGTATTCGAACGAGCGATGGTAATTCAGCTTCAAGTTGACGATTCCGCTGGAGCCGGCGCTGAACTGGAAGACTTCCATTCCCGGAGCGCCCATCGCCGAAGACTTCGTGCTCTTACGGTAAGTCTGTTTCTGCAGCTTCAAGGGAGCCGGATCACCCTCCACCGTCCATTTGTAGCCAGTGGAAGGATTGCTGGCCAACTTCACAGTCAATGTCTGATCGGGAGCCAGATCGATATCTTTGCCATTATCCTGATCGGTGACGGTAACAGCCGAAGCCGCAGTTTTTGCGGAGGCGCCCGACGAAGCTGTTTGCAGGACCTCGGCAGGGGCAGGGATGGAAACAGCAAAGAGCACAGCGGCGGAAAAAGCCAATAAGCGACGGACCACAGGCAGAGGCTCCTCATTCGTGAGTGACTGGCGATGAGAGTGACGCGTCCGCCGGAAGTTGTCAATGCAAACCGGCTTGCCGATTTCTTGCGTCCAATGAATTTGCCGTTTGCGTAAACCCCGCCGAGGCGGCAGCTTCCGTGGGTGATCTCGTAACAACACAACAACGATGACCGCAGCGCTCGATCACACTCTGTCGCACTGGCACATCGTCGTCGCCTGGCTCATTTTTCTGGCCAGCTATCTGGTGTTTGCGATCGGCAGGCTGCCGGGGACGAAGATCGACCGGCCGGCGATGGCCGTGATCGGCGCAGTATTGATGTTTGCGTTCGGCGTGCTCGGCCCGAGGCAGGCGATTGCCAGCGTTGATTTCGCCACGCTGGTCTTGCTGTTTTCGATGATGCTGATCGTGGCCAGCCTGCACCTGGCGGGCTTCTTCGAGTGGATCACGCGGCTGGCGATCGAACATCTCAGCGCCGGGCAACTGCTTCCGGGCGTGATCTTCATCAGCGGAATTTTGTCGGCGTTCCTGGTGAACGACATCGTGTGCCTGGTGATGGCGCCGCTGATTCTTGGGCTGTGCAAGCGCATGGGGCTGAAGCCGGTGCCGTATCTGCTGGCGCTGGCGACGGCGTCGAACATCGGCAGCACGGCAACAATCACCGGCAATCCGCAGAACATTCTCATCGGATCGATCTCCGGCATCGCGTACCGCGATTTTCTGGCGCACCTGGGACCGGTGGCAGTCTTGGGGCTGTTCATCGATTGGGCACTGCTGCACTGGATTCATTTGCGCAACGGCAATGGGCAGGCAGTGCAACCGATGAAAGACGAGATCATTGTCAGCCGTGAATCAGAAATTCATCCGGGCTGGCCGGTTGCGGTGAGCGTGGGCGTGCTGATCGGATTTCTTCTCGGATACCCTCCGGCGCTCGTGGCTGCAACTGGCGGAGCGGTCCTGCTGGTGCAGCGACGCCACTCGCCCAAGATGATTTATGGCGATGTCGACTGGTCGCTGCTCATACTGTTCCTGGGATTGTTTCTGATTATTGGCGGCGCCGAGCAGGCGGGCGTGACCGAGCAACTGTTGCGGGCTGCCGAGAAGCTCAACCTGCAGAATCACGTGGTCTTCACCGCGGTGGTTACTCTGCTGTCGAATATCGTGAGCAATGTTCCCGCGGTGATGTTGCTGAAGGGACTGATGCCGCAGTTCCCCAATCCGCATCATGCCTGGCTGATGCTGGCGATGAGCAGCACCCTGGCAGGCAATCTCACGATCACCGGATCGGTGGCGAACATCATCGTGGTGGAAAAGGCGCGAGCCGAGGCGCACATCGGATTTCTGGAATACATGAAGATTGGCGTGCCGGTAACCGTGCTGACGCTGCTGGTAGGGTTGGGATGGCTGGCGATGAGCAGTTAGCTAGCGAGTCAGCGAGCTTCAGCAGTCAGCAGTCAGCAGGCAAAGCAGTCAGCAATCAGCAATCAGCAATTAGCGAGCTGTAAGGAATTAGCTTCAGTTGCACGCAGGGCTATCGCAAAAACAAACGAGAAGCCAGAAGCTTCTCGTTGCTGATCGCGAATTGCTGGCTCGCTAATTGCTAATTGCTATTCCGCATACGGCTTCCACACGCCGTTATCGCCTTCCATCAGGACGATGTTGGCTTTGGCCGGCCCGGCACCGTAGAAATCCACGCCGAACGACCTGATGAGATTCGTGCGTTCCCAGCTGCTGAAGCTCTGCACCAGCGAGCCGGAGGCGTCGAAGTCCTGGCCCAGCCGATTGGGCACCCACCTCCAGGTGTACGCAACCTGCGCCAGATGCGGCTTGACCATGGTGACCTTGTCGACCGAGATCAGGTGGCGCACGGCAAGCGGCACGGTGTAGGTGGTCGCGCCACTGGAATTCTTTGCCTTGGAAACGCCATCGATGCTATTCAGCAGGGTCTCGCCCGGCCCGGTCAGGTTGACGGTGAGAGAGTACGAACCTTTGGCCTTGGGCGCCGTGATAGCGATCACGCCGGCTTTCTGGAGCAGCTTGTAGTTAACTTCGGGTCCCCCACTGATGCTGGGATCGACCGTTCCTGTATTGAAGTGAACCGCTGGAGGTGCCTGTGCCTTCAGGATGTCGCCAATGGCGGTTGTCGCCACCGGAACCGTCAGCACCTCGGTCGCGCTCTTGACGAAGTAGAAGATGAAACCGCCTAACACCACTACTAAGGCGACGATCAAAAAAACAGGAAACAGGTTCAGGCCCTTCTTCTCCATGGCAATCTCGGCGGCGAAGAGCTCCGGCTCATTCGACGGCGGAGGAACCAGTTGCGGCTTGGATTCTTGTTCGCTTTTCGGTTCGATGACGGTCGGCATGATGAAACCTCCAACGTGATGCTGCCCGACGAGAAGAACGCGGTAGACGCTGCGTTGTCCGCACTTGAAGCACTGCAGACAAAGGGCAGCCGCTGACAATTCAGTATGGACCTTGCGAACAAAGGCGCAGTGAGCGTGGTCACCGGACGATGTGAGGGATGAACGAAGCAGTGGTCAGTGGCTAGTGATCAGTGGCTAGCGAGCATTCAGAGGAGTTGGCTGCTCAATGTTGCGGCAAGTCTCGATCTCAAGGCGCGTCCTTTACGAACTCGGGCTGCTTGCCTTCGGACCAGGGATCGTAGGTCTGGACGAAGATCATGCGGTCGCGAATGGTGGGATGGGTCCAGGCCCAGAACTCCCAGAACTTGTTGACGTAGGGATAGTCGAGCGACAGTTCCCCGAGCTTCTGAAATGAGTGCGCGGCGGTGAGCGGCTCGTCCGCAACCAGGCCGTGAACCACCTCGAGACCATACTGATCGGCCTGATGCTCGTAGTGGCGCGAGACGCCGTTGAAGACGGGAGAAGCCAGGAATGCGAGGAGGGACAGCAGCAGCGCAAGCAGCGGGAGCGAGGCCCAGTCGGAGAGATCGCGAATGTCCCAGCGCGCACCGTAGCGGGCGAGCAGCCAGTTCGCCAGGCGATAGGACGATGTACAAGAGCAGCAGGAGCAGGAAGAGATCGATGGTGGCTTCTTTGGGAATGTGATCGAGGGCGTAGTGGCCCATCTCGTGTCCGAAGACCACGAGCGTCTCCGGCGTGGTCATCTGGCGCATGGTGGTGTCCCAAACGACGACCCGCTTGGTTGCGCCGAAACCGGTGACATAGGCGTTGAGCGTCGTGGTTTTGTCGCTGGCTTTCATCTCGAACATGCGGTCGGGAGGGATGTCCATTCCAGCGCGATGCACGACGCGTTCGATCTGGGCGACGAGTTCGGGATGATGATCGCTGAGCGGCTCGAATTTGTAGAACATCGGCTCGATCCAAACCGGCTCGATGAACATCACGAAGACAACGATGGGGATCAGCGCCAGCCAGAAGTAAAACCACCAGCGGCGCGGGCTGCGGCGGATCACGGCGTAGAGAATCCAGCCGAGAAAAGTGGCGAAGACGATGCCGAGCAGCAGGCTCTTGGTCCAATCCTCAAACCACCAGCCCCAATGCTGGACAGAGAAGCCGTACTTCAAGCTGATGTGGTGTCCATAGATGTGAAATGGAAGATCGGTCAGCTCCACGACAGGACGAACAGAGACATCACGATGACGGCTTGTAGGAAGCGAAGGCGTGAGACATGCTCGGCCAGGCGTTGCAGGCGTGGAGCGAAGTGGAAGCGCAACATCATCCAGAGGACGAACAGCCCCCAAATCGTGGTGGCGAAATAGAGGGCGCTGTCGAGGAGGTAAAGCGCATGGGCCTGAGCGAGTTTGTCCGGGGGCAAGGAATATTGCAGAAGCGGCCGGGAGGATAGCGACGAGGAGTTTGCGGCCGGCGAGGCGGTTTGCGCCGCAGAGGCGGCCAAGAGCGTCGTGGCCAGGAGCGCCAGAAGCACGAGCAGAGCGGCTTGCGCGAAGCTGGTCAGGTTGCGGCGCTGACGAAGGGGATTTCCCATATCAGGAGAGCAAAAGCTACGCGGTTAGCGCCACGCTGGGCTGTCATCTTCAATGTTTTCAGCCATTTAAATCTCACTGTAGAAATGGTGCAACTACTGAAAATTCAGCGGTTTATCTCGCTTTCGGCTTGACATTTGAAGAGGCTGGCGTAACATAAAAGTATCACCTCCGATCCATTTCAGGATCGAATGGGCCCGGAGTCAAGGAAATTGTCACCGCTCCTTGACATTGGGCCCATTTTAACTGCGTTTCATGTGTTCAATTCTTAGACATGACCGTGGTTGGCGATCCCGGTGGGCGACTGGGTGTCGTCTAGCCGCTTGATGAACGCCAAGATCCTTTTTGTCGCCGGGCTTATTTTTTGCCTCACACCTTGGGCGTCGCCTCCGCTGGCTCTGGTAGCCGGACTGGTCTTCGGCGCAATCGCCACTCATCCCTATCCCGGACCATCCCGACGATATTCCAAGCTGCTGCTGCAAGCGGCGGTCGTGGGACTCGGCTTCGGCATGAATCTGCAGGAAGTCCTGAAGGCCGGCAAGAGCGGATTCCTTTACACGGCAATAAGTATCACGTTTGCGATGACGCTTGGAATGCTGCTGGGCAAGTTATTCGCGGTGCAGCCGCGTCCGGCGTTTCTGATCTCGACCGGGACCGCGATTTGCGGCGGCAGTGCAATCGCTGCTGTCGGACCAATCACCGGCGCGACGGAAGATGAGATGTCGGTGTCGCTGGGAACGGTTTTTGTGCTGAACTCGGTCGCGCTGCTGACCTTTCCGGCAATCGGACTTTGGTTGAAGCTGTCGCAGAGCCAGTTTGGATTGTGGGCAGCGCTGGCGATTCATGACACCAGCTCGGTTGTCGGCGCGGCAGCAAAATATGGTGCTGTGGCTTTGGCGGTGGGCACCACGGTGAAGCTGGCGCGCGCCCTGTGGATTGTTCCGGTGTCGATCGGCACGGCTGCCGTCAAGGGTAGCAAGACCCGCATTCAGTGGCCGTGGTTTATTCTGTTTTTCTGCCTGGCGGCGGTAGCTAATACGTATTTCTTCCCCGGCGCACATGCATATCATTTTCTGAGCGCAGCGGGCAAAGTGATGCTGATCGTCACACTGTTTCTGATCGGGGCGAGCCTGTCGCCGGCGGCGCTGCGGAAGGTGGGACCGCGGCCGTTGCTGCAAGGTGTTCTGCTGTGGATTATCGTCGCGGTGGTGAGTCTGGAAGCGATTCGCGCCGGATGGATACGAATCTAAGAACTCGTGTCGCCCCTGAAGGGACTCAAGATTTTACATATACATTGCACCCACCGCTGAAGCGGTGGGCTATCATCTTCCGTCCCGCTGCGCGGGACTCGGACGTGGTGATCCGGAGCTGATTGGCCGAGCACAAGCACTATTCGCGATTCAGCAATACTGAATCCTCACTGCCGCGAGGCGGGACTCCGTTGGATGGCACAGATTGAAGCGGTATCGCTGTCAATTTCTCATCCCCGCCCTGCTAATCGCCTCGGCCGTCGTCGCCACTGCGCAGAGCAGCGACAAGTCATCAACCGTTTGTGCGGCCTGCATTCGCCAGAATCTTGATTATCTTGCCGGCCCCGAATTGCACGGCCGCGGCAGCGGAACGCCGGACGAGTATCACGCCGCGCAATATATCGCCGCTCAGCTTAAGCATTACGGGCTGGCTCCTGCTGCAGGGAACGGCGACTACATCCAGACCGCAACCATCAAGACGCGTGCGGTGACGACAGCTCCGGTGCTGAGGTTTGACAGCCGCGGGCAAGCCCACCGCCTGGAAGCACGGAACCGAATTTGCGACCTGCAGCTTCCGGAGCCGGACATTTCCGCTCCATTGCAAAAGCTGGACCTTAGCGACTCCACGACTTCGCCCAGCATGATTAAAGCGGGAGCGGCGGTGCTGTTCAAGGTCAAGCCGGGTGCGAGCAGGCAGGACGTCCAGAGTGCGATCTCCCCTTACCGAGCGAGCAAGGCGGCTCTGCTGATCGTGCCGGAAGTGGCCGGAGCCGAAGCTATGTTTCAACGGCTCGGCAGTCAACCGCCGCGAGCGGAGAATCGGATCGGAGACACTCCAGCCGGGCCAGACATGATCCTGCTGAAGAGCGAGCCGGCGCAGCAGTTGTGGAGCATGCAGGACGGTACAGCGCTCAAGCTGCACGCCGAGGTGACGCCGTGGACAATTTCGCATACTTGGAACGTGCTGGCGAAGATTGAAGGCGCGAAGCAGAAAGCTCAGGTCATCCTGCTCAGCGCTCATCTCGATCATCTGGGCGTGCGCGACGGCAAGATTTATCCCGGCGCGGATGACGACGCCTCCGGCACGGTCGCGGTAATGGAGTTGGCGCGCGCGCTGGCCAAGGAAAAACGGCCGCAACGAACGCTGGTGTTCGCATTATTCGGCAGCGAAGAGGCAGGACTACTGGGCTCGCAATACTTTCTCAAGCATCCGCCTTTTCCTTTGGACACTCTTGTCGCCAACCTGAACTTCGAGATGATCGGGCGCGCGGATGCCAAGGTGAAACCCAACGAATTGTGGCTCACCGGATGGGAGCGGACCAACCTGGGGCCGGAGTTGGCCGCACACGGCGCGCAATTAGTGGGTGATCCGCATCCCGAAGAGAACTTCTTCATGCGCTCGGATAACTACGCGCTCGCCAAAGACGGCATCGTGGCGCAGACGGTCTCCAGCTACGGATTACACAAGGACTACCATCAGCCAACCGACACTCTCGACAAGGTCGACTGGCAGCATCTGGACAGCGCCATCGGATCGATGATCGCGCCGATCAGTTGGCTGGCCAACAGTGACTTCACGCCCCAGTGGAACGCGGGACAGCGACCGTAGAGGCAAGACCAGCGGCACCATTCCCGCAATAAAACCCTTTTACCGATTCTGATTTGCCCGCGACTTTATTCGCCATCCTAAGAGAAAACTAACGCTGTCCATGGCGTCGCGCAGCTTACTCTGAAGGCGGCCAGCTATGTGTGAACGGCATAGTGTGCAGGAGGGCTGAATGGTGTGCGAGGCCGAAGAGGCTGGAGCGCTGACAGAGGAGCGCAAGCACGCGACGCCAGCCGAGGATATTACTTTCGCGCCCGCACCTCCACCGCGCCCACACGTCACCGATCACAACATTCAACCACCGCAACCAATAGCGCGAGCCGATTGGCGGTTGGCGGCGCGCCTCGGCGTGTGCTTCGCTGTGCCCATCGTCATCATGATGGGGGTTGGCTATTGGGCAAGCAACCGGGTACTCGGGGTCGACCATGCGGTGGATCTGAAGATCGAGAGCAGGCTGACCAAATTGCAAATGGTGCATGAGGCGGTGCGATATTCCAACGAGAATAACGCGATTACCACCCGGCTGTTCCTGGATAAGAACGCATCGCCGCAGGAGGTGTTAGCTCGCAGGGATGAAAACAGCCGTCGCTTGACGGAGATTGTCGAGCAGCTCGAGGCCCAGTCCGACGGTGAGCAGGAAGGACAATTGCTGCGGGCGGTCAAGGAGAGGCGCGCACCCTATCTCAAGGATTACAGGTACGCGCTTCAAGTGCTTCTCGCAGAAAACAATGCGGCCAAAGCGCAATCCATCATGCTGGGCCAAGTGATGCCGGAGCTTTACACCTACCGCCTGGCATGGGACGACCTGGCATGGTTTGAGATGGAGCAGATTAAGGTCGCTCAGGAGCAGGGAGAAGCGTTGGACGACTTGACCCGGCGCGTGGCCTTGACCATTGTGTGGCTGGCAGTGCTTTTTGCGGCGGGGATTGGAGCCTTCGCCACCAGCCGGATTGTGGCCGATGCCAAAGACCGGGCTCGCATGCAGGAGGAGTTGCGTACTCTCAATGCAATGCTGGAGCGGCGTGTAGCACAACGGACTGAAGAACTGGCTCGGGCGCAGGATCAATTGCGCGAGTCGTTGAGCGAGACCCAGGCGTACACGCGAGACATCGAAGCCATCAACGAGCTGGTCAAGCAGCTGCAATCGTGTCTGACGCTGGAGGAAGCGCGCAAACTGGCGGCGCGGGTTTTGCAGCAGTTCTTTGCCGCCGGATCGTTGTTGCTGCTGAATTCCTCTCGCAACCTGCTCGATGTTGCTTTCACCTGGGGAAACGGAGAGAGCAAAGCGGGACCGTTCCCTCCGGAGAGCTGCTGGGCACTACGCAAGGGCCAGTGCCACCTGGTGCAACCGCGCGGTGTCAACCTGATCTGCGAACATAGCGCCGACAGCTCGGCGACCTGCCACCTGTGTTTGCCCATGATGGCCCAAGGTGACTCGCTGGGAGTGCTTAGCATCGATGATTCCAGCCTGTGCGAGTGCGCGGTTGGTGCTCGTACGGTACAACGAAAGTTGCGGCTGGCAGAAACTTTGTCCGAACAGATCGCCCTGGCGTTCGCCAATCTCCACCTGCGCGATACTTTGAAATATCAATCGTTGCGGGATTCTCTGACCGGCCTGTTCAATCGCCGGCATATGGAAGACTCGCTGGAACGGGAGCTGCTGCGGGCGGCGCGCAGCCAGACTCCGGTGACCGTATTGATGATCGATATCGATCACTTCAAGCGCTTCAATGATGTCTACGGTCATGCAGCGGGCGACTTACTGCTGCGCGAGTTGGGGACAGTGCTGCGATCGCTGGTGCGCGGCGGCGATATCAGCTGCCGTTACGGTGGCGAAGAGTTTCTGATGATTATGACCGAGACGAATCTGGAGGCCGGATGTCAGCGGGCGGAAAACATTCGCCAACAAGTCGCCGGCATTGCAGGTTCGCTGTCACGGTGAAATCCTGCGCAAGGTCACGGTATCGATCGGCGTCGCGGGCTTCCCGGTGAACGGTGATTCGGCGGGGGCCATTGTGAAGGCAGCCGACGAGGCGTTGTATCGAGCCAAGCGCGAGGGACGCGATCGGGTGGTGATGGCGGAAAATAAGGCCGCTCAGGCGCTTCGTGGTATCGACATCGGTGACGAAATCCGGTCTGATCAAATGGCATTACCGGCAGGTCTTTGACAGCTGCGCTAAGCGTTGGCCTGCTCCAGTTCCTGTGACAGGCTCTCCCATTCACTCATCAGCGTTTCGAGTTCACCGCGACGCTTGGCCAGCAGCTCGGTCCACCTCGCAGTTTCCTCCGCACTGACAAATGATTGCAACTCGCGCTCGCATTCGGCGATGCCGTCTTCCAGCTGCGCGATGTTCTGCTCGATCTGCCCGTGGCGGGTTTGCAGCTGCTTCAGTTTGATGGGATTGATGCGCTTTTTCTGCTGCGACTTCTGCTCTTCATAACCTGGGACATCTGACAATGTGGGAGTCCAGGCTGCCTGCTCGGATTCGCCCTCGCCGGACTGCTCGCGCTGCTTGCGCCAGAGATAGTCTTCGTAATTGCCGGGAAAGACTTCGACACGGCCGTTGCCGATCTCGAAGACCCGCGTGGCCAGCTTGTCGATGAAGTAGCGATCGTGCGAGACAAAGACGACCGTCCCGTTGTACTTCTCCAGCGACTCCAGCAGAACGTCCTTCGCGCGCATATCGAGGTGGTTGGTGGGCTCGTCGAGCAGGAGAAAGTTCGACGGATGCAGCAGCATGCGCGCCAGTGCGTAGCGATTGCGCTCACCGCCGGAGAGCACGCCGATGGGCTTGAAGACATCGTCTTCCGAGAAAAGGAAGCATCCGAGAACGCCGCGCAGCTCGGTAATGGATTTCTGCGGAGCGACATCGGAAAGATCGTCGAGCATGCGGCTCGCGGGATCGAGTTCCTTGTATTGATCCTGGGCGAAGTAATCGGGCTCGACGTTGTGGCCGAGGTTCAGCGTGCCTTCGGTCAGCGGCTCGATGCCGGTCAGCAGCTTGATCAGGGTTGACTTCCCTGCTCCGTTGACGCCGACCAGCGCGATGCGGTCGCCGCGCTGGATGGTGAAGTTGACCTCGCGAAAGACTTCTTTGGGGCCGTAGCTCTTGGCGACATCCGTGGCTTCGACAACGAGACGTCCGCTGGGCTTCGGCTGCGGGAAGCTGAAGTGAATCGTCTTCTCGTCCTGCGGAACCTCGATGCGCTCGATCTTCTCCAGCTCCTTGATGCGGCTTTGGACCTGCTTGGCTTTGGTCGCCTGATAGCGGAAGCGGTTGATGAAGGCTTCGAGTTGCTCGATGCGCTCGCGCTGATTCTTGTAGGCGGCGACCAGCGAGTCGCGGCGCTCCTGCTTCTGCGCGAGATATTTTTCGTAGTTGCCGCTGTAGAAGTGAACGCCTTTGTTCCAGATCTCGATGATGCGATCGACGGTGACGTCGAGGAAGTAGCGATCGTGCGAGATGAGGACGTAGGCGAAGGGATACTGCAGCAGATACTGCTCCAGCCAGTTGCGAGTCTCGAGATCGAGGTGGTTGGTGGGCTCGTCGAGCAGCAGCAGGTTGGGCTTCGAGAGCAGCAGCTTGGCGAGCGCGATGCGCATCTGCCAGCCGCCGGAGAATTCTTCGGTGTAGCGCGTCCAATCTTCTTTGCGGAAGCCGAGGCCGTCGAGCACGGTGCCGACCTGCGAGTCGAGCGCGTAGCCGTCGTTCACGCGAAAATGGCTGAGGATCACCTGGTAGCGATCGGCCACCTGCGCGTACTCGTTGGAGTTGTGATCGAGTTCCGCGATTTTGTGCGTGAGGTCTTCCATCTCCTGCTCAAGCGCGCGCAGATTGGCGAAAACCGACATGCACTCGTCAAAGACGGTGCGGCCGGAAAGCTGCAGGCCGTCCTGCGGGAGGTAGCCGAAGGTCGTGTTCTTGGCGGAGACGATGGAGCCGTAGTCCAGCGACTCGAGGCCGCCGAGGACTTTCAGCAGCGTCGACTTGCCGGTGCCGTTGGCGCCAACCAGTCCGACACGCGCGTCAGTCGTGATCAGCCAATCGAGATTTTCGAAGAGGAGTTTGGGTCCGAATCGTTTGCCGGCGGCGGAGAGCTGAATCATGCCGACTCAGTTGCTCTTCTTCTGCCCGCGGAGGATGCGGTCATCGATCGGCTTGCGGCCGGCGAAGCCTTCCTCCATACCGTGCCAGTGGGTGATGCCCTTCTCGCCCAGCTTCCAGCAGAGCAGGATGACTTCATCGCCGACCACGCAGGGGAAATCGAGCAGGCCGATGTCGAGGTCTTTCACCTGCACGCCGGTGGCATCGATTTCGGCGACTGCGTCTTTCGCCTTCTGCAGAGCCTTCTCGCGCTCGGCCTTGCGGCGCGCGACAGAGACGATGTCGACCATGGTGCCGCCGTTGATGAAGATGCGGTTAGCCAGCGACTGCTGCTCGCCGTCGACCTCTTCGATGAGCGCCTTGGCCTGGATGGCGGAGCGCAGCAGAGACTCCAGAACGGGCAACAGGTTTTCGGCTTCAGCGAGGGTGAAGGTGCGCGCCATATCGATATTCCAACTTTCCAGCGAGGCCCAAAGCGCTTTGTGGCGCTCGTGAACACGACGGCGGTGCGCGCGCAGATCGGACCAATAGCGCGGGACACGCCGTAAGAATTTCTCTCGAGGACGCTTGCGAATAATCACTGGACTTCTAACATCCTATCAAGAGCCGCGCGCGCCCACATCTTGACACTTTCGGTTACCTTGATCTGGTTGACGATGTTGCCGTCGACCAGATTCTCCAGCGCCCAGCACAGATGTTGCGGCGAGATGCGGAACATCGTGGTGCAGAGGCAGCCGGAGTCGTCGAGCGTGATGACGCGCTTGTCGGGATTTTCCTTCGCCAGGCGATTGACCAGGTGAATCTCGGTGCCGATGGCGAACGACGCGCCCGCCGGCGCCTGCTTGACCATCCTGATGAGGTGATCGGTCGAGCCGATGCCATCGGCCTTCTGACAAACCTCCCAGCGGCATTCGGGATGAACGATGACCTGAATGCCGGGATAGTTGGCGCGAACTTTCTCGACATGCTCCGGCAGAAAGCGCTGGTGAACGGAGCAGTGTCCCTTCCACAAAATTACTTTTGCTTTCCGCAAGCGCTCGGCGGTCTGACCACCCTGCAGCTGATACGGATCCCACACGACCATCTCCTCGAGCGGAATACCGCGCGCGAAGCCGGTGTTGCGGCCGAGATGCTGATCGGGAAGGAAGAAGATCTTTTCGTTGCGGCTGAAGGCCCAGTCGAATGCGCCTTTCGCGTTGGATGAGGTGCAGACCAACCCGCCGCGCTCGCCGCAAAAAGCTTTGATTGCCGCCGTTGAATTCATGTAGGTGATGGGCGTGATGCCGCGACCTGCATCGTCGGTGAGGCCGAGATTCACGAACTGCTCCCAGGCATCTTCCACCTGGCCGATCTCCGCCATGTCGGCCATGGAGCAGCCGGCGTTGAGATCGGGGAGAATCACGGACTGACCGGGGCGCGCCAGGATGTCGGCACTTTCCGCCATAAAGTGCACGCCGCAGAAAACGATGTAGCTGCCCCTGGCCTGCGCGGCCATCTGCGAAAGACGATAGGAATCGCCGCGATAATCGGCGTAGCGAACCACTTCGTCGCGTTGATAGTGATGACCGAGGATGACGCACTCGCTGCCTAACTCCGCGCGGGCGGCGGCAATGCGAGCGTCCATGGAACGGTCGGGGAGTACGAGATAGTTTTCAAGCGAGCACGAGGCCGCTTCTGTAATCGGTAGTGTAGCCATCGCTTTGTCTCTGCCTTCAGTCCCGGCGACGCGGCTTCCGTTGTGATCGGATTTCGACGCCCCGGAACGGGGATGTTGAAAGCTGCTCGCGGCTCCAGTAGATCCACCTACGCTTGCGCGTCCGACCTACGGGGATGTTGAAGCTGCAAGTTGACGCTTCTTTACCTCTCACCTCATTCGATGATGCAGCCGACGCGTTTGTTACAAAAACAAGAACCGCGTCCTGCCTCGACGCGGCCTGCTGATTAAGCGTGTGGTGACTGACATCGAACAGAATATTGTTACGCGTTGGTGAAGAATAAGCAAGGGAAAGCAGTTGCCGGTTGTCGGTTGTCAGTAATGGCTGATTCAGAGTTGGCGGCTGAGCGGGCGCACACTACGGCGGTAAGCAGTCATCGCATCAGGGGAGAATCTGCTCTGACGCGATCAATCTTCCCGGGCCTTGAAGACGTGTCATCCTGAGCGAAGTGAGGCGCAAGCCGAACGCAGTCGAAGGACCCCTATTGTCGGTTTGCCCCTAGACCCAACTGTCGGCTGCGAGCTGATTGCTGACTGCTGATTGCTCCTACGGCGCGAAGTAGCCGGAGATGTCCAGAATCAAATGCGTCAGTCCCGCGGCGTAAGCGTCGATGGAGCCGTTGGTCGTCGGAACGATTGCCATGTTCGAGGTGATGAAGCCATCGTAGGCGTTCAGCGTGGAGACCGTGGGTTGCAGTTGACCGTCAGCCCACAGCGTGAGATACGGCATTTGTCCCGGCGGAACAACGGTCGCGTTGAAGACGTAGGCCTGCGCGCTGCTGGGCGGAGCACAGGCACTGCCCACGACGTTGACCGGCTTCTCGCCCATGAACGGCTTGCCATTGTTGTTGCGCGTATCCAGCACGCGACAGGGCGCGACGGGATACAGCGAGAGGCCGCCGGTTCCCGCGGCGGCGAAGTAGCCGTTGATGTCGATGATGAGATCGGTCGAGTTGTAGGCGTAAACGTCGATGTCGCCATTCGGAGCGGCGGGCACGATTGCCGCGTTAGCGACGACTGTCGCGGTGGGATTATTCAGCGTCGAGACAACAGGCTGCGTTTGATTGCTCGGCCAGACGGTCAAATAACCCAGCGGCTGTCCCGCAGGATTCGGAACAACTGTGACGTTGAACGAATAGGCCAGCGGATTGGTGATTCCCTTGCAAGCACGAGCTGCTCAGAATCGGCAGCTCGCGTTGCTGCTGCGCCGACAACGCCGGCGGTCCCAGGGCCGGGGAAAGCCCGAGCCAGAGCGGGTGTCGACGACGCGGCATGGCGTGACAGGATAGAACTCGTAGGTCTGCGAACTGGGCGCCGTGAAGTAGCCATCGATGTCCAGAATGACGTCGGTGGTGTCGGTGGCATAGATGCTCACCTCATCGTTCGCACCAACGGGAACGATTGCGGCGTTGGCTTTCACTCGACCATCAGGCGAGTTCATCGTAGACACGGTGGGCTGAGGTCTGCCCGCGGGCCAAATCGTTAAGTAGCCCAACGGCTGATGCGGGACGACGGTGACATTGAGCGAGTACGCCGCCGACGTGGCTGGAATACTGCAATCTCCGAGCTCAGGGATATTGAAGAACTGGAAGGTGCCACTCTGAATTGGCTGATACGTTTGCCGTGTGTCTACCAGCCGGCAGGGGGCGACGGGAACGAATTGTACGGGACTTAGAGCGATTCCCACTGACAGTCGAAAGACTGAGCCGTAACCACCGGATCCGCCCGAGTAAATTGTTCCGTAGAAGTTTCCGTCGGTGCCCTGGATTACGCCGGCCATAGGTTGTCCACCGACGCAGTCGTCTTGAGAACACACTGAGTAGGCCGACATAAGATCGCCGCCGGAAGCGACCTGGAAGACTACGCCATCGTTCTGAGCACCACCGGTGCGAGTGGTCCCGTAGAAGGAACCGTCGGTCGCTTGCACCAGCGCCCAAGGATTAGCGCCGTCCGCGCAGTTTGCCTGCGAGCAAAGGTCGTAGATCGTGGTCAGGGTGCCGCTTGGAGTGATCTTGAAGACGGTGCCGCATCCGTAGCCGCCACAGTTTTGATTGCCGCCTTCGGATGTTGTCCCGTAGAAATTCCCATCCGTCCCTTGCACCAACGCGGCAAGAGGGAAGTCGCCATCGGCGCAGTTTGGCTGGGTGCAAAACTCGTACAATGTGGTTAGCGTACCGGTCGATGTTACCTTGAATACTGTTCCGTATAAACTCCGGTAGCCGCCGCCGTAAGTTGTACCGTAGAAGTTCCCATCTTCGCCTTGAACTAATCCAGAGTAAGTAGCGGCGCCGTCGGCACAACCCGCCAGGGAACAGAAGCTGTAGATCGTCGTCAGGGTGCCGCCTGGTGTGATTTTGAAGATTGTCCCGCCCTCATTGATACCGCCCGTATTGGTTGTCCCGTAAAAGTCACCATCACTTCCCTGCACCAGGGTGCCGTAAGGCGAGCCTCCATCGGCGCAGTTTTGAAAAGAGCAGAAACTGTGGAGCGTCGTGAAAGTGCCGCTTGGAGTGACCTTGAATAGCGTCCCGGCGTTGAGGGCTCCGCCTTCTGTGGTCGTACCATAGAAATTTTCGTCACTCCCCTGCACCAACCCGGCAGCTGGAAAAGCACCGTCAGCGCAGTTCGGCAGAGAGCAAAAGCTGTAGACAATCGTCAGATCGCCGCTTGGAGTCACCGAAAAGACATTTCCGTGGCCGTTGCTGCTTCCCTCGCCCCAATTTGTTGTCCCATAAAAGTTACCGTCGGTTCCTTGGACGACCGTGGCCGTCGGCAGCCCACCGTTGAAACCATTGAAGGCTGCGAGCACGGTTAGAGTCTGCGCAGGCGAGACAATCACCGTTGCTACGCAGAAGAGGGGCACTGATAGAAAGAGCAACCGAAGCAAACGCGATTTCATGACTGTCTCCGAGGCAGACCCGGCTTAATTTGAGTGCAGCGGTACTTTACTGTACTGACTCGACTCAGCTCGGCGAAGCTTGGTTGGTGGGAGCGGGAGCAACCGAACTGTCGCCATGATCCGCTTGGGCGCTGTGAAGAGAACAGCAATCCTAGCACGCGGGAAGTTGTGTGATCGTTGTTTTAGAGCAAAGAGCGCGCAAGAAGTGGTTCTGTTTCGGGAGGAACTGATCACACCTTTGCTTGGATTGACACCATTTTGGTGCAGGTCGATAATCGCCTATTAGGGCTGGATGGGCTCTGGCTCGTTCCTGCCCGTTTCGCGTTTTATGGGAGACCGTGTTCTGCCGACGGTCCGCTGTTGTTTCCTTCGCCGTTCCCTCCTTCAGTCCTTCTGAAAACGCCTGTAAGTCTCTGGGGCTCAAGATTTTAGCCGCAAGTCCCACGCGCTCGATACTCTCGCGCGCTCGCTGTTTCGCCTGTGTTTTCAAGGTTTTACAAGGGAGATGGGGGAGGGGTACAAGGCAGTTTCAAGTTTCAAGTTCAACTGCGCGCCCGACGGCCAGCTACTCCGGCGGCGAGAAGCTGTACAGATTCGTCTCCAGCTCTTCTTCGGGCACGGCGTGGAGATCGATCCAGCCTTCGAGCGGCAGCGCGTCGACGGGCAGATGCTCGCGCCAGATGGCGAAGCGCAAACGGATGCGGCTGCCGGGTTGCGCGCCGATCAGCTCGAAGGGAATGCGCATCTCGAAGATCTGCTCCAGCGCGACCTCGACGCCGTTGGTGTTGGAGTTGCCGTTGTCGGCAGAGAAGGTCGCCAGCTGGTGACGCTCGTGGCCGTTGGTCAGCACCCAGCGTTGCAACTTGCGGCCGGACGCGTCGACGCTGAGACGATAGGAGTCGGGCGCGGCTTTCTGGTTTTCCTTGACGCGCCAGACCTCAAGGTTGACCACCAGCCGATAGGCAGCGTCGGGCGCGGCGTGATGAAAATCGAGCCGGCCGGAAACCGAGTCGGCATCGAGTCCGGCGTAAACCGCGTCGAGCAGAAATTGTTTGCCGTGCATCGCGCTGGTGCGCTGATCGGAGGTGTAGCTGGCCGCGCCCATCCACTCGAAGTAGCCGCTGACCAGGCCATCAACGCGCGCGCGCACATAGGCGGTTTGCGGAATGTAGCTGGGCCGCACGACGCCGCTGATGATGGGCGTGTTCAGCTCCTCCGGCGGAATGCCTTCGAGCGCGTGATAGACGTTGGACAGATGCTTGCGATAGAGCTCGTCGAAGTCGCGATCGTTGGCCGAATGATGTTCCGGACCGTACCACCAGTTCCAGTCGCTGCCCTCGGCGATCAGCAGCTCTTCCAACGCAAGCTGCCGCTGCGCATCGGAGACGCGATTGGCATGGCGATCGTAATAGTCGCGCGCTTCCGCCAGCAGGTCCCAGGCGCGATTGTCTTCCGGCGCGCCGATCCAGACGTTGAAGTTGGCGTCGATCCACGAGCCCGGCACCAGACGATTGCAGCTGGCCAAAATTCTCTTCGCCATGACGCGCGATGGCTTCGGAGATCGTCACTGGCTCGATCTGCTCGTCGCATTGCAGCGCATCGTAGAAGCGCCGCAGAAATTCGCGGCCCGAGTGCGGATAGTATTCCCAGGCATTCTCGCCGTCGAGAATGATCGACACCACTGCATTCTTGCCTTGGTCGAGCAGCGGCCGCGCGGAGTCCTTGATGTTCTGCACCAGATGGTTCGCGGCATCCTGCGCCGGCATTCCGGAATAGACGAAGCCGATCAGATCGGACAGCCGATGATCGCGAAAGACCAGATGCATGCGCGTCTCGTCTTTTTCGTAGCGATAGATGTTGTACAGCCGCTCAGCGCCGTCGACCTGCAGATGGTCGTTGCTGTGGCGCGTGAAGTGGAAGTCGAGCGAGCGGCCAAGCACACCTTCGTCGGTCGCCATCCACTGCACACCGGCGCGCGCTGCCAGCTTCAGCGCTTCTTCCGAGACGCTGCCTTCCGACGGCCACAAGCCCTGCGGACGCACACCGAAAAGCTTCTCGTGCGAATCGAACGCACGCTGGATCTGCAGCGTGGCATCGTCGGGATGCTTGAAACGCCGCGTCGGCAGCGGCAATCCCGGCGACGACTCCGCGCCCGCATTCGTATCGCAGAGCAGCGGCAGAATCGGATGATAGAACGGCGTTGCCGAAAGCTCGATCGCTCCGCGCTGCGCCGCCTCTGCATACGCGGGCAAAACCTTCGCCAGCATCTCGCGCTCTTTCGCGATGACCAGCTGCTGATCCTCGCGCGTGAAGTCTTCGCCCTTTTGCACCAGTGCCGCGATGTCGGAATCCGCAAGGAAAAACTCGTCAAACCACGCCAGCTGCGACAGCACCTGCAAATCTGCGTAATCGCGCGTAACGAAGTACGACTCGGCTCCCTCGGGCCGCGTGCTGGTCGCGTGATACCGGTCCCACAAGTCGCGATAGCGCGGATAGCGCCCAATCATGTTCACCGGGTTCGCCTGAAACAGATATTGCAGCGCGAATCGGCGCTCGGCGGCGTTGAGCTCGCCCGCCGGCTTAGCCACCACGTCGAAGAACGGATCGTGCGCCTCGCCGGAGACATAGTCCTGAATCTGCGCCACCAGCGACGGCACCAGATTGAAGTTCTGATGGACGCCCGGGAACTCGTCCAGCAGCTTGACCATGCCGTAATAGTCCTTCAGCGCATGCAGCCGCACCCACGGCAGGCGATACTCGCCCGTCACCATGTCTTTGTAAAACGGCTGATGCATGTGCCACAGCAACACCAGCCGAATCTTCGGCGAATCTGTCGGGGAACTCGCGTCACTCATGGAAGGAATTTGCGGCAGCAAGTGTATCAGAGATTGCGTTGTGGAAACCGGCAAAGCTTCGAGCCACGAGCCACGAGCTGTTGTTGCTCGCAGCTAGCGGCTCGCGGCTTTTTTCGCGTGCGGATGCGTTTTGTCGTACACGTCCATCACGTGCTTCACGGTCAGCTGCGTGTAGCGCTGTGTGGTCGAGAGCCGCTCGTGGCCGAGCATCTCCTGAATCGCGCGCAGGTCAGCGCCTTCCTCCAGCATGTGCGTACCAAAGGCATGACGTAATGTGTGTGGATGAACGTCCGGAGACAGTCCGCGCGCAACCGCGATTTGCTTGACGATGCGGCCTACACTGCGCGTGGTCAATCGCTGACCGCGAAGGTTGATCAGCAGCGCCTTTTCCGTCGTGCGCCTGGCCTCGCCGAGCACACGCTGTCGCGCCGGAAGATAATTCTGCACTGCGCATTTCGCCGAATCGCCGAACGGCACATAGCGCTCTTTGCGACCCTTGCCGCGCACCAGGATCATTTCGTTCGACCAGCGAATGTCGTCGAGATTGATGCCGATCAGCTCCGAGTTGCGAATGCCGCAGCCATAAAGCAATTCGAGGATCACTTGATCGCGCTCGGCAAACGCCGAACACTCCGGCATCTCCGAATCGAGCACAGTGTTTACCTCTTCGATCGTCGGCACGCGCGGCAATTTTTTCGGCAGCTTCGGCGTGGCCACCAGCGCCGCCGGGTTCTGCTCGACTTCACCCTCCTGCGCCAGCCACTTGTAGAGCGAGCGCAGCGCCGCCAACGCGCGCGCGACCGATGTCTTGCTCAAACCGCGCTCGTACAGATTCGCCAGATATCCACGGATGAGCACGTGATCGATGTCGCGCCAGCTCTGCGGGCCAACGTATTCAGCAAACTGCGCCAGATCGGTGCGATAGGCCTTGATCGTATGCGCCGACGCATTGCGCTCCTGCAACGAGCGCACGAATCCCCCAACAGCTTTCTCTACGATGGTTGCTCCGCGCTTCGTCATGGCGAAGGGACTCAGTATCAGGCCGTATCGAGGCTCAAAATCAACTTGTCATCACGAGGCGGCTTCAGCCGCCGAGGGATCTGCTTTTCGCCGCTTGCTCCTCGGATGATGTTCCTTGTAAACGCGATTGAGCCGATCCAGCGCCAGATGCGTATAAACCTGCGTTGTGGAAATGTCGGCGTGCCCCAGAATCGTCTGCACCGTTCGCAGATCGGCGCCGTTCTCCACCATGTGCGTCGCGCAACTATGACGCAGCATGTGCGGGCTGGCATGTCGCGACTGCGCCGATGCGGCATTCACCATCTGCCACACGCGCTGCCGCGTGATGCCTTTCGCCCCGCGCGCAATAAACAAGAACGGCGAAGACTTCCCTGCCGCCAGCACCGGCCGCGCATCGCGCAAATACTGCTGCACAACTTCCTGCGCCGCACGTCCCAGAGGCACAATTCGCTCCTTGTCGCCTTTACCGCGCACCAGGACGTATCCCAATTCCAGCTTCAGATCTTCCAGCTTCAGATTGACGACCTCCGAAACTCGCAGCGCTCCCGCGTAGAAGACCTCCAGCATCGCACGATCGCGGCCCGCCAGCGCCTGCGACAGGCGATCGTCTTTCGCGCGCGCCGGACCTTGCAACACGCTCTCGACTTCATCCGTAGCGAGCGACTTTGGCAACACCTTCCACTGTCGTGGAGAATCGATGTTCAGCGTCGGATCAGCGATGATGTAGCGATCCAGCAGCAGATACTTGTAGAAGTGCCGCAGCGCCGAAAGCTTCCGCGCCACGCTGCGCCCATCGACGCCGTTCGAGAGCAGCGAATTGAGAAAGTCACGTACCTCCTGCCGTCGCGCGTCACGCAATCCGCGCTTACGCTTCAGGAGGAAGCCGGCGTATTGCTCCAGGTCCGATCGATAAGCCGCGACGCTCAGCGGCGCCAGCCCCTTCTCGACTTTGAGGTAATCGAGGAACGAGTTCAGCAGACGCAGGTTGGGATCGGCACTCTGCACGAGATGAGTATGGAATGCAAATATTTCGGCGGGAATAGCGAATGGGGTTCGTGGGTGAGCAATCAGCAGCCAGCAGTCAGCAGTCAGCAGTCAGCAGTCAGCAGTCGAGCACAACCAGTTGCCAAATTGGCGTCCTGGGCGAAATAAGGCCGTGCAGCAACCGAAGGTAGTCGAAGGATCTGAGGTTCTACCGGGCGGCAATCAGTGTTATTGGTCGGCTGACTGCTGATTGCTGACTGCTGATTGCTTTTTTCGCACCGCATTCAACAACTCCACCGCATTCAGCGGCGAGCGCGGATCTTCCTCATGCTTGAAAAACGCATAGGTCTCCAACCCGTCGCCAACGCACTTCTCGATTCGCTTGCCCAGCCGCTTCAAATCCTCAGCCGAATAGCTCGGCTGGCGAAAGCGAAAATAGATGTAGTTCGCGGTTCGCACCTCGGGCGTATCCAGCTTCTCCGTCTCGGCAACACACAGCGTCACATTGTGGTCTCGCAAAATCTGATAGACCTCCTCGCAAAACCACGACGGATGCCGGAACTCGAACGCCGCTTTGAAATTCCGCGGCAGCAGCGCCAGAAAATCACGCAGCACCGCAACATCGGCCTTCGTAGTCGGCGGCAGTTGAAAGAGCACCGGACCAAGCTGCTTGGCCAGTGGCTGCAGCGTCGACAGAAACCGCTGGATCGGCTCCTCCACGTTCTGCAGGCGCTTGATGTGCGTGATGTACTGATTCGCCTTCAGTGCGAAACGAAAGTCCGGCCCGACATCTGCCATCCATCCGGTCGCAGCCTTCTCCGTCAGGCTTCGGCGAAATGTGTAGTTCACTTCAACCGTATTGAGTTGTGTCGCGTAATGCTTCAGAAAATTCTTGGACGCGACATTCTTGGGATAGAAGTCGGGCTTCCAGATCGTGTACGCCCATCCCGAGGTGCCAACGTAAAGCGGCAGTTGCGCGGGTTCCGATCTGGCAGCCTTGGAAAGAATTTGAGAGTCGGAAGTCAAGGGTTTCCTTATTTGGTGGTTCGAGAACTCATTCGCCGATATTGTATGATTCCAGTTTAAATTGTACCCGCGGCCAGCCTTTGCAACTCCGCGCTTCGCCCGCGGGATTGTATGATTTTCTTCGAAGCCATATCGCGCAGTCATTCGCCGGTTCGCTTAATGGCCAGACGATCGCAACCCACCCGACCGAATCCGCCGCCCATCATCGCCCTCACTGGCTTCATGGCTGTGGGTAAGAGCACCGTCGGCCGCATACTGGGCTCTCTCGTCCACTGGAGCTTTCTCGATCTCGATTACGAGATCGAATGCCGCTCGCACCTGCACATTCACGAGATCTTCACCATGCAAGGCGAGCAGCGCTTTCGTGAAATCGAAGCTGATGCCTTGCAACGGATCCTCGAGGATGCCTCCGCGCCGACCGTGATCGCGCTCGGCGGTGGAACCTTCGTCCAGCCCGACAATGCTGACCTGCTGATCACGCGCGGCGCTCACGTTGTCTTCCTCGAGCTTGAGATTGGGGAACTTCTCGAACGCTGCCGCTGTGCCCGCGAGCGTTCGCCGCAAAACCCGCGTCCCCTGGCCGATGACGCCCAGGCGTTCTGCAATTTGTATGAACAACGGCTGCCTTTGTATCGCAAAGCCGAGTTGACGGTGCACACCAGGGGAAAGTCAGCCGAACAGGTCGCCGGGGAAATCGTCGCAGCGTTACATTTGTCTGCGGACGACGCCGATCGGTAGCCTTCTCGTTACCTCTTCGCCTCGCCCGAACGTGATATAACTTGATTTTTCCTCACGAAAATGTCGCAGCATAAAATCCCCGTTGGAATCCTTGGCGCGACCGGAGTTGTCGGTCAGCGCTTCATCCAGTTGCTCGAAAACCATCCCTGGTTCGAAGTGGCCTGGCTCGCCGCCTCCGACCGCTCCGCCGGACAAGCGTACGGCGATGCCGCGAAGTGGCGGCTGAAGACTCGTCTTCCCGATCGCGTACGAACCATGACGGTCTCCGGTGCTTCGCCTGACGGCGCGCCGCGCGTGATCTTCGCCGCGCTCGACGCCGGCATCGCGCGCGAACTCGAGCCCCAATTTGCCGCGGCAGGCTGTGCCGTGGTCAGCAACTCCAGCGCCTTTCGCATGGAGCCCAACGTCCCGCTCATCATTCCCGAGGTCAACGCCGACCACGTCACGCTGATCGAGCAGCAATGCTGGCGCAAGCAGTCCGGCGGCTATATCGTCACCAACTCCAACTGCTCGGCCATGGGACTGGTGCTCGCTCTCGCGCCGTTGCATCGCAAGTTCGGCATCGCCTCGGTCTTCGTCACCACCATGCAGGCGGTCAGCGGCGCGGGCTATCCTGGCGTCGCCTCGCTCGACATTCTCGGCAACGTCATCCCCTACATCGCCAAGGAAGAAGAAAAGATGGAAGAGGAGACGCGCAAGCTGCTCGGCCGTCTCGATGGCGATCACGTCGAGCAGGCCGGCTTCACCATGACCGCGCACTGCAATCGCGTCGCGGTTGAGGACGGCCACACCGAGTCCGTCTCGGTGAAGCTGAATCGCAAAGCCGCGCCGGACGAAGTCATCGCGGCCTTCAACGAATTTCCGCCCGTCCCGCAGAGAAGCTGCCGACCGCGCCTGCACAGCCGGTGGTCTACGACGCCGCGCCCGACCGCCCGCAGCCGCGCTTCGACGTCGATCGCGGCAAAGGTATGACCGTGAGCGTCGGCCGTCTACGTCCCTGCGGCGTGCTCGACTACAAATTCACCGTGCTCTCGCACAACACCATTCGCGGAGCGGCCGGCGCGGCGCTGCTCAACGCCGAGCTGCTGAAAGTTCAGGGTCTGCTGCCGTGAACCGCGATCTCCCGCCGGCGGTGTTGCCGTGATCGTCATGAAGTTCGGTGGCACCTCGGTTGAAGACGCCAAGGCCATTGATCGCGTCGCCTCCATCGTCCAGTCGCGCATCGACGAGCGTCCGTTCGTCGTGGTCAGCGCCATGGCGAAGGTCACCGACCAACTGCTGGCGATGGCCGCCGCCGCCGGACGTGGCGACCGCGATCAGGCGCTCGAGATCTGCCGCGCTCTCCGCGAGCGCCACTACCTGACCGCCGGCGAACTGCTGGGCACCGGCCTGCACACCGAGCTGCATCGCGAACTCGGCTGCGAGTTCGATTCGCTCGACGAACTGCTGCGCGGCATCTCCGCGGTGGGCGAACTCACACCCCGCACCTCCGACTACGTTGTCTCCTTCGGCGAGCGTCTTTCGAGCATGATCGCGACCGTCGCATTTCTGGCGCGCGATCTTCCTGCGACCCTGGTCGATCCTCGGCAAGTCATCGTCACCGACGCGCAGCACAGCCGCGCCGTCCCGCAAGTCGACGCGATCAACGATCGCCTGCACGACCGCATCCGTCCGCTGATCGAGCAGCAGCGCGTGCCTATCATGGGCGGCTTCGTCGGCGCGACGCGCGAAGGCGTCACCACGACCATCGGACGCGGCGGTTCGGATTTTTCTGCTGCGCTGGTCGGCGCGGGACTGAACGCCGCGCGCATCGAAATCTGGACCGATGTCGACGGCATGAAGACCACCGACCCTCGCATCTGCTCCAGTGCGCGCCGCATCAAGGTCATCAGCTTTGAGGAAGCCGCAGAGCTGGCCTACTTCGGCGCCAAAGTCCTGCATCCGGCAACCGTGCTCCCCGCCGTCGAGAAAAATATTCCCGTGCTGGTGCTGAACTCGCGCAATCCCGCGAATGAAGGCACGCGCATTCTGGCGCGCACGCCGCGCTCGCGCTCGCTCTTCAAAGCCATCGCCGCCAAGAGTCGCATCACCGTCATCGACATCGTCGCCGCGCGCATGCTGATGGCTCATGGCTTTCTCGCGCAGGTCTTCGAGGTCTTCGCGCGACATCGCTGCGCAGTCGATGTCGTATCCACATCGGAAGTCAGCATCTCGCTTACGGTCGATTCCAACGAAGCAATTCCCCAGATCGCCGCCGATCTGGAGAAGCTGGCCTACGTGAAATATGCCGGACGCAAGGCAATCGTCTGCCTGGTGGGCGAAAACCTGCGCGATACGCCCGGCGTTGCAGCGCAAATCTTCGACGCTATCCGCGACATCAACGTGCGCATGATCTCGCAAGGCGCATCCGAGATTAATCTGACGTTCGTCATCGATGAGGCCGACGTGCCCGAAGCCGTGCGCCGCCTGCACGCGAGATTCTTTGCCGACGTCGATCCTGAGGTGTTCGATTGAGTCACACGCCCCTACAAATCGTCGTTCTGGGCCCGGGCAAGACCGGTTCGCTCGTTGCCGAGGTCGCGCGCGAGCACGGCCACCAGGTACGGACCATCGACGCTGACATCAACGAAAACGCCGTTTGGCTCACGTCTGAGAATCTGCTCAACGTCGATGTGGTGATTGACTTCACCACGCCACACGCGGTGCTGAACAACATTGCCGCCTGCGTGAGCGCAAAGAAAGCGATGGTCGTCGGCACTACCGGCTGGTACGCGCGAAATGGAGCGCGTTCGCAGAGCTGTAGAACAGGCGGGCACCGGATTCGTCTTCGGCGCGAATTTTTCTTACGGCGTGAACCTGTTTTTCCAGATCATGAAAGCCGCGGCTCCAGCCTTGAGCCACGGTTACAGCGGCCACATCACCGAGATCCATCACATCCACAAGAAGGACGCGCCCTCGGGAACGGCGATCAACATGCAGCGAATCCTCGAACAGACTGCCAGACACACATCTCGACATCACCTCCGAACGCGAAGGCGAGGTGACCGGCACGCATACGCTGGAGCTGAACTCCGCCGGCGACCGCATCGTCCTCACCCACGAAGCCAAGTCGCGCCGCACCTTCGCCGAAGGCGCACTCCTGGCCGCCGAGTGGATCGTCGGCAAGACTGGCTTCTACGACTTCCGCGACGTGTTTTCCCGGGTCTAGGTGGACGCTTTTGGTGATGCTGCGAATTCCGTCTCGCAGCTAGTTTCCTTGCCTTATAATCATTTCGTTTTCCCTCAGGAGCTTCGCCATGAAACGCAAAGTGGTTTTGTTGGGTCTGTGCCTTTTCTCCTTCGTATCGGCATTTGCCCAACAGCCGATTGATGCTGCCACCAAAGAAGACGTAGAGGAAATGCTGCAGGTTACTGGAGCGCGGCAGAACTTGCAGGCTATGTGGGACAACATGGCCACGCAAGCCGCTAGTATGGCTGCCGAAAACTACCAGCGCAAGCATCCTGATGCCACCCCGCTGGATATCCGGAAAGCTGCCGAACTTGCCGGCGAGTCTGCCCAGCAGTCCATTAAGGTTATCTCGATTGAAGAAATTTTCGACGTGATGGTTCCGATTTATCAACGTCATCTGACCCACTCCGATATGCGGAACATTATCGAGTACTACAACTCCCCGACCGGACAAAAGGTCGTAAAGTTGATGCCCGTGATGATGTCCGAAAGCATGCAGGCTGCCCGGCCGATTATGGAGAAGCATTTGTCAGAGATGGAAGCTCAGGCAGAAGCGGCGGCTGGCAAGGCCGGCAAGCCGGGCGATGCTCCGTCAAAGTAACGTTCTGTTTAGCTCTACACCAGCCTCGTAGCCGCAACCGGCTCGTAAATTGTCGGACAGCGCTGCGGACAGATCGTGTCAACGCGATTTACTATCCTCCGTGCCCTTCGTGCCTCTGTGGTGAAAGCGCCTTTTTTGAGATTCCACCTTCCGAGGATTATGCTTTTCCCATGAAACTTCGCGGTTGCGGTACAGCTCTGGTAACTCCCTTCAAGCAGGATGGCAGTCTCGACGAAGCTGCCCTGCGCGATCTGGTGCGCTGGCAAGTCGAGTCGGGAATCGGATTCCTTGTTCCCTGCGGCACCACCGGCGAGACGCCCACCCTGTCGCACGATGAATGGCTGCGCGTCGTCGATCTCACCATCGAGACTGCCGGCGGACGCGTGCCCATCATGGCCGGCGCGACTTCCAACAACACGCGCGAGGCGGTCGCCAAAGCGAAAGAAATTTCTTCGCGTTCGGGCGTCGATTACGTTCTCACCGCAACGCCTTACTACAACAAGCCCACGCAGGAAGGAATCTTCCAGCACTTCACCGCAATCGCCGAAGCCTCAACCAAGCCGCTCATCCTGTACAACATTGCCGGACGAACCGGAACCAACATCGAGACCTCGACGCTGCTGCGTTTGGCCGAGAATCCCAACATCATCGCGGTGAAGGAAGCCAGCGGCAACATCGCGCAGATCGCGGAAGTGTGCGCGTCAGTGCCCGAAGATTTCTTGGTTTTCTCCGGCGATGACGCAATCACGCTGGCCGTCATTGGCCTCGGCGGCGTGGGTATCGTCTCTGTCGCATCGAACGAAATCCCCGCCGAGATGTCGCGCATGACCAACGCCGCGCTGGCGAATAAATGGGATGAGGCGCGTCTGCTCCTCCGCAAATACCTGCCGCTGATGCAGGCGAACTTCGTCGAATCGAGTCCGGGCCCGGTGAAAGCTGTGTTGGCGATGATGGGACGGATCGAAGACGTCTATCGGCTGCCGCTCGTGCCGGTCAAGAAAGAAACTCGCGCCAAGCTGGAGAAGATCGCTGCCGAGGTCGGATTGCTGCAATCACAACCGGCCGCCAGCCGGTGAAAAGGCAGAGCCGGCCTTCGAGGCGGCTTTGGGCCAGTCCGCTTAGGACTAGAAGCGGACGTAACACGGCGGGGATCGGGTTTAAGCTAATTGCTAATTGCTAATCGCTAGTTGCTTCTTCATCCCACCGCCCCAGGATGAACACTCCGTCACCGTTATCATCGCGGTCATAGCGCAGGCACGCCAGTCCCTGCGAGAAGGCCTTCAGAAACTGCTCGCGATTGCGCAACTGCAAATCCGCGGCTTTCTGCCGCGTCTCCGGCTGCGCCTTCCACTCGTAGATCTCAGCCGGAACCTCGATGCGCATCTCCTCTTTGAACGGCGGCAGCTCTCCCGTCGCCAACAGCGATTCCACGCGGCGAGATTTCAGCCACCACTCGGCCACCAGCCGGTCGGTTGGAAGACCTCCCCATAACGGTGACGTTGAGATGCCGTACTGATTGATGTTGTACCGGCGCACGATGGCGCCTAGCCGCTCCAAGTTGAGGTACGCGTTCTTGATCTCCAGCGGATCGAAGGTCCATTCGATCAGCTCATAACCGTGCGCAATCGCATCCTCGCGCTGAAAAAGCTTCAGCTGGCGACCAACGCCGCTGTTGCGATATTCGTCCTTCACCGCCAGCATGTGCGAATGCAGGTAAGCATGCCCGCCGCGCATCCCGGGAATCGAGAACGCGTAGCCGGCGAGCGTCTCGCCATCCCATGCACCTATCACTTGCCCGCCGATCTTTGGACCCAGGGAGAAAATTCGCAGCGGCACGAGGTCGATATCGTCGAATCCCCATACTTCTTTCTGCACCGCGACGCAGGCGCGAAACTCTTCCACCTCAGTGCAGCTGCGCAACTGGATTTTGTCGCCGCTCATCGCTGTTCCTGCTGCTTCGACTCCTGCCAGAGCGACTCCATCTGGTCCAGCGAAGCATCCGCAGGTTTGCTGCCCTGCTCGCGCAACTTGTCTTCGAGATATTGAAAGCGGCGACGGAATTTGCGATTGGTCTTGCGCAGCGCGGATTCCGGATCGAGCGAGAGATAGCGCGCAATGTTCACCAACACGAAGAACAGATCGCCGACTTCGTCTTCCAGGCGCGAACGCAGCTCAGGCGAAATCTTCACCCCACGCGCTCCAGCAACTCCAGCGGCGGACTCCGGTCGAGGCCCTGGCGCAGGATATTCAGCAAGATTCTGACGGAGCTCTTCCGTCTCCTCGTTCAGCTTCTCGAACAGTCCTTCAATGTTCGGCCAGTCGAAGCCCACATGCGCCACGCGCGAGCTGATCTTGTACGCCTCCATCAGAGACGGCATCGCCGACGAGACGCCGGCCAGTACGGATTCGGGATGCTCCTGCTTCGCCTCATCGCCCGATTCCTGCTGGCGCTTCTTCTTCTCCTCCGCCTTCAACGCCTGCCAGTTGCGCAAAACCTCCCCCGGCGTGTCGGCCTTCACTTCTCCGAAGACATGCGGATGGCGATCGATCAGCTTGTTGGCGAGCCGGTCAAGCACATCGTCGATGGAAAAGCGCTTCTCCTCGGCCGCCATCTCCGAATAGAAGAGCACCTGCAACAGCAGATCGCCCAACTCGCCCGTCAACTCATCCCAGTCGCGAGCATCAATCGCCTCGACGACTTCGTAGGCTTCTTCCAGGGTGTAGGGCTTGATGGTGTCGAAGGTCTGTTCGCGGTCCCACGGACATCCGCCGGGCCCGCGCAATCGCGCCATGATCGACACGGCGCGTTCAAATCGTTCACCAGTAGTCGGCATCAAGAACAATCTAAATGAGGGGCGGCGGAAGACAAAATGAGGAGAGTCACAAACGGTGGAGCATGGCGAAGGTTCTACGCGGCGTGGGTAACCTCCATCTCGCTCAAGCGCAGCGCCAGGCATTTGGCTGCGCCGCCGGCTTTGAGGAATTCGGCCAGCCGCACCTGCGACAACCCGGAAACCCAGCGACTGCAAGCGATCTCGCAAGCTGTCGCTGATCTCGTTGAGCACGATAGTTCGTCCCACGTTCACCGCATTGCAGGCGAAGCGCAGGGCATCGGCGTCGCTCACGCGCACCCGCTTATGCTCTGGATAACGCGCCTCGATTCGCGCCAGCGAGTCCGCATCGAAGGCGCTGGGAAAGTACATCGCGTAGCCGCCAAACAGTGGGCAAAAACAGGTATCGAGATGATAGAAGCGTGGATCGACCAGCCGCAGCGGAATCACCTCGACGTTCCAGGTCTCGCTCAGGCGCCGATGACTCGACTCCCTTGTGCGTATGCCGTGCCCAGCCCACAAACACGACCCATCCACCTCAAACAGTGCGTCGCCCTCGCCTTCAAACGGCGTCGACCGCGGCATCTCGCACACGCTGAAGCCTGAATCATCAAACCACTTGCGAAAGTGTGGCTCCTCGCCCTGACGTTCGGGATGGAGAAAACTGCTCAGTGCGACGACTCCCTTGTGCACCAGCCCAGCATTCGCGGTAAACACCATGTCCGGCGATCCCGACTGCGGATCAACCAGCTTCACCTCCGCAATCTGTGCCAGCGCGCAATGCAGCGCTTTCCACTGCGTCATCGCCTGCTCCCGGCACGAGCGGTGAACATTCCCTTCCATCCAGGGATTGATGACGTAGTCCACGTCATACAGCTCGGGAGAGCACATCAGAAACGTAGGCGTGTTTAAATGACTTGGGTTGGCCGATTGCGGCGCGCTGCTGAGATTCATGAGCGACTCCGTTGGCCACTAGTGTTGTCCAGGTGCCGGGGGCTGCGTCCAATCAATAATTTCTATGCTCGGAATAAGCAATCGTTGATTGTTAACGCGGAATGAATTTCGCAACGCATGTCATTGATGGACTTGAGTGGTTCGAGCCTCCTACGCTGCCTGAGAGAGTATTCAAGTGATAACGTCCTAACTCCGCCCGCCGCGAAACTGGATGATCCTCCGTCGATCCCGCTTGGACGGACGGCCTTCCGGCGCCGGAGTGAAATTCTTTAATGTCTTCCGCTCTTCGGCCGCCTTCAATCGCAACTCGCGACTCTCCGCCGTCTCTTCATAGAGCGTCTGCGCGACCGTTGCCGGTCCCCGCACTTCGCTCAGCTGAAGCACCTTCACCTCAAAGTCGCCGCTCTCGCTCTTGATGTGCAACAGATCGCCGACATGGATCTCGCGTGCCGGTTTCGCCGGCTGCTGATTGAACTGAATCCTGCCGAGTTCGCAGGCTCGCGCCGCCAGTGAGCGCGTCTTGAAAAATCTCGCCGCCCACAGCCACTTGTCGATTCGCACACTTGTCATGCTGATTCAACTACAGAAGAGATACCAATGTTCACCGCTATTGCGCGGTCAAGACCTTCAGCTTCTCGGTCGCATTTGTATTTCGCGGATTCAGTTCAAGCGATTTGCGGTAATTCTCGATGGCCAGATTCTTGGAACCATTGTCTATATAGGCTTCGGCCAGGCTGTCATAGGTGTTATACGACTTGGGATACATCTCGGTGCTCAACTTGAACACGGCGACGGCATCGGAATATTTCTTCATCGCGATCAGCTGATAGCCCAGCCCGATCAATTGGTTCTCGCTGAAGTCATAACCATTCGGGTCACTTGCTTTCAGCTGGCGATATAGCAGCACCGCCGCATCGGCGTCTCGTTCCTGGATGGTCTTCATCATAGCTTCGGCGATCGACTTCCGCTTCGCCAGCGTCACCGCGTGTTCCAGCATCTGATCCAGTGCTTCACGCGGGTAGAGCTTGCCGTTGTAAATCACCGCCCAGATTTTCTTAGTGTTGCTGATGTCATCCAGCGGATTGGCGTATAGCAGCACCATATCGGCGAGTTTACCGGCCTCGACTGTGCCCAGATCCTTCTCCCGTCCCATGAATCGTGCGGGGTTCAAAGTCGCAGACTGCAAGGCCTCGATGGGCAAAAGACCTGCCTGCACGAGGAATCCCAATTCGTCATGCAAGCTGAAACCGGGAAAGATGAAGGGATTCAGGGTGTCCGTTCCCGCCAGAATTCCCACCCCCGACTGCTGCATGACGCCTACGATCTGACGCTCGGTTTCAAACTCTTCCTTGGCGAGCGTGAACTCCGCCGTAGTTTCTCCGTATGCTTTGGCGGGATCCCAGCTAGCCTTGACGCTCGCCGGCAGGAACCGCAGACGTGGGTCGCGCGCCAGAGCCGTATCGTCGCCGTAGCCCAGCATGTGCAGCAATGTAAGCGTGGGACACTGCCAGGTACCGTTGTTCTTGAATAACGTAAATAGTGCGTTGGCTCGGTCGGGATTGTAGGTGTTGAGCTGGGTTTGTCGAAGCGCTTCGACATGCGGTCCCCAGAACGTTGGCTTTTGGGAAACCTCCTCGTCCGCCAGATCCGCCTGCGCTGCACTGAAGATCTCGTCCCGCTTGCTCGAGCAGGCCTCGAGAATGCCCGTCATGTGTTCAATCGATTTCTGCCCGGCGCGCGAGGCCTCCTCGGCAGTCACCGATAGCGGGACATGGCCTTCAAACGCTATTCCTTGCTTCTTGGATTCGTCGGCGATGGCGAGATAGGCGTCGCGCGGAAGAAACGAGTAAACCTTCACGAAGTCGGCGCCCTGCTGTTTGATCTGATCGACCGCCTGCCGCGCTTCGGTGGCGTTCTTCACCGAGATTGAGTTCGGCCAAAAAGGCTTTGGCCCATCCACAATCTCACTGGCGATCATCATCCTCGGTCCGAGCAACCGTCCAGCTTCGATTTCTTTCCGCCATTCGAATGCAGCGGCGCGCCTGACATGATGCGCACACCGGTCACGCCATTGGCGATGAACAATCCCAAGTAATCCTGCTCATACCAATGAATGTGCATGTCCCATAAGCCGGGAATCATGAACCTGCCATTGGCGTCCACCACCTGGGCATCCTTGGGAATCGGAGTGCTGTGGCTTTTGCCCACTTGCTGGATGCGGTTGCCGCTGATGATCACCGTCATATCCGGCTTCGCGGCCTCGCTCGTCATATCGATGAGCGTGACGTGCGTTAACACCAGCGGGGTTGGTTCATCGGCAAGTGTTTGCACAGCGACCGCTGCGGCTTTGGCGCGGCGCGGTGGTGGTGAAGCAGGTGCGTCTGTTGTTTCCTGTGCAACCAGGCACGAAAGCAAGAATGGAACAAGCAACAGGCCGAAGCTTCTTCTCATTGCCTACCCTCTCAATACCCGATCAATCGCGCTTAATGCGCGCCCCTCATTTTTGCGGTCTTCGGAATGAGTGGTAACTACTTATCATGCATGGGTTTGGCCGCACACTCAAACAAAAAATGCAGTGAACCCTAAAAGTGAGCGTTCAACACCTCCCTGCCCGCCGCTCGACAGTGAGCTTCGAAACCAGCTATTTCCTTCGCCTCACCCTTGCTACACTACGCAATCGGATGTCCACCGCAGCTGTAGCCGCCGTCGTCAAGCGCTCCCGCATCGAATCCGTCGACCTGCTTCGCGGCGTGATCATGGTCCTCATGGCTCTGGATCATGTGCGCGATTTTGTCGGCGCCCGCACCAATCCCATCGACCTTGCAACCACTACTGTTCCGCTCTTCTTCACTCGCTGGATCACGCACTTCTGCGCGCCAACATTTTTTCTGCTGATGGGCACGGGTGCTTACCTGGCGAGTGCCCGCCGATCAAAAGCTGAGCTGTCGCGCTTTCTCTGGACCCGCGGCCTGTGGCTGATCTTTGTCGAGCTGGTGCCCTTGCGCTGCCTGGGTTTTCAATTCAACTTCGATTACCGCGTGACCATGCTGTTCATCCTGTGGGCCCTCGGCTGGGCGATGATCGCGCTCGCGGTGCTGATTTACCTGCCGGACTGGGCGATTGCCACCGTCGGTGTGGTGATGATCGCCACCCACAACCTGCTCGACTCGGTTCAGTCCAGCAATCCGCTCTTTAACCTTCTACATGCTCCGGGTTTGGTGCTCGACATCCGGCAGCACGTGGTCTTCGTCGCCTATCCGCTGATTCCCTGGATCGGCGTGACTGCTGTCGGTTACACCTTGGGCCGCATCTATGGCTGGCCGGCGGATCGCCGCAAGCGACTTCCTTCTGCGCATGGGCCTCGGACTAAGCGCGGCTTTCGTCATCCTGCGCGCGATCAATGTCTATGGTGATCCCGTTCGCTGGAGCGCGCAGAAGTCAGCGGCATTTACCCTGGTGTCATTCCTCAATACCACCAAGTACCCACCGTCGCTGCTGTTTCTGCTGATGACGCTGGGCCCGGCGATGCTCGGCTTATGGATCTTTGACGGTCGAACTCCCCAGCTGCTGCGGCCCGTGCTCATCATCGGCAAGGTGCCGATGTTCTACTACGTCCTGCACATTCCGCTGATCCACCTGATCGCGCTCATCCTCTGCTTCGCGCGCTACGGCCACGTGTACTGGGTATTCCAATCGCCTACGCTCGCAGACTACCCCTTCGCGGCGCCGCCGGGATGGGGACTGTCCCTGCCAGGGATCTATCTGGTCTGGGCGGTGGTTGTCGTTTTGCTTTATCCGCTATGCCGCTGGTTCGCGGGCGTAAAGCAGCGGCATAAGGCAGCCTGGCTTAGCTATCTCTAGTTGGAGCTCTGGGAACTCGGCTTGTGCTTGGAATTGGCCTTGCTGTGCGACGTGTGAGCGGTCGTCGCCCAGTCTGAGAGCGGCTGCCACTGCGAGCACGTGCCGTTGGCCGACTGCACGCAAACATCAAAGGCATACACCGGATGAATCTCCCACCCGGACATCCGGCTGGGATTGTCGTGCGCAGAAAAACCCGCCTCGCCGCAGATCTTGTGGTCGGCGTCATACATCAGCTGGCCGGAGACGCGCACCAGCGTCGTGTGGCCGACCTTCTCCAGATTGCTGACCGTCCAGCTTGCCGGGCGGTAGTGCGGAATCATCTCCGCGCTGTTGCTCTGGCATTCCGTCCGTCGTGCCCGACTGCGGCACAAGCGCGATGTGGATGTCGTTGGAGGCTTCGTCATCGGAGACGTTGCAATTCACGCTCTCGCCGCCGGTGAGGTCGGCGTAATGCGCCTCCAAAATGTAGCCTATGAACTGCACGGCCGATCCTTCACCAAGAGCCGTAAAATCCGAGCGGCTTGGGGGCATATTCTCCCCATCCCACCGCGCATAACCCGGCAGCGCCGCGACCCCGGCCTGCTTGCTGACCAGGTCCTGTTGCGTGATCGTCTGGTAATTCGTGCCCGCGCAGAAGTTGTTCTTCACCTGGTTCTGCAGCGCCGATCCTCCGGTCCCTTTGCCGGTCAACCCGCAGCTGCTGTCGATCGGATGCTGGACCTCAATCGCCTGGAAGGGATGGCACGTCATGGGAAAGCTCTGCTGTCCGGCTGCAACCGTCGCCAGCACCAAGGGAAACATCAACGACCACAGCCACTTCATATCCGCCTCCTTATCAGCAATGATGAAGTCTCGTGCCTCGTACTTCAGGGTATTCGCGCGCTCACCACTGGTACCATCCAAACTGCATAACCATTCGGATCGCGAATGTTGGCGATCATCTGATCGAAATACTGCCGCGCCAATTCCTGATTGATCTGCGTGTACTCCCCAATCGGCTCTGAATATCCATCGCGCCACGCGGTGATGATCGCAGCAAACGTCTCTCGCGGTACGCGTACCGTATCCACTATCACATAGTCCACCGTAATCGCTTTCAGGTGCATCGCCGACAGAATGCCGAAGGCGTTGCGTCCGATAAACAGATCGGTTCCGGTCTTGGCTCCGAATTCGGCCGGTCCGACATGCCAGAAGTCGCGCGGATCGAGGGCTCCACGCTGAAAATGCAGCATTCCGTAGTCTTCGGGGATCAGGTGCAAATAACCGCCGGGGCGTGTAACGCGTGCCAGCTCCGCGATGACCCTATCGGCGTGCGGAATGGAATGGAGGACGTGACGGCAAACGGTGAGGTCGAAGCTGTCGTCAGATGCCGCAAGCTCGAAGATGCTCTGGTGCTCGAATGCGAGCCGCGGTTCCAACTTCGCATATCGCGATCGGGCCAACTCAAGATGAGCAGTCGATGATGTCCACGCCCAGCACCTGGGCTCGCGGAAATAGCTCTGCCAAACGCGATGATCCTTCGCCGGTACCGCATCCGGCGTCCAGGATGCGCGGCGACGTCAGGCAACTCATAGCGGCGAAGCAACTCCACTTCCTGCGGCCAGATGGCCCGTGCCTGCGCGTCGAGCCCACGCACCATGGACTCATCGGCCATTTGCTTGGCTTGTGGGTTCAGGTCAGCCATAACTTTCCTACCGTTACGATGCTTACCGCGCCGGCTCGGCGCGCTTCCATCTGCCGTCCGGGGTCCGCTCCCAGGAAACACGGTGCATGTCGAGCCACGGGCCTAGGGTCTCGTCCGGCTTCGGTTCCGAGCCCATGCGCAGTATGTTGCCGTCCGGATCCTCGACCTGCATCTCATAGGCCCATTCGTAGTTGGTGGGAGGATGGCGAATCCTCGCGCCTTTGTCCCGGTACTCCTCGTGGAGCGCGCCGGCGTCGCCCACGCCTACCCAGACCCAGCCGCCGTGATTTCCCTGGTCGCCTTCACACAGCATGATGTGGCAGCCGCCGCGTGAGATCGACGCAAACGTGGTATCGCCGCCCCAGTCAATCTTGAAGCCCAGAACATCGACATAATAGGCAAGACTGGTCCGCATGTTTCTCACATTGAAGATCGGGCTGACACCCTCGAAAGCAACTGCTCCGGCGGTTGCGCCTGCTGACATTGGTGGAATCCTCCGCTCCGTATTATGCACGGCCCTTCTGTTTCGTGGAATCAATATAAACGCCTCGAACGCCGATCTTTCGCACCCTCTATAATCAGAGTTTTCCATCCTCCCGTTGGCAACTGCGGGCGACAGGAAGCACTGTGGCACTTGATCAGAAAATCTACGAGTTACGCAAAGACAAGCTGAAGCAGATCGAAGCGCTGGGGCAATCCGCCTATCCCTATCGCTACGAGACCACACATTCGATTCCCCAGATCCTCGACGAGTACACCGCCAAAACCGCGCCGGAACTCGAATCGCCGAAGATCAACGTCAGTGTGGCCGGCCGCTTGATGTCGATTCGCGTGCAGGGCAAGGCCGGCTTTGCGCATCTGCAGCAGGGCGGCAAGCGTCTGCAGATTTACGTTCGCCTCGACTTCGTCGGCGAAAAGGGATTCCAGCTCTACAAGCTGCTTGATATCGGCGACTACATCGGGGTTAAGGGCTATCTGTTTCGCACCAGGACCAACGAACTCACGATCCACGTCGAAGAGATCACATTTCTGGTCAAGGATCTTCTTCCCTTGCCGGAGAAGTGGCACGGTCTGCAGGATGTCGAAACGCGTTACCGCCGCCGCTACGTCGATCTCACCATGAATCCTGAGGTGCGCGAAGTCTTCATCAAGCGCGCCAAGGTCGTGCAGTCGATGCGCCGTTTCCTGGATGGGCAGGACTTCGTCGAAGTGGAGACGCCGATGATGCACCCCATCGCCGGCGGAGCGGTGGCGAAGCCCTTCACCACGCATCACAACGCGCTCGATGTCGATCTTTATCTGCGTATTGCGCCGGAGCTTTATCTGAAGCGCCTGGTAGTCGGCGGCATGGATCGCGTCTACGAGATCAACCGTAACTTCCGCAACGAGGGCATCTCGACCCAGCACAATCCCGAGTTCACCATGCTGGAGTTCTACATGGCCTATGCGGATTATCACGACATGATGGACTTCACCGCCGCGATGCTGGCGCAGATTGCCATCGACGTAAACGGCACGACCGTCGCTCAGTTCAACGAACAGGAAGTTGATTTTGGCAATATCCAACGGCTAACCATGCGCGAGGCGATCATCAAGTTCTGGCCGGAGAATGCGGGCGCCAGGCCTGAGATGGACGACTTCTCCAGCTCGGAAAAAATCGCAGCGCTTGTACACCGCTACAACGCGGCCAATCCGCATATCCCGTACGATCCGGCTGCGCCCGATGGCAAGACGATCGCAGAACTGTTTGAGTTCGTCGCCGAGCCGCACCTGATTCAGCCGACGTTCATCTACGATTTCCCGTTGGCCATTTCACCGCTGTCGAAGAACAAGCGTGAACCGGAGGAGAACGCGAACTGGGTCGAGCGCTTCGAGATCTTTGCCGGCGGCTTGGAAATCGGCAACGCCTTCAGCGAATTGAACGATCCCGAGGAGCAGCGCCGCCGGTTTGAAGGGCAGTTGAGCGAGCGCGCCCGCGGTGATGAAGAGGCCCATCAGATGGACGAAGACTACATTCGCGCCCTGGCCTACGGATTGCCGCCGACCGCGGGCGAAGGCGTCGGGATCGATCGTCTCACCATGCTGCTCACCGCAAGCTCATCAGATGGACGAAGACTACATTCGCGCGCTGGCCTATGGATTACCGCCAACAGCGGGCGAAGGCGTCGGCATCGATCGGCTCACCATGCTGCTACCGATTCGCGCTCCATTCGCGACGTGATTCTGTTTCCGCTGCTGCGTCCGCTCAAGCGCGAAGAAGAAGAGGAGATCGAGGCAGCGAGGACGCGAAATGACCAGCTGCAAGATTTCGTTGCTCAAAGCCAGTCCGGCTTTGTAAAGTTCCACACGCCGGATCCTCACTGGCTAGTCATTATCCCTAACCCAGCCGACCCGCTTCCACGGCTGGGCTAATTACTTCCGGACGGCACATCGCACAGCACAATTCGATTTGCCGCAGCTTTTATCTGCGCGCTTTGCTGCTTTCCCGCTACTGCCCAGCAGAGCGCACCAGCAAACGCGATTACGTCACCTTCTTCCATTGCCGCTGCTCCGCCCAGTAGCCGGCTCATCAACCTTGATGTCGTCGTAACCAGCCAGTCCGGGCAGGTGACGCCCGGCCTGCAACAGCAAGGCTTCGTTGTCCTGGACGACAACCGCCCCTTGAACGTCAGCGCATTTCATGCGGCAGATTCTTTGCCCACTGCGGCACATTCCGCCGGCCGAGGTTATTTTGGTGCTCGATGAGGTGAACACCTCCTACCAGCATATGACTATCGCGCGGCAGGAAGTGGAGAAATTCCTAAGCCAGTATTCCGGGCCGCTGCCGTGGCCGGTATCGCTCTTGTTCTTCTCTGACAAGGGCACCAGCGGCACCACTCCTTCCCGCGATGCGAAAAAAGTCATTGCCGATCTCAAGGCGAATCCGGCGCCTCTGCGCAACGCCAACCGCGCACAGGGAATCTACGGCGCGGTCGATCGGTACAATCTCTCGTCGCGAACGGTCGGACAACTTGCCGATTTTGAAGCTAAGCATGCTAAATGCAAGTTGGTGATCTGTATTGGGCCGGCTGGCTATTTCTCGCCAATTCGCGGGTCTACCTTTCCATCAAAGACCAGCAGAACCTCTTTCTCACCATCGTTTCGCTCTCAGACAGCCTGCGACACGCTCGCATCACGCTCTACAACGTCGATCCTGCGGGCAGCGGGAGCGTGCGCCGCGATTACTACAAGAGTTTTGTGAAGCCGGTGACCGCAGCAAAGCAGATCAAGGCGGCGAGTTGGCCTTTGCTAAGTGCTCGCAGCAAAGCGGAGGTTGGTCTAAGTGCTAACGATCTGGCGCCGAGTCGCTAATGTGCCAAGATGCCAAATTCGTTTTACACCTTCACCTTTGATGGCGCGGTTGGAGATGGCCCGGACGATTACCACACCCTAGCCGTCAAAGTTAACAAGCCCGGGTTCAACACCCGCACGCGCGCCGGATACTACGCTCAGCCGGGTTCGACAGACAGCACGTGAACCGCCTGGAGAAAATCGGTGAGGTCCAGAAACGCGAATGCTTCTGCAGCGCAGCCTGTCGGCTGCCTTCCACAAAAACGCCCCTCTCGCGAGGGGCGAAACATTCAGGAGAGAAAAGAGAGAGTGAGATACGTCAGCAAACGAAAACTAATTTGCCAGCAGCTCGCGAATGCGGAGCCGCGCCTGATGCAGGCCCGCACACGAGTTGTCCTCGCTGATGCCTAACAGGCTGGCGACCCGGCCATGCTCATAGCGCACGACATCATGCATCAGGAAGATCATCTTTTCCGTGGCCGGCAGCTGCACAACTGCGCGCTCCAAATCGACCCGGCGTGTGTTTCGCCGGACCGAGACGATCCGCTCACACGGAGCGCATTGCAGCGACAAGGGCATGAAGTCCACGTATTCCCGTAATTCCGCGATCAAAGCACGGTCTACATCTTCGTCGGAGGGCTCATGGCTGGCAGCAAAGGCACGCGTGAAGCTCTGAATCATCAGCTCTTCAGCAACTAATTCGTTGTCGGTCATCAGGAACGCCAGGGAATATACCCGATGGCGGTTCAGCTCATAGATCTCGCGGTATCTGTCGACCTTGGACTGAGACAGGGTTGGCAAGTACTGGGCAAAACCTAAATTCGTTGCTTCACCTATACTGAGGCTCATCGATAATCTCCCTTCGGTTTGGGTCGCGCCGAACCAACTTCAAGACCTCGTATTCGCGACACCTTAGTACTAAGCAATCGGCTTGCCCAAATCCGCCCGGGCACCCCGCATCTCGTCAATGGTTTGCTAACTAGTTGAAAAAACAGCAGGATGCGCGCCATGGCGGAAAAAGAAACTTCTGCTGGTAGTGGGGCTACAGGTGCACTTTCGCCCGAGCACGGGACATCTGGGCCTTAACGTGCCGCAAGTTGGTATCTCGATGCCACATCCCAGCTTCTCACCTGTGTAACTTCTCTAGAGCTGCCTGACAATCTGTCACGGTCCCTCTGGTGACAGTGAGAAAGCGGGTGCGCGGAAATTGACTTGTTTACTTGTCACCACAGCTGTATACAATCAAACCTAATTTGCAGCGTTGATTCTCGCGGGTGTTCCTCACCGCCTATGAACGACCAGCGCATATTAGTGGTAGATGACGAGACCGCGGTTCGCGAGGTCATGTGCTCGGTCCTGTCGCAGGCCGGATACGAGTGCCGTCCTGTCTCTTCCGCCCGTGATGGGCTGACCGTCCTGCGCTCCAACGAAAACATCTCGATCGTGCTCTCCGACCTGATCATGGAGGGGGTGGATGGGCTGACCCTGCTCGCCCAGATGAAGGAGCAGCACCCTGATATTCCGGTCGTGATGGTGACGGCGGTGCATGACATTTCCGTTGCCCTGGCGGCCATTCGCAACGGCGCCTACGATTACCTGCTGAAGCCCTTCGAGAAAGAGCAATTGCTGGCGATGGTCCGTCGAGCGCTGGAGACGCGCCGTCTGCGCCTGGAGAATCTGGCCTATCAGACTAAGCTGGAATCTCTGGTTTCGGCGCGCACGGAAATGCTCCGCAAAGCCTTGGCCGATCTGGAGCGCTCCTATGACATCACCTTGGAGGCCTTAGGCGACGCCCTGGACTTGAAGGACGCGGAAACCGAAGGCCATTCCAAACGTGTGACCGCATTCACGATCGCGATTGCACGCGCCATGGAGCTGCCTCAGGAGCGAGTGCGCGTGATTGCCCGCGGCGCGTTTTTGCATGATATCGGCAAGATGGCAATTCCCGACGCTATCTTGCGCAAGCCCGGCCGGCTGAGCGCCGAGGAACAGGCCATCATGCGCGAGCATGCTACTCTCGGCTACCAGATGCTGCGCAAGATCCCTTTCCTGCAGGAAGCGGCGGATATTGTTTATTCCCATCAGGAGCGCTACGACGGCAGCGGCTATCCGCGAGGACTTCGGGGCGACCAGATCCCTCTAGGGGCGCGGATATTTGCGGTTGCCGATACCTTCGACGCCATGACGTCGGACCGTCCCTACCGGGCGGCGCAATCCATCTCGTCGGGCCGGCGCGAGATCGAGCGCAACGCCGGCAAGCAGTTCGATCCCGAGATCGTCAGAATCTTCCTCGGCGTATCCGAGCGCATCTGGGGCGAGCTGAGAAGTGAGATCGAAAATCAGAGGAACGGCCGTCGCACCTGACTGCCGGCTGGAAAGCCCTTCGTCAGCTTGCTAGGATTGGGTGCATTGGTGGCGTGAACCGCTCGCTACCCGCCAGGTGAGAATTCATATGGGCACAGTTCTATCGGATGCCGAAGTACAACAGGCCCTGCAACAATTGCACGGCTGGAAGAAAAATCACAACGCCATCGAACGCCTATTCCAGTTCGAAAGCTTTGTCCAGGCCATGGAATTCGTCAATCAGATCGCGGAAGCGGCCGAGGCCGTGAATCACCACCCGGACATCCTGGTCAGCTACAACAAGGTCACGTTGACGCTGCTCTCTCACGACTCCGGCGGCGTAACCCAACGCGATCTCAAGATGGCAGCCAGGATTAACGACATCGCTCCGGCCTGAACACTGGCGTCAAGTCGCTATCTATTGCACTCGATCAAAAACCGAGACGTAGTTCGCTTTGCCGCTGGCCTGCTGCGTCGTTCCCTTCAGCGTCAGCGTATTCCCATCTGCCGAAACCTGACCGGTACCGGTTTCGAGAACCGCGCCGGACTTGTCTTTGACCGTCCATGCCAAGGCTCCGCCCGACCTGGTATAGGTGATCGTGTTACCGATCTGACTGTTCCCGTAGGGACGAGCTTTGCCATCGACTGGGCCATCGTAGGTTGAAACGTAAGCTCTTTCCATCGGCGGAAGCGCCGGTCAGGAGCCACTTGATCGCGGCAGGCTCATCAGTCATCACCACCAGCTTCTCGTCCTTCGGCGCAGCCATCTTTTCATACGAAGATTTCGTGACATCGAGCTTCCAGGTTCCCTGCGCCGTACGGCTGGTGGCTGCGTTAGCGGCGATCACCGCCAGGGTCAGCAAACACAGTCCCGTAATCAGAATTCCGTAACTTCTGCGGCTCATTTCTCTCTCCCATCCTTTGCCAAGTCATTGGCGGTCAAATGCGCGTGCGAATCGTGACACCGTGAACCGCCCTTGTCAACTGCGAACCCTCATTTTGTCGTTAGCACATGATATGTCCGGTTCAATTAGCAAGTGATCTGTCCGCTTTTCGGGCGGCGAGAGTAGGCGACCATGCGAAGCATGGATAGCTTACTCTCAGGCCGCCATGGAGCGGGCGATGAAAGTACAAGAAGTGATATTGCGGGCGATGGCGAAGAAGATCACGTGGTGGCAAGCGGCGGAGATTATCGGGATCTGCGACCGGTCGATGCGGCGCTGGCGGGAGCGGCTAGAGGAGCACGGCTATGACGGGCTGCTGGACCGGCGGTGGGGGAAGCCGAGCCCGAAGCGCGTTCCCGCTGGCCAGGGTCGAGAAGGTGCTGCGGTTGTATCAGGAGAAGTACTCCGACCTGAACGTGCGGCATTTTCACGAGAAGCTGCGCGCAGGAGCACGGCATCGAGTTGAGCTACACGTGGGTGAAGCTGGCGCTGCAAGGGGCGGGGCTGGTGAAGAAGGGGCGGAAGCGCGGGGTACACCGCAAGCGGCGGCGAACGGCGGCCGCTGCCGGGGATGCTGCTGCACCTGGACGGGAGCCGGCATCAGTGGTTTCAGGACGAGCGTTGGTATGACCTGATCGAGATCCTCGATGACGCCACCAGCGAGACCTACTACGCGCAGTTGGTGGAGGAGGAATCGACGCGCACGGTGATGGCGGCGTTGCGGGAAGTGATCGAGCGGAAGGGGCGATTCTGCGCCCTGTACAGCGATCGGGCAGCCACTTTTTTCACACGCCGGCAGGCGGGCGGCCCGGTCGAGCCGCAACGGTTGAGCCAGGTGGGGCGGGCGCTGCAGGAGCTGGGGGTTCAGATGATCGCGGCTTACTCGCCGCAGGCGCGGGGGCGCAGCGAGCGGCGGTTTGGCACCTGGCAAGGGCGCCTGCCGCAGGAGTTGCGTTTGGCCCAAATCACCGCGGTGGAGGAAGCCAACCGGTTTCTGCGGGAGCATTACATCGGGGAGATCAACCGGCAGCTTCAGCGTGCCGGCCGCCCAGCGCGGGCAACGCGTTTATGCCGTGTGCGCGCAAGGATCTGGATCTCATCTTTTCGGTGCAGCACGAGCGCGCCGTGGCCCAGGACAATACCGTCGGCTTGCGGATCCGAATCTGGCAGATCGAACGAGCGCACTGGCGAGGGACGCTGGCCGGCTGCCACGTCATGGTGCACCAGCACTTGGATGGCACGCGTCACCATTGCCCACGGACCCCACGTGGTGGGACGCTACAGCGGCCGGGGGTAGCGATACTCGGCAACGGGAAAGCGCGCGCGCCCAACGCTGTGGAAATGACGCGCCGTGGAAAAGTCCCAAAGGACCGCCTTTTCCTCCGCGCTTGGAAATCCGGCAAAAATCGCCGGATTCCCACATTCCCACAGCGACGACGGCGACGTGGTTTAGGAGAAGAAAAACCAAAACCGGACAGATCACTTGCTATGAAAACCGGACAACTTGACAAGCTAAGAACACTCGAGCCTTTACTTGCCCGCGGCCAATCTCTTCGCCTGGCGGAAGACCTGCTCGAACATCGGCGCCGTCAGCTTTCCCGTCGCGGTGTTCTGGTTTGACGGGTGATAGGAGGCCAGCAGGATCACGTCATTCGGCATGGTGTAACTGGCGCCATGCCCAAATATATAGCCTCCTCGGTTCCTTATCAATCCTTTCCGCTTCAGGAAGCTCAGGTAAGCATCGAATCCAATCTTTCCCAGTGCGACAACAACCTTCACATTCTTCAAAATCGCCAATTCGCGATCAAGAAAGGGCGCGCAATTTGCCAGCTCCGACGGTAGCGGCTTGTTGTCCGGCGGCGCGCAACGAACCGCCGCCGTGATGTAGCAGTCGATCAGCTTTAGTCCGTCATCGCGATGCTCGGCATTCGGCTGCGAGGCAAATCCTACCTTGTAGAGGATCGGATACATGAACTTGCCGGATGCGTCGCCGGTGAACGGCCTGCCGGTGCGGTTGGAGCCATGCGCTCCGGGCGCAAGACCGAGAATCAATACGCGGGCCTGGGGATCGCCAAAGCCAGGCACGGGTCGCGCCCAGTATTCATGGTCGCGATAGGCACGACGCTTTTCGCGCCCGATCTGCTCGCGATACGCCACCAACCGCGGACAGCGGGTGCAATGGATTACCTCGTCGTGAAGAATCTGGAGCGCCGAAGGCATTGCTTGCGATTGTAACGGTACTCATCTCGATCTGTGTTCACACAACTCCTTGCCAGTCTGCTCTTTGGGCCCCAAAGCATCCTTCGCAGTGCAGAACTGCTTCTAACTACCAGCTTTTCGATTCTGCGAACAAGCAACGCAAAGGGGCAACTACAGTATGCTGATTATTCTCCTGGTGATTTTGTTGGTTCTGTCGGTAGGATCCTATCCCGGCATGGCCTTACAGCCGTGGCTGGGGTTATTATCCCTCTGGTGGACTCGGACTTGTCCTCCTTATCCTGGTGGTTCTGTTGCTCGTCGGTCGGATCTGAAGCATTGCAAGTAAGCTCATGAAAGCTTTTGTCCCGCATCACGCCGGCGGTCGTCTTCTGCTGTGTGCTGCTGGCATGGCTGTTGACGCTCGCGCCGGTATGCTCCGCCTATTCCGTTCTAACGCACGAAGAGATTATTGATCTGCTGTGGGACCAGCAGATAAAACCTCTGCTGCTGGCGCGCTTTCCCAACGCAACACCTGAGGATCTCAAGACTGCTCACGCCTACGCCTATGGCGGCAGCGTCATTCAGGACATCGGCTACTATCCCTTCGGCAATGAGGTCTTCAGCGACCTAGCCCATTATGTCCGTACTGGAGACTTCGTCCAGGCGCTGATCAACGATTCGCAAGACGTGAACGAATATGCTTTCGCGCTGGGCGCGCTTTCGCATTACGTCTCCGATATCAACGGTCATCCCTACATCAACTTGTCAGTTGGGATTGAATACCCGGAACTGGCGCGGGAATACGGGCCGGCGGTAGCGTACGACGTCGACCACAAAGCACATTTACGAACCGAGTTCGGCTTCGACGTGCTTCAAGTCGCCAAAGGCCGTTACGCGCCCGAGGACTACCACAACTTCATCGGCTTCGAAGTCGCGACCCCGCTCCTGGAGCGGGCGTTCTACGAGACCTACGGCTTGAAGCTGACGGATATCATGCCGAAAGAGCAAACGGCCATCAACACCTACCGCCGCAGCGTGAGCACGATTATTCCGGAGATGACCAAGGTCGCGTTGCTGGTGAAGGGGGACCAGCTACAGCGAGAGATTCCAAACTTCAATCGCCAGCATTTTCTGTATCACCTCTCGAAGGCGGACTACCAAAAGTCATGGGGCTCAGGCTACCAACAACCGGGCGCGGGCGCCCGTGTGATGGCCATAATGTTCAAGGTCGTTCCCAAGGTTGGGCCGTTCCGCGCTATCGATTTCAAGGAGCCGACGACCAAGACCGAGAATCTGTATTTCAAAAGCGTCGACCAGACGATCGACCAATATCGCAAAGCTCTGCATGAGGTGAAGAGCGGCGATTTACAGACTCCGGAGATCAATCTCGACACCGGCAAACCGACCAAGCGCGGAGAGTATCCGCTGGCCGACGCGACCTATCGTGAACTGCTGGATGAACTGGCCTACGGGCAGTTCGCCCACCTCAACCAACCACTGCGAGAAGACATACTGCGTTTTTATGAAGGGCTTGGTTTTCCACCACAAGGAACGCGCATCGACAAATGCGTAGCCCAGCGATGGACAAAAACCTGGGTTGAACTGACGCAACTGCGTTCTTTCGACATCCTGGACGAGTATGATCAGCCGGGCAATCCGACTCCGCCGCCAACACCCAACACACCGGCCACGACTGCATCGCTGACCTGCGGCGAGTAGCTTGTCATTTAATTTCCGGAAACAACACCACGCGTTCTTTGGCCTTCCAACCTACTATGTTGCGATTCGTATGTGACTATTGCGGAAACATCAAGGAACCGGCGGAAACCTGGATCAATGGAATGGCCGCTGAAAACGTCGGCACCCAAGCTGCCCGTCGCGAGGTAATAATTGATCCTGCCTGGCGTTATGAGCGTGCCGTCCAACCGCTCGCTGTACATTTCTGTTGCATCGACTGTAAGGACAGCTACCTCGCAGAGTTATTCGACAAGCCGGCGTCTCTGCTGGAGGTCAAAAGCGTCAAGCGTGAACCAGCGACCGGAGCTCGTATCGTTCTCGCCAGGAAGAAGCCCGTCACCGGGCCGGTCCAGAAACGGGTAACCTCGCGAAAAAGACGTTTGCGCTAATCAGGCAAGGATAGCCCTAACGTGGTACCGTCCCGTTTGACCGCCCGCAAGCCCTCTCATAAACTGAAGATAGACGTGACCCGGTAATCTATGGCCTGTCGCAGCGAAAGGCCGGGGCGCGTACTCTCCGTGTTTGCCGAAGCGATGGTACCGTCTCTGGTGCACGCTTGTTGGCAACCGCATTAAGTTTCTGAAGGCACTCCTTTGACGATCGAAACAACTACGAAAGAAATCGAGTCCACCGAACCATCCAATCCTTGCCAGCGCGAGATTGCCGTAGAGATCCCGGCCGATGTTGTGAAAGCTGAGACCGACACCCTGGTCAATCGATATCAAAAGCTGGCGCGCATTCCCGGCTTTCGCAAAGGCAAGGTACCGGCGTCGATCATTCGGCAGCGTTTCGCCGAAGACCTCAAGAACGATGTCGTCGAAGCTCTCGTGCCTCGCTATTTCCGCGAAGAGGCGAAGAAGCAGAACCTGGCGCCGGTGTCGCAGCCGCGGGTCACCGATCTGCACGTTCAGGAAGGCGAACCACTGCGATTCAAAGCCTCATTCGAGATTCTGCCGGAGTTCAAGCTCGCTCCCTACGACGACATTCGCGTCAGCACCATCGATACCACGGTCACGGATGAGGACATCGAGACCGCGCGTCAACAACCTGCGGCAGCAGCACGCCACGTACAGCGCGGTGGAGGAGGATCGGCCTTTGGCCGACGGCGATTTCGCCGTGGTCAGCTTCAAGGGCACCCCGAAAGAAGGCGACGCCGACGCTAAGCCGGTCGAGGTCGACGAGATCATGGTCGAAATCGGCGGCCAGAATACGATTCCTGAGTTCACCGAGAACCTGCGCAGCGTGAAGTCCGGCGAGACGCGCACCTTCGACGTTAAGTACGCCGACGACTTCTCCGACAAGCGACTGGCCGGCAAATCGATGACTTATGAAGTAAACGTGAAGGGCATCAAGACCCGTAGTGTCCCTGAGTTGACCGATGACTTTGCCAAAGAGCTGGGCGCGGAGCTGAATACCGTTGACGATTTGCGAAATCGGCTCCGGGAAAACATGAAGGCGGAAAAGGAGCACGAGGCCCAACATCAGGGTAAGGACAAGCTGGTCGAAGAGTTGGTCAAGCGCAACGACTTCCCGGTTCCCGAAGCGATGTTGAATGAGCAGATCGATATTCGCCTGGAGCGCGGTCTGCGGGCCCTGGCGGCCCAGGGGATGCGCACGGAAGACATGAAGCGCATGGACTTTGGTCGTCTACGCGCCGGACAGCAGGAAGCCGCTCTGCGCGAGGTGAAGGCTTCGCTAATCCTGGAACAGATCGCTGACGAAGAAAAGATTGAGGTCAGCGACGAGGAATTTGATCACGAGATCGAGGCGCTGGCCACGCAGTCGAAGCAGACGGTGGAGCAGGTGCGCGCTCGTTTGACGCAGGATGGCGGGCTGGATAGAATTCGGCATCGCCTCCGTAATGAAAAAACCCTAGATTCTCTTTACCGCAGGTCCGCATAGGGCGGCCTGCATTCCACTTTCCCTTCGACCCTCAGGGAACTGGTGCGTCCGGGAAAGTTGAGGCGTCTTAGCAGGCGTAAGCGAGCTTCTTGCGAGCGCGAGCCTGCTGCCGAAATCCTGAGCGTAGCGAAGGACCTAGCCAATAACTAGGAAAAGGAGCTGCAAACAATGCTTGTGCCCATGGTGATCGAGCAAACCAGCAGGGGCGAGCGGGCCTACGATATTTATTCCCGCCTGTTACGGGACAATATTATTTTCCTCGGTACTCCTATCGACGATAACGTCGCCAACTTGATCATCGCGCAGATGCTATTTCTGGAAGCCGAAGACCCGGAGAAGGATATCTCGCTCTACGTCAACTCCCCGGGCGGCTCGATTACGGCAGGCATGGCGATTTATGACACCATGCAGTTCATCCGGCCCGATGTCACGACGATTTGTATTGGCCAGGCTGCCAGTATGGCGGCAACCTTGCTCTCGGGCGGAGCGCCCAAGAAGCGCTTTGCGCTGCCCACCTCGCGCATTCTGATTCATCAGCCGCTGATGTCCGGCCTTTCCGGTCAGGCTACGGACATCGACATTCATGCGCGCGAGATCTTGCGCATGCGCGAGATCACAAATCAGCTGCTTTCCAAGCACAGCGGCCAGCCGCTGGAGAAGGTGGAGCGCGACGTGGAACGCGATTTCATCATGAATGCCTTTCAGGCAAAGGAATATGGGATCGTTGACGATATTATCTTTAAGCACAAATAGGGAGCCTAAGGGTAACTAAGGTGAAAAAAATTCCCTCACTGCTTCCAAAGTGGTATCGAGAATTGCACTAACGGAGCGTTGCAAAACGGGAAATTGTGGTTCAATAGTTTGCAACGGTGCATAGGGCCAAGGGCTTTGGCGAAGGTTGCTGGTGGCCGACAACAGCAGCTTTCGAATGGGGCAAACGCCGCCCCTCCCGGACTTGAGCCGCCGGGAAAAGCAAATCGCGTAATTGCAATTTGCTGGCGCGCGCTGTGAAGGAGTTTCTGTGAGGACAAGGACCGGTTCCGAAGAAGTACTGCGCTGTTCGTTCTGCCACAAGTCACAAGACGCCGTCGCGAAATTGATTTCCTCGCCCACCGACTACCCACGTGCTTACATCTGTGACGAGTGCGTAGCGGTTTGCAATTCCATCCTGGAAGACGATCGTTCTGAGGCGCAACCCAACTCCACGCCCAGCCAGCTTCCGAAGCCGGCCGAGGTGAAAGCATTCCTGGACGAGTACGTCATCGGCCAGCAGCAGACCAAGAAGAAGCTGGCGGTAGCGGTCTACAACCACTACAAGCGCGTCTACATGAATCGGCAGCGTGGGACGGACGTTGAGCTGGCCAAGTCGAACATCATGCTGATCGGTCCCACCGGTACCGGCAAAACTCTCCTGGCGCAAACGCTGGCGAAGATGCTGGATGTGCCGTTCGCCATCGTTGACGCCACGACTCTCACCGAAGCCGGCTATGTTGGCGAGGATGTCGAGAACATCATCCTGAAGCTTCTGCAGGCGGCCGACGGCGATGTCGCCCGCGCCCAGACCGGCATCATCTACATTGATGAAGTTGACAAGATCGGCCGCAAGGACGAGAACCCGTCCATCACTCGCGATGTCTCTGGCGAGGGCGTGCAGCAGGCGCTGCTGAAGATCCTCGAAGGCACGGTGGCAAATGTTCCGCCGCAGGGTGGACGCAAGCATCCTCACCAGGAATTCACTCCGGTTGACACCACGAATATCCTCTTCATCTGCGGCGGCGCGTTTGTAGGGCTGGAGCGCACCATCGGGCGGCGACTGGGCAAGCGCTCGATGGGCTTCCGTACATCCGAGGCAAAGGAAGCCGCTTTCACCGAGAGCAACAAGCGCGACACCGAAATACTGGCGCAAGTCGAACCTCAGGACCTGATCAAGTTTGGACTCATCCCGGAATTTGTCGGGCGTCTACCTGTGGTCGGTGTGCTCGGCGATCTGGACGAAGACGCTCTGGTGGAGATTCTCACCAAGCCGAAGAACGCCATCGTCAAGCAATATCAGCGGCTCTTTGAGTTCGAGAACGTCAAGCTGCGCTTCTCCGAGGACGCGTTGCGCGCCATCTCTCGCGAGGCAATGTCCCGCAAAGTCGGCGCTCGTGGCCTGCGTATGATTCTGGAAGAGCTGATGCTTGACCTGATGTATACCTTGCCAAGCCAGAAACGTGTGCGCGAATGCGAAGTCACGCGCGAGATGGTCGAGAAGCGAAACGCCACCCTGGCGCTGATGGAGAAGGCAGGATGAAGATTGGCGTGAGCCTGAGCCCTTAAGCTCAATGGCACAAGAAAAGGCGGCTAACCGGCCGCCTTTTTGCTGTTATCAGGTGTTAGTACTCGGAGTCTGCAACCTCGGGCTCGGGCGGCTCGCCTTCGTCGGGCGCGATGCCGAATTCCTGGCGCGGCTCCTCATGCGGCATTTCGCCCTCTTTTCTCTTCAGCCGCACCACGGTGATCTTGGCAAAACCTTCCTCGAACTTCGGCGGGCGCAGCTTCTGCGCCATGCGCTGCATGACGTCTTCGGGAACGTTGCGTTCACGCCGGCGATTGCGTTCAATACAGACCTCGGGCGGCACATCGAAGAAGACAGCGTGCACCTCATAACCGAAGTCGTGGGCGAGCTTGATCCAGCTGCGGCGCTCGTGGGGAGAAAGGTTGGTCGCGTCGAGATAATTCGACGGCCGGCGTGCCAGCAAACGCGCGCGCAGCATGGTGCGCAGCGTCGAGAACACCAAATCCTGGTAACGCTGCTCGGTGACGTCGTCGAAAAGCAGATATGCGCACCATGTCGCTCGACAGCGGCAGAATGCTGTGACGTTTGAACCAGGTGCTCTTGCCTGACCCCGGAAGGCCGATCGACAACACCACGGCGCCTTTCGGCTGCTTGGCCGACTGAGCGGGCTGAGCCACGGGTTCGGCGGATTCCGGCGGGGCTTCAGCCTCGGCGGCTTCGCCGGTTGGACCACCCGGTCCCGGAAGCGTGGGCGCCTGCGCAGCGGGCTGACGACTGCCGCGTCCGCGGCGTCCGCGACGGCGATTTCGGTCACGCCGGGCCTGTTGTGGCTGCGCTTGGCCGGCGCTGGCTCTCTGCAGGCTGGCTCTCTTGCAGCTCGGCCTCGTCCGGCTGAGCTTCAAACTCTGGCTGCTGGCTTTCCGTCGCCCCGTACGACGGTGGCTCAGGAAATTTCGGCTGCAAAGGCGCGGGATTCTCTTGTGCCGGCTTCTCTGCCTGCTGCGGCTTGCGCCTCCGGCTGCGGTCGCGTGTCCATCTTCGCATGCTGCACTTGTAACACGCTTCCCTAGTCGGGAGCAATCCGAGCTATTCCCCTTTTGTGGCAGCAGGCGGTGTCGTTTTGTGATTCGTAACATTGCTTCGCCTCTGTCCGGATGCTAGGATTTTTCCTTTAGCCACAGTCTCTGCTCCCGGTTTAGTGCGTAGCATCGCAGTCTTGCATTCAATTTCGCATTTCTTTAACGAGGTAATAATGGCAATTAAAGTTGGCATCAATGGCTTTGGACGCATTGGCCGCAATATTCTTCGCACCGCTCTAAACGATTCCGGCCTGGAATTCGTCGCCGTCAACGATCTCACCGATCCCAAAACTCTGGCTCATCTGCTGAAGTACGATTCCATTCTCGGTAACCTCAAGAATAAGATTTCCGCGACCGAGAACTCCATCAGCGTCGATGGCAAGAACATCAAAGTCTTCGCCGAGAAAGATCCTTCCAAGCTGGATTGGGAGTCCGTTGGCGCGCAGGTGGTCATCGAGTCCACCGGAAAGTTCACCAAGGCCGAATTGGCCAAGCAGCATCTGCGCGGACCGGTCAAGAAGGTCATCATTTCGGCTCCCGCAACCAACGAAGACATCACCATCGTGATGGGCGTGAACGAGGACAAGTACGATCCCGCCAAACATCACATCATCTCCAATGCCAGTTGCACCACGAACTGTCTGGGACCGATCGCGAAAGTCATTCACGACAATTTCAAGATCGTCTGCGGAACCATGACCACGATCCACTCCTACACCAACGATCAGGTTATTCTCGATTTCCCGCACAAAGACCTGCGACGCGCTCGCGCGGCGGCGCTGTCGATGATTCCAACTTCGACCGGAGCGGCGAAAGCGATCTATCTGGCGATTCCCGATCTGAAGGGCAAGCTCGATGGCTTTGCCATGCGCGTGCCGACGCCGAACGTCTCGGTTGTCGACCTGGTGGTGTTCGTCGAGAAGAAGACCACGGCCGAGGAAGTGAACAACGCCTTGAAGGCTGCGTCTGAGTCCGGCCCGCTGAAAGGCTATCTGGGATATGAGACTGCGGAACTGGTATCGATCGATTATCGCGGCGATGACCGCTCTTCCATTGTCGATGCGCCAATGACCCGTGTAGTGGCCGGCAACTGCGTCAAGGTTATCTCCTGGTACGACAATGAATGGGGATACTCTTGCCGCGTGCGCGACCTGATTCATTATCTGGCCAAGAAAGGGTTGTAAAACAGTTGTCAGTGCCAGTGGTCAGTTGCCGGCTAGCGGCGCTGATCCTTCTGGTGTATCTGGCAACTGACTACTGACTACTGGCTACTGATATGACAAAGCTCTCCATTCGCGATCTTCCGCTCAACAATAAGCGCATCTTCATGCGCGTTGACTTCAACGTCCCACTCGACGATGGACGTGTCATGGACGACACGCGCATTCGCGAAACCTTGCCGACCATCGAATATGCTCTGCGTCATGGCGCGCGTTTGATCCTCGCTTCGCATTTGGGACGGCCCAAAGGCAAGCCCAATCCGAAAATGAGTCTCAAGCCGGTCGCCGAGCGGCTGCGCGTTTTGATTGACGATGTTTTGCGGCGGGGCGAGAATGTTGGCTTTTCTCCCGACTGCATTGGCGTGCAGGCAGAAGAAATGGCCGAAAAGTTGGAGCGCAGCCAGACGCTGCTGTTGGAGAACCTCCGCTTCCATACCGAAGAAGAAGCTAACGATCCCAACTTCGCCAAGCAGCTGGGACGCCTCTGCGATTACTACGTGAACGACGCTTTCGGATCGGCGCATCGTGCGCATGCCTCAACCGAAGGCATCACGCATTTCGTTGAGAAGAACGCGGCCGGGCTGTTGATGGAGAAGGAACTTGAATATCTCGGCAAGGCTCTGTCGCATCCTCAGAAGCCCTTTGTGGCGATTCTTGGCGGCGCCAAGGTCAGCGACAAGATCGGCGTCATCAAACACCTGATGGGCAAGGTCGATACGTTCATTATTGGCGGCGGAATGGCGTACACGTTCCTCAAAGCACAGGGGCATGAGATCGGCAAATCGCTGCTGGAAGCGGACAAGGTCGACTTGGCGAAACAGACGCTGGCCGAAGCCAAGGCGCACCACATCACGTTCCTCCTACCGGTCGATCACGTTGTGGCTGACAAGCCTGAGCACGGTGCACGCGTTCGTAACATCGGCGAAGGCGAAGCGATTCCAGCCGACATGATGGCGCTCGATATCGGACCAAAGACGATTGAGTTGTTTGCGAACGAAATCGATGGCGCGCGGACGATTGTGTGGAACGGCCCGATGGGTGTCTTCGAGGTCGAGGCATTTGCTAAAGGCACGAAGAAGATTGCTCAGGCGGTTGCCGAAAATGGCGCAGCGGTCTCGATCATCGGCGGCGGCGATAGTGTTGCCGCGGTGAAGGCTGCCGGCGTCGCCGACAAGATCACGCACATCTCAACCGGCGGCGGAGCGTCGCTGGAGTTTCTGGAAGGCAAGAAGCTGCCGGGCGTGGAAGCGCTGAGCAACAAGTAGACTGTTCTTGCGGTGCACCCAGAGCGAGACATCCCTCTGTTATCTCCAGCATGCCCGGATGTCGTCTACGATACCAGCTGCAATCGAGCTCGGGCGTGGGAACGCGTTAAATATGAGCAAACCGAATTCCGATGACCTGTTGCGAGACGCGGAAGCTCGGCAGCAGAACACGGTGTTCCCAGACACGGTTAGAAACGAAGGTGAGTTTTATCGCGGCATCGCAAATCGTCCGCTCACCCGAACAGCCAAAGTCGGCCTTGCGTTGCTGGCGGCCTTCGTGGTGGTTCCCCTCGCCATCATTGTTCGCGTGGTTATCGTTACCGCAACGCAGATGTATCCCGCCGTACTGTACGAACAGAAAGCATCTTGTTGACGTTGGGCGTTATCGCGGGAGGGACCGCGGTTTTCGTGCTGATCCTGTATGTCGCCTTACGACATGGGGTAGAAAAGTTCGCGAATCAACACCGAGGTCGCTTTCGGCGGTCGTGACGCTTAATCAATTGCACCGGATGCGACCCGCTCTCACACTTTTTTCTGTTTGTACTCGTCGAACGCTGCCAGGAACGCGTCGATGTCTTTCTTGCGCAGGTAATACGGGGTCGATAGGCGCAGCTTGGATGGCTCGCCGCCGCGAATCCTGATCTTCTTCGTCTTCCACATCCAATCCTCTAATTGCATGCGCTGAATCGGCGGGACGTTTACGGTCGCGATCGCGCAGCGCAGCTTGGGATCGGGCGAGGTCCACGACTGCGCCCCGCGCTGCACCATCTGCGCCAGCATGTAATCGCAGAGTTCGCGATGGCGCTTCTCGATTCGATCCATGCCAATTGAATTCGCCAGCTGAATCGCCGCGCGCAGCCCGCACAGCGCTGGCACATTCGACGAACCGATGCGCTGGAAGCGCTCGGCGCGGATGGTCTTGTCGTCCCAGCCGGCGGTCGACGATGGTGTTCCACAGAAAATCCATGAGCGTCGTTGCGTACAAACAAGAAAGCCCGAGCCCTTAGGCGCCTGCAGCCATTTGTGCGGGCTGGAGCTGTACATGTCGCAGCCGATGTCGTGCACATTAAGCTGCATCATGCCAGTCACGTGCGCGCCGTCGACAGCGGAGAGAATTCCCTTTGATCGGGCCAGCGCACAGATTTCTTTCGCCGGCAACACAACGCCGGTGACCGTCGTGATGTGGCTGAAGAAGATCACTCGCGTCTGCGGCGTGATGGCGTCGCTGAACAGATTCAGCACCTGCGGCGTGTCGTTCACTGGCTCCGGCAGTTTGACCTTCTTCACGACAATGCCGTAGCGCTTCGCCTTAAGTTGCCATGGCTGCTCGCCGCCGGGATGCTCCTGGTCGGTCATCAGAACTTCGTCGCCGGGCTTCATATCGATACCGTTGGCGATGTAGCTGTTCGCCTCGGTGGCATTGCGCAGCAGCGCGATCTCATCCCGCGAGCAGCCGACAAATGCCGCCAGCGGATCGCGAAACTCATTCCACGGACCGTAGCCCCAGATCGGATAGTCTTCAGGATCGGTTTCGTCCAGCTTCTCGGTCGAGGTGTAGCCGTCGAAGACCGCTTTCAGCACGGGTGCGGGACTCGATCCAACCGTGCCATTGTTCAGGTAGATCTCGTCTTCCGGGATGAGGAATTGCCTGCGCAGTTCGGTCCAGTAGCTCTCTTCATCGCGGACATACAGCGCAGGATCAGGCAGCGACGAGGGAACATTCTGAAGCTGTGCCAGCAGGTCATTGCGAAGAGCGAGGACTGTGGCAAATCCAGCGCCGGCAGTAAGACTCGTGGATAAGAAATGACGACGATCCAACCAACACCTCCGATGCTCGAAGGCGACATCTTACACAACCAGTTGTCGGTTGTCAGTTGCCAGTTGTCAGTTCAGGCAGACGGACAATAAGGCGTTGATGAAATACGCGAGGTCGCGCCGCTGGAGACCGCGACAACCAATTGCAGAGATCGTCGCCGCTCGCGTTACTTGGTTGCGACCCTCCAGGGCGAGGCCTGGATGGGGGCGGTATCGTCGTCCTCGAAGGTCGGCTGATGTTCCGTAGGAAACTCCGCCGGCATCTTGTCCAGCAGGCGCGCGCAGCGATTCCAGCGCAACATTGCGTCGTCATTCTTGGGAGGGCTGAGCTTTTCTGCCTCCTCGAAGTGTTTCATCGCTTCGTGAAACATGACGGACACCGAGTGCGGCGGACGGCCGCTTCTCATCTGCGCTTTAGCGCGACGTTCCACCAGCAGGCCAAGGTGATACTCACGCTCATAGGGATCGGTGAGCTGCCGAAACACCTTTTCGGCTTCGACATATCGGTCGGTCAGGATTCCTGTGAACTCGTCTGTGATGGCCAATCCAAGAATGCGAATCGCTCGCTGGTTCTCGGGATCGACGGCGAGGATGTCGTGGCAGATCGATTCCGACTCCTCCGGCTCGTTCAGGTTGCGGTAGATTTCCGCCTTGGAGATCGCCTCCGGAATGCTTTCCTTCGAGATGGTTTTCAGTTTCAGCTCCACAAGAACCTTCCTTTGCGTCTATCGAATCGTCCACAAGAGATACGCTGCGACGATGGTTCCGAGGGTTGCTCCTCCGTAACAGAGGACGAAGATGACTTCATTCAGGTGTTTGACCTTCAGTCCGTCATAAAGCGTATAGCGGAAGCGGTGCGCCCAATGGAACAGCGGAAGTGAGCACAGCACGAACAGGTAAATTCGCACCAGAGGCATACGCACCAGCGACATCAGATTGTCGTAGGTCGGAGCGTGCAGCCAACCAAGCGGAAAGGCGATTCCGAAGAGAAAGAGCTGGATGGGGATGAAGAGCGCCGCAAGCATGCCGCCGGCACTGAACAGTATCCAGAAGAAAGCTTCGTTCGATTCGTGCTTCGCCATATCAAACTCCGCTATCGCAAAACCAGCCAGCAGATGAACGCCGAGATCACGATCCAGGCGACGTAAGCCGGACCGGCGATCATCGCATCCGGCAGACGTTTACCGCCCAACCGCACAGGAGTGGCGCTGGGCGCCAGATTGAACCAGGTGATGGTGTGAAAGACGACGAAGAACAGGCTGATGATGTTCAGTACGATCACCAGCGGGTTCTGCATCAACTGCAAGAACTGCGCGTAGGCGTCGGGCCCCGTGCGCAGAGCATTGATCAGCAGCAACGTCTCGATAACGAAGATCGCGACGAAGACACTGCTGAGTTCGCGCACAATGAACTTGAAGTAATGGCGCTCGCCCAGCCACCAGTAGACCGACACTTTAGGCCGGTACCACCGGGGATGGAACTCGGTGTACTGCGGCGGAGACTTAATCGTTGCCTGCCTGGCTACCGGCATCGCGACCTCTCGGTGTGACGAAGGACTTGAGCCAATCGAGAACGGCTGCAATCTTGTATTGCTGGATAGCGCCCGCGGGATCCACGTGCTTGGGACAAACCCGCGTACACTCGCCGACGAAAGTGCAGCCCCAGACTCCGTCAGGATGCGCCAGGGTCGCGGTGCGCTCGCCTGCGCCCTGATCGCGCGAGTCCATGTTGTATCGCTGCGCCAGCGCCAGAGCCGCCGGTCCGATGAAGGTCGGATCCAGACCGGTTACCGGACAGGCGGCGTAGCAGAGCGTGCAATTGATGCACATGCTGAATTGCTTGTAGCGATCCAGTTGCTCGGGCGTCTGCAGATAGGTGCCTTCGCGTGAGCTGATCGTCGGACGCGCGCATCAGCCAGGGCTTCGCCTTCTTCAGCTTCTCCATGAAGCCGCCGATCTCGGTGACCAGATCGCGAATCACTGGAAAGTATCGCAACGGCTCGACGCGAATCTTGTTGCCATTGCGAGCGTAGCTGGAGAGAAACGTGGCGCAGGTGAGCTTGGGCTCGCCGTTCACCATCATGCCGCAGCTGCCGCAAATCCCCATGCGGCACGACCAGCGGTAGGTGAGCGAGCCGTCGACGTTGTCCTTGATGTGGTTGAGCGCGTCGAGTACCACCCACTCGCGTTTGACCGGCACCTCGTAGCTTTCGAAATGCGGTTCGTGATCGCTCTCCGGCGAATAGCGGGCAATCTCCATTACGATTTTGTCTGCCATCTTCAGCTCACCCGTTGAACTGCTTTAGCGTCTGGATGCTGTGCCTGCTGTCCATAAACCCGTTCCCCCGGCGGCCAGCGCGTGATCGTTACCGGGGAATACTCTACCCGCGCGCTGCCGTCAAAGTTGCGATAGAGCAGCGAGTGCGCCAGGAACTTCTCGTCGTTACGCGCGGGGAAGTCGGTGCGCTGATGCGCGCCGCGTGACTCGGTGCGATGCATTGCCGAGGCCACCATCGACTGCGCCACATCGAGCATGAAACCCAGCTCCAGCGCCGATTCCAGCTCGGTATTGAAGGTGTGGCTGCGATCGTCGAGGTTGATGTCCTGGTAACGCTCCTGCAGCTCCATGATTCTGTGCAGGCCTTCGCGCAGCGAAGATTCCTCGCGATAGATTCCGGCACTCTGCTCGACCGTCGCCTGCATCTCGTTGCGAATGGTTGCGATGCGCTCGCGGCCACCGGTCTTGTTGAGAAACTCGGACTTCAATCGATTCTCTTCGTCGGCCGCCTGCGCTAGGACCGCGCCATTCGCCGATTTCCTGACTGCGACGCAAACTCGGCCGCCGCTTTGCCCGAGCGATTGCCGAACACCAGACACTCCGGCAAAGAGTTCGATCCCAGGCGATTTGCACCGTTCAGACTGACGCACGCAACTTCGCCGGCGGCATAAAGACCCTGAAGCGGAGTCGCGCCGTTGATGTCTGTGCTAACCCCGCCCATCATGTAATGAACGACGGGGCGAACCGGAATCAGTTCGCGCACCGGGTCGATGTTCTGATATTTCTGGCAGAGTTCGCGGACGAACGGCAGCTTGGCATTGATCAATTTCTCGCCGAGATGCCGCAGGTCGAGATGAACCACCGGTCCGTAGGGCGTCGGCGTTGTGCGGCCTTTGCTTTCCTCGTGAACAAACGCCTGCGACAGACGGTCACGCGGTCCCAACTCCATGCAGCGCAAAACCGGCTTTGGCTCCGGCTTTCCGAGGTTGTAGTCCTGCAAGTAGCGGTAGCCGTCCTTGTTGAGCATGTAGCCGCCCTCGGCGCGCGCGGCTTCAGTGATCAGGATGCCGGTGAACGGCAAACCCGTCGGATGGTACTGCACGAACTCCATATCTTTGAGCGGCGCGCCGGCGCGAAAGGCCAGCGCCATGCCATCGCCGCTCTTGATGTTTGCGTTCGTGGTGAAAGGAAAGACGCGACCGCAACCACCCGTACAAAGAATCACAGCTTTCGCGAGGATCGCTTGAATCCTTCCCGACATCAGTTCGATCGCCACCACGCCGCGAACAACGCCATCGTCGACGAGCAGCTTGGTGACGAACCACTCGTCGTAGCGTGAAATCGGCTCATACTTAAGGGTTGTCTGGAAGAGCGTGTGCAGCATGTGGAAGCCGGTCTTGTCGGCGGCGAACCAGGTGCGCATTTTCTTCATGCCACCGAAGGCGCGAACCGCGACGTGGCCGTCGGGCTCGCGATTCCACGGACATCCCCAGCGCTCCAACTGCGCCAATTCCTGCGGAGCTTCCGCTACGAAGGCTTCCACCGCATCCTGATCGCTGAGCCAGTCGCCGCCCGAGACGGTGTCGTAGGCGTGTTCGTCGAGGCTGTCGTCGGGCTTCAGCCACTCCCGCTGCGCCGCCTTCTGCGGACACGGTGTGACTGCGCATTGGGTAGACTTTGGAGACGACTGCGATGTTGAGCTTGGGATTGATTTCGGCTGCGGCAATCGCAGCCCGTAATCCCGCTGCGCCGCCTCCGATCAGGAGGACATCATGCGAGGAAGCTTCCACACTCACCCCAGGGCTCTGGCCGGCGACGAGCGCGTCGCAGCTTCGCCAAACCCGCACATTCTCCTCCCCCGGGAACCGAAAAGCAAATGGAATCTGATGGATTGCTACGGTTGAGGGGTTGCGACCAAGGTGAATTCAAAGACACTCTAAGAAGGGCTTTCGCGCCGCAGTGACGCAACACGTCTTGCCGGTTGCATCGGGCCGGCATCTTGATTTATCTTTCACGACTCAATCACAACCCCTCATTTCATCGTTCTGCGATATCCGACACCGCCGTTAGAGCAGCGTGACAGCTTTGAAACGGCCTTAAGCGTTTCAAAGAAAAAGCTTGTTTCCGGGCGCGAAGCAGTCCAAAATTATCAATCACCGTTTCAAGGCAGTCCCCCCTTAACAGTAAGGAGATTTCAGATGAGGTCCGTTCCCCGTTGCCTGCGCGCGGCTACATCGCGTCGGCAAATGTTCGCGCTCCCATTGCTGTGCTTGATTTTCGGCATTCTAGTAGTGACACCCTTATCGGCTACAACCTTTTCCGGCGAGATTATTCAGAGCAGCGTCTCGGCGACTGTCAGCTCCACCTATGATCCCGTAAATGGCTACTCGGTAACGTTCCAGTGGCAGACCAACCACAAAGGAAACTCGATCGTGGTTATCGAGAACGACCAGGACTACGCCGGAAATGACAACTCTTCTTCGCGGCAAATTGTTCAAAACGATTACACGACGAACCATGTCGTAGTAGTGGATCACTTCCCCGCCTACGCTCAATTTCCAACGTATGGGTACTACGTAGCCAGCCACGTAGGCGTTGGCCGATGCAACGCCTTGAATGCGGAATGCACGGCAGATGCGTCATATCCGGGACCTCCGAACCCCAGCTGCGGTCCATCGCCGCTGCCCGCTTGTTACCTGTCGTTCAATTTGCCGTATACCGCTCCTCCCAGCGGACCGCTGGCCTTCACTATGTGGCCAGTCGGAGGAACCAACGTTTACCAGGGCGATTCCACACAATCGCCGGCCTGCTCGCCCACCGCCAAGAGTTCGCGTGAATGTAATGACCTGTATGTCGCCATGCAGGCGAACCAGATGAGCGGGCCACTAGGGGCCGTGGTGCAAATGCTGAACCCGGTGATCACCAACCTCGACACCGGCAAGATCGTGACCAACAACACCGTAACGGTGCAGTATCTGTGCGGTCTGGACGCGCCCAGCAATCCGCCGCCGCAAGGCTGGGACGGCGACTACTTTGCAGACGAGGCCTGTTCCAATGCCTCGGTCTACAGCTCGAATTCCACTTTGCGCATTCGCGTAAATTCTCAGGCCGTACCCGGTCACTATCAATTCACCGGAAGCTTCCAAGGCGAACTGAATGGGAATAACGCCGGCAACCCGGTGAACGTCACCTATAACTTCACCATCCTGCCCGCGGCTTCGTTTACCGCTACGCCGCCAACTAGCTTTCCTGCGATTCCTGGACTTTCGACCTGGCAAACCAACATGATTAACCCAACTACTCCAGCGAGTTCGGGCGAGTTCTGGTGTACCAATATTGTGGACACGAATCCGTGGTGGAGCTTGGATAACGGCAACTTCTCAGGGTTCTTCGATATTCCAGCCAGCATCTATTTCCAAGCATGGAACTATGACGGTGGGCGCGTCTACCAGCAGATCGGCGACTATCAGTACTACGTGCTGGGCACCGACAATCGCGCGCACTGGAAACGTTGCGCGCAGCTAGCTTTCGAACCTTACAAGGACGACACCATCGGCACCAAGGCAGGCTTTGTAACCGAGCCTAACCAGTTCCCCTATGGCATGGCGATGAACTTCCTGCGCACGGGAGACACTACGGATCAGCAGGCTGTGAATTATCTGGCCACCAATCAGGCCTACCTTCTTTACTACAGCGGAAGCGTCTACCCGGAAAGTTCTCGCGTAAGCGCCTATATGATGGACGACCGTCTGGCAGCGGAAATCGACGGCGCCCAGCGCGTTGTACCATTCATGCTACGCGGCGTGGATGTAATGTTGGGCTATCTGGACCAAAGCTATAACTTGAGCTTGAGTAATCCTAACCAGCAGGAATACAACATCCATCCCTTCCTGATCGGTCTGGCGATGGAATCTCTGATCACGTACTACGAGCTTGACGTGGCAGAGGGAAATACGCCGGACGCGAGAATCCCACTGGAGATCAAGAAGGTTCTGGATTGGTGGGAAGCTACTCAGTACGTCAAGAAGACCCATACCTTGGCTTATGGGGCCTACGACTATCCTGCGAACCCCGCATTGGTCCCAGGCACGCTATTTGACGCCACAGAGCTGAACGATCTGGTTGCTACAGCGTGGGCGTGGTATTGGTACAAGACTGGTAATAGCACGTACCTGAATCAGGGTGACGATCTGTTCTTGCATGTATGGGATAGTGCCAACGGGCAGAACAGCGGGCGGCGGCACTGGCTGGACCTACTCCGTCAAGGAGTTCAACCAGGTCTACAAGTGGAGCTTCGACTATGTTCGCTGGAGATCCGGGCAAAATCCCAATGGCAGCATGCCACCGGTTGAAACTGTATTGCCGGCGGCCAATCCATGCGACAACCAGACAAGTCCTTGCAACGCGCCCTGGACTGACTACACGACTCCGGTCCAGTTCGAATGGGTTGCGGGAGCAGGCGGCAATCAACCGACCATCAATCCTACTCTCACGCCGCCCGTCGTAAGCTCCACCACAGCGAACTTCTGGCTGAGCGTCTTCAAGCCCAATACGACGATGCAGGTCTGGTATGGAACTACGAATCCTACTCCGTGTAATCCACAGGACCCGCAATCACCCTACTGCATGCAGCCGTTTCCGAACTTCGGATTCCTGACAATGCTCCAGGACAACTATGCTAACAAGTCCCAGGTTGCGACGTGTTTCCAGGACCAGACTGCCAAGGGCCTGGGAATTAACAACATCTATGACTGTACAGTGAGTCTGACGGGATTGACGCCGAACACTACATATTTCTGGCAGACCTTGACCACGGATTCATTAGGGAACATGGCAGTCTATAACCCTATCGCGTTTACTACGCTGCAGTAGAGGCGTGGACTTGACTGATGAATGGGACGGATCCATGCTTAGTTGCATGGATCCGTTCTAGTTAGGTGTCTACCTAAAGGAATGCGACGGCCACTTGTATTTTGCGCTGGCCTGGATTATCGGAGTAGTGCCGCCATGTGAGGCGAGCCTTGCGCGATCCCGAGCGACCAGTTCACGGCGTTGATGAAGAAATTGGGGAAGAGGCCGATTCCGATGGTTCCGACAGCCGTGATGGTCAGCGCCAACTTCATCGCGGGACTGATCCGCACGGGCTCGGCCTCGACCGGTTGCCGCATCAGCATGGCATTCGCAATCCGCATGTAGTAGTAAAGGCCGATAACTGCGTAGAGCACCGCAACCGCGGCCAGCGTGTAATGTCCCGTCTGGATGAGGCTGAGGAAGATGAAGTACTTGCCCCAGAAGCCCGCCAGTGGCGGAATTCCGGCCAGCGACAGCAGGAACACCAGCATCAGGATGGCTTCGGTGGGAGCTTTGAAGTACAGCCCGGCAATGTCGTCGATCTCGTCGCCGATGATGTTGCGGCGCCGCAGCGAGGTGATGACTGCGAATGCACCGAGATTCATGAAGGTGTAGACCAGCAGGTAGATCAGGATGGCCATGATGCCGGTCGAGTTGGTCTGGCCGTCGCTGGCAATCAGGCCAAGCAGCATGTAGCCGACGTGCGCGATGGACGAGTAGGCCAGCAGTCGCTTCAGATTGGTTTCCGTGATGGCGGCGAAGTTGCCGACCGTCATGGTCGCGATGGCGACGAAGATCAGCATCGGCACGTACATGGAGCGCAGCGGATAAAGGCCGAACAAGAAAATGCGGAGCAGCATTGCCCATCCGGCAGCCTTGACTGCAACGGACATGAAACCGGTGATGCTGGTCGGCGCGCCTTCATAGGCGTCTGGCGCCCACTGATGGAATGGTACCGCCGCGATCTTGAAGAGCAAGCCGGTGGTGGTCGTCAGCAGGGCGAAGATCACGATGGGATCGGTCGGGCGGGTGGCGATGATCCGCTGCAACTCGGCGGCGATCTTGCCCAGGTTGGTCGTGCCGGTCAGGCCATAGAAGAGCGAAAGCCCGTAAGCAAAAATCCCGGATGAAAACGCGCCCAGCAGAAGATATTTCAAAGCGGCTTCGTTGGAGCGCTTGTCGCGACGCAGGAATCCGACGAGAACGTAGGTCGAGATGGCCATCAGTTCCAAGCCGATAAAGAGCAGCACGATGTCATAGCCGGCGGCCATGCACATCATGCCGACGACGGAGAACAGCAGCAGCGCATAAAACTCGCCGTGATTTTCCCGCTCGATTTCCAGATAGCGGACCGACATGAGAACGGCAATCGCCGCGCCGGCCAGGAAGAGATAGAAGAAGTAGAGGGCGAAGGGATCGACCAGCAGAGTCCCCATGAAGCCGGTGTCGACGAAGCCGAGGCCTCTCTGCTGTGCAACGTGATAGGCCCAGTGCAGTTTGCCAACGGCCGCGGCAGAGAAGGCCAGACCAATGAGCGCGATGATTGCGTTAACGCGCTTCCATTGCTTCGGCAGCAGAAGGTCGATGATCAGGATGCCGAGCGCGAACAGCGTCAGCAGCAGCATCGGCAGCGCAAGCAGGTAGTCGGTGCTGGAAAAATATTGGGTGAGCGAGGTAGTCACAAGATCCTCACTTCGTTAACGCGAGCGCCAGTTGTGGGTTCGCTGGATTCATTTGTACCGCCGGGCTAAAATCCGGCTCTGCTTTCGAAATGCGCTTGCCTGACGCGGGACTGAAGCGCTGTTCTACCTTTGCCGCCGGCTGAAGCCGGCTCCGGTTTAAATTGGCCACAGGTGAGGCGGGCCTAAAGGCCGGCGTTTTCACCGACGACTTCGTCGGCTGTTGTACCACATTGGGGGACTCCGACTGCGTAGGAGTCGGCTGCGTTGCCAACACCGGCTTGTTAGCATTCAGTCCCGGATAATCCGGCCGTACGGTCGCCACCAGGTTGTTCACGGGCGTCGACAGGATCTGGAAGAACGGCTTGGGGTAGAGACCGATCCAGAAAGCGATGGCAACGAGCGGAATGAAGGTCGCCAGTTCCCTTCCCGACAGATCCAGCAGCTTCTCGTTCTTGGGATTCTCCACCTTGCCGAAGAAGACCCGCTGATAGAGCCACAGCAGGTATGCCGCGGCGAGAATCACGCCCGGAACCGCCCACGCGGCCCAGGCCTTGTTCTCCATAAACGTGCCTTGCAGGATGGTGAACTCGCCGACAAAGCCGTTCAGCAGCGGCAGGCCCATCGACGACATGAACATGATCAGCGTGATGGTCGCGTAGACCGGCATCACGTTGGAGATGCCGCCGTACTCCGAGATCTCGCGCGTGTGTCGGCGCTCATACAGAATGCCGACGATCAAGAACAACGCGCCGGTGGAGATGCCGTGGTTGATCTGCTGCAGCACCGAGCCGCTCAGGCCCAGCGGGCTCAGCGCGAAGATGCCGAGAGTGCAGAAGCCGAGATGGCTAACGGACGAGTACGCCACCAGCTTCTTCATGTCTTTCTGCATCAGCGAGACTAGCGCGCCATAGATGATCCCGATGAGCGACAACGTGATCATCAACTGGCGTACCCAAGGCGTCATGGCGACCGCCGGGAAGAATGGCAGAGAGAAGCGGATCATGCCGTACGTTCCCATCTTCAGCAGAACGCCCGCTAGAATTACGGAACCTGCCGTCGGTGCTTCGACGTGCGCGTCCGGCAGCCAGGTGTGGAACGGGAACATCGGCACCTTGATCGCGAAGCCCAGGAAAAAGGCGAAGAACAGCCAGATGGCCGCGTGCCCGCCGATCTTCGGCGCCGTGGCGTAGAGATCGGGGAGATAGAACGTGTACACGCCGGTCAAGGTGTGGTGATGGAAGTACAGGAACAGGATGCCAAGCAGCATCAGCACCGAGCCGAACAGGGTGTACAGGAAAAACTTGATCGCCGCATAAAGTTTGCGTGGGCCGCCCCAGATGCCGATCAGCAGATACATCGGCACCAGCATCGCCTCCCAGAAGACGAAGAAGAGGAACATGTCGTTGGCCATGAAAACGCCAAGCATGCCCGTCTGCAGCACCAGGAACCAGATGTAGTATTCCTTGACGCGCTCCTGGATGGCGTTCCACGACGACAGGATGGAGATGGCGCCGAGCAGCGTGGTCAGCATGATCAGCAGGAACGAAATGCCGTCGATGCCAAGCACGTAGCCGGAGCCGATGGTGGGGATCCAGTTGTTAGGCACGCCTTCGACGAATTGGAAGCCGGCGCGCTCCTTCAAGGCCCAGAACCAGGGAATCAGCGGCAGCGAGACGGCAAAGCCGAGGAACGCGAAGATGTTCGCGACCCAGCGGATCGCGTTCTTGTTTTCCTTGGGCACCAGCAGCAGGAGCGCGGCTCCCACCAGCGGCGTGAATAAGACGATGCTTAAGATGTGGTTATACATTGTTTGTAGCTCTCAGCTTTCAGCTATCAGCTGTCAGCTCTAAATCGCTATTCGCTATTCGCCCTTCGCTTTTCGCCAGATGATTCCCTAACGGAGTCATCCTTAGCGAGGCGCCTCAGCGCCGAGTCGAAGGACCTCTATAAAATCAAACGCGCTATGAAAGAACTGTGCGGTCACATTGGACCGAACTGACAACTGACAACCGGCAACTGACAACTGTGTTCTTCACCACTTCACAACGTAGTACAGAACAAACCCCACCAGCCCGCCCACCATGACCAGCGCGTACCACTGAACCAATCCCCACTGCACGAGTCGCACGGGATACGACGCTAGCCGCGTCACGATGGCGACGCCGTTGACGAACAGGCCGTCGATGATCCATTTGTCCCAGAGATTCGACAGCGTGCCGCTCATGCGCGTGGTCCAACCGGCGCCGTTCACCGCGCCGTCGATCACTTCAGCGTCAAACTTCCACAAGCCTTCGCCCAGGCCCATCGCGCCCAGCCGCACGCCGCCGATCTTGGCGCGGCCGGTGACGAGCCAGTCATAAATCTCGTCGATATACCACTTGCGGAAGAGCGTCTTGTAGAAGCGCGGCACGACTTCCTGGATCGGCTCCTTGTAACCTTTGTCGGCCTTCTTGTAAGCGCGCTGCGCCAGCCACCAGCCGAGGATCGCTGCGCCCACCGAGGCGAACATCAGCGTGTATTCCACGGGATCGGTGTGCTCGACTTGCTGCTCACCCGCGGCAACCTGTGCAGCCTCGCCTTCGTGTTGCAGCACGACAGCTTCCTTCGCAAACACCGGCTCGAGGAATTTCTCGAAGCGGTTCGAGCCGCCGAGGCTGTGCGGTAATCCAAGGAAACCCGCGCCCACCGAGCAAATCGCGAGAATGACCAGCGGCACGGTCATCGTCTTGGGCGATTCGTGAATGTGGTGCTCGACCTCGTGTGTCATGCGCGGCTTGCCGAAGAACGTCAGATAGATCAGCCGGAACATGTAGAACGAAGTCATCAGCGCGGTGAGAAACGCGATGTACCACAGATAGCGATAGGCGCCGCCTTCGCGCGACCACGTCTCCCACAGGATGGCGTCCTTCGAAAAGAATCCGGCGAAGCCGGGGATGCCGGAGATGGCGAGCGTCGCGATCAGCATGGTGCCGAAGGTGGTCTTGATCTTTTTGTGCAGGCCGCCCATGAACTGCATTTCCTGCTGGCCGCTCATGGCGTGAATCACCGAGCCGGCTCCGAGGAAGAGCAGCGCCTTGAAGAATGCGTGGGTGAAGACGTGGAAGACGCCGGCTGCGAACGCTCCGACGCCGAGCGCCAGGAACATGTAGCCAAGCTGCGAGACCGTGGAGTATGCCAGCACGCGCTTGATGTCGTTCTGCACCAGTGCGATGGTCGCGGCGAAGATCGCGGTCAGCGCGCCGATGATGGCGACGGTTTTCATCGCATTCGGCGCAAGGACGAACAGCGCATTGGAGCGCGCGACCATGTAGACGCCGGCGGTGACCATGGTCGCCGCGTGGATCAGTGCGGAGACTGGCGTCGGACCTTCCATCGCGTCCGGCAGCCAGACATAAAGCGGAAATTGCGCCGACTTGCCGCAGGCTCCGACGAACAGCAACAGGCAGGCGGCGGTTATGACGGGATCGCCGATGCGCGAACCGGCCGCTGCGCGCCAGATGATTGATCGTGCTGTACTGCACCGAGCCGAAGTACCAGGCGATGGTCAGCATGCCCAGCAGGAATCCGGCGTCACCCACACGATTGACGATGAATGCCTTGTTCGCGGCGGTCGATGCAGAGTGTCGCTGGAAGTAGAAGCCGATCAGCAGATACGAGCACAGGCCCACGCCCTCCCAGCCGACGAACATCAGCGCGTAGTTGTTGGCGAGGATGAGCGTCAGCATGGAGAACATGAACAGATTCAGGTAGCCGAAGAAGCGGTAGTAGCCGCCCTCGTGCGCCATGTAGCCCATCGAGTAAATGTGGATGAGCATGCCCACGCCGGTCACAAACAACAGCCAGATCGAGGAGAGAGGATCGAGCAGGAAGCCGGCATCGGCGCGAAATGCGGCTGAGCCGCCGTGCGTCGGATAGCTGAGCGACTCGGTGCCTGTGCCAAGCCAGGTGAAACAAATCTTCTCGAAAGGCTTGCCGGGATGCGCGGCCGAGTATCCGGTGTATTGCCAGACCGCGAGACAGGTCCACACAAATGCCAGTACCACCATGCCGACGCAGACGCCGTTCACCGCCGATTTCGAGAGCTTGCGTCCGAAGAAGAACATGCAAGCCGCACCGAAGGCGGGGAACAGAGGAATGATCCAAATGTGATCAAGAAAAAACATAGCATTTAGCCGTTAGCAATTAGCAATTAGCAATTAGCAAACCATCAACCAGCGACCGCCGAAATCGAAACTGGCAACTGACAACTGCCTTTTCACCATTTCAAGAGATCCACTTCGTCCACGTTCACCGTCTCCTTGTTGCGGAAGAAGGCGATGATGATGCCCAGCCCGACCGCAGCTTCGGCAGCGGCGTCGGTGATGACGAAGATGGAGAAAACTTGTCCATGCAATCCGTAGAGCCGCGAGAACGCCACCAGGTTCAGGTTCACGGCGTTCAGGATCAGCTCAATCGACATCAGGATGATGATCACGTTGCGGCGCGTCAGCACGCCGATGGTGCCGATGATGAACAGCGCCGCGGCGACAACCAGGTAATGCAGTGTTGTAATCTCGGTCATAAAGAACTCAGCAATTAGCGATTAGCCAAACCCAAGACTCTGTCATCCTGAGCGGAGGTGCGCTTCTTTTGCGCACCGGAGTCGAAGGACCCCTATTACTGCCATCCCGCTCGTTCTTGTGCCGCCCCTAAAGGGGCTCCCAATCTGTTTCTTGCCCTACCCCGGGCTTCCGCTCGGGGCTAATCACTTACACCCTGCGGGTCGGACAACTGACAACTGCAGCGGCAGCTGGCAACTGCCTCTCAAATTCTCTTCTTCGCCATGACCACTGCGCCCACGATGGCCACCAGCAGCAGCAGCGAGGCAATCTCGAACGGCAGCATGTACTGTCCATACAAAGCCAGGCCAATCTGCTGCGTGTTGTCGGCCTCAAGCCCGCGATATCCCTGGTAGAACACTGACGGAAATCCGCCGCGGCCGACGCGCAGCACGAATGCCAGCAAGGCGCCAAGGGCCAGAGCGGCGATGGTTCCCACCAGCCACTGCTTGTTGAACTGGTACTCGCGAATGTTCTGTTCCAGATTGACCAGCATGATCACGAACAGGAACAACACCATGATTCCGCCGGCGTAGAGCACGATCTGCACGCCAGCGACGAACGGCGCGTAGAGCATCAGGTAAAAACCCGCCAGCGACAGCAGCGTCACGATGAGCGACAGCGCTGCATGCACTGGATTGCGCCGCGTGATCACCGCGATCGCCGAGACGATCGCCATGACCGCCAGAAAGTAGAAGAAAAACGTTGTAGCAATGGGCGTCACTTCTCGTACCTCTTGGGCTCGTGTCCCTTCTCCAGCGCAGCCTGATCCAGCACCATGCCTTCGCGGTTGTAGAAGGCGATCTCGAAGTCCTGGGTTAGTTCCAGCGCGTCGGTGGAACAGGCTTCCGCACACAAGCCGCAGAACATGCAGCGGCTCAGGTCGTAGCTCCACGAGACCGGCTCTTTGCGCTTGGTCAGCGGGTTGCGCTCGCCCTTCACGACGATCAATTGCTCCGGGCAGGCCAGGGCGCACAAGTTGCACACGATGCACTTTGACGTTCCGCTCTCCGCGTCGGTTCGCAGCCGCGGCAGTCCGCGATAGCGCTCGACGATCTCCGGCCGCTCCAGCGGATACTGCTCGGTGATGGCCTCGCTCGGCTTCTGATAGTCGAAGGTGACCTTCAGGCCCTTGATCAAGTCGATCAGGAAAATCTTGCGCAGCAGCGGCGACAGAGTCACGGCAGCACCCCCCAGACCCGCGATCCAAAGATGGCCGAGCCGATTTGCGGCAGCAGTCCCCAGATCGCGGTCGCGATGAGGACGGCAAGGCCGGTCGGCAGCAGCACCTTCCAGCCCACTTTCATGAGCTGGTCAAAGCGGTAGCGCGGGAACGTTCCGCGATACCAGATGTACAGATACATGAAGAATGCGACTTTGACGACGAACCAGTAGATGTCCTGCACGCGCTCGCGCACGCCGGGGATGATCAGCACCAGCCCGAGGAAGCCGAGCAGCAGGCCGAAGATGGTCAGTCCGCCGGTCTGGATTTTCATCTGCGCGATCTTCGGCATGCGCACCGCGCCGAGCAGACAGAGGCCGGCGAGCACGAAGAGCGTCAGCGCGGGAAAGAGCGAGAACGCCAGGCCCCAGGTCGAACCGCCCATCCAGTTGGGGAACGGCCGCATCCATCCGCCGAGCCATAGCGTGACGGCGATCGATGAGACTGCCAGCATCGCCGCGTATTCCGCGAGGAAGAAGAGCGACCAGCGGAAGCCGCTGTACTCGGTATGGAAGCCGGCGACCAGCTCGGACTCAGCTTCCGGCAGATCGAAGGGCGCGCGATTGGTTTCGGCGACCATGGCGATGGCGAAGATCGCGAACGCCAGAAATCCCAGTGGGAAGAACTTGAAGATGAACCAGGTGTGCTGCGACGCTTGCGCTTCGACGATGCCGATCATGCTCAGCGTGCCGGTTCCGGTCTGCAGGCTGGTCATCAGCACGGCGCAGACAATTGCCAGGCCCATCGCGACTTCGTACGAGACCATCTGCGCGCTGGAACGCAGCGAGCCCATCAGCGGGTAGTGCGAGTTCGACGACCAGCCCGCCATGATAATGCCCAACACGCCCAGCGACGAAACGCCGAGCATGAACAGGATGCCGATGTTCATGTCGGTGACGGCATGTTGCGGACCGAAGGGCACGACGAGGAAGGTGGTGAACGCAGTCATCGTCACTACGACGGGCGCACTCCAGAACACCAGCTTGTCGGCGTTCGCGGGGATGATGTCTTCTTTGATGAGCAGCTTCAGTGCGTCGGCGAAAGGCTGCAGCAGGCCGTGCGGGCCAACGCGCATGGGGCCGAGACGAATCTGCATGTGCGCGAGAATCTTGCGCTCCAGCCAGTTCATCGCGATGACCGACAGCGACACGCCGATGGTGATCAGCAGGATGTAGATGGTCGCCCATAACATGCTGCCGGCCGCGCCCGGGGTAGCGTTGGAGCCGAGATATTTTGTGATTGCGTCGAGCATTAGCGGTCCACCTCCCCGAGCACGATGTCGAGGGTGCCGATGACGGCGACCACGTCGGCCACCAGCAGGCCGCGCACCATCTTGTCGAGGGCTTGCAAATTCACGAAGGACGGCGGCCGCACGCGCACGCGATAGGGCTGCGTGGAGCCGTCGCTCACGATGAAATATCCCAGCTCACCTTTGGGCGCTTCGATGGAGTGGTAAACCTCGCCCACTGGCGGCTTCAGGACTTTGGGAATCTTGGCCATGATCGGCCCAGCCGGCAGGCCGTCGACGGCCTGGCGAATGATGCGCACCGACTGCCGCATCTCTTCGATTCGCACCAGGTACCGGTCGTAGGTGTCGCCATTCACACCGGTCGGGATTTCGAAGTCGAAATTCTTGTAGCACTCGTAGGGCTGCGCCTTGCGCAGATCCCACTTCACGCCCGCGGCACGCAGCACCGGACCAGTCACGCCCAGCGCGATGCAATCTTCCGGCTTCAGAATGCCGACGCCCTTGGTGCGGCGTACCCAGATGCGATTGGTGGTCAGCAGCTCTTCGTACTCGTCGAGCTTGGGCAGGAAGGCATCGCAGAATTTCTTGCAATCCTGCTCGAAGCCTTCATACGCCTCGTAGATGCAGCCGCCGATGCGGAAGGCGTGCGTCGTCAGGCGGGCGCCGCAGTACTGTTCGAAGATTTTCAGGATCTCTTCGCGATCGCGGAAGCAGTAGAACAGCGGCGTCAGCGCGCCTATGTCGAGCGCGTGCGTGCCCAGCCAAACCTGGTGGCTGGCGATGCGGCACAGTTCGGTCAGGATCACGCGAATGTATTGCGCGCGCGGCGGAGCTTCGGTGTTGAGCAGCTTCTCGACCGCCTCGCAGTAGCCAAGGCCGTTGGAGACGGCGGCGACGTAATCCATGCGATCGACGTAGGGATTGAACATCGCATAAGTGCGGTTCTCGGCAATCTTCTCCACACCGCGATGCAGGTAGCCGATCACGCACTCGGTGCCCAGGACTTTCTCGCCATCGAGCTTGAGGATGACGCGCAGTACGCCGTGGGTCGAGGGATGCTGCGGCCCCATGTTCAGGACCAGCTCATTGGCGTCGAACAGCGTCTGGTCCTTGGTATCGAGGTCGAGATAGTCCACCACTCCGGGACCGCTTTGGCCGGGCTTGGCGTGGCGATAATCAGTTTCGAAGTCGCTCATTGTCCACTCTCGATGCCAAGGTTGATCTTCACCCACTCCTGGTCTTGCTGCAGGATCGGGTAATCCTTGCGCAGCGGATGCCCCTTCCAGTCTTCCGGCATCAGGATGCGCTTGAGCTCGGGATGACCCTCGAAGCTGATGCCGAACATGTCGAAGACTTCGCGCTCCAGCCAGTTGGCCGTTGGCCAGATAGCGCAGGCGCTGCGCAGCGTCTCGCCGTCTTTGATTTGCGTCTTGATGCGCACGCGCTCGTTGTTCTTGAACGAGTACAGGATGTAAACGATGTCGAATTGCGCCTCGCGCTTGGGGTAATGCAACGCGGTGATGTCGACGCAGTAGTCGAAGAGATAATCGTCGCGCATACGCAGGAGAATTTCGTAGACGATCGAGCTGTCGACCACCAGATACTTCTGGCCGACGTAAGTGCTGGCTTCGCGAATCCCCGATCCGTATTGAGCCTTCAGCGCTGTTACCAGGGGCGAATCCCACGGCGCCGGCTTGGGAGCTTCGGGCTTGGGAGCAGGTTTTGCCGCGGCCGGCGCGGCAGGCTTGGCTGCTGCAGCGGCGGGCTTGGCTACGGGAGCGGGCTTCGCCTCGGTGACGGGAGGAGCAGATGGGGCAGCGGCCGCGGCCGGCTTATCGCCGGTTGGAGGAGCAGCGGCCGCTTTAACTGGTTCAGCCGGCTTGGCTGGCGCATCGGGCGTGGTCTCGGAGGCCGCGGACTTGGTCACCGCGGCTTCGGCCGGAGCCGCAGCCTTCTGGGCGTCGGGAACAGAATTGGGCTGTTTGGTTTCCTCTGGCACTGTCTCTCTCTTTTTGTGCTCACCCCTACATCGAAGTTCTGTTGTAGCAGTTAGAGGGTGTCCATCTCTTGTACGGGGGTCACGAGCCGCTGTGATACGCGTCACATTACGGCTTCCAGCTACCACATTCTGCGTAGGCGGGCGCAAGCTGCGGAAAGAGATCGTCCTGCGCCAGCCGGCATTGCAGGCCGGCGAGAGATTCCAATGCGCCCGTTTTGTGTCGCCGGCTAAGCCGTGCGCCTGGGTCAAGAGCGCTCTGAGGGCCTCGCAGTTTTTTGAGGCAGCCTGATTAATCGGCGCCACGCCGGTTGCCGATGCAATCTGCAGCAGCATTCGAAGGAGATTCCCATGTCCAGCAGGCACCGCAAATCAGGCATGAGCCGAAGAGACTTCGTCAAGACGATGGGCTGGGGGCTGGGAGCCCTGCAAACCGCAGGTATGGGAGCGGGAATCCTTCAGCTGACTGGTTGCGGAGGCAGTTCGGTGACACCGCCGCAACCCGTGCCAGTGCCGCAGATCGTCTCCTGGCCGATTTCGCACCAGGTCTACACCACGGCGGTGCGGCAGGTTTGTCCGGTGGCAGTTCCGGCCACCGCGCTCCAAATCAACCCGGGCGATGTTGTTGACTATGCCAAATACGGCTACAGCACCTGGAGATTTGGCGGGCCGTTGCAGCACGTTGTGCGTCGCGACCTTGCGCCGGCCTACACGGGAGCGCCCAACATCGCGCAGCTGCTGTTTTACTACTCCATGTCCGACATTCACATTGCCGACAAGGAATCGCCGGCGCAGCCCATCTACATTGGGCTGAGCGCCGGCTATGGTTCAGGAGAGTCGTCGGCCTACTCGCCCATCCTACTGTCCACACCGCAGGTGCTCGACGCGGCGGTGCAGACCATCAACGCCTTGCACAAAGTAACGCCGTTCGATTTCGGCCTGTCGCTGGGGGACGCCTGCAACAACTCGCAATACAACGAAGTGCGCTGGTTCATCGACACCATCGACGGCAAAGTCATCGCTCCCAGCTCAGGCGCGCATGTGGGAGCCTCCACCATCGATTACCAGAAGCCCTTCTACGCCGCCGGCCTCAATCCCGAGATTCCCTGGTACCAGGTGATGGGCAATCACGATCAGTTCTGGATGGGCTGTGCGCTTGAAGTCGCGAAAACCCGCAATGCCCATGTCTCGAACACCATTCTCAACATCGAAGACAATCCCAAGAAGGCTGTGATCGACAGCACCGGCGCTTACATGGGCGTGGTCAATGGCTCGACCATTTACGGCGACATCTACGGCGCCGGGCCGGTAGCCGACTTCCCCACGGCTCCCACCGTCATAGCGGACGCCAACCGTCATACCCTGGCTACCGATAACTCCACCACGCTGGCCTGGATGCAACAGTTTTTCAACACCACCTCGAAGCCAGTCGGGCACGGATTTACCCAGGCCAATCTTGACCAGGACATTGCCTGCTACAGCTTCGTGCCGAAGTCCGATATACCGATCAAGTTCATTGTGCTGGACGACACGGTGAAGGGGCCGGGACAGCCGGACTATGCCGCCGGCGCTCTTGACGATCAGCGATTCCAATGGCTGGTGGGCGAACTGCAAGCCGGGCAGGCGGCCAATCAGCTGATGGTGATCTGCGCGCACGTGCCCATCCTGCCGCAAAACAGCTTGACCGATACGACGCCGTTTCCAATGTGGCCGGGCCCGGAATACACCGACGATTACGTGCTCAATACACTCCACCAGTATCCCAATCTCATCTTGTGGATGGCGGGACACCGGCATGTGAACGTGGTGACGCCGCAACCCGATCCGCATGGCGATCCCACGCTGGCCTTCTGGGAGGTTGAGACCTGCTCGCTGCGCGACTTCCCGCAGCAGTTCCGTACCTTCGACATTCGCCGCAACCGCGACAACACGGTTTCCATCCTCATCACCAACGTTGATCCTGCAGTGCAGGGCAACTCGCCGGCTTACAAGTCCCGCGGCTATGCGATTGGCGCGGCGCGCGTCTACCTCACCTACCCGCTCACCGATATCACCTCGCACGCCTACAACGCCGAGCTGGTGGTGCAGCTGACGCCGGTAATGCAGTCGGTGATTTCGCAGGCGGGGACGGCGCTTTAGGGACGAGCGGCGAGGCTGGTCAGCGTTCGTGCTCAAGCTCGGCTGTCATTTGACGAACGGACACATTGCCGCGAGTCGAACGGCCCCCTATCGTGGCGAGGATCTGGCGAAGCCATAGGGGTCCCTCGACTCGCGTTCAGTCGCTTCGCTCCCTCGCGCGTCGCTCGGGATGACTTTCTCAGCAGGACCTGTGAAGCCTTGCCCCTTCAAAACCGATTTATGAGATAGCTCTCGAGAAAGGACGTCCCGCTATCATGAATAAACCCACCGTGGCATTCTCGCTGTTCCTGGGCCTGGCTCTGATGCTGCTCGCAGGATGCGGCGGCAGCTCTTTTAGTCCTAATCCATTACCGGCGCAACCGCCCGCTCCGCTTAGCTCCAGCAACCTCAACCTGATCTTTGTGGCCAGTGAAGATTTGGCTTACCAGGCTTCCGGGGACATCAATCCCAAGACCTCGAATCTTACCAATCAGGGTTTGCAGCGGTCGCTCCAGATGGCCACGTTTCTGCAACAGAAGGTGCTGGGGAAGCAGAATGTGGCGGAAATTTACGCGCTCGAACCCATGACCCATTTGCAAACGGAAAACAATTATCCCGACATGGTGGGACTGGAAACGATTCAGCAATTCGCCCTGCTCAACCAGGTCACGCTGTCCAGCGATCCTTATGGCGGGAGCCCCTATGCGGGACAGAGCTATCCCATCAATGCTTCCTATGCGGACGCGACCCTACCCGTCGGAGTTGTGCCGCCGTCGCAATTCTGCCCCAATTGCCAGGGGCTCGACTTCAACGATCAGAACGGCGACAACGAGGTCTTGCTGAGCCGCATCTTGAAGGCCAACGTACCAGGCTTCTATGTCTTCTCGGCGCCATGGGAAACGGTGAGCGCCTTGATGGCGAACATCAATCAGCGCCAAGGTTATAGCTTGCCGCTTTCGACGAGCTATATCAGTCCCAACATCATCTATGCGATTTCGATTACGCCGTCGGAAAGCGCCAGCCTGGTCACCTACAACAGCAACCTGAACCCGGCTTCCACGTACCCGACGCTGTCCCCGCCACTAGCCAGCGCTCCATGCAATGCGCAGACGCATTTCAACATCATCGTGACCGGCGGCCAGAATGGCGCGGTAATCCCGGCGGGCATCAACACCAACGAGACTCTTTACATCATCCGGCACGCCGACGCGCATCCCCGGCTCTACTGGGACGACAACAACTATGTCGGCGCCGGGCAATGGCGCGCGCTGGATCTACCCAACGCTTTGCTCGGCAAAGTTGTCGATGTCGATCAGGTCTATTCGAACGACCCCGCTCAATTTGGTCCAGGTTCGGTTAGCGCCGCGGGAGATTCCACCTGGTCGACGGTTGCGCCGCCGTTGACGGCCATTCCGTACGCCATCGCCAACAACTTGCCCTACAACCTGGTCACCAGCTTCGACCTCAGCGATCCGCAGGTCGCCGAGAAGACGAGTACTTTCTTCTTCAGCGGCGGCCAATTCTCCAATCAGAAAGTGCTGCTGGCGTGGTCGTTCCAATTCGTGCAGCCGACGATCAAGGCGCTGCTCACGAGTTATAACGCCGGCCAACTGGCTCCGCTTTCTGGCGTGTGGCCACCCACCGACTACGACACCATCTGGACGGTGAAGCTGGACGCGGTGGGCAACCTGACGGTGAACAACGAGATGTGTGAAGGCATCAAGTCGGTGGCGCCGACGGCCCCGCCGCCGCAATTCTGAGGGGCAGAGGGTGGGACGGCGCAGTTGCTACGAAGGGCGAGTGTCATCCTGAGGTAATAGGCTTACTGCACATTCGGGTAGTGCGTCGCTTCAGGGCCGCGTCAAGGCTTCAGCCAGTTCGGGTAGTGCCGGCCTTCAGGCCGGCGTTAAGCGCGGATCTTGATATTGAGGCTTTAGCCTCTCGGGTACCTCGTCCAAAAGGACCTGGGCATTGGCTGATGAATACGGGCAATCGCTTGCACGTTCCACCAGATGTCGGCGGACTGGATTCTGATGAATATAGTTTCGCATGCGGTCGTATTCAGCGGCGTCCCGTACTCGATGTTCGTAATAGCTTGGCTGCCAAACTGCTTTCAACTTCAGTCCAGCCTGACCCATAGCGTGTGAAAATCCGCCCTTGATCATCTGAATCGCTCGACCGACCGCGTGATCGTCATCAACCGACAACAGCAGGTGCATGTGATTCGGCATGATGACGAACTCATGGAGGAGGAATTCTCCTTTGTCACGGTTGCGAACGATCGTTGCCAGTAGTAGATCAGCCGTTTCGGTTCGCTGAAACAGGTTCTGATGCATGTAGGCCGAGGCCGTGATGAAATAGGTTTTCGTCATGAAGTACCTTGAGGCTAAAGCCTCAAGCCAGGAGGGTCAGCGTGACGCGGCGCTAAAGCGCCGCACTACCCGATCTTTTTCGTCACCACGCGGACCGGGGTCCGCACTACCCGAACAACAAATAGCAATTCTTACTGCTGGCTGATGGCTGAAAGCCGAGGCGTGAACAGCCTCCTCACGCCCAGTCCAGGGCGCCCTTTTTCCAGACCCAGATGTAGCCCACGATCAGGATGCCGAGGAAGATCATCATCTCCAGCAGTCCGAAGAGGCCGAGCAGCTTGAATTGCACCGCCCAGGGGAAGAGGAAGATGGTCTCCACATCGAACACGACGAAGAGAATCGCGACGATGTAGAAGCGGACGGTGTAACGGCCGCGCGCGTTGTCGAAGGGAGTGATGCCGCATTCGTAGGGCATGAGCTTGGTCTTGAAGGGATTGTTGGGGCGGATCAGCGTGCACAGGGCGACGGTTCCGGCGGCAACCAGAAAAGCGACAAACGCGAAGATGAAGATGGGAACGTAATTCTGCGGCATAACCGAATTATCGCGCTGATCACGGGCGGGGGCGACGTGATGTAGATCACAATGCGCAGTGATTTTGTTGGCCCAGGCAGCGGTGAATATGGGCTCCCACCCGATGCGCCCAAGTCAGCAGTCAGCCGTCAGCAATCAGCCGTCAGCAAGTCAGCAGTCATCGGGTAGAGCGACCTTTAGAGCCTGCCCTGAGCGAAATCGAAGGGTCAGCGTCCCGCCGCGCATCAATGCTTCCTAGCCGGCTCAGCCGGCGACACAATCAGTCGCCACAAGGCCAAAGCCGTGGCATGATATAGGCAGACGGCATGTTCCGCTCACGGTGGCTAACGACGTTCGCGGTGTTCCTGGCGCTGGCTTATGCGCTTCCCGCGCTTTGCGTCACGCCGGTGGCGACCAAAAGCCCAGCAGTCGTCAGCCGCGCCCTGCGGCCGTTGTCATGGTCATCATCAGCACAATCCTGTTCCACAGCGTTACTGCTGCGCCAATCCACAGGTGCCGGCCGCATTGCAGGTTTCCGCTTCGCCTGCGCCCTTGACTCTCGTCGGCTATCGCCAAGCTGAGGAACTTGCCGGCCATCCGGGCTTGGTCACCGCGATCCTCGTTGCCCGTACTGACTTCTCTTCTTCGCCACCAGCCGTGCTTCGCATCTGATTCCGATTCTCTCCCTCTGGTACTGAACCTGCGCGTTGCGACGCGCGTTGAATCCCTTATTCGCAGCCTGGGGAGCACATGTTGTTGTCCCGCGGAAGTGTCTTGGTTTGCGCCGGCGTGTTTGCGGTCGCTGGCGGCGCAGTGTGCCTGGGCGCAGCAGCCGTCCAATTCGAATCCTCCACCAGCATCCGAAAGTCGGCAGCAGCCGTCTACCTCTCACGAAGACATGCCGGGCATGCAGATGCCGGAAGGCGCCGATCAACAGAATCAGCAATCCGTCGCAGGCTCAATGCAATCCATGCCGGGCATGACGATGAATCGGACGCCAACAACTTTCATTGCGGCAATCGAACAGGCCGCCACTTCCGGCACCAGTGCCGAGCCAAACTCCACGCCCATGCCGATGCTCATGACGATGAAGCGCGGCTGGATGCTGATGTTTCACAGCGTGGTATTTGTGAACGCCCAGCAGCAAAGCGGGCCGCGTGGCGCCGACAAGGTGTTCTCGACCAACTGGTTCATGCCGATGGCGCAGCGCAAGCTGGGGCCGGGCACATTTACCGCGCGCACCATGCTGAGCCTCGAACCCGCGACCATCAGCGGCCGTTATTTCCCGGAGCTGTTCCAGCAAGGCGAAACGGCTTACGGCAAGCCGATCGTCGACGGCCAGCATCCGCACAATTTCTTTATGGAGATTGCGGCGCTCTACGATTTGAAGCTCGGCGAACGCACGCTGCTGTCGTTCTACGCCGCTCCGGTGGGCGATCCCGCGATCGGGCCGACGGCGTATCCGCATCGCGCCTCGGCGTCGGAAGATCCGCTGGCGGCGTTGGGCCATCATCTGGAAGACTCAACCCACATCTCCGACGACGTGATCACCGTCGGCCTCACGCATGGGATCGTGCGACTGGAAGCGTCGGGCTTCCACGGCCGCGAGCCTGGCGAGAATCGCTGGACCATCTCGGCCGGGCCGATTGATTCCTGGTCCACGCGGCTGACCGTACAGCCGGGTCAGAACTGGAGCGGGCAATATTCATTCGCGCACCTTACGAGTCTGGAGGCGCTCGATCCGCAGAACGATGTTGACCGCATGACGGCGTCCATCATGTACAACCGGCCATTAGCGCACGGCAATTGGGCGAGCTCGCTGATCTGGGGACGCAACAATGTCTTGCAAACCGGCCTCGTCTGGAATGGATATCTGCTGGAGTCGACGCTGCGTTTCGCCGAGCGAAACTACGTTTGGACGCGGATTGAGAACGTCGACCGCACTAACGAGTTGCTGCTGAAGAATGAATTCCAGCCCCCGAATTTTCAGGAGAATGTCATCGGACGAGTGCAGGCTTACACCGCCGGCTATGACCGCGACATCCTGCACATCCCGCATCTGGAAACCGCAGCTCGGCGCGCAGGTCACGCTCTACACCACGCCGGAACGGCTGGTTCCGCTGTACGGCAGCCATCCGGTCGGCGTCGTGGTATTTCTGCGCGTGCGGCCGGTTGGAAAGGAACGGTGAGGCCGCTTTCGCGTGTCGAGCGTGTCGCGGTTCGCTGTTCGCTGTTCGCTTTTCGCCAGAGGCAGCGTGACACTTTCTTGTGCAATCGACAGTGAAGGAAAAGCAGACGTGACGCTCGCTGGAAGCTCAGCGCTAGAAGCTAGGGAGGATCTGATTAAGGCGACGTGCAGTCCCTCAGCGGCTAAAGCCGTAGTGATTTTGCGACACTTGCGGCACGGCTAAAGCCGTGCCCTTTCAAAGCGGGACTTAATCAGAGCCTCCCTAAGAGTTGGAGCTAGACGTTAGAAGCTAAGAGCCAAAGCCTATCGCGCTTACTCTGGCGAAAAGCGAAGAGCGAACAGCGAAGAGCGATTCCCCACCTCATCCGCGCCAGGCCTGCACCAGCAGAACAACTCCAATGAGTGCCAGCCCGCCGTACACGTATCGCAGGAAGCTCTCGCCGTGCAGACGGTGATTCACCCACTTGCCCAGCAGGATCGCGGGCACGATTGCCGGCAGCGATAGCAGAAAGTAATGGGTCACCGCCGGAACCCACAGTCCCTTCCACCAGTAGCCGATCATGCCAAGAATGCTTGCCGGCAGAAAGTAGCCTTGCAGCGTGGCGCGAAACTGCTGTGCCGTCCAGCGGCGCATGGCTCCATAGATCGCCAGCGGCGGGCCGTTCATGCCGTAGGCACCGCCCAGCACGCCGGCCAGGAAGCCGCAGCCCAGCATCCACGGCTTGCTGTCGTCGCGGAGCTGCGGAGGTTGGTCGCCAATCAGCGAATACAGTGCGAACGCGATGATCAGCAGCGCCAGCGTGGCCTTCACCGCCGTCTGGTGAGTGCTGGTCAGCAGCATAAGGCCGAGCGGGATGCCAAATACGGTGGCGAACAGCAGCCATCCCGTGCTGCGCATGTGAATCTTCTGCCAGTCCTGGGCCACGACGATCGCGGCGATGGTGATGGAGATCAGCACGGCCAGAGGAGCGGCGACGGCCAGCGGCAGCCGCAAAGCCAGGAGCGGCACGGCGAACAGTGCTTCGCCGAATCCCAAGGCTGAGCGGATGAGCGTGGCTACGAACACCACGATCAACACGTGCAGCATGATGGAATTTAACGCACTGCTCAGTGAAGGATGAGAGATGACATGCGCGGCCGGCCCCACGACGCTATTGTAGCTTCGGATCAGGGTATAAACCGTGGGCAATGGAGTCTTCGCGCGCGCGGGGCAAGGCCGATGCGCGTTTCGCGGCTGGCAGGCGGGGACAGAGATGATAGGCTCTTAGGGTTGGCGATCAAGATTGAAAAAGTGCGCGAGCCGCGCTGGCCGGCCTTCGTGGCCATGCTGGCCGACGGGCTCATCTACCTGGCGCTGCCGGAGCAGCTTTCCGTCGGTCCGGGATGGCTGCTGCTGGCCATCATTTTCCTGCTGCTGATTCCGATCGCCTTCACCTATAAGCTGGGGCATTACAACGTTACCCGCATCCTGACCTTTGGCGCCAACGCAGCGGTCACGTTGGCTCTGATTGGCTCGCTTGGTCTGCTGATCCAGGGCCTGCCGCATCACATTGAGGCTCCCAACGTTCTGCTCCGCTCGGCGGCGTTGCTATGGATTACCAACATTCTGGTGTTCGCTTTGTGGTATTGGAAGCTGGATGCCGGCGGTCCACAGGGGCGCGAGCAGCCGGACGCGAAGAGTTCTTTCCTGTTTCCGCAGATGACGCACGAGTGTCCGGGCGGACAAAACTGGTCGCCGAATTTCCTCGACTATCTGTTCCTGGCGTTCAACACCAGTACTGCGTTTTCGCCGACGGATACCGCCGTGCTTGCCCGCTGGGCCAAGGTCATGACGATGCTGCAGTCGCTGATCTCGCTGGCCGTGATTGCGCTGCTGGCGGCCAGGGCGGTTAATATCCTGTGACCTCGCCTCAGACTGGTTTGCGATAGGGGTTGGTCAACAGATATAATTACGTTTTACCCAGCCGGTCTGGAATCTTCTGGAGTGATCATGGCACAGGTTTGTGAAGTCTGCGGCAAGAAGCCGCAATTTGGAAATAACATCAGCCACGCGCACAACGTGTCGCGGCGGCGCTGGAACGTCAATCTGCGGCCGGTACGCGCCAAGGTTGGCAGCAGCAATCGCCGGATGCGGGTCTGCGCCAGCTGCCTGCGCAGCGGCAAAGTTACCAAGGCGTAGCGTCCTGGATATCCAACCCTCTCCCCCGGGAGAGGGTTTTCTATTGCCCGGCGTATGCCATAGCTGGGGCGGGAGTTGCGAGCTGGGGAAACTTTCGTAAGTCGGTTCAGGCCGCCTCGGTGCAATGAACCGGGCGGGGCTGAAGCCCCGCAGTTCCTCTGCCGTCCCTAAAGGGACTCGGTTCATTTATCTACGCGTACCCAGCGCGGAAGAGGCTGTTACGAAACTCTGTCGTCCCCGAGGGACTCGGAGAAATTCTTCCACTTGCCCCCAGCACTCCGCCTTCGGCTCCGTGCTGGGCTGTCATGCACGCGCCAGGGGCGCTTCTGTTTTCCGATGGTTTGTTCCACCGGTGCAACAGCGAACTGAGTTTCGTAACAGCCTCGGAAGCGCTGGGCTATCATCTTCCGTCTCGCGAAGCGAGACTCCAGCGTGGGACCTCTCAACGTTTATAGCCAAGCGCAGCGCAGTAAGCCAGCGATTTGGCCAACTCCGCTGATGTCGCTGCTCAGCACCGGAGAGCTGCCAGTGAAGATAGCGGTGCCAAAGCCGGAGAACAAACACCGGACTGCCACGCCCAACTCGCGCAAGAATAAAGCGCTTGTGGACACCGGTGAAGGCCAGCCCGAAAGCCTCAATTCGTCAACCTTCCTCAGCGACTAGTGTGAGCCAACAGACCACTCGGCTCGGGGGTTAGCTCGCCCAGGTAATGCAACCCGGCCTGCGGCAACGTCAGGCAATCTGCAGCTGGGTCTTCATCTTCTCCGCCAGTTCTCGCACCGACTTGACCTTCTCGGCTACATCGGGAGAGATCGACGCCTGGCGCAATGCCAGCTCGGAAGACAGCAGGATTCCGGTAACCTCGCTGCGCAGCTGATTCCGCAGCATCTGTCCGGCGGCGCGTGTCGCTACCAGCTTCTCCTTTTCACCGCGGCGCAGGGCTGCCTGAACCTCGCGTACCACACGCTCGGTACTGTGCAGGGCCAGATTGACATGCAACGGCATAGCGATGCCGCAGCGGTTCAGCAGCGTGTCGAAGGCGCGAAAATCGGACTCCAGCACCGACTGGTCGATCGCCAGGCCTTCGTATTCGGCCGCTTGCAGTTTGCTTACTGCCTGGGGTACTGAGCCGGCCAGATGGGTTTTGTGGCCGGTTCCCTGCTCCAGCGCCGCAGCGCACTCTTTCGCGCGGGATGATGTCGTCACCAGCAGAATCATGATTTTCCTTTCGCCCGCAGCGCCCGAGCGAGTTTCACCCCGCGACTGGCATGCGGTTGTCAGTCCAAACATCGGCGAATGGTTTTCCGGCTTTAGCACGCTCCCACCATGGGAAGGAGCGTGCCCGAGAAACGATCAGATGGCCGTTCCGTATTCTTTCAGTTTGCGATACAGCGTAGTCTTGCCGATGCCCAGGCGGCGTGCCGCTTCCAGCTTGTCGCCGTCGAGCAGCTGGATGGCGTGCAGAATTGCCTGCTTCTCCATCTCCTCCAGCGGGGTGATGGCAATCGGATCGGTGGCCGCAGCCGCGGGCGCGGCCAGCGCTTCGCAGTCGCGCACCTGCGTCGGCAGATCGGCCAGGTGGATGGTGGGCAGTGAGCACGTGGTGCAGGCGCGCTCAATACAGTTCTCCAGCTCGCGCACGTTGCCGGGCCAGTCGTAATGCAGCATAAGCCGCAAGGCGTCGTCGGCCACGTTGTGCTGAATCTCGGTGGCCTTGTTAATCCGCTCCAGGAAATTTCCCAGGAGCAGTGGAATATCCTGCTTGCGGTCGCGCAGCGGCGGAATGCGCAGGGTGAGCACGTTCAGGCGGAAGTACAGGTCGCGGCGGAAGGTTCCCTGGCTGACCGCGGCATCGAGGTCGCGATTGGTAGCTGCCAGGATGCGAACATTGATCGGCATGGCGCGAGTGCCGCCCACCGGGCGAATCTCCTTCTCCTGAATGGCGCGCAGTAGCTTGGCTTGCAGATCAACCGGCAGCTCGCCCACTTCATCGAGGAAGATGGTTCCGCCTTCGGCCGTGGCCAGCAGGCCTTCCTTGGAGCGGATGGCGCCGGTAAAGGCTCCGCGGACGTAACCGAAGAGTTCGCTCTCGATCAGAGTCGGCACCAGTGCGCCGCAATCCACCGGAATAAAGGGTTTGTCCTTGTTCGGGCCGGCATAATGAATGGAACGCGCCACCAGCTCCTTGCCGGTGCCGCTTTCGCCCAGGATCAGCACGGGATGCGTGCTGTGCGCGGCTTTGGCGATGATGCGATACAGCTTCTCCATTTCGGGCGAGTGACCAATCAGCTGGCCGAAACCCTGTTTCGAGCGCAGCTGCTCGCGCAGCAGCCGGTTCTCGGCGGTCAGCTTCAGGTGCTCGGTCACCCGTCCCAGCTCCAGGCGAAGCTCGTCGAAATTGAAGGGTTTGGTGATGTAGTCGTAAGCGCCCAGCTTCATTGCCTGCACCGCAGATTGCACCGTGGCAAAACCGGTCATCACGATGGAGACCGCTTCCGGCCGGCGCCGCTTGATGTCACGCAGAATTTCCAGGCCGCTGCCGTTAGGCAAGCGCAGGTCAAGCAGGACGACGTCAATGTTGGAGGTGTCCAGAAGGCGGTAGGCTTGCTCGCGCGATTCCGCCAACAAAACATTGAAGCCCAGCGACTGCGCCACGTCACGGCAGCACTCGCGCACCGAGCGCTCGTCCTCTACGATCAATAGGTTCAGTAAATTAATCTCGGGCGTTTGCGTGGTGACCGGAACCGTTTCTGCTGCAATCATGGGACTCCCCCTCGCCGTATCGTTCGTCTAAGCTTCCAGTTACCATCATCCCTTTTTGGGAAAAACCCGCTAGTACACGGGTCACACTCTCTTGTGAGGTCGCCGGTCGTTCTGGTCCAAAGCTGTGCCATTACCGGGATCGGCAACCAGCTCCCGAGCGACGGTGCTCAGCTCCCCGTCTCCGGCACGGCGTATGAGAGCTTTCAGCAACTCGCTGCCGCGCCGCGCGTTACGCTCGAGTTCGCGCACCGACCGCTTCAAATGGCTATAGGGTGGCAGCTTCCACTCCAGCATCTGGGCGTGCATCAGGATGGGGGTGATGACGTTCGCCAGCTGATGCAATAGCTCCTCACAATCGCGGCACTGCAACCGTAAGGGGCGTGCCATCTCTGGAACACGCCCCTTACTGTCACCGCACGAGGAGGAGGCGATGGCTTCAATCTCATTGCCCGGTGGCACCAGGGCACGAGGCATGTCGTTTGCCTGGCGGACTGCGAAAGCTTGTGCTTGTGTCTTCTCGTTTTTCATGCCTTTGCGACCGCCTCTCTAAATCGCTGCAGACGGCTTTCTGAATTGCACGTCGCACGCCACTTATCTAAGGGCACACAGGCATCGTGAATTCAATCAGTTGCAGGAGTCGCCTCGGGGCGGGCATTGCCGCTGGTTCCTGAAACGGAACCAGTGTTTCGTCGTATGCGAGGAAAGTTCAAACGGGACAATGCTTTCGGGACGTTCCCCAAGCCGGAACTCTCTGTGCGACTTTGTTTCTAAACGGGAATCAAGCCGGCGGGCGGTTGAGCCAGGTCCTCCAGGCAAACAAAAGGGGAGTCTTAAGACTCCCCTGAAGCTCATTCATTAATTGCCGGCTATTGGCGATCAGCCGTGGAACTGGTGGCCGCCGCATGGGCGGTCTCGGCAGAAGCTCCGCCCTCGGTCGATTGTTGCAGAAACAGGCCGTTGTAGGTCGAGGTCGCCAGTATTTTTCCCTGGAAGTCCAGGGCGGTGCGTATGGAGACTCCCGTGTCCGACGTACGCTGCCAGCTGTGGCCGCCGTCCTTGCTTTCGAACACAGCATGGGTGTTGAGCGCAGTTGCCAGCAGCCGCTGCGAGGCAGAATCGTAGCGCACGGCAAAGACATCGCGCGCCGGCAACCCGCCCAGCGTATGCTGCCAGCTCTTGCCCCCGTCGGCGGAATGCAGCGCACCCTCACGCGTCGCCAGCCACAACGAGCCATCGGGCATGGCCGTCAGGTTGTAGAGTCCGGTCACATACTGGGGGTAGGTGATCTCACTCCATGACTTGCCTTGATCGTGCGACAGGAAAGCACGTTTAGGAGCGACCAGGCTAATCGTGCCGTCGCTGAAGCTGTTGACTGCGATGAATTCTGCTTCCCCTTCGACCATGCCGCCATACCACTTGCGCCCGTGATCGACACTGACGAACAAGCCATCGTTGCTCGCCGCATACCAGGTATCGCCCGCGACTTCGAAAGCCCGGATGCGCGGCGTCTCACCCTCGGGGATCGAGTGCTCCGCTGACTTGTGCACCACCAGGGTGTTCGCCGGATGGGCTGCGGCTGTGCGACCGCGAGGTCTTCGAGGATTTTGCGGGAGCCTCCGGCTTCTCCTGCGGCTGCGGCAACGGTCCGCGAATCATGGTTGCCGGCTGCCACTCGCCGTTCAACGAGGTCAGGTAGAAGATCCCGTGGTTGGTCCCAGCGAACATGGTGCCGTCGCTGGTCTGCTGCAGGCTCAGAATGTCGCGGTTGTCGAGGCCGCGGTTGGACTGCCTCCAGTTCATGCCGCCGTCGTCGGAGATGAAGAAGCCGCCGAGGTCCTTGTCATTGACCAGGCCGACGTAGATGCGATTGGGATCTTTGTTGTCGACCACCACACCGCCGACCACGCGGTGGGCAAAGCCGTGGTTGGAAGCCTCGTAGTGGGCAAAGCCGTCCTGGCTGGCGAGAACACCAAAGCGATCGGTCGCCGCCAGCACCCGATCTGGATTTCGCGGATCTACCAGCACGTCGTTAACGACGACGTCTGGGCCGGTGACGATCTTCCACGAGTCGCCGCCATTGGTCGTCTTCCACAATCCCGCGGCTGTTCCCGCCCAGACGGTGTTAGGCCGCTGCGGATCCTGCTTCAGAACGCGGGTACGATGCGCCGGCTCCGGCAACGACATGTAGATGCGATGAAAGTATTCGGCCTTGTTCAAACTCTTGTATATCCCCGAACATGCACTGGCATACACCACCGTAGGAGTCTTGGGGTCGATGATGATGCTGAACATGTCGGAGTCGTAGGCAATGCCTTTGCTGATGCTGTGCCAGGTCGCGCCGCCGTCTTCGGTCTTCCACGGCAGGTGCCAGGTTCCGGCATAGATGATGTCGGGATTCTGCGGATCGATGGCCAGCGACTCAATGTCCTTGATCTCGGCGTGGTTCTCGGGCGAGATGCGCTCCCAGTGCTGACCGCCATCGCGCGAACGGAAAACACCGTCCAGAGCGCCGATCAGCAGGAGATTGGGATCGCTGGGCGCCATGGCCATGGTGCGAATGGACTTGCCATGCACACCGGGCAGCGTCTTCCAGGTCCGGCCTCCATCGTCGGAGCGAAAGACGTCGCCCTCGTCGGCGTTATACAGGCTCCAGGCGGCAACGTAGACCGTCGCCGGATGGTTGGGATCGAAGATGATGTGGTCCAACACATAGTCGTCATGCTGGCCAAAATGACCGAACATCGACCACGAACTGCCTCCGTCCTCGGACACGAACATCTGTCCCGCACTGGTGCCCAGCAGAATGTGGCTGGGGTTCGAGGGGTCGTAGGCGAGACTTCGCACATCCCCGCCCTCCGGCCCGATCAGCCGCCAGTCGGAAGCGAATGCCAGTAAGGAAAAGAGGAAGACGAAGCAGAGAACAAACTTCACTGAAGACAAGGTGCTCTTAGACATATCCCCGCGCAAACACAAAAGACTTTAACGAATCTTCTAATCATACCCCAGTCAGCCCGTCGCAGTGGCCAGCAAAACACCTGAAAACGCGCCGAAGAATTAGCAGTACCTAAACAATTACCTTCGATTCATTTCGGGAAATCGCGGGCTACTACGTTAAAGATGCGACTGCACCATGCTTCTGTTGCAAGATGCGCTTACGAGCGCTGTCAGGTCCGCGTCCTGCCTCGCGTCCCAGTCCTCAGACGTTCATCCAGGAGGGTCCGCAGGGGCGCGGCACTGAAGCGCCGCTCTACCCGAGTCTCGCGGAAACAGCTTTCCGAATCCGCTGTCAGTCGACTGCTCTTTCCGCGAAGCTGCCGGAGCGAGGCAAGAAAAAGCCGGTGAGAGCCTGAGCTCTCACCGGCAGGTTTTTCCATCCGGACAGACCGGCGGAGGTTATTGCTGCGGCGGTGCCGCGGCAGCCTTCTTATGGTGCGGCTTGGGAGCCGGTGCAGCACCAGCTCCTCTCGGCCAAATCTTCTGATTCGGCTTCACCATCGATTCATCCACCGGCGTCGTGTTCTGCAGATCGGCACACGCGTTCTCATCCGCACCCTGTGGTGCCCAGATGATATCCGCGACCTTCTGCTGTCCGGTTCCGGTGCGAACGCCGATCCGGCTGGGATCGATGCCCTGCTCCTGTACCAGGTACGCCTTGGCATTGACCGCACGTTGCGCTGCCAGGTTCATCGGCATGCGCTTCTTGCCCGTGCCTTCCATCGGCGCCTTCTCGCCATCGGCGTAGCCGACGATGACGATCTTGGCGTTGGGATCAGCCTTCAGACGGCTGGCCACGTCGTCCAGTATGGCCTTCGCCGTGTTGTCCACGCGCCACGGTCTCCTCAGATCCGGGAACTGGATGGAGTTGATCTTGGTGCAGGTTGGCGGCGGCGGTTGTTTCTCCACGGCCACCGTGCATGTGCCGTTGCCCGTCAGATTGCGGGCATCGGTTGCTGTCGCCGTAACCGTTACTGGACCAGCCTCTAAGCCTGCGGTGTCCAGGGTTGCCGTATTGCCCGTGCCGCTGATGTTGCCGGCCGAAGCAGTGTAGGTGATGCCGGTGATCTGAGCGCCGTCAGGACTGGTTGCCGTCGTCGTGATCGTCGACGCGCTGCCGCTCTGTACCGTGCTCGGATTCGCCGAGCAGCTTACCTGCGGCGGATTCATCGGCTTCGCCTTCACGGTGTAGTTGGCCGCGCAGGTTGCCGATCCGCCCTTCTTCACTTTGGGATCGCTGATGGTGGCGTTGGCGGTGTAGCTGCCGGCAGCTACACCGGTGGTATCGATGCGAGCCGACTGCGCGTCCGCCTTATCCAGCTTGCCGCCGTTGGTGGTCCAGGCATAGCCGACAGTGTGCTTGGGATTGAAGTTCGTCCCGGTTGCGGTCACGCTCACCGGCTCGCCTTCGGTCACTTCCGTTGGCTGCGCCGTGCAGGCTGCGGTCGGAGTCGGCGTGTAGTAGTTGCCTAGATTAACCACCATACCGGCCGACAGACGAACGTTGTTCCACTGCGAATTCGCGTTGGTTCGGATGCAGGTGAAATCCACGATCGCCGAGCAATAGAGACTGTAGTTGGTGTAGATGTACTCGGCCTGTACCACGCGCACTGAGAAGCGGTGATTGATGGCGTAATCGAAACCGCCGCCAGCGGCAAAGGCGGCTTGCCACTCATTGTTCTGACCCGGCGGAGTTGGAGGGTAGGCCGGCGACACATTCGCCGCGCCTCCCATCACGTGAAAGAACGGGGAGAACGAATCAGTGTGGTACTTGTACTGCAATCCGGCAAAAGCAAAGCCTACGCCGGTGTACCCGGGGGCGCCGGTATTGAAGTGGCCGCTGCCGTCAAAGATGACGCCCAGGTTATGCGCAAAGGGAAAGTAATAGGTGTAGGAGGCGTCAAAGCCCTTGTTAATGTCCTGCACCGGGGTCCCTAAGTCGGCGTGACCGCTGATGCCTAACCAGGAGTAGCCACCGAAGATCTCACTTTTGGGCTGAATATTTACCTGCGCCGTGGCCAACGTGCCCCACAGGCAGAACATCACCGCAAGCGCAATGGTTGTCGCAATACGGCGTCTCGGAACTCCTACTGCAATACGCGAAGACATTCTTGATCCTCCGGAACTCCAGCAGTGCCGTAAGCAAAGGGCCCAGCTCGGTTCAATCTCTAAGATTTTTTGGTACAAGGGCGATAGTGCCGAACATGCCGGGGTGAACGGCGATACACCAGATGAGGCTGCGCCAGTTCGCGCGCCAGTCATCCGTCTTCCACCGGAGGCGACAGGTGCTGGTGAAGTGATTTCGCTTATATCCATGTCGGCCAGGGAAACCGAAACTCTCACCTTTGCTAACTGCGTCAATCATCATAACTCGGAGTCACGCAGCCGTATAGCCACAAAGATAGCGAAGTACCAGTTAGGTAAAGGCGGCGCCTTCCGGGCGACCGGCAATTCCCACAACAGAACTGTGGCTCAATCCGCCTCAAGGCCGCAGTAAGTGACTTGGCCGGCGGGCTTCGCCCTGGCGAAGCGGCGTGCCCAACCTCCACCACTGCGAGGCAAGAAAAAGCCGGTGAGAGCCTGAGCTCTCACCGGCAGGTTTTTCCAACCGGATAGACCGGCGGAGGTTATTGCTGCGGCGGTGCCGCGGCAGCAGCCTTCTTATGGTGCGGCTTCGGAGCCGGTGCTGCACCTGCTCCTCTCGGCCATACCTTCTGGTTCGGCTTCACCACCGACTCATCCACCGGCGTCGTGTTCTGCAGATCGGCACACGTGTTCTCATCCACACCTTGCGGTACCCAGATGATATCCGCGACCTTCTGCTGACCGGTACCGGTGCGGACTTCGATCCGGCTGGGATCGATGCCCTGCTCCTGCACCAGGTACGCCTTGGCGTTGACTGCACGCTGCGCCGCCAGGTTCATCGGATGCGCTTCTTGCCCGTGCCTTCCATCGGCGCCTTCTCGCCGTCGGCGTAGCCGACGATGGCGATCTTGGCGTTCGGATCAGCCTTCAGACGGCTGGCCACGTCGTCCAATATGGCCTTTGCCGTGTTGTCCACGCGCCACGGTCTCTTCAGATCCGGGAACTGGATGGAGTTGATCTTGCTACAGGTCGGCGGCGGCGGCGGTACTTCGACGTTCACCGTACAGGTGCCGCTTCCCGTCAGGTTGCGGGCATCCGTTGCCGTTGCCGTAACCGTGACCGGACCAGCGCCCGCACCGGCGGTGTCGAGAGTTGCCGTGTTGCCCGTGCCGCTGATGGTGCCGGCCGAAGCCGTGTAGGTGATGCCGCTAATCTGCGCACCGTCAGGACTGGTCGCCGTTGTCGTGATCGTCGACGGGCTGCCACTCTGGACCGTGCTCGGATTGACTGAGCAGCTTACCTGCGGCGGATTCATCGGCTTCGCCTTCACGGTGTAGTTGGCCGCGCAGGTTGCCGATCCGCCCTTCTTCATCTTGGGATCGGTGATGGTGGCATTCGCGGTAAAGCTGCCGGCAGCCACGCCCGTGGTATCGATGCGGGCCGACTGTGCGTCGCTCTTATCCAGCTTGCCGCCGTTGGTAGTCCAGGCATAGGTGACGGTGTGCTTGGGATTGAAGTTCGTTCCCGTCGCGGTCACCGTGACCGGCTCGCCTTCGGTGACTTCCGTCGGCTGCGCCGTGCAAGCCGCGGTCGGAGTTGGCTCATAGTAGTTGCCAAAGCCAAGTACCAGACCGGCGGAAAGCCTGAGGCTGTTCCACTGGCTCGAGCCACCGCTAATAGGCGTCGAATAGTTGCTGTAGATATAGTCAGCCTGCACTGGGCGGAGATACAGGCTGGGAGATCCTTCCGACTTGTGCCAGACGAGGTAATCGATACCGCCGCCCGCACCCAGTGCCGCATTCCACTGATCGATGGAAGCAATGTTGACCGGGTATCCCGGAGCAACCTGACGAATCGCTCCTGCGAATACGCGGACAAACGGAGAGAACGAGTCGGAGTGGTATTTGTACTGCAAACCACCCAACACGTAGTAATCCCCAGCATTTCCAGGACCGCCGTAGTTCTGGCCCCAGTGCATGCTGCTATCCACCAGTACACCAAGATTATGGTTAATCCCCAGATAGTGGACGATGGAAATATCAATGCCAGCCGTGTTGTCCTTGGTCGGGATGCCCAAGTCGTAGTGACCGGCAGGATGTAACCATGCATAGCCGAAGGAAACCTCATCCTTTGGCTGGATGGTGACTTGCGCCGCGGCAAACGTGCCCAAGAGGCAACAGATTACGACCGCAAACGCAATCGTTGTCACCGCACGGCGTGTTGGAACTACTCCAATACGTGAAGACATTCTTAATCCTCCGGAACTCAGCAGTACCGTAAGCAAAGTGGCCCAGCTCGGTTCAAATATTTGTACAAGTGCAGGGATGAAGACCTGCTCGCAACAGCAGGACATTGTACCGCAACAGGAGAGATTAACAAAACTTTCACGATCAATCCCCTGCTTCGTATCTGCTACTGTTTACTGATCTTGTACCCGTAGGAGTATCTGACTGCCAGCCTGCAGCTTCACCTGCTTGCCGTCCGACGCGAGAACAGAACCCGGTTCGAGTTGCAGATCATGCAATCCTATCACGCCTTTGGACTGGGGTGAGACTTGCGGAGAGTTTGGTTGATCACCTTGCGGCGTGTTAGGAGTGTTGTTGCCTGAGGGACTGGGCGGAGTCGGGAAGGTCGAACCCAGGTTGCCGCCCACTCCGATCGGATTGCCTCCCGGATTAATGCCTACCCCGGAACCGGTCGGCGCCCCGGCACCCGCGGTGCCGGCTGGACCCCCCATAGGCATCTGTGACATACCGTAGTTCATCGGCGGTCCGATGGCTTGAATGCTGGCTTTCAACGGCAGCTTGCGGCCGTCTTTGAGCGCGATCTGGTCGAAGGCAATGCCCAACTGCGATTGCGAATCGCCTTTGGCTCGAGCCGATGACTCGGTAACGTGGCCAATAACTTTGGATCCCGGTGGAACCAGCGTTCCATCGGCTGCGCGCCATTGATCGGTAATGCGTCCTTCCACCGGATCGCCTTGCTTAAGCTTTCGCGAATCGAGAGACTTTGCCAGTTCCAGAGGGAGTGTCTTCGCTGGTTGATCGGATGCAGACGGCGCCTTCTCCTGGGCAAAGGCGGAACCTTGTCCGACGCCGAAAAAAGAGGAAGCGATCATCAACAAAACAATTGCAGCCACTCGATTCATAACGCAACTCCAACCTGTTCGCAGGCGATAAGGCAATTCCGATTTAGTTACGACCCTTAGTGAATGAGATTCGCGCCACTCCGCGGGCGTGGCTCCAAGATGTTACCTTATGGGCATAGGTTTTGGACGGACGGAGCCGACTTCCGGTAGGGTTGATAAATGCCGCCGGGCCGGAATTTGGCATCTAAGAGCTCGGCGTCGTCCCATGAAGTCGTTGTCTTCACCCAGAACTGCAAGAGGCCATTGCTCCCCATGCCGCAGGAAAAAATCCTGATTGTCGAAGACGAGGAAAACGAACGAACCGGACTAGCCGAACTGGTCCGCGCCTGGGGCTATGACGCCGAAACTGCCAGCGACGGGGTGGAGGCGCTGCAAGCGGTCGAGCTCTGGAATCCAGGGATCATCGTCACCGACCTGCGCATGCCCCGCATGGATGGCATGCAATTGCTGGAGCACATCGCCGCCCAGCCCCAGCAGATTGCCGTAATCCTTCTGACCGCACAAGGCAGCATTGACGCGGCTGTGAACGCGATGAAGATCGGCGCTTTCGACTTCATCGAGAAGCCGGTGAATCCCACGCGGCTGCGCAATATCCTGCAGAATGCTTCGCGCCTGCGTGGCACGGAACGCGAGCTGGAAGCCAGCCGCCGCAAGCTGCGTGATATCGGCATCCTGGGCTCGCTGGTCGGCCCATCCAAGCGCATGCAGGAGGTCTTCCGCCTGATCGAGATGGTTGCGCCCAGCACCGCATCGGTGCTCATCACGGGAGAAAGCGGCACCGGCAAGGAGTTGGTCGCGCGCACCATTCATTCGATGAGCCCGCGTAAGACGATGCCGTTCGTGGCCATCAACTGCGCGGCGATTCCCGAGACCTTGATCGAAAGCGAAGTCTTCGGTCACGAGAAAGGCGCCTTCACCGGCGCGCTCGAACGCCGCATCGGTTGTTTCGAATTGGCGGAAGGCGGAACGCTGTTGCTGGATGAAATCGGCGAAATGCCGATTGGCACGCAGGCCAAACTGCTGCGCGTGCTGGAAGACCGCAAGCTGCGCCGCCTGGGCAGCAAGAGCGAGACGGCGGTCGATGTGCGCGTGCTGACCGCAACCAATAAGGTTCCCGAAGACGCGGTCGCCCAGGGACACCTGCGCAATGATCTTTTCTATCGCTTGAACGTATTCAACATTCAGCTTCCGCCGCTGCGCGAGCACAAGGAAGACCTGCCGGCATTAGTGCAGTCGCTGATGGCTGACATGAACGAGAAGCACGCTCGCAGCGTGGGCGGCGTCAGCGATCTGGTAGCCGCGGCGTTTCAGTCTTATGCCTGGCCGGGAAATGTTCGCGAACTGCGCAATACTCTTGGAGCGCGCGGTGATCGTGTGCGATGGCGCAGTGGTCGAGATGAAGCATCTGCCCCCCGGATTTGGCCAGGTGGTTCCGCGCGCTCCGGTGCAGGAGGCCAACGCCGTGCGCCTTGGAGTTGGGACCACGGTCGACGAGGCCGAGCGTCTGCTGATTCTGAAAACGCTGGAAGCGACCAACAACAACAAGACTCGCGCCGCGGAAATCCTGGGGATCAGCCTGAAGACCCTGCACAACAAGCTGAAGGAATACAGCACGCAGGGAGCCGGCGAAGCCGCCGAAGCGGCAAGCTGAGAGAAGCCGCTTTTCGCTTTTCGCTACTCGCCCTTCGCTTCTCGCTCTCCACCATCAGCCACACCTTCAATGCTGTCCCATCGATGCTGTCATCCCGACCGAGGACTTCAGTCCGAGCGGAGGGATCTGCGGTTCTGGAGCAGCTGCACGATCTGCATGCGAAGGAATCAAGTGCCCGCTGTCATCCTTGAGCGGAATGAGGTCGCGCTTCGACCGATCGCAGTCGAAGGCCCCCTATAGCCGATGTATACCTTCTGGCGAAAAGCGAAAAGCGAATGGCGAAGAGCGACGCCGTGAAGGCTCTGAGCATTGCGAACCGCAGCCCCCGCCTGTACAATAACTTTGCTTCCTGACCAGCGAGTTTCTCACTCGCTTTCCACCCGTGCCGAAGTGGCGGAATTGGCAGACGCGCATGGTTCAGGTCCATGTACCCGCAAGGGTGTGGGGGTTCGAGTCCCTTCTTCGGCACCAACTATCCTGGGTTTTTCTCGTTCTTGTATTCAGGATGCTGATTGTCGAAACTGCGAAGCGCAGTTTCAAAAATCTTGTCGGATAGCGACGGCGACCTGCTGGCCAAGGCCGATAATTTATCGCCCAACTCATCCAATTTCGCCAGGGCCTCCACACGACCGATATCGCCGCCGCGAAGTCGCAAACCGAGCATATCGAGGTGCCGGCGCAGACGTCCGTACTTCGCTCCTGCCTTGCGATGAGCCTCAACCCTTTCTGCGAACTTAGACGTCCGCTCAATCGCAGCGAACACAGCTGCCAGAATCGCTGCCAGACCAACGGCTATAGACGCCAGCTGGTAACACCGGGGATGCAATTGCTGAATAAAATCCCCTTGTTTTGCTAGGACCGATGTGCCGGCGGCTGCACTCAATAGTGCGCTTAGCCAACCCAAATACCGCGAATCTCGTTCCGTTCGTTGCGCGGCCTGGTAATGACCCAACCCGATCCGACCCGCACCTCTCGCGTATTTTGTGGCACGGCTGATAAGGTCAACGTCCATAGCGGTCCTCCAGGTTTTCACCGTAATCCCATTGCCCGGAGTCGGCTCAAGTTCACTCGGCGCTGGTCGGGTCAATGATCGTGCTGATCTGCGAAATGCGATTGGCTGGGAATCCGCCCTGCTGCGCATGCTGGCGCACGGTTTCTTCGTCGGGAGAGGAAACCGAGCCCGCAGGTGTGTGTGGGTACGAGTCCTTTCTTCGGCACCAAAATAACTCTGGCCGTTGCAGGCCCTAAGACATCAGCACTGCTTCGCGGTCGTGGAGCGTAGTGCGGATGGCTGCGATCCCGCCTTCGAGGTCTGGCAGTGACTTGAGGATATCCTGCGCAGTAGCACCATTCACGGACTTGCGCATCAGATCGCACTGGCCGACCAACAGGGTATCCAAGCGAATCAAGTTGGCGAGCGTCGGCGCTTCCAGCCGGTAGCGCTGCGTCATGCGATCGTTGGCTGGCGCCGGCAACTGATGGATGAACTGCTCGAGCCCACTGATTTCCCGATGCAGTCTCTCCAGCTTCTGCGCCGACGCAATCGCTTCGGCGTCAGCGGACGGTTTGGCACGCGTGGGAAGAGGCAAGAATTCACGCCGGTAGTCACTTTCGGCGGAGCAAACGGCTGTCGCAGCTTCGCCCAAGAGCCATGCGGCCTTCGCGCGGACCATCTGATCATCGGCGCGAAGCTGGTTCTCAACTTTATAAAAGTTGTATCCCCAGCCGTAGAACAGGTTGATGGCGACCTGAGAAAGCTTGTCGACCTCGTAGAAGCGTCCGCCCGCCACTATTTGTCTCCAGTGGGCCCCGGCAATCCTGCCTCAGCCCCGACCGGATAGAACCCTGTGGGCTGCCCACCAATGGTGAAGGGCACTCCAGCCGCCGCGTTGGGAGCAGAAACCAGTCCCTTGTCGGCCATCTTGAACGCAAGATAATAGCGCACCGCCTCGGTGGGTGTAAGGCCGATGGCCTGCAGCGAAATCAGCTCGCGCATGCGCTCGTCTTTGGGAACAATGAGCACTTTGAGATCGTTGAGTGTGATTCCATAGGTGCGCAGGAAGTCGGCAAGATGGGTCTTCACCAGCTCGCGCACTTCCTGGATATGCTCGTTGATGTCTTCCATCTTGGTGACCTGAACAATCTGGTTAACCGACTGCTCGATCGCCGGGCCCGCGTAGTCGGCTACTTCCTTGGTGTCGATGAGATGTCCGTTAAAGGGCAGATGGGTGATGAGCTCGAGCGCGGCGTCCTTGGTGTCAACGTGGATATAGTAGTCGACCTGGTACGACATCTCCGCCATCTCTTGACTAGTGGCCACGCCCTCGCTGCGCACCAACAGTTTTGAGCGATTGATATAGATGACTTCGTACACCCACGGCGAGCTGCCGCCGAAGAACCCCTGCGCGATGGAGCCCAGCAGCGGTTTGTCCGGAGTAGCAATGGCGTACTGGCCGGTCTCGTAGACATTCAAGACCGCGCCCCGCGATTTCAATACGCAGAAATGATTGCTTTCAACCGTGAGAAGCGATCCCGAGACGATGCTTTCGTCCGCGATTTTGACGGCCAGGCACTTCGTTCCGAGAATGTCGGTGCCGTCGATGCTGAGTGAGGTGATGACCTGCCGCGTGAGTGCCACGTGATCTCCCCCTTGCATGAATTGGATTGGCCCGGCAAGCATACCTGAGCGGCGGGGAGTCGCCAAGGACGAAAGAGAACCGGACTCGGTCACTCCGCTGTCGTCGGATCGATTACCGTCCTGATCTGCGAAATCCGGTTGGCGGGAAATCCACCCTGCTGGGCATGCTGGCGCACGGTTTCCTCGTCGGGAGCGATGTAGACGCAGTAGATTTTGTCGTCGGTGACGTAGCTATGCAGCCACTGAATCTGTGGACCCAGATTCCGCAGAACGCCGCATGACTTTTGCGATATGGCTTGCAGTTGCTCAGGCGACAGTTTTCCCGCCCCTGAGATTTCCCGCTCGATGACAAACTTGGGCATAAGCATTCCCTCCCTTAATTGCGCAAAATGTCGCGTCATTCTAATTCGCTGTCGGTCCGAATTGCCAATTCACTGGCGATGGGTCTTGCAGGCAATCGGAGGTTGAGATGTCTGGCCACAAAAACCAAAGGCCCAGCGAGGAGATCACTGGGCCCAGCCTGTGTCTGCTGAGGAAACCGAGCCCGCAGGTGTGTGGGTATGAGGAGAAATGAACCTGCGTCTGCTTGCCGCCGTGTACTCGTCTCAGCCTGGCGGCCGGTCTCACTCGCTGTTGCGTGAGTGCAGAATCGCATCGCTAGCGCCCGGCAACAATCCCCTGATCGGTGTAGAGGCCTGCCGCTTTAGTAGCATGGCGCGCTGCGTTCTCCGGTAGTGCCGGCCTTCAGGCCGGTGGGCAGGCGCGGATTTATCTGTCTGAGCCGGCCCCACAAGCTGCGGAGAAAAGTCCTCCCGAGTGTCTGCGTGAGAACCACCATCCAATTTCGGTAGTGGACTACGACCGCTGAAAATCGAGCGCCGTAGGCGCGGCGTCATGATAGCCCAGGACGGAGCCGCAGGCGGAGTCCTGGGTAGGGTGGAAAATGAGGCAGAGTCCCCCGGGGACGGCACGGTTCTCACCCGTGCACTTCAGTCGTGCCGATAAACCCGTTTATTTCTCGTCCTGAGCCGCCGGCACAGGAATCGCGTCGCTGCTCTTCGCGCCGTGCATTGTCCCGAGGCGTCATCCTGCGCCCGAACAAGTACACTTTGAGCGATGGCCCACACCACCATCCTGGAATATCTCGACAATTTCCGGTTGCATGGGCACGAGACCGCCTACGTCCATCGCCGCGGATATCGCGTCCAGCGCTGGTCCTATGGCGAGGTGCTGGCCACGGCTTATCGCTTTGCGCGCGAACTGGAAGCTCCGCGGTATCGGCAAGAACGACAAGGTCATTCTGTGGGGCGAGAACTGCGCGGAGTGGATCGCAGTGTTCTTCGGATGCCTGCTGCGCGGCGCGATCGTCGTTCCGATCGACAAGATTGCCGCCGCCGATTTTGCGCAGCGCGTGGCGCAGCAAGTTGACGCGAAGCTCTGTGCCGGCTCGGCTCAAAATCAGATTCCCGGCGTTGCGTTTCTGAATCTCGACAGCTTGCGCGAGGCGATCGCCGCGCAATCCGATTCGCCGGTCACTCCGCCGCCGCTTACGCGCGACGACATCGTGCAGATTGTCTTTACCTCCGGCACAACTGCTGAGCCGCGCGGTGTGGTCATCTCGCACGGAAATATTCTGGCGAACCTGGAACCGCTGGAGCGCGAGATCGGCAATTACCGAAAGTACGAGCGCATCTTCCATCCGCTGCGCTTTCTCAATCTGCTGCCGCTCAGCCACGTCTTCGGACAATTTCTCGGAATCTTCCTGCCGCAACTGCTGGCGGCGACGGTGATCTTTCAGGACACGCTGAATCCGTCCGAAATTCTGCAGGTCATCAAGAAGGAGCGCGTGTCGGTCGTGGTCGCGGTGCCGCGACTGATGGAGTCGCTGAAGGACAAGATCGAACGCGATCTCGACGCGGACGGCAAGCGGCAACAATTTCAGCAGCAGTTCGCGGCCGGCAAAGATGAGCACTTCGTGAAGCGCTGGTGGCGCTTCCGGAAGATTCACAACCGCTTCGGCTGGAAGTTCTGGGCCTTCATTTCCGGCGGCGCTGCGCTCGATGCCGAGACGGAAGAGTTCTGGCGCAGGCTGGGCTTCGTCGTGATCCAAGGCTACGGCCTGACTGAGACGACCTCGCTCATCTCGCTGAATCATCCCTTTAAGGTTGGCAAGCGATCGATCGGCAAGGTGCTGGAGGGCCGCGAGATCAAGCTCGACGAGCACGGCGAGATCCTGGTGCGCGGCGCCAATGTTGCCGCCGGTTATTGGCAGGGCAAGGAGCTGAAGCCGGTGCTCAACGAGGAAGGCTGGTTCCACACCGGCGACATCGGCGAGCTCGACGCCGAGGGCAATCTCTACTTCAAGGGCCGCAAGAAGAATGTCATCGTCACGCGCGAGGGCATGAACGTTTATCCCGAGGACCTGGAGGCGGCGCTGCGCCAGCAGCCCGAGGTGCGCGATTGCGTCGTGGTTGGACTGGAGCAGGGTGGCAATGCGGAACCCGTCGCCGCACTGATCTTGCGCGATTCCGCCGATCCACAATCAGCCGTGAAGCGAGCCAACCAGAATCTTGCCGAGTTTCAGCAGGTGCGCCGCTGGATGATCTGGCCGGATGACGACTTCCCTCGCACGCCCACACAGAAGCCCAAGACAGCTGTCGTCCAGGCAGCAGTGCAGCAGCACTTCGCTTCCGGTGATGGCGGAGAAGGCATGTCCCACAGTGGGGTAGGTGATCTGATCGCGCGCATCACGGGACGAAATGTCGGCGCGACTTGCGGACGATGCCGAGCTCGAAGGCGATCTCAACCTGAGCTCGATGGATCGCGTTGAGCTGATGAGCGCGCTGGAAGACCGCTATCAGGTCGACCTGAATCAGGCGGACTTCACGAAGGTCAATACTGTCGCCGATCTCGAGCGGCTGATGCGCGCGCCGCAGGAATCGCCGCTGCGCGAATACAAGTATCCGCGATGGGCGCAGCGCTGGCCGATCACCTGGATTCGCGAATTCATCTACTACCTGCTCAGCTGGCCGGCGACCATGATCATGGCGCATCCCAAGATCGTCGGCCGAGAAAATCTGCGCGGAGTCGATGGGCCGCTGCTCATCAGCTGCAATCACGTCACGTACATCGATGTCGGATTCACACTGCTTGCGCTGCCGCCACGGCTGCGGCGCAAGCTGGCCGTCGGCATGTTGGGCGAGTTGCTGTGGCAGATGTGGCGCCCGCCGAAGGACTGGAATCCATTCATGCGGTTGTCCTACAAAGTGGGATATTACCTTGTGGTAGCTCTGTTCGATGTCTTTCCGCTGCCGCAGCACTCGAGCGTGCGGGAGAGCTTCAGCTACGCCGGCGAGTCCGTGGATCGCGGCTATAGCGTGCTGGTTTATCCCGAAGGCCAGCGCACGCTCGATGGCAAGCCGACGCCGTTCCGCTCCGGCTTCGGAATGCTGGCCTCCCGGCTGAATGTTCCCATCCTGCCGCTACGAATCGACGGGCTGTGGGAGATGAAGCTGAAGGGACACAAGATCGCGCGTCCGGGACAGTTGACGGTCGTGATCGGCAAGCCCATGCGCTTCCCGCCGGAGACGCCGCCGGACGAGATTACGAATCAGGTCGAGCACGTGACCTGGAGCATGTAACTCGCCTAAGTCGCTCCTCAAGCTTTTGACGCAAGCAATTGCGCAACCCACGTTACAATCGTCGCCAATGGAAGCGCTGGCCTCCAATCGCTATGCAACGTTCTTCTACGGACAATACGATCCGGCGTCGCGCCAGCTGACGTATGTGAATGCCGGCCACAATCCGCCGATGCTGTTCCATGCTTCGAATGGAGATTGCCATGTCTCGCGTCTGGAGGCGTCGGGAACGGTAGTGGGTTTGCTGGACGACGCGACCTATCAGCAGGCAGCGGTCCCACTCGCGCCCGGGGACGTCTTCATCGCCTTCACCGACGGCATCAGCGAGGCCATGAATGCAGCTCAGGACGAGTGGGGTGAGGACCGATTGATCGACACGATGAAAGGCTGCCTAAAATTACCGCCGGGCGAGATCATCTCCTGCATCATGAAGTCGGCCGATAACTTCGCCGCCGGAGCCAAGCAGAACGACGATATGACGATCATCGTTGTCAGCGCTGCGTAGCACCGACGGTCCGCATATTCACAAAATATTTTGCTCCTGCCTGTCTGATGATTGCATCCATTGATGACCAAGTCTTACTAGCCGTTTATTCCAATTCAATTGCGAGGGCTCCATGAGCAAGGAACAGAATATTGCAGCACTGCAGAAACAGGGCGAAGCCGTTGCCACAGGCAAGCTCGAAGCACTGCGCGAAGTTTTCGCCGCAGACGTGGTGGATCACGACCCGGCGCAGGACCAAGCCCCGGGACCGGAAGGTTATATTCAATTTTTTGGCGGCCTCCGCACTGCTTTTCCCGATCTCGCCGTCTCTGTCGACTACCTGGTCACCGACGACGATAACGTCGCGATGGCTTACACCATCACCGGCACGCATAATGGGCCGCTGATGGGAATTCCTCCGACCGGCAAGAAAGTGAAGGCGCGCGGCATGCAGATTGCGCGTTTCAAGGATGGCAAGATCGTCGAGCGGTGGGGCAGCTCCGACGAACTGGGCATCCTGAAGCAGATCGGCGCGATCAAGTGACAACGACCGCAGCCGTGGCATAGGACTTCGACCATGTGAAGCCGAGTTCTACGGCTTCGGCTGTTCCGTCTTCGGCTCAGGATTGTCGGCGTTATAGGCGCGTGAAGGCAGCAGGAACTGCACACCGAAATATCCCACAAAGTAGGGCTGGGTGTGGCTCGTTGCTTCGAGTCCGCGCCCGGCCATGAGCAGCAGGATGACGGGATTGTGGAGGCGGTAGCGCGCTCCGGCGTCGAGCGTCGGCTGGCTTACATAGGGATTGTAGGTGCTGGTGTTGTAGAACTCGGTGTCGATTTCCAACCGCTTGAAGGTGTGGCCCACCACCAGTCCCGCCAGCCAGCCGCTGGGACCATCGTGGACGAAGTTGTAGCCGATTTCGAAATTCGCATCCAGCGGACCGAACTTCCGGGCAAATTCGAACGGCAGCAGGAACGCCTGGCTGGTGGGAGTGATGCCGCGCTTCACCGAATCGTTGGGATTGTTAACGAATGCTTGCGGGAACGTCCCGATGGACCAACCCTTCTCGCCGGCATCGTAAAAGCGCCACTTGACGCCGAAATTCGACTGTCCCAACCCATATTTCGTCTCGCCACTCTGGTCCGCAACCCGCAGCCACGCGTTCTGATAGGTCAACTGGATGCGCTCGCCGATGCCGAAGTTAACGTCCAGATCCGGCGTTTGGCTAGCTGAATTGTCGCTGTAGAGAAAAGGAGCATAGCCCACATTGATCTCCCAGTTCTTGGGGCCGGGAGTGCCGGGATCATTAGTGAAGTATGGCGGGCCTCCCTGAGCGAATGCGCAGCCGGCGGCGGCCAGAACAACGAACAAGGATATAAGGATTCGCAGACTACGCATCATGCACAAGAGCGCCGGAAGATCAGGCAAACCGGAATATCGCGTCAGACGAAACGCGGCGCCGGCAGCGCTCAGAAAATCTTCATACATCTGCGGCTGCGTGTCCAATTGTGAGTGAATGAAAAAGGCCGCCATGAATTGGCGGCCTCGTGCCAATAGCGCAGCGCTTATCTAGGTCCGGTTCCCTGATAGCCTTGCTGGTAGCCCTTCATGAAGCCCTCGCGATAGAGCTGCTTGAACTCGTCCTTGGTGCCGAGCGAAGCGGTCCAGCCGTGCAGCCCGTTCTTGTAGAGATCGTGATCGCCGGGCTTGAATTTGTCGCCCTTCATCTGGTCCTGGCGTCCGGCAGCGAGGCCGTCCTGATAACCAAACTGCTCGGCCTGACGATCGCCGCTGGCCATGCGGTCGTGCGACATCTCGGCGTCGCGGCCGCCGCCCATGATGTTCGCGTAACCCGAGTCATAGCCCTGGCGATAGGCGCGCGTGTCGTCTTCTTTGGTCCACTGCGCGGTGGGCTGATCGTTGCGAATGGCGTGGCCGCGCGCATCGGCCTGGCCTTGCGCGTATCCGTCGGCATAAGCCTGGGTGTTGCGGTCGCGATCGCGATCCTGATCGTTTTGATATTGCGGAGGCGGTGCGCTGGTGTCCTGAGCCAGCGCCGGAATGGCACATCCAACCGCCAGTATTGCCCCGAAAAACAAATGCAGGGAGAGCTTCATCGTAGTTTCTCCTTGTGGTTTGGGCGGAGTTTTGGTCCGCCGTTGCCTCCGGTGCTGCCTTCCCTGCGGAGGCTTGGTTCTTGTGTTGAGATGCCTTCTTTGTCTGCGTGGTTCGCTTGTCTATGTAGCTGTGCCTACAGGACATCCTGTGCCATTTGTGACGCGCGTCATAGCTGACCTCCTGGCAAGAGTGTTACGAATATCCGTTTGGGCCTGCGAAGCTCGATCAGGTATGAGCCGTCCGCGGACTATGGGTGAAGTCGATGCGCGAAGCTGTTCTGAAACTTTGGCCGGAGATCGAATGGATCCAGTCGCCCACCCTGCGCGAGCAGGTAACGCGCACCTGGGAGCGCGCGCTGGAATTGAGTCCGCTGACGCCCGAGGACCTGAACCGCATTCCCTTCACGCTGCTGGTGCCGAACTGCCCCACGACCTTCATGGAGCACAAGCGCTGCGTGGTACACATCGCGCGCAAAGCCGCTGAGAGCATGATCGAGTTCATGGGCCGCGCGCTGCCGATTGATATGGACACCGTAATCGCCGGTGCGATCCTGGCCGATGTCGGCAAGCTGCTGGAGTACGAGAACGTCGACGGCAAGACGCGGCAGAGCAGACGTGGCGAGTTATTGCGTCATCCTTTCACCGGAGTCGCGCTGGCGATGGAATGCGGTGTGTCCGATGCGGTATGCCACATTGTGGCAGCTCATGCAGCCGAGGGCGATCTGGTGAAGCGCACCACCGAGGCCTACATCGTGCATCACGCCGATTTCATGGCGTTTCTGCCGTTCAAGAACCTGGCCAGGTAGGCGGGCAGATGCGGGTAGGGACGTTAGCCACTGGGCGCGTTCGGTAGTACTGGCCTTCAGGCCAGCGCCAAGAGGCGGTCTTGGAGACGAGGGCTTTAGCCCCGGTACTTGGGAGTTTTGATGGCGACTACAACTGCAGCTCGCACGGTCTCGAAATCGACAACTACTACCACAATGTCAGAGTGGGCAGCGGGATTGGAATTTGAGCAGCTCTCTGCCGAAGCGGTCTATCAGGCCAAGCGCTTCCTGCTGGACAGTATTGGTTGCGCGCTCGGCGGCTATCAGCAGCACGACGTGAAGATCGCGCTCGAAGTGCTGGATGAGATCGCCGGCCCGGGCAAAGCAACACTGATCGGCAGCGGCAAGCAGGTGGACCCAGTCTCGGCGGCGCTTGCCAACGCGCTGATGATCCGCTGCATGGATTACAACGACATTTACTGGAAGCAGGATCCTTCGCATCCTTCCGACATTTTCCCGGCTGCGATTGCCGCGTGCGAGCGCGCGGAGAGCGACGGCCGCGAGTTGATTGTTGGCATCGTGCTCGGCCATGAGTTCGAGATGCGGCTGTGCGAAGCCGCCTTCCCGGGCATTCGCGAGCGCGGCTGGCATCACGCCACGCTCACGGCTTTCGTTTCGCCCATCGTTGCCGGACGTATGCTGCGGCTCACTGCGGAGCAAATCCAGCACGCCATCGGCATCAGCGCCAGCGCGCGCGCCACGCTCGGGGCAGTCACGGCCGGTAAGCTCACCATGATGAAGAATACCGTCGACCCCATGGCCACACAGAGTGGGATGTTGGCCGCGCTGCTAGCCGAGAAAGGCTACACCGGCCCGGAGCACGTGATCGATGGCAAAGAAGGATTGGCGCACTGTCTTGGCCCGGAGTGGAAGCTGAACGTCCTGACTGATGGACTAGGCGAATCGTGGCGTATCCCACAATGTGGGATGAAGGCGTTTCCCACCGAGGCGCTGACCCATACCCCGATCTCGGCGGTGCTGGCGCTGGTGAAAGACCACGACCTCGCCCACCACCAGATTGCCAAGGTTCACATTCGCACCACGGCGCGCGGCGCCGACATCCTGAGCGATCCCAGCAAGTACGATCCGCATACCAAGGAGACGGCCGATCACTCGCTCCCCTACGTCATCGCCGCTGCGATCGCCGAGCGACAGGTGACGCCGGCGCAGTTCAGCATGGAAAAGATCATGCACCCGGTGATTCGCGAGCAGCTGAAGAAGATCGTCGTCGTCGCAGATCCGGAGATCGAGAAGGTGTTTCCGGCGCTGCAGCGCGTGATTGTTCGGATTCACACCCTCGACGGCCGCGAGTTCATGCAGCAACTCGACTATCCCAAGGGCGACCCGCGCAATCCGTTGACCGACCAGGAAATTGAGGAGAAGTTTGAGGCGCTGGCGGAGCCGGTGATGTCACGCGAGGCACGCCGTCGCGCCATCGACGCGATCTGGAATCTAGAGAAGCAGCAGAGCGTGACGGAGTTGATGAATCTGTTTAGGGCGGATCGATAGGTTGAATTTTCACCACGGAAGCACGAAATGCACGGAACCAATTCAAGAAACAATTCCGTGCCTTCTGTGATTCCGTGGTGAATGAGTGCGAAGCTAAGCCCGGTGCAGAAAAGAGAAAGTATGCCACAGACCATCGTCGAAAAGATCGCGCAGGCTCACATGACAGAAGGGCCGAACCGTCCGTTGCGCGCAGGTGACTTCCTATCGATCCGGCCGTTTCATGTGATGACCCACGACAACACGTCTGCGGTGATGAAGAAGTTCGGGGCCATCGGCGCGACGCGTGTCTACGATCCCGCGCAGCCGGTGTTCACTGCCGATCACGACATTCAGAACACGGAAGAGTCGAACCTGGCGAAGTACCGCAGCATGGAGGCGTTCGCGCGCGAGCAAGGCATCGACTTCTATCCGCCGGGTACCGGAATCGGGCACCAGATCATGGTGGAGCAGGGCTACGTGCTGCCAGGAACGTTCGTCGTCGCGTCCGATTCGCACTCCAACATGTACGGCGCATTGGGAGCGATCGGAACGCCGGTCGTGCGCACCGACGCAGCCGCTATCTGGGCTACGGGCGAGTTCTGGTGGCAGATTCCGCGGACCATTCAGGTTGTGCTGGAAGGCAAGCTATCGCCGGGCGTGACCGGCAAAGACGTCATCATCACGTTATGCGGACTCTACAACCACGAAGAGGTCCTGAATGCTGCGGTTGAGTTCGCCGGTCCCGGCGTGACCTCGCTCAGCATGGATGCGCGCCTGAGCATCGCGAACATGACTACCGAATGGGGCGCGCTGGTGGGCTGGCTTCCGGTTGACGATGTGACTCTGACGTATCTCGACGCGCGGAACCGCGAACTCCGCCGACGCGGAATCGCGCGCATTCCGGAAGAGAAGCTGTGTGAGTGGCAGACGAATCCCCTGGCGCCTGACGCTGATGCGGCATATGCCGGACGGATCATGCTCGATCTCGCCGAAGTAACCCCACACGTCTCCGGACCGGATACGGTGCAGGTGATGCAATCGGTCGCCGAGATCGCGAAGAAGAAGGTGGCGATCCAGAAAGCCTATCTCGTCTCCTGCGTGAATTCGCGGACTCGAAGATCTGGAAGCGGCGGCGAAGGTTTTGCGCGGAAAGAAGGTCGCGGAAAGCGTGCAGTTTTACCTGGCTGCGGCCAGCCGGTCAGTTCAAGAGGAAGCCGAGAAGCGCGGGCATCTGGCAGGTCTTTCTCGATGCGGGCGCGCACCCACTGCCGTCAGGATGCGGGCCGTGCATCGGGCTTGGCACTGGATTGCTGGAAGCAGGCGAGGTTGGTATTTCCGCGACCAACCGCAATTTCAAAGGACGCATGGGCTCGCGCGATGCGCAATGCTACCTTGGCAGCCCGGAGGTCGTGGCTGCATCGGCGGTCGCGGGATACATCTGTGGTCCCACGTTGTGTGACTACCACATTGTGGTATATCGCTTCAACGAGATCGCTGGGGTCGTCGCGCCGGAGACGGTTGCTATTCTTCCCGGATTCCCAGCCAGAGTTCGCGGGCGGCTTGTTTTTCTGCCGCAAGACAATCTGAACACCGATGGAATCTATGGCAAGGATTACACCTATCGCGAGGACATGACGCCGGAGATGATGGCGCGCGTGGTGATGGAGAACTACGACCCGCAATTCGCGACCCGAACCGCGGCAGGGGACGTAGTGGTCGGCGGCTTCAACTTCGGCACCGGCTCCAGCCGGGAGCAGGCCGTGACAGCGCTGAAGTACAAGGGCATTCCGCTGGTGATTGCCGGCAGCTTCTCGCAAACCTATCTGCGCAACGCTTTCAACAACGGATTCCTGTGTATCGAGACGCCAGAATTGGTGAAGCGGCTGGGCGCGCAGTTTGCCGACGCGATCGCGCGCAAGGAAAAGACGATCATCCCCGGCGATGCGATTGAAGTCGACTTTACGGCCAGTACCATTCGTTACGCGGGCGAGGAATTTGTGTTTCCGGCGCTGGGCAGCGTGCCGCAGTCATTGGTGATTGCGGGAGGTATAGAAAACCTGGTGAGTAGCAGATTGGCAGATTGCGCGGTCGCAGCGCAAGTCTAATGCTATACCCCAATGTGGGAGTATGCGATCGCGAAATGCTGGGCGGGACTGACAAAAAGCAGATCCCTCCGCTCGGGCTGAAGCCCCTCGGTCGGGATGACAGCGAGATCAGGAGCAGGAATTCATGGCAAAACGTACGATCGTAACTATGCCGGGCGACGGCATCGGCAATCAGGTTCTTCCGGAGGCGATTCGTGTCCTCGACGCCGTCGGATTCGAGGCCGAATACATCCACGCTGACATTGGCTGGGAGTGCTGGAAGAAGGAAGCCAATGCGCTGCCGGAACGAACCATCGAACTGCTGAGCCGGCACAAGCTGGCTCTGTTCGGCGCCATCACCTCCAAGCCGAAGAAGGAAGCGGAAGCTGAACTCAGCCCGACGCTAAAAGGCAAAGGCTGTCAGTACTTCAGCCCCATTGTTTCCATGCGGCAGCGATTCGGTCTCGACCTCAGCTTGCGGCCTTGTCTGTCGTTCCCCGGCAATCCGCTGAACTTCATCCGCAAGAAGCCTGCGGGAGGATTCGAAGAGCCCAAGGTTGATGTGGTGATTTTTCGCCAGGGCACGGAGGGCCTGTATTCCGGCGTCGAGTGGAGCAATCCTCCTCGCCAAGTCCACGACGCCTTGCGCACACATCCCAAATTCAAGCCCTTCGAAAACGTCGCCGGCGAAGATCTGGCAGTCTCGGTGCGCATCATCACCAGACCCGCAGCGCGCCGCATCTGCGAAGCCGCCTTCCGGCACGCGCGCAAGTTCGGCTACAAGTCGGTCACCATCTGCGAGAAGCCGAATGTGCTGCGCGAAACGTCGGGCCTGATGGAAGAGGTCGCGAAGGAAGTGCAGAAGCAATACAGCGAGATTCCGCTGTGGTCGACGAACATCGACGCGCAGACTATGTGGCTGACGAAGAATCCCGAAGACTACGGCGTGATCGTCGCCAGCAATTTGTTCGGCGATGTGATCAGCGACGCCTTTGCCGGACTCGTGGGCGGGCTTGGATTCGCGGCATCGGGGAACATCGGTGAAGAGGTCGCAGTCTTCGAGCCGACACACGGCTCGGCTCCGAAGTATGCTGAGCTGGATCCGCCGATCGTCAATCCGATTGCCATGATCCTTTCGGCGGCAATGATGCTCGACCACATTGGCGAGCGCGACAAGGCAGAAAAGATTCGCACCGCGATTGCCGCCGTCGTTGCCGAGGGCCAGGTGCGCACCTACGACATGCTGCGTATCCCGGGCGGCGCAAAGTCGATCGCTCAAGGCGCGGCTTCAACTATGCAAATGACCGACGCGATCCTGGAGAGAATCGGTGCTCGCGTCGAGGCGGCTGTGATCGGGTAGAGTAGGCCTTGGGCCCGCGTCAGCTGCGCCCAATAACGAAGGGGCTTGCGCCCCGGAGGTTCTTGTGACGACCGTGGCAACAACAGAGAGCACATTGCGCCGCGGCGAGGCCGGCCGCGCCGGCGGCGATGTCCGCTCCGATCTGCATGTTGCGCTCGAAGAGCGAACCGCGGGCGGCATTGAGATCGATCTGCAATCCCGGGTCGATCTGTACTACGGCAGTCAAATCCGGCAGCAGGTTCGAGACGTATTGCAAGCTCTCGGTGTCGAACACGCTTACGTGGCGATTACCGACGAAGGCGCGCTGCCGTTCGTCATTGCCGCGCGAATCGAGGCTGCAGTCCGTCGCGCAGGTCTTGGCGAGGGCAAGTTGGCGCTGCCGGAAGCGGTCGCGCTGCCAGATCCGTCTGCGAAAGACCGGCTCCGCCGCTCGCGACTCTATCTTCCCGGCAACGAGCCGAAGTACTTCGTCAACGCTGCATTGCATGGGCCGGACGCGATTATTCTCGATCTGGAGGATTCCGTCCACTACGCGGAGAAGAACGCGGCTCGGCTACTGGTTCGCAATGCGCTGCGAGCGGTGGATTTTGGAGCGGCCGAGCGCATGGTTCGCATTAATCAGCTGCCGCTCGGGTTAGCAGACCTCGAAGAGATTGTTCCGCAGGCGCCGGACCTGATCCTGATCCCGAAGGTTGAGACGCCGGAACAGGTGTCTGACGTTGTGGGAGCTGTTGATTCGATCACGAAGCGCACTGGGGTTACGCGACCGATCTGGCTGATGCCGATCCTGGAGTCGGCGCTGGGGATCGAAAATGCTTTTGCAATTGCGATCGCCTCCGATCACATTGCCGCGATCACGATCGGCCTGGAAGACTACACCGCCGATCTGGGCGTCGCGAAGACGCCTGGCGGCTCGGAAACGCTGTATGCGCGCCTGCGCCTCGTTAATGCCGCGCACGCCGCGCACGTCCAGGCGATCGATTCCGTTTATGGCGACGTGACGGACAGTGAAGGCTTGCGGCGCTGGGGTGAAGCATCGCGCGCGATGGGATTCGAGGGCATGGGCTGCATTCATCCCATGCAGATCGAGATTATCGATCGAGCCTTTACTCCCACATTGTCAGAGTTGGAGAAAGCGGCGAAGATCGTTGCCGCTTATGAAGAGGCGCAGGCGCGCGGACTGGGCGTCGTTAGCCTCGGGATCCAAGATGATCGACGCTCCGGTGGTGCAGCGGGCGCTGAAGCTGGTGGCTCGGGCGAAGCAGATGGGGATGGTTGTTGAGTGAGTTGGATGTTGCCCCACCCTGGCCAAAAGACGGCCAGAATGGGGCACCCAAGTCAGTTGCGCGCCGTTAGAGGTCAAGGGTTCGGATCATTGATATGACTACAGCAGTCACAGAGAAGTTAATCACCAATGCAATCGGCCGGCGCGTGCCAACCACGGTTAACGGCCGCGAAGCCATTCCGTATCAGGGTGTCGATGGCTGCCGGCCAAGCGGCCACAAGGCTGTGCCGCCGATTCGCAGCAACAGCGACTATCCCACAAACGGGGACAAGCGCATTTCCGACCTGGAAACGGCGCTGCGACTGTGCGGGCTGCGCGATGGCATGACCATCGGCACGCATCATCATCTGCGGAATGGCGATCGCGTTGCACTCACTGCGCTGCAGACCGCTGCGCGTATCGGCGCGAAGGATCTGATGTGGTTCCCGAGCGCGTCGTTCCCGTGTCATGAGCCGGTGATCGACCTGATGAAATCCGGCGCCGTGCACCACATCGAAGGCAGCATGAACGGCCCGCTGGGCGACTACTGCTCACACGGACACATGCGCGGGCTGGGCGTGTTGCGCTCGCACGGCGGACGCTGGCAGGCCATTCAGGATGGCGAGGTGCACATCGACATCGCGGTCATCGCCGCGCCCACGGCCGATTACTTCGGCAACGCCGATGGCTCGCATGGCCCGTCGGCGTGCGGATCGCTGGGCTTTGCGCTGGCCGATTCGATTTACGCCGATCGAGTCATCGTCGTCACCGACAACCTTGTTCCCTTCCCTTGCATTCCGTGGCAAATCCAGGGCAACAACGTCGACTACGTCGTCGAGGTCGATTCCATCGGCGATCCGGCAAAGATCGTCAGCGGAACGACGCAGATCACGCGCAGTCCCGACCGTCTGCGCATCTCGCAACTGGTGGCGCGATTCCTGCGCGACAGCGGCATCATGCGCGACGGCTTTTCCTTCCAGGCAGGCGCGGGCGGCATCGCGCTGGCCTTCGTCGACTACCTCGCGCGCATGATGAAGGAAGCCAACGTGAAGGCCAGCTTCGTGCGCGGCGGCTCGACGAAGTATCTGGTCGACATGCTGCACGAGGGGCTCATCGGCTGCATCCTCGACGGGCAGACCTTCGACCTCGATGCGGTGCGCTCCATCGCCAGCGATCCGCGGCACGTTGCGACCAGCCCGTTCACGTCTTACAACTTTCACGGCAAGGGAAATTTCGCGTCGATGATCGACGCGTGCGTGCTGGGCGCGACCGAAGTCGACGTGAACTTCAACGCCAACGTGGTCACGCATTCCGACGGGCGGCTGCTGCACGGCATTGGCGGCTGGCAGAACTGCCTGTTCGCCGGATGCACGATTCTCGCCGTGCCGTCGTTCCGCGATCGCATTCCCGTCATCGTCGACGAGGTCACGACGGTCACCGGGCCCGGGCGAGCTGATCGACGTGATCGCGACCGAGCGCGGCATCGCCATCAATCCGCGGCGGCAGGATTTGCTCGACGCGGTCAAAGGCAAGGGGCTGCCGATTCGGCCGATCGAAGAGATCAAAGCCGAGGTCGAGAAGATTTGCGGCGGCAAGCCGGCCAAGGCGCGCGTGCTGGAGAATCCGGTCGCGGTGGTGAAGTGGGTTGACGGAACGGTGATCGATACCGTGTGGCAGGTGGTCGACGACAATCCCTATGCGCCGAAGGTGAGCGGGGGAGAATAGCGGATATCACGCCTGACACAGCGCGGCGGTCAGCCTGGATTCCCCCCTCAGCGCGTAGGAGGCTTTGAAGGGGCACGACTTCAGCCGCGCCATATTTTGCGCCTCCGAAAGCGGCTTTAGCCACTGAGGCACTTCGCAGTTCATCGTAGGAGCGAAATCCCTCAGTGGCTAAAGCCATAAATGATTTTGCTGAGCTGACGGACGGCCTGAAGGCCGTCCCCTTCACGGCAGGAGGGCCATCCCTTCAACGCCTGAGGGCCCGTCCCCTTCAAAGCAGCTACTTCGGCAGGTCCTGACCAGGCAGTTCTATCTTCTGAACCTGGGCCACCGCTTGCTCCGCGCCCTCGAAGCCGATGCGCGAATGCGTGCCGTCGCAGAAGGGCTTGTTGGTCGAGCCGCCGCAGCGGCAGAGGGAGATGGCAGGCTTTCCGGTCAGGTCGATGGGCTGGCCGTCTTCGCCAATCAGCTCCAGCTCGCCGGGAGCAAATTCAACACGCAGGGATGATTTCGGTCGAACAGTAATTTTCACCATGAAGAGGATTCTACAAGAAAACTGTGGGCGGCCTGTCTGCTGATGTAGCGAGCACAACAAGAAGAGTTAATCACTGCAAATCCCCGGATCTCGGACCGCGCGAGACCCGTGCCACCGACCACCCGCCAACTGGATTGATTCCTGATCCCACACATTCGAGCCCCGCGAATGTGTGGGGCACCCTGCTTAGATAGTTCTTTGCCGGCAAGACTGCTTGGCCTATCATGGGTGATTCCTTTCACGGAGGCTGACGGAATGAACGGTGATTTTCAAGTTGGCGATATGGTGGAACTCAAGAGTGGCTCCCCGACCATGACCATTGAACGCTTCGACACCATCGGCGGTCAGCCCTCGGCGTGGTGTACCTGGTTCGTGGGGACGCAACGCAACGATGCCGAGTTCGCCCTGGTCGCATTACAGAAAATGACGCTCCCTGAACTGCGGTCTAGTCCGTCGAATCCGCCGGGCTTCTAACTCGACCTGTCGAAGCGGGAGGATGGTGCCCTCGACCCAGTGCCCTTTACGGACGATTCCGTGTCTCCGCTCCCACACATTCGAAAACCGCGAATGTGTGGGGCACCCGGCACCCGGCCACTGCGGACGAACCGCAGATCCCTCGGTCGGACTGAAGTCCTCGGTCGGGATGACAAGGAGAAAAGGGGAATTCGATGGCGCAGCTGAAGCTGCGCCCCTTCAAAACCTGCGCCCCTTCAAAACCTGCGCCCCTTCAAAACCTGCGCCCCTTTCAAAACCTGCGCCCCTTCAAAACCCCGAAGGAACTCTTCCGGATTGGGATGCTATCCGCCGGCGATGGCGCCGATGATGAGGAAGGGTTCCTTGCCGGCGGCGACGGCGTCGGGCAGCGGAGCGTCGGGCGGCTCGTGCGACAGGTCCTCCTGGCAGGCGAAGAAGCGCAGAAACGGACGCCGCTGTTTGCTGACGTGATCGCGAATGGTGCCGCAGAGCATGGGATATTGCGCCTCGAGTGCGTCGAGGACCGAGCGCTGCGTCACCGGGCCCTCGACCTCGAGGGTCACTTCGCCGCTGATCTTGGCCAGCGTGCGCAGATGGGGCGGAATTTCGACGCGGATGGTCATGGAGGAAATGATCTCACCACGGAAGCACGGAGGACACGGAGTTTTCGGAAATGAAATCCCCTTCCGTGATTTCAGTGCTTCCGTGGTAATCCCTCATCGTACGGGCGGAAGGCTCTGTCGAAAGTCATTTTTACCACGGAGGCACGGAGGACACGGAGTTTTTTGAAATGAAATTCACTCCGTGATCTCAGTGCTCTCCGTGGTGGACTCGTCGGTCGCACGCCTCTGCCACCCGCGGACGACCCGCAGATCCCTCGTCGGACTAAAGTCCGCCTCGGGATGACAAGGTAAGAGTGCGCCCGGCACGCTGGCCTGAAGGCCAGCAATACCCAAACCCAGGTCACGACGCGGCTTTTCGGCACGGCTAAAGCCGTGCCCTTCCACCGCGCTCACGCCAGCGTCTGCACCTCGACCGAGAGCACGGGCGGAAGGTCGCGCACGATCGGCGTCCAGTTGTCGCCCGCATCGGCCGACAAGTACACCTGACCGCCGGTGGTGCCGAAGTAGACGCCGCAGGAATCGAGCTGATCGACGGCCATCGCGTCACGCAGCACGTTGACGTAGCAGTTGCTCTGCGGCAGGCCGTTGGTCAGCGCCTCCCACTCGTTGCCGCCGCTGCGGCTGCGATAGACGCGCAGCTTGCCGTCGAGAGGATAGTGCTCGCTGTCGCTCTTGATCGGGACCACGTAGATCGTCTCCGGCTCGTGCGCGTGCACGTCGATGACGAAGCCGAAATCGGTCGGCAGGTTGCCGCTCACTTCCTTCCAGTTGTCGCCGGCATCGTCGCTGCGCATCACGTCCCAATGCTTCTGCATGAAGAGCACGTTGGGCCGCGAAGGATGCATGGCGACGTGATGCACGCAGTGTCCAACCTCGGAGTCCTGATCGGGCAGGAACTGCGAGCGCAGGCCGCGATTGATCGGCTTCCAGGTCGTGCCGCCATCGTCGGTGCGGAAGGCGCCGGCAGCGGAGATCGCAATGTAGATGCGGTCGGGATCGCTGGGATCGAGAATGATGGTATGCAGACACATTCCGCCCGCGCCGGGCTGCCAATGCGGACCCGTGCCGTGACCGCGCAGGCCGGAGAGCTCCTGCCAGCTGGCCGCGCCGTCGGTCGAGCGGAACAGCGCGGCGTCTTCGATGCCGGCGAAGACAGTGTCGGGATCGGTGAGCGACGGCTCCAGATGCCAGACGCGCTTGAACTCCCACGGATGCTGCGTGCCGTCGTAAAACTGATGCGTGGTGAGCGGCGCGCCGGTCGCGGGCGAAGTGTCGTAGACGAACTTGTTGCTCTCGCCCATCGGCCAGCCTTGCGGCGATTTCTGCGGGCCGCCGCCCGGCGTCTCCCACGTCTTACCGCCGTCGCTGGAGCGCTGGATGACTTGCCCAGACCAGGCGCTGTTCTGCGACGCGTAGATGCGGTTGGGGTCGGCCGGCGAGCCCTTCATGTGATACACCTCCCAGCCGGCGAAGAACGGCCCGCTCACGTCCCACTTGTCGCGCTTGCCATCGGACTCCAGAATGAATGCGCCTTTGCGCGTGCCCGCCAATACGCGTACTTTGCTCATGCTCACCCCTCGAAGATACTGGCAACTAGCAACTAGCAACTAGCAACTAGCAACTAGCAACTAGCAAGCTAGCAACTAGCAACTAGCAAAATCAGGACGCCAAGCAGATCCCTAGTCAAGCCTATTCGTGGTTTTAGCTAATCGCTAATCGCTAATCGCTAATTGCTAGTTGCTTCTTTACATTACCGGCGCGGGCGTTCCGTCCGACCACTTGCCAACAGATATCACCCAGACATCGATCGGCGCAACGTCTTTGAACTGCGGATTCAGTATGACCGGCGAGTTCGGCACTTCGGCGCCCCATGATGCAGCATCCATATGCGGCGTGTAAACCATCACGTGCGCCAGGTTGCCGCCGCTCGCCGTCAGACACGCCTGCTTCGACATCATGTAGCTCATCGAACCGGGCTCCAACGCGGGGAGCTCCTTGCTATCGTAAGCCGCTTTGTTGGCGGCGATGATCTCGTCCTTCGATTTGCCGGCGAGAACCATCTTCGTTCGTTCCAGAGTCGACGGCAGAATCGATCGCGCCGCCGGAGGATTGAAGCACAGCGGCCCGCGCATCTTCGGATTCCAGAAGTCGGGAGAGTTGTCGGGCGACATCCACGCTCGCTCCACGACGCAAACGAAACCGTTCTTGCCCTCCACCGCGGTCACGTAGCCATGATCAGTCAAGACCATGATGGTCGCGTCGTGCGATATCGCATCAGGAGCGGCACTGCGCGCCAATGCGATTTCGGTATCGCGATCGTCGAGATAAAGATGCAGTGGAGCCATGCTGGTGTACTGCGCCTTGGAATCGGGCGGCGTTGCTCCGTACGCCGAGCTCAGCCCAACAACCAGCACCAGCATTGCTGATGCACTCATCACTGCGATGTTTGCTGTTACTGACTTTCCTTTCATAACCACCTCGAGGCGTTGCCGGCGAGAAACCGAGCACCGCAAAGATTCAGTCTGGCCCTTGTCCCACGTTTCGCGAGGCGACAGCTTATGCTGCCGCTTCGCAATTGATCATCCACGGAACACCGAAGCGATCCGTGACCATGCCAAAGCCTGCCGCCCAGAACGTCTTCTGGAACGGCATGCAAATCTTTCCACCCTCGGCCAGTGCGTTGAAGATACCCTCACCCTGCTTCACATCCTTCAGCGCCAGCGACACCGAGAAGCCCTGCGGTTGGCTATAACGTCCGGGCGGAGCGTCCGATGCCATCAGCCACTGGTCGCCGATCTTCATGCGAGCGTGCAGAATCTTGTTCTTCCACTCCGGTGGAACTTGCGCCTCGCCGCCGGCGTGCCCTCGTGCCGAAAAATCGTTTCAATCTTGCCGCCCGTGCATCGCTCGTAAAATTTGAATGCCTCTTCGCAATCACCGTTGAAGTGAAGATAAGTGCTCAGCTCCATCGTGCGCTCCTCTTCTTTCTCTGAATCAATCGTTTGTAATAAGCCGTTACGATTTTCCGTATGACAGAACGACCATCCCTGAAGTCACAGAACAAACTGTCGGAACTTGACTGCGATCCACTCCTCTTACGGCCACAGCCATTCGCCCGATCTTCGCCTGCAATGGCGTCGAATCGCGCTTCTGCCAGCGCCGCCGCACTTCGGCCAGCAGTTCCTTGCGATGCTTTTCCAGCTTGCTGATCATCGCGCAGGGCGCTCCTGTGTCTTCGTAGCGCGCGCCCCAGATCAGCAACTCCAGCACCACCGGCGCCAGATCGATTCCCTTCCTGGTAAGCCGATAGTTACCCGCCTGCCGTCCGTGGCGTCGGTCTCGGCAGCGATAATTTCTGCCGCTTCGAGTCTCCGCAAACGATCGGCAAGAATATTGGTGGCAATGCCCTCACCCGATTCCTGAAATTCCTTGAACCCCGTATAGCCCCGCACCATCATGTCGCGCATGATCAGCAGCGACCAGCGGTCCCCCACCACCTCGAGAGAAGTGCTCACCGGGCAGCCCGAGCGATGCTTCGTCTTAGGCTTGCCGGCCATGTTGGAAAGCAGATTAGCAATATCACTTGCAGAATACAAGTGATCTTGGAGGTGTCGGTCACGGGAAAGTGCAGCTGATCACGGTGGATGAGAGCTATGACTGAGCAGGCAACCTGGGTGCCCCATTCTGGCCTTCGTTTGGCCAGGGTGGGGCCGTATCAGAACTGGTCTAATACCGACGATGGGCAACGTTCACGCTAATGCTGTCCCGTCCACTCCCGGTTCATCAGGATCAGCTTGCCGCCACTGCGCGCGAGTTGGTAGTAGCCGGTCTGCCGGACAATTCTTGGAACTTTGTCCTCTTCCACCCAAACGAAAACTCGTTGCGGCCCCTTCCACAATGCGGCGAACGAAGCATCGTCGTCGAAGATCGCCGGCGCGTCGGGAAACAGCGATCCGTAATACATATCGCCTTCGGTGCGGGTGTTGACCACGTGAATCGGCTGCCGCGCGTAAAAGTTGATGGTCGACGCATCCTCGTAGGTTCCGTACGAAACGATCACGTCGCCGGGCCGAAACTCCTGCTCGATCGCATCGGCCAGCTTCTTCGAGGAGAGGATGGGCGAGAACATCACCAGCCCCTGATGTACCGCGAAGAGCACGAAGACCATCATGACCGCGATCGCCCAATTGCCCGCCGCAGCGCGATTGCGGCGCCGGAAAAGCCAATTGAGCAGGCTGCCCGCAAACAGCGCGATCGCAAACATCGCCAGCGGCACGCGGAATAACCCCAGCGCGCGCGGCGTCAGATCGAAGATGTGTCCGAAGGCCAGCGCGTACTCGTTGGGAGCTTTCTTCAGCAGATCGGCCAGATCGCTGTCGGGCGGCGTGCTCTTGCTCTGCGCCAGAAGGTAATATCGCCGCCGCAAAGACAAACGCTCCGATCACGAGCAAAACGACCGATCCGATGCGACCGCTTCTGCGCAGCGTGGAATCCGTCGGCCGACTCATCCTCCTGCTGCATCCAGCCGCCAATCAGCAGTGCCAACGCCGGCAATGCCGGAACGGCGTAATACTCCTGCCGCGTCGAGAAGCTGAAGAACAGCAGGATCACCGCCGCCCATATCGCGCAGAGCAGCATCGCTCGCTGCCGCTGATTCATCGACGCCGCGCAGCTCGCTCCAGCGATGCGGAATGTTTCGCAGCGACTGCACCAGAAACGCCGACCACGGAAACAGCCACAAAAATACCAGCGCCCAGAACAGCAGCAGCGGAACCGTATCGTAATCGTGAGGAACGCGCTTGCCCAGGTAGCGCAGGAAATGTTCGTTGACGAAATAGAACCAGAGAAATCCGCGCGACTCGCCGGCCGCCGGATTCGCAATCGCTGCCGCGATGTGCCAGGGCGCGGCGATCACCAGCAGAACAATCGTGCTCGAGATCAGCCGCATGCGCAGCAGGTGTTTGAGATTGCCGGTGAGAATCAGGTAAATGCCGATGATCGCCGCCGGGAACACAATGCCGATCAGGCCCTTGGTCAGCACATTCAACGCGACCGTCGCTGCCAATCCCCAGCACGACGCGATCGAAGGCCGCTCTTGCTCCAGCGTTTGCAGGAAGAAATCGAAGCCCAGCGTCAGCCACAGCGGAATCAGCATGTCGGGAATGAGAATCCGCGTGAACAGATACGGCCCGATCGACAGCGTCATTACCATCGCCGCCCAGAAGCCGGCGCGCTCCCCGAACGCCCGCCTGCCCAGCGCATAGGTCGCCAGCAGCAGTGCCAGCTCGGCCAGAATCAGCGGCAGTCGCGCCGCCCAGTCTTTTACTCCGAAGACGTGATAGCTGGCCTCCATCCCCCAATACAGCAGCGGCGCTTTTTCCAGATAACGAATGCCGTCGATGTAAAGCGTCGTCCATTCGTGCCGCACCAGCATCTCGCGCGCTGCTTCGGCGTGGACCGAGTCGGCGTCATCCAGCAGGGCCGGCGAGAACAGGCCCGGGATATACACGATCGCCCACAGCAGCAAGATCCAAATCCAGCCGCGCGACCGCTGTCCAGAATTGTCAGAGATTGTGCTACTGGCGAGGCTTGTTTGTGAGGCGCTGGGCAAGCTCATTCTGAGGGCTGAGCTCGATTATAAGTCACGGACGATTCGTGTCAGGGCACGACTTTAGTCGCGCCGATAAGCCTTCCTTGTACCCTGAGTCGGTTCAGCCGACAGCACATCCGCGAGCAGAAGCCCGGTTCGTGTTGTTGGCAAGTCCCTATTCTTCGTCCGACTTTCGGCAGCGCTCACAACCGTCGCGGCTGCCGCGGCTCCGGCTCGCCCACGGGCGCACCCGGCCCAATCACCGGCTTGTCCGGAGGTTCCTGCACGGGAGGCGGCGGATCCTCACCCGGCGGCACCGGAATCGTCGGCGGATCTTCATCACTGCGCATTCTCAATGTTTGCATAGGATCATTCTCTCCCAGAAGGCACGTCACGATTCACGACTTCACGACTTACTATTCTTCTCCCAGCTTAACCTGCCCGAAGTTCAGCACAGTCACCAGCATCACACCGCCAAGGATATTGCCGCTGGTTGCCAGCGCCAGCCACTGCAGATAGCGAGTCAGCGGCACCGCGCCGGCAATCACTGCAGACATGATCTCGCCGGTGCTGGCAATGCAGTGTGCGAAGTGACCGATGCCGACGACGAAGGTCAGCAGCCAGATCACGGCAATCTGCCCAATCGTCCAATGGCTCGCCGTCACCAGCCACGCCACCAGGGCAATAATCCATCCGCCGATTACGCCACTCCAGAAGATGTGCGAAGCCGTTCCCTGTGCCGCTTGCTTTCCCAACTCCACCAGAGCTGCATGAACGTCAGGACTGAGCGCATCGCTACCGACCGCCAGCCCCGCGAATGCAATGGCTCCCAGCACATTGCCGACAAAGACCACGGTCCACAACCGGGCCGTTTCGCCTACGTGGCGCCTTTCACTCAGGACCAGCGCGACCGGATACAGCGTGTTTTCCGTGAACAACTGCGCGCGGCCGATGATCACCGCGATGAATCCCACCGGATACAACATGTACGCGATGAAGTTCCCCGCCGGCATGCCATTCAGCGCGACCATCGCGGCTGCAACGGCGATCCCCGTCAGCCCCATCGACAAGCCGCCGGCCAGGCCAGAGAAGGCGAGCGCCTGCGTGGAGCGCCGCAGTTCGTCGCGCGCATTCTTCTCGACGCCGCGAAAAATCTCCCGCGCTGTTCGTCGTACGGTTTGTTCAGCTACCGGCATTCGTTGGCTCCGCAGCCTCGGAGCTTAGATGCCGATCGGTTCACTCGCGCCGTCTTGAGGTTGGACTATAGGAGATAGCACTCGTTATGTGAGACTCCGATCAAGTCCAGGCCTTGAAAGGGCACGGCTTTAGCCGTGCCGCAAGCGCCGCAGAATTAGCGGGCTTTAGCCCCTGAAGCCGTTTCCACCGTACGCTCGGGACTGGTTCAGATCTTCCTTAGCCCTCGGAGATGTTCGCAGCGGGAAGCGCGTCCTCCACACTCGGTGTCACCGCTTTTTTCGGCATCGTGGTAATGACGACCACGCTGACCAGCACCAGCAGCGTTCCCACCAGTGTTCGCGCGGTCAATGGCTCGCCGGCGAAGAAATATCCCAGCGCAACCGCGACTACGGGATTCACATACGCGTAGGTCCCAACCTTGGTCGGCGATTCGTGATGAATGAGCCATACATAAGCCGTGAACGCGATGATCGATCCGGCCGCCGTCAAATACGCCAACGCAATCCACGCTGTGCGCGAGACGGCCATGGGATCAAATCCACGGAACTCTCCCAGCGACGCTGCGGTCAATGTCAGCAGGATTCCTCCGCAAAGCATCTGCGCAGCCGAACTCATGGGCTTCGACGCCGGCAGCGGCAGCTTGCGCGTCAGCGCTGAAGCCACCGACCAGCTGACCGATCCCACCAGCAGTGCAATCGCTCCCGCAGCATCGATCGAGCTCTCGCCCAAGCCCAGAGTGTGGCTCACTAGCACGGCAACTCCGCCAATCCCAACCAGCAGCGCGATGGCAAGTCGCAACGTCAGCCGCTGCGTTCCCAGGAAAAGTATTTCCGACAGAGCCATGAACACGGGGATGGTCGCCATCATCACGGCGGCCACTCCTGACGGGACGCGCTGCTCCGCCCAGAACAGCAATCCATAGTCGAGTACGAAGATCAGCACGGCCAGCAGTGCCGCCGACGCCCACTCTCTCCAGCGCGGCGAGGCCGTCCCGCGCAGCCGCATCCATGCGTAGAGAAAAATTCCTGCCAGCAGGAAGCGCATTGCGGCCAGCAGAAACGGTGGGACCTCGCGCACCCCGACGCGGATCGCGAGAAAGGTCGAGCCCCAAACGAAGTAGATAATGGCGAAGGCAAGCAGAAGCTGCCAGGTTGCCGGGCGAGTCGCGCGATCCATGGAGAGCTCCGTACGAGCGGTGGGAAAAAATCGCTGCGTCTGCCTGGTTAGATCAACCGCACTCGCTCGCGGAAGCGGCTTTCGCCTATAACAAGTTTTTATGGGAGGAAGAGTTCTTGTTTATCGCGGGATCTTTAAGCGGCATCGCAAAGGCGAAGCTATCGGGCGCTCGCTGAGGAGCGCGTCCTGGCGTGCATCACAGAGATTGAACCTAGTTCTCCAGGCCGGCGAACTTCTTATCCTCGGCCGCCATGTGCAGGCGGATCATTTGCGTCAGGTCCTTGCCTTCCCGCTTCAACTCAGCAACAGCGGCTTCCAGGTCGCGTTGCTCGCCGATGTGCGCAATGTGATCGCGAAAGATCTCCAGGCGCATGCGCATCTCGCCGTGCTGGCGCTTCATCTCGCGTGCGAAAGATGCCAGCTCCGGACTCATCCTGGCGATCATCTCCAGCACGGTCGTCTCCTCATGCGCATAATGTTTGGGGAGCCACTCCGCGATCCACCTGCCGCTCGCCAAAGCCTGGTTTGCCATCGCCAGATCGGTGAGAACCTCGGTAAACGAAACGATCTGATCCAGCGCCGAATCCAGTTTGTCCAGTTGCGCCATCAGCTCCTCGTGTTCGCGATGCAGACTTCTCGTCTCTTCGTGAAGGTCGGGATCCAGGCTTGCCATGGCACACCTCGCTTAGCAATGGTCAACTGGAATTGTTCGCAGAGCAATGATCGAGATCACCGCGGCAGGTGACAAAAAAAACCGGGACCTCGCGGCCCAGGCTAGTATTTGTCAAGGCTTCTGAGGCGACATGCCAACACTATTTCTTGGCTTGCACGGCGGCAAGGCATTGCCCGTAAAGCTCGAGCAGATGCCGCGCATAGTCCTCAGCTTTGGAATCACTGGCGGACTGAAATCCCGCAGCGGCTGTACTCGTCCGGCCGTATCCTGTCGTGACGGCAACAAACTTCATCAGATCGAGGGCGATATCCTCATCGCGTCGTACGCCTGGCGGCGTCGTGCTACGTTCCTCCACGTCTTCCTCCATATCACCTGGCCTTGGTTAATAGTAGCGGAATCATAGCAGAGACCCGCTTTTCGCTATTCGCTCTTTGCGTTTCGCCAGAAGCTTTGAATGGAGAAAGGCCGCTGCTGCGGATAGAACGGCAACCCTCTGGCGAGAAGCGAAAGGCGAACAGCGGCTCTCCTCAGACCTCCAATCCGACATGACACACCCGGCCCACAATGTAGTCGGAATATCTTCTGCCATGCTCGATTCTCAACATCTCAACCTCCTGCTGTGGATCGCGGGTCCGCAGCACCAAGTAATCGTCAGACACCGACACATAGCCCATATTGCAGCGCCCGGCAAAGCTGACCACGTAGACGTTGGGTTGAAATCGGCGATAAGGATCCAGCGAACTGTAATGGCGGTCGATCAGCAACGACGCTCGCGCGCTTCTGAAGGCGATGAGCGGGACGCCTTTCAATTCCAGACGAATCACCACGAATCGCAGCCAGTCGCGCCGGTCTTCGACAGCGCGGGTTCGCAGCTTGCGCAGGAATGACTTGTTGAAGCTGCGCGTCTCCAGGATCTGCTCGGGGGAGAATCGCGCCACCGCTGCATTTTCCGGCGAGACCAGCGCAATTCGCTCGATCCCATCTTTGCTGGGCAGCTCGACATGCTCCTCAATTTCCTTGGTCTCCAGCAAATCGAGAATCCCAATGCCCAGCGTATCGAGCAGGCGATCCATCGATTCCAGGCTGAGACCGCGGCGGGCGTTCAGGAAATTGGAAAGATGTCCCTGCGGAAAATCGGCGGCGCGAGCCAGACCGACTCCCGTCAGTTCTCCTCGCCCAATGCGAGCGCGGATGTGTGCCCGGAGCTGCTCCTGCAGATCTTGAAGGGTCACGTGCTTTCGCTAGAAGCAATACATCTACTTTAGTCGTACGCTTAATGCAATATTTTTATTGACTCCCCTGGTTCTCTCTGCCACAGTAGAGGTGTCTCCCGGTTCCGTGATCCTGGCCGAGGTAAAGCGCAATGAAGGACACCGAACCAACCACCGAAGACCGAACCTTTGCGGAGTTTCGCCGCAAAATCAAGCAAGCCGAACTACTCTCTGCCGCTATGGAGAAGCTTCTCCACAGCTTGGCCTTTTCCGGCAGGCTGTGCATCGTCGTGCAAAATGGCCAGATTCTGAAGTCCGGATATGAAGAGGGTTATTTCTCTCGTAGACAAGAGGCGCGAATGATCCCTTGATACCGGAGAGCGTACCACGGCGCAGAGATCGCAACCAGATTCCTGATTGCTCCGCTGGGTACCCGCCGTTGTTCTACCTATAAATAAATAGCCAGGCAGGTCATCGTAACTGAAACGAGCCCTGTGTATGCGTCCTCCGATAGTCAGCGAGGCGCATCGCAGGGCTCGTTCTTCTTAAACATTAAAGGGGGTTTAAAAGTGCAAACCGTTTCTTACGAACTCAAATACTGCGAGCGCTGCGGATCGTTGGGCCTGCGTCGTACGCAATCGGGCGAAACCTATTGCCCGCCGTGTAGCCAGGCCCTGAACAGCTATTCGATTCCCGGCGATCGTAACCGCCGCTCGTTACCCCGTAACCCGGAATCACCGGCGGTGACTCCATTCAAACTCGACCTCGAAGCACAGTCAGCTTCACCCTGCGGGAGGCTGCAATGAGATTCTCCAGGAGTGCCGCCCGCAAAGCCCAGTTGCTGTCTCTTCCAGGCCGCTGAACCGGCGCCGATCGTCGAACCGGAAGAGATCGATCCGCGCCCGGAAATGCTGTGCTTTCGCGGTCAGACCTTGGCCATCGTGCGCCACTACTTCGAACTCTCCTGCCAGGTCGGGCGCTTGCCTTCCCTGCTGGGACGCGAGTTCTTTCGCGCTCGCGTCTCCCATCACAGCATTCCCAGCTTCGAGGATCAGGTAGTGTTTACCCGCGATGTTGAACTCAGCCTGGCGCGACTGAGCGACGACCATGCCGAGGTCTTAACCCTGGTCGGCCTCTACGACTTCTCGGTTGACGAGGTCGCCGAGATGCTGCATCGCTCGGCCTTTGCCGTTCGCCGCTGGTTTTGCGAGGCCTTGGACACGCTGGCCGAGGTTTTCCTGCAAGGCGGAATCCTCTCCGAGAATCGTCCCGATCGCCGGCAGCGACAAGCCGCAACCTCGCGCTTGCCTGCGGATATTGCGGCGATCGGCAAGAAGCCGCCGCAAAGCGTGAAGCGCCTGCCGGAGCACGACCGCACCGGGGTGATGAAATGACCCTCCGCTGCGTCCTCTCGACTGCCGACCGAATCGCCGCTGGTTTGTGTCTGGGCGACATACCTGCAGAGCGCGCCCGCAAAAAGGCGATAACCTGCTCCAGCGAGTGCCAGAGGGAATACGGCCGAATTCGGCGTCAGGAGGCCGCTGGGACGAAGTGCCGTCTCTGTGGACGGCCCTTCCCCCCGTCGTCGAAATTAGACCCTGTGCTCATGGAGCACAAGCCACTCTCGCGAGCCAGTATGGTCACCGTGGCACAGCCTCGCCTGGTTTCCTGATCAGAGGTCGTGGTACGGCTCGGTCGGCCGGGGTTCGATCTGAGTTCACTCGTCGCTGGGTGATTCGGCGAAGCCCATTTCGCCTAAGTGCATCTCCGCGATGTCGACATTGGCTTCCGTGGTGTGGCCGTCGCTGCGCAACTCGTTGAGCATCGCGTCCACTTCCGCTGCCGGCAAGCGCGCTGCTGTGGCGGAGAAATTCATCGAGATGCGCAGGATCGAAGACCTGCACCCAGGAGTTGGCGCCAAGGTTGTAGTTGACTTGATATTGCAGGGGATTGTCGTTCAAGCGGAAGATGTGCAGCGTTCCTGGCATAGGATTTTAGATTCCTCGCGTCGGGGATGGTTCATACCCCGTCAGAAAGCGGTTGCATTCTATGACTCGGCCGGGCGGTTAGCAAGCGGCATGCGATCGCAAAAAAATAGCGAGGTCAGAGCCCCGCTGTCTTGAAAGCATCGACGATTCAGTCTTCCATACTGGAGGCTTCCGGAAAACGCAACTTACATTTCGACAAAGCCTTGTTGAGCAGCTCCTCAATCTCCGGCTCCTCCCAGTTCTTCGACATGGCCAGCTCGCTCACCAGCAAGTAGCGAGCGCGCTCCAGCATTTTCTTTTCGCGGAAACTGAGGGGCTTGCCTTGGGCCAGCAGCAGCAGGCCTTTCAGAACTTCGGCCACGTCGATCAGCGAGCCGGTTCGCATCTTGTCGGAGTTTTCTTTGAACCGGTATTTCCAGTCGGCGTGGTTCTCGCATTTGCCGTCGGTGAGAAAATCCAGAATCTTCTGCACCTCGCCGTTGCGGACTACTCGGCGAAGCCCCACGCTGCCCACGTTATGGAAGGGCACCATTACCTTCAGGCTGCTGGCCTTGATTTTCAGAAGATAGAAGCTTTCGATCTGCGAGCCGATCGTCCGGCTGCTGATCTGCTCGATTACGCCCACCCCGTGATTGGGGTAAACGACCTTGTCTCCGATACTAAAGCTTTGGTTATTCATGAGGGCCGGAGCACTGCTCCCAGATTGTCTGGGTATGAGGGGAAGCTACATTATGCTTCGATTATAAGCCCATTCTTCGCAAACGGTCAATTGACGCGGCTTTCGGCGAACTCCGGAAGATTAAAATCAGGTTGATACCGCCTTGGCGGCGACGCTTTGCCGGGCTAACCAACTACCTGCGCCGTTTGCGCATCATCCCGCGTATAATTGTTGGATGCCTTCGGGCGCCCTTCCAGTGGCCCGAAACAACGACGCCGAAGTATGCCAGAACACATCAAGAAAAAACTAGCCGAGGAAATTACAGTCCTCGAACATGAACTGAATCACGAGCTGCCTAAAGAACTCAAAAAGGCTGTCGCCATGGGCGATCTCAGCGAGAACGCCGAGTACCACATGGCCAAGCAGCGGCAGGAGTTCGTACGGGCACGTCTCGGTCAACTGAAGCAGCGCATGGCCGACCTGTCGATGGTCAACATGGCCAACATTCCTCGTGATCGCGCTGCCATTGGGTCAACGGTGGTGGTCTACGACTCCACCAAAGATGAAAAGATCGAATACAAGTTAGTCACCAGCGAGGAATCCGACGTTACTAAAGGCCTGATCTCCACCAGTTCGCCTATCGGACGCGCTTTGATGGGAAAGAAAGTCGGAGATGTGAGTGAAGTGGTCACGCCCACCGGCAAACGCGAACTTGAGGTGCTCAAGCTGGTCACCATTCACGACGAAGCATAGCGAGGCAGTATGACCTGGACGAGCGCAGTTGGGCGGTCGTGCAAGTGGCTGCTGTACAAAATCGTACACGGCCTGGCGCTGACCCGCATCTCACCCAACGCTCTCACCTTCATCGGGCTGTTGATCAACGTGGTCGCCGGCATTCTCTTCGGCTACGCCCACGCCGACAACCAGCGCCGCATGTTCCTCTACGCCGGGCTGGTGATTATCGGCGCCGGCATCTTCGACATGGTCGATGGCCGTGTCGCCCGCGCCACTAACCAGGTCACCATCTTCGGCGGATTCTTCGACTCCGTCATCGACCGCTACAGCGATGTGGCACTCTTCTTCGGCCTGCTGGTCTATTACGCTCGCGCCAATCGCTTCTTCTACGTCGTGATGGTCGCGATCGTGATGATCAGCTCGGTGATGGTGAGCTATACCCGCGCCCGCGCCGAATCGCTGATCCCCAGCTGCAAAGTGGGTTTCATGGAGCGGCCGGAGCGAATCGTCCTGGTGATCATCGGCGCGCTCTTCAATCGCATGGGACCAGTGCTGTGGGTGATCGCCGTCCTCAGCACCATCACCGTCATCCATCGCATCCGCTTTACCTATCAAGTGCTGCGCGAAATCGAACCCCCACCCATTCCGGTCCGCCCCGATCCGCTGAAGTTTGAAGAGATCGTGGGATAGCTGACCAACTAAAGCCAATCTCGAATCAACGGCAAGCCCGGAATCTCGTATACCAAAAACGTACAAAGTGTACAATTTGTACATGCCGAAGGCTAAGCAGTTTTCGACGACTACCGCCCGATCCCAATTTGCTGACCTCGTCAACCGTGCAGAATACGCAGGTGAGTACACCATCATTCACCGGCACAACAAGCCTGTTGCAGCCATCGTTCCGATTTTCGATCTGAAGTTCTTAGAACGCCTGGAAGACGAAATTGATATTGCCGCTGCGCGCAAGGCAAGGAAAGAGAAAGGCAAGAACATCCCATGGGAGCAAGTTAAGAAGGAACTTCGCCTTTAAACTCTGTGTCTCTAACCAATGAAGATTCGCCGCTCAGTTTCCTCTGGCTTAGTACCCAAACCAGATTCAGCAGCAGCAAAGGCTCAACCGGCTTGCGATATCGTCCTTCGGTTATGACAAGGTTTTGCAATCCCAGGGCGAGGGTGAACAGCATCGTGGCAACGGGAATCAGATCAAACCGCCGATGTGCGAACTCGCGCACATTGAGGATGAAAACAACAAGGATCAGCGGCGCCCACATCCAGCGACAGCAGTATTCCAGATAACCGTCCCATTGCCACGAACCGGACTCCGGCCAGGACGGCGCAAACAGGAACAGAATGACGTTCTCCCGCCACTCCGCTAACCACTCATCTGTATCCCGATCGAAGCTCTCGTAAGCGGCTTTCCAGTCTTGTTCTCCATTGGCGCCGTTAATCGTAACCGAGGCGGTGGAATCTCCGATCGCGCGTCGCATTGTCCAATGGCTCAGGGGCTCCAGCGGCCGTATATAAGCGCTCGGCGAGCCGAAATCAAAGTCGAGATGTGCGGCTTGGGGGTTCAAATGTACCAGCTCGCTGGAAGGTGCATAGAAATGAAAATGCATCAGTCGCACGCCGGCACGAAGCTGAATGCGCGTCAGCCAGGGATTGCCAAACGGCGCAACGAAGCCAAGCGCCACCTTGCTGCGAACTGCCTGCGGAATGAGCATGACTACAGCCAACGCCGCGCCTATCGCAATCTGCCGCAGCGGGGTTGATCGCTTCCACCACACCCACAGGAAGCAAACTCCCGCCAGCGGTATTACCGTTAGCTTGGTAAGACATGCTGCGGTCCAGAAGAACACGAACCACAGAAAAGCCCCGGTTCCTCCCTTGCGAAGATATCGCGCCGTCATCCACAGAGCGACGCCGTCCAGAAGTAGCAGCACGGTCTCCATCATGATGAAGTGGTAGATGACGATTAGCGATGGAGTCAAAGCAATCAGCGCCCACGCCCACAAGGCTGGCATCTTCTGCAGCCCGAAGTTGCGCGCGGCGCGATAGTAAGTCCAGGGCATCACCACTGAGAGAATCGAAGACGCCAAGGCGACAAGCAGCCGGTTATTGCCCGTAATCTTTTGCAGAACGAAGACGTAGGTTTGATAAACAATCGGATCCGCAGCACCCAGATAGCCGCCTCTCGGAAAAGTCCGCCCATTGTTCCAGTGCCGCAGCATGTCGGACCAGAGATAGTCCATCGGGTTGTGCGCAAAGCAGACGAACACACGGAAGCACGACGCCGCGATGATGAGAACGATGGCGAGCTGGTAGTAAATGGAGCGCTTGGACGAGTCCGTCATGGTCCGACTTGTTCGTTCTTCCGTGTGCGATAAAGCTCAGCGAGGCAGGCAGCTCAAATCTATTGGCTGAAACGATGGGGGTGAGATTACTTGATGATTGCCCGATTGTCTACTTCAGATGCACCGCTGCTTCTGCCGGCTTTGCGGCTGCCGCTCCGGCCTCGCGCGGCTTGGCGACGATCGGCCCATACTTCGGTTTGATCTGATGGCACGACGGATCGCAGTACACGCCTTGATGAGTTTGATCCGTCTTCGGATCAGGCATGGCGGACGCGACTGCCGCGTCGCGATCTGCCTCCAACTCCCGCTCCACGTCTTCGATCAGCTTGTGGTTTTCCTCGGCCGTCAGCCAGCGCTTTTCGTTAATCAGATAATTCTCCAAGCGTGCGATGGGATCGCGTCCTCGCCAGTACTCGAACAGCGCGGCGGGGACATATTGCGCGGCATCGTGAATGGCGTGGCCCTTCATGCGCATCATCTTGGCTTCGATGAGCGTCGGGCCTTCGCCGCGGCGCGCGCGTTCGCAGGCTTCGTGCGTGGCGTCGTAAACCTGGCAGGGATCGGTACCATCGACAATCACGCCGGGAATGCCGTAGGCGATGGCGCGCTCGGCAAGATCCTTCACGCAAAACTGCATGTCGGATGGCGTCGAGTATCCCCACAAATTGTTTTCGACGATGAGCACCAAGCCCAGCTTCTGCACCGCAGCGAAGTTAAGACTCTCGTACGCGACTCCGGTTGATTGTCCGCCGTCGCCAATGTAGGTTAGCCCGACAACGTTTTTGCCTTGCAGTCGCGCGCCCAGGCAGACGCCGGCCATCACGCCAATCAACTCTCCCAACATCGAAATGGGTGCGCAAACGTTGCGCTTCTGGATGTCGCCGAAGTGTGACGAAGCATCGCGCCCCCAGGTCGGCGAATCGCCTTTGGCCATGTACTGGCGCATGATGTCTCGCGCCGCGAAACCTCGCACCAGCATTGCGCCCTGATTGCGAATCATCGGCCCAAGCCAGTCGTCCGGGCCGAGCGCGTAAGCCGAGGCGCACGAGCACCCCTCCTGGCCGAGCCCGAAGTAGACCCCGCCAACGACCTTTCCCTGCTTGTAGAGATTCTCCAGCGCAACTTCCATGCGGCGGTTCAGCAGCATCCAGCGGTAAATCGCGATGCACTGCTCGCGCGAAAGATATTTCGACTCGCGGATCGGCGGTGGCGCGGCACTCAGATCGCCCTCGACACGGTACTCGACATTCGAACCCTCTCCCGACATGAAGATGCGAAACTCCGGATGCTCCAGCCGATAGTCGGGAATGTTGTAGCAGCGCAGCGACGACGAGGCAGAATCATCGCCGTTCCTGGCAGGGCTTGCGACCTTCGCGTTGGTTGGCTTCGGCGAACCGTCGGCCTGCTCGGAGGGCGCTGGCGTCTTCGGAGCCTTCGCCGGAGCGAAAGGAACTTTGGCCGATTTTTTCGACGGATGATTATGAGCTGGGCGCTTCTTGTGAGCCATAGAGTCCAGAGCCCACGATAAACGGACAAATGACGAGAGGCAAGTTGAGCCGTTTAGCAGGCGTGAGCGGAGCGGGAGCCTGCTGGCGAAATCCCGAGCGCTGTGGTTTCTGGGTGAAGCTGACCTTCAGTGTCTGCGTGAGAATAGCTCTCGTTCTTGCCAGTGGAGTAGGAATCGCAAAAATCGAGCGCCGTAGGCGCGGCCATAACCTAGCCCAGGACGGAGCGTAGCGGAGTCCTGGGTACAGTGGGGAGTTTTCCCGAGCCGCGTAGCGGCGGCAGGGTTCTGACTCAGGCACTTCAGACCAGTGCCCAAGCCGTTTAGTTCCTTTTCTAGGAAGCCTCAGCCGACGACGCGATCTTGCGAGGCCGTTTGCTGCAGCCCGTCGAACCGGCTTCTTGACCGCGCTCTCACGAATAGCGGAGCATTACACTGTGAGGATCACGCTGGAGATACCCGATGCCATCTTTCGTCGCGCCAAGTCCGTAGCGGCCCAGCGTGGCATTCCACTGCGCGAGTTTGTTACCGAAGCAGTGAGAGACAAGCTCGCGAATACAGGCAGTACTGGGCGAGCACCCTGGATGAGAGCTTTTGGCAAATTGCGGCGTCTGCGCAAGGAGACGGCCAGAATCAATCGCCTCATCGAGGATGAATTTGATCAGCTTGAAGCTGAGGACCGCCGGTGATTTTAGACACGAGCCAATTGCAAGCTCGCCGCGTTACGCCAGCTCGCCACCGTCGCCGTGTAGTTCGCGTAACTCTTTCGGTGGGCGCGCCGGCGTGTCCTGATTCGCGGGCGCCGCTGCCGGTCGCGGGCGGCTCAACATCCTCCGTGATCTCTTCCGAAGCCTGCCCCAGCAAATCGTCCAGCGACTCCAGCCACAGCATCTGCGACTGGAAGACGCGTCCGAAGTTGCGCGACGCGGCCGTAGCGACTTCATCGATGCCGACCGGCTTTTGCAGTTCCCGCTCCATTGAAGTCACCGGCTTGCCGGTCAGTCCGCACGGGACAATCAGACTGAAGTAATCCAGATCGTTACTGACGTTCAGCGCGAAGCCGTGGGTGGTCACGCCGCCCGAGATATGCACGCCGATGGCAGCGATCTTTGCCTCCGGCTTATTGCGCAAGGCATAAGTCCAGACGCCGGTCATGCCCTTAATCCGCTGGGTGCCGATCCCGAAGTCGCCACAGGTGCGGATCAGTACCTCTTCCAGCCGGCGAACAAATTCCACCGCGCCGACCTTCGGATCGAAGCTGCGCAGATCGAAGATGGGATAGGCGACCAGCTGTCCCGGCCCGTGAAAGGTCACGTCGCCACCGCGATCGATCTCGACCAACTCGACGCCTCGTTGCGCCAGGAACTCCGGCGAAGCCAGGACATTACCCACTTCGGCATTGCGTCCCAGGGTGATGACCGGAGGATGCTCCAGCAGCAGCAGCGTGTTCTCGATACGGCCTGCTTTGCGCAACTGCGAAAGCGTCTTCTGCAGCTTCAAAGCTGTGTGGTACGGAACAAGGCCGAGATGGAGGACGTGGGTCATAAAACAGCGATTAGCAATTAGCGATTAGCTATTAGCTTACAGCCAATTAGATACGTATTAGGGCGCCTCGGAAACAGTTTTGCGCCCACAACTTCAACAAAGGCCAAAGGCCGAATGCCGGTTCGAAAGCTAATTGCTAATCGCTAATTGCTAATTGCTTGTTTGAGTCTTTTTCTCCCCCTCCCTCGTATCCGTTAGTATGATCGCCACCGCCTTCAGTTTGCTGGTTCCGATGGAGACCGAAGAGGCCCAAATCGCACAAGGGCTCCGGCGCCGCGATCCTGAGCTGCTCGATGCGCTCATCGAACAGTATCAGCACCGGCTGCTGCGCTACCTGCTGCATTTGACCGGCAATCGAGCCGTCGCCGAGGACCTGTTCCAGGAGGTCTGGATACGCGTGCTCGAGAAAGGCCACCTCTACGACGGTCGCAATCGCTTCGTCACGTGGTTGATGTCGATCGGGCACAACGTGGCCATCGACTACCTGCGCAAACGCAATCCCGCCTCGCTCGACGAGATGCAGGACGCCGAGGACGGCGTGCCATTCGAGCCGCAAGCGACCGGCCCTTCGCCCTTTGACGAGGCTGTGTCGCAACAACAGCACGAGGTCTTGCAAGAAGCTTTAGAGCGCGTGTCGCCCCTCTTCCGCGAGGTGCTGGTACTGCGCTTTCAGGAGCAGATGAAATTGGAAGAAATCGCCAAACTGATACGAATTCCCGTTGCCACGGTGAAGACGCGAATCTACCGCGGCGTGCATGCGCTGCGTCCGCTGCTCAAAGGAGGCGCCCTGTGACGAACCACGATCACGAGCGCGCTCTGGATTTGATCATGCGGCGCGGTCCGGAAGACATTGTCGCTCCCGATGCGTCGTGGCTGGAGTCGCACCTGGCGACCTGCCCCCAGTGCGCCGAGTACGCCGCTGATTTTGACAACACTGGCCGCCTACTGCGCACCGTAGCCGTGACTGCCAGCCCCAGATTGGTGGCCGCAACGCAGCAACGCATTCGCGCTCGCGCATTGCAGATGCGCGAACAGCAAACGCGCATGGTGCTGATTGCGATCTCGTTCTGCATCGGCGCTATGTCGTCGGCGCTGTCGGCGTGGCTGTGGTGGAAGTTTGGAGGCTGGGTGGTGGAACGGCTCAGCCTGCCGGTATCGATTGTTGCGCCGGGAATCTTTTTGTTCCTGCTATTGCCGGCGGTGGTGATTGCCGCCCTGATGCTCGCGTTTCCTCAGCCCGTATTCGAGAGCCGATTCATGGCGGCGCTGGCCAAGGAACGCGAAGGAGATAACCAATGAGCGAATCAAGATCAACATTTCGTAACGAAGTTGCCATCATCCCGGCGGTCGCCTGGTGGATCGCGCTCTTCGCCTGGTTGCTGGTGCAATTCATCATGCTGGGCATCGTACCTCACCACGCGCACCCGAAAGATTTGCCCCCAATGCCGCTGTGGTCGCTGATCTCGACGCTGGGTGGCGTGATTCTCGGCGTCATCATCCTGATGATCGGCTATGTGAACGTTGACTCCAAGCGCCGCGGCATGAACTCGCTGTTGTGGACGCTGCTGGTGATCTTCGTTCCCAAGGCGCTGGGATTCATCGCCTACTTTCTGCTGCGCAAGCCGCTGATGATGCCGTGCCCCAAATGCGGCACATCCGTGGGAGCGGACTTCCGCTTCTGCCCGAAATGCGGCTACGCAGTGACGCCCATATGCGCGCATTGCGGGCGCTCGATCCACCGCGATTTTGTGTGCTGCCCTTATTGCGGGAAGAATGTCGCGGTAGCGGTCCAGAGCTAAGAGACATGCCAGCGACACTCAACCGAAGTTCTGATAGCAGCCGGCCGATTCCAGACGGAAGCTCCTATTTTGGGGAGCTTCTGTTGTGGCCATTCATTTTGTCATTGTCCTCTGGCATTTGGTGGTGCTGGTTAGAGTTCAGCCGAACTTTCCCATGCTCGGAGGTCTGGCGCTGGTCCTGATCAATCTCCTTCCCATTGCCGGAGTGGTCACCTTTGCGAAAGGCGCTAACAAACTGGCAGCCAGCCTGATCATTCTTCCTTTGGGCGTAGCGCTGCTCATCGGCGGCTATTCCCATTTCCTCAGCCGGGGTTCGGATAATGTGTTGCGAATGCCGCCCCACGGATTGACCCTGGAGATGCAGGTCAGCGCCGCGCTACTCGCGGTGCTGGAAGTCTTGGGCTGCTGGCTGGGAGTGAAGATGCTCTCTCAGCGTCACGCTGACGGCGCCGCCAAGTCCCCGCTCGGTTAGAATCGCAGTGGGGGTGGCATAAGCGTTCATGGCGCCTGTTACTTATCTGGAAGCGATTCGGCAGGGCATTTGGGAAGAGATGGAGCGCGATCCCGCGGTCTTCTGCATTGGCGAAGACATCGGCATCTACGGCGGGGCATTCAAGGTCACGGATGGATTGATTGACCGCTTTGGTCCCGAGCGCGTAGTCGACACTCCCATCTCCGAGATGGCGATCATCAACGCCAGCTTTGGCGCGGGCCTGACCGGGCTCCGTCCTGTTGCCGAATTCCAGTTCATGGACTTCATCAGCTGTGCCTTCAACCAGATCAACAATCTGCTGGCCAAGGCGCATTTTCGCTGGGGCGCGCCGGTGCCTGTGGTGGTTCGCGGACCTTCGGGCGGCGGAGTCCACGGCGGTCCTTTTCATTCGCAGAATCCCGAGACCTACTTCGCGCACACGCCGGGATTGAAAGTGATCTGTCCGGCCAGCGCTTACGACGCAAAAGGTCTCATCAAGTCCGCCATTCGCGACAATAATCCTGTTCTGTTTTTCGAGCACAAGTTTCTCTATCGCCGGATCAAAGAAGAACTGCCTGCGGACGACTACACTGTGCCGATCGGGAAAGCTCGGGTTGCGCGCGAAGGGCGCGACGTCAGCGTCATCACCTACGCCGCGATGGTCTTCGTCGCGTTGGAGGCTGCGGAGATCCTGGCCAAGGAAGGCATCGAGTTGGAGGTTATCGATCTGCGCACCGTGCTTCCGCTGGATCGCGATGCCATTCGACAGACGGTGGAGAAAACGAATCGCGTCATCGTGCTGCACGAAGACACCAAGACTGGCGGTATTGCCGGCGAAGTCGCGGCCGTTATCAACGAGGAATGCTTTGACTCGCTGGACGCGCCGATCACTCGCATCGCGTCGGCGGATACACCTGTTCCCTTCTCGCCGCCATTGGAAGAGGTCTTCCTGCCGAAGGTCGAAGATGTCGTCCGGGAAGCTCGACGCTTGCGGCGATACTGAGACGCTTCGCTCCCGCCCGCATTACGTCGTGGTTACGATTTGTAAAGCTTGCCTAAGCTGCCACGCGGCTCGTAGTAGCATGATGGATTCTCAGGATATACAGAACCCTCACTCAGGAGACACATGCGCGGATTCATCTTAGGCATCATCATCACGCTACTGGTGCTGGGCGGCGGCGCCTACTTTTACACGACGAACGGCCACTTCGATACGCGCGCCGTCGGCAATACTCCCAGCACATTTGAGCGCCGTACTGCCAACCAGTCGGTCGACGCCTGGGTCGATGGTCACGCTCCCAAGCAGGCGAATCCCTTTCAGCCCACGACGGAAAACATCATGGATGGCTCCATGACCTATGACAAAAACTGCGCCTTTTGCCATGGCAGTCTGAAAGAACCGTCCTCGCCGATGAAAACAAAGTTTTACCCTCACGTGCCCCAGCTGATGACCGGCACGCCGGACGATCCCGACGGCAATCTCTTCTACGTGATCAAGTATGGAATCCGCTTCAGCGGCATGCCGGGCTGGGACGGCGTCCTGAGCGACGACGATATCTGGAAGACCGTAATCTTTATCAAGAACTCAGCGCAGATGAAGGACAACCCGCAGCCACAAAATCCGCCGCCCACGGACAACAAGAAGTAACAATTAATTAGCGGGTGTCGATGTTTGGAACTTAACGGTAGAGCAGGCCTTTAGGCCAGCGCCCGCCGCTCCTTCCATGTTTGTCATCCCGACCGAGGACTTTAGTCCGACCGAGGGATCTGCGGTTCGGGCTGCGACGCACTCTCTCTAGGCCAGCTTCCAAGCCATTTATTTGGGTCGGCATTCACCCGACGCGCAGAAACTAACGTGCTCACCCGTTCGGCCTAACGACCTTCGTATGCCCTGTAGTCTTCAGCTTGAAAACATCGCCGGAAATCTTGTGATTGATCTGGATGTTGCTGTACTTGGTCACGCGGTAGTCGCCGGAAGGTTCATCAAATCGCTGTTGCACGCTGACGCCGCGGGCTGGATCGATCCATAACGTGATCGTCTGAAACAGGCTGCGAACACGCTGCGACTTCGGCGTCAGGACCAGCTTGGCGGCGTTGACGCCCTGAACTTGCTCGGTCCCACCGTAGCTCACGTCGTAGGACTTCGACAGATCGTGGCCACGCCCGCCGAAGCCTAACACCAGAAAGCTCTCGAAGTCGGCTTTGTTCTTGCCGGCGTTGTACTCCGTCACCTGATCGATCGAGGGTAGGTAGTAGCTGACCACTCCCTTAGAAAACAAGACGTATTTCTTGTCCGGCGAAGTTATGTCGGCAGCCATCTCGACATCGTCTCCCTGACGGCGAAAGTACATCGTGCCCTTCTGAAAATCATGGTCGTCGACCACCTTCTGATACTGATCCCACACGAAATCGCATTGCGCACTGTGAAAGTTGGCGGCTGCCTGGTCCATGGAATTCAGCACCGACTCGAGATTTTGCGCCTGCGCCAAAGCCGCGGTACACAGGAGCAACCAGCCCGCCAGGGCGATCATTGCGTTCTTCATATTTTTCTTTGGATGAAAGCGGCGTGGGCCGCGTCGTACCTTTCGGGCATTCAATAAGATTGGCGCGAGTCAGCGATGTACCCAGACCTTGTAGGTGACGACATTATGATTGCTGTCGCGCACTGCATCATAGCGGTCGATGGTGACGTATCCGCCAACCGGTTCGATGATCCGCAGCAGCGACTCGCGAATCTCCTTATCGCTGCCCGGCTTCACGGCGGAGGCGTCCACCTTGTACAAAAATCCGTCACCCACCTGCTGCACGATGACCTCAGTTTGATGTGGCGGACGCTCCTGCGGTTTGTCCCGGAAGTTGACCCAGAACGGCGTGACAAAGATGAAAGCCAGGATGAGGGTCACCATCACGTCGTAGTGCATACTCCCGCGCGGATAGGTCCACCAGAAGTAGCCCCTCAGGGTTTGTCCAAAGCTGCTCATTCCTGAATCAAGTCTAGAGAGATGGCGCGCGGAGCGCAAGAAAGGCCACTGCACTACTATGTCCTCAACTCCACCACCGTCGCTCCACCGCCGCCTTCATTTTGCGGAGGCTCGCTGACGTTGGCGACGTGCGGATGTTGCTTGAGGTACTGCCGCAGCGCTTTGCGCAAGATTCCCATTCCACTGCCGTGCACGATGCGCAACCGAACTGCGCCTGCAAGGAAAGCGTGATCGACGAATTTCTCAACCGCCTGGGTAGCCTCGTCTACGGTCTGGCCGATGACGTTGATCTCCGTGGCAACGCTGTCGTCTTCGCGCGCGAGAGAGACGTTGATGCCGCGCGAGCGAGCCGCTGCCACAGGATTGTCATTGGCGTGAGCGATGACGCTGGCAATGTCGTCACGCGCCAACTTCATCTTCATCGGCCCAACCGCAACTTCGAACGTATCGTCGTCAAAGTGGCGCAGCACCTTCCCATCGCGGCCGAGCGACTTCAGCCGCACGGTATCGCCCACGGAGACATGCTTGACAACGTGCTGTTGGGCCGCTGGATCGCCGCTATCGGCGCCGGTCGTGTGGGCCACCACCGTTGAATCGAACTGCTCACGAAATTCGCGGCGCATCTTGGCAATGCGACGCTCTGCGTCTTTGGACAACTTGAGCGCCTGCGCCCGGTCCTGCACCGCGTTCACCGTTTCGCGCGCACGATATTCGAAATCGCGCAAGACGCTTTCCAGCTTCCTCTCCATCTCGCGCAGCTTCTCTTTCTGTTCTTTGCGGCCTTCCTGGTCGAGGTGCTCGCGATGCTTCTCCACTTCCTGTTCGCGTGCTTTCAGCTCGGCGCGCTCCGTGTCCAGCTCTCGTAACTGAAGATGCAGCCGGTCCAGAAAACGTGCCACATCCTGCGCCTGCGACGTCATGCGGCTGCGAGCTTCTCCCACAATGTCAGAGTTCAGCCCCAGCTTCTGCGCGATGTTGATTCCAGCGGAGGCTCCAGGAACTCCGATACGAAGCTCAAAGGTCGGAGCCAAGGTCTCCTCATCGAAACCAACCGCCGAGTTCAAGCACGCCTGGCGTGTTCGCGGCGTAAACCTTGAGAGCGGTATGGTGCGTGGAAATGATGCTCAAACAGCCGGCGCGCCGAAAGTGGTCCGCGATGGCGACGGCAAGCGCGGCGCCCTCCTCCGGATCGGTAGCCGAACCCAACTCATCCAGCAACACCAGCGAACGCGCGGTGGCATGGTGGGAGGTGAAATCGATGTTCGTAACGTGCGCCGAAAACGTCGACAGGTTCTGCTCGATCGATTGATAGTCGCCGATGTCGGCGAACACGGCGTCAAACAGCGGCAGCTCCGCGCGATCCGCAGGAATCGGAATCCCGGACTGTGCCATCAGCGCGAGCAATCCGACTGTCTTCAACGCGACCGTCTTTCCGCCAGTGTTCGGGCCGCTGATGATGAGCTGGCGATGCTGGTCGTCGAGCTCGACGGTAAGTGGGATGACCGCAACGCCGCGAAGCTTCAGGGTGCGTTGCAACAGCGGATGGCGGGCGTTTCGCAAGATCAGCACATCACAAGGTTTTGTGTCTTGTGAACCATTAACCGGTGATAGCGTGATGCCGGACACGTCCGTTTGTGAGGCGCTGTTCGGCTCGTTCGCCGGGCTGTCGTCCAATAATTTCACCGCGACGCAGTCGTACTCTTCCGCGAAGCGGGCTTTGGCGAATTGCAGTTCGAGCTCCGACAACACCTCGACAGCTTGCAGTAACTCGTCGGCACGCTCGCCCAGCCGCGCCGTCATGTCGAGCAGGATGCGGTGAATCTCCGCCTGCTCCTCTTCCAGCAGCCGAACCAGGTCGTTGTTCTGTTCGATCGTCTCCAGCGGCTCGATGAATACGGTCTGCCCGCTGGACGAAGCCCCATGCGCAACACCCTGCACACGACGGCGCTGCTCTACCTTGACGGGAATCACGAAGCGCTCGCCACGGATTGTAACCAGCTCTTCCTGAACCGCACCGCCTTCTGAAAGCCGCCGCAGATAAGCCCGCAGCGACTCCTGTATGCTGCGCTTCTGCTTTTCGATCTCGCGCCGAATGCGCGCCAGCTCGGGTGAAGCACGGTCATCGAGAGTTCCGTCCGGCAGGATCTTATTGCGAAAATGTCTTAGCAGCAGCGTGAAGTCAGCGATGTCTTGCGAAAGCTCATGTACAGCTTGCCAGTTGTCGGCGAGGTTGGCCGCCGGATGTAATGCGATCTCACGCCATTCGGCCGCACGGTCGGCCACCAGCAGCAGATCGCGAATTTCGGTGATCTCAAGCGCTGCCCCTCCGATCCTTGACTTGTCGATCAGCAACGTCGGATCAAGCAAGCCGTGAAAATCGAAGTGCCCACCAGTGCGAAGATAACCGCGCAGCTCCTGCGTGAGTTGTTGTTGCCGCTCGACCCAAGCGCGGTCACATGAGGCCGTGAGGCCCATCACGCGTGCGTGTCCGAGCGGCGAAGCGGTATAAGCCGCCAGCAGCTGCCGCAGCTGATCGAATTCGAGCACGCGCTCGCTGGAATGTTGGATGGGGCCGGTACTGGTCATCGAGATCTGGCTCTATGGTACAAGAGGCCAGCGGTGTAGCCCGGCCGGCGCACTCACCGGCGTGACTCTTCTTCACGAATTATTCACGTTCCGCACGCAGCCCCGACTACCGTTGCAGCCGCATTGCCGATACACTGTTTCGGCGGCTTCCGCGCGGATCGGAACCTTCGCGGGCGATCTGCAGATGCGATGTTGATCGCTGCCCTGCATCCCAGGTTATAGCTGAGACGGAGAGGAGTTCATGCTACCGCATTCTGATGCCTTCGTTTTCTTCGGCGCTACGGGCGACCTGGCCCACAAGAAGATCTTTCCGGCACTGCAAAGTATGGTGCAGCAGGGCACGCTTGACGTGCCCGTCATCGGCGTAGCCAAGTCCGGCTGGACGCTGGAGCAGTTGCGCGAACGGGCTCGCGACAGCATTACCAAGTATGGCGGCGGCGTGGATGAACAGGCCTTCCAGAAGCTCTGCGATTTGCTCAGCTATCTCGACGGCGATTACAAGGACGACAAGACCTATGAAACCCTGCGCGCCAAGCTGGGCGACGCACAATGTCCCACGCATTACCTGGCTATACCGCCCAGTACGTTTCCCGTGGTGGTGCGCGGCCTGCAGAAATCCGGTTGTGCCAACAGCGCGCGCGTGATCCTGGAGAAGCCCTTCGGGCGCGACCTGGTCACCGCGCGCAAGCTCAATGACACGCTGCATGAGGCTTTTCCGGAAGAGAACATCTTCCGCATCGATCATTACCTGGGCAAGGAAGCGGTAGAAAACCTGCTCATCTTCCGCTTTGCGAACAGCTTTCTGGAGCCCATCTGGAATCGCAATTACGTCCACAGCGTGCAGATCACCATGGCGGAATCGTTCGGCGTAGAAGGCCGCGGCAAGTTCTATGAAGAAGCCGGCGCGATTCGCGATGTCATCCAGAATCACATGCTGCAGGTGGTCGCCTTCCTGGCGATGGAGCCGCCCACAAGAATGTACGTCGACTCGGTGCGCGATGAGCAGGTAAAGATTTTCCGCACGATTCCGCCGCTAAGCCCGGTCAACATTGTGCGCGGGCAGTTTCGCGGCTATCGCGACGAGGCCGGAGTGTCGCCGCATTCGGACGTTGAGACCTTCGCGGCCGTGCGATTGGAGATCGATTCCTGGCGCTGGGCGGGCGTGCCGTTCCTGATCCGCGCGGGCAAACGTTTGCCGGTCACGGCGACAGAAGTCTATGTGAAGCTACGCAAGCCTCCCCTGAGCAAGATCGGCGGCGATGGTCGAAACTACTTCCGCTTCCGGCTAGGTCCTGACATCGAGCTCAGCCTCGGCGGCCGCGTGAAGCGGCCGGGACCGCTCATGGTGCCCATGCCGGTGGAGCTGTCGGCCGTGAAGTACACCACCAATGACGAGATGGACGCGTATCAACGTTTGCTCACCGACGCGATGAAAGGCGATCCTCTGCTCTTCGTGCGACAGGACGCGGTGGAAGCGGCGTGGGCGATTGTCGACCCGATTCTTGGCGATTGCTGCCCGACCGAGTTGTACGAGCCGGGCACCTGGGGCCCGGCGGATTCGCGCGAGCTGGCTGCGGACATCGGCGGCTGGCACGATCCCGCGTAGCCTCCGTTCGTGCCGCGCTGAAGCGCCGCTGAAAAAGTCGAAAAGCAGATCCCTCGTCGGCCTGAAGGCCTCCTCGTGATGACAAAAGCAAAAGACTTGCAACGGCGCAGCTGAAGCTGCGCCCCTTCAAAACATTCCACAAGCGACTTTTTCAGCAGCCGGTGAAGCCGGCTCGCGCTCGGTAATTGCGACCTGGACGCTGGCCTGAAGGCCAGCTCTACCAGCCCGCTACCGCACCATGATCGCCGGCTGGTAAGCCTTCCCGGCTTGGACGTCATACGTCATCTTGGCGATGTGAACGTCGAAGTCCGTCTTCGGGATCAATGCCGTGATCGAGAAGACCTTGTAGTTGTCGCCGGTGATCTCCGCGCGTCGATAGATGCCCGCTTCCGTCTCGACAACCTCGCGGCTCCCCGACATGCGACTCAGGAACTCCTGCGCTGACTTCTGATCGACCTGTCCTTTCTGGCCGCTGGAGGTCAGCGACTCGGCTGCATACGAACGCACCAGCTTCTGCCAATACCGCATCAGCAGATCGTTGCTGGCGAACAGATCAACCCAGACGAGCTTGCCGTTGATAGCGACAACCACGCCCTTGGCTCCGTCTCTCTTCAGCTGCTCCCGAATGCTCTCGTAGTTCCCCACTGCGTTGTCGATCGTCGCCTGCACCTTCGGAATTGCCATGGTTTGAGCGTAGGAGGTGGTGCCACCTACCGCATGGCCGAGATCATTCCCGCCGTTGGACGCGTTGCCGACGAAGTTCTGATTGAAATCCGCTGACAGGTCAGCATTGTCCGCCTGCACCAAGGGTGCGGCAGAGGTGACCTCCACGGTCTGCGCGTTGCTTCCGACCCCCATCTTCACATCGGCCACAGTCGCCAGGCCGGCGGTAACGTTAGCCTTCGTCTCGGCCTTGCTAAAGCCGCTCGCAGTTGCACTCAAGGTATAAGAGCCGGGCTGCAACAGAGAAAAGCGAAACGAGCCGGTGGCATTCGTGGTGGTGTTGCGTGTTTGCCCGGTGCCGTTGTTTTTCAATGCGATCATGGCGTTGGGCACGACCGCACCGCTTGGGTCGGTGATTGTGCCCGTAAAGTCGCCTGTAACCAGCGATTGCGAGGTCGCTATTACCGCCTTTCTCGCCTCTGCAACCTGGTTCCACACCTGATGCTGATCTTTCGCCGCCATCGCCGGCACGCGAACGCTCGGCTGCGCCATCTGCGATTTCATGCTGCTGAACTGCTCGCTGCGTCCAACCCATCGGCCAGGCTCAACGCAAAACACCGAGAGGTCGATAGGATCGGAATTCGGAGGCACCAGACGGTCGGCGCCGATCACGCGATCCTGGTGACCTCCGGCGACGATCTCGCCGGCCAGCAACAGCAGCGGCCGATCTGAATTGTTGAGCAGCACCAACTGGTTGACCGCCGCGCCCGATCCGCGATTCACCGGCTGTCCGCGCCGCACCAAGCCTTGCACGGAACCCTGCTCAGTGACGATGACCGTTCCGGCGCGCACACCTTCATCGAGCGTGAGGAAGCGCGAGGTGTCGTACTCGACGCCGCCGACGATGGGAAAGATGGTCAGGTTGCCATGCGTGATGGGCGCCAGTATGTGCAGTGACTCGTGCGTGGGACCTGCCGTCACACCGGCGATCGCCGTCGAGAGCAGGAACGCCAGTGATGCCAGACTCCTGTGGTTCATGGTTGACCTCCGGAGACACTCTTGCGTCTCAATCACAGGAACGCTGCACCATGTCTTTCTTGCACGCGAATTGATACGATTCGTCCGTATGGCCTCCGCCCCAAGCTCGCAAGCCTCAGCCGCCGTGCAGGCCTTTGCCGCTGCGCATTATGCGGAGAGCGGAGCGGAGCGGTTTGGGATTGACGTGGCGGGACTGGTGACCCTGCTGGCTGAGGTGCTCGCCCAGCGAGGCAGCAGCGATGAGGCTGGGGCTGCCTTGCAAACATTGCGGCTGGAGGAACTGGTGCTGGCCCGGGCCTGTGTCGCCGGACACGAGCGGGCGTGGGATCAGTTTCTGACGCGATATCGCGGCGCGATGTATGACGCTGCTTACCGGATCGCACATGACGAGGCGTCGGCACGGTCGCTGGCCGACTCTCTCTATGCCGAGCTGTACGGATTGTCCAAAGACGGCGAGGTGCGCGCTTCCAAGCTGCGGTATTACCTGGGGCGCGGCTCGCTCGCGGGTTGGTTGCGCACCGTCATCGCTCAGGAGTACGTCAATCAATATCGGAAGACGAAACGCGAGACCAGTCTGGAATCCGCGCTCGAGGACGGACAGCAGTTTGCGGCCGATAACTCGGAAACTCCGCTCCTCGACGGTCGAGTGGAAGCCGCAACCGCGGCGGAGTTGGCTGTTGTGGATCCCGACGAGCGGTTTCTGCTGGCCGCTTACTTTCTCGATCGCCGAACACTGCTGGAGATCAGCAAAGTCCTGGGCGTGCACGAGTCTACCGTCAGCCGCAAGCTGGAGCGCGTGACGGCAAGCCTTCGAAAACGCATTCGCAAGCGGCTGATCGAATCCGGTATGTCGCCGCGACAGGCCGAGGAAGCCATGCAGGATGTCGATGTGCGCGATTTGCAGGTCAAGGTGCGCGAAACTTTAGGGCAAGATCGCGGCGGACTGCCGTTCTATAAAGAGGAAGGATGAAGCAGGGCATTCCAAAATCGGTGCAAGATCTGCTCGCGCGGCAAACTGCGGGAGACGAGCATCCCTCTGCCGATCTGCTGAACGGCTACATGGAGCAGTCGTTGACCGCGAGCGAGATTGCGCAGGTGACGAACCATCTTGCCGCCTGCGGCGAATGCCGGGAGATCGTGTTCCTGGCCAGCGCAGTCCACGAAGAGGAAATGGTTCCCGCGGTCGCGGCGGCGATGCCGGCTCGAGAGCGACAAGTCGTCGCGCCTGCCAGTCGGCGGAAGTCAAGTTGGGCATGGTGGAAGTGGGCCGCGCCTGCGGTTGCTGTGATCGTTGTTGCGGCGGGAGTGCTTGTCGAGCAGCAATCGGATTCCAGAGCGAGCCAGTCCCGCAAGCAACACCCTTGCACTGAGCTACCCCGCGCCATCCACAGCGACGACCAATCGAGAGAACGCGGTAGACCTCCAACCGCCCGCCGAGGCCTGCAGATAAAGCAAGCCAGGCAACCCCAACGGAATCCAAGAAGCACGCAGCCGCTGGCGCACGTCAGAGCGCAGGAGCCGAGCAGGCGCACCTCCAGCAACAACTAGCGCTTCAACGGTCCATGGAATCGGCCCAGCTGTCCTCGTCTCTGGAGAATCCGAAACCCAATGCGGTAGCAGGTGCGGTTGCACAAAACAGGCCACCGATGCCGGCAGCACCGCGTGCAAATCCTGCGACATCGCTGATCTCGGGCGACTTTACCGGTACCGTCACCGACCCAGGCGGTGCGGTCGTGCCCAACGCCACCGTCACCTTGAGAAACAACCGCACTGGGCAGACACGCACACAACCTCGAATAACAGCGGCGCGTATCGCTTCTCGCTGTTGCCGCCCGGCTCCTATACCGTAAGCGCAACCGCCAGCGGCTTTAGCAAAGCCGAGACGACGGCCACTATTAACGTCGGCCAGGCGACTGTGGCTGACGTGAGGCTGCCTGTCGGAAGCAGCTCGCAGACGGTGGAAGTGACCTCCGCTGCCCCGCTCATCCAGGCCGATAATGCCGACCTGTCCACGAACTTCGATCAGAACGTTGTCGCCAACGCTCCCAACGGGGGCAAGGATCTGACTTATGCTCAGAAGAGCGCGCCAACTAACTCCGGCGCAGGCGGCAGGGATGAGACGGCGCCTGCGGCGTCGCTGAAGTCTGGATTGGTGAGTTCGGGCCAGCCCGCCGCCGTCAATAAGCTCGCGAAGGCGCTCTTGCCTGCGGCGCATTGGCGCATCACTGCTGAGGGTCATCTGGAGCGCGCTCTGCCCGGAAGTGCCTGGACGCGCATACTCGCCGATCAGCCGGTGGCCTTCCGAGTGGTGGCTACCATCGGATCGAACGTGTGGGCCGGCGGCAGCGGCGGCGCGCTCTTCCATTCTGCTGACTCGGGCGAAAGCTGGAATAGGGTTGCGCTGAGCGTCACATGTTCAGGCTGAGCGAAGCGCTGTGGTTTCCATTCATTTCGACAACGCCGTGCAAGGGAGCGTAAGCACCGCTTCGGGCGCAACCTGGGTTACCTCTGACGGCGGACAGACCTGGATTAAGCGATAGCGAGTCGGGGAGCGCGGCCGCAGATTCTAGCCCGCATTATCGGCTTGCAGCTTGCCTATTTTCTCCTGAGCATTTATCCGGTATGCTCGGCTATCCAGAATTAATGGAAAATTGATTAGCCGCTGGAGCCAGGAGATCGCATGAGCGACGCCTCGTCCAAGAAGAAAAAGAAGAAATCGGCCGCCCCGCTAGCCGAGATTGCATTGTCTAGCGGGCAGGGACCCCGTACGCTCGCGGTCGATATTGGTGGCACCGGTATCAAGACGATGCTGCTCGACGAGGCGGGCAAGCCGCTCACCGATCGGCTGCGCGCGAAGACTCCCGATCCGGCAACACCGAAAGCGGTCATCGCGATCATTGCCGATTTTGCTAAGGAGTTGGGCGAGTTTGATCGGGTGTCGGTTGGCTTTCCCGGCGTGATTAAGAAAGGCGTTGTTTACACTGCTGCCAACCTTGACAAGAAATGGATTGAGTTCCCACTCGCGGACGAACTCTCGAAGGCAGTGGGCAAGCCGGTGCGCGTGGCGAACGATGCGGTCGTGCAGGGCCTGGGCGGGATCAGCGGGATCGGAGTGGAACTGGTGATTACCCTCGGCACGGGCATGGGCGCCGGTCTGTATATCGACGGCGTACCGATACCGTCGCTGGAGATGGGGCATCATCCTTTTCGCAATGACAAGACCTATGAGGATTATCTGGGGCGGCGCGCCCTCGCCAAGGAAGGCCGCAAGAAGTGGAACAGGCGCCTGAAGGAAGCCATCGATCAGCTCTACCGCGTGTTCTATTATGACCGGCTTTATATCGGCGGTGGGAACGCCGCCAAGATCAGTATGAAGCTGCCGAAGAACGCCAAGACCATTTCCAACCAAGATGGAATTCTGGGCGGAATCAAGCTGTGGGAGCAGGATTTGGACGGGATCAAGCAGTAGCCTGCACGTATTCGAGTTATGGGTTGCTAGGGCCGTGGATAGCGCAAGCAAGAAAACGATCACTCTGGGACGAGTTCTTGCCTGGAATATCGTCGGCATGTCTCTTGCCGCTATTTATCATTACGCCACCGGAACTTCCCTTCAGACTGTTCTCATCACGTATGGGATCATGTTCGTTGTTTTCAACCTTTACACCCTGTTCGCTTTCAACGTTTGGGGAGTGGATGACGAAGCAACAGATGGAGATCAGAAAACGAACGGAAAACGATCCCCGCTAAAGAGGCGATTGAGCCTATGCTTCTGGGCTATCGGCCTAGCCGGCGCGGTTCTTTTCACCTGTTTCTGGCTGTTTGGATTCATTTATTCCCTTGCTCATTCACGGCGCCCCTCCTTTAGAGCGCTCTTACCTGCAGTCTTTGGAGTTCTGCTGGCGGGAGCGGCGCTGAAAATGTTTCGCGAAGAAAAGAATGCACGCTGAGAGCGCGGCGCCATTTCGACTCTCCTTACCCGCTGTGTGATAATCGCTAGTTTCGACCTATCTGCGCGATGCCCACCAGCCAGAGCGTCCGCTTACCCGGAGGAATGTTTGGATTTCCAGCTCTCGGATGAACAACTGCAGCTGAAGAAGATGGTGCGCGATTTCGCGGAGCGCGAGATTGCCCCCAACGTGATGAAGTGGGACGAGCCTGGCACATTTCCGCTGGAAATCTACAAGGAGCTCGGCAAACTCGGTGTGATGGGCACCATCTTCCCGACCGAATACGGCGGCGCCGGCATGGGCTACGTGGAATACGTCACCGCGGTCGAGGAACTCTCGCGCGTGGATGGTTCGATCGGCATCACCGTGGCGGCGCACACTTCGCTGTGCTCGAACCACATCTTCCTTGCGGGCAACGAAGAGCAGAAGCAGAAATATGTTCCCAAGCTGGCGACCGGCGAGTTCTTGGGCGCGTGGGGGCTAACGGAACCGGGCTCAGGTTCGGACGCCGGCGGCGCACGTTGCAGCGCAATCCGCAAAGGCAACAAGTGGGTGCTCAACGGCAACAAGACTTTCATCACCAACGGCCACTATGCGGACGTCGCGGTCGTGATTGCGGTCACTGACAAGACAGCGAATACCCATGGATTATCAGCTTTTGTGGTCGAGAAGGGCACGCCGGGATTTCGGGCCGGCAAAAAAGAGAACAAACTGGGACTGCGCGCCAGTGATACCTCGGAGCTGATCTTCGAGGACTGCGCAATTCCCGCCGAGAATCTGCTGGGCCACGAAGGCGAAGGCTTCATCGACGCGATGAAGGTGCTCGACGGCGGGCGCATCTCGATTGCTGCGCTGGGACTCGGCATGGCGCAGGGCGCTTACGAATGCGCGCTGAAGTACTCGAAGGAGCGCAAGCAGTTTGGCAAGGCGATCGGCGAGTTTCAGGCGATTGGATTCAAGCTGGCCGATCTGGCGACCGAGATTGATGCCGCGCGCCTGCTGACGATGCGCGCTGCGGCGATGAAAGACGCCGGCATGAAGACGACCTTGGAGTCGTCGATGGCGAAGCTGTTCACCAGCGAAGTTGCCGTGCGTGCCGCGAATGAAGCGGTGCAGATTCACGGCGGTTATGGCTTCATCAAGGATTATCCGGCGGAGAAGTTTTATCGCGACGTGAAGCTGTGCACCATCGGCGAAGGGACCAGCGAGATCCAGCGGCTGGTAATCGCGAGGCAGTTGCTGAAAGATTAAATTTCATGCTCGATGCGGGTCCCAGCTCGCCCTACGCAGTCACGCAAGATGATCGCACCATGGCGATTCTTGCTCACGTCTTGCAGATTGTGTGCTGGTGGATTGCACCTCTTGTTATTTTCTTGGTTAAGCGCGATTCGCTCTTCGTAAAGTTTCATGCACTGCAGGCACTTATATTGCAGGTCTGTCTCGCCGCCGTATGGATGGTTGGCATGGCCGTGTTCATGGGAACAATCGTCGCAACCGCGCCGGCATCCGGCAGCACAGCTCATAATGCGCCACCACCAGCGCTTATGATCATGTTTCCAATTTTCTGGTTGCTGGCGATGGGCGGTTGGGCTCTGATTTTGGTTCTTGCCATCGTTTACGGCATTAAGGCTGGTCGTGGAGAGTGGGCCGGATATCCTGTGATAGGCGGCCTGGCTCGTCGCCTCCTGAAGATGTAACCGAACTCCGCGCCAGCTCCGGAGTAACAGCTGGAATCCATTTCATGACCTCCGTGACCTCCAACAACCACATCGAAGATCTCGTCCGGCGCATTCGCGGCGGCGAGGTCCGCGCGCTCTCGCGGGCCATCTCTACCGTTGAAGATCATCGACCGGAATCGACTGCGCTGCTGAAAGCGTTGTTTCCTTATAGCGGAAATGCCATGCTGCTGGGAATGACCGGTGCTCCGGGTGCAGGCAAGAGCACGCTGGTCGACCAAGTCGCGCGCGTCTATCGCAAGCAGGGCAAGACGGTGGGCATCGTTGCGGTCGATCCGACCAGCCCGTTCAGCGGCGGCGCGATCCTGGGCGATCGCATTCGCATGCAGTCGCATCATGCCGACGCGGGCATTTACATTCGCAGCATGGCAACGCGTGGATCGCTCGGCGGACTCGCGAGCACCACGGCCGACATTGCAACCGTGATGGATGCCAGCGGCCGCGATATTGTCATGATCGAAACCGTGGGTGTCGGTCAGGACGAAGTTGACATCGTGCGACTGGCCGATGTGACCATCGTCGTGCTGGTGCCGGGCATGGGCGACGATGTGCAGACCATCAAGGCCGGCATCATGGAGATCGCCGACATCTTTGTCATCAACAAAGCCGATCGCGACGGCGCCGAACGCGTGGAGCGCGAGATTCGCGCCATGCAGACGCTGGCGATACGCAAAGATGACTGGACGCCGCCGATCGTTAAGACCGTGGCCAGCGATGGCACGGGGATCGAGGAGTTGGTCGAGGCTATCGAGAGTTATCACGTTTACTTGCAGCAAAACGATCGCGCACGCGCGCGACGAATTGAAAACTGGCGGGCGCGCATCGCGGAGATGTTGCGCGATGCTCTCTTCCAGCGAGTACTTTCTTATTACTTAAGCGAGGGCGAGGCCGCGCGCTATGCGACGGAAGTTGCCGAGCACAAACGCGACCCGTACTCTTTAGTCGAGAAAATTGTTGACGAATTGGGGATGCCATCATGAGCCAGATTGATCATCTTGGAATAGCAGTGAAGTCGTTGAGTGAGGCCAGAAAGTTTTACGAGAAGCTGGGACTGAAGCCGATGCCGGAAGAAACGGTAGAGGCGGAGAAGGTGCGGCTGTCGATGGTTCCGGTGGGCGAGAGCAGGATTGAATTGCTGGAGCCGACCTCGGACGATTCGACCATTGCGAAGTTTCTTGCCAAGCGCGGCGAGGGACTGCATCACGTTGCATTAAACGTGGATGATTTGTCCGCGACGGTGGAGCGGCTGAAAGCCAGCGGGACGCGGTTGATCTCCGACGAAATCAAAGTCGGAGCGGGCGGACATCTGTATGTCTTCGTGCATCCTTCCAGCTCCGGCGGTGTGCTGCTGGAACTGGTGGAAGACGCGCCTGAAGGCGTGTGAGCGATGCTGATCGTCGCGATCGACACCTCCGGCCGGCACGGTAGCGTTGCTCTGTGCCGCGGCGATGCCGACAGCTTCGATGTCATTCAGTTCATCGCTCTGGAGGGCGGCACCTATTCCGCGCGATTGATGCCGACGATCGCCTCGCTGCTCGAGCAGAATCATTTCGACAAGAACAAATGTTGACGGCTTTGTCGTCGTCTCTGGGCCGGGATCGTTTACCGGACTTCGCGTGGGACTGGCGACGGTGAAAGGTTTGTGCGAGGTTTTGCAGAAGCCGCTGGCTACGGTATCGATGCTGGAAGCCGTGGCGATTGCGCGCGGATCGGCCGGCCAGAATGTCAGGGCAGTTCTGGATGCCGGACGTGGCGAAGTTTATGTCGGCGAATACGAGGTCGCGAATGGAACCGCGAAACTGGTACGCGAGTACATCGCCAAGCTGGCGGACTTCGCGGAGGAAGCTAAGAAGATTGCCAGCGAATTGCTGACGCCTGACGCTTCCGTGCTTGATCACCTGCAAAACGCGAACGTCAACGTCCGGGCGGTTGACCCGGTGCAGGCGAATGAGATTGGGCGCATCGGCATTCGCAAGCTGCTGGCGGGCGATGTCGCCGATATCGCCAGCGTTGACGTGAACTACATCCGCCGGTCTGATGCGGAGATCTTCTCCGCTCCGAAGCATTGATCCCGTGCTCATTCGCCACGCTACTCCCGACGATCTCCCGCTCATTCGCACACTCGAGCAGCAGACGGAAACGGCCGCACACTGGAGCTCACGCGAGTATGAGGCGCTGTTTTCCCCAGAAGCGCCGCGCCGGGTCGTGCTGATCGCTACCGACGAAGCGGACACCTCGAGTCTTCGCGGATTCATCATCGCGCGTTGCGGAGTCGACGAATGGGAGATAGAGAACGTTGTGGTGGCGCCGGAGCAACAGCGTCGCGGCCTGGGGAGCGCGCTGGTCGGCCATTTACTGCACGAAGCGCGGGAGTCGGGCATCACTTCCGTGTTACTGGAGGTTAGGCCTTCCAACACGACTGCCCGCAGACTCTATGAAAAGATGGGGTTTAGCGAGGTCGGCAGGCGGCCGGGCTATTATCGGGAGCCGGCAGAGGATGCCTTGCTTCTGAAAATTTCTATTTCATTTCCGTGACAAAACCGCTTGAAGCGCTTCGGTCCGTGTGCTAGCGTTTTGATCATAACGTTTTGATAGCCGTTTCTCCGGAGGTTTACTGAATGGCAACTCAGGTACGCGACCAGCTTCTAGCGAGCAATGAGGAATTTCGCCGCTTGGCCGATGAACATTCCCAATACGCTGTGCGCCTCGACTCTCTGATTCAGAAAAAATATCTCTCTGAAGAAGAAAAGCTCGAAGAGGTGCGACTGAAGAAGCTGAAGCTCCACCTGAAGGACCAGATGGAAAGCCTGGAACAGAAGTACCGGACTGGAAGCCTGGTCGTTTAGTAGCCATTAACCGTTGTAACATGGCGGAAAAGACATCGGTCTTTGCCGCCTGGTGCTAAGTGTATGTTGCCGCCGGACCGCTTCTCGTAACTCCACCCTGTTTGCGATATCCTGATTTTGTCCCACTGGATCCTTGTTCCGTAGGAGTCCTTTCTTGCGAACTGCTTCCCGGCTTCGGTACCGCTTTACGTTTGATCCTGTGTTGCGCCTTCTTAACTCCTTGGTCGCTGCTCGCTCAGACTGCGAGCAAAGCTCCAATCGGCTTGTGGGACGGCACCATTCAGAGCAAAGCCGGAGAGGTGAATTTCGTCATCGATCTGAAGGCGAAGACAGATGGCACGCTGCAGGCGACGCTGGTGAACGCGACGGATCGACAGCCATTCAGCAGCGCAGCCTGGAACGACGGAGTGTTGACGCTTGCGCATGGATTACTACGACGGCGTGCTCACGGCTCACATAGTTTCGCCGCAGCGCATGGAAGGCGAATACTCCCGCCAGACCAGTAAGGGCATGGTGCACATTCCGCTCGTGCTGGCGCCGCATCAGGAGATCGCGCCGGGAAAGCCGTGGACGGGAATGAGCCTTTGGGGCGACTGGCTGTTTCATTGGGCCGATGGCGAGGGTGCCGAGAAAACCACGCTGGCGAAGTTCGATCAGGAAAAGACTGCGACGGCGAACGGTCGCGTTGCGGTTACAGGGGTGATCGAGCCGGTCAGCGGCGATTCTGGTTTACTGCATGGAACGGTCTTCGTCGCTCCCGACGGTCAGACGCGTTTCCATCTGAGCCGCTTTGACGGCATTCATGTGATGGCCCTCGACGGCGTATTTGAGTCGGCGCAGTTCTCTCAAAGGGCAGGAGGGCGGCATTAGAGCCGTCTCTTCCTTCACAGCGGAGTGCGGCAAGCACGTGGCCAGCGCTGCCGATCCCAACGTTCTGAGCGAAGCTCTCACGACGGTGAAAGATCCTGCCGAGCCGTTTCGATTTAGCGGCGTCGATGCTTCGGGTAAGACTCTGAATCAGGACAGCCCGGAGTTCAAAGGCAAGCCGCTGATCATCGACATCTTCGGAACGTGGTGTCCGAACTGCCACGACGAAGCGCCGGTGCTGGAGAGTCTGTATCGCAAGTATCACGACCAGGGGCTGGAGATCGTCGGACTGGCATACGAATACGTCGATGACACGCAGCGCGATTTCCGGCAGATTGCCATCTATCGCGAGAAGTTCGGAATCACCTTCCCATTGCTGCTCACCGGCACGACCGACGAGGGCCAGATAGCGAAGACACTGCCGCAACTGGTGAACTTCGGCGCCTTCCCTACTTCGATTTACATTGACCGCTCCGGCCGCGTGCGCGCCATCCTTGCCGGCTTTACCGGGCCCTCCACGGGCGAGAAATTCCAGCAAGTCCAGCAGCGGATGGACGAGCTGACACGCGAGATCGTCGCATCCCCGAATTAGGGCAGCCGTCCGCTACGCTCTATAATCAAACTATCTATCCCATGGTTCGCGACGGCATCTATTACGGACTGGCGCTGGTGATCGTGGCTGCCCTGGTGGCGTGGCTCACCATACCGGGCTTGGCTGCCGTTCCGTTGCTGCTGGCGGCGTTCTTTCTCTGGTTCTTTCGCGATCCGGAGCGGAGAATTCCGGCCATTCAGGGCGCGATCGTGTCGCCTGCGGACGGCAAGGTGACGGCGATTTCAGAGCTTCAGGAGAACGGCGAGCGGCAAACGCGGATCAGCATTTTTCTGAGCGTCTTCGACGTTCATGTGAATCGCTCTCCGGTCAGCGGTGTGATTGACGACGTGCGCTATCAGAAGGGTAAGTTCGGCAATGCCATCGGCGCCGCGTCAGCTGAAGAGAACGAGCAGAATATCGTCACGGTGCGGGCCGATGCCGGTCGAGTTGTGTTCAAACAGATTGCCGGACTGCTGGCACGACGCATCGTTTTCACCAGGAAGGTGGGCGATGTAGTCGAGCGCGGCGAACGGGTGGGACTGATCAAGTTTGGCTCTCGCACCGACGTCATCTTCCCTGCCACCGCCGAGATGAAGGTGCGCGTGGGCGATCGCGTGAAAGGCGGCTCAACGGTGCTGGCGGTTGCGCAACCGGTGCCAGTGACGCCGCGGCTGCGCGATGTTGCGGAGGTGCGATGAGCGAATATCCGCAGCGGCGCGACGAGAATCCTGCGCCTCCACGGCACGTGCGCAGGGGTCTGTACCTGCTGCCGTCGATGTTTACGGCCGGCAACATGGCCGCCGGGTACTATGCGATTTCGCAGGCGATTCAGGGCACGGCGAATGATCCCTGGCACTTCGATCAGGCGGCCAAGGCGATCGGATTTGCGATTGTCTTCGATTTCTTCGACGGTGGCATCGCGCGGCTGACGAACACGGCCAGCGCATTTGGCCGGGAACTGGATTCTCTCGCCGATGTGATCGCGTTTGGCGTCGCCCCGGCGGTACTGGCCTGGATGTGGGGCTTTCGCATGCTGCCGCTGGAAGGCGATCTGACGTGGCGCACTCACGTAATTCAGATCGGGGCGGTGATAACGTTCGCGTTTCTGTTGAGCGGCGCCTCTCGTTTGGCCCGCTTCAATATCCAGGTGAATCCCCAGCCCTCCAATCCTGGGCGTCCGGGGCGCAAGTATTTTGTGGGCATGCCGATTCCCGCCGGTGCGGGAGCAGTTGCTGCCATGGTGCATTTAGTTGACGGCAATCCGCTGCAGATCTGGTGGTTGTCGATTGGCTGGGCGGTGTTCGTGACCGCGATCGCGTTCCTGATGGTGAGCACCTGGCGTTTCTTCAGTCTGAAGGGAATTAATTTTCGCCAGCCGCAGAACTTTCGCTGGCTGATTGTCATTGGCCTGACGATCGCGCTGATCTGGGTTGCATCGCAATATGTGCTGTTTGCGCTGGCGCTGATCTATATTCTTTCGGGCGTGTTCGCGCGGCTGTCCTTTGTATTCCGCCGGCCAACGGTGCCGCCGCCGCCGCCGCAGGACGAGGTCTCACACGCCTGATGACTAACGAAACCAATAATCCCTCCGCAGTTCGCAGCGACGGAGGCCACTGGGGCGGCCTGTTCCGCGTGGCCATCGTGGGCGCTGCCACCCTCAAGGGCCGGGAGTTGAAGGAAGTTCTCACCGACCGAAACTTTCCCGCGCAAGATATTCGCCTGCTGGACGACGAAGAGTCGTTGGGCCAGCTCGAGGCCGTGGGCGATGAACCCACTTTCATTCAGAGCGTGCTTCCCGAGCATCTGGAGAATGTCGATTTCACGTTCTTCGCGACGGACGAAAACTTCACACGCGATAACTGGAAGCTGGCGCGCAAGAAGGGCAGCGATATCGTCGATCTCTCGTATGCACTGGAGGGCCAGCCGGGAGTGCTGTTGCGCGCTCCCTGGGTCGAGCGCGAATTAGGCACGGCGCCCAAGGTCGACTTTGCGGAAGCCACGGTGGTGGTTGCTCATCCCGCAGCAATTGTGCTGGCGCTGCTGATGCTGCGCGCGCAAAAAGTGGGGAAGATTCAGCGCGCGGTGGTGACCGCGTTCGAACCGGCATCCGAGCATGGCCGCCGCGGGCATGGACGAACTGCATGAGCAGACGGTGAATCTGCTTTCCTTCCAGCAACTGCCCAAAGGCGTATTCGACACGCAGGTGGCGTTCAATCTGCTCGATCGCTATGGCGACAAGTCTCTGCCGGCGCTGGCGAGCGTGGAAAACCGCATTCAGCGCCACTTCCGGAACATTGTGCAGGATCAGCTCGCCGTACCTTCGCTGATGCTCTTGCAAGCACCCATCTTCCACGGACATGCATTTTCGCTTTACATTGAACTGGATAACGCGGCACAACTTGAAGAGCTAACGGCCGCGGTATCGGGCGAGCATGTAGATGTTCTACAGGGACCGGAGGAGTCGCCGAGCAACGTTAACGCTGCCGGGCAGGAGCAGATTCAGGTATTTGTGCGTCACGATTCGCAAAATCCGAATGGGTTCTGGCTGTGGGCCGCGTCCGACAATCTGCGGATTGCCGCCCTCGCAGCCGTGGAGTGCGCCGAGAATATGATCGCTTCGCGCCCGCGAGGAACGGTGCAATGATTGGTCGAACGATGCGGCGCAGCCTGAGCCTGACCTGCAGCGCGATGCTGCTGCTATTGGTCACGGCTTGTGGTTATCACACCGCCGGAAAAGCCGTACGGCTGCCCTCCGATCTGCACACGGTTTATGTGCCGGGCATTGCCAATGCGTCGCAGGCCTATGGCATCGGACAGACCTTCACTAGAGCGGTTGTTCAGGAGTTGCGCGAGCGCACCAACTATCGCGTCATCAGCACCAATGACGGCACCGCCGACGCAACTCTCTCGGGAACGATTACCAGCGTCTACATCGCGCCTCTGACGTATGACTCGGTCAGTGGCCGCATCTCGTCTTCCCTGGTCGTCGTGGCGCTGAACGCCAGCCTCACAGGAAAAGACGGCAAGGTGCTGTGGAGCAATCCCAATTTTCTTTACCGCGAGCAGTACCAGGAGTCGGTGAACGTAGCCAGCTTCTTCGAAGAATCCACACCGGCGGTTCAGCGCATGGCGACCAACTTCGCGCAAACCTTGGTAGCGAACATGCTGGAGGCCTTCTAGATGCGGAGCTTTGCCGCCTCCGATCGCTTTGTGGCCGACATCCAGGCCGGGAAACTCGCTCCGGGATATGTGTTCATCGGTGACGAAGGGTTCTTCCGCAAGCGCTGCCGCGACGCGATCCTGCAACATCTGGTTCCTGCCGACGTGCGCGAGTTGAGCCTGTATGACATGGATCTGGCGGAAACCGATCTTGCAGCAGGTGCTGGATCGGGCGCGAACTCCCTCGCTGATGTCGCCGTTCCAGGTCTTCTTCATACGCGGCATCAAGAACCTGTACGGACGCGGCAAGCATGATGACGAATTCGCCGCGATCGAAGACTACTTCAAGAATCCGAATCCTGCGGCGTTGCTGGTGTTCGTGGTCGACTACATCAGTATTCCAGCCGATGTCCGGCGCATGGAACTGACGGACAAGGAGCGCTACGAGCGGATTCGCGAGACGTTGGGCGAACACTGCCCGATTCTGGAGTTCGCGCGTGTGGAGGAAGGCGACGCGGTCAAGTGGGCGATCGCCACCGCCAATAACGACAGTGTGAAGCTGGACGCCGATGCTGCGCGCGAACTAGTCGACTCGCTCGGCGGCGACATGATGATGATCGCCAACGAACTGGAGAAGCTGGTGCTGTTTGTCGGCGACAAGAAGCGCATCAGTTTAGGCGACGTCGAGACGCTGGTGCTGGCGGCCAAGCAGCGTTCGTTTTACGAGCTGACCGATGCGATTTCGTCTCGCGATCGCGGCCGCGCACTGTCGGTGCTGGACGCAATCCTCAGGACTGGTGACGGCGAGGAAGCGGCGATCGGACACGTCTACATGTTGTCGCGAACCTTTCGCCAGATGCTGGTGATTCTCGAGCGAAATGTGCGCGATTCGCGAGCGCTGTGGCAAGCGCTTTGGCAGGGATTTCGAATTCCTCCGTTTGCCGCAGAAGATATCATTCGGCAAGCGCGACGTTATAAATCGCGGCGTGAATTAACGGCAGCAATTCGGCGTGTGGCGCGCGCGGACTTCGCACTACGCTCCAATCCTCCCAGCAAGCGGTTGGTGCTGGAGAATCTGGTGCTTGATTTAACTGCCGAGGCAAAGCCTCAGGAGGCGGGCTGGCTGCAAGATGAGCTGCCGGTTTGAGCTATGGATGTTGACGCTTATCTGCGGCGCATCGAATATGATGGGCCGCGACAGCCATCGGCCGCAGCGCTGCGCGATCTGCATCGCCGGCATCTCTTCACCGTTCCCTTCGAAAATCTCGACATCCCGTTAGGAACTCCGATTGATCTCGATCTGGAGCGGATCTACGACAAAATCGTCACGCGACGGCGCGGCGGCTTCTGTTATGAGCTGAACGGCCTATTCGCCGATCTGCTCATCGCGCTGGGCTTCGAGGTCCAGATGCTGTCAGCCCGCGTGCGGCGTGAAGATGGCGGCTTCGGCCCGGAATTCGATCACATGCTGCTGAAGGTGGAGCTCGACGAGCCGTGGCTGGTCGATGTGGGTTTTGGCGACTCGTTTGTCGACCCGATCGTCTTTCACGCGGGCGGAGCGGATCATGTCAATGGACATCGCTACGTTGTGCTGCCGCTGGGCCACGAATGGCAGCTGTTGCGCGAAGACGAAAAAGGGCAAACGCCGCTGTATGCCTTTCGCGATGCTCCCTATCAACTGAGTGATTACCAAGGGATGTGCGCGTTTCATCAAAACTCGCCGGAATCGCACTTCACCAAGAGCTGGATCTGCAGCCGCGCGACCGCGGAGGGCCGGAACACCTTGGCGAACATGCGGCTGATCGTTAGTCGCGAGGGAGAGCGCGAAGAGATACAGCTCAGCACGCCGGGCGATCTGAGGCGGTGCCTGCGGGAGTTCTTAGGCGTTGAGTTGGATGAGTCTGTGGATTTGGCGAGGCTGGTGGGATGATTCGATTTGGATGCTGCGCTGACCAGGTAGTGCGGGCCTTCAGGCCCGCGTTGCGGCTGCGATCACGACTAGAGCCGCAGTGACGCGGCGCTAAAGCGCCGCACTACCTAAACGGGCTGCACCATCAAGTTGCCCGAAAAGACCGGACTAACTCCCTTCCTTCACGTCGACGCTGGCGATGGTGTTTTCCCACTCAAGCTTCAGCGTGCCGGAGTTGCCGCCCGTCTTATCGAATGAAATCGTAAACAACTCGAGTCCGGAAGAGCGCTGCGTGACCTTCATGGGAATGCGCGCCAGGTCCTGGCCCTGGTTATACTCCGTGCCCCACTGCCCGGTCTGCTTGTTGATGATGAGCTGCCAGCTGCTCATGCCCGGCAAACTGTAGATGGTATAGCTGCCGGGGGGAACATTGGTGCCGCCGATGTTGAGGGCGACGTCGGTCTTCAGGCTGGTGGCGGAGTTCGCGCCGGTGCGCCAGACCTGGTCATAGGGAACGAGCCCGCCGAAGATTTTGCGATTGCGCATCGAAGGACGGCTGTAGTTGATGGTGACGGTCTTGCCGTCAGCGAAGGTCAGCGTGGCTGTGCCCGGAGGGCTGAGCGGCTTCTTCTGTTCCTGCGCGATGATGAGGGCGGTGAGAACTGCGACAGAAGCTATGGTCAGGGTCCATAGGCGGGTTTTCGACATGGCACTCTCCTCGAAGACGTTGCCGTTCCATTATTCACAGAGGAGGGGAATCGCACAATTCTGTCGATGTGCAGATCACAAGTTTTCCACAAAAGCTTCCGGAGTTACCTGCGCCTGTTTCAGTATGCCATGTAAAGTGCCGATCGCTAATTCAGAATGCAAGGGCACCACGCATCCCACAGAACCGCTCGGGGTCTGCCGTTTGAGAACAACATGACTCCCGCGTTGTCGAACACGGACGAATCCGAGTTTTTCCAGAATTCGAATTGCCTCGGCCCCGGAGACTCGGGGCAGTTTAGGCATAGGTCACATCGAACGTAGTGATCAGCGACCGTTCCGCTGATGGAGACGGGAATTCTTCCAGGTAAAGCTCCGTCGCCTCCTTGAGGTTGGCGATTGCTTCCTCGATGGTCTTGCCTTGACTTACTACCCCAACCTCGGGACATTCGGCGACGTACCAAGCTTCTTCGCGATGAACGACAGCGGTATAGGTGTGTATTGGCATTTCGACAATCCAAATATACCGCAAAAGATAGGGCAGGACAGCTTGTGTCCCGCCCTTTTGGTTTTGCGTTATAAACGCTCGCTATGCCGTTACGTACTTGCCGGTTTCCAGCACGCGGGCGGCGACCTTCTCCTGCAGTGCGATGACGTTCACCGGCTCGTGCTTGGCGAGGCGGCGGACGATAGCCATCTGGGTGCGCAGCATGTCGCCTTCGGCAACCGCGGCGATGACTTTCTTCGCAGCGGCTTCCAGGCGAGCAAATGCGCCCGCGAGATAGATCTGCGTCATGGCGATGATGAGCGCGGACTTCTCCTCGCCCTGAGCTTCGACGCTCTTGCGCGCACGCAGGACGGCCGAGTCCATGGCGAAGGCTTCGATCACCATGTCGGCGATCGCGCCCATGATCTCCTGCTGATCGGCGAGCTTCTGCATGTACTTTTGCGAAGCCGCGCCGGCAACCAGCATCGCCAGCTTCTTGCCGTTTTCAACCAGCTTGCGCTCGGCGGCGAGCACGCCTTCGAGTTCCTCGCCGGACGGACCGGCCATGACTTCGTCCATGACCTTCTTGATGGCCGGCAGCAGCGGAAGCTGTCCGCTCATGGCGCGCTTCAGCAGCCAGCCGGTGATGATGAGGCGGTTGATTTCGTTGGTGCCTTCGAAGATGCGGTTGACGCGCGAGTCGCGATAGGCGCGCTCGGCGGGATACTCTTCGACGAAGCCGTAGCCGCCATAAATCTGCACCGTCTCGTCGACCACGTGGTCGAGCATCTCCGAACCCCAGACCTTGATGATGGAGCACTCGACGGCGTACTCCTCGATGGCTTTGCGGATCAGCTCGGGATTCTTCTCGATCTGGTCCAGAGCGGTGTCCATCATGCCAACGGTGCGATAGACCATCGCCTCGCCCGTGTAGATGCCGACCGCCATCTGGGCAATCTTTTCGCGGATCAATCCGAAGTCGGCGATGGACTTGGTGAACGCCTTGCGCTGCTTGGCGTAGGCAATCGCATTCTGCAGCGAGGTGCGCGCTCCGCCGACGCATCCCGCGCCCAGCTTGAAGCGGCCGACGTTGAGGATGTTGAAGGCGATGATGTGGCCCTTGCCGACATCGCCGAGAACATTCTCGACCGGCACTTTGCAGTCGTTGAGGATGAGCGGCGCGGTTGACGAGCCGCGGATGCCCATCTTCTTTTCTTCGTTGCCGACGGAGAAGCCGGGGAAATCCTTCTCGATGAGAAACGCGGTGAACTTCTCGCCGTCAACTTTGGCGAAAACGGTGAACAGGTCGGCGAAGTGGGCGTTGGTGATCCACATCTTTTCGCCGTTCAGGATGTAGTGCTTGCCGTCGGGCGAGAGCACAGCCTTGGTGCGGGAGTTGAGCGCGTCGGAGCCGCTGGTGCTCTCCGAGAGCGCGTAGGCGCCGATCATCTCGGCCGAGGCGAGCTTGGGCAGGTATTTCTTCTTCTGCTCTTCGGTGCCGAAGAAGACGAGGGGCAGCGTGCCGATGCCGGCGTGTCCGCCCATGGAGACGACGAAGCTGCCGCACTTGGCCATGCGGTCGGCGATGATGGCGGAGGAGACCTTGTCCATCTCCGAGCCACCGTATTCGGCGGGCACGTCGGCGTTGGTCAGGCCCATCTCGGCGGACTTCTTCAGCAGCTCGCGAGTGACCGCCCAATCCTTGTGCTCGATCTTTTCGACGTTGGGCAGAACTTCGTTGGTCGCGAACTCGTCGGCCAGCTTCGCGATCATCTGCTGATCTTCGTTGAAGTCTTCCGGGGTGAAGACGTTGTCGAGTTGGTGATCTTCGAGCAGAAAGCTTCCGCCCGTGGTCTTGGTTCTGGGAGCTGCCGTAGTTGTAGCCATAGATCCTTCCTGTTCAAGAAATCGTTTTCACCACGGAGGCACGGAAGTCACGGAATCGGAATTCTATTCAGAAAAGTCTCTGGAACCAAGGGCCAGTATTCGAAGACAGCCAGTATTTGCGCTGCCCGTATCTTTTGATCTAAAAAATTCCGTGTTCTCCGTGCCTCCGTGGTGAATACTCCTACTGCAAATTTTCGAAAATGCCTGCCGCGCCCATGCCGCCGCCGACGCACATGGTGACCATGCCGTAGCGGCCGTTGCGGCGCTTGAGTTCGCGGATGATGCTGGCGGTCAGCTTGGCGCCGGTGCATCCCAACGGATGTCCGAGCGCGATGGCACCGCCGTTGACGTTGATGCGTGCGGGATCGAGCTTGCCTTCCTGAATGACGGCCAGCGACTGCGCCGCGAAGGCTTCGTTCAACTCGATCACGTCGATGTCTTCGAGCTTGAGGCCGGCGATCTTCAGAGCCTTCGGGATGGCGAAGACCGGGCCGATGCCCATCTCTTCCGGCAAGTACCCAGCGGTAGCGAAGGCGACGTAGCGAGCGAGCGGCTTCAGTCCGAGCGCCTTTGCGCGATCAGCGGACATGACAACTGCAGCGGCTGCGCCGTCGGACATCTGCGAGGAGTTCCCGGCGGTGACGGTGCCCTTCGCGTGGAATGCCGCCTTGAGGGCGAGCAGCGCTTCGAGCGAAGTGTCGGCGCGCGGGCCTTCGTCGATCTTGAAGACGATGTCGGTGCGCTTGGGCTTGCTGCCGTTCGGAGTGGTGAAGCTGACCGGCACGGGCACGAGTTCGTCGTCGAACTTGCCCGCCTGGATCGCGGCGATCGCTTTCTTGTGGCTCGCGACGGAGAATTCGTCCTGCATCTGGCGGGTGATGTTGTAACGCTTGGCGACGCGCTCGGCGGTGAGGCCCATGGAGAGATACGCGTCGGGATAGTTGGAGACCAGCCAGGGATTGGCGGAAACTTTGTGGCCGCCCATGGGGATCATGGTCATCGATTCGACGCCGCCGGCGATGATGGTCTCCGCGCCGCCAGCCATGATGCGCTCGGCGGCCATGGCGATGGACTGCAAGCCGGAGGAGCAGAAGCGATTGATGGTCATGGCCGAGATTTCGACCGGCAGACCGGCGCGGAGTGATGCGATGCGGGCGACGTTCATGCCCTGCTCAGCTTCAGGCATGGCGCAGCCGAGGATCACGTCCTCGATCTCTTTGGTATCGAGGGCTGGCACGCGCTCGAGCGCGCCTTTGATGGCCGTCGCGGCCAGATCGTCGGGACGAGTCGCCCGCAAAGTTCCTTTGTAAGCCTTGCCGACCGGCGTCCGGACGGCGGATACGATGACAACGTCACGCATGAGAACCTCAGCAATTAGCAATTAGCAATTGGCAATTAGCCATCAGCCAAACCAGACCCAGGTGTCATCCTGAGCGGAGCATTCGCGCTTTTTGCGAATGCGGAGTCGAAGGACCCCTATAACGACAGAAAGCTCGCCTGAGCCGACTGTGGTCTCGACCAGTTGCCTGCGTTGAAACGCTGGCGAACATATGCCGTCCCCACGGGACTCCGGCCTTGTTCTAAGCCTACCCAGGACTCCGCTTCGCTCCGTCCTGGGCTATCATCTTCGCCGTCCCGCAAGCGGGACTCGGTTCTGGGCAAGCCCCAAATTTTCACGCGACGACACGAATCCTTGGTCAGGCTTTGCTTCTCAATTCAAGCCTACTTCCTTTATGCACCGCAACCCAGCATCTGCCCTTCGGAGATCGGACACTGCTCCCAGTCGCAGCCAGGTGGTGAAACTTCCTCTGTTTCGCTGCCATACATAATGCGGTGAAATGCACGGGCATCTTCACCGAAGAGTGGCAGGTGACGCAGCCGTGACGACCTTCATATCGCCACCGCAACATTGGCAAACTGCACCCAATCAGTTCCTCAGTGTCTTCCCCGTCTTCAGCGTGTACTGGATGCGCTCCTGGGTCTTCTTTTCGCCGCAGAGGGACTTGAAGGCCTCGCGCTCCAGATCCAGCAGATACTGTTCGCTGACCAGCGTGCCCGGATTCACCGCGCCGCCGCACAGCACTTCGGCGACCTTGTTGCCGATCTTCACTTCGTGATCGGTGATGAACTGGCCTTCGTGCATGATGTGCACACCGAGCTTCAACGTCGCCAGAATGCTTTCGCCGGGCGCGGGTATCTCGGTGCGCATCACCGGCGCGCGATAGCCTTCATGCACCAGCTCCAGCGCGCGCTCCTTCGCGTCGGTCAGCACGCGCTCCCTATTCATAGTGATGTCGTCGCCCGAGGAAAGGAATCCGAGGGTGCGAGCTTCGAAGGCCGACATCGAGACCTTGGCCATGGCGACGGTTTCGAAAGCCTGCTTGAGCGCTTCCATCAGCTCGACGCTCTCGCCGCGACCGTGCGGCCGGATGTGATAGGCCTTGTCGAGCGCGCGCAGCGTCATTTCCTTGCAGCCTCCGCCACCGGGCAGCAGGCCAACGCCGACTTCGACCAGGCCGCAATAGAGTTCGGCGTGCGGCTGGCGAGCCGCGCCATGCAACGTGATCTCGCAGCCGCCGCCGAGGGCCATGCCAAACGGCGCAACGACCACCGGCTTGGGCGAGAACTTGATGGCCTGCGTCATGCCCTGGAACTGCTTGATGGCGAGATCGACCTCGTCCCACTCTTCTTCCTGAATCGCCATCAGCAGCATCATGATGTTGGCGCCGACGGAGAAGTTCCCGGCATCGTTGGTGATGACGAAGGCGTCGAAGTTGTCGCCGGCGCCACCGGGCCTGAGCGTCTGCGTGATCATCTGCACGATGTCGCCGCCCAGCGAGTTCATCTTGGAGTGGAACTCGATGCAGCCGACGCCGTCGCCAATGTCGACCAGCGATGCGCCCGCGTTCTTCTTGACCACGAGGCCGGATTTCTTGGCGACGGTAACGGACCAGACTCCGGCGGGAACTTTCTCGGACTGGTAGTGGCCTATGCCGAGATCGAAATAAGCGCGTCCGCTGGCGGCTTTGGCATCGTCGGCATACCAATTCTCACAACCCGAAGCCAGCAGCTTCTCGACTTTCGGCGAGATTGGCTTGCCTTCCGATTGCATGCGCTTGACGGTCTTGGCAACGCCGGCCGCGTCCCACAGCTCGAAGGGGCCCATTTCCCAGTTGAAGCCGAGCTTCATGGCGCGATCGATCTCGACGACCGAGTCGGAGATTTCGCCAATGCGGTTTGCCGCGTAGGTCCAGAGATCGGAGAGGACGGACCAGAGAAAGATGTTGGCCTTATCTTTGGAAGGCGCCAGCATCATGCGCAGACGCTCGGGCAGATCATCGACGGTCTTCGCCATCTCAAGCGCCGGGAACTTCGGGCGCTGCGAGGCGCGATACTCAAGGGTCTTCCAATCGACCGCGAGGATTTCTTTCTCGCCGTCGGGCTTCTTACCCTTGCGATAGAAGCCGCCCTTCGTCTTGTCGCCGAGCCATTTGCGCTCCAGCATCTGCTGGAAGAAAGTGGGCAACTTGAGATCGCCGCGCTCGTCCTGAATGTTGGTGGTAGCGTTGCGCACGACGTGGCCAAGGATGTCGAGGCCGACGAGGTCAGCGAGGCGGAAGGTCGCGGTCTTGGGCCAGCCGACGGCGGTGCCGGTGAGCGCATCGACCTCCTCGACGCTCAGGTCCATCTCCATCATGATCCGCATGACGTTGAGTATGGAGAACGTCCCGATGCGGTTGGCGATGAAGTTCGGCGTGTCCTTCGCGTACACCACTCCCTTGCCCATGTGCAGATCGCAGAAGCGCGCGATGGTGTCCATCGCGGCGGGATCGGCGTCGGGCGTGGGGATGATCTCCAGCAGGCGCATGTAGCGCGGCGGATTGAAGAAGTGGGTGCCAAACCAGGAGCGGCGGAAGTCGTCAGGAAATCCCTCGACGATTTTCGCGACCGGCAGACCGCTGGTATTGGTGGTGATGATGGTGCCGGGCTTGCGAATCTTCTCGATCTTGCGCAGCAGGCTGCGCTTGATCTCGAGGTCCTCGATGACGGCTTCGATGATCCAGTCGACTTCGGCGAGCTTGTGGAGATCGTCCTCGAAGTTGCCGATGGTGACCAGGCGCGCGAGCGAGGGCTCAAAGAAAGCGGCGGGCTTGGACTTGACGGCGGCTTCCAGTCCGGCAGCGGCGATGCGATTGCGCGCCGGGCCGTCGGCGTCGGGAGGAACGATGTCGAACAGATAAGAAGGAACACCGGCGTTGGCCAGGTGTGCGGAGATGCGGGCGCCCATGGTGCCCGCGCCCAGAACGGCGACTCTCTCAATCCGCTTCAGCATGAGATGTTATGACTCCGGCCAGACCGGATTAGACGGCCCGGTTGTTGCCCGCTGCTTCTAGCGCAGGCCTGTACCTAAGTAAGTTTTGATGGAATGCAACCTGGAATCGGTGCTGTGTTTGCGTTGGCGCGACACCCGGCACAACTCTCCCCTTCGGCAACAACGGCATAAAACTGCGGCTCAAAAACAAGGCGCGCGTCGTAAGATGTGGGGTGAGGATGGCAACGACGCGCGCCGTATTAAGTTGAACTGATCGTACTGAATGAACCCTCATTCAGTCAACAAGTATTTTTAAGTATTTTCCAACCAATGATTTAGGAGATGAGTTTCGCAAGCAGAAAGGCGGCTCCGGCCGCAAGTCCGCCGATCACGACCGTTTGTGACGCGGAACGAACGGCCTTGGCGCCGGTGAAACGGCCCTTGATGTAGCCGAAGACGCCCAGAGCGATCAGCGTCACCAGGACCGACCACAGCAGTGCGGAACGAGCGCTATGTAGAGCCATGTAGGGCGAGAGTGGAATGATTCCGCCCGCAACATAAGAGACGGCGATGGTCGCAGCGCTCTGCACCGCTCGTTTGGGATCGGGCTCTTCCAGACCCAGTTCGAAGCGCATCATGAAATCGACCCATTGCTTCGGCTTGCGCGTAAGCGCCTGGACGACAGGAGCGCTCTCCTCCCGCGAGAGGCCGTAGTCGGCGAAGACATTCTGCACCTCGAGTGCTTCTTCGTCGGGGATTTCCTGAACCTCACGCGCTTCGCGCTGACGCTCGCTCGCGTAATGCTCGGCATCGCTCTTCGCGGCGAGATATCCGCCCAATCCCATGGCTATGGAGCCGGCGGCGATCTCGGCGAGTCCGGCGACGACGACGATGTGGCTGTTGTCGATGGCGCCAGAAAGTCCGGCGGCCAGCGCAAAAGGAACGGTGAGGCCGTCCGACATCCCGATAACGACGTCCCGAACGACGTCGCCGGCGGTGAAATGGCGTTCAACGTGAGGCGTCTGTGGCATCGGCTTCCAGGTCAGGATGAGCGGCAAGGTATTGCACGGCCTTTTCGGCGACCTCGCGCTCGCCTTTGTAGCTGAGAGCGGTGGGCGCTTCATCGAGCGGGATCCAGAAGGCGCGCTGCACTTCGACGCGCATCTCCGGCGAGATGTTGCCGAGTTTGCCGGAACGATACAGCAGAAGATAGAAGCTCACGATCTTGAAGACGCGAGCCTGATTGCCCCAGTTGCGGACGTAGACGTACTTTATGTCGGCGAGCTTGGTGATGAGGTCGGCGTGAAGGCCGGTTTCTTCGTGAACCTCACGCAGGGCGGTCTGGTCGGGCTTCTCACCAGCATCGATTGCGCCTTTCGGCAAGGCGGTGACGGCGGGCGCGCCATTGTTGCTCTTCGCTTTCTTCGCAGGCTTCTTGGGGCGAGTCATGTGCGGCTCGATGACGGCAAGGAACCAGCGGCCGCGCATCTTGCGCAGGACGACGCCGCCAGCCGAAAACTCGCGCTCCATGAGGATTCCTGAGGACTGGCTAGTTTCGCAGAGTTCGGTGAGGGTGACAACGAGAAAGAGGTAATACCTCCTCTCGATGGCGAAAACGGTTAACAGTTTGTTACGCCAGCATGTCTCACACATCCGTGACCGCCCTCACTGCGCCAGTTTTCTCGACGGTTCACCATGCTGGGTAAGGAGAAAAGTGTCCCCACATCATGGGTCTAATGACGCTTTCATGGCGCTATGCGACGAGTCCTCATCCTTGGAGCAGCAGGACGCGATTTTCATGATTTCAACGTAATCTTTCGCAACAACCCCGAATTCCGAGTCGTAGCCTTTACCGCAACTCAAATCCCCGACATCGCAGGCCGTCGTTATCCTGCCGCATTGGCGGGCGAGCTTTATCCCGACGGCATTCCGATCCTGGAAGAAGACAAGATGGAGCAGATCATCCGCGACGAACATGTGGATGAGGCGGTCTTTGCCTACAGCGACGTGCCGTATGCCACGTTGATGCACCTGGCATCGCGGGTGGTGGCCGCAGGCGCCGACTTCAAGCTGCTGGCTGCGGAGCGAACTCAGCTCGCCTCCGAGGTACCGGTGGTTTCGGTGTGCGCGGTTCGTACCGGCTGCGGCAAGAGCCCGGTATCGCGGCGGATTGCGGCCGAGTTTCGCAATCAGGGATGGCATCCGGTTGTGGTGCGACATCCGATGCCGTATGGCGACCTGGCCGCACAACGGGCGCAGCGCTTCGCATCGCTCGCCGATCTGGATCGCCATGAATGCACCATCGAAGAGCGCGAGGAGTACGAGCCGCACATCGTCGAGGGCACGACCGTCTATGCCGGCGTGGACTATCTCGACATTCTGCGGCAGGCGGAAAAGGAAGGCGACGTCATCCTGTGGGACGGCGGCAACAACGATACGTCTTTCTATCGCTCCGATCTGAAGATCGTGGTGCTGGATCCGCATCGCGCCGGACACGAGCTTGGCTACTATCCCGGCGAAGTGAACTTCCGCAGCGCCGATGTGCTGATCATCAACAAGGTCGATACCGCCGATCCTGACGGCATCAAGACCGTGCGCCGGAATATCGCGCTGTACAACCCCAATGCGAAGGTGATTGAGATGGCATGCCGGGTGACGGTCGACGATCCCGACATCATCAGCGGCAAGACGGTGCTGGTGGTGGAGGATGGCCCGACACTCACGCATGGCGAGATGCCGTATGGCGCCGGCGTGGTGGCGGCCAATCGTTATCACGCGGCGGCGCTGGTCGATCCTCGGCCCTATGCGATCGGCTCCATCAAGAAGGCGTTCGAAAAGTTCCCGCACCTGTGGCGCGTGCTGCCGGCGATGGGCTACAGCGATACGCAGCGGCATGAGCTGGAAGAGACCATCAAGCGCGTGCCGTGCGACCTGGTCGTAGTGGCCACGCCAATCGATCTGGCGCGGACCATCAAGCTCGAAAAGCCGAATGTGTGCGTCCGCTATGAAGTCGAGGAGCTGGGCAAGCCCGCGATCGGCGGATTGATTGAGCAGTTCACGGAAACCTACAAGCCCGAACTGGCCGGCGCTGGGAGGTAGTCATGCCCATCAAGGACTTTCTCTCGATTCGTGACTTCACGCCTCTGGAGATACGGCACTTTCTGCACGTCGCGGTGCAGGTGAAGACGCACCCCGACGCTTATCGCACGGCACTGAAGGGCAAGACGCTGGCGATGATCTTCGAGAAGCCATCGCTGCGCACGCGGGTAACGTTCGATGTCGGCATGGAGGAGCTGGGCGGGCATCCGCTCTATCTCTCGCCGGCGGAGATCAGCCTGGGCAAACGCGAGTCGGTGCACGACGTGGCGAAGAACCTGGAACGGATGGTCCAGGGAATCATGATTCGCACCTTCGCGCACCAGATTGTGGTGGACCTGGCGAAGCACGCCGACATTCCAGTCATCAATGGCTTGACCGATTACTGCCATCCCTGCCAGGCGATGGCGGACTACCTGACGATGCTGGAGATAAAAGGCCGCATCTCGGGGCTGAAGGTCGCGTATATCGGAGACGGCAATAACGTTGCGCGCTCGCTGATGTTCCTGGGAGCGCAGATGGGTGCAGACGTGTGGATCGCCTGCCCGCCGGGATATGAGCCGGATAACGAGTCAATCATTTGGGCGCGCAAACGCTGCAACGAAACCAGTGGGGCCGTCACCGTCACGCACGATGCGGAGACGGCGGCGTTTGATGCCGATGTGATTTACACCGATGTCTGGGCGAGCATGGGTCAGGAAGCGGAGACGCAGGCGCGGAAGAAGATCTTCGCGCCGTATCAGATCAATGGCAAGTTGTTCGGCCAGGCCAAGAAGGACGCCATCTTCCTGCACTGTTTGCCCGCGCACCGCGGCGATGAAGTTACGGATGAGGTAATCGACTCGCAGCGGTCGTTTGTGTTTGTGCAGGCAGAGAATCGGCTGCACGCGCAGAAGGCAATCATGCTGGAACTGATGCAGCCGGTGCGCGTGCCGGAATACGAAGTGATGCGCGAGCCGATTGTGGAGCTGGTGAGATAGAGAAGCCGCGGTTCGCTGTTCGCTTTTCGCTGTTCGCTATTCGCATGCCTCTGGTTGGGACAGGGATTAGGGGCTAGGGACTAGCGACCGCGAGAGACGCGATTCCTGAGGAGCAAACAGCGAGCGTACGGCAAAGAGCGATTGGCGAAGAGCGAATAGCGAAGAGCGAAGAGCGAATCGCCCAAAGGATCTTATGTCGAAGACTGCGCTAGTCGCGGTTGGAGGCAACTCTCTCATCCGGGCGGGTGAGAAAGGCACAATCGTTGAGCAAGTGGCCAATGCCCGCCGCACTGCGCGGGCCATGGTGGGGCTCATCCGGCTGGGATATCGGCTGGTGATCACGCACGGCAACGGGCCGCAGGTGGGAGCGCAGCTGCTGCGGTCGGAGCGCGCGTCCGATGTGGTCTACGGGCAGACGCTTGATGTCTGCGGTGCGGCCAGCCAGGGCGAAGTCGGCTACCTGCTGGAGCAGGCCCTGCGCAACGAGCTCTCCGACGCTCGCATCGATACTCCTGTCGCCAGCATGGTGACCCAGACGGTGGTCTCGCCGGACGATCCTGCCATGCGCGAGCCCTCCAAACCCATTGGTCCGTTTTATTCACGCGCCGACGCCGAGGAGCGCAAGCGCGTGCTGGGCTGGCACATCGTGGAAGACGCGGCGCGCGGCTACCGGCGCGTTGTGCCATCTCCGGAGCCGCTGGAGATTGTGGAGTTGGACATCATCCGCATGCTGGTGGCGCGCAAGGTGCTGGTGGTGTCGACCGGCGGCGGCGGAATTCCGGTGGTTCGCGTCAATGGTGAGTTGCAAGGTGTGGAGGCGGTCATCGATAAGGATCGCGCGTCGGCGCTGCTGGCTTCGCAACTGGGCGTCGATCTGTTCGCCATCTCCACCGACACCGATTACGTTTACCTGAACTACAAGAAGCCCGATCAGACACCGCTGGCTCACGTCTCGGTGTCGCAGTTGGAGGAGTATCTCCGCGCCGGACACTTCCCTACCGGAAACATGGGGCCGAAGATCGAATCGGTGATTCACTTCCTGCGCAGCGGCGGCAAGGAAGCGGTGATCACGTCGTTTGAACTTCTGTGCGAGGCAGTCGCCGGCCGCGCCGGCACGCGCATTGTGCCGGATTCGGCGCAATGGCCGGCGAAGCTGTCGAGCAGGAATTGGAGGAGCCGGTTCTCCGGTAGGCCATGCCCATCTTGCACCCTCCGGCCCGACTTGCGGGACGAGAAGCTGGGACGCTCGCGTATGACCCTGAAGCACGTTATCGAGTCGCAGCAGTTCACGGTTCCGCTGCTGATGGAGCTGTTCGATCGCTCGCGGCTGATGGAACGGATTGTGGCGCGCGGCGGCACGCTCGATTACCAGAATCGCATCCTGGCCAGCCTGTTTTATCAGCCGTCGACGCGGACGCGGTTTTCGTTCGAAGCGGCGATGCACCGGCTGGGCGGGCGCGTGCTTTCCACCGAACATGCGCGCGCGTTCTCGTCGGAGATCGAAGCGGAGCAGGTGGAAGACTCGATCCGCATCATCGGCAGCTATTGCGACGTGATCGTCATTCGGCATCACGAGACGGGAGGTGCGGCGCGCGCCGCGAAAGTTTCGCCGGTGCCGATCATCAACGCCGGAGACGGCGATGGCGGGCAGCATCCGACGCAGGCTCTGCTCGATTTGTACACGATCTATCGCGAACGGCCGCTGGATGGGCTGAGCGTGGCATTCATTGGCGAGCTGGACCGCGGGCGCACGGCGCGATCGCTGACCTATCTGCTGGCGAAGTTTGAGCGCGTGAAGCTGTACTTCGTCAGCCCGCCCGAAATGCAGATGAGGAATGACATTCTGCAGTATCTCGATCGTCACGGTGTGCGCTACGAACTGGAATCGGACATTGACCGCGTGCTGAGCGAGGCTGACGTGATCTACCAGACGCGCATTCTGCCGGAGCGACTGCCGCGGCCTAGGAACGCACCGGTACGCGATTAATTCGTCGGTGCTGCAGCGCATGAAGCCGGACGCGATGATCATGCATCCGCTGCCGCGCACGGTGGAACTGGATAAGACCGTGGACGACGATCCGCGCGCACTGTATTTCCGCCAGGCCGCGAATGGACTGTATGTGCGGATGGCGTTGTTGACGATGATGCTGGAATAAAAGAAGCAATTAGCAATTAGCGATTAGCTTAAGACCCTCGGAAGGAACGTCCCCTGATGAAGGAATTTCGACGTTTGACAGTGTGGGAAAAGGCTCATGCCCTCACGCTCGCTATTTATCGTGCGACCGCGGGCTTTCCGAGAAACGAGATTTACGGGATCACGAACCAGATACGACGGTGTAGTGCCTCGGTTGCGGCAAATATTGCAGAAGGCTGCGGCCGGACGGGCGATGGTGATTTCCACCGTTTTCTGAACATCGCAGCTGGCTCGTGCTTTGAAGTGGAATATTTTCTACTGCTGTCCTGCGACTTGGGTTTCCTTGCCCGAGAGAAGTACCAGGAGTTGACCCAAGGCACTCAAGAGGTTCAGCGAATGCTTGCTTCTCTCCTCCGCAAGGTTGAGAGAAGCCGGCACGAGAGTGAGCCGGGTGCACTGCGCCGAGCAGCCGCGGTTGCTAATCGCTAATTGCTAATTGCTAATCGCTAATCGCTTTCAAAAAGGACTCATCATGCCCGTACTGGATCATCTTGAAACCAAGGATTTCATCGAGCTGGAAGAAAACTATGGCGCCCACAATTACCATCCGCTGGATGTGGTCATCGAGCGGGCGGAGGGCGTGTGGGTGTATGACGTGGAAGGCAGGCGCTATCTGGATTGCCTGGCGTCGTATTCGGCGGTCAATCAGGGACACTGTCATCCCAAAATCATGAAAGCCATGTTCGACCAGGCGCACAAGGTTACGCTGACTTCGCGCGCCTTTCGCAACGATCAGCTGCCGCTGCTCTACCAGCAACTGCATGAACTGACCGGCTATGAGGTGGCGTTGCCCATGAACTCGGGCGCGGAGGCGGTCGAGACCGCGGTAAAAGCCGCGCGCAAGTGGGGCTACAAGGTCAAAGGCATTCCGGATGGCAAAGCCGAGATCATTGTCTGCGCCAACAATTTTCATGGCCGCACGGTGACGGTCATCAGCTTCTCCACCGATGAGCAGTATCGCGACGGCTTCGGGCCGTTCACACCGGGATTCAAGGTCATTCCTTTCGGCGATACGGCGGCGCTGCGCGACGCGATCACGCCCAACACCTGCGCCTTTCTGGTCGAGCCGATTCAGGGCGAGGCCGGCATCGCGATTCCGCCCGAAGGATTTCTGCGCGAGGCAGCCGACATCTGCCGGCGCAATCGCGTGCTGTTCGTGGTTGATGAGATCCAGTCGGGACTGGGCCGCACCGGCAGGCTATTCGCACACCAGCATGAGGGCGTGCGGCCGGACATGGTGATCATTGGCAAGGCGCTGGCGGGCGGATTCTATCCGGTGTCGGCGGTGCTGGCGTCGAAGGAGATCCTCGGCGTCTTCCATCCCGGCGACCATGGCAGCACCTTCGGCGGCAATCCGCTGGGCTGCGCGGTGGCGCGCGCGGCGTTGCAGGTTCTGATTGACGAGAAGCTGGTACAGCGCTCGGCCGAATTGGGCGAGTACTTCCTGGAGCGGCTGCGAACGCTGCGCAGCCCGCATCTGCGCGAAGATCCGCGGCAAGGGGCTGTGGATCGGCATTGAGCTGGATGTGCCCGCGCGGCCCTACTGCGAAGCGCTGAAAGAAGTCGGCCTGCTCTGCAAGGAGACGCACGAATATGTGATTCGCATTGCGCCGCCGCTGGTGATCACGCGTGAGGAGATCGATTGGGCATTCGAGCGGATCAGGCAGGTGATTGAAGAGCGGGTGTGAAGTTGCACCATTTGCGATAGACTACGAGCCGCCAAACAGGCGGCTCTTTTGTATTTCGCGAACTCAGGAACCTCTTATGAATTCTCGTTGCTTCGCTCTCTGGCATTGATGACCCTGATGCTCAGCGCGTGTCATTCGTCGTCCGCGCAGACAGCGGCGCCGGTTACCGATGCCTGCGAGGTGCTGACGCCGGCGGAGATTGGCGCGGTGCTGGGCGTGTCGATCGATCCCGGCAAACACATTCCTGCGTCTGCCAAAGTGATGTGCGGGTGGACGCAGACCGGGCAGACGGGCGAGATTGGGACCAAGCTCGTGCTCCACTTCGCGCAGGTGCCCTACTTCCAGAAGGAGAAAGCGGCCAGCGGCAACGTTACCGTAACGCCAGTGAGCGGGATCGGCGACGAGGCGTTTTATGTGACCAGCGAGTTCGGCACGAGCCTGTTCGTGCGCAAGGGAAATACGGCGATCGATTTCTCCATCCGCGATAAGAGCCTGCCGGCGAACGATGTGATGGCGAAGGAACGTGCGCTGGGGTTGAAGGCGGCGGAGAGGTTGTGAGATCGAGCGTGCCGCCGGCTGAAAGGCTGCTGAAAAACCGGGAAGCAGATCCCTCGTCGGCCTGAAAGCTTCCTCGTGATGACAAAACAAAAGACTTGCAATGGCGCATCAAAGCTGCGCCCCTTCCAAACGCTCCACAATCGACTTTTTCAGCAGCCTCGTGAAGCCGTCTCACAGTCCCTGGTACGCGAGGACGCTTACCTGAAGGCCAGCTCTACCTTGCAAAATCATTCGTAGTGATCGAAGTCGGTGAGGGTGGTCGCCACGGTTTGTGCGAGGGCCTCGACGTTAAAGAATTGCGCTTCTGGTTCTCCGGAAAAACCCAGCAGACGCGGAGTAGCGCCGGCGAGTGCAGCCAGGCCGGCATCGACGCGCGCGTGCGTCTTGTAGTCGATCACGTCGAAGACTCCGCCGGGGTAGTCGGTGAGCAAGGCGTTGGCAGCGACGATTCCGCCGCATAGCAGCGAGCCCACCGCCGCTCGCCGATTGCGCCGCCACAAGCGCGCAGCCATGAACAGGAATGAGCCGGCAACCGCGTAATCCAGGACCGCGTGGGTTGCAGGCCCGATGCGCGCGGGCAGCTTGCGCGTGGCGAAGCGTACTCCGGAATGCCAAAGAGGCATGTGAGACCTCGTCGCAGTGAGATAGTGAAACGGCGGAGATGATTGTACGCCGCTCGGTTAGAAGATGCGGGGGAGCCGAGCGGAGTTGGCGACGAGCAGGTTTCAGGCATGAAACCCTACCGCTCTAAAGCATCTGTCATCTCTGCCGATGAAGGGCGCAGGAGATGATCGCATGCCCCTATTCACCTGGAACCCAACCTACAGTGTCAAAGTGAAGCGCTTTGACGACGACCATCAGCAGCTGTTCAGCATCATCAACGAGCTGCATGAAGGCATGAGCTGCGGTCGCGGCAAGGAAGTTCTGCACGATGTGCTGACCAAGCTGTTGCGCTACACCGAGCGGCACTTCACCGCGGAAGAAGCGGTGATGAAGGAGCTGGGCTACCCGGGATTGTCGTCGCAGATCGAACAACACCGTAAATTCACCAACAAGATCAAGGAAGTAGCCGATCAGTACAAGGCGGGAACCATTGGGCTCTCGATCGAGGTGCTGGACTTTCTGACCAAGTGGCTGTCGCAGCACATTGTGGGCGTGGACAAACAGTACAGCGACTTCATGAACGCCAAAGGCGTGGCTTGAAGAGGACGCGAGCGGCAGCCGGAGCGTCTTCCGAGTTGCTGTAGCCGAGGTAGTGGGCCCCACGCGGCGTTTGCTTAACGGCAGCACCGGGTCGTGGCCTGCGTTGCCCAAGGCGGGTTGCAGCAACTCTGCAGGCGCTCAGCTGCCGGCTTTGCTGCGAGCCAGAGCACGCTTGAGGGTTTCATCGAGCGCGGCTTTGGCCTTGGCATATTCCTCTGCGGTGACCTTCTCCTGCTGGCGATCCAGTTCCAGCTGGAACAACTCTTCCTTCATCGCTTCCAACAGGAGTGCATTGCGATCTCTCGCCGGCGCGGCCGGCTCGACAAAGTCCGCAAAAGCAGCGGCCGATTCCGGAGAATCGGCTTCCACCTTGCCGGATGTCCCCGCGGCGACGGTCGCCACCTGTGGGCGATTGGATCGTGACACGATAAAAGCTCCGCCCATCACCAGCACCAGCGCGAAAGCTCCGAGGATGTAGGCGCGATAGTCGTGCAGCGGGTCGGGAGCGTCGATGGGCGCGCCCAGTCCGCCACCGGGACGGTTGTCGTTGGCCGCCGCTTGCGAGCCGCCCATCGCGCCGCCGGAGTCAGCGCTTCCCTGCCCGGCTTGCTGATTGTCGGGCTGAAAGACTCCGCTGCCGCCAACGCGGAAGCTGAGATCCTGTCCCGCCTTGACGTTGGTGGCGACCATGACGGTCGACTGCGCGTCGGACATTGACTGGAACTGCTGCTTGTCCTTGGCTTCGAAGGTCATGCTCTTGGGGACCATCACGACAAAATGCTGTATGTCGCGCTGCGGCTTGGGCGCGAAGCTGGCCTCGCCGCTGTAGGGCATGTGATAGGCGATCTGGAATTGCGTCTCGCCCGGGCGCAGCGGGTAGCTCAGCATGTAGTGATTCTTCTGCGAGCCAGGCTGAGTTTCAGTTGCGATGGGTTGGCCGCCGGGACCTTTGGCTTCGGCAGATTCGATCTCCGCGCCGTCCGGGAGAACGATCTCGAAGGTGCCCTTGTCACCGGCGACGGTACGCGGCGGCTGGGATTTGTTGCTGACCGCGTAGAGCGCAATCCCCTGAAGCTGTTTGCCGTCACTCTGCAGGCGATCGACCTCGACCGTCTGGCTGAGGCCGTCAACTTTGGGCGCCGCGTCGTAAATCGTTAGCTCGGCGGTGGAGCTGCCGGGCATGAGCGGGCCGCCTTGCGGAAAATAAGCGACGCCCTGGTGCGTGACACGAACCATGTGCGGAGCTTGGGTGTCGGTGGGAGCAGGGAACGAGAAGCGGCCCTGGGCGTCAGTCTTGGTGGTGCCGATCTCCTGCATGCCTTGCGAGAGCGAGAGCAGCGAGACTTGGTCGCCGGCGGACGGTCTGCCAGTGGTGCCGTTGGTCACCGTGCCGGTGATGGATTGGGCGGCGGCGAGGCCGGACAACAGAAAGCAAAGAGCGAGGATCCTGCAAGCTATAGGGGTCCCTTCGGCAAGCTCAGGGCAGGCTCTTCGACTCGCATTCGCAAAGGCGGCGAATGCTCGCTCAGGATGACACCCGGAATAATTGGGCGCGGACGCCGGCCTGAAGGCCCGCTCTACCCGACAGCTAACGACCTTACAATTCACGCGCGGCCTCCCTTGGGCCGAACGCCTGCCGGCCGCGTGCCTTGGCGCACAATCGCCCTCGCTTTCTCGATCGATTCAAGCTCGGCGAGGATGGCAGCGGCTTCGTCCTCCAGCGCGGCGCGCTGGACCGCGTAATCGTGCTCGCTCAGCTTGCCGGCCTTGTACTCGAAATTGAGGTCGCGCAGATTTTCGTAGGTCGCGTCCTTGCGCTCCTGAAGATAAAGCGAGCGCGTTTTTTCCTCGCCGATCTCGACCTCGTCGGGACGGTAAAAGACGTAAACGAATAATGCTGCGGCGAAGAGCGCGCAGCCGAAGAGGGCGAAGACGGCTTCCTGTCCCATAACAGCGAATGCGATAAGTGCGAACATCAGAATTCAGTCTCCTGACGGGCCTTCTTGCGAAGGTCGTCGAGTTCTTTGGCGTCGAGTTTGGGCGCGGGCACGGGCTGCGCGACGGCGCGCGACCTCCACAGACGCACCAGCCAGACGGTCAGGATGATTGCGACCACGAACACGGCAAAGGGCATGATCCAGGCAACGCGATTGAAGCCGGTAGCGGTCGGCGCGGCCAGCACAGTGTTGCCGTATTTTTGCACGAAGCTTTGCAGGACGAGGGAATCGTTGTCGCCGCGAGCGAGGCCGGCGGCCAGTTCATCGCGCATGCGATCAGAATAGGTGCAGCCGACGTGGTTGCACTCCAGCAGAACCTGGTTGCAGCCGCAGGCGCACATCAACTGATGGCCGAGCTTGTTGAAGCGCGCGTCGTTGTCAGCGCCGAGGAACAACGACGGCCAGCAGGGCGATGAGAGCGAGCTGGGCGATGCGGAGTTTCAAGTTTCGAGTTTCGAGTTTCATAAAACAGCAATTAGCGATTAGCAATTAGCAATTAGCAAAACCTTCGCGCGATGTGAGAAGGCTAAAAATCCAGTGCTGTAAGGTTCGCAAAATCTGCCGTCCCTGAAGGGACTCTGGTTTCTTATTGTCGCTTACCCAGCGCTTCCGCGCTGGGCTAATCACTTTTCATCTTCGAGATACGACCTCATCCGGTTAGTCAGATCTTCAGGATTTCAGCCGCCTGCGCACGAGCTTCCTTGTTGTTCACTTCTCGTGAGTTTTGGCCAAGCTAATCGCTAGTTGCTAATCGCTAATGGCTGCCTTTCATGCCTTCGGGTGTTGCGCGAAAAACTTCCACATCACGTCCGTGGCTGACAGATCGACGTGGCTGATCGGCGTGCCGGGCCAGAGATGATGACCGCCCTGAATCGTATAGAGCGCGACACCCGTACCATCCTTACATCCCGAGTATATGTCGATGAGCACGTCTTTGGATTCTTCGCGCTTGGCCGCGGGCGCACACCCGTTTTCCTTCACCCAGAAACCGACCGTATCGGCGACGGATGTGTCGGTGCGGTGCGAGCCGATCTGAAACGGAGTTGAGCCGCCGTCATACGGCACCAGGCGATCGGCGGTGCCGTGAAAGACGATCAGCGAAACCGGAGCCGACGGCTTGCAGGGCACGTTCTGCGCGCCTTCGACCGGCGCGACGGCAGCGACGATGTCGGACATTTCGCAGGCGGCGCGATAGGACATCATGGCGCCGTTGGAGATGCCGGTAACGTAAATGCGCCGGGAGTCGATGCTGTAGCTCTTCTGCAGCTTGGCGATAAGCGCGCGCAAGAAGGCGATGTCGTCGACGTTATTCGCGCTGCGCGTAGCCGCAGCAGTTGCCGGCATTCCAGGTGGGCAGCTTGCCGGTGCCGTTGGGATACACGGCGATGAAATTCTGCTGGTCGGCCAGCGTGCTCATGCCGGACATGCTTTGGCGTTGGCCGCGCCTTGTGTCGCGCCGTGAAGGACGATGACAAGTGGGACGGCCTTGCCGTTGTAGCTCGGCGGGACGTGCAGGATGTATTCGCGCGTGAGGCCGTTGACGTCCATGGTCGAGAAGTGGGCGGAGGTCGATGCGATGGCGCGGCGCAGCACCAAGCCTGAAGTGCAAGCGACGACCATGACGGCGACGATGGTGAATCGTTTCGTGCTCATGGTGCGGTAAACACGGAGTTGCGGGCGCGGGTTGTGAGCGGAGCCGGAATTAAATTTTGCATCAGCGCCGGGAGTTGCAGTGCCGGAGTTCGAGTGGTTGCCAAGCGTTGTTGACCGCCAAGTAAAAGCCTGCCGTCCCTGAAGGGACTCGGGTTATTTATTACTGCTTACCCAGCACTCCGCTGCTCCGCGCTGGGCTAAGTTATGCCGTCTCGCTGCGCGAGACTGGATCCTGCCGGACGCATCAATTCTGATCCAACGCCAGCGGAACAGCAGGTCCCTCGACTCGCGACTAAAGTCCTCGCTCGGGATGACACATCTTAGGGAACCGCGGGACGCGGCCCTAGAAGGCCGCTCTACCAATCTTTCCTGCGGCCTGAAGGCCCGCACTACCATTTCCTGCGCGGACGCGAGCCTGAAGGCCCGTCTTCCAACTCCTTGCGCGCCGCGGGCACAAATCAAGCTGCACTCCAGTCCGTGGGCTTACGCCCACGGCTAAACAAATGTCGCCACTTCGCGTTAGTCTCCACCCACGCCCACTGCTCCTCGGCGCTCGGCTTCGGCGGTGTCGTGGTCTTTCTCTGGCTCCTTCACCGCGATCTTCTGCGGCTTCATGTTGGGGAAGAGCGCGATGATTGTCCCGACCAACACGACGAGCACGCCGATCCAGATCCACATGACCAGCGGATTCACGTGCGCCTTGATGATCGGCCGGCCGGTGTCCTGATTGCGCCCGGTGTAGACGAGGTACAGGTCTTCGTTCGGGCGCGAGCGATTGGCGACCATGGTTGCGGTCTGCTCGCTGGCCTTGTAGAAGCGGCGCTCGGGATACATGGTCGCGATCTGCTTGCCACCGCGGTAGACATCGATGACGGCCCACTCGCTGCTGTAGTTCGGCTTATCGTCCTGCGTGTAGGACTGGCAGACGAGCGTGTAGTGGCCGATCTGCATCTTGTCGCCGAAGCCCATCTCCTGCTCTTTGTCCTGATTGAAGGGCAGGCCGGCGAAGCCGATGACGATGAGCACCACGCCGATGTGGATGAGATAGCCGCCATAGCGCCGCGTATTGCGGCGAGTGATGACGACCATGCCTTGCGGGATGCTGACGCCGGTCTGGCGCGCGATGACGCGGCCGCCGCGCCAGAACTCACCTACGACTGTAGCCAGGACCAATACCGAAAGAGAGATCGCTACCAGCGAGTAGAAGTAGGCGGAATCTTCCCAGGGCTTCATGCCGCCGGCCATCAACGCGATTGCAGTCAGAACCGCCAGAGCCGTTGGCCATACGAAGTTGCGCTTCACGCGATCAAACGAGGTCTGACGCCAGGCGAGTAGCGGGCCGATACCGGTCAACAGCACCAGGAAAATTCCAATCGGCACGTTGACGCGATTGAAGAACGGCGGGCCGACGGTGACCTTCGAACCCGTGACCCACTCCGACAGCACCGGGAACAGCGTTCCCCACAGCACGGCGAAGCACGAAACCAGCAGCACGAGATTGTTGAACAGGAAGCTGGACTCGCGAGAGACCAGCGATTCGAGACGGTGCTCGCTCTTCAGCGTCTCGCGATTGCGCACGAAGAAGTAAACGCAAGTGGCGAACGCGATCGCCAGGAACCAGACGAACCAGGTACCGATGCTCGACTGCGCGAAGGCGTGAACCGAGCTGACCACGCCGCTGCGCGTGAGGAAAGTGCCGAAAATCGCGAGCAGAAACGTGGTAAAGATGAGCCACATGTTCCACATCTTCATCATGCCGCGTTTCTCCTGCATCATCACCGAATGCAGGAAGGCAGTCATGGTGAGCCACGGCAGCAGCGACGCGTTCTCGACCGGATCCCAGCCCCAGTAGCCGCCCCAGCCCAGCACTTCGTAGGCCCAGTGCGCGCCGAGGAAGATGCCGCAGGTGAGGAAGAGCCACGCGACCATGGTCCAGCGGCGCGTGATGTGGATCCACTTCTCGCCGGGATACTTCATGATCAGCGCGCCGAGCGCGAAGGCGAACGGGACGGTCACGCCGACATAGCCGAGATAGAGCATCGGTGGATGGATGACCATCTCGGGATATTGCAGCAGCGGGTTCAGGCCATTGCCGTCGGGTGGGATGGTTCCGCTGACCAGGCCGAATGGATTCGCGGCAAAGTTGATTAGCGAGAAGAAAAATACCTGCACGGCCGCGATGATCACGGAGGCGTGCGCGAAGAGTTGCGGATCGACTTTGTAGCGCATCCGCAAAACGAGCGCGTAGGTGGAGAGCAGCCACGCCCAGAAGAGCAGCGAGCCCTCCTGTCCTGACCACAGCGCAGCAAACTTGTAGGCGATGGGCAGATCGCGATTGCTGTGGTGCAGGATGTAGGCGACGGAGAAGTCATTGCCCAGCGCGGCCATCACCAGCGCGAGTCCGGCGATGGTGACCGCGGCCCACGAGGCGATGCCGGCGCGGCGAGCAGTTTCGCCCAGGCGATCGTCCTTGCGGGCCAGACCCATGACTCCCGCAATGAACGAGTAGCCTGCAAACGCGAGGGCAAGCAGGAGCGCAAAACTACCGATTAATGGCATGTGAATCTAGTACCTGTGATGATCCCCAAAAGAGAGCGCCATCCCGATTGAGCAATTCTACTCGCAACGGCAAATGGGAATGCGGAATTGTGACGGTCCGGGATACAACTTTGCGGGAGGGCCGGGCTAATCACTTTCGCTCAACCAATCGTCAGGGCGACTGTTCCTCGCAGTATAGAGGTCCTTCGACTGCGTTCGGCTCCGCCTCACTCCGCTCAGGATGACACCGGCGAGAACGACATTCTTGTCATTGCTTATCACTTGGCCGGGTTGGAGTCTTGCGGCTGGGCTGGGGTGGAGTCGTCTGCCTTAGTTGGACTGGAGTCTTGCGGCTGGGTTGAGTTGGAGTCGTTCGTTTTGGGCGCAGCGGAGTCGTCCGAGTTGGCTGGCTTGGAGTCATCCGTCTTGGCTGGCGCCGAGTCTGGTGCCTTGGGAGTGGAGTCTTCTGTCTGTGCGGGCTTCGTGGCTTCCGCTTTGCAGGAGTGATGTCGGGATCCTGGATGTCGCTGTCCTTCGCTGCCGGCCACTTCGCCATGTAGCAGCCGCTGTCGGAGTACTTGCCGTCGGCGTAGGTGTAAACGGTTAGATGGCTCTCGGTGGGCGACTCATGGCGCACCACCACGAGATCGGAGATTCCGTTGGTGCTGGTGGGCTGAATGGTGTAGCTGGAGGCGACTGCGTCCAGCACCGAGACATAGCCGTCCTGGGAGTGACGGAAGATCCAGAGCGGGCAATTGGCCATCGCGTCGCATCCGCCTTCCAGTCCGAGCGAGGTGGCGAAGAGCAGCGGCTTGTCTCCCCCGAGATCGACAAAACGAAGCCGCGTGGTGGAGGCGATCTCGCGGATGCGCTCATCGTCGTAGCCGCGCTCGCTCATGGGCTTTTGCAGGCGCAGGACGATGGCGTCGATGAGCGCGGCGCGGTCGGGCTCGGTCAGCCGCGAGGTATTGCCGAGGCTAGGATCGGTGCGGCCGATGGTCTGCTGGTCGCGCCAGTTCCACTCGAAATCCGCGGCCAGGGCGATGGCGCAAATGGCAATCACCGCGAGCCCGATACCAACGAGTTTCCGCCAAAAACCCATAAAGCGCTTGTACGCCAGAAGCCAGCGCGATGTCCAGCAGGGCGCGATTCGTTGCCGTCCGAAAGAGGTTGATCTTGCTGAGGACTTTTGGTCCGCAACGAGATGGTAGAATGGTATAATGACGTGGTAGACAGGTGGAATATGGCGCTTAACATCAAGAATCCGGAAGCACACAAGCTTGCAGAAGAACTCGCCCGCCGAACCGGTGAAAACATGACGGAAGCGGTGACGCAGGCTTTGCGGGAACGGTTGGAGCGGGTCCGCCAGTTCGCAGCGACTTGGCACTGGCCGAGCGGCTTCTGGCGATTGCACGGATTGCGCAGCTCGCATGAAAGAACCTTACAAATCGATGGATCATTGACGAGTTGCTGTATGACGAGAAGGGGTTGCCGACGTGATACGTCGACAGCTCAGCGTTGATCGCGATTCTCACGCGATGAGCCGGAGGCTGCCGCGTTTATTGCAGCTGCATCGACTCCGCAGTACAGCTGTCGGATTTCTGCAGTCAATTATGTCGAAGCCAGCGGTGGTAATTGACTGCAGCCGTGACCCAGCATGCCAGCCGGCGATTTGACGATTTGCTTCGGCGAAGCGGAAATAGAAGTTCGGCCGGTCACGATCGAGCAGGCCCGCCTAGCGCGGGAGGCCTACCGCGATTACGGCAAGGGCAGCGGGCATCCGGCGCGACTGAATTTCGGTGACTGCTTTGCTTACGCTCTGGCCAAAGACGCAGGCGAGCCACTGCTGTTCAAAGGCGATGACTTTCGCCAGACCGATGTTACAGCCGCGTCAGTCACAGTCACGTAAGGCAGGAGCCCACTTGTGGTTCGGCTTCTGTCCTAACCAGGCCCAACTCAAACTAACACCACTCGCCGAAGGTTTCGGCTGACGGCGGAGGCGAAGTCTGGTACTCTCGCCGTCACGGGAAGCACAGATGCCACGCGTCAAAGCTGCGTCACGGCGCAGCAACAATAATGCTGCCAGTTCCGCGAAGGCCGCCACGCCGCGCGCGCACGAGCAGCACGAGTTAGTCATCGTTTCCGGCATGAGCGGCGCGGGCAAGGCGTCGGCGCTGAAGACCTTCGAGGATCTCGGCTATTACTGCGTCGACAACCTGCCGGTCGGGCTGATCGGCAACTTTGCCGAGCTGGTGCTGGACACGCTGGAGATTCAGCGCGCGGCGCTGGTGGTCGACATCCGCGAAGGCGCGCGCCTGGACAAGCTGCCGCAGATTCTGGCGACGCTGCGGCGGCTGGTGAAGACGACGGTGCTGTTCCTGGAAGCCGATGAAGAGGCGCTGCTGCGGCGCTACAGCGAGACGCGGCGGCCGCATCCGCTGGGACGCAATGTTTCGGTGCGAGCGTCGCTGGCGAACGAGCGCCGGCGACTGAAGCCGGTGCGCGCGCTGGCGGACTTCGTCATCGACACCACGAAGTTCAACGTGCACGAGCTGCGCACGCAGCTGACCGAGCGCTTCACCGAAGGCAAGAGCGAGAAGAACATCCTGATCTCGTGCGTGAGCTTCGGCTATCGCGAGGGCGTGCCCGAGGACGCGGACCTGGTCTTCGATGTACGCTTCCTGCCCAATCCGCACTTCATCCCCAAGTTCCGGCCGTTCACCGGACGGCATCCGGCAGTCGCGAAATATATCCGCTCGTTTCCGCAGACGAAGGAGTTCATTCGCCGGATTTCCGAGCTGCTGATTTACCTGATCCCGCACTACATCCGCGAAGGCAAGAGCTACCTGACGATCGCGTTCGGCTGCACCGGCGGCAAGCATCGCTCGGTGATGATCGCCGAGGATGTGCAGAAGCGCCTGGCCAAAGCGGGATTCAACGTGAAGGTGGCGCACCGGGATTCGCCGGCGGAAAGCTAATCTAGACCCGCATTTGCTAAACTAATGAGCCTGGCAACTCCGGCCAGAGGCAACCGCGCGCGGAGAGGTGCGTGAGTGGTTGAAACGAGCCGCCTCGAAAGCGGCCATACCTTGACGGGTATCGGGAGTTCGAATCTCCCCCTCTCCGCCATCATTTTTTACCGATCAAGCTCTGCCGTCCCTGCCGGGACTTGGATTTCTTCTTCCATCTACCCAGCGCTGAAAGCGCTGGGCTAAGCTCTTCCGTCTCGCGTTGCGAGACTCTATGCCAGCTCCGATTGACGACCTAACGACACCCATTGCACTCCTGTAATCTAATCACCAAACCGTTCCACGCACGCCGTCGTGCGGGCAACGTTGCATCACGGCTCGTCATACCACGCCGTCGTGCGGGCAACGCTGCATCGCTGCTCGGCATACCACGCCGTCGTGCGGGCAACGCTGCATCGCTGCTCGGCATACAACTTGGAAAGAGGCATTCATGACAATTCAGAAAGTTGAGACTACCTGTTGTGTTGTCGGCGGCGGACCTGCCGGCGTGATGCTGGGTTACCTGCTGGCGCGCGCCGGGGTTGCGGTCACGGTGCTGGAGAAGCATCAGGACTTCAACCGCGATTTCCGCGGCGACACCGTGCATCCGTCGACGCTGGAGCTGATGTACGAGCTCGGCATCCTGGAAGATTTCCTCAAAGTTCCGCATCAGAAGCTGAGATCGGCGGGCGGGATCTACGGCGATTACGCGTTTGAAGCCGCCGACTTCAGCCGTCTGCCCACGCACTGCAAGTTTGTCGCGCTGATGCCGCAGTGGGACTTTCTCAACTTTCTCGCCGACAAGGCAAAGCAGTTTCCCAGCTTCACCCTGCGCATGCAGAACCAAGCCACCGATCTGATCAACGACAACGGCCGCATTCAGGGGCGTGGTAGCGAAGACGCCTGACGGCACGGCCGAGATTGATGCCGATCTGGTGGTCGGCTGCGATGGTCGTCATTCGCTCACTCGCAAGGCCGCGGGCTTTGAGGTGCTGGAATTCGGCGTTCCCATCGACGTGCTCTGGTTTCGAATCCCGGCCAGCAGCACCACTCCCGAACATCTGCTGGGAAATCTCAACTACGGCAAGGCGCTGGTGTTGATCCCGCGCGGCGATTACTACCAGGCGGGACTCATCATCCCCAAGGGCACGTTCGAGCAAATCCGTGCGGAAGGTTTGCAGGAGTTTCGCGGAGAGCTGCACCGGATTGCGCCCTTCCTGGGAGATCAGGTGGAACAACTGCGCGATTGGGAGCAGGTCAAGCTGCTGTCAGTGCAGATCAATCGGCTGCGAACGTGGCACCGGCCGGGGCTGCTTTGCATTGGCGATGCCGCACATGCCATGTCGCCGGCGGGAGGCGTCGGCATCAACCTTGCGATCCAGGATGCGGTGGCAACGGCGAACATCCTGGCCGATGCTTTGCGCCAGGGACGCGTCAGCGATGAGGTGCTGGCGCAGGTGCAGCGACGCCGAGAGATGCCGACGCGAGTCGTCCAGTTCGTGCAGGTCAACATGCACAATGGGCTGAAAACCATCTTCCGCAATCCGGGTCCGGCGAAGGCTCCTTGGCAGCTGAAGGCAATCGTAAATATTCCGGGAGTGCAACATGGAATGGCGCGCATCCTCGGCCTGGGCGTGCGTCCGGAGCACATTGCCGGGGCGAGAAAGAAGCCGAAGTGCGACGCCAACCTGATCAGGAAGATTGCCGTCGGCGCAGGACTAGCGCTGGCGGGAGCGGTGATTGCTGGGCGATTGATCCGCAGTTTTCGCAAGCCGAGCTATGGGTGGAGATGATGGGCTTGAATCCGTTTAGGGCGGTCGAGCTGACCTTGTCGGGAAGCGGCTTGCCGTTTCCACAACGCCGTTTACCGTCGAGGAACATTCATCAATTCTCAATTTGACGGCGCGGCAAAAGCGGTGTTAACTTCGCAGTACACTGGAAAGGAGGGTGATCCCAAAAATATGATATCTGACAGTAATTGTAGTTACTCAAGTGAGGTGGCTGAGGCTTAGGGCTTCCGCTCTAAATCCTCGCAAGACAGCTGGTTTTGGTGTCTGCCGCTGGGGCCACGATAGAGTGGACAGCCTCAGGCCAATCCTAACAGCTAACCGGAAAGGACCCGCTGGCGCGTGCGCTGCGGGTCTTTTTCTTTGCGCATTGCGGGCGACCAGCAATTGCATGAGAATGGATCTATGACCGGAGTGCAATTTGTCACCGACGCCAAAGGCCGTAAGGTAGCTGTCCTGATCGATCTCAAAAAGCACGGCGCGAGGCTCCAGGACTTCTGGGATGGCCTGATTTCGGAGTCGCGGCGCAAGGAAAAAGGCATTCCGCTGGAGACCGTCAAGGCCGACCTGATCAAGCGCGGACGCCTGCGTGGTTGACTACGCCGTCGAGATGAACCATGCACAAAACCATTCGACAAGCCGTTGAAATTCCCGTCCTCGAGACCGAACGCCTGCGTCTGCGCGGACATCGCGCTGACGATCTCGAGGCCTGCTCCGCGCTATGGGCCGATACCGAGGTGGTTCGCCATACCACCGGCAAGCCGCAGACGCGCGAGGAAGTCTGGTGGCGCATTCTGCGCTACATCGGACACTGGGCGCTGATGGGTTATGGATTCTGGGCGCTGGAGGAAAAGACCACAGGCAAGTTCGTTGGCGAAGTGGGATTCGCCGACTTCAAGCGCGAACTCAATCCTCCGCTGGGCGACACGCCGGAGAGCGGCTGGATCCTGGCGTCAGAGTTTCACGGCAAGGGCTATGCGACCGAGGCCATGCGCGCGGTGATCGCCTGGGGCGACGAACATTTCGGCGCGGTGCGCACGGCGTGCCTCATTCATCCGGACAATGCTAAGTCGCTGCGCGTGGCGGAGAAATGCGGATACCACGAGTATGCGCGCTCGACCTATCGCGACAAGGAAGTCGTCGTGCTGGAGCGTCCTGCTCCCGAAACAGCGCGGCCAAACTGAAGCGCTAGCTCGGCGTCCTCCTGCCGGACGACGAGCCGCCCTGTTGTGAACCACCTTGAGAGCCGCCTTGCGAGCCGCCGCCCTGCGAGCCGCCTGGGCTTCCGGGTCCGGAGCCGTTCGATCCAGGAGCGGTCTGTTGCAGTCCGTGCGGACCCACCGCCGCCTCGCCCGGTCGCAGCTTGCGGCAGCAACCACTCACCATGTCGCCTTGCGGCAGATTTACCTGCGCCGAATAGGGATAGGTCGACTTGCGCACGGGATCGGTGCAGGCCTGCTTCTGGACGGTCGCCGACAAACCGAAGCTGCCGTTCATTGGCGCCAAACCGTTCGCGCGATGCCACTCCCACGCATTGTCTTGCGACACCCAGTAGAAATCGCCGAGTAGCGTCTGGTCCGGCTGATTGACGCCCAGGTAGTGCGCTGCGCCATTCACGAATTGAATGCTCCACTTCGGCCCATAGCCGAAGCAGACCATGTCGGGCGGCTTGGGCGCCTTCTCCTGGCCGGGAACGATGATCTGCGACGGCGGAATGGCTTGAGTTTGCGGCGCCGAGTTTTGGGCCGGCTGATTGCTTTGCTGTGCTGCTGCGAAGACAGCCGTGGTCAAGGTGAAAATTGCGGCCAGACGAAGCATTCGTTGCATGGGTCCCTCAATGACGAAATGGTCGCTGCAAAACCGTTCCGAGTCAACTGCTAGTTTTTCCAGCCAGCTTCAATCCCTTGCGCACAACCTGTTCAGTGGCCTCGCGCAGTCCCATCGCCGGCAGCGCCTCGGCGCTTACCCAGCGAACATCGCTGACGTCGCCTCCGGCCTGCGCTTCGCCGGAGATCGGCCGGCACAGGTAGTCGATGAGCACGTAGTGATACTGCGTCTGGCCCAGCGCGTCGGTGAAGATGCTATCGAAGACATCCAGCACTTCGCCGGGCTCGACCTCGACGCCGGTTTCCTCCAGCGCTTCGCGGCGCACGCCATCGCGCAGCTTCTCGCCCAGCTCCAGCATGCCGCCGGGAACCGACCACTCCCCGCGCAGCGGCTCGGTATTGCGGCGCACCAGCAACGCGCGGCCGCCTTGCACGATTACGGCGCCGACGCCGATCAGCGGATGTTCAGGATAGTCGCGCTTCATATGGGGCCGGTTCATCGGGCAGGCTGTTGAAATCCAACGCTGAAGAAATCGGACGGGCTGAATCCGGAGACCTTCCAGCCTTTAGCCCCTAGCTTAATCTGAAAGCGCATTTGCACGCTGCGGCGCGAAGGGATCTGGCCGAAGTTGTAGGGCAGCGCGTCCATCTCGATCTCGGCGGTTGCACTGCCACGGTCCTTCTCGGCCGTGACCTGCAGGATCTGGTAACGGAAATTTACCGAGTCGTATTGATGGAAAAACGCGCGTAGCTGCGCTTCAAGATCGGCCCAGCCGGTCAGCTCCTTCTTGTCAAAGATCGATAGCACCATTTGGATGTTCTGGGTCTGCATGCCATTTTGCAGCGGCTGAAACACGTCACGGATGAGGTGCTCGGTCAAGGTCAGCGCTTGCCCCTGATCGGCCGAGAGAGCTTGTTCGCCAGAGCCGGGGCTCGGTTGCGCCTGGCTGGACGGCTGTTGCTGCTGGCCGGACTCCTGTTGAGCCGGGACAAGAGTGCTGCCCGGGGCCGCTTCCGCCGCGGACAACAACCCTGCGCCGGGCACAAGAACCAGCAGCAAGCCAAAGCAGATCAAGGGTCTTCGCATCCAATTCATAATTTGGGGAGTGCAGCCTGCGCGGCCTCTCGTGCATAATACTGCCTTAGCGGGCTACGGCGCAGCATTTTCCCTGACGCGGCGCCGGGCCCGAAATTGCCCGTCCTCGGCGCAACTTTGTGTGGTTATGAGGGTTATTGCCGATGTGGGCAGCATCGCGTTAGATCGAGCTGTGCTGGCGGGCGCCCCCGTACAGGGTGTGCAGGCACCGCCGGCCGCAATACGGGGCGACTTGGCTGAACCTGTCGTTTTAGAGATGCTGAGCGATGCCGAAGTCATGCTGCGCGTGGCTGCCGGCGACGACCCTGCCTTCGATTATCTGGTCGAGAAGTACCGCCGGCCGATGATCAGCTTCATGTATCGCATGACGCGCAATCAGGCAGTGGCGGAAGAGCTGGCGCAGGAGGTGTTCCTGCGGGTTTATCGCTCGCGCCAGAGTTACGAGGCCAGCGCCAAGTTCACCACCTGGTTATATCGTATTGCGACGAATCTGGCGGTAAATCACGCGCGCGATACCAAGCACGAGCGGCCGGAAAATACCGTCAACATCGACGAGCCCGACATGGAAACCGGCATGACGGTCGATGTTGCCGATACCGGGATGAACGCCGAGCAGATCATTCTGCGGCGGGAGCGGCTGGCGGCCATCCGCAAGCAGGTGGAAGCGCTGCCCGAGCGGCAGCGCATGGCCGTGCTGATGCACAAGTATCAGAACATGGACTACAAGCAGATTGCGGCGGTGCTGAAGTTGAGCGAGTCGGCGACCAAGTCGCTGCTCTTTCGCGCCTATGAGACGCTGCGCGAGACGTTGAGACAGTTTATTTAGGGCAGGAAGCGAGTGTAGTTATGATGTGCGAAAAACTTCGTCAGGATTTGATGGAAGCGTTGCTGAGCGGGCCGCAGTCGGTTTCGCCGGAGATGCAGGAGCATCTGGCCAGTTGCAGGGCTTGCGCGGCTGAGCTGGCTTCCTTGCAGCAGACCATGAGTTTGCTGGAGGAGTGGCAGACGCCCGAGCCTTCGCCGTATTTCAATACGCGATTGCGGGCGCGCATACGCGAAGAGGCGCTGGCGCCGGCGCAGCGCGGCTGGCTGGCATGGTTTCGCCGTCCCGTGCTGGCGGGTGCGGCTGCGCTGCTCCTCGGTCTTGGAATCGGGTTGATGGAGATCGGCCACTTCGGCGGCGATCACAATACCTTTGCCACCAATGAAAATCCGCCTCGAGTCAGTGCGCCGGGCACTCCGGTAGGCGATTTGCAATATCTCGATAAGAACGCAGATCTGTTCTCCGATTTCGACGCCCTGGATCGGCAGTCGGCGGAGTAGGTGCAAGAGCGGTGTTGCGGGCCAAGTCCATGTCGCTAGTCGCGGTTATCGTGATCGCCGCGATGCCGGCGGTGTGTTTATCGCCGCCGTGGCAGCGGCGAGGTGCGTCTGCGCCTCCGCCTTCGGCCCACTCCAGCGCACCACCGGCTAGTTCCCCCGCTCCGCAGTCCGGCGGACAGCAGGGTTACACCTTTCATCCCCAGGGTCCGGGACCGCATCGTGGCGACTGGCTGCGCAAATACATGACCTTGCCGCCGCATCAGCAGGAGCAGCAATTGCGCCGCGACCCCGGCTTCCAGAGCCTCTCGCCTGAACGGCAGAATCATTTGCTCGATCGCTTGCGCAACTTCAACAGCCAGTCGCCGGAGAAGAAGGCGCAAATCCTCAACCGCATGGAGACCTTCGAGCACATGTCTCCGCAGCAGCAGCAGCAGACGCGCAACCTGTACAACCAGTACCGCAATCTGCCGGAAGATCAGAAAGACAAAGTTTCGCAGGCTTATCGCCGGCTGCGCGGCATGCCTCCCTCGGCGCGCAATGAGCTGCTGAACTCCGACGAGTTCAAGAACAACTACACTCCGGAGCAGCGCGATCTGCTGCGCGGCATGACCGACCTGAACATGAGCCCGACGCAAGCGCCGACTCATTGAGTGAGCCGCTGCGACGTATCGCGGCGTGAACGCAGCGTCTGCCTCGAAAATCATTTAACATTGAATATCCGCGATTCCTGCGGTTGCCAGCGATCAACGCTGGCGCATGTTTCTTATGACCCAACTCATTCGCGATACGTTATCGCTACCGGGAGCTGATCTGGGCGCTCGCGCTCAAAGAGCTGAAAATTCGCTACAAGCGTTCGGTGCTGGGCTTCCTGTGGGCGCTGCTGAATCCCGCCTTCATGATGCTGGTGTTGACCATGGTCTTCTCCACCATCATGCGCTTTCCCATTCCGCACTACGCCATCTTTCTGCTCAGCGTGCTGCTGCCCTGGACGTTCTTCGCGCAGTCGCTTTCCTACGCCGTCGAATCCATCGTGACCAACGGCGACCTGATCAAGAAGGTCGCGGTCCCCAAGCTTGTGTTTCCCATGGCCGCGCTGGTTTCCAACATCATCAACCTGCTGCTGTCGCTGATACCGCTGGCCATACTGGTACCGCTGCTGCGGCATCCGTTTTACTGGACCTGGCTTTATCTGCCGGTTCCGCTGCTGGCGCTAACCATTTTCACGCTGGGCATGACCTTCTTTTTCGCCGCCGCCAACGTGTATTACCGCGACGTGTCGCACATTCTGCAAGTCGTGCTGTCGGCCTGGTTCTATGTCACGCCGATCATCTATCCGCTCGACATGCTGCCGGCGAAATATCGGTGGATCTTGAAGATGAATCCCATCATTTACGTCATCAACGGATTCCGCCTGGCGGTGTACTACGGACAGCTGCCCAAGGCGCCGTCGATCATCGCCTCGTTTGTCTGCGCGTTCATCAGCCTGTTCATCGGCTATTCGCTGTTCCGGAAATACCAGAACAACTTTGTCTTCTACGTTTGAGCTGCAAATGTCTGAACCTGTAATTCGAGTGGAGAACGTCACCCAGCGCTTTCGCCTGATCCAGGAGCGTCCGGACACGGTGCGCGAGCTGTTCTCCAAAATCTTCCGCAACCGCTCCAGCTTTCACGATTTTGAAGCGGTGAAGAACGTCTCCTTCGAGGTTCCCAGCGGACAAACACTCGCGCTCATCGGGCGCAACGGTTCCGGCAAGAGCACGATGCTGAAGATCATCGCCGGCGTTTATCGGCCGACCACCGGCACGGTCACTGTCAACGGCAGCCTGGCGCCGCTGATCGAGTTGGGCGCAGGCTTCCATCACGAGCTGACCGGCCGCGAGAACATCCTGCTGAACGGCCTGCTGATGGGCTATTCCAAGCGCGACATGCTGGAGCGCCAGCAGGACATCATCGACTTCGCCGACATCGGCGAGTTCATCGACTCGCCGGTCAAGCAGTACTCCTCCGGAATGTACATGAGGCTGGCCTTTTCCGTGGCCATCGAAGTCGACCCGCAGATCCTGGTCATCGATGAGATTCTCGGCGTCGGCGATATCGGCTTTCAGGAGAAGTGCTTCGAACGCATTCGCCGCTTCCGCGCCTCGGGCAAAACAATTTTGCTGGTGACCCACGACCTGAAGACCGTGGAGGAACATTGCGATCGCGCCCTGCTGCTCGATCACGGGAACCTGATCGCCGATGGCCCACCGGAAGAAACTGTCGCCATGTACAAGACCATGATGGTTCCCGAGGCGGTCGCCGCTCACTAGGCTCGAATGCACGTAGCCTTCGTCCTTCCCCGGTCTTTTCCTTATCGCGGCGGATACGAGAATTCGCTGCTCGCGCTGGCGCAATATCTCGTCGCGCACGGTCATCGCGCCACCGTCTTCACCACCGTCGCCGACGATCTGGAATCGTTCTGGCTGCCCGGCTTCAAAACCTTTCCCCTGGAGCAGGCTTCCGCTGGCGGCGTCGTCATTCGCCGCTTTCCTATCTGCCACCACAAGCTGCGCCGCCGCGCCACTCGACTGCTGGGACTCGTCCCTTACTGGCGATGGAAAGCGCAATACTGGCGCCCTTCGTTTCGTGTTCCGGGATTGATGGAAGCCCTGCGTGAGGTCGATGCCGATCTCTTCCACATCGGGCCGCTGCCCTACAACAGCGTGATGTACGCCGGACTGCACGCTGGTGAGCTGCGCCACCTGCCCGTCGTTGCGACGCCCTGCTCGCATCTTGGCGAGCCAGGCAGCGATGAGGTCGTGCAGCATTACCTGCGGCCGCATCAGGTCGCCATGCTACGGCGTTGTCGCAAAGTTTTCTGCATGACGCAAACCGAGCGCGACCGCCTGCAGAGCCTGGGCATCGACTCTGGAAAACTGGCGATCACACCTTTCGGAATCGATCTGCGTTCCTCGGTCGGCGGCAATCCGGATTTCCTTCGGCAGCGCCATAACGTCGACGGTCCGGTCGTTTTGCATCTGGGAATGAAGGCTTTCGATAAGGGATCGCAGACGCTGGTCGAAGCCATGAAGCTGGCCTGGGCACGCGGCTCCAAAGCCTGGCTGGTGATGGCCGGGCCCAGCCTCTCAACCTTCGACGACTTCATCGCCGGCGCCGGAAAGAATTGTCCACGACTGCTCAACCTTCCGCCGTTCGGTGAGACCGAGAAGCGCGACTTGCTGGCATCGGCCACCATCGTCGCGCAACCTTCGCGGGTAGAATCGCTCGGTCTGGTGCTGATCGAGGCGTGGGCCAACAAGAAGCCGGTGATCGCGGCCGATATCGCGGTGTCACGAGAACTGATCACCAGTTGCAGCGGCGGGGTTACAATTCCATTCGGCAGTGCAGAACAACTCGCCTCAAACATCGAGAAGCTGCTGAGCGATCCTGCCTCGTGCCAGCGCATGGGAGCGGGAGGTTATGAGAAAACATCTCAATACGACGGCGATACCGCGTGGCGCCGCACCACGGCGGAACTGGAACGCGCCGCCCAATCGCGACCCTCATCTGCTGCACAGGAACATGCCCGCTAAACCTCGCCAGCCAGACTAGGGGCTTGACAGAAGCGGCCAAGCCATAAACAATTCATCTCCAAGTATTGTGAACGATCGGTGAAAATGGAACGCCGATTCAGATTCTTCTGAAACTAACCGGTACTTTCCGCTTGAGTGGGGTGGAATTGACTGCACATTCGGTCCGTCGCGTCTTCAGCCTGAGTCTCGTTTGTCTAACCGTCTCGCTTGCCCTCCTGGTTCTCTCCGGATGCGGAGGTGGAGGCGGCAGCATGACCGAATCGCCTGTCGTCCAGCAGGCAAGCGTGACTGCTACCAGTCATCCCCTGGTGGCGCAGTATTCCGTCACCACCACGACCGCGGGAACGGTCTCCGTTCAATTCGGCCCAACCACCAGCTACGGGTTCACGACCTCGTCGCAACCGGTTCCGTCCGGTGGCGGCGACGTGAACATTCTGGTTGGCGGCATGAAGCAGAACACCATGTACCACATGCAGGCGGTGGTCACCGACGCCGCTGGCAATCCGCATTACGACAGCGACCGAACCTTTCAGACCACGGCCCCAGATCCGCAACGTGTGCCTGCGGTTACGGTCACCACCACTCCCGGCATGACGCCGGCTAGCGGAGTCGAGTTGATGAGCCTGAATCCCGGGCCGAACAATCAGCTCCTGATCGTAGCCGTCGATCCCCAAGGCAATCTCGTCTGGTACTACGACTTTGACACCTCGCTGGGATCGCCTCAGCCGGTCAAGATGCTGTCGAATGGCCACGTGCTGGCGATGATCTCGCCGAATCCTGGCCAACCCGGCGGCACCTTACAGGAGATCGACCTGAGCGGAAAGGTCATCAATCAGTTCGACTACAAACAGCTTCAGACCGCGCTGACCAATGGCGGCTATAACATCAACGTTCTTTCCATCGATCACGATTTCGTGTCGCTGCCCAATGGCCATTTGCTGATCATCGTCAGCGACTCCAAGGTGTTTAACAACTTGCCGGGATATCCCGGAAACACCACGGTTCTGGGCGATGCCATCGTCGACCTTGACCCCAATTACAAACCGGTGTGGGTCTGGGATGGCTTTGATCATCTCGACGTCAATCGCCATCCCATGAATTTCCCCGACTGGCTGCATGCCAATGCGCTGGTCTACATCTCCGATGATGGCAACTTACTGCTCTCCATGCGCCACCAGAACTGGGTGATCAAGATCGACTACCAGAAGGGCTCAGGAAACGGCGATGTCATCTGGCACCTGGGCTACCAGGGAGACTTCAGCATCAGCTCCGGGGTGGACACAGACTGGTTCGCCGCCCAGCATGATGTGAACATCATCACTCCCAACGGTACGGGGACCTTCCAGTTGGCGATGTTTGATAACGGCGATGACCGCCTTAAACCGGACGGCAGCGGCGACCTTATGCAGTGCGAGGGAGTACTCCCGCCACTGCCCGGCTGCTACAGCGCGGCCGCAATCTTCAGCGTGGACGAAACCACCAACACTGCGACCCGCCAATGGTCGTATCAAACGCCCTATTCGTATTGGGGCGGAGTGACTCGCGCTCTGCCTAACAACAACATGTTTGTCACCGAGAGCACGCCCGCGGATATGCAGAACCTGGGCATGCGCTCGCTGGAGTTGACCCCAGGTTCTAATTCCCAGGTCGTCTGGCAATTGCAGATTGCCAACCAAAATTCCTATCGCACCATTCACCTGCCGAGCCTGTATCCTGATGTGCAGTGGTAGTGGCACAACTGGACGAGGAGCGTAGTGGGAAGCTGGCGCGGGGAGAAGTCTGACTTGCAACTGGAAACTCAGTTGCCAACTCCTGTCCAGGCGCCCCTACTGCGTGTATCCAATGTCCGCAAAGTTTGGGCGCGCTGGTTCGCGCTCGTCCTGATCGCGAACCTTTACCTTCTCCATTTGGGGCTTCGGCGCTGGCATTATGTTGCTCCGCCGATGACTCATGCCATGGCCCGCCTATACTTCTGGGCGGTCGGAGTGAACCTCGGATTTGCGCTTCTCTTCGGGTGGTTCGCCATTCGCGAGCGATGGGAAAATCAATTGCGGCGCGCGTTGCAATGGGATCTCGTGATCGGGTTGCTGCCATTCCTGATGGGCAACTTCTTCATCGGGACGAACAATGAACCGAAGTTTCGCATCTTCGGAGCCATCTACACCGTTTTTCTTCTGCTCAAAGTCGCCCTTGGCCTGACCTGGGCGGCATGGAATCTGCCGGGAACGCAGCGCGTCCGCCACAGCGCCTTCTACGTGTTTGCAGTTGCCTGCCTGGTATTCGCCGGGTTCGCGCCGTGGATGTGGCTGAGCGGGCCGCCCTCGGGCGACGAGCCTGCCTACCTGCTGCTGGCGCACAGCCTGGCTTTTGATCACGACTTCGACGTCGGCGACAACTATCGCAACTACGATTTCGTCGAACAGTTCCCGCCTCCCCCACCAGGCGCACTGCGAGGCTTTCCCTACGAGCTGATACTCTCGCCCAGCTTGTCTGCAATTGCACACGAGCCCCACGTGATCACCAACTATCGCGGCCAGCAGATGCTCTGGCACGATGTCGGGCTGCCGCTGTTGATTGCGCCGGCTTACTACTTCGCCAAACGCGAAGGCGCCCTGCTGGTGCTGGCGCTGCTCGGAGCGCTCGGCGTTGCGGCCATCTTCGAAATCGCTTTGTGGTTAGGCGCCTCTAACCTCAGGGCAATTCTCACTGCCGGCATCTTTGGCTTCACGGCTCCCTTTTACCTGTATGCACAGTCGGTATGCGTGGAGGCGCCGGGCGCGGTGGCAATCCTATGGGCGGCCTTGCAGTTCTTTCGCTATCGCGAGCGACCGCGCAACCGGTATCTCCTGCTCGCGGGAATCCTCATTGCCGCCTTGCCGTGGCTGATCGTTCGCTTCTGGGCGCTGGCCGGACCGCTCTTCCTCGTGCTCCTTGCCTGGGTGATGGTGCGGGAGTGGGGAAAGTGGCCACGTCTCATCGGCAAGATGGCGCTCCTCGGCGTGCCCAGCCTGGTCAGCCTCGCCGTATTCGCGGTGCTCGACAAGCACTTGTTTAACACCTACCTGCCGAACGCAGCCAACCTGATCTGGGGCCGCATCCTGCCCCAGTTCTGGAATCATCCGATGCTCGGATTGCTGGGGCTTGTATTGGATCAGTCTTTTGGCCTTCTACCCACGGCCCCCATGTTTGTCGCCGTGATCGCCGGAATGATCGTCCTGTTTCGGCGCGATCGCTGGGGATTTGCTGCCTTGTTCCTGCCTGCGCTCGGCTACATTCCCTTTGTAGTGCGCTCGCGATTCTGGATGGGCGGATGGGCGCCCCCGGCGCGCTTATTGGTAGTAGCCGCGATGATCATGGTGCCTGCGGCCAGTCTGGTGTTGACCCGCAAAACGCGCTGGGTCGTCGCCGTCCTGACAACCTGGAGCGGCCTGCTCACCGTCGTCTACACCGTTAACCCGTATTGGCGAACGCCCTCGCTTTGGCATCTTTACGAGAAGAGCATGCTGGTTGAGATATTGCATGACCACATGCATCCTCATCCGCACTTCTACAGCTTCCTGAGCATTTTCCCCGACATGCTCAGAGCCCATCCCATGGACCTGCTGCTGGCCTGGTGCTGGGTAGCGGTGACCGCCTGCGCGGCGTGGTTGTGGGCTCGAACCGCAGGACCGCAATCGGGTAAGCTGAATTCTGGGGAGTCCTCCGGTTAACCTGTCCGGCCTGGATTCAGACCCGCATCACTACCATGAAAGTTGCCATCATCACTCCTGCCATTCACGATCCCGAGCGGCTCTTCGGCGCGGAGCGGCATTTCCTCGGTATGGCGCAGGCCTTCAAGCGTCACGCCGACACCGATTGGATTCAAGTTCCCATCAGCGAAGCCAGCTTCGAAACAATTTTGCGCGGCTATCTCGACTGCCACGAGCTCGACTTGTCTTCCTACGATCTCGTCGTCTCTACCAAGGCTCCGACCTACGCGGCGCAGCATGCCAACCATGTCTGCTGGCTGCTGCATCAATTTCGCGTCTTCTACGACCGCTTTGACGATGAGTACGGAAAGCTTCCCGCGCAAGCCGCTGGCTCAGTTGGAGTCGCAGCGGCAAGCGATCCAGCGTATCGACAATCTCGCTCTTCGCCGGGTGCGCAAGATTTTCACCAATGGACAGGAGACCGCGCGCCGGCTGAAGCTCTACAACGGATTCGACGCCGAAGTGCTCTACCCTCCTGTCTTCACGCAAGGCCACTACTGCGCAGGACAGGACCACTTCCTGCTGCCCGGCCGCTTGCATCGCTGGAAGCGTGTCGATCTCGCCATTCGTGCGATGAAGCAGCTGTCAACCGACATTCCATTGCTGATTCCAGGCAGCGGCGAAGACGAGCAGGAATTTCGCAGGCTCGCCGGCAACGATCCTCGCATCCAGTTTCTTGGCTTTGTCAGCGACGAAGAGATGCTGCGGCTCTACGCCAACGCGCTGGCTGTCCTCTTCGTTCCCCAGGACGAGGACTTCGGCTACATCACCGTCGAAGCCATGCTGAGCCACAAGCCGGTGATCGTCTGCAAGGACTCCGGCGAGCCTGCTTTGCTGGTAAACAATGGCCGCACGGGTTTCGTCGTCAATCCCGATCCTGCCGAGATCGCCGGCGCCATGGGCATTCTCGCGGCCAATCGCGAACTGGCGCGCGAGATGGGCGAACACGCTTTTCACAGCGCTCCCTCGCAATCCTGGGATCAGGTGGTGCAGCGGTTGATCGAAGCTGGATCGCAGCCAGCCGCTTCAGCCTCCTTGGACAATCACTACGCCGAACAGACCTCGATCTCGCTTCTGGTTGCAGACAATCAGGTGCTCGATCCGCCGGTCGGCGGCGGACGCATCCGCATCTACGAACTCTATCGTCATCTCGCCCAACTGGACTTTGACATCACCTACATCGGCGCCTATGACTGGCCAGGACCGGCGTATCGCGATCAAATGCTTGCCTCCAATTTTCGCGAGATTGTCACTCCTCTCACCCAGCCGCACTTCGCTCGCGATCGTCAGTATCAGCGCGCCACCGGCGGCAAGACCACCATCGATGTCACGATTCCGAAGCTGCTGAAGTATTCGCCGCGCTTTCGGCGCATGGCGAAGGAGCACGGCCGCCGTGCCGAAGCTGTCATCATTTCGCATCCCTGGGTTCATCCCTATGTGCCACGACGTCCCGGCCAAAAGATGATTTACGACGCGCATAATTGCGAATACATCGTGAAGCGACAGATCCTGAGCGACACCGCTGCCGGCAGAAAACTCGTCGAAGAGGTTCGCGAGTTGGAAAAGAATTTGTGCCGTACTGCCGACCTGATCTTTGCCTGCTCCGGCGACGATGCCGATCAGTTCGTCAATCTCTATGGAGTTGAGCGCGACAAAATCGTTCTGGTTCCCAACGGGGTCGATGTAGAAGAGATTCAGCCCGCCAGCCCGGCCGATCGCGAGGGGGCAAGGCAGGAGCTAGGCTTGCCGCTCGACCGGCCTGTGCTGATCTTCATCGGTAGCGGCTACGCTCCCAATACCGAAGCGGCTGCGTTTCTGGTGAAGGAGGTTGCGCCACGGCTGCCAAACTGCAGCATCGTGATCGCCGGCAGCGTTCGCGATTCCTACCGGGCTTCTCATCCGTCGCCCGCTCCGGAAAACGTCATCTGGCTCGGCATCGTCGAAGCCGATCGCCGTCTGTCGCTCTATCATGCAGCGGACATCGCGCTGAATCCCATGTTCTCCGGCTCAGGCACGAATCTGAAGATGCTCGACTACTTTGCTGCCGGGCTTCCCGTCGTCTCGACACCCGCCGGCGCTCGCGGGCTGGAGCTTTCGTCAGACGATTGCATCGTCTGCCCGCCTGACCAATTCGTCGCGAAGATTGAAGAGTTGCTCAACGATCCGGCGCAGCGCGCTCGGCTCGGCCCAAAAGTGCGAAAGTTAGCGGTCGACCGTTATTCGTGGTCGATGATCGCCGCCGACGCGGCGCAAGCTGTGCGAAATCTTCTTCAAGGAGCGCCGGCGCATGTTTCGTGAAGGCCTGCTGCAGTACTGGTGGATGCTGTATCGCCACGGCAAAACCCTCAACCAGCGGACCGACATCTTCCGCAACATTGAGGACTCCTTCGCCGCGAAACACGGCGACCAGCGCCTGGTTGCGGGCAATGTTTATGTTGATATCGGCAGCGGCTCGTCTCCGGTGCCGACCTTTCTCTATCAGCGCTGTCATGCCACCACCTACGCCACCGAGATGGATCGTGCCTATCTCGATCGCCAGAAGAGCTACATGCAAACCCTGGGGCTGGGCAAGCGTGACAGCTTCTTTGTACAGAAGGAAGACGCCACGCGGCTCAGCTTCGACGATCGCTCGGTCGATCTCGTCACCGCCGTCTCCACCATCGAGCATATTCCCGCCGATGGCGACTCGCGCTCCATGGCAGAATTCGCTCGCGTCCTCTGTGCGGGAGGCCGACTGGTGGTCACCGTCCCCACCGCTCCGGCCTACATCGAAAATCAGTCGACGTTTTACTATGCCGGCTTCGAACGGCGTTACGATCACTCCGCTCTCGAAAGCCGTTTGTTTCGTCCCGAGTTGAAACTCATCGAACAGTTGTATATGGTTTCGCCGCCGCAGGAATTCCTCGACCAATTTCAGCGGTCGTTCCGCGAATTTCGTGCACGGCGATAGCTGGAACGATGCCTGGTACAAGAATGGCTGGCACGATCAATATCCCGATGTCAGCATTCTTCTCAGCGTCGGAATGATTCGTCTCTCGCCGGATCCCAACGGTTCGTTTGGAGCATGCCTGGCGTTTGAGAAGCAGTAGTATGGAGTTAGCTTGCGTTACCTGATGGTCTCAACCTATCCCCCGAAGCGCTGCGGCATCGGAGCCTATGCGGAGCAGAGTGTCGCGCAGTTGCGCGCGCAGGGACACGTTGTCGACATCGTCTCGCCCGACCTGCAAGGCAACGTGGATTTTGCCTGGGATCTGCACGGCGGCAAGAAGCTGCTGCAACTGTTTCGAATTCTGCCCTACTACGACCGCGTGGTCCTGCAGTATCACTGGGCCTTCTTCTATCGCAATCCCTTTCTCCGAGAGCGTCGCTGGGAGACGCTGCAGACCACGCTTTGCTTCGTACTGCTCTTCCTGCGCTGCCGTAAGCTGGAAGTTGTCGCGCACGAGATTCCTTACATCCCCGGAAAGCAGGGCTGGCTATACCAGTGGAAATGGAAATTCGCGCCGCGAATCGTCTTCCATACCACCCGGGAATGCGAGCGTTTCGAGCAGCACTATGGAATGCAGCTCAACCGTTCGCGCATTACCTTTCGTGGCCATGACGACGTTTACCAGAAGTTTGTCGACCACACCCAACCCAGCGCCCGCCGGCAACTCAAACTCCGGCCACAGGGATTGCTGTTCTTGTGTATTGGCTTCATTCAGCGCCACAAGGGATTTCATCGCGCGATTCGCGTCTTCGCCGAAGCAGGCGTGCCGCAGGCAGAGCTATTCATCGTAGGCTCGCTGCGTGTGCCTGATTCCGAAACCGTCAAATACCTGGACGAGCTACGCCAGCTCGCGGCTGAATACTCAAATGTCCATCTTGTCGAGTCGTTCGTCAGCAATAACGATTTCGATACCTGGATTACCGCCTCGGATTGTGTGGTTCTGCCGTACTCCGAGATTTGGTCCTCTGCGGTTCTGGGCCGTGCCCGAATACTCGACCGCCCTGCCATCGTCTCTTCCGTCGGCGGCTTGCCCGAGCAGGCCTGCGAAAACGATGTAGTGTTCAGCACCGACGAAGAACTGGCCGAGGCTTTTCGCACGCTGGCTCGCCGTTTCTCCGCCGCTGCGAAGCGCGATTCGAAGCCCGAATCGTGCGTGCCATGAAGTACCTGTCCTTCTTTAGCCCGCTGTGTACAATCGCCAGCAGGTGAAGACCGTCGCCATCGCCATTCCGTCGCTGCATCGCCCCGATCTGACCGCGCGCTGCATTCATTTCATCCAGCGGCAGACTCTTCCAGCTTCCGACTGGGAGATCGTGGTCATCGAGAACGAAGCGCAAGCGGGCGAGATCCTTCCCGATCCGCTGCCGCCCAACACGCGGCGTATTGAGCTGCCGCGAACGAAGGCACCACCGGCTCCATCAATCGCGCGGTTGCGATGACCGAGTCGCGATATGTCCTGCTGCTGAACAATGACGTTGAGCTTGCCGCCTGACTACATCGCCAAGCTGGTCGCGGCCTTGGATCAGGACCCGAAGCTCGGCTTCGCTACCGGCAAGCTGCTGCGCGCCACTGAGCGCGATCATCTCGACGGAGCAGGCGACGCAATGCTTACGGCGGGCGGCGCTTATCGTCTGGGCCATCTCGATCCTGATCGGCAGCAGTTCGATCGGCCCATGCCTGTGCTTGCTGGCTGTGGCGCTGCCGTGCTCTATAAGCGGGAAGCTTTCCAGGAAAGCGGCGGACTGGATGCTGATTTCTTTGCCTACCTCGACGATCTTGATTTGGCGCTGCGCGCGCAACTGGTGGGCTATGGCGGTCTCTACTTGCCGGAGGCGATTGCCTATCACGTCGGCAGCGCGACATTGGGCGAGCCGCTGCATCCGCGCGTTGTCGAATGCATTACGCGCAACCAGCTTTACTTGTTGATGAAAGATTATCCGCGACCGGTCTTCTTGCGGTTGCTATTGCGAATCGTCGTCTATCAGTCTCTGTGGATGATGTTCGCGTTAAAGAGTGGCAACCTTCGCGCTTGGCTTCGTGGACTGCGGGACGCACTGCGCAACTGGCGCAGCATGCGCCAGAAGAGCCGCGCGTTATTGGCTCGCCGCCGTATCGGTGATGGCGAATTTCTTCAACGACTGCGCGACTCTGAGCGCCAGATCTACCAGTGGCAACAATCGTTGCCCACCCAGCAAAGATCAAAGCTGTTGGACACGTACTTTCGCTTCTTTGGCTGATCCTAGGGAGGCTCTGATTAGGTCGTTGTCTTTGAAGGGGACGGCCTTCAGGCCGTCCGTTAACGCCGCAAAATGACTGCGGCTTTAGCCGCTGAGGAACTTAATCAGGGTTCCCCTAACTGCTCCACCCGCGCGCGCTTCAGAAACTCGTCGTCAACCGCATATTAAAGCTGCGCGCCGGTCCAATCGCATTGCCTGAGAACAGCCCGTTGAAGTCGATCACATCCAGAACGTTGGTCAGGTTTTGCCCGTCCACTTGAAACCGCACCTTCATGCGATCCGACTGATAAACATCGGCCCCCGCTGACGCGCTGAGCAGTGTTGATGGCAAAATGCGCCCGCGGGCGAAGTTAAGGCGCGATATCACCTGCGGCCCGTACTCCACCAGCGCTTCCTGCTCCGTACCCTGGAAATCGAACGGCAAGCCGCTGCCGTATTGCACTCCGCCCGCGACCCAGAACCGCGGTTTGATCTGATAAGTCCAGCGCGTGAACAGTGTATTGCGCTGGTCCTGCGAGTCGGGAAAATGTCCCGTCAGCTGCGCCAGGGCATCCTGAGCATTTGCGCCGATGAACAATCCACCGGACACAGGATTCCACGCGTTGCCCACCATGTACGAGTAACTGGCAAATCCGGAAATCTTATGCCAGTTCGGCACCGAGATCTTCCCTTCCGCGCCGTAGATAATCGCCTTGCGAAACGCAATTGGAAAACTGATGGTCGTGTTATCGATCTGGTCGTCGTCGGCGTAGTTGGCCACATCGCGCAGGTAGTAATTCGCGTCGACGCGTAGATTGTTGCCGAGGGCCTTCGACACGCCCGCCTCGTAATAGTTGCCCTGCGACGGCACCAGCGGCAGTTGAACGACATCGGGATTAATCAGGCCAACTTCGAACGAAGTTGAAAGCAACAAGTTCTCAAACGACGGCGTTTGAAAGACACGGTCGTACGAGAAGTGCGCCAGCAATCCGAGCTTGGGGAAGTAGCGCGAGATGGCCACTCGCGGATCGACAGCTTGCTTGTTGACGACCAACTGGTAATGGTCCCAGCGCAGCCCCAGATTCATCGTCCAGTTCCCCAGGCGAATCAGGTCCTGCACAAACGCCGACTGCTCCAAATCCTGCCGCGCTCCCTGATCCGGATACGCTCCCGGAAAGCTGAAGCTGAGTGCCGTTCCCGGATCGAACTGCGATGGGTCGGTAATGTTGTAGTTGAAATTCTCGTGCAGAAACGTGTTGTCCGATTCGACTCCGGCTTTCCATTGGTTGCGGCCGTGGTCGATGGTCACCATTCCCTTGAAGTACATCTCGTCGAACCAGTTGTGCTGGAACAGAATGATCGGCGTTGACAGGTCGTTGGAGTAGAAGTCGTTGCCGTTGTTGCGCGCCATGAAACGGAAATCGCCGACCACGTTCGACGAGAAAATGTGCCGGTAATTCGCGATCGCCATGGTCTCGAAGTTGTTGGCGTTCTGCTGCTGGCAAGGCGGTCCCTGCGTCTGGCCCGGCGCATAGCACCAGGTTTGCTGCACGATTTCGTTGGGCTGCAGGTACCGCGACAGTTCGTAGCGCACGATAAAGTTCAGCCGATCGTTGGGCGTGAGATCGCGCTGATAGTTTCCCGAGAAATCGCCGATGGTCCCGGTGTTGGTGTAATTTTCCGGCACGACGGGATTCAAATAGTGATCGGTCTGCGCGCCCGACGCGGTAAAGCCGAGCACGTTCTTGCCCCAGGCGTATTCGCCCTGCGCAAAACCTCCCAGGCTGTCGTAGCTACCGCCCGACAGCACGAATTGGCCGTGAAAGCCGGTTTGCGGATCGGGCAGCGTGTTCAGTTCCACCACTCCGCCCATCTTCCGCCCGTACTCGGCGGGAAATCCGGCAGTGTAGATGGTCATCGAGTCGACATCGTTGGCGCTGATCTCCGGCCCAAAGCTGGGCGAGCGATTGTCGGTCAGCGGAATGCCGTCGACCACAAATTGTGTCTGATATTCCGAGCCGCGCGGATGCAGCACCGCGTTGCCCTCGTAGAGCCAGCCCGGCTGCGTGTTTACCAAATCCTGAATCGACCGCCCCGGTACTGAGGTCAGGCGGTCCTGAATCTGCTGCGTGCCGATCTGATTCACCGAGCCCGCCCGGTCTGGGTCCAGCAATGTGGCCTGCGCCTGCACCGTAACCGACTCATTCGCGCCTGCGACCTTCAATGCGATCGTGTGATCCACCGGGATCGGCGAGTGAATATCGATGGACTCGGAAACCGGCGCGAAGCCCGGCTGCTGGATGGTCAGCTGATAAATTCCGTACGACAGCCGCTGAACGGTCAGTGCACCTTGCTCGTTGGTGGTCAAGGTAGTGTGATATTGGTTGGCCTCGCTGCTGAGTTGGACCGTCGCCTTCACGCCCAGTCCGGCGGGATCGGTCACCGACAGATGCAATTCGCCCCGGTTGCTCTGCGCGAAGAGCGCAGCAGACCACAGAAGAATGACGAGGAGTTTCTTCATCGGCGAGAGACGGACTGCCCGGGCACTCTAAGGTCAGGTGCAGATGAAGTCATTGTACGGGAGTAATTAGCCTAGCGCGGAAGCGCTGGGAGCTGGTCGCGAGTAGGGAGCAGAGCCTCTTCGGGGGCGGCATATCCAATCGCGCATCGTGTCGCCCCTGAAGGGGCTCGCGAGAAAGATATGATCGGCTACCCAGCGCTTCCGCGCTGGGCTATTCACTTACGTCCTTCCGGAACGTAGGTTCAGCAGCGCGGGACCCTACGCCTGTCCCACCAGCTCTTCCAGACAGGTGTTGTAAGTCTCGTTCGCCAGCCAGCGCACGAATTCGTTGTGCGCTCCCAGCACAATCTGCTTCGACTCCACCGGCTTCTCGGTGAGTTCAAAGCCCATGATGATGATTTCATCGCCCTTCTTGATCAGGTGAGCAGCCGCGCCGTTCATGCAGATGGCGCCGGAGCCGCGTGGGCCGGGAATGGTGTAGGTTTCAAGCCGCGCGCCGCTGGTGTTGCTGACAACCAGCACGCGTTCGCCGGGAAGCAGTCCAACCATCTCCATCAGTTCTTCGTCGATCGTGATGCTACCGACGTACTTCAAATCGGCTTCAGTAACTGTGGCCTGGTGGATTTTGGAACGTAACATCCATCGCATTGCTCTCGATTTCCTTTCGTGTCCCGCTCTCGCAACGCGGATGCGGGCACTCCTCCATATGTTAGCAGGTTGTGGAAAGTCGTCCACTCCCCGATAGTGGGACGCGAAACGCAGGCAATCGGTCGCACAAAAAGCGATGACAGCCTCAATCTTCCCCGCTCAGGTGACCACCTAGCGACACGGAAATTAATTACCATTGTTAACGCACACGGCGGATTGTAAAATTCGCTCGCTGACACCGGTGATCCATTGTGAACCTCGAGACCCCAGGGTCATCCGCACTATCCGAGCGCGCCACACCACATTCCGTCAGGCCAATTCTCCGGCGTCTTGCGTACGCGATTCTGGCTTTGGAGATCGCCGCGCTCATGGGTCTCTTCGGCTGCAATTCATGTCAGCGCCGGCCAACCTTCCGTCAGGGATATTCCTGCATCAATCAGGCCTGCACCGCCGCCGCCACGTTTTTTGGCGGCACTCCCGGAGGCGATCCCATCCTGGGCTTTCAGACCAGCGTTTACCTGCCCGCAGCCAGCGGTCTGTCGGGAGGAACCGCTACCAATCTGTCCGGCCAAATTGCCGGAGGATTTCTCAAGAACTCTGTCGCACTCAATGCCGGCCCGAGCAACGCATTCGTCGAGGCCGGCTATGTGGTCCAGAGCGGAGTCAATTTTGACCAGTGCGGCCAGGGTGGAAATTTCTATTTCATCACGCAATACGCGAATGGGGCGCTGGCCGTGAAATGCCTGGCTCCGATACCGGCAGAGGACTTCGGCAACTACGTTAACCTTCGGATCCTGAACGTCTTCAACTCCGGCTCAGCCCCGACCTTCCTGGTCACCATCGCGAACCGCAACACCAATCTCCAGCCCTGCAGCGAAGCCAGCCCTTGTGTGGAACCGCTCTGGATGCCGGGCGGCGCTTACTTTGGCACCGCGGCATATGGGCAGACTCTGGTCGGAACCAACGGCGCCTTCGCCGACGGTGCCCTGTTTATCGACAACTACTATCAGAATGCTCCCGGCCCCGATCATCTCAATTTCGAGAAAGTTGACGGCACGGGGAGTTTCGACAATCCGCCGCTGGGATCGTGGGTCACGTGGCCATCAGCGCCGGTCGACGCCAACGGAGGCGCCTTTCATACCTTCTGTTGTCAGATCACCACGCTGTTTCCCGGAGTGCTGAACTTCGGCAACCTGCCGCTGCATTCCTCGGCGAGCTCGCAGACCGTGACCATCACCAACACCAGCAGCACCAGCACCATGAACATCAGCGACATCAGTATCAGCGGGGCGAGGAGCGCCGATTTCATCAAGAACAGGACGGGCTGCCATGAGAACTTGCCGCCCCAGGGAACCTGCGACATCACCATCGCGTTTACGCCGTCGGTCACGGGCCGAGCGGATGCGACATTAACTGTGAGCGGCAGCGGCGGCGGTGGATCGGGCTCGGAGACAGCTACGCTTGTCGGATATGGGCATTAGACGCAGGCAAGGAAGAATGGGTAGGTCGATAAGCATGCGAAAACAATGGCTGCGTGATGCCGGACTGTTGGCGTTGGTGATTGGCCTGGGAATCTTCCTTGCCGTCGAAGCGCCACGCTATTCGGCGTTGGCGGCGTCGCCCGGCAGCCATCCCGCTCCGCCGCCGATTCCGAAACAGCCGGTCACCTATCTGGAAATACCGGTGCAGCAGCCGACCGGAGCTCCGGGAATGCGCCCCACGCACCCCGGCCAGACTCCGGGCTTCAGCAAGGACGAGCTGCGGCAGTTCCTCCTCACCACGCCCGGGGCTTTCGGCACCAATAAGCCGTCTGCCGTGAAAATCACTCGCCTCGATTGCGACGAGAATGGTGGCGATATCGGCGCGATCCTGCAGCGGATCAACATCCTGCCGAGCGCAATGCCGGTGTGCTACGTCGAGTTCCAGGGAACGGTCACCTACTCCGGCCTGCCCTCGCAGCACTCGCCGCGAGGCACGTTCCTGACGTTTAGTACTGGCTTCCGCGTGTTTGACGCTAAGACCGGCAATCTGTTGCTGTCCGGCGGGCTGGACCATCCTTCCGGATCGCAATAGCGGACTCGTCCTTTTGTCATCACGAGGAGGCCTTCAGGCCGACGAGGGATCTGCTTTTCGACTTTCAGCAACCCCCTCACCCGTCGGCACCAGCTAACTCCGCAGCCGATCCAGCAGCTCGCCCCTCGCATCGACCAGCGAGATATCCAGCGCCGGCACGCCCACCGCGTGGGTCGAGCAGCTGAGGCAAGGATCGTAGGCTCGCACCAGCGCCGAAACCCGGTTCAGCATCCCTTCTTCCAGCTTGTTGCCCTTGATGAAATGCTCGCCCACTTGCCGCACTCCGTTGCTGATGGCGCGATGGTTGTGGCCGGTGGCGACGATCAGGTTTGCCCACGTGATCGCGCCGTTCTCGTCGACTTTGTAGTGGTGGATCAGGGTGCCGCGCGGCGCCTCGATCATGCCCACGCCTTCCAGCGCATTGACGCCGGCTTCGGCGCGGACGTGCGTGTCCAGCGCGTCCGGCTCCTGCAGCAGAAGCTGCATGGCTTCCAGCGCGTACATCACTTCCATGAGCCGCGCGTAGTGATAGAGGAACGAGCTGTGCGGGACGCGGCCAAAGCGCTCGCGAAATTCGTGCAGCTCGGCGTCGGCGCGCGGCGTGCCCATCTTCTCCGCAACGTTGATGCGGCCCAGCGGCCCCACGCGGTAGATCCCTTCCGGCCAGCCCTGCGGCTTGTAGTACGGCGCCTTCAGGTACGAGTCGCTGATGGTGGCCTCGCCGATGAATCGGTGATACTCCTCAGCCGCGATATCGTGCACGATGCCGGAATCCGGCCAGCGCAGGCGCAGCTTGCCATCGTAAAGCTGGAGGTTGCCGGCCGTCATCGACCAGCCCCGCGTACATGGTCGGCGCCGAACCGAAGTTCTCGATCTCCTCCTTGAATGAGTCGAGCAAGCCTTTGAAGATGCCAAGCGTTTTTTCGGTTGTCGCCAGCGCTTGCGGAATCGCGGCGAGGAAGCGGTCGCGTGCCGGCTGCGTCATGGGCGACTTCACGCCGCCGGGCACGATCCACGAGGGATGAACGCGTTCTTCCGCCAGCCCTTCGATCACCGTCAGCCCGAACTTGCGCAGCTCGATGCCGGCCCGCGCCAGCTCCGGATTGGCTTCGATCAAGCCGGCGACGTTGCGCGTGGCCGGATCGCAATCCATCCCCAGCAGCAGATCGGGCGCCGAGAGATAGAAGAAGCTGAGCGCGTGCGACTGTACCACCTGCGCGCAATGAATGATCTCGCGCAGCAGTTGCGCGGCGCGCGGGATGCGCACCGCCATGATCGCGTCGCAGGCCTTCGACGATGCCAGCTGATGGCTGATGGGGCAGATGCCGCAGATGCGCGAGGTAATGCCCGGCATCTCGTAAAACGGCCGGCCTTCGGTGAACTTCTCGAAGCCGCGGACCTGCGTGACCTGAAATTTCGTATCGGCCACCTTGCCATCGTCGTCCAGCTTGATGGTGATCTTGGCGTGGCCTTCGATGCGGCTTACCGGTTCAATCGTGATCGACTTCATCGCCGCTCCTTCAAAAATCTCTTTCACCACGGAAGCACGGAAGGCACGGAGTTTTTTCTTGTTTTAAGCTTTCTCTTTTCGGCGTTTCTCTTTTGATTTTCCTTTTTCAGTCTTTCTCTTCTTCCGTGATTTCCGTGCCTCCGTGGTGAAAACTCTCTTTACCCAAACTTGATCTTCTGCCCGGTCTCCGGCTTGCGGCCTTCCAGCAGGTTGTTGAGGAAGCCGGCAATCACCTTGTTCTGCGGCGGACATCCCGGCAGGCAGACATCCACCTTCACAAAGTCCTGCGCCGGACGCGACTGCTTCGCCAGTTGCGGCAGTCCGTCGTGCGGAATACCGGGATCGGCATCCGCGCCCTCCACGTAGATCCGCTGCAGCAGCTTGTTCACCGGAATCACATTGCGCATCGCCGCCACATTGCCGGTAACCGCGCAGTCGCCCAGCGAGACCAGCATCTTGCTGCGGGCGCGAATCTCGCGCAGCCGCTCCACATCTTCCTGGGTGCTGATGGCGCCTTCGACCAGCGTGACGTCGACGTCTTCGGGAAACTCCTGCGCGTCCACCAGCGGCCCGTAAACGATGTCGACCTTGCGCACGATGGGAATCAGCGCGCCATCCAGATCGAGCAGCGACATGTGGCAGCCGGAGCAGCCGTCCAGCCAGATGGTAGCCAGCTTCAGCTTCTTCATACCGGAACTCCTTCGCTGCGGCGCCCGCGATGACGGGCGATCGCCGTAATCGCCGTCGTCGAGCGCGTCATCTCCTCCACCGCTTTGCCCTTCTCCGCCAGCGCGCCGGTGGGACATGCCTGCACGCACTTGCCGCAGTTGGTGCAGGTGTCGGCCTGGCCCCACTTCTGGTTCAGGTCGGAGACGATGCGGGCGTGAATGCCGCGCGCGATCATCTCCCACACGTGCGCTCCTTCGATCTGGGCGCAGGTGCGCACACAGCGCGTACACAGGATGCAGCGGTTGTGGTCGAGCACGAAGCGCGGATGCGACATATCCACCGGCAGCCGCGGGAAGTTGTAGGCGAAGCGTACCGTGGTGATGCCCATCGCGTACGCCATGTCCTGCAGCTCGCAGTGGCCGTTGGAGACGCAGACCGCGCACACGTGATTGCGCTCCACCAGCAGCAACTCGATGGTCATGCGGCGGTAGCGCGCCAGGCGCGGCGAGTTGGTGACGACCGACATGCCATCCTGGGCCGGCGTGGTGCAGGCGGGAAAGAGCCGGTCGACGCCCGCCAGCTCGACCATGCAGAGCCGGCATGCGCCCACCGGCGTCAGGCCCTCCAGGAAGCAGAGCGTCGGAATGGATTTTCCGCTGGCGCGCGCCGCGTCGAGGACGGTTTGACCCTCCACCGCGTTCACCAGTTCGCCATCGATACGCAGCGAGATTTTCTTTTGCGGCAAGGTGATTCTCCTATCGCGACACCGCGAGCCGTCGCGTCGCAGCGCAGGCAGCGGCAGCACTCCTCGTGGGTCTCTTCCGCCGACAGCCCAAGATCCACTTCTTCAAACGTGCTGGCGCGTTGCCGTGCGGGCATCGCCCGCGAATGATGACGCCGGCTCTCGCTCGGCTCCTTCGGCGGCAACTGGCTGTAGGTCATGGGGCGGAAGAGCATCTCCCAGCGCTTGTGATCCATCAGCTGTTCGTCAATCGACTGCGCCGCCTGCTTGCCGTAGGCCATCGCGTTCGACACGTTCGACGCGCCGGTCACCAGATCGCCGCCGGCGAAGAAGCGCGGCCGGCTGGTCTCCAGCGTGAAGTGGTTGACCACGACGGTCCCGCTTTCCTTGATCTCCAAACCCGACGCCTTGGCGAAATCGAGATCGACGGTCTCGCCCACGGCGAGGATTACCGAATCGCACTCCAGGCGCTGGACTTCGTCGGTGAGGATCGGCTTGCGGCGTCCGGAGCGGTCGTACTCGCCCAGGCGAGTCTTCACTACTTCCAGCGCTCTTGACGTTGCCCTTGGCGTCGCCCATGATGCGGTGTGGCGCCGACAGGAAGACGATCTTCGCGCCTTCGTCTTCGCACGCGGCGGTCTCCTCTTCGATCGCGGGCATATCTTTGCGCTCGCGGCGATAGACCACGGTGACGCTCGCTCCCAGGCGCAGCGCGGTTCGCGCCGAATCGATGGCAGCATTGCCGCCGCCGATCACGACCACGTTGCGGCCCAGCTCTACCGACTCGCCCTTGGCTACCGATTCCAGGAACGGCAGCGCCGGGAAGACTCCCTTCAGCTCCGTGCCCGGCAGATAGACCCAGGATTCCTTCCACGTGCCGATTGCCAGGCAGACCGCGTCGAAGCGTTCATCCAGATCATTCAGCGTAATGTCGAAGCCAACCCGCGTGTTGAGCACGAACTTCACACCCAGCCGCTCGATCAGCTCCAGTTCGCGCCGCAGCGCCGGCTTGGGCAAACGATACTCGGGCAGCGCAAAGCGCAGCATGCCGCCGGCTTCGGGCAGCGAATCGAAGACCGTCACGTCATGCCCGAACAGCGCGAGATAAAACGCCGCCGTCAATCCTGCGGGTCCAGCACCCGCGACGGCGACCTTGCGCCCAGTCGACTCCAGCTTGCGCGCCAGCACACGTCGCACCGCCTCTTCGAAGTGATCGCCCAGCAGAATGTAGTCGCCGATGAAGCGATGCACCTCGCGCATGTTGACCGACTCGTCAACCGTTTGCCGCCGGCAGCGGTGATCGCAGGGATGCTGGCAGACGCGCCCGGTCGAGCACGGCAGCGGGTTGTCCATGATGATGGACTCGAACGCTTCCTCGATTTGGCCTTCCTTGTAGAGCTCGAGGAAGCGCGGGATGTTCATGTGCAGCGGACAGCTGTTTTCGCATGGCGCCAGCGCCAGCTCGGTGCAGATGCCGGCGACGCAGCGATGCGCAACGATGTGGTCTTCGAACTCCTGGCGGAAGTGCCGCATCGTGGTGAGCACCGGATTGGGCGCGGTCTGGCCCAGCCCGCAGAGCGAACAATCGCGGATGTAGCGGCTCAGCTCGTCCAGCCGTTCGAGGTGATCCATACGGCCGGCGCCATCGGTGATGCGATTCAGCATGCGCAGGCACTTGTTCAGCCCTACGCGGCACGGAATGCATTTGCCGCACGACTCCGAGTTGGTGAACTCCACGAAGTAGCGCGCGACGTCGACCATGCAGTTGTCTTCATCCATCACCACCATGCCGCCCGAACCCATGATGGAGCCCAGCTGCGCCAGGCTTTCGTAGTCCACCGGCGTGTCGAACATCTCACTGGGAATGCAGCCGCCGGACGGTCCGCCCGTCTGCACCGCTTTGACCGTACGACCCTCGGGACCGCCTCCGCCGATGTCGTAGATGAAGGTCTTGATCGGCGTGCCCATCGGCATCTCGACCAGGCCGCTGTTGTGAATCTTTCCCACCAGCGAGAAGACCTTGGTTCCGGCGCTCTTGGCGCTGCCGGTCTCGGTGAACCACGCCGGGCCTTTGGTGATGATGGGCGCGATGTTGTACCAGGTCTCGACGTTGTTGATGTTGCTCGGCTTGCCCCACAGACCTCTCTGCGCGGGAAACGGCGGACGGGGACGCGGACGACCGGCTTCGCCTTCCAGCGAAGCAATCAGCGCAGTCTCTTCGCCGCAAACGAACGCTCCCGCGCCTTCCACCAGCTGTATGTCGAAGTTGAAGCCGCGGCCAAGGATGTTGTTGCCCAGCAGTCCGTAGTCGCGGGCCTGCTCGATGGCGCGGTTCAGACGATGCACCGCGAGCGGATATTCGGCGCGAACGTAGATGATCCCTGAGGTCGCGCCCATGACGTAGCCGCCGATGATCATTCCTTCAAGCAACGCATGAGGATCGCTCTCGATCTCATTGCGATTCATGTAGGCGCCGGGATCGCCTTCGTCGGCATTGCAGATGATGAACTTCTGATCGGATACCGCTTTGCGCAGGAACTCCCACTTGTTGCCGGTGAGGAAGCCCGCGCCGCCGCGGCCGCGCAGCTTGGAGTCTTTGATCTGCTCGATGACCCTCTCCGGCTTCTCGTCGATCAGCGTCTTGTACAGCGCCTGGTAGCCGCCGACGGCGATGTACTCCTCGATGTCGTCCGGATTGATCAGGCCGCAGTTGCGCAGCACGATCTTCTTCTGGCCCTTGAAGAACGGAACTTCGTTCCAGCTCGGTACTTCGGGATAGCCCTGGCCGTAGCGAATCGTGCCGGTGATGTGGTCCCACTCCTCGATCTTGCAATAGACCAGCTCGGGATTGATCCTGCCCGAGGTGATGTCATGAACGATGCGGCTGGCGTCGTTAGCCTGCACGCGGTGCAGGATCAGCAGCGGATTTCCTGGCACGTGCACGTTGACCAGCGGCTCCTCGCAGCAGGCTCCGAAGCAGCCCACGCTGGCCAGATAGATATTCGCGCCGCTGTGCTCCAGTACCTCCGCAAAGGCGTGGTACAAACCTTCCGCGCCGTTGCCGCGGCCGCAAGTGCCCATGCCAACTGCAATGCGCGGAATCGCCGGGGCCAATCGCGCCATTCCGGCTTCGCGGACCGCGTTAAATGCACCAATGTCCTCAATGCGGGGCATCAATCACTCTCCCGTTCCAGCGCGCGGACCTCGCGCTGCAATGTCCGCTCGTTCACGTGTCCGCAGATGCGATGGTTGATCTCGACCACCGGCGCCAGCGCACATTGCCCGAAGCAGGCCACGGTGCGCACGGTGAACTTCTGGTCGGGCGTGGTCAGCGAGATCTTGTCGGCATCGCCGCCGTTCTCGCCATCGTCGATTCCCAGGCCAAGCTCGAGGCGCAGGCTTTCCAGCAGCGCCCGCGAGTTGCGCGTATGGCACGCCGTGCCGCGGCAGATGCAGATGGTGTTGTCGCCCTGCGGCTCCAGATTGAACAGCGCGTAGAAGGTCACGACGCTGAAGAGACGCGACAGCGGAATATCGAGCTTGGCAGCGATGTAACGCAGCGTCTCCGGCGAGAGAAACTTGTGCGGGTTGTGCTCCTGCACGGCTTCCAGAACGCCGAGCAGTTCTCCGGGCTTGCCGCTGTGTTTAGCTATGGCTTGATCGATGAACGCCTGATCGCCGTTCTCAAGAGAAATCTGCGCAGTTGCCATGTGTCTGGCGCTCCTTTCTGGGCGAGAGACCAGCACGCAGCCTGGGCCCCCAGCGCGCTGTTTTCGCGCGATGGGGCGGGCAGCTTGGACTTCAGCGCCTTCCCGGCTGAAGGGAGCGGGGATGGTCGTTCTCCCGCGGCACTGAGTAGTCCTTTGCTGCTCTAAGATTTCACGCTGGCTGCCGAAGGGGCGGTGCTTTGGGTCACGTCGCGGGGTGATTGGTGGCATCGAAACGGGACGGTTGCAAAGTGGGAAAGGCGCAAGGGCATCGGTTCACAGGCTGCGGACAAAACTCTGTATTGTGCCTTAGTTGGATAGTGCGCGCTTCAGCGCCGCGTCCGCGCGCGCCCCTCTCGACCGCGTGGAGCACCGCTTCAGCGGTGCAATTGTTTATACGCGAACCGGCTGTCGGGTAGTGCGGGCCTTCAGGCCCGCGTCAAGCCGAGTGGATATCGATTGGCTTTAGCCATTGGGGTACCTTCTTCCAAGACAACTGCCGGAGCGGTTGTTTAGAATCGCGAGCATGTACCTCGGGGCCTAAAGGCCGCTGCAACATTTGATCGCTGACGCGGCGCTGAAGCGCCGCACTACCTAAAAAAGCGGAGGCCGATGCTCCGGCCTCCGCTCGCTGACGAGGGGGTATTGGGTTACGGCTTGGCTGTCATGTACAACATGTCGCCGTGCTTGCCGGCTTCGATCTTGTAGTCCGACGGCACCTGGAACAGCGACGCATCCGGATCGCCGCGCGTGACGCTGGTAACCGTAGTGGTCATGTTGCCCATCATCGGATCAGTGTGGCTTGTCGAGAGCGGAATCTGCAGATCGGTCGAGACCCAGCGCTCGGTCACAACCGAGATTGCCCTGGTATTGCCGATCTGGCCGGCGGGAATCGTGCGGGTCACGCGCGTACCCGTTGCCGGCAAACCGAGGATAGTCTTGGCGCCAAGCGACTCGGTCGCCACGTTCTCTCCGAAAGGCTTGGGCATCGGCACGGCTCCCACCGTATCAACGGGCTGCGGCCTGGGCGGATGCAACGGCATCTCGTGCGCCGTCTTCTTCTGCGGGTTCAGGATGTAACGCTTGCCCGCCACCGGATCCATGATCACCACCATGGTCCCTTCGGTGGCGCCGGTCGCCGGGGTCATCAGCTTGAAGGGCACTTCTTTGCGAACCCGGCCCTGCGAGTCACGATATTCCGTGCTCTGGTTGTCGGTGTGAATGGTGTTGCCATCCGATAGAGTCTGGTCATGGGTTACGGTGATGGTCGCCGTCATGGGCGCGCCGGTCACCACCTTGTCGCCCAAGCCAACATCCTCATGGAAGAACGCGCCACCCATGCCGCCTCCCGGCCCTTGCATGGTGACCATCATTCCCTCTGGCGGCGGCGGAGGAGGCGGAGGCGGCCCGGGCTCCTGCGCTGATACCAACACCGACAGCCCGGCCATCAGCAACATCGCCAACAATACTTTGGAAGCAGCACTCAGCACTACAGACTTCATCGCCCTCATGGTTTCATCCTCACTGGAAAATTCGGTTGTACAACTTTGACTGCTTACTTCAATTCACGATGCGGACGGCTCGCACAGCGCCGTCATAACCAACCACTACATCCGCCACCTGCGACTGAGCCTGGCCCGGCTGTGCCGGCAATTCCATGCGCACGACTTGCGAGTCGGAGGAACAACTCAGCGGATCACAGATCATCAACGCGGTATATCCAGCGTCGCTGTCGGATTGCGAATCATCCTCGGCGACAGGTTGCGGTGCGGCCGTCGCCCTCTTCAGCGCGGCTGCAGGTTGCGCTGCGCTGCGCCGCTCGACCGTCGCGCTCTTATTCGCGGACGCGTTAGTTCGGAGACTCCGCCTGAGCGGCAACGATCGGCTTCTGCACTGCCGGCTGAGTGATCGCGGGCGACACCTTAGCCTGTTTCTGCTCCGCACTCGAACGGTGGTCGAGCAACCGGATGCCCAGGAACATTCCGACAATCACCGCCGCCGCGACGGCAACGTAGGCGCCAATCTCGAACCAGTGACTCATCCGCATGGCCAAAGGAAGAGAGCTCACTACCTTCAGCGGCAGTCGCTCTTCGCTCTTCGCTCTTCGCTCTTCGGCGCTGAGGAGTGGCTGAGCTTCTGGCTGCAAAAGGGAAGGTCCGAGATTCGCTTCCCGCGCTTGCCGGAACGCCCGCAGCACCGCCCGCTCCACATCATCGCCGGCTCCTCGACCGGCGGTTCGCGCCTGTAGTGTCCCGAGCGAAGCCGCCAGCAAGCGCTGTTCGCCCAGCCAGCTACCACAGCTTTCACACTGCTCAGCGTGATTCAGAATCTGTTGATCTTCGTTCTGCGCCTGCGACAGCTCCTTCAACGTGAGAGCTTCGGCGCTATGTTTGAATTCACGGCATGTCATGATACGCACCTCGCCGCAACCTTTGAGATCCCCGGCGCTAGCGCCGGTGAGTGCTGCAGCTTCTTGCTCAACATCTCGTGCGCCCGATGGAGCCGGGAGCGGATAGTGCCGATGGCACAACCGGCGGCCTGGGCCGCATCCGCATAACTCAGCTCGTGTAAGTCGCACAAGACAACCACCTCGCGATAATGCTCCGGCAAACTCAGCACCGCTTTCCAGACTGCGTTCGATGTCTGGCGGCGGGCGATGCCTTCGGTCGGATCGCACTCCACCATCAACGACGCCGATTCGTCTTCCACCGGGCTGCCGAGCACCTGCTCGGGATAATTCCGCTCCAGCGCACGGCGAACATAATTTCTCGCCACGCCGAACAGGTACGCACCCAGCGATCCGCGTTCCGGATCGAAGTCGCGCCCGCGCTGCACCAGGAAGAGGAAAACCTCTTGCGTCACCTCTTCGGCGACATGCGCCGAGCCGCTCATGTGCATGGCAAAGCGAAAGATCGGGCCTTGCCGTCTGCGATACAGCGCAGCGAACGCGTCTTCATTTCCAGCGAGAGCCTGCTCCAGCAGCTGCTCGTCACTTAAATCGGTCAGCAACATCACCTCATCGGTACCGGGGTCCCCGACAAGCACCGCACTTGCGCTTGTTGGGGTGATGGTGAACCTGATCTCGTTTCCGCCTGTATTTCATCCGGCAGAAACGTAAAGTTCCGTAAAGTTTGGTGGCGTGCGCAAAGTTTGGCACGCTAAGCCAACGGGCCAGTATTCAATGGTAGTCTCCGCCGCAGGTTCGCGACAAAAAACGCGCCAATTAACTTGACACTCGTTTGCAACTGTCACAGAATCCGGACGCATCGCCAGGCGCCTCAGCATTGCGGCTCAGCATTTTAACCAGCCGCGCATCTCGTCACGACCTCAGAAAAGTGAGCAGTCTCATGTTCTCTTTAACCCCAACGCAGAGCATTTGCCGCGCGGGTTTACCAATTGCGATCGTCGCGGTGCTGTTGACCCTGGCATTGTCTGCACATGCCCAGACGTACCTGGTGCTCCACAAGTTCAGCGGCGGTGCCGACGGCTGGGCTCCCTATGCCGGGCTCAACGTGGATCGTGCGGGCAACTTCTATGGAACGACATGGGTCGGCGGACAGTCGAATCAGGATTGCGATTGGGGATGCGGAGTCGTATTCAGACTGACGCGCACGCAATCGGGCTGGATCGTCAATCCCATTTACACCTTCCAGGGACCCGGTGCGAGTGATGGCTCGGAACCGCTGGCGAGAGTAACGTTTGGTCCGGACGGCGCGCTCTACGGCACAACCAGCTATGGAGGGGTTTCCAATCTCGGAACGGTGTTTCGCCTGACGCCGGGAGCCACCGCCTGCAAAACCGCTTTGTGTCCCTGGTCGGAGAGCATCCTCTACAGCTTTCAGGGCGGCGAAAATGACGGCGCCATGCCAAGTTACGGTGATGTCGTCTTCGACAACGCCGGCAATCTCTACGGCACAACACAGCAGGGCGGAGGCCAGTGCAACGGGATTGGCTGCGGCACGGTGTACCAGCTTGCTCGTTCCGGGACAAGCTGGAGCGAGTCCGTCATTCATGACTTTGCCTCCGGAGCCGGCTCTCAGCCGAACGCGGGGGTGATCCTGGACAACTCCGGCAATCTTTACGGAACGACCACCGGAGGAGGACCGGGCGGCACAGTGTATGAGCTAACACCTGTTCAGGATGGATGGTCAGCATCAACGTTGTTCAGCTTTTCAAACCAGCCGGAGTACGCGCCCACCGGCGGCCTGCTGCTCGATAATGCCGGAGATCTTTACGGCACGACGGCGTATGGCGGCTTTGGGCACGGAGGCACAGTCTTCGCACTTTCGCCTGAGGGCGTCCTGAACCTGCTCTTCAGCTTCAGCTACGACGGACGCGACTTGCCTCCCGGTCCGACGAGCACGCTTACCATGGACGCCTCCGGCACGCTCTATGGCACGACCTACTCCGCCGGAATTTTCGGCTGCGGCTCCGTCTTCAAGCTCACACCGTCCGGTGGCGGCTGGATCTACCGCACGCTGCATAACTTCACCTGTGACGCAGATGGCGGCCATCCCTGGGGCCAGGTCATTCTCGACGCGGATGGCAACGTCTATGGCACCGCGACGATTGGCGGAACGATCGGGGGCAGCTGTCCCGACAATCTTGGGTGTGGTGTGGTGTGGGAGATCACGCCATAGCGATCGGCCCGGACGGGCCACAATCAAGAAGGCCTCCGATCGTGGAGGCCTTGGTTATTGCAGATTCAAATGGAGATTACTTGAACTAGGATCCCGAGCCGTCGTTGCGCTTCAGCGTCGGACGATCGTCATCACCTGAACTGGATCCGCTGCCACTGCCGCTCCCGCTGCCTGACGAGGGATTGTCGGCAGTTGCGCGGCGCAACGTCGGGTGGTCACCCTTGTCCTTGTCGTTCTGCACCTTGTGCCGGTTCTCCAGTGAAGCCAGCCGCGACTTCACGTTCTGGAACTCGGAGGTGTCCACAATGTATTCGGGTCGCGCCGGGAGAACTGTCTTCATTTCGTTCTGTGCCGAAGCCACGCGATCCGGCGTCATCGGATGCGATGCGAACGCCTTGGCCAGCGTGCCAGGCTTCTTCTTCTCCTGCGCTTCGATCTTCTCGAAGAACGAAATGAACGATTGCGGATCGTAACCCGCCTTGTACATGTACTCCATGCCGAGGAAGTCGGCCTGCGCTTCGAAAGTACGCGAGAACTTCATGAACGTCAGCGGCACACCGATGCCCATCGCCGCCTGCGCTCCTTCGTAAACTGCCCAGCCGCCAGGCACGAAGATCAGCGGAATGCTGGCCAGATTCACGATGTTGCCGCGGGTCTGCTCGCGCGCTACGTGGCAGGCGGCGACGTGCCCGATCTCATGCGCCATTACACCGGCCAGTTCGGCTTCATTATCGGCGGCAAGAATCAATCCCGAGTTGACGTAGAAGAAGCCACCGGGAAGCGCGAAGGCGTTGATGTCGTCGGTATCGATCACCTTGATGGTGAAGGGGACCTTCGCGTCCGAGTTGCGAACCAGATTCTGCCCGATGCGGTTGACGTACTCGGTAACCACCGGATCGCTCACCATCTTGGCCTGATGCTCAACCTGCATCGAATACTGCTTGCCCATGGCCACTTGCTTGTCCAGCGAGTACCAATTGCCCAGGCCCTTGTCGCAACCGACATTGCGGTTGCCGATGGCGTCGATGTTGTCCATCGTGTCTTTGGGCGGCGTGTTCTTTTCCGGCTTATCGGGCAGATACTGACCATCGGAGGAGGACGACGAACTCTGGCCCGAGGCGTTCTGATCCGCTGGCGATGTGGAACTGGGAGCCTGCGCCGCCGGCGGCGAACTCTGGTTCGATGGCGAGGAGCTTTGGGCCACGCCCAGCGGGACCAGCAGCAGCGCCAGTGCGCCAACACTGAGAAATCGGGATACCGAACGCATGGTGTACACCTTCTTCACTTCACGGCGGAGGGACAAATTAGACGAGAAGGCCTTGGGCTGATCATATGAACCCGTGTTGGCCATAGTTGTTGCCATTATCAGTTTATTCTCATATGCGGAGGGCGCAAAGTCCACCACTGTCTGGACGGTCTGTTTAATCAGATGTGAGCGTCCCACTAGGGTTTCCAAAATGCGGAGCTGTAGAGTTGCATTTTCTTTAAGGTTCCACGAGACGTAGTACCCTGCATTGTGGACTGGTGGTCTTAAGCTGCTGAAATGGCGGTGCTTGCAGGGATTGCCTTGCCGGCGTGCAAAGACTGCTGCGCGATCCCGGACACCGTACTTTTGACTCTGAGCGGTTGCGACGTATGATTCTAGAGATGCCCAGCTCACAGGCCGCCCTGATTTTTGCGCCGCGACGGAGTCACCGGCTGTGACCAGCACGCTGAAAAGCGACGCGAATCCCACGCGCGAAGCCCGGCACGATTACTCCGGCCGGATGGCGGCGATGCCGTCGCACAAGCCGAGCAGGATTTTGCTGGTGCGCTTCAGCGCGCTGGGCGACGTCATTCAGACGCTTCCCATCCTGACCATGCTGCGCGACGGCTTCCCTGACGCCAAGATCGGCTGGGCCATCGATACTGAGCTGGCGCCGGCGATCGAAGGTCATCCGGCGCTCGATTATGTCCATCGCTGCTCGCGGCGAAGCTGGATCGCGGGCGCTGTCGAATCCCGCGAAGTGGCCGCAAGCGGCGCGCGAGTTTCGCGCATTTGTGGACGAGGTGCGAGCGGTTCACTACGACGTTTCCATCGACGCGCAAGGATTGTTGAAGACCGCGCTGCTGCCTTACATGGCAGGCATCAAGCGCCGCATTGGATTTCGACACGGCCGCGAGTTCAGCAGCGTCTTCTACACCGAGCGCCATCTGCGGCGCGGCGAATACTTCGATCCCGCGGTCTGCCATCTGGAGCACATGGCGTACCTGGCGCACAATATCGGCGCTGCCGATGTGCGCTACACGATCGAGCCGCCGCGCGTGACCGACGCCGTGCGACAGCGCGTTGCCGAACTTCTGGATGGCGCGTTCAGCACCAGCGCGCCGGTCGTCGCGATGGCGCCAGCGACGCAGTGGGTCAGCAAGCACTGGCCGGAAGAGTACTGGACGACGCTGATCTCGCAGCTGCTGAACGAGACGGATCTGAACCTGATCGTGCAAGGCTCGCCCGCGGACGCGCCGGTTGGCGAGCGCATTCTGCGCGGCTTTTCGGCATCGCAGCTTGAGGGTCGCGTGTGCAACCTCTTCGGCAAGCTGCCCATCCCCGAGATGTATGCGCTGTACGAGCGCGTGCAGGCGGCCGTCGGATCGGACAGCGCTCCGCTGCACATTGCCGGCGCCATGCGCGTGCCGGTGCTGGTGGGGATTTATGGGCCGACCGGCTATCGCCGCACGCCGCCCGTCGGCAGCCCGCACATCAAGTTGTTCTCGACCGAAGGCGAGTTGGCGTGCCAGCCGTGCCATAAGCGCGTCTGCCCGCTCGGCACCGACGAATGTATGAAGCGGGTTCGGCCGGAAGAGATTTTTCAGGCGCTGCTCGACGGGCTGACGGAAGCAGGAATTGCGTTTCAGAGCAAAGGCGCGGCGGTGGTGCGGTGAGGATTAGGGGTGGAGCACGCCTTGACAGGCTGCTGGAAAAGTCGATTGTGGAATGTTTTGAAGGGGCGCAGCTTCAGCTGCGCCGTCCCAAATCTTTTGTTTTTGTCATCACGAGGAGGCCTTCAGGCCGACGAGGGATCTGCTTCTCGACTTTTTTAGCAGCCTCTTGAGGCGTGCAAGTAAAGCTATGCTATAGCGGGCCCGGCTTCAGCCGCTGAGGTAATCCAGTCAGAATCTTTACCGCAGCGGCTAAAGCCGGCCCGTAAGTTCTTGGGTCACATGCACGCCTGAAGGCGTGCTCCACCCGAGCTAATCATGCTGAATCTCTCCAAACTCGCGGCGGCTGAATTTCACACCGAGCCGTACGAATATCTCCTCGTCGACGACATTCTCGAGCCCGATTGCAAGCCCGCCATCGTCGACGACTTCCCGCGCATCGAGAAAACCGGCAGCTTCCCGCTGTCGCGCTTGAGCTACGGTCCGGCATTCAAGCAGCTGACCAGCGAATTGCTGGGCCCGGATTTTGCCGCGGCCGTCAGCACGAAATTCTCCATGGACCTGAGCCAGTATCCGACGATGCTGACCGTGCGCGGCCACTGCGACGACTCCGACGGCGGCATTCATACCGACTCGAAGGACAAAGTCATCACCGTGCTGCTGTATCTCAATCCCGATTGGGAGGACAGCGGCGGCCGGCTGCGTCTGTTGCGCTCGAAGAATCTCGAAGACTACGTCGCCGAAGTTCCGCCGACCATGGGCAGCCTGATCATCTTTAAGCGCAGCGACCGCTCCTGGCACGCACACAAGCCGTTCGAGGGCAAGCGCATGAGCCTGCAGATGAACTGGGTGAAGAGCGACCGCTATCTGCGCAAGGAGCGCTTCCGGCATGAGGTCAGCTCGTTCGTGAAGGGGTTGGTCGGGCGGAAGAGCTAATGAGGGTTGAACGATGCGGCCCCGCCCTAGCCAAATGAAGGCTAGAACGGGGCACCCAGCTGATGAGCAATTTCGGTGTACTCAGTTTTGAAGGGTGTACGCAGTTTTGAAGGGGCACGCCTTCAGGCGTGCCGACCAGAGGCCTGTAAATCGGCTTTAGCCGCTGAGGGACCGATCTGTCCCTCAGGGCCTAAAGGCCATCCTCTTCGCATCTTGCCGGCACGGCTGAAGCCGTGCCCCTTCAAGACAGGCACCATCTACATTAGAACTGCCTGGGTGCCCCGTTCTAGCCTTCGTTTGGCTAGGGCGGGGCTGTGCAATCCATGACCAAAACCGGCGGCCCGCCGCTCTCCGTCACCATCGTCGCGCAAAATGAAGAACGCACGATCGCGCGCGTCCTCGCCGCGGTCGCCGACATCGCCGACGAGATCGTCTTCCTCGACAGCGGCTCGACCGACCGCACCGTCGAGATCGCCAAGAGCTTCGGCGTGCGCTTCTATCATCAGGACTGGCTGGGTTACGCCGAGCAGAAGAACAAAGCCATCGACCTGGCGACCGGCGAGTGGATTCTCAGTCTCGACGCCGACGAAGTTCTCACGCCCGCGCTGGTCGCGGAAATTCGCGATCTGATGAAGCGCGGCGTGCCGGACGAAATCTCCGGCTTCAAGATTCCCCGCGTCCTATACATCGGCGACACGCCGGTGCGCGGCGGCGGATTCTATCCCGACGCGCAGCTGCGGCTGATTCGCAAGAGCAAAGGCCGATTTCAGCCTCGCATCATCCACGAGTCGATCAAGGTCGAAGGCCAAGTCCGGCAGCTGAAGAACGACATGCTGCACTACGCCTATCGCGACGTCGAGCAGTTTGCGCAAACGATGGACCACTACGCGCGCCTCAGCGCTCAGCATTACCTCGAGCACGAAAACACAGCATGGCGCCGCAGCCGGCTGAACGAGATCCTGAATCCCGCGTGGACGTTTTTCTACCGGCAGGTCGTCCGCGGCGGCTGGCTACACGGCGCGCTGTGCTGGCGGCTGAACGTCATCTATGCCGGCTATGTGCGCAAGAAGGTCAGGTATCTCCGCGACCTGGTTAACGAGCGGGCGCAGGCGTGAACTCGAAGACCACACCTTCGTTGTTGGTGCCGCCGCCACCAGCCGTACCATAGAGATTTCCCGCCCGGTCCTGGACTAGACCGTCTTCCGGCGCCGAGCCATCGTCGTTGTCGAAGGCGTGCACGATCGATTCGGTCCATTGTCCATTGCCGACGGGGGTCAACTTGAAAATTGTGCCGCATCCCGCCTGATAGCAGTAAAAGCCTTGCGTCGATCCCCCTTGTCGCGTGGTGCCATAGAGATTTCCTGCAGCATCCATCACCAGCCCGGCAAAGGGGTACCCTCCATCTCCATTCTCGTCGGTGAAGTTGTACAGAACGGTATACGTCCAGGTCCCATCCTGATTGGGCGAGAGCTCGTACACTGTGCCGCGAGAGAATTTTCCGTCTTCATTACCGGTGCCGTAAATATTCCCGGCCGCGTCGAAGATCAGGCCTCCATTGGGAGTGCCGGCAGGATTCTGGAAGGAGTACAGCTGACTCTCGGTCCAGCCAAAGCTGCGATGGTTCGGGGTCAGCTTGAATATCATCCCATTATTACCCGTGCCGCCGCCGCTCACGCCATAGAGATTGCCGGCAGCATCAACGGTCAAAGGCCCGCCAGGATACTGCCCTTGTGAGCTGCCAAGAAACGAATACAACGAAAGTTCAGTCCAATTGGTTGCCGAGAGACGATCGAAATTGAACACCTCGCCGACGTTTCGATGTCCACCGCTGTTGGCTACGCCGTAGATCTGATTCGCGTTGCCAACCACCAATCCGCCGCTAGGAGCCGATCCATCGGGATAGCCGGTGAATGTGTGCACCGTTTGCAGAGTCCAGCTTCCACCACCGTTGGGAGAAAGTTCGTACACCGATCCGTAGTTCTGAGAACCGCCGCCCTGTATCTCCCCATAGAGATTGCCGCGCACATCGAGCGCCACCGGAGCGAATTGTGCCTGGCTTTGGTCGGTGAAACTGTAAAGCACAGATTCGGTCCAGTTCCCGCCGCTGGGAGTCAGCTTGAATACCGTACCGCCGCCGTTCTGTCCGCCTGTCAGCGTCGTTCCATAGAGATTCCCCTGGGCATCAAAAACCACTGGAGCGATCGGCTCTGTGCCATCGCCAGGTCCGCCAAAATTGTGCAGCACGGTGTAGGTCTGTGCGCTAACGCCGATGGCGCAGATGCTGATCAAAATCACGGTCGGCAGGGCGAGGTTCTTGCGAGGGAGCGAAGTCATGGGAGCACCTCAGATTTTGTCACGATAGCTTACACCTATTTCCTGGTACAAATGCGTGAAAATAGCGGGAAACGAGGGTCGCAATCCAGCGCTTGTCGAAAAATTGCTGGTCTAAGAACCGTGCACCTGGCGCTCGATGCCATACAGGCCCGGTGCTATGACCGTGTTAGACTTTCTATAGTCCTGTATGGCTCAAATTCAGCGTAAGAAGACTTATCAGGCCACGGTTGGCGGCGTGCGCGTCGGCGGAGATGCACCAGTTGTGGTGCAGTCGATGACCAACACCGACACTGCCGACATCGACGGCACCATCCGCCAGTCGATGGCGCTGGCCCGTGCCGGCTCCGAACTGGTGCGCGTCACCGTCAACAACGATGACGCCGCCAAAGCTGTGCCGCACATCGTCGACGGGCTGGAGAAGCTGGGCGTGCCCGTGCCCATCATCGGCGACTTCCATTACAACGGGCACATCCTGCTGAAGAAGTATCCCGAGTGCGCGCGGGCGCTGGCCAAGTACCGCATCAATCCCGGCAATTGTTCCATCGGCAAGAAGGATGACGACAACTTCCGCGCCATGATCGACGTTGCCATCGAGAACGACAAGCCGGTGCGCATCGGCGTCAACTGGGGCTCGCTGGATCAGCAGCTGCTGACGCGGCTGATGGATGCCAACTCCAAGCTCGACGAGCCCAAGGACGCGCGCGACGTGATGATGGAAGCGATGGTGCAAAGCGCGCTGCGCTCCGCCGAGCTGGCTGTCAGCTACGGCATGAAGCGCGAGCAGATCATCCTCAGCGCCAAAGTCAGCGGCGTGCAGGACCTCATCGACGTTTATCGCGAGCTCGCGAGCCGCTGCGACTACGCGCTGCATCTCGGACTGACCGAAGCGGGCATGGGCGCGAAGGGCATTGTCGGCAGCGCCGCGGCGTTAGCTGTCGTGCTGCAGGAAGGCATCGGCGATACGATTCGCGTTTCGCTCACGCCCGCGCCGAACGGCGATCGCACCGAAGAGGTCCTGGTCGCGCAGCAGATTCTGCAATCGATGGGCATTCGCAGCTTCACCCCGCAAGTCACCGCGTGCCCTGGCTGCGGCCGCACCACCAGCACCTTCTTCCAGGAGATGGCCGAGCAGATCCAGAGCTACCTGCGCGAGCAGATGCCGCAATGGAAGACGCGCTACTCCGGCGTGGAAGAGATGAAGGTCGCGGTGATGGGCTGCGTGGTCAACGGCCCGGGCGAGTCGAAGCACTCCAACATCGGCATCTCGCTGCCGGGAACGTTCGAAGAGCCGAAAGCGCCGGTCTACGTCGACGGCCGCCTGATGCTGACCCTGAAGGGCGATCACATCGTCGCCGAGTTCATCAAGATCCTCAACGACTACGTTGACTCGCACTACGCGGAGAAGCAGCAGCTAGCGATTAGCAATTAGCCGTCAGCAATCAGCGTCAGGATTCGAAGACTCTCTTGAAAACAACGGGTGCCCCGTTCTAGCCTTCTTTTGGCTAGGGCGGGGCAGTTTCTTCCTTACCAAAACACTGGTCTAACATTGCAACGTGCTCTTTTTCTCCCGCAGATCCGACGCGCAGGTCGAGCGATTCCTCGCGCGAGCTGCCGAGTCGAAGCTTAGCTATTCCGAAATCGGCGCGACCTCCGGGCCGAATATTCCCTCCTCCTACGTCATCGATCACAATCGCGTCCTGTTGGGGAGAGGTGAGGCCCTTTTTCATCAGGCAGCATTGGCCGTGCGCGAGTGGAAGATGTTCGACCTGGGATGGGTTCGCATCTATCCCTCCGCACCCCCGATTCGCACTGACGAAAATGTTGCGGTCATCGCACGCTGGTGCAACGTGTACTTCGTCAACGCCTGCCGCATCGTTGACACGATTCACGAGCACGTACCGATACAACGCTACGGCTTTGTCTACGGAACGCTCGAAGACCACGCCGAGTCGGGCGAAGAGCGCTTCACCGTGGAGTGGGATCGGCATAAGGACGAGGTCTGGTACGACATCCTCGCCTTCTCTCGGCCGAATCAGCTGTTGGCGAAGATTGGTTATCCCTTCGCGCGACGACTGCAGAAAAAGTTCGCTGCTGATTCGTTAGCAACTATGGTCAAAACGGTGGGCGGCCGGGGGCCGACACGGTTATCTAATCAGGCGTAGATTAAAGTGCAAGGACCGTACTATCGATTTGGCCAATTCTAGTTCGATCATTTCAGCCCCCTTCGGACGTGGAGCGATGGAATCGTGTAAAGGAAATTGGCAAGAATTTGAGATCTGGCTGCAGGAGCTTCGGAACCGGCCGTACCGACGAGGCTTGATCTTCCGCGGACAACCCGATTCCGAATTGCCGCTTGAGACAACATTGGAACGCCATGGTCATTCGACCATGCCAATAGCTGACTATTACGACCTGATTGTTAGACAAGTCGGTCCATCCGTTAGCGCTTTTTCGTCGATGCAAGCGCCGTCATTCAATAACAACTTGTGGAAAGAACTCTCTGACTATGAGCGGTATAAAGAGTCGATACTTGACCAAACCGCGTTTCCCGGTGGTGAACATTTTGAGTATGCTGCATATTTGCGCCACCATGGATTTCCCTCGCCCCTTCTGGACTGGTCGCGATCACCATATGTCGCCGCCTTTTTTGCATTCTGTCATGCCGACTCGAAGGTCGAAAAGAGGGCCATTTTTGCCTATTGCGATACGCCCGAGGGAACCAGAGGCTGGCTTGTTGGAGAACCCGCGATACAGTTGCTCGTCGGGCAACCCCCTCGAACTCCCCGCAGGCACTTCCTTCAGCAATCGGTCTACACTGTGTGCGAGAGCGCAAGCAATAGAAAATGGCGATTTGATTCGCATCAGAAAGTCTTTGATAACCCTCAGCCAAAGCAGGATTTCTTGGGAAAGTTCGATATTCCATCGACAGAGAGGGAGAAGATAATCGGGTTGCTCGATCAGTACAACTTAAACGCCTATTCTCTATTTGAGTCCGAGGAATCACTTCTTGAGACTCTTTGGCTCAGAGCGAACAGAACATGAGATTGGCAGGTGGCCCGGGCAAGCGAATAAACAATAGGCTGCCCCACCCCACCTTCCTTATTGGGACATTGTGATTCGTGCTGTGCCCTATTTGTCATTAGTGTCATGGCTCTGAATGTTAGGTGTTTGTTCAAGAATTAAGCCAATGCCGTGCGCGATATAGACAGTTACTTGGGTCAAGGTTATTTTGTTGCCCGGCAATTCCCACACGCATCCATTAATAATATTTTTGCGCGTAGCACTCGACCCAGCTGCGGTATTGCCTTGCGGTCCAACTTGCTGGTTTAAGTAGTCCGAAGTCCTCTTAAAAATCATACTTGCCTCATCTTGGCTCGGTGCATCGCAATGGACCGTAATCTTATAGACTTCGGCGCCCTTAGTATAGAGCTCAGTCTCCCACGAGAAACCAACAAAATCTACATTGCGGCCGTGGAAAATCCTACTTCCTTTTGTCCATCCGTGTTCTCCTATTATTTCCAGTTCGTATTCATTGGCACTTGATTCTCGTAAGCCGCGAGCTTCCTTAATATGTTGGCCGAGCCGGTAACCGCCAAGTTGTATCGTATTTTCTAACCTTATACTTGTCTGTTCGTTTGGTAGATCGGATTCGCTCCGGGGGGCCGAATTGCGTCGATCTGTGGTGTGCCGGGTCATGACTTTATTTCCAAGTAGAATAAAGGCCAAAACTCCGAGTGCGACAATACCTTCAATAAAGTGCCCCCAGGCCATAAACCATATGCCCACGACGACCGCTGTCCAAATACCAATTGGACCCAAAAAAGGAGTCGCAAAACACAGCAATGCCAGGATCCATTCACCCCTCGCCAGGGCGTCAACGGCTAAGCCCCAATAAGCCAGAAGCCTTAAAAGCATAACCGCGAATCTCCTTTTTGATCTCGGAAACGGCACCATAGTACACCGGAAGCCCGGGCCTCGTCGCAGTCGCACATTGTCCTCACCCAGGTCTCGAAAGGCGCGAGACCTGGGGCACCCGACAGACTCGCAGCTCCTGAAAACAAACCATAGTGATAGTCTCATTCGAGTGGAGGGAATCCATTTGAGACGATTGGCGATGGTAATGGCGGTGGTGTTGGCCGCATCGGCGCTGGGGAATTGCAAAAGCACCAAGCTGGTGGCCAGCGTGAAGAGTCCCACCTATGCCGGGCAGCACTTCAAGCGAGTGCTGGTGATCGGCATGAGCAAAGACCCGGCCGTTCGTTCCGACTTCGAAGACGCGATGGCCAACGCGCTCAAGCGCGAGGGTGTCCACGCCGTTCCAGGCCATAACATTCTGCTGCGGACGAAGTCGACGAAAGGGATCCCAACTACCTGAAGGAGCAGATCAAGGAGCACAACATCGACGCGGTCGTTGTCTCGCGGCTGGTGAGCGTGAAGAACGAGGTCACTTACATCCCGGGCCAGGCCTACGCCGTTCCGTATCCCTACTACAACTCGTTCTACGGCTACTACGGTGCCATCTATCCACGGGTCTATGCTCCCGATTATCTCCGGGAGGACAAGACCGTACGCGTCGAAACCAACCTATACGGAACCTCCACACCGGAGGGGGAGTTTGTGTGGACGGGCATCAGCGAGACCTTCAATCCCAAGAACGCGGACAAGGCCATTAATGCGGTTGTGCAAGTAGTCGTGCAGGCTCTGGAGAAAGAAGGGATCTTCTGAGAATTTGTGAGCGCCGGCATTTGAGTGCCCTTAACCAGGTAACGGGTCGCGCCCTTTGCAGGTTTTGCCAGACTGTTCAGAAACTCGCCGCCAGCACATTTTAGAGCTCGAAATCCAACCCTCATTGCTCGCGGCTCGAAGCTAGCAGCTAGAGGCTTTGCTAGAAGCTGATCTTCAAAATCCTTCCTTTGGTTCCCACCATCCATCCGGCTTGCGGATTGGCGAAGGCCACGCCCCAGTAGCCGGTCGCGTCGGGGAGCGCATACCAACTGGTTCCTTCGTCGGGAGACCAGGCCGCGCCGGTGTTGGCGGCGATCACCACGATGTGATCATAGGCACCGCCTGCGCTGCGGTGATCGCCCACGGCGGTGGTGTTGGTCAGGTAGCTCAAGCCATAGACGGCGCCCATCACCGGCGGCGAACTGGTGACCGACCACGTTTTTCCGCCGTCGTGCGAGATAGCGGTGGCCGCATGATTTCCGTGTTGCGCGTTCAGATCGCCGCCGCCGATCATGCCATTCTGCGCATCGCGAAACGCCACGCTGAACGCGCCCGCGGCCTGCGCGCTCGCGAACGGCGCGTTGTAAGCGCTCCATGTGTTGCCGCCGTCATTCGTGGCCAGAACGCGCGCCGTCGCCGCGTTGCCGGTCACGATCCAGGCATCGCTCTTCCCGTCTTTGGCAATGCAGGTTCCACTCGATGCGAATGACCCTTCGTTCTGCAGCGCGGCTGGCATGTTCTTGCTGATGTTCTCCCACGTCTTGCCATCGTTGGTGCGAAGATTGGGAAACGTTCCGTTGACGGAATCGCTGATCGCGATGCCGCGTTCCGGCGTCCAGAAAGCGAAGCAATCGTAGAACGCGCCGAAAATCTGGTTGCGGAACTGGACTGCCCAGTTCGCGCCACCGTCTTCGGTCTTGTAGATGCGGAAGTCGCCGGGCTGTTGCCCAATCGACAGCACATACGCGGTGGTGGCACTGATGCCCTGGACATCACGTAGTTCAAGCGTCTCGGCTCCCTGCACCACGCCAGCTTTCCATGTCTTGCCACCGTCGCTGGTGACAACGAAAGTCCCGTTTCGTCCCGTGGCCCAGACGATGCGATCGTTCACCGGGCTGACTGCGATCAGGCTGTTCGTGGTGCCACTATTCTGCGGAGTCAGCTTCGGTTGATGGACGGGCGAGTTGACTGCGCCATCGATGTAGCCAACGTCAAGGTCATGAGCAGTAGACAGGCTAGCGCGCGTTTCGGCATAGCGCTCCTTCGAACAGACGGGAATATCGGAGTATAGAAGCGAGGGGCGGCGCGCTCAAATTCGCCGGAGCCAGCGTACCAGAAATAATTTTTGCAAGTTCTGCCGGCGGCGCGTTCAATAGGTGATGGCTGCCAACGCGGAGAGCCTTCGGGAACACACGAGTCCCAGGTTAACGTCCAAAGGAAGGCCGTGAACCTGGGGCACCGGCCGCCCTCCAATTCTACCGAGCCAGTTATCGAGATTTTCCTGGAGACACAGCTCATGCGTGGCGCTTGCCGGATTCGTTTCGTTCTTCTACTGACCTGCTTGCTGGCTTTGTCGATGGTGTGCGTTGCGCAGGCGCCGGCTAACTCTGCGCTGACCAACGCCGACATCGTCAAGATGATGCGGGCCGGCCTGCCGGAGAGCATAATCGTGCGCGAGATTCGCCAGTCGGGAGGCACACTCAACACGACTCCGGACGCGCTGATCCAACTGAAGAAGCAAGGCGCGTCGGAGCGGATTTTGAGCGCGGTACTTGATTCGCACGCTGGTCCCGAGCCATATCCGATGTATCAGGGTTATGGCCAGTCACACCCGCACATGCCGTCGTTTCAGGCGGATGTGCGTGTGAAGTCCAACAAGCATGCGACGATTTCAGTGGGACACAATCACGTCGCGGTGCAAAAAGGCGGCGCACCGCTGTTCAGTGTGACGTGGCAGGACACCGATCCAGGAAAATGAATAGCCCTGGTTAGACCAAGCGAAGGGCGAACCTGGGGCACCAGTTAATCGCTGGCTTACGGGAAGCTCACCTTCAGAATGCTGCCGCTCCCGCCGACCATCCATCCATTCTGCGGATTGGCGAAAGCTACAGCCCAATAGCCGCTGACGCCGGGCAGGAAATTCCACGTTGTGCCTTCGTCGGGAGACCAGGCTGCGCCGCCGATATCGGCCGTGGCCACAACGTACTGGGTGTAATCCGTTGGGCTGCGCTTCGTCTGCCTAGCGACGAATTTCTTGCTGCCTCCGCCAACGCCAGTCGTGTTGCTCAGGTACGAGATGCAGAAGATGGCATAGTTTAGCGGCGGATGGTTGGTGAGCTGCCACGTCTGACCGCCGTCATGCGAGATCGCGGTCTGCGCCGCAGTCAGGAAATTTGCGGGCACGAGATCGCCGCCGCCCAGAAAGCCATTCGGGCGTCGCGAAACGCCACGCTGAATCCGCCAGCAGTGGGCGAGCTATGCAGCGGCGTATCGTACGCAGCCCAGGTGCTGCCACCGTCGGTCGTAGCGAGAATTCGCGCGATGTCGGAACCGCCAGTGGTAATCCAAGCATTGCCCGAGCCTTGCGTCGCCACGCAGGTTCCGCTGGAGGAGAACGACGCCTCGCCGGTCAGCGCGGGCGGCATATTGCTGGCTATGCTGATCCAGTTCATGCCATCGGTGGTGATCAGGTCCGGAAACACGCCGTTCACCGAATCGCTGTGCGCGATGCCGTTAGTCGGGGTCCAGAAGGCGAAGCAATCATAGAAAGCACCCACGAGTTGATTCTGGAATTGCAGCGTCCAGGTCGCGCCGCCGTCGGTCGTCTTGTAGATAGCGAAGTCGCCAGGCAGGTTTCCGATAGCGAGCACGTACGCTATCTGATCGCTCACCGCCTGCACATCGCGCAGCTGGACGTCGGCGGCGTTTTGGGTTGGAACCACGCCGGTGCGCCAGGTGTTGCCGCCGTCGGTGGTGACGACGAAAACGCTGCCAGTTCCCACCGCCCAGACCGTGTTCTCATCCACCGGGCTGACGGCGATCAGTAGCTGCGTGGTGCCGCTGTTTTGCGGGGTGAGCGTTGGACTCTGCCCGAATCGCTGCGGTTGCGATAAGCAATGTGAAAGTCAATACAGCAGGAAGAAGAACGGCTGGGATGCGTTTCGACATGACCCACTCCCGAAGCGAGATTTCAGCGGAGTATAGGTCGGGGTGAGAAAGGGTGTCAAACCCGGGGATTTCCGGAAATTCGCGCCTCCGCTGAATTCACAAATAGATCACATCCGCTCCACATCTCGATGACATGCGCCTTTCTGCGCGCTTCTACTCTGGCTTCACAGTCCAGCCAACTAACGCTGTGAACAAAAGAGAGGAACGCTATGAAGGACACGCAAAATATTCTGGAGCGGCCGGTCGATCGCCGGTCATTTATCAAAAAGGGCGCCTTCGCCGCAGGTGCTGCAACCGTAGGTGTGGGACTTCTGAGTCATGGCCTGAGCGCTCTGGCTCAGGAGTCCACGGCCACCACCAGCCTTACGCAGGGAGACATCGCAATTCTCCAGTTCCTGGCTGCTGCCGAGCTGATCGAGAGCGATCTGTGGCAGCAATATGCGGAACTCGGCGGCATCGGCAATAATCCGCCGATTGAGGTCGATCCCAATCAGTCGCAGAACAACTATCAGATCGCGCTATCGAATCTCGATGGCGATGCGTCGCAATACATCTCCAGCAACACGCTGGACGAGATCAGCCATGCAACCTTCCTGAATGCGTACCTGGAGTCGAAGGGCGCCGATCCGGTGAACTTCGACAAATTCCGCACGCTGCAGGGCAGCAAAGCCGGGCCGGCGGCGAATGTCGGGCGGCTCACCAACCTGATGCAGCTGAACGTGGACACCAGCTGGTATGTCCGTTATCGCAGCGCCACCAATCCTGATTTCGGCGCGAGCTTCCCGCAGGCTCTCACGCTGAACGGCGTGTACGCGATTCCTCGCACCAATGCCGATTTCGATGGGCCGCCATTCCAGAATGCGACCAGTGTTCCCGGCAACGTGCACATTCAGGCGATTGCCAATGTCGCGGCCTTTCACTTCGGCACGATCGAGCAGGGCGGGTCGAGCCTGTACGCGGCGATGAGCCAGAAGGTCAGCAGCCTGGAGGTGCTGAAGATCACGCTTGGCATCGGCGGCGACGAGATCACGCACTTCCTGGAGTGGGTTGATTTCGCCGGCAACGCGGTGCAGCCGCCGGTTGCGCCGTTCACCGATCCGATCAGCAAGCTGTCGTTCCCCAACTTTTTCAACCCGCTGAATCCGCTGATTCAGCCCAGCCTGATCTTCCCGGTGCCGACGGAGTTCATCGGCGCGAATCTGCCGCGCTGTGCGGTGATTCGTCCCAGCAGTGACAAGTTCGCCGGCGCGGTGGCGGCAGCGAACGGCTTCATCGCTGATGGACTCTTCAAGGGACAGTCGCCGGAGTTCTTCACGTTGCTCAATCAGCTGGCGACCGCAGCCGATGCGGCAGTTCGCCAGGCGTGAAGGTCGAGGGCAAAGCCGGCAGCTTGAAAGTGAGCAGGAGCTGCCGCTTCAACTGCGATGGGGCAGGATCATGATTTGCACCAACCCTCCCATGATCCTGTCCATCGCTGAAAATCATAAGGAGCTTTATGTTTGAAGGATTGTTTCAGCCTATGCATTTGCTGGTTGTGCTGTTCATTGCACTGCTGGTCTTCGGGCCGAAAAAACTGCCTGAACTCGGCAAAGGTCTAGGCGACGGCATTCGCAGCTTCAAGGACTCGATGCGCGAGAAAGATCAGAACGCGGCGGCGGAGCAACAGCAGAAGTTGTCGGCAGCTGATTCGCCGGCAAAGACGTTGACCGCAGCCGGAGCGTAGCCAATGCCGGACATGCTGTTCATCCTGATGCTGGCGATGATCATCCTTGGACCGAAGAAGCTGCCGCAGGTTGCGGCGCAGGTGGCGAAATACCTGGCGCAATTTCAGCGGATGAAGCGCGAGGTGATGGAGCAGGTGAACGGGGAGATACTGCGTCTGGAGAAGCAAAACGCGCCCGAGAAAAAGTCTGATGGAGGCGAACCTGCGGCGATTATGGCAAGCTCGCAGTCGGTCGAAAGCCGCATGTGAGCTGGCGGCGCGGGATATCGATTTGCGGCGTCGTATAATCGTTGCCACTTTGCAACGAACTCGCCTGTGAATCGATGCTAAGCAGCATACTGATCATCCTTGCCAGTACTGGCGCCGCGCTGCTGTTTCTGCTCGCGGTCACGCGCATCTGGCCGCATCACGCCCGCAAGGAGTCGAACGACTTTACCGGCGCAGTGGTGGCCGTCATCGGAACCACTTACGCCGTGATTCTCGCCTTCACCCTTTCCGGCGTGTGGAACAATTTTCAGGAAGCGCAGGCCAACGAAGAGCAGGAGGCCAATGCGCTGACCAACGTTTACCGCATCGCGACAACGCTCCAGGACCCCAATGCGCGGCGCATCCAGGAGCTTTGCGCTCGCTATGCGGACAATGCCCTGCGCCACGAGTGGCCGGAGATGCGGAACGACCAGATGCCGCCGGAAGCGGATGAGATCACCGACCAGCTGTGGCAACTGGCCGGGCAAACGCAAGCGCACGCCGCACCGGACGCCATTGCCGCCTATCAGCTGATGGAAGAACTGCGCGGCCTGACCCAGTACCGTCGCCTGCGCATCATGCAGGCGCGGGAGCGGCTACCCTTCCTCCTGTGGGCGGTGCTGATCGCCGGCGGTGTGATAACCGTAGCCGCCGCCTGCTTCTTCGGCGTATCCAACTTCCGCTTTCACCTGTTGCAGGTGCTGATGCTCAGCTTCCTGATCTCGCTGGTGCTGTTCGCCATCGCCGACATTGACCGCCCCTACCAGGGAATCGTGACGGTGGAGCCCCAGGGCTTCGCATCCGTCGCTCAGAAGGCGCCGCAGAGCCGGAAATGATGAAGTAGGAAGTCAGCGATGGAAGCCTTGCCAACGGTCGAAAATTCCTGCTCCGAATCCTGCTAACATTTCTCGCGCTTCTGCTCGCGGATCGCCATAGACCTCGGCGCGGTCAATGGCAGACGATTCCAACATTTTCGGGACGAGCTCTTGCACCACCGGGCCTTTGAGGTGCGCCAGCAGAGCATCCGCGTCGGCGTAGGTTTCTACGATGCGGCAGCGCTTGCGATCCGGGCTCAAGTGCCATTCATAGCCGACGGCACCGGGTTCGTTCGGAGTGTCCGCAATCATCTGCTTTGCGGTTTTCTCGAAGGCATCGAACTGCCCCTCGTGGATCGTGAGTTCGACCAGAAGATAGACGTGTTGTGGCATTAGGTTCTCCTTGTGTGCCGCCGGCTAAACAGGCCGCTGAAAAAGTTATAGCGCGCATCGCGTGTCGTCGGCTAAAGCCGACTCAGACGAGCAAATAAAAGGCTTAGACGCTGACCTGAAGGTCAGCTCTACCCGAAAGCCACGCTGCGATCGACTTTTTCAGCGACCTGTAAAGCCGGCTCAGAAAAATAAATATACGGCTTGGACGCCGGCCTAAAGGCCAGCTCTACCGATCATCGTGATTCGTAGCGCCGGGTGCACCAGGTCTCGCAGTTTTCGAGACCTGGGTATCAAGGCCAGCTACCGCTCTGCGACCTGTTTGAGATTCTGAGGCCGCTCTCGAAGTGCTGGCCCATCATGCGATCCATGCTGGTGAAGACGCTCATCAGCTTCATCATGTATAGATTCGGGCCGTGCATGCTCCACGTAACTTTGGTGGACGTCGCGCCAGGCTCGAGCGTGAACTCGTTGATGTTGCGGGCAGCGAACGGCCGTCGCCAGTCGACATCGACCGTCACGGATTTCGAGGGTATCGACTGCCGTGATCGCCATGTGCCCTGCACCAGTTTGACCGGTGCCGCTCCAGTCCGACATCGCTCCAACGCCGCTCTCCGCGCCGCTGAAGGTGCGCTTCATCGTGGAGTCTTCACGATCCTGAGGCGCCCATTGCGGCCAGTTGTGGAGATCGTTGATCAGCGGAAAGATCTTCTCCGGCGGAGCCTGGATCACCAGCGATCGTTGAATGCGAAAGGTGTCAGGCTTGGTCGCGGCAAAGAGAAGTATCGCGGCCAGGAGAACTACGATGACAACGATGATTTTCAGAATCATCAGTCTTTCCCGTGAAATGAGTCGTCAGGCATTTTAGTCGGGAGTAGCCCAAAGGAGAAAGGGCGAAGAAGATTGCGGCGCCGGCTGAACAGGCCGCTGAAAAAGTCGTCCCGCGACCGATTCGTAACAGGGCACCACTTCAGTCGTGCCGATAAGCGGCTTTTTCTCTCATCCCCGGCTTCGGCCCGCGAGGGATCTGCACTTGCGAGTTTTTCAACGGCCTGTGAAGCCGGAGGCACAAGGCGAGTTACACCAGCTGTTCGATCTTTTGAATCAGCACGTCGGGCGGGTCGCCCTTGGTAATGAAGGCATTGGCCAATTCCAGCGCGGCCGGGGGAAGTGAAAAGTATGCCGACAGAAAGATGATCGGCACCTCGGGACGTCGGCGGCGCATCTCGGCCGCAACCTGTCCGCCATCGAGTCCTGGCATATAGAAATCGAGCACTACCAGGTCGATCTCGTTCTCGTCGAACACCGCCAGCCCTTGCAATCCGCTGCTGGCCGTCAAGACCTTGAAGCCGTGGCCCTCCAGCATGATCTTGCGGACGCGCAGACCAACTTTCTCGTCATCTACACAAAGGACAGTTTTGGAACCGAGGGCCTTCATCCAGCTCACCGTTGCTCCCGCCTGCCAATTGATAGTCAACCGCGAACTGCCATCTGCGAACGCTTGCTCATACATTGGGTCAAGGACTGCCAGCCTCGATGCGAAGTGGCGCTCAGTGTGTTTTACAGCAAAGCTAAGCGACTGCCCATCCCGACAAAGTGGTAGATTACCCCGCAATCCGCCCACTTATCGTTTTAAATCATATACTTATGTCGATTCCCGCCAGATTCCCGTCGGCCAGATGGCGTGTTTTGGCGTTTGGTTGGCCCCGCTTACCGCGCTCTCCCATCCGAACCGCTGTAATAGCTGTCACCAGAGTCGGTTGTGCTCCATGAGCACAGGGTCTAATTTCGACGACCGGCACAAGCGCCGACCTAGGACCCGGCACTCTGCCCCAGCGGCCTCCTGACGCCGAATTCGACCGCTAGCTGATTGGCAGCAACCCGAGATCACATGGTAAGTTCGAAAGGTAGTCGACGAGAACCGATGATCCGCTCTTATAAAGGCATTACCCCGACCATCCCCCCAACCTGCTACGTGGATGAGTCTGCGCAATTGATCGGCGACGTGGTGCTGGGTGAGAACGCCAGCGTCTGGATGAACGCCGTGCTGCGCGGCGATGTCCACTCCATCCGCGTCGGCGCCCACAGCAACATTCAGGATTGCAGCGTCCTGCATGGCATGCTGAACAAATGGCCGGTGATCGTCGGCGACTGGGTCACGGTCGGCCATTCGGTTACCCTGCACGGTTGCGTCGTCGAAGACCGCTGCCTCATCGGTATGGGAGTCGTCATCCTGAACGGCGCGCGCATCGGCGCAGGTTCCATCATCGCCGCCGGCACGCTGATTCCGGAAGGAACCATCGTCGAGCCCGGCTCTCTGTGGATGGGCGTTCCCGGCAAATTTCGCAAGCGGCTGACTGACGAGGATCAGGAAATGATTCTGCAATACGGCCGCAATTATCAGGGATACCGTGAGCAGTACCTGGAAGAGATGAAGAAATAGCCAGTGGCCGTCCGCCGCGATTGACACGCAGATACTCGGCTCTTACTTTAGACATTATGGACGTACATTTGAGTCCCGATCAGGAAGCCTTCATCCGACAAGCCATTGACGCCGGGCGCTTCCAAAGCAGCGAAGAGGCGGTACAGGAGGCGATGCATCTCTGGGAAGAGCGTGAACGACGGCGCTTGGAGATTCTGGCGGCCGTCGACCAGGCTGAGGCTTCCCTGGCACGAGGTGAAGGGCAAACCATAGGCTCAGAAGCGGAACTCGGGGTGTTTGCCGGCGATATCGCGCGGCGCGGCCTGGAGCGGCTTTCCTCACAGCAGAAGCTCCGCTGATGGGCAAGATTCGTGTTTCGCCGGAAGCTCGCGCCGAACTCGAAAGCATTTGGTTCTACATCGCCCGCGAGAGCGGAAGCACCGACATTGCTACTCGCGTCACCGATAGCATCGTTCAACGCTTTTGGTTGTTAAGCCGGCACTCCAATCTTGGCCGGCGCCGTGATGATCTGCGTCCAGGCCTGCGAAGCCTGACGGCTGGGGACTACGTCATCATTTATCGTATCGAAAAGGACACCGTCGTCATTCTCCATATATTTCACGGCAGCCGTGATATCAGCGGACTTCTAGGATGATCAAGGCCGTCAGGGGAACTCGCGATCTGTTGCCGCCCGACACCGACCTCTGGAATCGGGTCGAGGCCAAAGTGCGCGACCTCTTCGCGCGCTACAACTATCACGAGATCCGCACTCCCGTCTTCGAGGACACGGCGCTGTTCTCGCGCAGCGTCGGCGAAGAGACCGACATCGTCTCCAAAGAGATGTTCACGTGGGAGGACAAGGCGCGCGCCCAAAGCGAGAAAGCGCAATCGCTGACGCTGCGTCCCGAGAACACCGCTGGCGTCGTCCGCGCGTATATCGAGCATGGGCTCGACAAGAGGGGCACGCTGCAGAAGCTCTACTACATCGGTCCGCAGTTCCGTCGCGAGCGTCCTCAGAAAGGCCGTTATCGCCAGTTCTATCAGATCGGCGCGGAGATCATCGGCCCTCCGACCGCCGGCAGCGAGTCGCCCGCGCGCGATGCCGAAGTGCTGGAGATGCTGGCCACGCTGCTCGACGAAGTCGGCCTGCGCGATTGGAATTTGCAGTTGAATTCAGTCGGCTGCGCCGAAGATCGCGCCCGCTACAACAAGGCGCTGCGTGAAGCGTTGCAGCCCGTCGTGCATCAGATGTGCGCCGACTGCCAGCGCCGCGCCGAGACTAATCCGCTTGCGCGTGCTCGACTGCAAGCATCCCGAAGACCAGCCCATCATCGAGAAGCTGCCCAAGATCAGCGAGTATCTCGACGAGCCGTGCCGCCAGCATTTCGCCGAGGTCCGCGCAATGCTTGACGCCGTCGGCGTTCCTTATTCCATCAACGAGCGCATGGTCCGCGGCCTCGACTATTACACGCGCACGACCTTCGAGTTCACCCACGGCGGCCTCGGCGCGCAGAGTGCTGTGCTAGGCGGCGGACGATACGACGGCCTGTCCGAATCGCTCGAAGGCCCGAAGGCGCCCGGCATCGGCTTCGCGATTGGCGAAGACCGTCTCATCCTCGCGCTGCAATCACAAGGTGAGCAGCCGGCGGAGAAAATCCAGGCATTCGTCGCCCCATTAGGCGTGGGCATGAACAACCATGCATTGAAGCTAGCCCGTGAACTCCGCCGCGCCGGCGTCGAAGCCGATCTCGGCGACGAAAATTTCCGCCTGAAAAAATCGTTTGAGCTGGCGGAAAAAGCCGGCGCGCAGTACATCGTCATCGTCGGCGAAAACGAAGTCGCCGCCGATCAGTTTGCGGTGAAAAATCTAGCCAGCGGCGAACAAGTCACGGTCGCACGAGCAGATCTGTCTGCGTATCTACGAAAGTAAGAGCATGCAAACTCGTCGGGTATTTCGGAAATCAGAGCCCGAAGGGCGTGCATGACAGCCCAGCATGGAGCGCCAGCGGAATGCTGGGTAACAGCGCCCAATGAATTTCAGTGCCTCGGGCACGTCACCCAAACAGGTATCGCGGGGCGTCCACAATTTCGCGCAGCGGCAACATGTGTTTCCCCGCCACCACGCCTCCGCAATTTTCGAAACCCAGAGCCCGAAGGGCGTGCATGATAGCCCAGCATGGAGCGCAGCGGAATGCTGGGTACGCGGGCAACAGATGACTCCCAGTGCCTCGGGCACGTCACCCAAACAGGTGTCGCGAGTCGTACTCGACGCCTGATTTGCGGACCAATGTCACGAACTCCTCCTCATAGGTCCATTTCTGGTGGTGCTCGGGCTGCGATGCGATGTAGTTCAAAACCGCTTGCCGCTGCGACTCGGCGACACTGAATGCTCCGTAGCCTTCCTGCCACGCGAATGCTCCGACATCTTCCCTCATCCATCGCGAGGAATGCGCTTTGAGATTTTGAATTGCGTTTGACAAGGTTTGCGTTGGGGAAAGCGCGATCAATAAATGGGCGTGGTTCTTTGTTCCGCCGGCGGCGAGCAGCGCGATTTCCTTCGACTTGGCGATGACTCCCAGATGCTTCCAAAGAACATCGGGCTCGTGAATCAAGTTTAGGCGCCCTTTGGTACTGAAAACACAATGGACCAGGTTTCGTGACAAAGTGTGCGGCATAACTTAACGCTAAGGCTGCAAGGGACGGTACTTCGGTGACGGGTGTACGCGGCATTCGTGACGGCGGAAGTCCCCGAGGGACTGAGGATTTATACGCACGCCGACCCAGCGTTCCGCTGCGCTCCACGCTGGGCTATCATGACACGCCCTGCGGGCTCTGCGTGCCGAAGCAAGGGAGGCAAAGCTCAGCCCACGCCAAACCGCAGCCGGGCACCATTGCGTTGACATTGCGGCCCTCGCTGTGATTGCGACCCATCAAATCTGTGATCCCAGCGGCGCGCCAAACTCGCCGAATACCTGCGAAAATAGAAATCAGCACTTAGCACTTTAGCTTTGGCACTTAGTACGTCGCATCCGAGGCGACGCGCTTTGGCTAAATGCCAAGTGCTAATTGCTAATTGCCGACTAGAACGGACATCATGCTCGACTTCTTAGGTGATCTCAAACGAACTCATATGTGTGGTGAGCTGCGCGCCTCCGACGCCGGCTCGAAAGTTGTGCTCATGGGTTGGGTCAACAAGCGGCGCGATCTCGGCAATCTCATCTTCCTCGATCTGCGCGATCGCACCGGAATCACGCAGGTGGTTGTCACCGCCGACTCCGGCGCCGCGCACGACAAAGCAACCGATGTGCGCTCGGAATTTGTGCTCGCCGTCATCGGCCATGTGAAGCTGCGCGATGCGGGCACGGTCAACAAGAACATCGCGACCGGCGAAATCGAAGTAGTCGCCGATGAACTGCGCCTGCTCAACGATTGCAAGCCGCTGCCCTTCACGCCCGCCGACACCGTGCTGGCCAACGAAGAGGTGCGCCTGAAGCACCGCTACGTCGATCTGCGCCGCCCGGAGATGCAGCACAACATTCAGCTGCGCCACAAGGTTGCCATTGCGATTCGCGATCACCTGAACTCGCAGGGCTTCTACGAAATCGAGACCCCGTTCATGACGCGCTCCACTCCCGAAGGCGCTCGCGATTACCTTGTCCCCAGCCGCGTCTATCCCGGCGAGTTCTACGCGCTGCCGCAATCACCGCAAATCTTCAAGCAGATCCTGATGATCTCCGGCTTCGACAAATACTTTCAGATCGTGCGCTGCTTCCGCGACGAAGACCTGCGTGCCGATCGCCAGCCCGAGTTCACGCAGATCGATCTCGAAATCAGCTTCGCCCGGCCGGAGATGGTCTTCCACGTCGTCGAAGGCTTTCTGAAGGCGGCATTCTCGACCGTCGGCGTCGATCTGCACACCCCGTTTCCGCAGATGAGCTACGACCAGGCCATTCGCCTCTACGGCATCGACAAGCCGGACCTGCGCATTCCCTGCATGGCCGACGTGCACCAGGCATTCACGGCGGAAAATCTGGAGACGTTGCATGTCGATCCCGAGCTTCCGGTCGTCGCGATTGTGATTCCGAAGGTCGGCGAGTTGTCGCGCAAAGAGCGCGATGAAATCAAAACCATGTTCGGCGATCGCAAGGACGCCAAGGTCTTCGAGGACATCAAGCGGCTGGAGAAGTCGTTCCCCGACGCGACAGCGAAGATTCGTGAACTCGCCAAGCCGAATCCGGACGACTTGCTCGTCGTTGTAGCTGGAGCCAAGCGCACAGAATCCGCCAGCGCAGCCAAGACTCGCCAGCAGGCGTACGCGATTTACGCTGCCGCCGGCCAATTGCGTCTCGCGCTGGCACAGAAGTACGCCGAGCGCCACGGCGCGTTCAAGCACGGCGACTTCCGATTCGTGTGGGTCACCGACTTTCCCATGTTCGAGTGGGACGAGGCCGAAGGCCGCTGGAATGCAGCGCATCATCCCTTCACCTCGCCGCATGAGCACGACATGGACAAGCTGGAGAGCGATCCCGGCGCGGTGCGGGCGCTCGCCTACGACGTTGTGCTCAACGGGACCGAGCTCGGCTCCGGCTCCATCCGTATTCACCGCCAGGACATTCAGTCGAAGATTTTCAAGGCGCTGGGAATGTCTCCGGAAGAACAGCAGGCGCGCTTCGGATTCTTCCTCGAAGCGCTGCAATACGGCACGCCGCCGCACGGTGGCATTGCGCTGGGCTTGGATCGCATCGTCATGATCCTCGCCGGCGCCGACAGCCTGCGCGAAGTCATTCCCTTCCCCAAGACGGCGAAAGCGGTCGACCTGATGATGGACGCGCCCACGCCGGTCAGCGCGCGGCAGTTGAAAGAACTGGGGATTGCGGTGGTGGGGAAGAAGGATATCTGACCCCGCCGGACTTAGCATCATTCGCACCTGGACAAAGCATCCGTGCCATATTTATGGCATACTACGAGCATGAAGCAGGATTCCGTTCGTACTACGGTGGACATTCCGACCCCGCTTTATCGCAAGCTGAAGCAGCGTGCCGCCGCGAAAGGCAGCTCCGTGCGCCAGCTGGTTATCACTGGAGTAAAGGCAGTGCTGGAAGAGGAAGAGCACCCTCGTACAAAAAGAGTGCGATTTCCTCTTATTAAGTCAAAGGGACCAAAAGTGAATTTGACTAACGAACAAATCTATGGCGGGATTGAATTTCCTTGATGCCAACGTGTGGATGGCCCTTATCTGGGATAGACACACGCATTCGGGTGTCGCGCGGCAGTGGTTCGAGCAAGGCGATGACGGGGAGTTCTTCTATTGCAGCTTCACGCAAGTCGCAGTCCTGAGACTACTCACCACAGAATCGGTTATGGGCCGTGACACTCAAACGATGGTGGGCGCCTGGGATCTCTGGGACCGGGCCGTGGCCGACGGCAGAATCGCTTCCGTTGCTGAACCCGCCGGACTAGAAGCAGAATTCCGCGCCCGCTCTCTATTGCCCAGCCGTTCGCCCAAAGTCTGGGCGGATGCCTATCTCCTGGCCTTTGCGTCTGCCGCCGGGCTAAGGCTGGTTACCTTTGACCGTTCGCTTCGCTCGCGCGGCGCTCACGTGCTCGTACTGTAAGCGATCAAAGTTGCGGCTGAGCTATGATGCTTTGCTGGCACCGGCCCTGGCCGAGGAGCACCACCATTGGATAATCCCGCTGTACGCACTGAAATCCTGGGCTTGCAATTGGCGTTGGATGGCTGCCGGCTTGTGCTGTCCTCCGACAACAGCGAGTTGATAACGCCGGTTTCGCTGAGCGCCGATGACGCCGAGCGTTTACGCCTGGAGATGGCCAAGGCACAGCTCTGGGAGTGGAACCAGTTAGAAGCAGCAAAGCAGCGCGCCGAGTTGCGCTATCGGCGGTATTTCGGCTCCTGGCTGGTCATGTGTCTGGCAGCCTTCAGCGCGTACCTCGGATATCCCAGCTTCTACCTCTGCCTCTTCTTCGCGGCGCTTGCGATTTTTCTCTGGTGGAGAGCTGGATACGAGGAGCAGAGGGCTGACCGCGAAGCGCAATCGAAGAGAAACGAATTCCAGCCGACCTGGAATTATCTTCGCGATCGGCTGGAAGACATGTCCGATACCGGGGAGGCTGCGCCTTAGTCTCTGGCGATAGCGTAATACCCTTGCCGCGCCTGGACCTTGTAATCGCCCTTGGCCTTGATCTGGAGTTTGCGATAGCTTCCGTCCAGCTTGTTGTTCGTCGGCGTGTAGCCGATGTTGTACTGGCTGCGCAGCTCGTTCTGGATCTGATCGAAGGCGGCTTTCAGCTTGTCCTGCTTGTTGCCGACCTCAATGACGCGGCCGCCGGTCGCCTCCGCCAGCTTGTGCATCTCGGAGTCACCACTGTAGCCGAAGCCGCCATAAAATCCGCGATCCGCGATCAGGATGACGTAGCAAATCGCGTCGGCTTTCTGCGCTGCTTCAATCGCATCCTGGATGCGCAACCGGCTTCCCTGGTCTTCACCATCGGTGAAGACGATCATCGCCTTGCGGCCAACTTCGTTTTTCAGCTTCTCGTCGGCGCCCAGATAGATGGCGTCATAGAGGAGCGTGCCGCGCGGCGTGGTGGGAATCGGGCCGCCGCCTAATCCCGGCGGACCGCCGCCCATGCCCGCATTGATCTGCATCTTGTTCAGCGCGTGCGCCAGGTCGCGAACGTTGTTGGTGAAGTCCTGGTCCAGATCGACATCGACGTCAAAGTTGATAACGAACGCAAGATCTTTATCGCGCAGAACAGCCTTCAGGAACTGCACACAGGCTTCCTGCTCGATGTCCAGCACCCGCGTCTGGCTGGCGCTGGTATCAATCATGATGCCCAGGGTCAGCGGCTGGTTCGACTCCGCCGAGAAGTACTTGATGGTCTGCGGCTTGCCGTCCTCGAAGACCTGGAAGTCATCCTTCGTCAGGTTAGGAATCAGCATGCCGTGCTTGTCCTTGACGTTGTAGAACAAGTTGACCACGTTGACTTCGGCCTTGAAGGTCTGCAGATCGTCCTGGTTGGAGGGCTGCTGGTTTTGCTGTTGCTGGGCCGGCGGATTTTGCGACTGCGCCGAAAGCCACACGCATCCAATGAACAACAGGGCGGCAACCGTGACACACTGACGTAACCTGGGAAGCGGCATAGCTACTCTTTCTTGCTTGTCGGATGTATCCATTTTAGTGCAGGGTGGCCCAAATGAGCGATGGGCTGAGAACCGCGACTACGGGTATACTTGTGCTAAGCTCTGGCAAACCCTGGAGACAAACCAATTCCATGCTCTCTCGCCCCTTGAGCTTCTGCATCAGAGGCGCCCTTCTCACGGCGGTGCTTGCGCTTGCCGCAACGGTTTTAATCGCACAGGACCAGAAGCTGCCCGACGCCCCGACGCCCCAGAACAACGCGCCGGCGCCCAATATGAATGTGCCTCCGCCGGCCAGCTCCAACGATCAGGGAGACTCTTCCTCCAGTGAGAACCCGGAGCAGCCGGCAAATACTCGCGGCGCGGGACAGCAATCGGCTCCTGGCCAAACCAGTCCGCAGCCGCCTCCTCCCGGTTCGCGGGAAATCAAGACGGTTCCCCCGGGCAGCGTCTCGCGCGAGGAGAGCGGCCGCGATCAGATGTTCAGCCTGGTCAAGAACGTCAGCTTTGTCGCCGTTCCGGTAACGGTGAAAGACAACGAAGGGAAGCTGGTGGAAGGCCTGTTGGCTAAGGATTTCACCATTTACGAAGACGGCGCGGTACAGAAGCTCACCTTTTTCACCAGCGACGTGTTCCCTTTGTCGGCAGCCCTGATCATTGATCAAGGCCTGCCCGATCCGGCCCTGCGCAAGGTCAACAGCACGTTTTCGGCGCTGGGCGGCGCTTTCGGTCCCTTCGACGAGGTTTCGGTTTTCACCTACGGCAACACGGTCAACAAGCGTCAGGATTTCGGCAACTCCACGCGCATGGAGATGGCGCTTCAGCGTCTGAAGGATGAGACTGGCGCCAACGCGGGTTCATCGGTGGTCGGCGGTCCCTTCGGTTCAGGTCCGGTGACGAATGGCAAGCCGATGCCCGGCGCGCCACAAGTTGTCACCGCGCAGCCGGAGTATCACGTCCTCAACGATGCCATCCTGACCGCGGCGCAGGAACTCGCTCATCGCTCGCCCACCAGCCGCAAAATCATCTTCATCATCAGCGACGGCCAGGAGTACGGCAGCCGTGCCAGCTACTCTCAAGTGCTGAAGGTTCTGCTGACCGATGGAATCATCGTCTACGCCATCGGTGTCGACACCGCCGCTATGCCGATCTATGGCAAGGTCGCTAAGGCGCGCATCCCCGGCTTTGGCTACAGCAACATCCTGCCGCGCTACGTCAATGCCACCGGCGGCGACGTATTGAACGAGTTCTCCAAGGAAGCGATCGAGAGCGCCTACCAGCGCATTACGGTGGAAGCCCGCAATCAGTACACGCTCGGCTACAACACAGCGCTCGCCCCCGCCAGCAACTATCGCGATATCGAGGTACGCGTGAAGCGTCCGGGCCTGGAAGTTTTCGCCAAGCACGGATACTACCCCTTGCCGCCGCAGCGTCAAGCGCCGGCGTCAGAGCCGCCACCTGGAACGACTGGCAGCAGCGATACGCCTCCGCCTCCGCCGGGGAACTGATTCCAGATGCCAACCAGCCGCCAGGGCTCTGTCCATCTCTTCCGCTTTCGCGGCATCGACGTCTTCCTCCACTGGTCGTGGTTTCTCTTCGCCATCTTCGAAATCAACATGCGGTCGGGACGATACTCCTCCATCATTTGGAATGTGGTGGAGTATCTGTCGCTGTTTCTCATCGTGCTTTTGCACGAGTTCGGCCATGCGCTGGCCTGCCGCCAGGTTGGCGGAAGAGCCAACAACATCGTGCTTTGGCCACTGGGCGGCGTCGCCTACGTCGATCCGCCGCCGCGACCGGGCGCCGTATTGTGGAGTCTTGCGGCCGGACCGCTGGTGAATGTTGCCCTGGTTCCAGTCATCCTGCTGCTTACAAAAGTTTTGCGGTTCGGGCTGGGGTTGGCAAGTCCTGACCTATTTGCTTTGCTGGAAGCGATCTTCTATATCAACGCCGCCTTGCTGGTCTTCAACATGCTGCCGATCTATCCACTGGATGGTGGGCAGATCCTCCGGGCGCTGCTGTGGTTTCTGATGGGACGCGCCCGCAGCTTGATGACGGCGACCGTAGTCGGCTTCATCGGTGTGGCCGGGTTGATCGTGGTGGCCGTGCGGATCGGCTCGCTCTGGTTCGGCGTGCTTTCGGTCTTTATTTTGCTGAATTGCTGGGGCGGCATGAAGCAAGCCGTAATGTTACTGCGCGCCGCGAAAATGCCGCGCCATCATGGATTCTCCTGTCCCTGGTGCAAGGCTTCTCCGCCGGTGGGTAATTTCTGGCGATGTGCGCACTGCCGCGTGCCCTTCGACACCTTCGCAACCAATGCTACCTGCCCCAATTGCGGCACTCACTTCGATGTGACCCGCTGCCTCGACTGTGGCCGCATGCATCCCATGAGCGAGTGGGCCGGACAGATGGTCGCAACTCCTGCATTGTCGGATGTCCAGTCTAGCCTGCTGCCTTAGCTGTAATCGCTGTGTAGAGTGGAGCACCGCTTCAGGGGTCTAGTCGGTCATTCAACTGCTCTTCGGACAAAAGCGCGACCGATCTCCTACTCCCGATAGTGGGCGCCGCCGTGGCGCACGTCCGCGCCGCGCACCCAGAAGATGACGTCTTCGGCGATGTTGGTGGCGTGGTCGGCGATGCGTTCCAGAGCGCGCGCGATCAGCAGCACATCCAACGCCTGGCGCGTGCAGGAGGGATCGTCGTGCATCTTCTGCACCAGCACCACGAAGGCTTCATCCTTCATGCGGTCGACGATGCTGTCCATCTGAAGCACAGCTTCCGCCACTTCCGCCTTGCCGTCGAGAAACGACTCCAGCGCTCGCTGCACCATGGTGCTCACACCGTCGGCCATGCGCGGAATGTCGACCGGCAACTGGATCTCCGGCTCGCTGATCAGATCCAGAACCCGCTGCGCGATGTTGACCGCCTGATCGCCTACGCGCTCCAGATCGGCATTGATCTTGAGAACAGCGAGGATGAAACGGAGATCGACGGCCATGGGCTGCTGCATGGCAAGCAGATCGAGCGCCAGTTCGTCGATTTCGCGCTCGGCGTCGTTGATGGCGTTCTCGCCCGACAGCACCATCTGGCAAAACTTGCTGTCGCGCGTACGGTAGGCCTCGGTCGCGCGGTCGATTGCTTGCTCCGCCAGACCCCCCATTCGCAAGAGCTTCTCTTTTAACTCGTCTAGTCCCTGCTGAAAGCGGCTGCGCATTATCCAAACCTGCCTGTCACGTAGTCTTCCGTCCGCTTGTCGGCGGGGGTGGTAAAGATCTTTTCGGTCTTGTCGTACTCAATCAGGCTCCCCATGAGAAAAAATCCGGTGAGCTCGGCGACGCGCGCCGCCTGCTGCATGTTATGAGTCACGATAACGACTGTATAGTGCTGCTTCAACTGAAATATGAGTTCTTCGATTTTGCTGGTCGAGATGGGGTCCAGTGCCGAAGCCGGCTCGTCCATCAGCAGGACTTCCGGCTCCACGGCCAGAGCGCGGGCGATACAAAGTCGTTGCTGCTGGCCACCGGAGAGGCTTGCGCCCGACTTCTTGTGAAGTGAGTCCTTTACTTCGTCCCACAGCGCCGCCAGCTTAAGAGAGCGCTCGACCAGCTCATTCAATTGCTTGCGATTGCGAAATCCGTTCAGCTTCAGCCCGGCGGCTACGTTGTCGAAGATCGACATGGTCGGGAACGGATTGGGCTTCTGGAACACCATGCCAATCCGGCGGCGCACCTCAACCGGATCGGATCCATCGCCGTACACATCCATCTCGCCGACCTTGACCGATCCTTCCGCTCGCGCTTCGGGTATGGTTTCGTGCATACGATTGAGGCAGCGCACGAAGGTACTCTTGCCGCAACCAGACGGGCCGATCACGGCGGTGACGTGATTGGCAGGCACGGTCATGTCGATGGAATTCAGCGACTGGTTCTTGCCGTACCAGGCGTTCAGACCACGCACTTCAATTCCCACACCCATAGCGGACTTACGCTCCCTTTAGTGTTCCCCGTGCTGTCACTATGCGAACCGCCGCAACCGCGCCTACGATCAACAGAATCAGAATCAGCGCACCCGCCCACGCTTGCTTGTGCCAATCGTCATACGGCGAGATGGCATAGGTGAAAACCTGCAACGACAGCGCCGCCGTTGGCTGATTCAATTTCAGGTTCCAGAACTGGTTGCCAAAAGCCGTGAACAGCAGCGGAGCCGTTTCTCCCGCCACGCGCGCAAACGCCAGCATACAGCCTGTAATCACGCCCGCGGATGCGCTTCGCAGGGTGATAGAAAGCGTGGTTCGCCAGCGCGGAATTCCCAAACCATAAGCCGCCTCGCGGATTATGTTGGGAACCATCAGCAGCATCTCTTCGGTGGCACGCGCAACCGTGGGAATCATCATGATGCCCAGCGCCACTCCGCCGGAGAATGCCGAGAAATGTTTTTGCCGAACGACGATCAACGAATAAACCGTGATGCCAACGACGATCGAGGGAACGCCGTTCAACACATCGGCGGTAAAACGAACCATATCGCCAAAGCGGTTGCGGCCATATTCCGCTAGATAAATCCCGGATCCGATCCCCAGCGGAACGCCGATGACGCTGGCCACGGCGAGGATCAATCCAGTGCCAATGATGCCGTTGGCCATCCCTCCGCCGAGCTTCGCCGGGAGGTTTGGGAGTCTGCGTAAGAAATGCCCAATTGATCGAGCCGATGCCTTTGATCACCAGGTAGATGAAGATGGCCATCAGCGGAACCAGAACCAGAATGGCTGCGAGGATGGCGAATCCGGTCGCTCCCCAATCGCTGAGGCGGCGCCAGAGACTGACCTGCTGCGAAGTGGACGGCGGCATGGAGTTAGGCACTTGGCCTCGCAGTTCCGCCGGTGATGCTCCACACCAGCAAGCGCGCCAGGGCATTGACGATCAAGGTCACAATAAACAGCGCCAGTCCGATCTCGACCAACGCGCTGAGATACATGTCGCCCGTGGCCTCACTGAATTCGTTCGCAATCACGCTGGCCATGGTGTAGCCCGGCGCAAACAAGGACTTCGCGACCTCGGGACGATTGCCGATGACCATCGTCACTGCCATGGTCTCGCCCAACGCGCGGCCTAAACCGAGAATCACTCCGCCGACAATGCCGATGCGCGCGTTGCGCAGAACGCCCATGCGGATCATCTCCCAGCGCGTTGCGCCAAGAGCGAGCACAGCCTCGCGCTGGTTCTGCGGCACCGCTGACATCACCTCACGCGTGATCGACGCGATCACCGGCACAATCATGATGGCCAGGATGATTCCCGCAGCCAGCATGCCGAGACCGTACATCGGCCCGCTAAAGAATCCCGTCCACCCCAGCGTCTTCTGCAGGAACGGCTGGACGTAATCGCGCAAGAGGGGAGCCAGCACGAAAATTCCCCACAAGCCATAAATCACGCTGGGAATCGCCGCCAGCAACTCTACCAGGAAGGAAATGATCGCTCTCAAACGTTGCGGACACATTTCCGTGATATACACGGCAACCCCGATGGAAAGCGGCACCGCGAGCAGCAAGGCAAGGAACGACGAGACCAGCGTGCCGTAGATGAATGGCATCGCACCGAAGCTATCGTTGACCGGATCCCAATCGTGGCCGTAGAAGAAGTGAAGGCCAAATTGATGCAACGACAACCTTGACTTGTCGACCAGTTCCCAGACCACCAGGACCACGATCGCAAAGACCGAGATCGCGCTCAGCAGAATGATCCAGCGAAATATCTCATCGGGGAGACGGCTGCTCGCCGGATGGGATTGCCTGATTTTCTCCAGGACAGTCGATTTCGCCGCCGGTCGGAGAGCCTCCACCTTTGCCAAGGACGGGATCGACGTCACCGGCTTGGGAAGCGGCTTAATAGGCTCCGGGGTGTTCATTGGATCGACGCTATCAGACATTTGTTACAGAAGCGTTAAGAAGCTGCGAGCTACGAGCCTCGGGCAGCGGCTTGGTGCTGCTAGGTAGGAGGTTAGCCTAGCTCGGAGCTCGCGGCTCGAAGCTCGCCGCTTTACGGCTTCACCTGCGCCTGAATCGCCGCCTTCTCCTTCGCCACCACATCCTTGGGCAATGGAGCATAGGACAACGCTTCTACCATGGTTTGTCCCTTGTCCAGCATCCAGAAGAGATAATCCTTCAGGATTTTGCCCTTGTTCGCGTCGGCCGGGTTCGTCGGAATCAGCAGCCAGGTAAAGCTGGCGATGGGATAAGCGTCCTTGCCCGGAGGATCGGTGATCGATACGCGGAAGTCAGCCGGCATCTTCACTCCGGCTGCGGCAGCGGTTGTGCTTTCCAGGCTGGCTTTGACAAAGTTATGCGAGGAATTCTGCACCGCACCAAACGGAATCTTGTTTTGCAGCGCGTAGATCAGTTCGATGTATCCGATCGATCCCGGCAACTGGCGGATCGTTCCCGCAACGCCTTCGTTGCCCTTGCCTCCAATGCCTACCGGCCACTTGACGGAGGTGTTCTTGCCGACGGTGCTCTTCCAGTCAGGACTGACCTTGGAGAGGTAATCAGTAAAGATATAGCTTGTGCCGCTGCCATCGGAGCGATGGACCACGGTGATGTTCTGGTCGGGAAAGTTAACGCCCGGATTGATCTTGGTTATACGCGGGTCGTTCCACTTGGTGAGCTTGCCCAGATAGATGTCGGCCAGGACGTCAGGCGTGAACTTCAGCATCGCCGCTGACTCCGGGAATGTTGTAGGCCGGCACCACCGCTCCCAGCACGGTGGGTACGTGCAACACCTTCACCTTGGATTGGGCGATCTGCTCGTCGCTCATCGGGCCGTCCGTGGCGCCGAAATCGACCGTTCCCGCCTGCACTTGGCGAATACCGCCGCCGCTGCCAATGGACTGGTAGTTGATCTGAATATTGCTATTGAGGTTGTGGTACTCGTTGAACCATTTGGAATAGATCGGATAAGGAAAGGTCGCGCCAGCGCCATTCAACGTTGTTTGCGCCAAAGCGAAGCTCGCAAGGACAGCGATGCACAAAAGCACCCTGAGTGAGCGAATCACGTAGGTCCCCCCTGAAATTATGCGGATTAATCCAACTAGTGGTTCTACGCCCGCTTTGTTACAACTCGGTTACATGGCAGTGAATTTCGGATGAAGACAAGCACTTATGTGGTCAGGTCAGACACTTAATCAGCAACTTTCAAGACCATAGCTTGAGATTGTAGCGCCCACGTTCCAACAAATTTAGTAGCTCGGCGACCAGGATTTCCTTCCACATCCGCAGCCTGCGCCTCAGGCCTTTGCGGTCGTCCTCATGGGAGTCGTCCGGCGGTTGCTGCTCGCTGACGACAATTGCCCGCTTAACGGAAGCTTGTGGCGACACGATCTCCTCCGGCATCGGTTTAGATGAAGCCAACCCGAATCGCTTGATGAATATACAGAGAATTTCCTCGTGATCTTAGATCTTCTGCTGGCGCCTGAGATTATCGATGAACATTTGCTCCATCGGCTTATCGTAAGCGCGCAGCACGTGGCGAACGCTGTGCCCGCTCACCAGGTGGCAAACCTCTTCGGCCAGATTCTTGGCATGATCTCCGGCACGCTCCAAAGCCTGAGTCATAAACAACACGTGGAAGCTCTCCTGGCGCGGTACGCCGTCATGATTCTCCAGGTGCCGTAGAAAGATGAGATTGCGCAGCCGGTCGAGCTCCGCATCCGAGCGTAGCACCGCCAGCGCCCGGTCGAGATCGCGCTGGCTGAAGGCGTCGTGCACATCCCCCAGCATCTTCTCCAGTCGCGAGGCCATCAAGGTCAGCTCGCGAATGTCCTGCAGTTCGATGCGGCTGCCCACCGCCGCTGCGCGATTGCTGCAATTCAGCAGAAGGTCGCCGATGCGCTCCAGATCGATGATGAACTTCAGGCAGGCCAGCAGTTGACGCGCATACTCGGGACTAACCTGCGTGATCACCGACGTCACTCCCTGGTCGATGACGCGATCGAGGTCGTCAAGCTCTTTCTCTTTCTGCCGCACTCCGTCAAGCACCGAAGACACTCCTGTAGCAATTCCTTCGGCGACGATGCCTGCGGCGCTCCGAGCTATGCGGCACGCCTGCAATGTCTGTTCGTGCAGTTCGGCGCAGATTGCCTCTGGGCTGGGGGGAGCGGTCTCGACTGAACTCATCCTGTACTCGTGATCTTGCCGCTTTTGTCGGGCTTATGGCGGCCGTGGAGCTGAGTGAAGTGCTTAACCCGCAGAATAGCCAGCAGCTGTGAATTTTCCATGAAATGTGCATGAACTTCGGTTGAATTCACAGGCAGGATGAAGTCGGATTGCTAAGGAAGCTCTGACTAAGTTTGGCTTTGAAAGGGGTGGCCTTCAGGCCGCCCGTAAGTACCGCAAAATCACTACGGCTTTAGCCGCTGAGGTACCGCCTCTCGACTTAATCAGGCTTTCCCTAACAGATCCGGCGTCTTATACGCTGACCGGCGCGGCTACGGACTGTCGAGGCAGTGTGAAATAGAAGGTGGAACCGTGGTTCAGTTCGCTCTCGGCGCGAATTGTGCCGGAGTGCGCGCGCACCACGTGCTTGGCGATCGCCAAACCCAGGCCAGTCCCGCCCGACTCGCGCGAGCGCGCTTTGTCGACGCGATAGAAGCGTTCGAATAAGCGCGGCAGATGTTCGCTGGAGATCCCCGATCCGAAGTCGCGAACATAGAATTGCACGCCGTCTTCCGACTCGCAGGCTCCCACCAGAACTTTTCCGCCCTGGTCGCCATACTTCAGGGCATTGTCGATCAGGTTGGCAAAGACCTGGTGAATCGAATCGCGATCGACCATCACCGCAGAGGATGCCGTGTTCATCACCGACAGTTCGATGCCGCGGCCGTTCGCCACTTCGCGAAACGTCTGCGCAGCATCGTCCAGCAATTCTTGCGGCATGACTAGTTGAAGATTGAGCTTCTGCTCGCCCGATTCCACCCGCGCCAGCACCAGCAAGTCTTCCGTGAGCCGCGCCATGCGCGTGGCATTCCTGCGAATAATCTCCACGAACTCGCGCAGGTTGGAGGGCATGTTGCGGCTCTCCAGCAGCGTCTCAGCGTAGCCCTGGATGGAAGTGAGCGGAGTACGGAGCTCATGCGAGACGTTGGCGATGAAGTCGCGCCGGGTCTTTTCGACGCGCTCAATCTCGGTCTGATCATGCAACACAGCAACCGCGCCGCCGCCGGGCATGGGAGCAGCCGTCACGTCGAAGACGCGGCCGGAAAAAATCTTCGCTGCACGCGCCATCGTCACGTCGCGGGTGGTCAGCGCACTTTGCACCGACGCAAGAATCTCAGGATCGCGCACCGACTGAACGAGTGGCGCGCCAAGCCGAACGCCGCTGGGCACCAGCCGCTCCATTCGCTGATTAGCCCACAGGACGCGCTCGTCTGGCGCGATCGCAATCACCGCCTCCTGCATCGAGTTCAGCAGCGTCTCCAGCGTCTGCCGGCTGGCTTCGAGATCGGCGAATCCTTCTTCCAGCTTGCGCGCTGTTTTGTCGAGCGCCGAGGCGACGTGCGCAATCTCGTCGCCGGCGCCTTCCTGGATTCGCGCTGACAGATCGCCGGCGGCAACTCGCTCTGCGAAGTCTGTGATCCGCAGCAGCCTTCGGCCAATCGATTGCGTCGCCACGAAAACCAGCAGCAAGGCAATCAATCCCGCGATGGCAGAGCCCTTGATCAGATCGCCGCGAATTTCCGCATTAGCCTGGCGAATCGAGGTGAGCGGATACGCCATGCGGACGGCTCCGCCGGCAATGGGCACGGCCACATACAAGAATTCCACGCCCACGGTCTTGCTGAGTCGAGCAGAAGTCCCAGGCTGTCCTTGCAGCGCGGCCGCAAACTCCGGCCGGGTTGCGTGGTTCTCCATATTAGCGGGATCGGCTTCGGAGTCAGCCAGAACCTTGCCGCTCGAATCGATGACGGTGATTCGCGCGCCCGCAGCCGAGGCGGCCTGAGCAGTGATCTGTTTCAGAGAATCGGGAGGAGCATTGGAGACGCGAGCTGCAAACATCTCCGTTTTCTGTCGCAGGGAAGTCTCAATCTCGCGGCGCAGCATGTTCTCCCACGCCCGGCCAATCAGCAGGTCGAGCGAGATGGTACACGCCGCTATCACGACCAGGGCCGCGAGTAACAGCTTGATGAAGATGCGACTCTTCACGGTTGCAGCCCTTCAGGGGCCCCCGGCAGGCGCCGATTTTACGTCTGCTGGGCCTAGGACTTGGGAATTTCGAAGCGGTAACCCGCCCCGCGCACGGTCTTCAGATAACGCGGCTCGTCGGCATTCTCTTCGATTTTCTCACGAATGCGGCGGACATAAACATCGACCGAGCGAGGCGTGACGTAGTGGGTGTCGCGCCAGACAGCATCGAGCAGTTGATCGCGGGTAAAAACGCGGCCGGGATGGCGAGCCAGATATTCCAGAAGACGAAATTCGGTGGCCGTGGTCTGCGTGAGCTGGCCCCGAACCGTCAGCGTCATGCCGCCGCTGTCGATCTCGATGTCACCAGCTTTCACAATGGAAGGCGCCAACGGCCGCTCAAATCGACGCAACACGGCGCGAACGCGAGCGACCAGTTCGCGTGGGCTGAAGGGCTTGGGAATGTAGTCATCGGCGCCGATCTCCAGTCCGATGACACGGTCCGATTCACTCACCTTGGCGGTAAGAAAGATTACGGGAATCATCGCCAGTGACGAGGTCTGACGGATGCGCCGGCAAAGCTCCAGACCATCGCCGCCGGGAACCATGATGTCCAGCAGAAACATCGATGGGACTTGCTTCTCGGCCTCGGCGATTACACCGGCGGTTGAAGGAAACGTGCGCACGCTATAGCCGGCGCTTTCCAGATGATGGCGGACGAGCCGCAAAATGTCGACATCGTCTTCCACAGCAAAGATGGTTTGTTTCACGGCTGTATTGTAGCCGACTGTAGAGGCGGAACTGTCGTAGGCAGGGATCACATAAGTTAGGTTACACGCACCTTTGTTACAGGATGATGAAACCTGAACAAAAGTAATTAGCAGCTAGTCCCAGTTTGCGAATGGGATCGTATCCCACATTGTGGTACTTACAGCAGCTCAAGGATTGGTGTGCCACAATGTGGGACTTGCATCGGGATGCTTTGGCGGTTCAGTGCAGGCTGGTGGACCACCCGCGCGTCAGGTAGTCGGTCATGCTGAGAGAAAACATGATCAGGAGGAAACAGATGGCGGCGACCACGGTCACCATGGTCAGCTTGGTACTGTAGCGGAGGTGCATGAAGAAGAGCACAACCAGGGTGCCCTTGAAGGTCGCGATCAGCAACGCCACGACGATGTTAAAGATGCCAAGGTCGACCGAAGCCGCATAAACCGTGAGGCCGGTACACACCATCAGCGTGGCCCAGATCACGAAGTAAAGGCCGATCGGGACAATATGCGATTCAGGTGCGATATGTTCGTCTGCTGCGTTTCTCGTCATTTAGCCGCCACCATGCTTCTTGCTGATCAGATAAAGAAGCGGGAATAAGTAAATCCAGACCAGATCGACGAAGTGCCAGTAAAGTCCGACGACCTCCACGGGAGTGAAATACGCTGGCGTATAAGCCCGTGCCAAGCCGGCGATGATGATCCACGTCACCAGGCCAACTCCGATGATCATGTGGAGTGCGTGCAGGCCGGTCATCGCCCAATAGAGCGAGAAATAAATCTCCGTGTGTTGCGGATCGACGGGCGGTGATTTGTCGATTGTCTGGAAGTGGAAGTTCGGACCGGGGAACTCGTGATTCTCCCAGTGCTCGTGATACTCCACTCCCTTGATGCCGAGGAAGCCCAGGCCAAACAGGATCGTGATCAACAGAAGTACGACCATCAGCTTGCGCTTGCCTGTCTGCGCAGCGCGGACACCCAATGCCATGGTCAGCGAGCTGCAGATCAGCACCGCCGTGTTGGTCGCACCCAGCCAGATATTCATCTTCTGGCTGCCTTCCACAAACGCCTCGTAATACGAGGAACGGTAGACCAGGTACGCGCAGAACAGCCCGCCGAAGAACATGATCTCCGTCAGCAGGAACATCCACATGCCGAAGGTGGAGGTTTCCTGCTGCTGCTCCATATCGGCAAAGTGGTGCTGGAGCGCGTGCTCAGCGACCTGGATGTCCATATCGCTAGTGGCCAACGGTGACCTCCTCTTGCGGCTGATGCTCGTAATCGTAGGCTTCCCAAGTCACGATCGGCGTCTCGTCGAAGTTATGCGTCGGCGGCGGTGAAGGCGTCATCCACTCGAGGCCAACCGCGTTCCACGGATTCGGCGGCGCCAACTCTCCATAGCGCAGCGACCACAGGAAGTAGATCATCGGCAGCACGTATCCGACGGCGAGGATCGACGCGCCCGCGGTGGACAATACGTTCAGCACCTGGAACTCTGCCGGATAGGCGTGATAGCGGCGCGGCATGCCCATGTAGCCGAGGATGAATTGCGGAAAGAACGTGGTGTTGAAGCCGACGAACACCAGCAGCGCTGACAATTTAGCCCACGCCTCGGGATACATTCGTCCGCTGATCTTGGGCCACCAGAAGTGCAACCCGGCCATGTAGGCCATCACCATGCCGCCAACCATCACGTAGTGAAAGTGAGCCACGATGAAGTAGGTATCGTGGACGTGCACATCGAGTCCCAGGGACGCCAGGAAGATGCCGGTCAAGCCGCCGATGGTGAACAGTCCGATGAAGCCGAAGGCGTAGAGCATCGGCGTCTCGTAGCGTATTGAGCCTTTGTACATCGTCGCTGTCCAGTTAAAGACTTTCACCGCCGACGGAATGGCGACAAAGTAACTGAGCAGCGAAAAGACCAGCGCGGCATAAACCGAGATACCGGCCACGAACATGTGGTGCGCCCAGACCAGGAAGCCGAGCACCGCAATAGCGATCGACGCTAGCGCCACGAACTCGTAGCCAAAGACGCGCTTGCGCGAGAAGCAGGTAACAATCTCGCTGATCACGCCCATGCCCGGCAGAATCATGATGTAGACGGCCGGGTGCGAATAGAACCAGAACAGATGCTGGAAGAGCAGCGGATCGCCGCCCAGCTGCGGATTGAAGACGCCGATATTGAAAGCGCGTTCCAGAGCCACCAACAATAGCGTGATGGCGATAACCGGCGTGCCCAGCACCATGATCAGGGCGGCCGCGTAGTTCGACCAGCAGAAGAGCGGCAGACGGCGCCACGTGAGACCGGGCGCGCGCATGCGGTGAATGGTGACAATGAAGTTCAGGCCGGTCAGAATCGACGAGAATCCGGTGATGAAGATACCGATCGCCGCGCCGATGACGTGCGTGTTGGAGTACGTGGTGCTGAACGGTGTGTAGAAGGTCCAGCCGGTGTCGACGCCGCCGGTCACCATCGCCGTCAGCGCGGTGATGGCGCCGAGCATGTAAATGTACCAGCTCAGCAGGTTCACGCGCGGGAAGGCCAGATCTTTCGCGCCGACCATCAGCGGAATCACGAAATTGCCAATCACCGCCGGCACGGATGGGATCAGGAAGAAAAAGACCATGATGATCCCGTGCATGGTGAACAGCTTGTTATAGGTATCCGATGTCACCAGGTCGCCGGTCGGGGTCAACAGGTTCAGGCGGATCAGCATGGCGAAGAAGCCGCCAATCCAGAACATGGCCGTAATCGAGACCAGGTAGAGCATCGCGATACGTTTGTGGTCTGTCGTCAGCAGCCACGACTTGATGCCGTAGTTCGAATTGAGGTAATTCTCGCGTTCGACGGTTTGTACAGCGGTTGCCATGTCAGACACCTTCTTAGCCCAGGCGGTTCTGCCCTGCTTGCTCCCGCCTTGAAAGGGCACGCTTTCAAGCGTGCCGCTAACGCCAACCAGAGAACCCGGCTTTAGCCGCTGAGGGACAGTGCCTCAGGGCCTAAAGGCCAACTCTTTCGCACTTCCTGTTGGCACGGCTGAAGCCGTGCCCCTTCAAACCAGCCAATCCAATCCGCAGCCCTTATTGCGCGGCCGCAGTGCTCGCCGGTTGCGGTTGCGGCAGCGACTTGATGTAAGCCACCAGCGCCATCAAACTTTCCTCCGAAACCTGCCCCTGGAAGCTGGGCATGATCGGCTTGAATCCGGCGACGATCTTCGCACCGGGATTCAGGATCGATTCGCGCAGATAATTCTCGTCAGCCGTCACGGTACGGCCGTCGTCCAACATAACCTTCGTGCCAAATAAGCCGGCCAGGTTGGGTCCGCGGCCTTGCGTATCGGAGCGATGGCAAGTTCCGCAGCCCAATTGCTGGAACAGTTCCTGTCCGTTCGATGCCAGGTTGCCGGTAGCACCCTCGTTGGCGAGCCACGCCTGGTAGGCCGTGGGCTCCATGACGATCACCTGTCCGATCATGCCGGAGTGCTCGGTGCCGCAATATTGCGAACAGAACAGATGGTAGGTGCCGACCTTTGTAGTATGGAACCAGGTTTCCGTGAATCGCCCCGGCAGCACATCCTGCTTGATGCGAAACGCGGGCACGAAGAAGCTGTGGATCACGTCCTGCGAGCTCATGATCATGCGGACGTCAGCGTTGACTGGAATGTGCAGCTGATTGATCTCGCGCTGGCCCGTCTCGTGCTCAAACTTCCACATCCACTGCTTGCCGACCGTGTAAATCTCCATCGCGCCCTGCGGTGGACGCGCTTCCTGGAAGTAGATCAGCGATCCCCAGGCAAAGAAGATCATGCAGATGCCCAGCGGGATCAGCGTCCACGCCAACTCCAGCGCCAATGAGCCTTCGATCTGGACCGGATGCGGATGCACCGAGCGGCGGTACTTCACGGCGAAGACAAGGATCACCAGGAAGATAGCCAGCGTAAAGAACGCCGACACCGCGATCAGCAAGAAATAAAGTCCGTCCACCTGCCATGCCAAGGCCGAGGCACGCTCAGGAAAGAGTGGGAGGTTCTTCCACATATCGATCAGGCCCGTCCTGTTTCGTTCTTGCTATCGTCATGCTTTTCGCGACGGAACATCACGATGAGAAATCCGCCAAGAATCAGCATGGTGGCCGCTCCGGCCAAACGCATAATGTTGGTGACCACGGCGCCGTAGCGCCCGGTCTTGGGATCGTAGTGATAGCAGTACAGCAGCACTTCATCGACTACGTTGCCGATGTTGCCGCGCGATGCCTCGATCAAGCCAAGCCGAATGTCCTTTGGCGAATACTCGACGCCGTAGTAGTACTGAGCAATCTTCCCTGCCGGCGTCACGATCAGGATCGCCGTGGCATGAATGAACTGCTTCGTCTGCGGATCGCGGCGGTAGTGGAAGCCGACGGCATCCGCGAGTTGCTTGATTTGCGGCTGCGCTCCGGTCAGGAAATGCCAGCCGCTGCCATCGGTCTTGGGATCGAGATGCTCATTGATGCGAGCGACGTAAGTCTTCTTGGCCGCGCTCGCATCGTTTGGCGTCTCGTCAGGATTGAAGCTGACGGAGACGATCTCGTAATCCTTGCCCGGCGTGAACTTCAACATGCTCAGCGCGCTGGCCTCGCCTACCAGCTCTTCGCCGCAAAGCATCGGGCAGGTGTAATAAACCAGGTTCAGAATTACCGGCTTGCCGGACTGGAAATAGTCGGCCAGTTTAACGGTCTTGCCGGCTTCATCTTTGAATTCCAGATCCAGCGGGACCTGCTGATTGAGCCGCTGATCGATGCCGACGTTGGCCAAGTCAGCAGGCGCGACCTGCGATGCGGGTTGCGAACTCTTGTCCGTAAAGGACGACGGCGGCTGCGCGACAGCGAAGGTCGCGGCCAAAACAATCGCGAGTTGTACAAAAGTTTTCACAGCATTACATCCAAATCAATTCGTGTCATCCCGACCGAGGGCTTCAGCCCGAGCGGAGGGACCTGCTCTCCGTGGCAAGCGCAGGCCTGAAGGCCTGCTGTTCCTCTGCCGTCCCTAAAGGGACTCGGCATCTTAACCCACGCCTACCCAGCGCTGAAGCGCTGGGCTATCTTCTTCCGCGCCCTCGGCGCTCGGGTGTTGTTATTCGCACGACCGACTCAACAACACACTGTGGTCAGGCCAGCGAAAACCAATTAGTTCGGCAGTCGACCTTATGTCTTTTCTGCCGCATCCTGGACTCGGTTACTGCTTCACCAACGATTTCAAACCCCGACGCCCTAATCAGGTCGCCTCTAATCACGGCTGCTTCTGTTCTCCACCAGCCGCTTTATTGCCATTGCCTGCCGCTGCCCCGGGTCCCAGGGGCCCGGGCTGCATGTCCAGCATCTTCGTATTGCCGGCCGCAGTTTGCGTGTTGATCTCCGGCGGAGGCGCATTGGGCCGCACCGGCAATCCCCGCTCCACAATTTCCTGCATCGCCAGCGAAATCGGAATATGGATCGCGCCGCTGGGATCGGCGAACGGCTGCTTCACATTCAGCAACGCCTGTTCGGACTCGACGAAGCGGCTCATCTCGCCCGCATCGTTCGCCTGCAGGCGCGGCTCAGGAAAGACATTCATGTTCACTGCGGGCGAATTCTGCAGGATCGAGCGCGTGCCGGGGGCCGGGGGCGCTTTCTGTGCCAGCTCCGCCCGCCGCATGGGGTTCAGCTGCGGCTGCGGGAACAGCGCCTCGGTCCGCGCCATGAAGTGGAACATTCCCCAGAGCACCAGCTCAATGAAGAAGCCGGCGATAAACAATCCGATGAGGAACCATAGGATGCCGCGCGCACTAAGGTCGCTGCGCTCGTAATCCACCTGCGGATTGCGCAAAGGATCGTAATGTGTGTCGTTAGTGGCCATGTCCCGATCCTTGGTGCAGGAAGTTTTCCACCTGCGGCTCATAAAGCGGCAACAGCGGCCGCTGCCGGAAGTTGTAGAAGAAGCCCGCCATCCAGAAACCGCCGAGGCCGATCGGCGCCGCCAGATACCAGATGCTGAACAGCTTCGCGTCCGGGAAATTCGGCACCACGTACCAGTAGATATCCACGAAGCGCATGAAGATGATGAACGATGCCAGCCCGATCAGCCGCCGGCCGGCGCGCTTACGCTCGCGCGAAAGCAACAGCGCGAAAGGCAGCGCGAAGTGGAATGCGACAATCGCCAGGATGATGTAGCCCCAGCCGCCGCGGATGCGATGCAGGTACCAGCTGATCTCGTCCGGCAGATTTCCCGACCAGATGATGAGCCACTGCGAGAACGAGAAGTAGGCGAACAGCATTACGAAGGCCAGCGTCAGTTTGCCGAGATCATGAAACTGCGTGGGCTTGATGATCTCGCTATAAGGACGGTAGCGCGTCAGCACAGTCAGAATGATGATGCAGAAGCACAGCGCCGACAGTCCCTCGCCTGCGAGAAAGATGAGGCCGTAGATGGTCGAGCCCCAGTGCGGATCGAGCGACATCACCCAATCGACCGACGCGAACGAAATGCTCAGCGCGTAAAGAACCAGACCGATTCCGCTCAGACCCTGGAACCGTGGCAGTTTGCCCCCGGGCTTGTCCTGCGTATCTCCGCGCTTGCACAAGGTGAAACCCAGCCACATCCAGATGGCGAAATAGACAATCCAGCGGATGAACCACTTGGTCTGAGTAAGGTACCAGGCGTTTTCGTGAGTCAGCGAGGGATTCGACATCCACGCATAAAGATCCAGCCGAAGAACCGCTATCGGGATAAAGAGGATGAACATCAGCGGCAGATTCTTCGTTGCCGCTTCCAGCACGCGTCGGACGCTCAAGGCCGCGAAGCCGCCGGTGAGGTACTGCACCATCAGCAGCGCCATGCAGCCCAGCGTTAAACCGAGACAGAACATGTAGGCGATGAGATAGCCGCGCAGGAAATCCTTCATGTCGAAGATGGCTGCGATCACGCAGAAGACGACGCCCGCAAGGCCGATGATGAGCGAGCGGCTCTGCCAGCGCGGCGTATCGGGGGGCACCGCGAAATCAGCCGGATTGAGGCGTACCGTATGGCTGCTCATTGCTTCTGTTGGCCCCCTCCAGCCGGCGGTTGCGGCGGAACCGTCGAGATGGCGCTGGTCGTGCTCTGCGTATCGTATGCCGGCCCGATAAACACTCCCGGCGGAGGCGTACTGGCCACCGTCTGGCCCGAAGGAACGTCCGCCTCGGTAGCGTGCTGGCTCAACTGCAGCGCGCGAATGTAGGCGGCAATTGCCCAGCGATCTGCTGCTGAAACCTGTTGCGAGTAATCCTGCATAGCGCCGTAGCCGTTGGTCATCACGTCGAAGAAGTATCCAATGGGAGCGCGTCGCAGGCGCTCGATGTGGTACGACGGCGGATGCTTGAAGCCGCGTTGCACGATCATCCCGTTGCCGTCACCGAGCTCGGAGTGGCAGGGTGCGCAGTAAATATTGAAGCGCTGCTGGCCGCGAGCCATGACTTCCGCAGTAACCGGGAATGGCAGGTAGTCGCCATCGTTGCTGCCGATCTTGCCGGTGTAGAAATAAGTGTCGTACTCGAGATGGCCGCGCGCGATGGTGCCCTCAACGATGGGGCGCTCGGAGCGGTGATCGGCGTAGAACTCGCTCTCCACCAGCGGACGCTGGTAGGGCTGAACCTGCATGTCTTCGCGGCAGCCCGCCATGAGCAAGCAGGGTGGCGACCGTAAATGCACATATCAACAAAGAGCGCAGCTTGTTGGCGGTCGAAGGGGCAGTCGTGCCGCCGGCTGAAGCCGGCTCACCGGGAAAAAGTGTACGGCTGGACGCTCGCCTGAAGGCCAGCTCTACCAAGTTGCTTAGCAATTTCGTCGGGCGGTTAATGCGGCACCTCCGAAATCGATAGCGGCCTCAGGCTCTGCATAAATTCATTGGTTCCTACCAGATCAAATTTGGGATCAGCGGCTTCGACACACAGGAAGAAGCGATCGCGCGTAACGCGGGCAAAACGATCGTCGTTAAACACCGGATGATGCGGCATGGGAAGTCCGTTCAACGCGAACATGCCGAAGACGCCCGCCAGTCCACCAAACAAAACCGTCATCTCGAACGTTGGCACGATGAATGCCGGCCATGAATGCCAGGGACGGCCACCTACGTTCAGCGGATAGGAAATGCAGTTGATCCAGTACTGCAATGCGTAGGCCCCCGACCCACCAAGCAGTGCGCCCACCAGCACAATCAGCGGCACGCGCGTCTTATGAAAGCCGAGCGCCTCGCTGGCTTCCTCAATCGGAAACGGGCTGTAGGCGTCCATCTTGCGATAACCGGCTGCGTAAGCCGCCTGCGTCGCCCTCACCAGATCGGTGGCGTCCTCGAACTCGGCCATGATGCCGTAAATCGCAGGAATCTTAGGCTGCTTCATCGGTCTTCACCTCCGACTCGGGCAGCAGTTGGCGCATTTCAAAGATCGAGATCGACGGCATGATGCGAATGAAAATGAACATGCATAAGCTGAAGAATCCGAGGGTGCCGGTAAACACGGCCCAGTCCCAGCGGGTGCCGACGTAATGTCCCCAGGAGGACGGCAGGAAATCGCGCGCCAGGCTGGTGACGACGATGACGAAGCGCTCCAGCCACATGCCGATAAGGATGTCGAGCGAAATAAAGAACAAGAACGGAACGTTCGACCGCAGCTTGGGAATCCACAGCAATTGCGGCAAAAGGATGTTGCAGAGGATCAGCGCCCAGTACATCACTGCGTAAGGCCCGAACCAGCGGTTCTGCAACATGGCGCGCTCGTAGGTCGAGCCGCTGTACATGCCGATGAACGTCTCGAAGAAGTAGCCGTAAGCCACGATCAGGCCGGTGGCCAGCATGATCTTCGCCGAGTTCTGCAGATGGCGCATGGTGATCAGCGATTCCAGGTGATAGAACTTGCGAATCGGTATAGCCAGCACCAGCACCATGGCAAAGCCGGAATAAATTGCGCCGGCCACGAAGTAGGGCGGGAAGATGGTGGTGTGCCAACCGGGAACGATGGCGATGGCGAAATCGAAGCTGACGACCGTGTGCACCGAGAGCACCAGCGGCGTCGCCAAACCAGCCAGAATCAGGTATACGGACTCGTATCGCTTCCAGTGCCGCGCGGAACCGCGCCAGCCCATGGCGAGCAATCCGTAAACCTTGCGCGGAATGGGATGCGTCGCCTTCTCGCGCATGGTGGCGAAGTCAGGCACCAGGCCGACATACCAGAACACCGCGGAAATTGTGGCGTAGGTCGAGACCGCGAAGACGTCCCACACCAGCGGGCTGCGGAATTGCGGCCAAACGCCCATGCTGCTGGGATAGGGGAAAAGCCAGTACGCCAGCCACGGGCGACCAAGGTGCAGGATGGGGAACATGCCCGCGCAAGCCACGGCGAACAGCGTCATGGCTTCGGCAAAGCGGTTGATGGAGTTGCGCCACGTCTGCTTCAACAGCAGCAAAATTGCGGAGATGAGCGTGCCGGCGTGACCGATACCGATCCACCAGACGAAGTTGATGATGGCGAAGCCCCAGGCAACCGGAATCTCGATGCCCCAAATGCCGACGCCGCGGATGAACAGATAGGTCACCGCGACCAGCAGCAGCATCACGAACATGCCCGCGATGAAAAGCCCTGAGAGCCAGCCCATCCCAATGGGCCGCTTGAGAACCGCATCGGCGATGGTGTCAGTGACGGTGCCGTAGGTCTCCCCCGGCATCATCACCGGCGGCTCATCGGGCCACGGCACGTCCTGAAGCAGCGTTTTTTCCTCTGGTCCTTCCCTCATCGCTAACTGGGCTCCGACTCTTCGAGTTCAGGGTTGGGGTTCTGCACGACCGCCAGATACGACGTGCGCGGACGCGTGTTGAGATCTTCCAGCAGGTTGTAATTGCGCTGCTGCGCCTTGATCTTGGAAACCCGGCTGTTGGGATCGTTGAGATCGCCAAAGACGATCGCTCCCGCCGGACAAGCCTGCTGGCACGCGGTGATCACTTCGCCGTCGCGAACCTTGCGATTCTCGCGCTCGGCGGTGATGCGGCCGTGCTGGATGCGCTGGATGCAGTAGGTGCACTTCTCCATGACGCCGCGGCTGCGCACCGTGACCTCGGGATTGCGCATCATCTTGTATTGCGGCGTGGTCCAGTCCTGCCACAGCAGGAAGTTGAAGCGGCGCACCTTATAAGGGCAGTTATTGGAGCAGTAGCGCGTGCCCACGCAGCGGTTGTAGACCATGTCGTTCAGGCCTTCGGTGCTGTGCACCGTAGCGCCGACCGGGCAAACCACTTCGCAGGGCGCATTCTCGCACTGCATGCACGGGACCGGCTGGTAGTACATCGCGGGATTCACCGTGCCGCCTTCGTAATACACGTCGACGCGCAACCATTGCATCTGGCGGCCGCGTTGCGTCTGCTCTTTGCCCACCACCGGAATATTGTTCTCCGCCTGGCAGGCGACGATGCAGGTCTTGCAGCCTACGCAGGCGTTCAGGTCGATGGTCATCCCCCACTTCAGTTCGGTGTACTGGTAGTTGGGGTAGAGCGTCATCTCCGGCGGAATTTGCTCGACGCCTTCGTGCGCGAAATCGGGATTCTTGATGAAGTCTGCCAGCGTCGCCTTGCGAATGACGTGGCGATCCTGCAACGGATCGGACATGTCGCGCGGCAGGTCGGAGAAATCGATGTACTGGAATCCCTGCGGGTGGGCGAAGCCGAATCCGGAGCCGACTTTCGTGATCTTTGTTTCCGCGTACCAGGGAGCGTTGACGGAACGCAGTTTGTAAGCGCTGAAGCCCACGTCGGTACCGACGCGGCCGGCCTTGGTGCGGCCATAGCCGAGGAAAACGGTAATCGAGTTGTCGGGATGTCCGGGCTGCGGCCAGATCGGGCCGCTAACTTTGCGGCCATCGACGTCAATCTCGACGATATCGCCGGTCACCAGGTCCGACTTCTTCGCCTGATCGGGACTGATGAGAACCGCATTGTCCCAGCAGATATTCATGATCGGCTTGGGCGTTTCCTGCAACCAGGCATTGTTGGCGCGACTGCCGTCGTAGATCAGTCGGATCGCGGCGGAAGATGACTTCCATCACCTGCGGGCTGATGCTGTTGGTCGGCGCAATATTGCCGCCCTTCGCTGAAACCGACTTCGTGGCGAACGCGGTGTTGGCGATGTAGCCGTCGTTCAGCACCTTGCGCCAGGCGGTGTCGAAGTCGCCCTTGATCTGATCCTGCCAGTACTTGCGAACGATGTCGTAGCCGGTGGTGTCGGAAGAGCCGACCAGCGCGAAGATGAACTCGTGGTCGGTCTTGCCGCCGTACAGCGGAGCGATCAGCGGCTGAATGATGGACGCGGTTCCATCGAAGCTGCGAACGTCGCCCCACTGCTCAAGAAAATGCGTGCCATTGATATGCCAGTGCACGTGATCGTAAGTCTCGTCGTGGTAGAGGCCGTACTGCACGCGCAGCGGAACTTTGTCCATGGCATCGGCAAAGCCGAGATCGACGGGCGCATCGTAAACAGGATTGGCGCCCATGATGAGCAGCAGGTCGACCTTGCCGGCGTTCATTTCGCTGACCAGATTCTTCAACGCTGCGGTCTGGTCATTTGGTTTGGCTTGCACCGATTCGGTGTAGACAACGGTGTTGCCGCTCGCGCCCAGCGCGGTATTCATCGCGTGCGCCAGAGCATGAACCGCGGGCGGCTGATTGTCGCCGGGAATGACGACGGCAGCACCCTTGTGCGCTTGCAGATCTTTCACCACAGCAGCAACGAACTTCTGATATTGCGGATTCAGATTGCCGCTGGTTGCGCCGCCAGCGCCGAGTCCGGCTGCAATCGCGCGCGCAAGCTGTTCGACTTCCGAGGCACGCACCGGCAGGCGATGATCGGCCTTGCCGCTGGTGTTCGTCGGCGTGCCCTGAATCGAATAGAAGCGGACCATCTTCTCTTTGAGATCAGGATTGCGCCGCGCAGCGAACTGGCGCGCGTAATAGAGGAATCCGGGATACCCGCTGGACAGAAAATCGCCGTCGAGCGAGAGAATGATCTCGGCCTTCTCCAGGTTGTAGCGGGTCTCGACGTACTCGCCGAACGCCATCATCGAACCGGCGCGCACGTTGTCGCGATTCACCGGCTCCCACTGGATCCACTTCGACTCAGGAAACGCCGACTGCACCTGATCCATTAACGAAGCCATCGTGGGCGAGCTAGTGGGGCAGCTGAGAATGCGCAGCCCCGCACCCTTGATCGCATTCTGCGAATTCAGCGCGCCCTTCAGCGCGAGCGAGTAATCGCTCCACGTCCGCTGCTGTCCGAGATAGGTGATGATCTGCGAGCGATCGGGATCGTACATGTCGAGGATGGAAGCCTGCGCGAAGACATCGCTTCCTCCAAGACCAGCCGGATGCTCGGGATTACCTTCGATCTTTGTAGGACGGCCTTCGTGACTCTCGACCAGCACCGGCGAACCGTAGGCGCCGAACGGCATCGCGCTGGCGAAGAACAGCGGATTGCCAAGGACGACTTCATTCGGCTGCCGAACGTAAGGGACGATGGGCTGCAGCGGAATCTTGACGCAACCGGCCAGACCGGCCAGCGCCATCGAGGCGCTCATCAGCTTCAGAAAATCACGGCGCGAAGAGCTCTCCGGCCAAACCGAAGCCTGGCGCGGGAATTCGCGGTGCAGCATTTCGAAGAAGCCGTCGGTTTGCGCAAGCTCTTCCAGGCACCGCCAATATTGCGGACCGCTCTTGGCGTGCGAGAGCTTGTCCCGCACTTCGGCGAGCTCCATCTTGCTGGGACAGACCGCCTCGATTTTTACCAGACTCTCTTTATCCATTGTTCCGTTGGGTTCCGACAAAACAACCGTTCCACGAACTTGAAAAGCTTTGTGTCAGGGCACGACTTCAGTCGTGCCGATGACTGCAACCTCGATTACCGGCTTTAGCCGCTGAGGAACAGGGGCTAAAGCCCAAGACTTCTGAACATCCTTGCGGCACGACTGAAGTCGTGCCCTGACACAAACCGCCCTGCCCTGATACGAATCACTGCTCAAACAAATTCAATCTTGGCCGTCGCGTTAGCGATGGCATGTACTGCAACTCGTAATGTCTTCCACGGTGCGAATGTTGTACTTATGTCTTCAACGCATTGCCCAGCTCGATCTGATCGGTGTACGCCGTTCCCTCAAATTTCACCGGGTTATCCTCGCTGGGCTGCTGGTACTGCATGTTGAAGACCTGATCGCGCGGACGCAAGAACTTCTCCGGCGCGCGATGGCAGTTCAAACACCACTCCATCTGCAGCGAGTTGGCGGCGAACATCAGCGGCATCTTGTCGACCTGGCCGTGGCAGCTGAAGCAGCCCACACCCTTGTTGACGTGAATGCTGTGATCGAAATAAACGTAGTCCGGCAGATAGTCGACGCGGGTCCACATCAGCGAATTACCGGTGCGGAAGCTCTCGCGAACCGGCTCCAGCATGGGCGCATTCGTCCAGATCTGCGAGTGACAGTTCATGCAGGTCTTGGTGGGAGGAATGCCGGCAAAGCTGGAGTTCTCAACCGAGGTGTGGCAGTAGCGGCAATCGATGCCGTCGCCCGCGGCGTGATGCTGATGACTGAAGGGAACCGGCTGCGCCTGGGCAACGTCCTGATAGGTGGCGTAGGGCGAGCGCTGAACCTCGAGAGCCACCGCCAACAACAGGGACACGACCACCACCACTCCGATGATCGAAAGCCGCGCAATTGTATTCGCACTGCGATGGAAGATCTGGGCCATTTATTTGTGAAGCTTTCTACTCTGCGGGTTCGGGTGCCGACTCTCCCATCGGGACCCCGGATCGTGCGGGTACGGCGACATTTGCCACAGCCGGGCGTGACGCGTATCACCCAAGCGAGTGATTATAACAACTCCCCTTGAGGGTGTTGCAAGTGGCCGCGGCGTTTGTTGAAAAAATTTTGCGCAAGCCGGCAATCAGCCGCCCGTTATGGACACATCGCAGACCGCAGCCAAACGTGAACTCGAACGGCAGCCTCGCGGCATGGCTGAGTGCTGACTGCTAACTGCTGATTGCCGCCGTCCTGAAGGTCGAAAGCAGAAGCAGCGCTATGAGGTAAGCGGCGGCGCCGCAGGCTAAGGTGGTTGTCAATCCGAATTGAATCGCAATCACAATCGCCAGCACCGAGCCGAGCACGCTGGATGCCGCATTCATGGCCCACGCCCACTCGATGGCACCATGTTTCGCGCGCGACTTATCGGCTGTTGCGGATGAAGTGAGGGCGCGCAATCCGCTGGGAAACGGCATGCCCATCGCAAAACCGAGCGGCACGAGGAGTGACGCGCTGATCAGCAGCTTGGCTACGAAGGAAAGGCCGATCAGCGATTCCAGTAAATGCGGCAGGGCGAAAATGTAGATCAGCAGTGCAGCGATAACGAATGCAAGAGCGAGAGAAACTCTGGTCGGCTGGTCGAACCAGTGGCGCGAAATGACGCTGCCAGCTCCGCTGGAGAGCAGCATGAGAAATACGACGACCGTCAACGCATACGTCGGATATCCGAGAAAAAGTACGAAGCGCTGGATGAAGGCGATCTCCACCATGATGTAGCCCAGACCGATGGCGATGAAGTAGAGCACGCGAAGCGAGCTCCCAGAGCGGGTTTCCGGCGAGAGCGCCAGCGGCAACACGAGAAACGCAATTACCGCGACAATCGAGACCAGCAGCACGATTCCGAGAATCGCGATGCCAAGATTAACCTTCCAGTCGATACCGCCCTGATCGGAGCCGCGAAAGACCTGCTCGGGCTTCAGCGTGAAAAAGAAGAACGGTGCGTTATCGGTGACGGGTGCCACATTGTAGGAGTAGGCGGCAGAGAAGGCTTGCGCGTCCTGACCGCGAATCAACTGCGCGAAGGCGGGATGCGCCATAGCGGGCTGATCGGCCGTGACCGGCAGATACAAGACGTGCAGGTTCAGGTTCGGTTCCTGGCCGTTGGTGCCCTGGATGTGATCGAGCACGGCTTTCTGCTCTTCCATGGTGAACGGCGTTTTCTTGGCAAGCACGACAACTGGACGGCCATCGGTATCGGGCGCGCCATCACTGACCACGATGAAGTTTTGCGAGCTGTCTTGAACGCCCATCTGGCGCAGCGCTTCCATCGCCTGTGAAACCACGCGAAGCGCTTCGCGCGGCTTGGCGAATTCCCAGCGCGTGATGGCAATCATGCCATCGGGCTTCAGGTGATCGAAGTACTCGCGGAATGCTTCGACGGTGTAGAGATTGTTCTCGCTTAGCGCGAACGCCCCTGCGGCGGTTGATGCCCAGGTATCGACCAGCGTCATCTGCACCACATCGTATTTGTCCTGACTGTCGCGCACGAAGGAGCGGCCGTCGCTGACATGCAGATGGACCTCGGGGATCTGGTAGAGGTGATAGGTGTAGTCGGCGAAGCGATCGCGCATGATGTTGGTGGCGATGATGGGGTTGATCTCGATGCCGGTGACGTTATTGCTGCCGTTGGCGACAGCGCGCAACACGTCAACGCCACCGCCGGGGCCGATGATGGCAAAGTCGCCATGCGGACGCAGCACGTTCGCGACTGACGGCGCGGCGGACATCAGGTTGCGGCGATAGCCGTCGCTCCAATGATGAGGATCGGTGTTCATCAGCGAAGTTTGCGCGTCGGCGTCGATGACGATGGCGCGACCTGTTCCCTGCTGGTCGACTTCGACGCGCGAGATCGCATTCCAGCGCGCGTAGAGCGGCGCTTCGCGCTTCATGCCCTTGGCATAAACGACATCGATGAGGCCGTTGCGAAAGTTCGCGGCGATGAGCACCGCGAGAATCACGGTGAGACCCGCAGGAAGAAGACGCTTGCCGGGCGCGGCCCATGCCACTCCGGCTAAACAAACGGCCAAGGCAGCGAACAAAATCGTGTTGGGTCCGCCGATGACGTTCAACAGCGGCACCAACGCCAGACAGGCCAGCGAACCGCCGAGCAGGTCGGCGCCATAAAGTTGGGTGACGTGTTCCGCGTGTCGCGCAAAGACGATGGAGAACAACAGGCCGGTCATGAAGAACGGAACCGCCGATACCAGGTAGACAACCGTCAGCCGCCAGAAGTTTGGCCAGGTGAGGTTCAGCGATACGGCGGTGTGAACGACAACTTCCAGCACGGCGATGATGACGACGGCGCTGGCGGCGCATAGCGCTGCTCCCAGTTGAGCCGTCGACCAGCGCGAGAGCCACTCACGCCGCAGACACGCGAACACCGCACCCGCACCGAGACCGAGCAGGGCAATCGAGATCGCCAGAAATGCGAAGTGATAGAAGAGCACCACCGAGAACAGGCGAGTGAGGCCAAGCTCCAGCAGCAGTGCGGCAAAGCTCATCAGGGATACCGCGACGAAACGTGCTGCGGGATGAAATGGTCGCAGTTGTTGCGTTGGATGATATGACTTCGGCTGTATCAATCATGAAGAGTTGAGATTACTACGAATGTAATCACAATTCCCTGCACAAAGAAGTCGCCTAAGTGGTATCCGGCTGGAATTAAGAGCGGAACGCGAAATCATTCTGCCCGCTCTGATTTCTGAACGAGCTGACAGCGATGCTGCCCGTTGCCGGTCGACACACCAGAGTTGCACGTCGCCATAATCGATCTTTCAACACCTAGAACTCGCGCGAACACAACACGGCCATTCAGGCTCGCATCTTTCCTTACTGAACGAATTCATTTTCACCTGAAGAGTTCATTCAACGAGGAGGGGCGTGATGCTTCACACATCACTCATCATGGCGGCCACGATTGATCCCAAGGTATTGACCATCGTCATTGTAGCTATTGTTGCTGTCCTGGCGATCGTGTGGGCTGTGGTTCGCAAACGGCGAACGGAAGAGTTGCGGCAGCGTTTTGGTCCGGAGTACGTCCGCACGGTGCGCGAGCATGGTACGGGCCGGGCAGAAACTGTTCTAACGCAACGCGAGAAACGGGTTGAGAAGTTTTCCATACGCGATCTGACGGTCGACGAGCGCGAGCGCTTCATCACCGATTGGCGCGTGGTGCAGTCGCGATTTGTTGATGATCCGAAGGCCGCGGTTTATGAGGCGGATACGCTGGTGACGCGGCTGATGCAAGCGCGAGGCTATCCGATGAGCGACTTTAACCAGCGCGCGGCTGACATCTCGGTGGACCATCCGCGAGTGGTCGACAGCTATCGCGCGGCCCATGAGATCGCGTTGCGCGAACGCCAAGGCGAGGCGACAACCGAAGACCTGCGAAACGGGTTGATCTACTACCGTTCGCTATTCGATGAGCTGCTGACTACGGGCAGACCAGTAATCAGGGAGGTGGCGTGATGGCGGAACTAAACAGAAAAGAAGACCAATTGACAACGGCGGATCTGGCTGGCCGCACGGAAAGACCGGAACGCAGAGAGCACGACATGGCCGAGACCATGCCTGATCGGCCCAAGCCGGTGAGAAGTGAAACCGAACCATGGGTTCGTGTGAATACTCCGACGACATCTGAGCGCAACCCAGCGGTCGAGGATCCCAGCGTAAGTAGTGTCGCGGAAGCAATGCCTCAGCGCCCTCAGGATGACTTGGCTGGAACGCCGCTTTTCTCGCAGGCGGATGTTGGCGATCTGCGCGAACGCTGGACCGACGTGCAGACTGGGTTCGTGGACGAGCCTCGGCACGCAGTGGAGGAAGCGGACAAGCTGGTTGCCGCCGTGATGCAGCGACTGGCAGAGGGCTTCGCGAATGAGCGCGCGAATCTGGAGAAGCAATGGGACCGCGGCGATAACGTTTCAACCGAGGATCTGCGCGTCGCCATGCAGCGTTATCGCTCGTTCTTCGACCGATTGCTGAACGCGTGAGGCTAGTCGGATTCCAGGATTACTTGCGCCATGGCGGATTCGGCGGTGTGGGTGATGGACAGGTGCGCTCGCACCGCGCCTAAGGCGCGGAAGAACTCGGCGGCCTTATTGTGATAGGCGATGGTCGGACGGCCTCCGGGAGCGCGGCTGACCTCGACGTCTTGCCAGGTGACGCCGCGATTCCACCCAGTGCCGATGGCCTTCATGGCAGCTTCCTTGGCGGCGAAGCGCCCGGCGTAGCGCTCTGCCTTGTTGGCTTTGGATTCGCAATAGCGAATCTCGTCGGGCGTGAAGATGCGCTCGAGGAAGCGACGGCCGAAGCGGTCGATGGATTGGGCGATCCGCCCAACTTCCGCGATGTCGATACCGGTGCCGACGATCATGGGAATCAGCTATGATTCGCCTTCGCCAGACCGTTGCCTAGCTCAATCGCGTTCTCCCTGAGTGCGATGCACCATCTTCTGCGCAAATGTTCAAGCACTGGTTGAGCGAACAGCAATAGCGATTATTCCGCTAACTCACTGACAACAGGATCTTCCCGCTGTCAGCGAAATTTGCTTGGGGATTTTCGAGGCCTACTGCTATCATAAATTGCTCGATTGATCGACGTTGTAGCAGCAAAGTTTCTGCCTAGCAGTACTCCCTGCCTGCATCACATCCCGATCGAATTGCAGCTCTATATCAACTTTTTGAAGGAATATGCATCACCATGGAACAAGGAACAGTTAAGTGGTTCAATGACGCGAAGGGCTACGGCTTCATCAGCCGTCAGAATGGAGAGGACGTATTTGTTCACTATTCTGCGATCCAGTCGAATGGCTTCCGCAGTTTGCAGGAAGGCCAGGCTGTCCAGTTCAACGTAGTCAAGGGGCCCAAGGGCTGGCAGGCAGAGAACGTACAACTTCTGTAGGTCTCGAGCTTGAAGCTTCGAAGAGGGCGGCCGATCTGGCCGCTCTTTTTTCTTGGAAAGCAGTCAGCCATCAGCATTCAGTAGTCAGTACGTCGATCGAGCAACCTTCCAACATGACTTCCGTTGAACCAACTCTCGCACGGCTGAGCCACCGAATAATGAACTTCCTTCGACTTCAATCCGTCTAAACAGTCAGCCATATTGAGGACGCCCGTCTCATGATCGATCCCGTTCCCGAAGTTCAGCCGCTCGACCTCCAACCTGGCGCCGCCTGCGCCGCCGCAGCATAGCCTGTTCTATCGCATCTTCGTCGGCCCGCGCGGCGTTCGTGCCGGATGGAAGGTTCTGCATCTTCTTCCTGATCTTCGCCGGCGTTTCGATGTGCTTCCTCCCCGTTGAGAAGATGTTGCCGCACATGGATCGCGGCGCGGCGCTGCCTCCTGGACGGGCTCTGCTCGATGAGTTGTTCGGCGCATTGTCCGTGGTCATCTCCACCTGGATCATGGCCCGCTGGATCGACCGCAAGCCGTGGGGCTATTTCGGCATGCCGCTGCGCAATGCGCTTCGCTCCACCTTCTGGACGGGCGCGGTCGTCGGCCTGGGCGCGCTGGCGCTGCAATTGGAGATCATGCACCTCGGCGGCTGGTTCGACTTCGGCACGGTGCAACTGCACGGCGCCAGCATCGTGACCTACGGCGCGAGCCTGGGCAGCTCGTGTTCTTCTGCGTCGGCATCACCGAGGAAGGCGTGTTGCGCGGCTACGTGCAGCGCGTCACCACCGACGGCCTCAGCGGTTTGCCGGGCGGCTGGAGCTTCTGGACCTCGGCGCTGATCTTCTCGGTCGTCTTCGGCGCAGGCCATCTCAGCAATCCCGGCGAAAACAAGTTCGGCATCGTGATGGTTTTCGTCGATGGCCTGGCCATGTGCTTCAGCCTGTGGCGCACCGGAAACCTCTGGTTCGCGATCGGCAATCACGCCGCGTGGGATTGGGGCGAGACGTTTCTCTTCGGCACTCCTAACAGCGGCTTCCACGGCCAACACGCGCTGATGATTCCGTCGTTCCACGGACCCACGCTGCTCGCCGGCGGCACCGACGGCCCCGAAGGCAGCGTGCTCGCACTGCTCTCCGAAGCAATCTTCATCCTGTCGGTCGCGGTGATTTATCGGAGAAGGAAGTATGCGCTGCTGAAGGATGAGGAGGAGCAATTAGCAATTAGCAATTAGCAATTAGCAATTAGCACGAGCTCGAGCCACGAGCCATCGAGCCACGAGCTTTCGAGCCGCGAAGCTACCTTCCGAAGCTCCCGCTTCTTATTTGTCATCCTGAGCGGAGCGCAGCGGAGTCGAAGGATCTGCGGTTGACTTCGGGTAGAGCTGACCTTCAGGTCAGCGTCACGCCCGCCCCGCAAAATCCAGAGCCGGCTTCAGCCGGCGGCACAAAGCATCTCGAGACTGACTAAGGAGAGCGTGCCTTTCAGGCTTGCCCTAAGCGAAGTCGTAGGGGCAGCGTCTCAACGTGAGTCCGATAGGACGGAAGTGATTAGCCCAGCGCGGAAGCGCTGGGTTAAGCGCCGAGATTCATTCGGAGCCGGCTTCACAGGCCGCTGAAAAACTAGCGTCTGCAGACCGTTTCTTTCGCTGTTATGTGTTGCTTCAGCGCCAATTCGAGTTCGTGTTCTTCCTTCCGGCCTCGGTTGGCCGGTTTTGCAGTCCTGCAGAGACACTACTGCCTGCGCTTACACCGCAGGAATCAACTTCACCATGCGCACCAGGTTGGCGGCCGTAGCCAGCAGGCGGAAGAACCAGTCCACCTTGTCGGCGCCCCGCAGTTTCACCTGCCGCAGAATACTGTCGCCCTTGCCCCAGCCGAAGATCTTCTCCACCAGCTTGCGTTTCTTCTGACTGAGGGCAAACCCTGGGTGCTGCCGTTCGGCCTCGGTCAGGGCGTTGTGCCAGTACGGATTATCGCGGTACTCGGCCACGTGAGGCACCACCCGCCGCCGCCGCAACCCGGCCACAAACTGCGCGTCCTGATAATGCTTGTCGGCTCCCAGCGTGATCAGCGGGGTGCTGGCGCTCACCTGCTCGGGGCGGCGTCCGCGGCCATCCAGCAGGCGCAGCCCCGCCTCGCGCTCCGCCGTGGTGCTCGACGGCGTGGCACAGGCGGCCACTACCAGTCCATTGCGGTTCTCGATGAGAACGTGCCCCAGATAGCTGGGACACGCCTGCCCGGCGGCGCTCTTCTTATACAGTCGGGCGTCGGGATCGGTGGTAGAGACATGGGTGTCGCGCAACAGCTTCGCCCCCCGGCGGCCGCTACCTTGGCTGGGCGGCGGATCCTTGGGCACGAAACTGCGGCGGCTGGCCCAGGCCTCGATCAGCGTACCGTCCACGGTGAAGTGCTCGTCGCTCAGCAAGCCGTGCGCGCTGGCCTGCTGCAACACCTGGTCGAGGAAAGCCTGCGCGATGTCGCCCGCCAACAGCCGATCGCGGTTCTTGCTGAACACCGTCGCATGCCACACCTCGTCATCCGGGTTCAGCCCCACAAACCAGCGGAACAGCAGGTTGTAGTTGAGCTGCTCCATCAGCAGGGCCTCGCCCCGAATGGCATACAGAATCTGCAGCAGCAGGGCCCGCAACAGCCGCTCCGGCGGAATCGACGGCCGACCCAGCGCGGCATACAGCGGCGCGAAATCGCCGGTCATCGCCCGCAGAGCGGTGTCGGTCATCTGCCGCATGCGGCGCAGGGGATGGTCCTGCGGGATGCGGTCTTCCGGGTTGATATAGCTGAACACGTTGCCTTGTTGCTCGTCGTTTCCGCGCATGTAACCTATGTAACGCAACTTCCTGTGGAAAGGTGCTACCTTGGCGAATACTCAGGCGACTTTTTCAGCGGCCTGTTCAGCCGGCGGCACTCCGGAGTGCCCTCAACAGCGATTAGCTCCCCAAATGGAACCGCCGCCCGTTTGCTTGGGTATACCCCTTCCCCCCACTCGGCAGGTAAATTCTTGAAAAACAAGACGGTTACCACGCGAGATCTCTGCAAAATCTTGAGCCGCAGGGGTTTACAGGTAAAATCTTGAGCCGCAGGGGGTTAGTCTCATCTACGCATCGGACGTACCAACATGACGTGCCGGCAGCTTCAGCTGCCTCCCAATATCTGTCAAAGAACATCAGCCCAGCGAGCCTCAGCCTTGGACACATCCAAGAGCATTCGGCCAGCGGAGCATCAGTCCTCGAAGAGAAAACTCTCCGCGGACGTTGGACACTAAGCCCAACCTACCAGCCTACCGCGCCGCCCGTTTCTGTCAAGATTACGAAGGTGGGGGTGAGAGTAATTGCGCCTTTAGTAACCAAGGCCTTCCCGATTCAGGACGACTCGCGAACAATCGACTCCGTGCTTGACAAGTGACAACCGACAACTGATACCGCTTCTGGATTCGTTAGGGACCGAGTCCCTTTTTCTTTGGGATAAACCGTAGGACTCGTGAAAGACCGAGTCCTGCCCTGCAGGACGAAAGATCATAGTCCAGCGTTTCAATGCTGGGTAAACGTTATAAAAGGGTTCGAGTCCCTTCAGGTGTCTGTGTCGTAGCTGCGATTCGCGCTGACCGGTGGGAATAGACCTTCTTCTTTGGGATCGAACCAGCCGCGCAGCGGCGACATTTGTTTTAGCCGCGGGCGTCAGCCCGCGGGAAGTGGGAAAAACAATTGAGCCGCGGAGCGGCGACACAGCTACGACACAGACACCTTCAGGGACGGCACAGTCCTTTGACTAGTATTTTCCTGCGGCGTTTGTAACCATAGTGTTAGGATGGCCCCTGTGTCCGACTTGCTGAATAGCGTTGAGACTGCTGTTGCGATTGACTTAGCCAAACGAGCGGTTACGTCTTTGAGGGAATACCTTAGCCGCTGGAATGTGAATGTCACGTCGACCCAGGAGCGACTCGAAGCGGCGATCGCCGCGCACCAACGGGAGATCAGAACCTGGTCTGAAGAGATCTCTTTCAAGGATCTGTTGAGGCCCAAGTCTACAGCAGAAGTCTTCGTGCCATTGGATATATACCTACTTCCTCGCAGGCAGCATATTTCCCCGAAAGAACAATTCGCTTCCGCGCCTCTATCTTCCATTCTTCAGAACGAGGCTGTTGCTCACGTCGTGATGTTAGGTCAGCCCGGCGCAGGCAAGACTACTGCGGTGAAGCATTTATGCCAGGAGATGTTAACCGGCAACGAGGTTTTCCCTCTTCAAGAATTTCCGCTGCTGATTCGCCTACGTGACCTGAATACGGCAAAAGCAGCCGACGGTAACCTAGAAGATCTCCTCATTGAACGAATGCAGTCAATCCTTGATATTGATCTGAGCTTTCCCACGGACCTTCAGTCTGACGATGCAGTGGACACGCGCAGGTCGCTGAGGGAACGGGCTGTGATTCGAATACTGGAGACTCTGAAGCCTCTCATTCTCCTTGACGGTCTCGACGAAATTTCGCTCAAGGTCAAGCGCGACAGCATTGTCGCCGGCATCCGGCGCCTTGCGATTCAACTCGAAAGTGCCCGAATCATATTCACTGCACGGACCGGCGAGTTTAGCTATCACATCGAAAAGATGACGACTTACGAGATTGCCCCCTTATCAGACGGGCAGATCGAACAGTTCGCATCAGCGTGGTTGGGCAAAGACGACGCTAAACAGTTCTTGAGACAAATTCGCCATTCGCCTTTCGCGGATACAGCTATCAAGCCACTTACTCTGGCTCACCTTTGCGCAATCTTCGAACGGGTTCGCAAGATCCCTGAGAAGCCGAAATCGGTATATAAAAAGATAGTAAGTCTATTGCTTGAAGAATGGGATCAGCAGCGGTCTGTTCACCGCGTATCAGCGTACTCGAATTTCGAAGTAGACCGGAAATTTGAATTCCTATCCGACCTTGCTCACAGCCTTACGACCCTCAGTAAGACTTCTACTTTACCAGGGAAGACCTTCTTATGAGCTATCTTGAGATAGCCGACAATTATGTCTTGCCACATACCGAAGCACAATCGGTAGTAAACGAACTGGAGACGCACACTGGACTGATCGTGCAGTCGGGTGCAGATTCATTTGAGTTCTCGCACAAGTCGCTTCAAGAGTATCTGACTGCGGTGTTCATTGTCGGTTTACCGGCTATCCCAAGGAGAATGATCGACCTGCAGATAATGCCCAATGAGCTTGCGATCGCAACCGCTCTTTCTTCGAGGCCGTCCCAGTACTTTTATAGCTTGGTGATTCAACATTTCTCGCAGATTCAGCTATCTTTCCAGTTCGTTCGGACGTTTATCAACCGGCTGCTAGTCGAGCGCCCTGATTTTGAAATTAGCACTGAGGTCGGCGTGGCGGTTCTGTGCCTATATTCGCAATACCTGCGCGCGTCAATCGAAGAAGCGAAGCAACTGCAGCTGTTTATATTTGATCCGTTGGCAGAGGAATTTGAAGAGCTGAACGAGATGATTAAGGAACGGATACAAATATCAGATCTCTTCTGCGTATATACGATCAGAGCAGCTTGTCCTATGGACTGGACGGACAGGAGATCCTAAGGCTCGAGCTCCGCGAGCATGGAGACGGGCCGCTGCGCTTCTACTCGAGAATGAAAACCCTGCCTGCGGTGCTGTGGGTACGCAAGTCACTTCTTAACGACGGTGAGTCCGAAGCTGCCATGGTGAAATTCTAACGCTGGCGGGCGCGCCGCCCGCTGAAAGAGGCTGCTGAAAGAGTCGAGAAGCAGATCCATCGTCGGCCTGAAGGCCTCTTCGTGATGACAAAAACAAGAGACTTGCAACGGCGCAGCTGAAGCTGCGCCCCTTCAAAACATTCCACAATCGACTTTTTCAGCGGCCTGTGATGCTCGCTCGGGTCTCTATTCTTGCCTTGCCCACCCATTCGTGGAGCATCTCAAGAGTTACCTTAGCTGAAGCTTCGCAGCGACCCTTTCCTCGACGGCGCGCAACCCCGCCGAAGTAGAATTACATTGCAGCGCTCCGAATGTAATTGAGGCAAAGGACGCTCAGCGAGGTCACGCGCCAATGGCGAACCCGGAACATCTGGAAATGCTCAAGCAGGGAGTCGAGCATTGGAATCAATGGAGGAAAGAGCATCCGGAGGTGCTGCCGGACCTCAGCGACGCGATCCTCCAGCGGGCAAAGCTGGGCGGAGCGAACCTCAGTCGCGCGGACATCCGCAGGGTGGACCTGCGTGAGGCGGACCTCAGCCGGACGAACCTCAGCGCGGCGCGCTTGCGGCGGGCGATCCTTTACCGGGCCGATCTCGGCGGCGCGGACCTGGGCGAAGCCAACGTCACCAAGGCGAACCTGGTCGGGGCGAATCTCCGCGAGGCCAACCTCAGCGCAGCCGACCTTAGCGGGGCGTTGCTCTCGTGGGCGATCCTCAAAGGCGCGAAGCTGGACGGCGCGAACCTGGGCGGAACGAGCCTGCGCAACGCCAATCTCACCGAGGCTCGGGTACGCAACACGATCTTTGCCGATGTCGACCTGAGCGCCGCCAAAGGTCTGGACACGGTCGTGCACGAGGGCCCATCCACCATCGGCATTGACACCATCTTCAAATCGCGCGGCAAGATTCCCGAGAGTTTTTCTGCGCGGCTGTGGCGTGCCCGAGGACTTTATTCGCTACATCGGCTCAATGGTGGGACGGCCCATCGAGTTCTACTCCTGCATCATCAGCTACTCGACCAAGGACCAGCAGTTCGCCGAGCGGCTGTCGAACGATCTCCAGGCCAATGGCGCTCGCTGCTGGCTGGCGCCGCACGACGCGACGGGTCGAAACGGTCATGAGCCGATCGACGATGCCATCCGCCTGCACGACAAGCTGCTGCTCATCCTGTCCGAGCACAGCATGAACAGCGATTGGGTGAAGGCCGAGATCGACAACGCGCGCGGGCGCGAAGATCGCGAGAAGAAGCAGATGCTGTTTCCCATCGCGCTGGCGCCGCAGGAGAACATCCGGCAGCGGGAGCTGTTCGGCACCGACTCGGCGCGCGCGATCCGCGAGTACTTGATGGACGACTTCAGCAACTGGAAAGACCACGACTCTTATCAGCGGGCTTTTCGGCGGCTGGTAAAAGAGCTGAAGGGGGAGCGACCCGACGATAGCCCAGAAGAATTTGTGCCGCCGCTTGAAGCCGACTTCGAGCTCGAGGCGGAAAGCTCGCAGCTCGCGGCTAGCCTCTAGACTCCCGCCGCGGCGACGCCTTCATAATGTCGCGTGGTTCGCGGAAGCTTCTGCGAATATCCCAGCAGAAAGAAGAACGCGGTCGAGAGCAGGCAGACGATGAGGCGCACGCGCGCCAGCGGCAGCGGCGCCAGATCCATGAACTTGCCGAAGCGCCACGCGCCCCAGTTGATGACCTGCGTGGGCACCACGGTCCAGATGGCAACGTAGAACCAGGCTCGCTCGGCGCCCTCGCCGAAGGTGTCGCGGCGGGCGCGCGGCGTCCAGTCGAATGCGGTGCCGAGCACCACGGCCAGCGCCAGCGGATAGTAGCCGAGCCGATACAGGTCGCGCAGCAGCCAGCGGCCGTCCACATTGGCGATGACCAGGCCGATGAGGTTAAGCGCGTAGGGGACGATGATGTCGACCCACGCGGCCGTGTAGCAGACCACGCGATACGCCAGGTTCGGCTGATGCACGCCGTAATGCGTGATGTAGGGACGCGGCTCGCATCCCGGCAGACGGCCGGCGAGGCCGCGCCACGCGACGACGATGAGGATCATCGCCAGCCAGATCCAGTGACGGCGGTCCGGCCCGCGCGTGTAGAGGTCGTAGGTCAGCGGCCATCCGGGAAGCACCCAGAAGACCCAGATCCAGATAGGAGTGTGCAGAACGCGATAGTAACGCTTGTTGCGCTCGCGAAAAACGGCCTGTTTCATCGATAAACGATGGTAGCAGAACAGCTGCGAGCCACGAGCTTCGGGCTGCGAGCAAAGGCTGTTGCGCTTCACGTGCTGCCAGAGCGCCGACGCGAGGAGTTTCTTGCTCGCGGCTCGCGGCTCGCGGCTAACCTCACTTCGCCAGCGCATCTTCCGCCATCTTCTTCGCCTGCTCCAAATTCTGCGACAGCGCCGCAGCCCGACGCCGCGCAGCTTCGGCTTCGTCGTGGCGTCCAGCTTGGTCGAGCGCCTGCGCCAGCAGCAGATATCCAAAATCCGACGGAGCCAGCTCCACCGAATTGTTGTATGCCTGAATCGCGCCGCTCAGGTCGCCCAGCTTCTGCGCCATCAGCCCGATTCCGATCCAGGAGCGCTCGTCGCCGGGATCGATCTCGACCGCATGCTGAAAGTTCGCGCGCGCCTGCGCGTAGTCCTTCAGATCGTGATAGGCGAAAGCCATGTTGCTGAACGCCTGCTGGCGCGTCTGCGCATCCTGCTTGGGCGTGTTCGCGGTCATCGCCAGTACCTTCTTGTATTGCTCGATCGCGGCGGGAAGATTGTTGCGCCGTTGTTCGTACGCGCCCAGATTCAAGTTGCCATCGGGATCGAGCGGATTGATCGCCACGGCAGCGCGGAAATGCGGCATCGCATCTTCCACTTGTCCCAGCTTCACATAAGCGTGGGCGAGAACATCCTGAGCGACAACGTTGTTAGGATTCGCCTGCAGCGCCTGCGTCTCGCGATGGACCACTTCCCACCACAGCAGGTTGTTATCGCTCCAGTTGTTGAGCTGATGTCGCGCTGTTATGGCTAGCGCCAGCAAGATGACGACGCTGATCCCCGCTTGCCACGCGGGCGCAAAGTGCCGCTGATCGGCAAGCTCCGCTGTGGTCCAGCAGACCATAATGAACAGTCCGATGAACGGCAGATACGCGTAGCGATCAGCCATCGCCTGCGCGCCGACCTGCACCAGGCCGATCATCGGGACCAGCGTTCCCAGGAACCACAGCCACCCAACCAGCAGATACCGCCTGCGATGCCGCTCGGCGATGGCCGCAGCCGTGATCGCGATCAGCAACACCAGCGCGCCGAACACTTGCCACAGCTTAAGCGTGTATCCGGGATGCGGATACATGATGGCCAGATGCGAAGGCCAGATCGCCTTTCCCAGATAGCGCACGTAAGCGACGATGGCGTTCTCGACACGCGCCGGAAATGGCTGCCAGTGCGGGCCCGTCATCGAGCCCGCCCGGTATTGCGCGATTACCGTGATGACCGCGCTGGCTATTGAAAGCTCCAGCAACGGCGCCTTCTCCAGCAGCAGGAACCGCAGCGATCGCCTTTCGCTGTTCGCGATTCGCTGTTCGCCAGATCGCTGTTCTCTACTTGTTGTTTGCCCCTCGGCAGAGATGTCCGCCGACCCATTCTGGCGAAAAGCGGAAAGCGAAGAGCGAGGAGCGATCCGTTCCAGCGGCCAGTAATCCCAAAGCAGCAAAACGAACGGCAGGGTGATGATCTGCGGCTTCGCCATCAACCCCAGCGCGAACAACGCCAAGACAGCAAGATACCGCGTCCAACCCGGCTGCCGCCCATACCAGCGGTATGCGCCCAGCGTCAGCAGGAAGAACGTCATGCTGAGCAGGTTCTTGCGCTCGGCAATCCAGGCGACCGACTCGACATTGATGGGATGCAGCGCGAACAGCCCCGCGACCATCGCGCTGCGGCCGATGTAACCGCTTGCTCGCCACAGCACCAGAAACAGCAGCACAACGTTGATGACGTGCAGCAGCAGGTTGGTCTCGTGGTGTTTACCAGCGTCGAGGCCAAACAACTGGCAATCCAGCGCGTGCGAGAGCCAGGTCAGAGGATGCCAGTTCGACGCGTGGAGCGATACGAACGCCCACTGCACTGTCTCCCTGGTCAAACCCGCCTGCACATGGCGGTTGTGGACCACGTAGACATCGTCGTCGTAGTTGAGAAACGGATGACCGCTGACCGGATAGTAGAGCGCGATGGTCGCGATCACGAGTGCGATCGCCAGAAGCACAACCTGTGCGCGCGGCGACACGGTTCGCGGTGCGCCGCTCTGCGATGGCGCGCCGCGCTGGTTCTTGCCTTTGGATTTTTCGCGAACAGCAGCTCGTCTCGGCATCGCGGGAAGATTCGTATTCCGTATGATACGAGACGCGGACTGTTTCCTGAAGAACTCTAGCTTGCCGTCGCCGTCTTTGGAGTGACGCACACCATCTGCGACAGAACGTCATGCCAGCGGTCGACCAGGCGCTGCCCCAGTCGGCTGCCTGTCTTGCTTACATGCTGCTGCAACAGCTCGCGTACCGACTCCTGCTCACTGCCCACGCAATCGACAAGCGCCTTGGTCTCGACGAACTCCGGATGAAACTTCTGCTCCCCGACAAAGCTTCCGTGCTCATCCCAGACGTACGCGACGCCGCCGCTCATGCCGGCTCCGAAATTTCTTCCGGTCCGGCCGAGCGCGACGACAACTCCGCCCGTCATGTATTCGCAACCGTGTTCGCCAACGCCTTCCACCACGGCGGTCGCACCGGAGTTGCGAATCGCGAATCGCTCGCCCGCACTTCCCGCCGCAAACAGGAATCCCGCAGTCGCTCCATAGAGCGCGACATTGCCCAGAATCACACGCTCGCCGTCGGAGCTCGCCAGCTTGCCTGTAGGACGCAGTATGAGTTCACCGCCCGAAAGTCCCTTGCCGACGTAATCGTTCGCCTGACCTTCCAGCACCAGCGACATGCCTTCGCAACAGAACGCGCCGAACGACTGCCCCGCCGTCCCGCGCATGCGAATGCGAATGTCGGGCCGCGCCACCGCTTCATGACAGCGCAGCAACGCCAACTCGCCCGACAAGCGCGCGCCCAGCGTGCGATCTTCGTTCCTCACCTCGGCTTCACATTCGAACGCCTTGCCCGCGCGAGTCGCCGCCATCGCAGGCTCGACCCACGCATCGTCAATCGGAGCATGCTCCTCGGGACGCAGGTTGCGATGCCCTTCCCAATGGCGCGGCCCATCCGCAGGAGAAGCCAGCAAAGATTCCAGATTCAGCTTTCCGCCGGCTCGCACCTGTCGCAGCAAGTCGGTTCGTCCAATCGCCGACCCCAGTGTCGGCAATCCCAAGCTCAGCCAGTAACCGCTGCAGATCGTCCGCCACATTCATGAAGAAGCGAACCACATTCTCCGGCTTGCCGCGAAACTTCGCGCGCAGATCCGGGCGCTGCGTCGCAATTCCCGTCGGACACGTGTTGAGATGGCATTGCCGCGCCATGTCGCAACCCAGCGAAACCAGCACCGCCGTACCGAAGGAAAATTCATCCGCGCCCAGGATCGCCGCGATCAACACATCGCGCGCGGTCGAGAAGCCGCCATCCACGCGCAGTCTCACGCGCCCGCGCAATCCGTTGTGCCGCAGCACCTGCTGCGCCTCCGCCAAGCCAAGCTCCCACGGACTGCCTGCGTACTTGATGCTGCTGAGTGGCGACGCGCCTGTGCCGCCGCTATGGCCCGCAATGTGGATGTAGTCCGCGTACGCCTTGGCCACGCCCGCAGCAACCGTGCCCACTCCCAGCTGCGCCACCAGCTTCACGCCCACGGCGGCGCGCGGATTGATGCGCTTCAGGTCGTAGATCAGCTGCGCCAGATCTTCAATGCTGTAGATATCGTGATGCGGTGGCGGGCTGATCAGCGAGATTCCCGGCTGCGCATGACGAAGCCGCGCGATCAGCTCGGTAACTTTATGACCGGGAAGCTGCCCACCTTCGCCCGGCTTCGAGCCTTGCGCAATCTTGATCTCCAGCTCCTCGGCATGCGCCAGGTATTCCGCCGTCACACCGAAGCGACCCGAAGCCACCTGCTTGATCTTGTTATTGCGCGGCAAAGAATCAGCAGGAGCGCCGGCCAGCGCGTGATACGCAGTAGGGTCTTCGCCGCCCTCGCCGGTGTTGGAGCGGCCGCCCAGCCGGTTCATCGCCACCGTGATGGTCTCGTGCGCCTCCGGACTCAGCGAGCCGAGCGACATCGCACTCGACACAAATCGCCGAACCAGGGTGGAACGCGGCTCCACTTGATCCACCGGAATCGGCGAAGCCGCCGAAACGAACTCCAGCAGGTCACGCAACATCTGCGGCTCGCGTTCCTTCGCCTCGCCGCGAAACGCAGACCACGCCTGCACTTGAACATCGGTATCGACTGCAACAGCCTGCGCCGCGCCCCTTGCTGAGCCGACTGCCAGCTGCAATTGTCGCGTACGTTGCGGCTCCCAAACGTGCGGCTCCGCGCGATCGTCGCGGCGGAAGCGAACCCAGCCATAGTCCGGCAGTTCAGCTGTGCGATGCTCCGCCGCCCACGACGAGCGCACCGCTGCTTCGATCTCCGCAAATCCCCAGCCATCGAGCGGCGACGCGCTGCCTGCGAAGCAGCGCTCTACGACTTCACCTTCCAGCCCGAGAATGTCAAACAGCTGCGCTGCGCGGTAGCTGTCCAGAACGGTGATGCCCATCTTCGACATGACCTTCGCCATGCCCGACTGCATCACCTTCAGCAGAGCGGTTTCTCCCGCCTCGCCCGCCAGCTTGCGCGCCGTCTGCAACGCCAGCCACGGGCACACTGCTCCCGCGCCATATCCAATCAACACCGCCGCATGATGCACATCGCGACAATCGCCGGCTTCAACCGCCACGCCTACCTTCGTCCTCAATCCGGCCTTCACCAGCGCATGATGCACAGCTCCAGTCGCCATCGCCATCGGGATGGGCAAGCTCTGCGGCGACGCAAAGCGATCCGTCAACAAAAGAATGCGCGTGCCTTGGCGCACCATCTCCGTCGCCTGCTTTCGCAGCGCATTGATCGCGTTCGCCAGCGAATCATCCTCACCAAAGACGCAGTCCAGATGCGCCGCCGGCAGCTCTTCCTGCATCGGATATGCGCGATGATGCAACGCTGCCATCTGTCCCAACGACAGAAATGGCGAAGGCAGCACCAGCCCCGGCAGTGGCGCATGCTTGTCGAGCAAGTGCGCCCACGGTCCAAGCCGTGTCCGCAACGAAACCACGCAGGACTCGCGCAGCGAATCAATCGGAGGATTCGTCACCTGCGCGAATCTTTGACGGAAGAACCCATACAGCGGACGCGGCGTGCGCGCCAGCGGAGCGATCGGCGTGTCGTCGCCCATCGACCACGTTGCTTCCTTGCCCTCCACCACCATCGGCGCCACGAACATCTTCAAGTCTTCTCGGGTATAGCCGAAGCCACGTTGCAGGCGCGTGAGTTCTTCCTCCGGCAGAACCGTTACCTCTTCCGGCAAACCTTCCAGCGGAATGTCGTCGATGAGCGGCGCATAGGTCATCAGCTCTTCGAAGTAACGATCAAGCACTTCACCTTCGAGCAGCTTTCTTTTTTCGAGATCCAGCAGAATCAGCTGCCCCGGCCCAAGCCGGCCACTGCGCACAATCGAGTCGGGGTCAACATCGGCCAGCCCAACTTCCGACCCGGCAATCAACAAACCAGTATCGGTGATGAGATAACGGCACGGCCGCAATCCATTACGATCAAGCGCCGCGCCCAGCAGCCTGCCATCCGTGAACACCAGCGCCGAAGGCCCATCCCACGGCTCGATACAATCGGCGTGATAACGATGGAAGTCCGTTTCCCTTCCCGTCGGCGCCGGCGGCAGCAACATGCGAACCGCCTCGGCTACGTTGCGTCCGTGATTGGCCAGCAACTCCGCGACCTCGTCGAGGCTCATCGAATCGGAAGCGTTGGCGCTGAGGATCGGTTCGCACTCGTGCGGCAACGTCGCGCGTCGCGCTTCGATGTGCGCGCGATTGCCCCAGATCGTATTGATCTCGCCGTTGTGCGCCAGCATGCGCAGCGGCTGCGCCCGATGCCACGACGGCAGGACATTGGTCGCGTAACGCTGATGAAAGATCGCGAACGGCGTGACGAATTCGTCGGCGTCGAGATCGGAATAGAACTCGTGCAGCAGCCGGCCCGCGCACAGCGCCTTGTAGACGATGGTTCGCGCCGAGAGCGAGCACACGTAGCTGTCCGAGACTTGCTGTTCGAACGCCTTGCGCGCCAGATACAGGCGATGCTCGATCTCGGCTTCCGCGCAACTTCCCTCTTCGGGGCCGGCGATGAGTGCCTGGCAGATGACCGGCATTGAAGCGGCAGCAATCTCGCCCAACACTTCGCGTCGAGTCGGCACCTCGCGCCACGCCAGCCACTGCAATCGCTCGCTGGCGATGCACTCCTGCAGGCAAAGCCGCGCGCGTGTGATGCAAGTTTCATCCTGCGGCAGAAACAGCATTCCGACGGCAAACGCTCGTTCGCGCGGCAAATTCAGTCCAGCTTGCTTGAGCAGAAATTCTCGCGGAATCGCGCTAAGAATACCGACGCCGTCGCTGCTCTTGCGATCGGCTGCCACTGCTCCCCGATGGGCCAGACGCGCTAACGCGGTCAAGGCAAGGCGCAGAATGTCATGCTGGGATGATGCGTCGAGGGACGCAACAAATCCGGCTCCGCAGGATTCACTGTCGAAGCGAGGATCGAGGAGGGTGCGACGTTGGGAGCCACTCTCGCTAGTTCCCATGTCGCAGTATAAATTGATTTTCGCGGATGTAGAAAGGGCAAGATGACGCTGCTCTGAACCCGGGAATTGCACGGCAGACTACCCCGCCAAAAATCATACGTCCGAGTGCGGCGTTCAACGTCGTCAATCGATTATTTTGACTGCGAGATTCCCGAATTGGCCGTCCACGCGGAAGCCGCGATTCTGCCCCGAAACGAGACCACTCTACATCAAAACAATTGCTGCGCGTTGTAAAGCAATTTTCCGTTCACAAGCTGCGCTTCGGCCATCAACTTGTGCGCGCGTGTCGCATGCTTCTCGTCGTCAATGTGCAGGACGGTGTGGCCGTGCGCGGCGAGGTAATCGCTGACCAGCATGCGATGACATTGGAAGTACACGCGCTCGGCGCACATGATCGCCGTATTGCTTTTCTGCGCAATCGCCACTAGCTGCGAGATCGCCTGCTCGAATTCGGGCGTCAGCATGTAGTCGGCATAGTTGCGAAAAGAGTCGTTGCGCAGGCCCGTATTCGGCGAGTCGTCGCGAATCTTCTTGCGGTGGCCGCCGAGTTCCTTCATCCAGACGTAGGCAATGCCCTGCTTCGGCAGCTCGTCTTCCAACGATTCGCGATTGAAGTGCGGCAGCCGTCGCGACATGGGAAATGCCCGAATGTCGACCAGCGTCGCGATGTTGTGTCCTTTGAGCGCCGCTACCAGCTCATCAAGAGTGCGCGTGGAGTGACCGATGGTGTAGACCGTCGCCATCTCAATTGGAGATGCCCTCTAACGCGGCGATGATGGTTGCGTCATGCCCCGGCTCGACGGTACGCAGATCGAGCAGCACGCGATCGTCCTCGATGCGGGCAATGATCGGCATCTCGTATTGACGCAGGCGTCGCAACAAATCCTCCAGCGACAGATCGTCGCGCCGCACGGCCAGCGCCCTCGATGGCAGCGTCGAGCCCGGCGCCGAGCCTCCGCCCAGAACCGACCGTGACTCGACGACCTGGATATCGAGTTGCGGAGAGCTGATCCGCAAATGGCGCGCCATGTGCTCAGCGCGATGCTGCAGATCTTCTTCCGTCACGCGCATCATGCGCAAAGTCGGAATCGAATCGTAATCTTCGCGCAGATAAGCCAGTAACGTGGCCTCCAGCGCGGCGTAGAACATCTTGTCCACGCGCAGCGCGCGAAACAGTGGATTAGAACGAATCTTCGCGACCAGCTCAGCGTCACCGCTGATCAGACCAGCTTGCGGACCGCCCAGCAGCTTGTCGCCACTGTAAGTCACGATGTTGATGCCGGCCCGCAGGCTGTCACTGATCATCGGCTCGCCGCGCACGCCAACCTGCCGCAGATCGAAAAGCTCGCCGCTGCCCAAGTCCTCCACCACCGGAACGTTGTGCTTGCGGCCGAGCGCCACCAACTCCTCCAGCGACGGCTGCTCGGTAAAGCCAACGATCTGGAAGTTGGAACGATGCACGCGAAGGATCAGCTTCGTCCGCTCGCCGATCGCCTGCTCGTAATCGCCAATACGGGTGCGATTGGTCGTCCCAACTTCGCGCAGCACGGCGCCCGACTTCGCCATCACGTCGGGAATACGGAACGATCCGCCGATCTCGACCAGTTCGCCGCGTGAGACGATCACTTCCCCGCCCTCGGCCAGCGCATTGAGCGTCAACAGGACCGCCGCAGCGTTGTTGTTGACGACAATCGTCGAGACCTCACGATCGGCGGTGTTCAGCAGCTTGGCGAACAAGCGACTGACATGAACATCGCGCTTGCCGCGCTCGCCAGTCGAGAGATCGAACTCGAGGTTGGAATAGCTTTGCGCGATCTCCGTCACATGTTGCAGCGCCGCCTGGCCAAGCGGCGCACGTCCCAGGTTGGTGTGCAGAATGACGCCGGTGGCATTGATGACCGATCGCAGCGAGTAACCGAACCAGCGCTCAAGGAAGAAGAGGAGGTCGTGAGGGATGCGTCGGACATCTGCCCGGATCTGCTCCTCCTGCAACTCACCCTTTTTGATCACATCCCGCAGTTCGTCTAGAGCAAGCCGTACATATTCGAGGGTGAGTCGATATCCGTATTCGTGGACGACAGACCGGATTGCCTCTGAGCTCATGAGTTCGTCAACCGACGGTATCAGACGGAATAGCTCGGCCTTGCTGGTCGTTGTCACAGTTGGATTAGAACAGTTTCAAGTTTCCGGTTTCAAGTCTCGAGAACTTCGACACCTGCCTGGCCCTCCGACGCGCATTCCGCACTCGAAACCTGAAACTCGAAACTGTTCTTTTCACCTCCAGCGCAACGCCCTCCGTAGCAGAAAACCAATCGCGATTCCCGCTACGATCAGCCGCGCCGTCGCTTTGGGATCGAAGAACGGGATCCAGCGCGTGCCGCCCTCGGTGATCTCCAGCACGCCGACCGGCGAGACATTGACACCGCCTCCGCCGCCCGAGCCGCCGATCGCATCCTCTTGGCCCGACTTGTTCTCTCCGCCGCCGCCGGCGCCCAGACCATAGTTCACCTTCGCAACCGTGATGATGGTTCGTCCGTGCGCTTCAATCGGCTCGCCGAAGACGTTTTGCACTTTTCCCGTGGTGGCGAAACGGTCGGAAAGCGTGGTCAGGATTTCCTTAGGATCAAGCATGAAAGCCTCCCTGCGAACATTGGATGCGGTCTGACGCGCTTCGGCGCCTGCTCTCGAAAATCCGATCGTTCGCTCTGGCGAACAGCGAAGAGCGAACGGGAACAGCGAATGACAGCGTCTTCTACCCCACTTCCACCAGCCCATACCGCCGGTTCCAATGGCCGCGCAAATGCTGCACCGCGCGTGCGATGTCTTCTTTGCTGACATCGTCGCTGGGCCCGGCTAGAACGTAGCGCGCCTCTTTGCGCGCAGCCTCCAGCAGATCGCGATCGCGCAGCAGATTCGCGACGCGAAGATTCGGCATGCCCGCCTGCCGCGTGCCAAAGAACTCGCCCGGGCCGCGTTGCTCCAGATCCAGCTCAGCGATCTTGAAGCCGTCTTGCGTGCGCACCATGGCATCCAGACGCTGCTGTGCTTCGACAGAAACCTTTCCGCCGGTCATCAATATGCAATACGACTTCGCCGCGCCGCGCCCGATGCGCCCGCGCAGCTGATGCAGTTGCGAGAGACCGAAGCGTTCGGCGTGTTCAACGACCATGACATTCGCGTTCGGCACATCGACTCCCACTTCAATCACGGTCGTCGAAACCAGCACATGGATCTCGCCGCGCTTGAAAGCAGCCATGGTTGCGGCTTTGTCATCGGCGCTCATGCGGCCGTGCAGCAGGCCCACGCGCAGGCTGGCGAACTCGTGCGAGCGCAGTTGTTCGTGCATCTTGATGGCGGCCTTCAGCTCGCCTTCCATCGCACCTTCTTCGATCACCGGATAGACGATGTACGCCTGATGTCCCGCCGCAACCTGCTTGCGCACGAACTCCCACACTTCGTCGGCGCGCTCATCGCCCACGCGGCGCGTCGTGATCGGCGTGCGTCCCGGAGGTAGCTCGTCGAGCACGCTGGTGTCGAGATCACCGTAAATCGTCAGCGCAAGCGTGCGCGGAATCGGCGTCGCCGTCATCACCAGCACATCGGGTTCTGCTTCGTCCGACTTCTTCATCAGCCGAAAGCGCTGCATCACGCCAAAGCGATGTTGCTCATCGACGATGACCAGCCCGAGCTTGTCGAACTCGACCGTCTCCTGGATGAGCGCGTGCGTGCCGATCACCAGTTGCGCGTTGCCTTGCGCGATGTGGCGCCGCACCTGCTTCTTGCGGCCGGCTTCCTGCGAGCCGGTGAGCAGAACGATGCGATAGCCGGCAGCTTCGAGGATGTTGCGCGCGGAAAGGTAATGTTGCGTCGCGAGGATCTCCGTTGGCGCCATCAGCGCGACCTGGTAACCGTTCTCGATGGCGATGACAGCGGCCTCGAAAGCGAGAATCGTCTTGCCGGAGCCGACATCGCCTTGCAGCAGGCGGCGCATTGGCGCAGGCGCAGCCATGTCGTCGGCAATCTCCTTCATCACGCGCTTCTGCGCTCCGGTGGGATGGAACGGCAGAATGCGTTTGACGGCGTCGCGCACCTGTTGGTTGATCTGGAATGCGATGCCGGTTTGCGCGCGCATCTTGCGGCGCTTCAGCTCAAGGCCGAGTTCGAGAAAGAAGAACTCTTCGAAGATGAGGCGGATGTGCGCGGGCGTGCGCGCGGCCATCAGATTGGTCAGGCTCTCGCCGGGCTCGGGCCAGTGCGCCTGCCAGAAGGCGCGCCGACGATCGATGAGCTGCATGCGGCCGCGAACCGCCGGCGGAATCGCGTCAGGAAGATCTGGACCGAGAATCTCCAACATGCCGTGGATGACGCGACGAAACCAGCGCGCGGTGAGTCGGCCGTTGCCGGCAGCTTCATAGATCGGCACGATGCGTCCGACCTCGAGCGATTGCCACTTCTGCTCTTCGCCTGCGTCCGGCGATTCCGTCGGATCGTGCAAAATCTCGAACTGCGGCTGAAGAATTTGGAAGCGGTGGCCGCCGCGATCGCCGGCTTCGACCTTGCCGTAGAGCGCGACCAGCATTCCTGCGCGAAACTTGTCTTTCAAATACGTCGCGTTGAACCAGATGCACTTCAGCGTGTCGCGGCCCTGGCCAGCAGTCATCTCGAAGAGCGGCATGCGCCGCGTGCGGAAGAGGCCGAAGGTTCGCACCTCGGCAATGATGCTGGCCATTTCGCCGATGCGCAGTTCGTTGATGCCGCGCGGATTCAGACGGTCTTCATAACGAAAGGGCAGGTAGTAGAGCAGGTCTTCGACCGTGCCGATGCCCTTTTCCAGCAGAATTTCCGCGAAGCGCGGGCCGATGCCCTTGACGTATTGGACGCTGGTGGCGAGATCGAGCACACAGCGATGGTAAATCAAGCCGTGAGCCATGAGCCGTGAGCTGTGGGCCACCAGCAGCGAGCAAACGGCCCACTGCCGAAAACGCCTGCCTCTTAGCTCGGGGCACACGGCTCACGGCTCACGGCACATGGCACATGGCCGATTTCCTGGCATCAAACCATGCCTTGCCGGTGTCCAACATAATGAGTGCTCCGACGACTGCTCAAGCAGACGATTGCCATCGTAGCCGGCAATCTCCTTTACTTCTTTGTGCTGATGCCGCATCTGCCGCCGGCAGGACGGCATCGTCCCGACCGACTCGATCTGGGGCTGATCGTGGATTTCTGGGTATGCGTCGTGATCTACGGCCTGATTGAGCTAATAGATCGAAAGCGACAGAGGACTGGTACTAGTCTGGCGAAAAGCGAAGAGCGAGCAGCGAATAGCGCTCTTAGAATTCCCGATCGCTGTTGAACTCCTGCAGCATCTTCTGCAGGTCGAACTTCTGCTGCTCCATCTGCTTCTTCAGCTCTTCCATCTGCTGCTGCAGCTTGGGCGACAATTCCTTGCTCGACGATTCAATCTGCCGCCGCATTTCGTCCAGATCTTTCTGGCTGGGCAGTGAGCTCTGGATCTGGCGCTTCATCTGATCCAGCTGCTGCTGGGTTGGCAGCGATTGCTGGATGTGGCGAGTCATCTCGTCGAGGTCTTTCTGACTCGGCACTGAGCGCTGAATCTCGGCGCGCAGCTGCTCCATTTCTTCCTGCGTCGGCCTGGCCGATTGCGCCAGTTCCTGCGTCATCTTGTCGATATCCTTCTGGCGCAGCTTCAGCGATTTCTCCATCTCGCGGCGCATCTGCTCGAGCTCTTTGTCATTCGGGCCGAGCTGCGCGACCATTTCGCCGCTCTCGATTTCCGGCTGCATCTGCTGCAGCTGATCGCGCAGTGCCTGCGCTTGAGTATCGAGGTTCAGCCATTCACCACGGTCAAGCTGCGAGGTGTTGCCGGGAACCGTCATGACCATGGTCTGCTCGTGCTTGTCACGCCAGATGGTAAGCGGAATCTTGGCCGATTGACCATGCATGCCGCGCTGCCAGTCGGACATGTCGTGAACCGTGTCGTTGTTGACCTTCACAATGACGTCGCCCGCCTTGAGCCCGGCAGCGGCCGCAGGACTGCCTCCTTCGACCGAACGAACCAGCACACCCTGGCCGCGCGGCACACCAAAGAAATCGGAAAGCTGCGGACTGAGGCTTTCGACAACCAGACCGTGACGAGCTGAAATAACGGTGAACGACGGAATCTCCAGGTCGGGCATGTAAGCGTGCGGCGGAGGCGGCTGTCCCAGCGCGATTGCCGATACAGTATGGGACATCACGTTCCAGCTGCCGAGCGTCACCTTCATGTCCTTGCGCACACCGTTGCGCATGATGGTGAGCGTCACCGTCTTCTGCGGAGCGGTTGCGTGAATCAAACCTTGCAGCTGCTCCGGACCGTCAATCTTCGAGCCTTCGAAGGCGACGACCACGTCATTCTCCATCAAGCCGGCGTGGCACGCAGGACCATCCTGGTCGACGTAGGTGATGATGGCGCCTGCCTGCGCGGACAGCTTTAGTGCAGAAGCGCGTTGCGGCGTGACCGCGGTGATCTGAACGCCGAGATACGCTCCGGAATGCGCCTCCGGCCAAGGCTGGCCCGACGCGGGATCGGCCATCGCCGGAAGAATCATTGCGGCTACGAACAAAGCGACGAGCGAAACTCGATTGCGTGTGCGCATAACTTCAACCCTTAATTCAAAAGCTCCGACCAATACCTCGACAGCTAAAGCCGACTCGAAAAACTTACTTCACCTGAACTTCGTTGCTTCGCCCTACTGGCATCGGTGAAAGGCAATTTGCCCAATCGTCGTCCGGATGCGCAGTGCCGGCCCGCCGCCGTTAATTGTTCCCTCAGCCGACATCGACTTCGGGCTGAAGACTCCGCCCTGCGAGCTGATGTTCAGGCTCGGAAAGTCGGTGAGAATGCCCCGTCCGGGCGCCATATCCGACGTAGCATGCACCGACACCGGCAAGCCGCTGGCGAAACACACGGTCACATCGCCCGACGCGGTATGCAAGAACGAATCGGTGAATCCGTGATTGCCAATAAACTCGACCGTCACCGGACCTGCTCCTGTTTCGACTTGCGCTCCCCGTCCCAGATTCAGCAGCGTCACGCTGCCGCCGCCGGTCGTGACCTGTACCGGTCCGGTAGCGCTGGCCAGGCGAACGCTGCCACCTTCGGTCTGGGCCTGAACTGCGCCCAACACGTCTCCGAGGTACAGGTTGCCGCCGCCACTCGTCACGTGCAGATCGCCAAAGCACTTCTGCACCTGGATGCTGCCGGCGCCGGTCTGAATCGTAGACGCCTTTGCCGATCCGATATAGACGCGGCCTCCGCCGAGGCTCACCTGCGTCTGGCCAGCAACATTCGACACCCGGACATCGGCTGCGCCGCTGGTCAACGTGAGATCGCCGCCGAGATTACCAGCCTCGACATTGCCTCCGCCGCTGGCGATCTTCACCGGCCCGGCCAGATCATCCAGCTTAATCAGCCCTGCACCGGTTGACGCCACAATCGTCGCCGCAATCGAACTAAAGCTTAGCGAACCACCGCGCGTCTGCACCTTCAGCAGACTGAGATCGCGCGGGACCTGCAGAATAAATTCGGCACCCAGACGCTGGAGATTCTTGCTGGTCGCCTTGCCCTCGATGGAATCGGTATCCCCTGCCTTGCCGGCAGAAATGCGCAAATGATCAAACTGTCGCTTGGCAGCTTCGGGACTGGGCAAGTACGAACGCTTGCGAACAATGTAGGTGATGTGGGGCGAATTGCCCTGCACCTCCACGGAGCCAATGTCGGTGTTAACCCGCAATTCGTGCGCCGGTGGAAGTGTTCCCGTGATCTCTTCCACCCAGGTGTTTCCTTCGCGATAGAGCCGCGGCTGCTGGGCGCAGAGAGGAAGAGCCATCGCAAGCAGGAAGGCCAAGCCGCAGAGATAGACCCCCAGTTCCTGGGTGATACTGCTCTCCGCCGGTGCGTCCTGCTGTTGATTTTGGTCTTCTTTCTGGGTGCAATCAGCCATCGTTACAGTTTTCTCTTGGTCGGTAAATTAATCGATTGCCGGCATCGACGCCAGCTCGCGGTCTGACTCGGTGCGAATGTACGCGCTCGGGTCCTCTTTTGCCAACTGCTGCAAAGCCATGCGAACACTGCTGTCGGCGCGGACCGGCTCCAAGGCATGCAAGGCTTCGCTGCGCACGCCGAGATTGCTGTCATTCAATAATGCATCAAGCACGGCGTTGCGAACCCGAATGTCCTGCTTCACGTAATCCTTCAAACCATCGAGCGCCTTCAGGCGAACTCCCGGATTGCTGTCATAACGCAGCGCGTAGGTCAAAGCTTCGCGCACGCGAGGATCGTCAGGCCTGCTGGTCAGCGCGTCGACCGCGTCGATCCGTGCGCCGGCGTTGGTGGCGTTGCTGCGCGCGGTGAAGGTCAGCAGGTCTTGAATCTTGGGATCGCTGATCGAGCCTTCCACCGAGTCAGGAACGATTCGTTGGTACTGGATTTTGACGTTGTTGGAATTGGGCTTGTGCTCGATCGAAGTGATGCCGCCGATGGAAGCTTCCTGAATTGTGGTTTGGCTGGCCGGACGCGGAACCTTACCACCCAGCGCACTGTACATGGCTCCCAGGCCTGAGCCGAAACCGACGAGCAGAAGAACCGCGGCCAGCGCGGGCGAGAAACGAACCTGGCGCAACCATGCCGTGGGATCGAAGACAAAGCGGTGATACCAGGCGCGATGCTGCTCGGTGCTCTCGAGCGCCTCCTGCAGCCGCATGCGCGCAGCCGCCAGGAAGCTGGCAGAGGGCTCTTCGACGGGCAGGGCGTTCATCTGTGCCTGAAATTCCTGCTGCGCGGCAAGCTCGGCGGCACAGGCCTTGCAGCGCTGAATGTGCTGCTCCAACTCATGGCGCGCGTCGTCAGCCAGCTCGTTGTACAGGTACAGGGAAACGTTTTGTTGTACCCAATCGCAATTCATAAAACAGCCTCTAGCTGCGAGCCACTAGCTCCGAGCTGTCGCTCGAACGACTCGCTTGATTGAATCCCCATCAACACATGACGCGTGCCAACCCCTCGTCCGGCACTCGCCGCTTCCTTCAACACCGGCTCATCGGCATCAACGCTCTTAGCTCGAAGCTCGCGGCTCGAAGCTCGAAGCTTCACTTTATATCCTTCAATGCCGCTCGCAGCTTCTGCGTGCCGCGGAAGAGCGTGTTCTTCGCAGTCTCTTCCGTGGTATTCAAAATCTCGCCGATGGTGCGCAGCTTCAGTCCCTGGTAATGCTTCATCTCGAAGACCATGCGCTCGCGCGGTGTCAGCTTGGTTAGAGCTTTGGCGATGCGTGCTCCCAACTCGCGCCGCATCAGATCGCGCTCCGGACTTGCACCCGATCGCTGATCGGCCACCTGGTCCATCAGGTCGTAGGTGCCACCCTCCGAGTCCACCGCGATACCCGAATCTTCCTTGCGCACCTGCCGTTTGCGCAGCAGGTCGAGACAGAGATTGGTCACGATGCGGTAGATCCAGGTGTAGAACGAGCACTCGAAGCGGAAGTTGCCGATGTTGCGGTAGGCCTTGAGGAAGGCTTCCTGATAAATATCCTGCGCATCCTGCTCGGAGCGCGTGAGGTGATAGGCCAGGCGGAGGACTGCGCCGTCATATTGGCGCACCAAGTCCTCGAACGCGGCATGATTGCCACGCTGCGCTTCCCGGATCAGCTCCGTGTCGTTCATGCGGCTCTGGGCCTGCCCCACTCGAGTCCCTCGTGCTGAGGGAATCGATGACGCCGTCTCCTGCCACGCTTCAGGAGGACGGAGCGCCGGGGTTCCTGAAACACGCGCGCGAGACGCGGATTGAGGTGCAAGTCCCGGGCCAACCGTGAGGGGAACTGTTACCGCTTCGGCCGGCATGCTGGTTTCTACCTAGTTTGCAATTGGCAAGCCAATTCTTGTGCCTGCAATTACATAGACGCGTGCAGGAAGAAACCGTGAGCGAATTATAGTCCGCTTGGATGGTAGGTACGGCTAAAGTGGGAAATAGGTTCAGAAGGACGGGTAACGATCCGGGTAACAGCAGCGGAGGCCAGCTCGTCGCGTTAGGCTTTGGGTTATCGCGAAGATAGCGAATCTCCTACTTTGAAATTGACCGATCGTCGCTTAGCTAAGTAAACTTAGCTAATCATGAGCTACACGGTACATCAGGCTAAGACCAATCTTTCCAAGCTGATCAAGGAAGCCGAGAGCGGCAAGGAAGTCGTCATCACGCGCGGGAAGAAGCCGGTCGCGAAGATCGTGCCGATCGACAGTGCGCTGAAAAGGCCCACTCCGGATATGCTCAAGGGCCAAATCTGGTCGGCCCCCGATGCGTTCGATCCCCTCACTGACGAAGAGATGCGTGAACTGGGATTCGAATGATCGTCTTATTGGACACGCATGTACTGCGGTGGTGGCTGGACGGCTCTGCTCATTATCGCCGGCAGCGCGGGATGCCATCCTCGCATCGGCCAACTCAAAGGTCATTTCGTCAGTGGTGCCGTGGGAAATGGCGATCAAGACGAATCTCGGGCAAGTTTGACTCCCAAGTGTTGTTATCGCGTTGGGACGAAACACTCGCAGCCCAAGACTTCTCCGAGCTGCCGATTGAGTTCCGCCCACGCCATCCGCGCCGGCCTGTTGCCCCTGCACCACCGCGATCCCTTCGATCGGATGCTGGCGGCGCAGGCGCAGGTGACGGGCTGGCCCATCATCAGCGCCGACCGCGTGTTCGACTACTACGGCGTGCGCCGCATCTGGTAATTCCCCGCCCTCGGGATTACGCTTCCGCGCCGGCTTCTTCCGCCTCTGGAGCGGCGGCTTCGCTGGCTCCCGCTTCCTTCTGGATGGTCACCTTCACCGGCACGACCACGTCCTTGTGCAGCTTGATGGGAACGCTGAAGTTGCCAACCGCCTTCAGCGGCTCGTCGAGCTGGATCCTGCGACGGTCGATGCTGAAGCCCTTGTGCTCCAACTCGCGCGCGATGTCGGCGGAGGTGACGGATCCGAAGAGCTGATCGTGCTCGCCCGACTTGCGGGTGAAGCCCAGCTCGACGCCGGCCAGTTGCTTGCCGAGGCTTTCGGCATCGCCCTTCTCGCGCGCCTGCCGACGCACCGCGGCAGCCTTCATCTGCTCGATGACGGCGCGATTCGCCGGCGTGGCTTCAATCGCCAGCTTCTTGGGGAGGAGGAAATTACGGCCATAGCCTTCGGCCACCTTGATCACATCACCGCGGGAGCCAAGCTTGGCTACGTCTTCTTTGAGAATGACTTCCATGAGTAGAACTCCGTCGGACTCGGGCTGAAGCCCTCGTCAATTGTGTCGTCCCCGCAGGGACTCAATCTTTGAAAATCAGCTGACCCAGCGTTGAAACGCTGGGCTAAGCTCTTGCGTCCCGCAAGCGGGACTCGAATCTTGCCGGTTAGACCCAGCCGCGCTCGCACCACCGATAGAGCTACTCGTCGTGGCACGGAATCAAATCAGCTCAGGCGCGACTTCCTAACTCACCGCTTCAACGACAACTGACAACCGGCAACTGAACTCTACCGTCCGCCGAAGGGCAGCAGCGCGATGTTGCGTGCCTGCTTGATGGCATCGCTCAAGCGGCGCTGATGCGGCGTACACACGCCGGTCAAGCGCCGAGGTACGATCTTGCCGCTTTCGGCCACGAAGCCGGAGAGCAGGCGCACGTCCTTGTAGTTGATACCATCGATCTTTTCGACGCAGAACTTGCAAACTTTCTTGCGGCGGAAAAACTTCCGGCCGCCTTCGCGAGGTCCACCTTGACCGCCCGGGCGTCCGCCAGGACGTGGGCCGCGTGGACCGCCGCCTTCACGAGGTCCACTGGAGCCGCCGCCTTCGCGAGGTCCGCTGGAGCCGCCGCCTTCGCGAGGTCCACTGGAGCCGCCGCCTTCGCGAGGTCCGCTGGAGCCGCCGCCTTCGCGCATGGTCCGCCGGAGCCACCGGTCCATTCAGCGAGGGTGCCCTAGTGTCTACCGCCCTGTTCACGCGCGGCCACCATCGGGCTGCGTTCCGCCGGAGCGTCAGCCGTTGTCTTCACTGCTTCGTCTGCCATGTTTCTCCTTCAATGGCGCACGCTTCAGGCGCTCCATCTCGACAACATTCTTCGATCGTCTGCGTCCACCTTCGCTCACGACAATGGATCTGAATTCGCTAGGCATTGACCGGCGTCGATTCCGCACCTTCCGCGGGCGCCGCTTCGGGAGCTGTTTCCGCGACAACGGCAGCCGCTTCAGCAGCAGCCGCCGCTTCAGCCGCGGCACGAGTACCCTTGCCGCGGACCTTGGTGTCGCGAATCGCCTTCACCTTCGCCAGGCGCTTCTGCTCTTCGTCGATGCGCACGGTCATGAACTTGATCACCGGCTCGGTCACGCGCAGGCGACGTTCCACTTCCTTCACCATGCCGCCTTCGCCTTCCAGCACCATCAGCACGTAGATACCGTCCTGAAATCTGCGCACCATGTACGCCAGCCGGCGCTTGCCCATGCGCTCCACATTCTTGATCGTGCCGCCCGCATTGCCCACCTGCGTCTCCAGATTGGCGACCAGTTTGTCCTGCTCCTCTTCGGGCATGTCGGGCCGGACGATGAACATCAATTCGTAAGTACGTTGCATTGTTTTCTCCAGAGCAACTAGCAACTAGCAGCTAGCACTTCGCTCAAAACCTTTATCGAATATTGCCTGTCAACTAATGGCTACCCGCTAGTGGCTAGTCGCTAGTCGCTTCTTCCTTGCGATTGAAGCGATTCATCGCCGCCTGCACACCCTCGGCAAGAATCATCTTCACCGCTTCCGCCGCCTGATCGAGCACCTGATCGACAACCTCAAGCTGCGACTTCTTGAACGGCGACAGCACATACCGCGCGCCATCGCCGACCGGATGATCCGGCGCAACTCCCATCCGGATGCGCGTGATCTCCTGCGTACCCAGTGCGGCGATCACTGATTCGACGCCGTTGTGGCCTGCCGAACGGCCTCGCGGCCGCACCCGAATCGTGCCAAACGGCAGATCCAGTTCGTCATAGAGCAGCACCAGGTCTTCTTCCGGTTTCGCCTCGTACTCGCGCACCAGCTCGACGACCGAAGTGCCGCTCAGGTTCATGTAGGTTTCCGGCTTGGCCAGCACGACTTCGTGTCCCGCCAGCCGCGTCCGCGCCGTCTGCGCGCGGCAGTGACGATTGTTCACCCGCACGCCGCACTCGCCGGCAATGCGATCCACCGCCAGGAAACCCATGTTGTGCGGTGTGAACTGATATTCGATGCCCGGATTGCCAAGCCCGACGATCAGCTTCACCGCGCTTACTTCTTCTTCTCGGGCTTCTCGGCCTTCTTCTCGCCCTTGTCGCCACCGCCCTCGGCAGCTTCGCCCTCGGCTTCCTGCTTGCCCTTCTTGATGACCTCGGGCTCGGCAGGAGCAGCCGCACCTTCCGCCGCAGCTTCCGCCGGCGCCGCTTCCACGACTTCCTTCACGGCGACCACGTGTGCTACCGGCTGGGCTTCATCGGTGATGAACTTGACCTTGCCATCGTGCGGCAGATCGGAGACGCGAATCACCTCGCCGAACATCAACTGGCTGACATCGGCATCGATGTGGCCGGGGATGTCGGCCGGCAAGCACTCGATCTCCACCTCGCGCAGGATCTGCTCGAGGATGCCGCCCTGCACTTTCACGCCCGGTGCTTCGCCCTTGAGGACGATCGGCACGCTAACTTGCAGCACCTTGTCCATCGCGATGCGCTTCATGTCGACGTGCAGTAGGGCGCCCTTGATCGGCTCATACTGCCAGTCGACGATCATCACCTTCGCGGTCTGGCCGTCGAGCGAGAGATCGAAGATGGAGTTGTGACCCGATTCCGAACGCAGGATGCGATTCATCTGCTTGGGATCGACGGTGACGGCCTTGGACTCCTGGCCGGCGCCGTAGACCACGGCGGGAATCAGTCCCGTCATGCGCAGGCGGCGAGCGTCATTCTTGCCGCCGCCCTGGCGCGGTTTGGCTTCTACATTTTTTTCTGCGGTTGCGGTTGCCATAATCTCGTTTCCTTTACAAGAACAGTCTGCTGACCGAAGTCTCTTCGTGAATCGATTGAATGGCGCGTCCAATAAGGCCGTGGACCGACTGCACTTTGATCTTCGGTTCATTGCGCGCGGCTTCGGTCAGCGGGATGGTGTTGGTCACTACCACTTCGGCCAACCCCGATTGTGAAATTCGTTCAATGGCCGGCCCGGAGAGCACCGGATGCGTTGCGCACGCGTATACCTGTTGCGCGCCTGCCTCCAGCAACGCCTGGCAGGTTTTCACCAGCGTGCCGGCAGTATCGATGATGTCGTCGAGGATGAGACAGGTGCGGCCCTTCACGTCACCGATGACGTGCATCACCTCGGTCACATCCATTTCGACGCGGCGCTTGTCGACGATGGCCAGCGCCGAATCCATCTTCTTCGCGAAGAAGCGCGCGCGCTCCACACCGCCGGCATCGGGCGATACGACGGTTAGATCCGGAAACTGCTTCTTGCGGAAGTAATCCACCAGCACCGGCGACGCGAACAGATGATCCACCGGGATGTTGAAAAACCCCTGAATCTGCGGCGCGTGTAGATCGACCACCAGCGCACGATCGGCGCCGGCTGTGGTCAGCAAATCCGCGACCAGCTTCGACGAAATCGGCACCCGGGGCTTGTCCTTGCGATCCTGACGCGCATAGCCAAAGTATGGAATCACCACCGTGATGCGCCGCGCTGAGGCGCGCTTGAGCGCGTCGATCAGCAAGAGCAGTTGCACCAGATGCTCGTTAACCGGATCGCAGGTCGGCTGCACCATGAAGACATCGGCGCCGCGCACGTTCTCCTCGATCTGCACATAGGTTTCGCCGTCGGAGAACTTGCTGATGCAGGCCTGGCCAATCGGCAAACCGAGAAACTCGCAAATGTCCTTGGCCAGCGCATCGTTCGCCGTGCCGGAAAAAATCTTCCACTTGTCGTCCTGGCGCGCGAGTTTGGGCTTACGCTCCGACAGCGGCTTCTGCTGCGCCACCGGAGGCGTCGCCTTGCCCGCCTGCTGGGCTCCATCGCCATCGCCCGGCGCAGTAGCCGGAGGAACTATGCTCGGTTTTGTCGCTGTGTCCATGGTGTCAATACCCCGCGTGACCTGGTTTGGTACCTGCTGGGTTCGTTCCCGGAGAGCTGTCAGCTATCGGCTCTCGCTTTTCGCTTTTCGCTTTTCGCTTTTCGCTTTTCGCTTTTCGCTTTTCGCTTTTCGCTTCGGCAACTTGCCTGATCGTTCGGGGTTGCCGCTAATTGCTAATTGCTAATTGCTAATTGCTAATTGCTAATTCTGGCTGGGCGGCTAGGATTCGAACCTAGACAAAGTGCTCCAAAGGCACTTGACCTACCATTAGTCGACCGCCCAGTGAAGCCACGAGCTTTGAGCCGCGAGCCAAAAACAATGAGTAACGGTCCAAACTCTGTCCGCCCGAAAGCCGTCGGCGCATTAGCTCGAAGCTAGAGGACTAGTTGCTCGCGGCTCAAACCTTGGGTGCCCCGTTCTAGCCATCCTTTGGCTAGGGCGGGGCAGTTCCGATCGCTTGCCAGTACGCTTTTCGCGTCAAACTCGTCGTCGCCACGGCCGCGTGTCCCGCAGCTTTCATGCGGTCGGCGGCAGAACCTGCCTCATCCGCAGAAGCGAAGACCCCGTACAGCGTGGAGCCCGAACCCGACAAGGACGCGAACTGCGCACCTTCGCGTTGCAACAACTCTTTAACCTCACGCAACTCGGGATATTCAGGAAAGACGACGCGTTCGAAGTCGTTTTCAATCCCGGTTCGGACGAGGTCGAGAAGCAGTGTCTCGGCCCGGTCCCCGCCAACTGCGGGAACACCGGATGCAAACTCAGCCTTCCGGCCGCCAAACTCATCAGCAGCCTTTGCGGCGTCAGCCTGCGGGAAACCTTCGCTCAGCAAGTCAAGCACAGGTTTACTGAGCAGATTCATTGTACCTGTGCCTTCGGAGTGGGTCAATTCGGGCTGCTGTGCGATCAGTTCGTCCCATTGCGCGAAGGCGCGAGGTGTCGAGACACCGACCGGCGGCGTGATGATCACCAGGTGTAGAGTCGGCAGATCGGGCAGCGCGTAAACCTCTTCGCCTCGCCCGAGCCCGAGAACCGTTCCACCGATCAGAAATAACGGCAGATCGCTGCCCACCTCCGCCGCGATGCGCAGCTTCTCTGATTGTGACAGCTCAATGCCCAAAGCGCGTTGCAGCGCGAGCATCGTTACCACAGCGTTTGACGATGCCGCGCCCAGGCCGCCCTGAACGGGAAGTTGCTTCTCGATCTCTACTACGATCCTGCCTTGAAGGGGCGCACCTTTAGGTGCGCCATTAAGCCATGGACCACTATCCGGCTTTAGCCGCTGAGGTGACGCTCCCAGCACCTGCTCCGCGATTTTCCAGCAAGTATTCGATCCGTCCCGCGGCACGCGCGGATCGCCGCAACGAATCTCGATGCCCGAACCGGCCTGCACCTCCACGCCGATCCGGTCGTGCAGCGCCAGCGTCTGATAAATGGTGCGCAGCTCGTGGAATCCGTCCGGCCGGCGCGCGCCAATCTTCAGCCCGAGATTGATCTTCGCGAATGAGGGAAAAATCTGCATATTGCGAGAGTATATATTATTAGTATATATTATCTGGAAGGCTACCCATGACCAAGACCGCCAAACTCTTTCGCAACGGTAACAGCCAGGCCGTGCGCTTGCCGCAGGAATTTCGCTTTGAGGGCGATGAGGTGCGCATTCGTAAAGAAGGCGATGCCGTCGTACTCGAACCCATTATCAGCAACGTCAAAGACTGGCTAGCTGACATCCTCCGCCACCCTCTCTCGGAGGACTTTATGGCTGACGGTCGCAAACAGCCTCCCGCGCCCGAGCGAGACGCCTTCGAATGAAGTATCTCCTAGACACCAACACATGCATCTCCCTCCTTCGAGATAGCTCAGTCAACGTAGCTCGCAAGTTCCACCGAGCTACCGCGCACGACAATACCGTCGCAATCTCGTCGTTGGTGGCTTGCGAGTTGTGGTACGGCGTTTACAAGAGCGCGCGACGCGACGAGAATTCCGATTTGCTGCTTAGGTTTTTGCGAGGGCCAGTTCAGATAATACGGTTTGACGAAGAAGATGCACGTGCCGCCGGCGCCATCCGAGCGGAACTGGCTCGCACGGGCAGGACTATCGGCTCGTACGATACATTGATTGCCGGACAATGTCTCTGTAAAAACTTGACGGTTGTCACTTCCAACCTGTCTGAATTTCGCCGCGTGAAGGGCCTGCACTGCGAAGATTGGGCAACATAGCTCAAACCTTCCGCGCTGCTACCACCCGCGGAATTCCCTGCAGATCCGGCACAACGCGAACATCCTCCCACATTGTGGGACTCAGCAGATCGACGACAACGTCGCGCATTGAGTACCCAATTTCCATCGCAAGCCAGCCGCCCGGCTTTAGAACCGTGTGCGCCTGCTGGACCAGCGGAGACGATCACGTCCAACCCTTGCTCCCCGGCGAAGACCGCCATTCGCGGCTCGAAGTCGCGCACCGACTTCTGGACTTTGTCGGCCTCATCGAAACCAACATAGGGAGGGTTGCTGACGACGAAGTCGAAGCCGCTCGTGTTCATCAGCGCCTCAAGAACGTTGCTTCGCAGGAATTGCACACTCCGATCCAGTTGCAGTCGCACGGCGTTGGCGTGCGCAATCTCCAGAGCCTCGGGCGAGAGGTCGACCGCGTAAACCTCGGCTCCCTTCAATTCATGCGCGAGCGCCAGCGCGATGCAACCGGAACCCGTGCCGATGTCGACTAACTTTGGACGTGGAACCTCGCGCGCCAGCTCCAATACCGTCTCGACCAGGTGTTCGGTCTCAGGACGCGGGATCAACACCGCCGGCGAGACGATGAAGTCGAGGCCCCAGAACTCCTGATGCCCCGTGATGTATTGCGACGGCATCCCCGTCGCGCGCTGGGCGAGGACCTCGTCGTAGCGGGATTCTTCTTCGGCAGTGAGTTCGCGCTCAGGATGAGCATAAAGGTAGGCACGATGCACGCCGAGGACAAACATCAGCAGCACCTCGGCGTTCATCCGCGGCGAGCCGACGTCGGACGACTCCAGACGATCAACCGCCGACGTGAGGGCTTGCTTCAGTTGCATGGAAGAAAAGTTAACCACAGAGACACAGAGGCGCAGAGAAAATCAAACTTCTTCACATCGTTGAGAACTCGTGAATCTGTCGTCGCGCGAGAGCGACAGTTGACTAAGTGCAGATGAAAAGCTTCCGCTTCCTCCGTGTCTGTGTGCCTCTGTGGTCAACAAAAAAGGCTTTACGCCACCTCGACCGATTGCTCCTTCAGCTTCTCGCTCTGGAAGTGCGTGATCAGCGCATCGATCATGGGCTGGATGCGGCCGTCCATGAACTCCGGCAGTTGGTGCGCCGTGAAGCCGATGCGGTGATCGGTGACGCGATTCTGCGGGAAGTTGTAGGTGCGAATCTTCTCGCTGCGATCGCCCGAGCCCACCATCGCCCTGCGCTCTTTGGCCAACGCTTCCTGCTGCTTCTGCTGCTCCATCTCGTAGAGGCGGGCACGCAGCACGCGCATTCCCTTCTCGCGATTTTTGATCTGCGACTTCTCGTCCTGGCAGCTGACGACGGTATTGGTAGGCAGGTGCGTGATGCGCACAGCGGAATACGTCGTGTTGACCGACTGGCCGCCGGGACCCGACGAGCAGAAAGTATCGATGCGAATGTCCTTCGCTTCGATCTTGATGTCGACGTCTTCCGCTTCCGGCAGCACCGCGACGGTGACGGCGGAAGTGTGGACGCGGCCCTGCGTTTCCGTCTGCGGCACGCGCTGCACCCGATGCACGCCGCTTTCGTACTTCATCCGGGAAAACACTCGCTGGCCTTCGATGATGGCGATGACTTCCTTCAGCCCGCCAACACTCGATTCCGACGTCGAAAGCACTTCCACCTTCCAGCGCTGCGACTCGGCATAACGGTTGTACATCCGAAAGATCTCCGCCGCGAAGAGTGTGGCCTCGTCGCCACCAGTACCGGCGCGGATTTCCAGGATCACGTTCTTCTCGTCGTTAGGATCCTTGGGCAGCAGTAGAACCTTCAGATCTTCTTCCACCTGCGACAGTCGCTCCTCAAGCTTGCCCATCTCTTCGCTGGCATAGGCAAGCATCTCGGGATCGGTTTCGTCGGCGGCCAGAGCTTTGCTCTCTTCGATGCCGCGCGTGAGGTCCTTATACTCGCGATACTTCTCGACGACCGGCTGCAGCTCGCTGTGTGCCTTCGCGGTCCTCTGATAGCGCTGCGAGTCGGAGACGATCTCCGGCGAAGCCAGCGCCTGGTTCAGCTCTTCGTATTTCGATTCGATTTGTTCTAAGCGTTCAAACATGGGACCAATCCTATTGTACGGAAACGGTGGAAGAGCCGGGCTTCAGCCCGGCGTAACGTGCATTCTTCTTGTCATCACGAGGAGGTCTTCAGGCCGACGAGGGACCTGCTCTTCGTCAGCCGGGGTAAGGCCGATCCCTCGCCGGGCTAAAGTTCAGCTCGTGATGACAACAACGAAAGCGGCCTGACGCGGCACTGAAGCGCCGCACCGCCCGAACAAAAATTTGGAATTGCTGTCTGCGCGGCGGGAGCCGCTAGGCAATCACCAGTTCGCCGCCGCGCTGCTTTTCCAACTCCATAGCTTCGTTGAGAGCGGCGATGGCGGTTTCGACCTGCTTGTCGTCAGGAGGCTGCGTGGTGATGCGCTGCAGCCACAGGCCGGGCTTGGTCATCAGGGCGAACAGCGACGAACCGTGCTTGGCGGCGAAGCGGATCAGCTCATACGAAACGGCGGCGATCACCGGCAGCAGCGCGATGCGCGAAGCGAAGCGCGCCCAGAAGGTCGTCGCCGGGATCAGCATGTAGAACAACATCGCAATCAACATCACCGTCATCAGGAAGCTGGTGCCGCAACGCGGATGCCACGTCACATACTTCTGCGCGTTCGCCGACCGTCAGCGGATCGTTGTTCTCGAAGGCGAAGACCGTCTTGTGCTCGGCGCCGTGGTACTGGTAGACGCGACGAATGTCGGCCCACAGCGAGATGCCCCAGATGAACAGCAGGAAGAGACGCGATGCGGATGACGCCGTCAACGACGTTGAAGAGGATCGTGATTGCCGAATACTGGATAGTGATTCTTCAGCTTGGTGGCCGCCAGCAGCGGCACAAACTTGTACATAAAGATGAAGAAGCCGAGCGACAGAATCAGATTGGCGGCGATGACCCAGCCGCTGATCTCGACCTTCTTCTCTTCTTCGGGCTGCAGTTCGTCGAGCGCGACGTTGGCCGAATAGCGCAGCGCGCGGAAACCCAACGTCATCGCCTGGCCCAGCGTCATGATGCCGCGGAGAAACGGCCATGCCATCCACTTGTGCTTGTCGGAGAGCCTTTCCAGCGGTTCGGAGTGCGTCGCCAGCGTGCCATCAGGCCGGCGAATGCAGATGCCCCACGCGTGCGGCGAGCGCATCATTACGCCTTCAAGTACGGCTTGGCCGCCGACCAAAGTGGTTTCCTCACCGCTTTCGAGGGCGGGGAGTAGTTGGACGGCCACCAAGAACCGCAGGTATTGAAGCAATCGACGCATAAAGATTGGATGTTCCTCGGGGGCGCACGACGCACAACGGCGTTAGTTTAGGGTAAGGGCGATGCGCGGGGATGTCAATTGGACTTCCGCAGGTCTTTGACGATCTCCTTTGCTGCGTTTGCACCCGATGCCCCCGTCAAGCCATTGCCGGGATGCGTGCCCGAGCCGCACAGATACAAGCCTTTGATCGGCGTGCGGTACTGGGCCCAGTCCAGCAAGGGACGCATAGTAAACAACTGGTCGAGCGCCAACTCGCCGTGAAAGATGTGTCCGCCGGTCAGGCCGTAGGTCTGCTCCAGATCCTTGGGCGTGATGACGTCGCAAGCTTCAATCAGACTCGGCAGGTTAGGAGCGTACTCGGCAAGAGTATCGACAACAGTATGGCCCAGCGCCTCGCGTTGTGAATCCCAATCGGCATTCCGCAGCTTGTACGGCGCATATTGCATGTAGATGGACATGACATGCTTTCCTGGGGGCGCGAGGGACGTATCCCACAATGTGGGAATCGTGGCTTCGATGTAGGGATGCTGCGAAAACTCACCGTACTTCGAGGCGTCAAAGGCGCGCTCCAGGTAGTCGATCTCGGGCGAGATTTGAATTCGCCCGGATAGGCGAGCCGTGATGTCGCCGTCGATGCCTTTGAATGCCGGCAGCCCGCTGAGCGCAAGATTGACCTTCGCGACCGTGCCGTTCATGCGGTAATGCTGAAGCCGTTGAAGGAAGCTGGGCTGCAGATGCTGCGGCTCGATCAGGCCGAGCAGAGTGCGCTTGGGATCGGCGTTGGAGATTACGGTTTGCGCCGCAATCACGTCACCGTTGGCAAGCACGACGCCCTTGGCAGCGCCTTCGTTGACATTGATGGCAACTACTTCGCACGAGGTACGAATCTCCGCGCCAGCGGCTTGCGCCGCAGCCGCCATCGCTGCGGTCAATGCGCCCGCACCTCCCGCAATGTAGGACGCCGGGCCGGCAAGGTTGCTGTCGGATGCGGCGCGAAGCAGCAGTGTCGCACTCGATCCGGCGGACCAGGGCCCGAGGAACGTGCCGAAGATTCCTTGGGCGGCGATGGTTCCGCGCAGCAACTCTGTCTCGAACCATTCCGCTACCAGATCGGCAACCGCCATCGGCGCCCAGCGCAATACACGATAGAGATCTTTCTCGCCGAGACCGCGAATCTTCTTGCCGGTCTTCAGCAGCTCCCAAAGGTTGTTCGCTCCGGGATCGTCGATATCGGGAGGCGTGATGCTCAACAGCAATGCGGCGACTTCGCCGATGCGTGCCAGCGATTGCTGAAATTCGGCGTAGCTCGTAGCGTCCTTCTGCGAGAGTTTGGCGATCTCCTGCTGCGACCTCGCCGTATCGCCGTAGAGCGCGAGATTGCCGGCGTGGGACAGCGATAGAACGCGAATCGTGGGCGTATAGGTTTTCAGGCCGTGTTTGGCGAGTTCCATATCTCCCACAATGTCAGACCTGACGGGACCGGCGGCATGAGAGAGTCGCGAACAGCGAAAGCCGGGATGAAATTCTTCGGTGATGGCGCAGCCGCCGACGACGGGACGCCGCTCCAGCACCAGCGGCTTGAACCCGGCCTTGGCGAGATAGAACGCGGTGATCAGGCCGTTGTGTCCAGCGCCGAGGATGATGACGTCGCGTGATTGTGCCATTAGTAGGAAGCCAAAATTCTTTGGGCTGTCATCCCGAGCGCAGCCGAGGGATCTGTGGTTCCTCGGGCGTAGTCTTAATGCGGGCTAACAGCAGATCCTTTGACTACGCGCCCGCCCGACTCGCAAAAAGCGCGAGTCGGAAAGAAATGCGGGCGCTCCGCTCAGGATGACAAAAACAAAAGTATCGCCGCGGGACGCTGGCCTGAAGGCCAGCTCTACCCACCGGCGTGTTTCAAAATCTCCAGCGCGGCCAGGCGTCCGGGCGCGCCCATGATGCCGCCGCCGGGATGCGTGGCCGAACCGCACATCCACAGATTCCTGACTGGCGTTTTGTACTGCGCCCAGCCCGGCACGGGACGCAGGAAGAACAACTGCTCCAGCGAAAGCTCGCCCTGAAAGATGTTGCCCTCGGTCAGACCCCACTCGCGCTCCAGATCCAGTGGTGTAACGATCTGCCGGCCAACGATGATCTGCTTGAGATTCGGCGCGTACTGGGCAATGGTGTCGATCACGTTGTCGCCGAAGGCTTCGCTCTTCTCGTCCCACGTGCCTTCTTTCAGTTTGTACGGCGCGTACTGCACGAAGCACGACATCACGTGCTTGCCCGGCGGCGCCAGCGACGGATCAGTAAGCGTGGGAATGACCATATCGATGTACGGGCCGGCGCGAATAATTGCCGTACTTGGCGTCGTCGTAGGCGCGCTCCATGTAGTCGACGCTGGGAGAAATCGAGATTGCGCCGCGCAGATGATGTCCTTCGCCGGGCAGACAGGTGAAATTCGGCAGCGCATCCAGCGCGAGATTCACCTTGCCCGACGATCCCCGGTATTTGTAGCGCTTCACCTCGGCGCGGAATTCGTCGCTCAGGTGCTTGGGCTCCAGCATCTTCAGGAAGGTGAGGTTGGGATCGACGCTGGACGAGATGACGGGCGCGAAGTATTCATCGCCCGCGGTCGTCGCAACGCCGACCGCCTTGCCGTCCTTAACGAGAATCTGCGCTACGCCGGCCTTGGTTTTGATCTCGACGCCGGCTTCGCGCGCCGCATCCGCAATTGCGTTCGAGATTGCGCCAGTACCGCCGCGCGCAAAGCCCCACGCGCGGAAGGCGCCATCGATCTCGCCCATGTAGTGATGAAGCAGAACATATGCTGTGCCCGGCGAGCGGACTCCCAGAAATGTTCCGATAATTCCCGACGCCGACATGGTGGCCTTGAGCACATCGGTCTCGAACCATTGGTCGAGGAAATCGATGGCGCTCATGGTCATCAACTGCACCTGGTTGTAACGGTCTTCGCCGCTCAGGCCCTGAAAGCGGCGGCCCAGGAAGATCATCTTGAACAGATCTTTGGGATTGAGCGTGGTGGGATCGGGCGGGACCATCGCCAAGGATCGGCTTCACGAAGCGGCACATCTGCAGCATCGCTTTGCCGAACTCTTCGTAGGCTTCAGCATCGAAGCGCGAGTGGCGCCGAATCTCGCGCATGGTCTTGCCATGATCGTTCACGCGCCACAGATAATCGCCGTTGGGCATCGGTGTGAAGGTGCCGTCGAGCGGAAGAATCTCAAGGCCGTGGCGCGGAAGGTCGAGATCGCGAATAATTTCCGGCCGCAGTAGCGAAACAACGTAGGAACAAACTGAAAATTTGAAGCCGGGAATGATCTCTTCCGTGCACGCTGCGCCGCCGAGCACGTGACGGCGCTCGAGCACCAGAACCTTCTTGCCGGCGCGCGCGAGATAGGCCGCGTTGACCAGGCCGTTGTGGCCGCCGCCGATGACGATGGCGTCGTAACGATTTGTATTGTTCTCCGCCATATTCTTAAAAAACGCAGGGGCTGAAGCCCGCACTCAACGGCGCAAGTTCGGCACGACCGAAGTCGTGCCCTGACACAACCTTGCCCCTGGAAGCCCACTCCGATCGCCGTTATGCGGAATCCACATTGTAATGGGCAAGCCGCTCCAAAGACCATTCACCACGGAAACACGGAAGACACGGAACAATCGTGAGATAGAAAACTCCGTGATCTCCGTGCTTCCGTGGTGAACTTTATGGTTTCGCGTGAAACGTGCAGCGGGCAGTCAAGTACGCAGATTCCCCCGGCGCATTTATAATTCGCGGAGTCAACGCGAGGAACCTGTGCCGGTAGGAACCGCTGTTCACGAAAGAACCTTCGCTCTGTGCCAGAGCCTGAATTACCGCGAGTGGTCGGGCTTTTATGCGGTGAGCGTCTATGAGACGCACCATGAGCATGAGTACAACGCCATCCGCAATGCGGCGGCGCTGATCGACGTGACGCCGCTTTACAAGTACATGATCATCGGCCGCGATGCCACGCGCTTCGTCAATCGCGTGATTGCGCGCGACATCAACAAAGTTGCTGTTGATCAGGTGATCTACTGCTGCTGGTGCGATGAAGATGGCAAGATCATCGACGATGGCACCATCACGCGGCTGGAAGAGAATCGCTATCGCTGGACCGCGGCCGATCCGAACCTGCGCTGGTTTCGGCAGAACGCCATCGGACTCGATGTGCAGATTGAAGACATCACCGAGCAGATCGCGGCGCTGGCGCTGCAGGGACCGACGTCGGGAAAACTGCTGAAGAGCGTTGCCGAAGCCGACATTGCCAATCTCAAATATTTCCGCAAGACCAGCGGCAAGATCGGCGGCGTTGCGGTCGACATTTCGCGCACCGGCTACACCGGCGATCTGGGATATGAGATCTGGATGCAAGTGGCAGGATGCAGTGAAGGTCTGGGATGCGCTGATGGACGCCGGGCGTCGCTTCGATATTCATCCCACGGGTATGCTGGCGCTGGATGTCGCGCGCATCGAGGCAGGACTGATCCTGGCGGACGTGGATTACATCAGCAGCAAGAAGGCGCTGATTGCATCGCAGAAATACAGCCCCGCCGAGGTTGGCCTGGGAAAGCTGGTGCATTACGACAAGCCCAATTTCATTGGCCGTGAAGCCCTGCTGAAAGAAAAGCAGAGCGGTGCAAAGCGGCAGCTGGTGGGACTTGAGATCGACTGGAACGAGTTCGAAGCGCTGTTCGATCGCATGGGCCTGGCGCCGCAAACTCCGGCAACCGCTTCGCGCGTTCACGTGCCGGTGTACAAGGGTCGCGAGCAGGTCGGGAAAGCAACCTCAACCACATGGTCGCCCTTGCTCAAGAGGCTGATTGCCCTGGCGAGCATCGAATCGCAGCATGCGCAGCCGGGAACCAGGGTGCAGGTGGAAATGACGGTGGAGGCGGTGCGCCACAAAGTCGCGGCTAGCGTGCAGCAACTTCCCTTCTTCAATCCGCCGCGGAAGACGAAGACTCCGGTTTAGGTCAGATTCGCACCAGAAACAAGCAAAAGAAAAACCGCCCGATGTGGCGGCTGCGGTGGGTAATATCGGAACGGAGCGCTATCCGTTGCCGGTCGGAATCTTCACTGTCGACCCTTCTTGCGGCGGATAAAGCAGCCGCTCGACGGTGCGGTCCATCGTATCCAGCATACTGTCGGCTGCCGGTACACGCGCATCCTGCAATGCAGAATTCCAGCCCTTGGAACGTGCGACGGCTTCCTCGGCAACTTTGCTGGGGGAAGGCGAGGCGGCCCAGGTATAGCCAAACCAGATCATCACGGTCAACAAGTACGCCCCGCTGTTGATGGTGCTTAACGCGGCCCGGCTGAGGATCCCGTGGTGGCTGGCACCTGTCATCACCAGCATGTTGATGGCAGCGAACAGGCCGAATCCGAGCGCGATGCCAAACAAGAAGCTGCGATGCGGAATGCCCAGGTACTCACTGAACAGCAGCATGAAGAAGACCAGACCGCATTGCATCAATCGCAAGGCGCGATCAGCCAACAGGAAAGCATCCTGAAGAGCGCCGTTTTCCGGTTTGTGAGCGGCGTTAATGGCCCACATCACACCCACCAGAAATACGACTAATGCTGACCAGCGAAAGAGAATGACGCCCAGGTCGCGCAACGCTTCATAGGGGCGAAACGCGTCTTTAAAGATCTCCTGCAGAACCGCAAAGGAAAGCAGAATGCTCAGACCTAGGTTCACGTAGTAACTGTAGTAATAGAGCTTGTAGGAATAGACATTGGCTATGGCCAAGGCCGGAACCGAGATCACTTGCAGGATGGTGTAGTTGAAGAAGAATGGGTAATCGTGATGGAGTCCTCGTCTGAACATGCAGACCAACACGGCCGCCTGGACCGTCGGCGCTGCAAACCAGAACACGTAGTCTATGAAATGAAGGTGCATTGACTCCAAGCGGAATAATATGCGGGGAGTCCACGCAATACAAGTACCCTCTCGGGTAAATTATGGTAACCCAAGCTATGGTTACTTCCTAAACCTGCACCCTCCCAGAAAAGGCTATCCCAAGTCCCGCACCCTTAAGGACAGCTTCCCTGCAATCGTCACATCGGTGGAAAGCAGCTTGTTGTCGCACTTCTGGTCCGGCGCACACAACGGCAGCGGCGAGCCTTCGCCGGCTATCTGCCGCAGCTTGTCGCCACAGTTGTTTCCCGGAGGGCACAGCGGCAACGGCGAGCCTTCGCCAGCTATCTGCCGCAGCTTGTCGCCACAGTTGTTTCCCGGAGGGCACAGCGGCAACGGCGAGCCTTCGCCGGCTATCTGCCGCAGCTTGTCGCCACAGTTGTTTCCCGGAGGGCACAGCGGCAACGGCGAGCCTTCACCGGCTATCTGCCGCAGCTTCTCGTCACACTTGTTTCCCGGAGGGCACAGCGGCAAGGGCGAGCCTTCGCCGGCTATCTGCCGCAGCTTCTCGTCACACTTGTTTCCCGGAGGGCACAGCGGCAACGGCGAGCCTTCCCCGGCTATCTGCCGCAGCTTGTCGCCGCAGTTGTTTCCCGGAGGGCACAGCGGCAGCGGCGAGCCTTCGCCGGCTATCTGCCGCAGCTTGTCGCCGCAGTTGTTTCCTGGAGGGCACAGCGGCAACGGCGAGCCTTCCCCGGCTATCTGCCGCAGCTTGTCGCCGCAGTTGTTTCCCGGAGGGCACAGCGGCAACGGCGAGCCTTCCCCAGGAGAGAACATAGCTTGATTGGAATCACAAACAGCCATTGGACTACACAATGAAGTGGGGAGCGACGCCTGACTCACGTTCGCCGGCGCGACGGGAGCTGGGAGCGGGTTGACGGCAGCGCAAGCTACACCCGCAAACATCAGCGCAGCCACAGTGATAACGAGGGCGTTCTTCATGGGAGTCTCCTTTGGTCGTGCTCGATCGCAATGCATGTTTAGAAGCAGTTTCTTAACGAAGTGGCGTCGCTGTCAGGAGCAGACAGCAAAATGGGGACAGGCGATGATCCTTCCCCAACAACGGCGACGGGACCGACCGAACGCAGCGGAGTAGCGCCGCTAATGGAGCTGAGAGCTCCGGCCAGCATCAGAGCGGCGATAGTGGCAAGCATGAATTTTTTCAGATATTTCACGTGGAGCCTCCAAAGACGATCTCGAGCTGCTAGCCGATTTGCGACAGGCCGCTCGGTGCGTTCGAAACTATATCGGCCCTCCCAACCAAACTGCCGTTTGGGCGGAGCACTTATTTGCTATTGTGTGGCGACTGAGCTGCGCTGGATCAGTCGTTCGACAAGCGGCAATTTCCTGCCACTTGTTTGGTGCTATTGACGAAGTGATAACTGCATGTTTCACGCCGACAAGAACCGTTGGGAAGAGCGCCTCTCGTAAAAGACATTCGGGCGCTTGCTTAATCTGGGGTAGACTCACCCGATTCGCATTATAGACAGAGAATAGCCAGGACCCTAAGGGAAATCTCTAGGGCCAAGCTCCCCAGAAGTACATGTACCTATGGGTCATACACCAAAGTGTCATCCAGCGCTCTGGCACGCGCTGATTTGCTCAAGACGCGGCCTGATATATTGTGCGGTTAGTCGCGATTTTGTTGACATTGTCACAGCGAACTTATGGCCGACGCACCGCTGGTTAATCCGTACGTCCGACCGGACGACGAGCCCGATTCCACAGCAAGAAATTCGCCGCCAGCTGCGGCTATGCAGGTTTGCCCTAACTGCTCTCAGACTTTGCAAGAAAATCATTGCAAGCTGGTGTGCCCGCAGTGCGGGTACTTCCTCAGTTGCTCGGATTTCTACTGAGCGATTCCTGCTCTCAGGAGGAGGCCGTCTCTTTCGCCCGCGTTTAACACAAGATCCATTGCGTTCGTGTAATTTTAACGAGAAGCAATTTCATTGCAGGAGGACACAATATGCAACGTACAGGCACGGCACACTGGTCCGGTGGTCTGAAGGATGGCAAGGGGACCGTTTCCACGCAGAGCGGAGTGCTGAATCAGACGCAATATTCCTTTAGCACGCGATTCGAAAACGGCGTCGGTACAAATCCCGAGGAGTTGATCGCCGCCGCCCACGCGGGTTGTTTCACCATGGCGCTCTCGGCACAACTGGGAGAGGCCGGGATGACGGCGGAAAGCCTCGACACGACTGCCAAGGTCACGTTGGAGAAGACCGACGCGGGCTTCAGCATCACCGCCAGCCACCTGGAATTGAAGGCGAAAATCCCCGGCGCCGATAAAGCGAAGTTCGACCAGGCCGTGCACAATGCTGAAACCGGATGTCCCGTGTCCAAGCTTTTCAATGCGAAGATCACGGTGGATGCCGAACTGGTATCGTAGGCTGGCAATTTGGCTGCTCCGCCAGTCGTGGGGCAGCCAATCCGCGTCGCAATCAACCCATCTTGTGGTAGCCTAACCTTCTAGTTGCGCTATTCCCATTGTAATTACTTAGGCTCGCAGAAAGGATGATGCCGTGACCAAGAGAATTGTTGTTCTGTTGATGTGTGTGGCAGTTTCGCTGCCGATGTTGGCTGACAACAAAATAGCCAATCGTTTGTCTGAGTCGACTGCCGTTCTGCAAACCATCCTGGATAAGCAGGAGATACCAAAGAATGTTATGAACAAGGCAGTTTGTGTGCTGATTTATCCCAGTGTCAAGAAGGTGGGCATCGGTATTGGCGTGAGTTACGGCCGGGGTGTTTTGGTCTGCCGCTCAGGCCCCAATATGAGCGGCCCTTGGAGCGCGCCCGCGATGTACACCCTTGACACCGGCAGTCTCGGCGCGCAGTTAGGGAGCACGGCTACCGATTATGTGGCCCTGATCATGACCAAGAGAGGAGCTAATAAAGTTCTCTCCGGCAAACTCAAACTGGGCGCTGATGCGCAAGCCACAGCCGGTCCGTCGAGCGCCCAAGCCACCGGGTGGAACGATCCCAATATCGATGTGCTGACGTATTCCCAGGCGAAAGGTCTTTTCGCTGGCGCCTCGCTTGGTAGCGCGTCGATGGGCAGCGACGATAGCGCTAATAAGGACCTTTACGGAAAAGATGTGAATGCTTCGCAAATCATCCAGGACGGCGTCGTTCAAGTCCCGCCCGCAGGCAAGCCGCTGGTGAACTTGCTGACTAAGTACTCGCCCAAGTACATGTAGAAGGAATTGGCTAGCCGGCACGAAGCGGTGGCGGCAGCCAGACAGGGTTAAACAGGCCGCAGCGGCGAAGAAACTTCAGTTCTGCGAGCGCAGTATCTCGCGGATCTCACGGTTAATTCGCGCTGCGTCCTGCGCGGCCTTATCCACCATCTCCAGCCACTTCTTGTTGTTGTCGTCGAGCTTGGCCTGTCCCAAGAGGTAGGAAGCCTGCATGATGGTTTCAATGTAATTGCTGAGATCATGGGACAAGGTGCGAAGCTTGCCAACGGTTTCGTTCTGCAACTTCTTGCCCTCTTCGCTCGTCGTTTGCGCCACGTTGCTCTCCTGACATCCGCCGCGGATTGACCGATCCGAAAACAATAATGGGCGAGACTCATTAGACGTGAGATCCGCCAATTTCGTTGCTTGCCGGTGTTCCAATGCCGCCGAGAACATTAGCACAGTCGGCGGTTCCCCATCACGCCCGCGCGACGCGGTGCGCTGCTGGTGTCTCAGTTTGAACGGCAATAGGGATGCGCGACGGTTTTCCCCGGCGTCGAGGACTGTTATCATGGCGGCAATACACCGGGCCGCCGAGTCTCCATGGTACGTATACGCTTAAAAACCAAGCTGGTGCTCTCCATCAGTGGCATGGTGGTAGCCCTTGTTGGCATATTCTCCTACTTCTACGTGTCGCGCATGGTGCGGCAACGTATCTTCGAAGCCTACGACAGTGCTGACTTCATCGCTAAGGAAATTCAGGAAAGCGCTCGCCGAGCCAGCCAGGTTGACGTGGGCAGCTCGATGGTCAGCGAGAAGGATCCTCAGCAAGTACAAAAAGTGCTGGAAGAGGCACTGAAGGCGGACGTCGGGCTCAACACCCTGCTCCAGTCGGTGATTGGATTTTCGCCAACCGTCTCCGACGCTGCCATAGCCGATGTGAATGGCCGCGCCATCGTGCACACCGATCCCTCCGCCATCGGCACGCAGTTGGAACAGCGCAAGGATTTTCAGGAGATTCGTAACGGCAGTTTCACCGAGCAACTGAAAGTGGTATTTGGCGTTCCCCGCGTCTACAACCTGTATCTTCCCATCCAGCGCGAAGGCCAGCCCTTTGGCGATATCCGCGTCGGCGTCTCCACTGTGTTTCTGGAGAGCGAAGTTCAACCACAATTGCGCCGTGCGCTGTATTTTTCGGTGGTGGCGATTCTGCTCTCGCTGATGGTGGCGGCGGGCTTGTCGAACATCGCGTTGCGGCCGCTGGAGGCGGTTGGACGCCGTCTCGACCAAATGACCGCTGGGGTGGGCGATAGCGCTCCTGAACCGGACCCGCGCCGAACCGATGAGTACACGCTGGTCCATACCAAGATTGACCGCCTGGGGCGCCAGATTCGCGACGTGAAAGAGGTGTTCAGCGCGCTGAAGGAAAACCTGGACCAGATCATGGGAGCGCTGCAGGATGGCCTGGTTCTGTTCACACGCGACACCCATGTGGTGCTGGTCAGCGCTTCCGCCGAGCGCTTCATTGGACGGCCACGGGGCGAGATTCTGGGCAATACGGTCGAAGAGGTGTTCACGGACGCGACCAAACTGGGCCGCATCGTGCTGGATTCGTTTGCCCTGCATCGGCCGATTCCGCAGCGGGAAATCGAACTGGAGAACGGACGGCGAATTCAGATTGCGCTGGATTTCATCGCCGAGCGCGGCGAGCGAATTGGAGCCCTGCTAACTATGCGCGACGCCGAGTCGGTGCGGCGCATCGAAAACGAGATAGAACTCTCGCGCCGCCTGGCGGCCATCGGCAGATTGACCTCGGGCGTGGCGCATGAAGTAAAGAACCCGATCAACGCCATCGTCGTGCATCTGGAACTGCTGCGCGAAAAGATGCGCGAGAGTGATCCGGACACGCGCCGCCACATGGACGTTATCGGGCGCGAGATTCATCGCCTCGATCGCGTGGTGGAGATGCTGGTGGATTTCAACCGGCCCGTGGAGTTGCGGCTCAGCGATTTTGACCTGCGACGAGTGATTGAAGACGTTACTTCGCTGGCCTCTCCGGAAGCGGCCAAGCAGGGCGTCAAGATTGAGACACAGCTCGGCAAGGACGCGTTGCGGGTACGGGCTGACGCCGACTTGATTAAACAGGCGCTCTTAAATGTAGTCCTCAACGGAGTGCAGTCCATGAGCAGCGGCGGCGCACTCAATATCACCGCACGACAACAGGACTCGGCAGCAACCATTGAAGTCAAGGACCAGGGCGGCGGAATTCCTCCCGAGGTTCAGGACAAGGTTTTCAACCTCTACTTCACAACCAAGAAAACCGGCAGTGGGATTGGTCTGGCGATGAGTTATCGCGTTCTGCAGCTCCACAATGGAGCGCTGAACTTTGAGACGGAAGTGGGTCGTGGCACAACCTTCCGCCTGCTCTTGCCGTTGATTGAAGCGAAGCAGCACCAACCGGCAGAAGCTATAACACGAACGTGAACTGAGAAATATGGCAGTTCAGCTCTAGATAAACCCGTCACTGTATTTTTCCCTGCCGGTGTTTATGATGGAAGCACAGGTTGCGTACGCCGGCTTCGCCACAGCTTGCGAATCACGCGCAACCGCAGGGCAATAAACCTGCAAATGAGACCCTTGCGCCCAATCATCGCTCCCGTCGTAGTGTTGATATTGCTATATACGCCGGGTTGCTCGAAAAAGCCCTCCCAGCTTCCGACGCAAGCGAAGGCGCCGGTAGAAACGATACCGTCTTCTCTGCCACCGGAGATATCGGAAGAGACTCCGCCTGAGCCTCCGCCTCCGGAACCCAAGCAGGAGGAACCGCCTCCGGAGCCAGCCAAACCGAAGCCGGCGCAACATCACAAGAAGAAGAGCACCACGACGACGCCCCCGGCGACTACCACCGCGCAGAGCGGCGCGCCAGTTCCTGCTGCGCCCCCCGGCAGCGGAAACACCACGATGGCAGCGGCCCATCCGCCGGCAAATCCCGCTGCGGAAGCGCCATCCACCGCAGCCATTGGAGCTGACGTCAACAGCGCTCAGCTGTCACAGCAGAAGCAGACGACCACGCAGCTACTTGACGAAACCGAGAAGACGCTGAACGGCTTGAACCACACGCTGTCCCACGATCAAGAAGAGATCGTCAATCAGATCCGCTCGTACGTTGGCCAGTCGCGCACCGCCACCAAGGACGGCGATTTCGAGCGCGCCTACAATCTCGCCACCAAAGCCCACCTGCTCTCCGACGCGCTGGTGAAAAAATAAGTTTCGAGTTTCAAGTTTCGAGTTTCAAAACCCAGTTTCAAGTTTCAGGTTTCAAGTTTCAAAAGCCACGGCGGTGAGGCCGCAGGTCTGACTTGAAACTTGAAACGGGAAACCTGAAACTGGACTCAGCTATGTCGCATTCATATCGCGATCTTATCTCGTGGCAAAAGAGCATGGCGCTGGTGAAGCGAATCTATGTCGAGACGCGTTCATTTCCGAAGGAGGAGCTGTTTGGTCTTTCCTCGCAAATGCGACGCTCGGCGGTGTCTATTCCATGCAACATTGCGGAGGGACAAGGGCGGTTGTCGAAGAAGGAGTTCAAACAGTTCGTTGCCGTTTCTCGCGGCTCCCTCCTGGAACTTCAAACGCAGCTCCAGATCGCGGCAGATCTCGAATTCATCAGCGCTGAGACTTCGCATTCGCTCATAGGTATGACCGAGGAACTGCTGCACATCCTGAACGGCCTGATAAAGTCACTGGCGTAGCGCGAAACTCGAATCTGGGTTTGAAACTTGAATCTGGGCATGAAGCTCGAATCTGGGTTGAAGCTCGAATCTGGGTTTGAAACTTGAAACTGAATTTCGAAACTCGAAACTGGTTCATCAATCCACTTGTTGCTTGACGATGTGGACATCCACGGCGGGAGCGTCGCGCAGGAAGCGATGAACCGCTGAGAGGAACAGATAGCGGCGCCAGCCGCTGGTGGCGGAGTGTCCGAAGATAACCTGGGTGATGTGCTTCTCGCGCACAAACTCCGCCATGGCGTGCGCCACTTCCTTACCCTTGAGCCGGACGACCTTGGCGCCGAGATTCTCCGCGAATTGAAAGTTGGCCTGCAAGGAACGCTGGCGCTCAGGATCGTCGTTATCGGAGCCGATATCGACATAAACGACAAACAGCTCACCATTCACGGCCTGCGCCATGCGCGAAGCGCGCGCGATGAGGTATTGCGCCGCGGGATTGGAGCTGGTGCCGACGGCGATGCGCTCGCGCACTTGCAGCTCGCGGCCAGGATCGATCTCGGTCTTGATGTAGGGCTCGAGACTGCGATCGACCACCTGTGCGACATGGCGCAGCGCGATCTCGCGTAGTGCGATGAGATTGCTGGGGCGGAAGAAGCTGCCGAGCGCGCGATCCACGCGCTCCATGGGATAGATATCGCCGCGCCGCATGCGCGTTTGCAGCGCTTCCGGCGTCACGTCCGACAACACGATTTCGTCGACACGCTGCAACAGCCAGTCGGGAACCGTTTCGCGCACGATAATACCGGTGATCTTGTGCACCAGGGGCGTCACGCTCTCCAGGTGCTGAATGTTCATGGTGGAGAGAACGTCAATCTTGTTCTCGAGCAACTCCAGAACGTCTTCGTAGCGCTTGTGATGTTTGCTGCCATCGATGTTGGTGTGGGCCAGCTCGTCGATGATCACCACTTGCGGACGGCGCGCGAGAATCGCGTCGACATCCATCTCATAAAATGTCGTGCCTTTGTAGTTGAGTTCCTTACGGGGGATAGTCTCCAGGCGGCCGGCCAATTCCTTCGTGGCCTGGCGGCCGTGGCTTTCGACTACGCCGATGACCACGTCTTCACCGCGGCTCTGGCGGCGAATGGCTTCGCTCAGCATGGAATAGGTCTTGCCGACGCCCGGCGCGTAGCCGAGAAACAGCTTGAAGACGCCGGCCTTCTTCTCCGGCGGCGCGACCTCCAGCCATTGCTCGGGCGTTTTTTGCATGAGCAATTATTCTGCGGCAGCGGAGATGAAAAGTCGATTCGGTACAATCGTGCCGTGGACGCGCAACCGCAGGCCAGAGGCGCCGGGCATTCCCGATGGCAGACCGCCATGTCGCGCAAGAACCTGCAGACCCTGCTGTTTCGCTATGCCATCGCGATGGCCACGGTCGCGTTGGTGGTTGTGGTTTACGACCGGCTGAGGGTCAACCAGACCACCGTCGCGCTGACCTTCCTGCTGGTGGTGCTGGGCCTGGCCAGCCGCTGGGGATTGACGATCGCCACCACGACCGCTGTGGTCGCCACGCTGGTCTTTAACTATTACTTCCTGCCCCCGGTTCACACCTTTACCATTACCGAACCACAGAACTGGATCGCGCTGTTGGCATTCTTGATCAGCGCTATTCTAGGCAGCCGGCTCTCCGAGCGTGCCCGGCGCGAAGCGGAGAACGCGAACCGGCGCCGCAAAGAAGTCGAGCGCCTGTACTTCCTGAGCCAGCAGCTCCTGGCGACCGACAACGTCATGAAGCTGCTCAATAACATTCCGCATTTCGTGCGCGACGCGTTCGGATTGACGGCGGCAGCGATGTATCTGCCGAAGCGCAAGGAGTTCTATCGAACTGCGCTGGATCATCCCGAACTCAGCGAGGAGCAACTGGAGTCGGTGAGCGGGCGCGGCGAACTGGTGGTCGACGAGGCACAGCTGCTGTGTTTCGTGCCGCTGCGGATGGGTGTGACGTCGGTGGGCAGCCTTGGCCTGAAAGGCGCGATCCTTTCGCGCGAAACGCTGGAGGCCGTGGGCAGCCTGATCGCGATTTCCATCGAGCGGGCGCACGCGGTGGAAACGCTGACCCGCGCGGAAGCCACCCGCGAGGGCGAGAAGTTGCGCTCGGCGCTGCTGGACAGTGTCACGCACGAATTTCGCACGCCGCTGACCGCGATCAAATTATCGGTCACCACGTTGCTTTCCCCGGATCCGATCGACACCGACAGCCGCGAAGAGCTGCTTACGGTCATCAATGAAGAAACGGATCGGCTGAACCGCCTGGTGGGCGAGGCGGCGGAGATGGCGCAACTGGACGCGCAAAAGGTGGAGCTGCGGCGCGAGCCGCACGCGGTTAGCGAGATGGTTGAGGCGGCGTTGGAAAAATCCAGACTAGCTCTGGTTGGGCGCGAGGTGAAGCGACAACTTCCCGAGACGTTGCCGCCGATTCTGGTAGATCAGGAACGGATCGCGGATGTCCTGGTGCAGTTGCTGGAGAATGCCGCCAAGTACTCGCCCGCCGGATCGTCAATCACGATCACGGCGGAACGCGCCGGCAGGATGGTGAATATCAGCGTGGCCGACCAGGGCCCGGGCATCGACGATCTGGAGCAGTCGCTCATCTTCGAGAAGTTCTATCGCGGACGCGACCAGCGCTATCGCGTGCAAGGCACGGGGATGGGATTGGCGATCGCCAAAGCCATTGTCGAAGCGCACGGCGGGGCCATCGGCGTGACCTCGCAGATGGGAAGCGGATCGGTGTTCTACTTCACTGTGCCTGCGGGGGAAGAAGCAGTCAGCAATTAGCAGTCAGCAATTAGCAGTCAGCAATTAGCAGTCAGCAGTCAGCAATTAGTGGCGATTGGAATTCGAGAGCGCTCTAACCTGCTCTTCCGCCCACATAATATCCCTTTTCCGTTGACAAACCGTAGCGAACGAGGAGAATTAGCCCAATCACCTTGCAGTGAAGAACTCTCCCGCGGAAAGTCTGCCCTAACCGAATCGAAGACCACGCGTCGCCGCGATTCGCCTGAACGAGGAGAAAGTATGCCAGCGAAGTTACAGAATGCCAGGGCCAACGTGACGGGTCCGCAAGGGCGGCTCTACGCCGAGCCCACGCCCAGTTCACACGAAACCTCATTTCAACAAGACAACGTCAGTGCTGAGTATTACAACTCGGTGTATTACGAGCAGCACAAAAACCAGGTGCAGCCGATCCCTCCGGCGCGCGCCGGCGCCGCGCTGCAACTTAATCTGGCGGATTTCGTGCCCGCGGAGATCATCACCGCGATCAATGCGGCACAGAGGATCACCTTTCACTCGGTAGGCGACACCGGCGCAGCGAAAGTGAGCCGCTCACAGACCGCAGCTACGGCGATTGCGCACGAAGCAGGCGTCTCCGACGCGATGTCGGCTGACGTTCAAGCCGGCGGATTGCCGGGACCGGCGTTCTTTTTCCACCTGGGCGATGTGGTCTACAACTTCGGCGAGGCGCAATACTATTACGACCAGTTCTACGAACCGTTCCGTGAGTACGACCGGCCGATCTTCGCCATCCCGGGCAATCATGACGGCATGGTTTATGGACCGAATTCCAGCGCTCCGCAGGTTCCGACGCTGCAGGCGTTTCTGGAAAACTTTTGCGCGGCCCAGCTCGGCCCGTCGCCCGACGCCGGCACCTTGCTGCGCTCGGTGATGACGCAGCCGGCAGTTTATTTCACGCTGGATGCGCCGTTCGTTTCGATCATCGGTCTCTACAGCAATGTGCTGGATTCCGGCGCAGGCGTGATTTCCTCGCAGAACGGCCATTTCCCCATACTGAAGGGAGATGTTCAGCTCGCCTTCCTGACGAGCGAACTGAAGCGGTTGAAAACCCTGCAGCAGAGCGAGCCTCGCGCAGTGCTGCTGGCGGTGCATCATCCGCCGGCCTCGGTCGACGCAAAGCATGGCGGATCGAGCGGCATTGAGCAGGACATCGACAATTGCTGCAAAGCTGCAGGCCTGTGGCCGGACGTTGTGCTCTCTGGACACGCGCATCTGTATCAGCGCTTCACCCGCGTGGTCAACGGCAAGAATGTTCCTTACATCGTCTCCGGCTCGGGTGGATATGCGGCGACGGCTCCGCAAGGATCGGTGCCGGCCGCGCCCTATACCATCGGCGACACCACGCTCGAAGTGGATCCCATCGTGGAATTCGGTTATCTCACGCTGGTCACCGATGGGAAGACGTTGACCATAACCTTCAAGACCGCGGAGGGAGGCACGGTGGCGGTGCGCGATACGGTCACCGTGGACCTGACTCAGGGGCGAATCACTTCGGGGACGAATGTTCCCGGCGGTGGAGGTAGCAAGCCGAAGCCGGCTCCCAGAGCCGCGAAAAAGACCGCGACGAAGGCGAAGAAGGCAGCGAAGAAGAAGGGATGAGTGGTTGTTGACGCTCTACGCTGACATGCTCAGTGACAGGGCCAGGTGGATTGCCGTCTGGCCCTGTCGGCATTTCGCGGAGATGGCTGCATAGGACGCGACCGGCGATTGTCTAGTGCTGGTCTCACAATAGAGTCTAGCGAACAAGCCACCGGAACGCCCGCTCCACAAATAGTTTTGCCTCGTTCACGACGCAGGGCCCATGCGCGATGATCAGCTTGTCGAAATCCCACCCCAGCAGCCTTTCCAGCGAACGGCGCGCACGATCCCGGTGAATGAACGAGAGCCGGATATCCAGGGGAACACCGCCTTCGGGAGAGGCAACGCCGGCAAGACGGATCAGCGCGTTGCGCAGCGGCCTTCCCCTGATCGTGGAATGAACCTGGATCAGGTCGTTCACGATCAGCGTGCCGGATGATCGATGCAGGAAAATCGCTTCCTCGATAAGCGGGTTGCCCTGGAAGGCTAGCTGGTCCAGGTCGTCCGCCCAGCCGGGATGCGGCGAGTCGCCCAGAGTAGCAGCGGGCGGCAGGCGGCCCATGTTGAGCGTGAACGGAGTTGCTCGGGGAACCCAGAGCTGCGCATGGGGAAACTGCGCATGCCAGGTCCGCAGCCGCCACACGTGCCTCGGGGTCGCGGCCACCAGATATTTGACCGGCCCCAGCTCCGCGATCCGTCTCTGCGTATCGGGCGAAACAGGGACAGGAGACTCCACCCACAGCGCTCCCATGGCGAGCTTCACGACCGTCATCCGCGTCGTAAATTCGACGCCCATATCGCGGACGTTTGGTCCGTCTACGATCCACACGTTTTCAGCGAACCCATTGAGCTGTGCCATTCGCCTGACTCGCGAGTTCCTCCTTTATTGTCTCGAACGCGATCAAAGACATAAACCTACTCCGGATATTCATTACGGAACTCAACTAGTATGCCTTCTCTTTGTCGACCACCCACATCAGCGGCTCGTTCTTCAGGAAGCGGCGGAGATTCTGCGTGAATGTCTCGTAGTGACGCTCCCACATCTGCTCCGTCAGGCTGGCAATGTGCGGCGTGATGAAGACGTTGTCCATCGCCCACAGCGGAGATTCTGACGGCAGAGGTTCTTCTTCGGTGACGTCGAGTGCAGCGCCGGCAAAACTCTTCCTGCGCAGCGCGTCGATGAGCGCCGCTTCGTCGATGAGCACGCCGCGACCGACGTTAATCAGATAGGCGTCGCGCTTCAGGCGGGCAAGGCGGGAAGCGTTCATCAGGTGATGTGTCTTCGGCGTGACGGGCAAGGCCAGCACGAGAAAGTCAGCGTGCCCTAGCGCATCATTAAGATCAGCGAAACTGTAAATCTTCTCTACGCCTTCGCACGCGCGCTCCGGATGCTCGCGAACTCCGATGACGCGCATTCCAAGCGAGCTGGCCATCTTGGCAAGCGGCCGACCGATTCCACCCAAGCCAATGATCGCGATGCTTGCGCCTTTCAGTTCGCGCGGACGAGGCGCGGCATTCCAGATATCCTGCTGCGCCCAATGCTTCTGCTGCTGATATCGCATGGCCTGCGGCAGGCGCTTGGCGAGCGCGAAGACGAGGGCCATCGCGTGCTCGGCGACAACCGGGCCGTGAACATCGCGCGCGTTGGTGACGACGATGTTGCTGCTGCGGAGTTCGTCGCTCATTAAGAAGTGGACCGCAGTTGCAGTGGAGTGAATCCACTTCAGCTCGTTCGCGGCTTTGATCTGCTCGCCGCGCAAAGACCAGGCGATTGCGATGTCGGCATCGGCGATTTCGTCGTTAACGCGATCGTAGTCGTGCAGATGAACTACTTCGAGTTGCGGAAAGTCGCGTCGAAGCCGCTCGGCGAACCACGGCGGCGCCTGCCACAGATCGAAGCGGTGATGAAGAATCAGGACAAGCTTCACGCTGTGGTTTTACCACAGAGACACAGAGGCACAGAGAAAGCGGCAGAAATCGAGAGGTTCGCTATCGGCAGTTTGGGTGTGTCAAACGGAGGACATAAATTTCTTTGTTTCTCTGTGCCTCTGTGTCTCTGTGGTGATTAGGTCTTCGCCGGCACAGCCGCAATCCTCAAGTCCCGACCCGTCATTTCCTTGGGCTGCGGGACGCCGAGGATGGCCAGCATGGTGGGCGCGATGTCCTGCAGCGCGCCATCGGGGCGCAGAGTAAAGCGGCGCGCGTCGCCCTTGAAGTTCGGCGCGGTGACGGCGTGCTCGGCGGCGACGATGAACGGCACGGGATTCGTGGTGTGCGCCGTCTGCGGGCCACCGGTCGCGGGATCGATCATCTGCTCGGCATTGCCGTGGTCGGCAGTGACGATCAGCGCTCCTCCGCGCTGGCGCAACACGTTGTAGAGCTGGCCAACACAGGCGTCGACGGTCTCGACCGCCGTGATCGTCGGCGGAATCTTGCCGGAGTGGCCGACCATGTCGGCGTTGGCGAAGTTCACCACCATCACGTCGAAAGTGTTTTCGCTGACCGCCTTGATCACCGCGTCGGCGATACCCTGCGCGGACATCTCGGGCTTCAGGTCGTAGGTCGCGACCTTCGGCGACGGCACCAGCACACGATCCTCGCCGGGGAACGGCTTCTCGACGCCGCCGTTGAAGAAGTAGGTTACGTGCGCGTACTTCTCGGTCTCGGCGACGCGCAAGTTGCGCATGCTGCGATCAGCCATGACGTTCGCCAGGATATTGGTGAGCGACTCGGGCGGCGAGACGATGGGCAGCGTGAAATGCTTGTCGTATTGCGTCATGCAGACGTAGTGCAGATCTTTGGGCACGCGGCTGCGCGGGATGACGTTGTCGAGATCGTCGGCGCCTTCCAGTTCGCGGCCATCCTGCGCGGTGAAGTGGCTGTTGCGGCCGAGGCAGCGCGTGATCTGGCGGGCGCGATCGGCGCGGAAGTTGAAGTTGAGGCAGACATCGCCGTCGCGAATGTTGCCGACGGCGTCGCCGCGCTCGTCGGTGAGCACGAACGGGATGATGAACTCGTCGGTCACGTCGCGGTTGTAGGAATCCTTCACGCCCTGCACCGGATCGGTGTAGCGGCCGCCCTCGGCGTCGCCATCGACCAGGGCATCGAAGGCCTTTTTCTCGCGCTCCCAGCGGCGGTCGCGATCCATCGCGTAGTAGCGTCCGCTGACGGTTGCGATCTTGCCGACGCCGTACTCGCGCATCTTCTGCTGCAACTGCTCGATGTAGCCGGCGCCATTGGTGGGCAGCGTGTCGCGGCCATCCATGAAGCAGTGGACGAAGACGCGCTCGACGCCGTTCTGCTTCAACATGCGCAGCAGCGCGTAGAGATGATTCTGATGCGAGTGCACGCCGCCATCGGAGAGCAGGCCGAAGAGATGCAAGCGGCGCTCGCCGATACGGGCCTTGGTCATCGCGTCGAGCAGAACGGGGTTCTGGAAGAACTGACCGTTCTCGATCATGAGATCGATTTTGGTGATGTCCATGTAGACGACGCGGCCGGCCCCGATGTTGAGATGGCCGACTTCGCTGTTGCCCATCTGTCCCGTGGGCAGGCCGACGTAGCGTCCGCTGGTGTGGATGAGCGTGTTGGGATACTCGGCGAGCAGGCGATCGTAGTTGGGCTTACGCGCCAGAGAGATGGCGTTAGCGGCCGACGGCGGAGCGTAGCCCCAGCCGTCGAGGATGACGAGGACGAGAGGTTTGGGAGAAATCATTAGTAATTAGCACCTAGCAACTAGCAATTAGCGATTAGCGATAGTGCCAGTTCAACAGCATACGCTCTGGAGGTGATCGCAGCGCGTCATGACCAAAAGACCGAGTCCCGCTGAGCGCACGTCCGGCCACCCCGATAGAATAATAGACGCTCGCGATCCTATGCCTACCTTCCGCAGCTCTGACGCACAACTCTTCTACCAGGTCAGCGGCAACGGGCCGGACGTTGTCCTGCTGCATCCGTTTCCGCTGAACCACAATTTCTGGAAGCCGGTGGCCGACCAGCTCGGCACGCAATACCGGCTCATCATGCCGGATCTGCGCGCGCACGGCGACTCGGAACTGGGCGACGGGCCGGCGACGATGCAGAAGCTGGCTGCCGATCTCGCCGCGCTGTGCCGCGAGGAGCGGATCACGAAGGCGTTCTTCGTCGGCGTGTCTATCGGCGGATATACGCTGTTTGAATTCTGGCGGCGATATCGCGACCACGTCGCGGCGCTGGTTCTGGCGAATACGCGCGCGTCTGCGGAAACGCCGGAGAGCCGCGCCACGCGCCTCGGCCTTGCCGACAAAGTTCTGCGCGAAGGCAGCGCAGGATTCATCGAGGAGATGCTGCCGAAGCTGCTGTCGCCGGTGACGCGCAGCAATCGTCCTGACATTGTGGAGGCGGCGCGGCGCATGATGCAGCAGATGTCGCCGCAGGACATTGCCGGCGTGCAGCAAGGAATGGCCGAGCGGCCGGACTCGATCGCGACGCTGAAGACGATGGATGTGCCGACGCTGGTGCTGGTGGGCGAAGATGAGGCGACCGGCGAGGCCGAACTGATGCGGCAGCACATTGCCGGGAGCGGTATGCACATCATTTCGCGCGCTGGGCATTACGCCGCGCTGGAGCAGCCGGATGAGTTCGCGCGTCTACTGCGAGGGTTTCTGGATGGGCTGCCGCGCAGGTAAGCAATTCACATGCGCCTAGTGGGTGGAGCACCGATTCCCTCAGGCGCTGAAGCGGCCCAATACGGCAATCGCAGGCCTGAACAGCCTGCGGAAAAGTCAACCGCAGATCCCTCGTCGGACTGAAGTCCTCCTCGGGATGACAGAATCGAGGAGGCTCAGACGCGGGCCTAAAGGCCCGCTCTACCACCGCCTCAACTTGTGACCTAAGTCACGAATTGGTCGCCACTCACTCCGCTAGAATTGTCGTGTCATGCTTGATGCGCTTCTTGTACCGCTGAAAACCGTCGTCACCGCCAAGGGCGACAGCGAGCCGCTGGACGTCAGCGGCGCCGCGAATCCTGTTTTTCTGCTGACGCTGTCGATCGGCGCCATCGTTGAGCAGGAGGCGATCGACATCAACCTCTTCGCCTCCGCCGACGGCACAACGTGGGAGGCAAAGCCGGTAGCGTCGCTGTCGCAGAAGTTCTATCCCGGCGACTATCCGCTGCTGGTGGATTTATCGGAGGCGGCGAACGCGAAGTTTGTGCGCGCGCATTGGGAGGTCAATCGCTGGGGACGCGGGTCGACCGCGCCGCGATTCGAGATTGGCATTCGCCTGCGCGAAGTTTCCAAAGAAGCGTTGCGCGAAGCCGAGGCCGAAGCGCAGATGCGGCGATAAGACCGCACGGTTCGTCAGTCCTGGTAGTGCCGGACGTGTCGTCGGCTGAAAGCCGACTCAAGCGAACAGGGCGGACTGAAACGCGGACCTGAAGGTCCGCACTACCCGAGCCTTCGGAAATACCGGAATTGTGAAAATGCTCTAAACCAAAACAGGGCGCTGCCGAGAGCGCCCTGTGCGTTCGCTGAACTGTCAACCAACTGAAATCTTGCTACGCTGCCTTGGGACCGGTGTAAGCCGGCGCGACCTCCGCGACCGGGGAAGGCTGTGCATCTACCAGCTTCATCTGGTTCCAGTCGTAAGGAAATTCCTGCCCGCAATCCAGGCACACAACGTAGGTCCCGGTGACCGACGCGGCCGGACTGCGGCGCAGCTTGCCGCGCACCGTGATGGGAAAACTGCAGCGTTTATGTGAACAACCAAAGACCATATCGAATAGCCTCATAGCCACCTCCTGGCTGTCTGTGGGCGATCCTGCCACCCTCATCACGGCCGGGCTTGGGCCCCGAAGCCTGGTCATGCCCCTACAACAGAACCTTGCTGCTACTTTGATTCGCAGAATGCGGGAAAGGTTTCGCTGGGAAAGTGAAGGTATGTTGAATTGGGAACCGTAATTGGGAAGGTTGTGACCGATCACAAAAGTGCTAATGCGGCTCGTATGGACCCCGATGAAGTTGTTCCTTTGAGATCAGGCAAGCCATGAAAAACAGGCGCGACTGCAACTGTCCTTGTCACTCTGGCAGCGTAGTGCTGCATCCCGTCCCGTGTTGCGACGGGACTCCGTCTCTATTGCAACGCAAGCCGGCACAGGAAAAGAAGCTTCAGGGCCCGCCGAAGCGCTCGGAGCAGACGTAACACGCTGTTCTGAGTCGGTCCGCAATGTTACAGCCGCTATAATCGAACTACTTTGCAATACCTTCGTTACCGTTTTCATCCTGCAGCCATAATCTTTGCTGCGGTGCTCTGTCTTGGCCGGACTGCGCCCGCCCAGGCGCCTCCGCCCATGCCGGGCACGCTGACGCTGATGGTGGTGCCCTTCGAGAACCAGTCGGCCGCGCCCGGGCTGGAGTGGATCAGCGAGGCGTTCCCCGAAGTGCTCTCGCAACGCATGGCATCGTCGCAGGTGTACGTCATCAACCGCGAGGATCGCACCTATGCGTTCGATCATTCCGGCATTCCGCAGAGCGTGGTGCCGTCGCGCGCAACGATCTACGGTATCGCCGAGCAGATGGGCGCCGACTATGTGGTGATGGGCCGCTACACCTTCGACGGCAAGAGCTTTACCGCGACCGCGCAGCTGCTGGACATGCGCAAGCTGCACCTGTTTCCGCCGGTCGACAGCAGCGGCGCGCTGACCAGCCTCATCGATTTGCAGACCGCGCTGGCGTGGCAATTGCTGCAGCAAATGCCGCAGCATCCGGCGATGTCGCGCGATCAGTTCCTGAAAGCGTTTCCGCCGATCCGGCTGGACGCGTTTGAGAACTACATTCGCGGCACGCTGGCTACCAGTTACCAGCAGCGTGTTCATTATTTCCACGATGCGCTGAAGCTGAATCCCAACTACACGCTCGCCATGCTGCAGCTGGGCAAAACGTACTTCGACAATCACGAGTACGAGTCGGCGACGGTGTGGTTCGGGCGCGTGCCCAAGACCGATCCGGTTGCTGGCGAGGCGACCTTCCTGCTGGGCATGTCGGAGTTCTATCGCGGCAACTTCGACAAGGCGTTCGCCGCCTTCAGCTATCTTTCGACGCGCGTGCCGCTGACCGAGCTCTTCAACAACATGGGAGTGGCGGAGGCGCGTCGCGGACATCGCCCGCAGGCGGTGGAATATTTTTCGAAAGCGATTAACGCCGATCCCAACGATGCCGACTATCGCTTCAACCTGGCGGTCGCGCTCTTCAAGAACGGCGACAGCGCCGGGGCCGCGCGGCAGTTGAAGGATGAACTGCAGCAGCGTCCCACTGACAGCGAAGCGAAGGCGCTGCTGGACATGATCAACCACGGCGTGCCGCCGCCGATGCAGGCCACGACGTCTGCGACGGGGAATGCCTTGCTGCCGACCAACCAGCCGCGCCTGCCCATGGAGCGCATCAAGCGCAACTACGACGAGGCTTCCTATCGGCAGCTGCAAATGGAGATTGAAAACTTTACCGAGGCGCGCCTGGCCAAGGTCGATGGTCCGACGCACGCTGCCTATCACGTGCAGCGCGGCGAACAGCTGGTTGCGCAAAACATGCTGGCCGACGCCGAGAGCGAATTCCGCCAGGCGATCGCGGCTTATCCCAATGACGCCGTCGCGCACGCGCAACTGGCGATTGTGCTGGAGAAGAAAGGCGACGTGGTCAATGCGCGCAGCGAAGCGCAGACGTCGATTCGTCTGAAGCCAAACGTTGATGCACTGCTGGTGCTGGCGCGGCTGGACCTGAAGCAGAACCAGGTGCAGTCGGCGGCGGGCGATGTAGATCGCGCGCTGGCCATTGAGCCGGCTAACTCTGCAGCGCAGGCGCTAAAACGAGATGTCGCTGCGCGGCAAACAGGCGCACAATAGAGGTGTCAGCGTGGCCGGCCTCATAGGCTTTCAGCATTTCGTATTGGGTGGAGTACGCCTTCAGGCGTACAGAAAAATGGTTCGGTGTAGAAGTCGGCTTCCGCCGCTGAGGTAATTCGGCGAGGATCACCTCAGCGGCTAAAGCCGAGTAGAGACGAAATATGCGCAAACTGCACGCTTGAAGGCGTGCTCCGCCCTCTTTTACGCAAGAAGAGTTCACCCTCCGGAAGGAGGTTTCATGTTCAAGATCAGAATCGCTTTTGTTGTTTGCTTGATTGCACTGTTGGCATCGACCGCCGCTTTCGCCAGCTCGGTGGTCAAGATTCGCGTTGACGACACCATCCAGCCGATCAGCGCTGAATACATTGATCGCGCCATCGAGCACGCGCGCCAGACCAACGCGGACGCGGTGTTGATTGAGCTGCGCACGCCGGGCGGACTCGTCGACTCGACGCGCGAGATCATCCAGAAGATTCTCAACTCGCCTGTGCCGGTCATCGTTTACGTCGCGCCGACGGGAGCCAACGCAGCTTCGGCGGGATTCTTCATTCTCGAGTCGGCCGATATCGCAGCGATGGCGCCCGGCACCAACACCGGCGCGGCGCATCCGGTCACGCTCGGCGGCGAGAAGATGGACGACGTGATGAAGACCAAGGTCGAGAACGACTCGGCCGCCTTCATGCGCTCGTTCGTCGGACCGCGCGGCCGCAATGTGCCGCTGGCGGAGAGCGCGGTGCGCGAGTCGAAGTCGTGGACCGACCAGGAGGCGCTGCAGCAGCACCTCATCGACATCGTCGCCAAAGATCAGGACGATCTGTTCAAGCAAATCTCCGGCCGCACCATCAAGCGCTTTGACGGCAAGCAGGTCAAGCTGGATCTGGTCGACGCGAAGGTGGACGAGATGCCGATGACGCTGCGCCAGCGCATCCTCGACTTCCTGCTCGATCCCAACATCGCGTTCCTGGTGCTGGCGGTCGGCGCGCTCGCGCTCTATGCCGAGTTCAATCATCCCGGCGCGATCGTGCCCGGCGTGGTCGGCGTGATCTTCATCCTGCTGGCGCTGTTTGCGCTGAACCTGCTGCCGACGCGCTACGCGGCGTTCACGCTGATCATGGCGGCATTCGTGCTGTTCGTGCTGGAGGCGAAGTTTGCGACGCACGGCATTCTCGGCCTCGGCGGCATCGCGTGCCTGACGCTGGGCGGACTGCTGCTGGTCGACGGGCCGATTCCCGAGATGCGCGTCAGCCTGTGGGTGGCGCTGGGCGTCAGCGTGCCGCTCGGCGCGATCACCGTCTTCCTGATGAGCATCGCCCTGCGCGCGCGTGCGCAATAAAGTCGTGACCGGTGAGCAAGGAATGATCGGCGCGATTGGCGAAGCGCGGACGGACATCGATCCCGAAGGAAAGGTTTTCGTGCTGGGCGAGTTGTGGAATGCGCACGCGCCTTCGCGCGTCGGCATTGGAGATCACGTCGTCGTGCGCAAGGTTGAAGGGCTGGAACTGGAAGTGGAGAAGAAGTAGAAAGACAGTTGTCAGTTCTAAGCGGGTACTCGCATCCAGTCCCGGCGAAGGCGGGACGAAAGTAATTAGCCCAGCGCGGAAGCGCTGGGTATGCATCCCATTAACCTCTCGAGCCCCTTCAGGGGCGACACTCCATGCCCCACACTTATGAACTCATCCGCGAACAATGGATTCCGCAACCGCTGGACGCGGCCTTCGCCTTCTTCTCACGTCCGGAGAATCTGGAGAAGATCACGCCGCCGTGGTTGGGATTCCACATCGTTCGCGCGGATGCGGAACTGCATACCGGCTCGCTCATTGAATACAAACTGCGGGTACGCGGCATTCCTATGGGCTGGGTCAGCAAGATCGCGGAATGGAATCCGCCGCACGGCTTTGTCGACACGCAATTGCGCGGACCGTACGCGCTGTGGCGGCACGAGCATAGTTTTGCCGCCGACAACGGCGGGACGCGGATTCGCGATCACGTGCGGTATGCGCTACCCTTCGGCGTGTTAGGAGATCTCATGCATAAGCTGATCGTGCGGCGCGATGTGGAAGGCATCTTCGCATTTCGGCAGAAGCGGTTGGAGGAATTACTAAAGGAGTGTCGCCCCTGAAGGGGCTTGGGATCCTTCATAACGGACGTTTACCCAGCACTTCCGCGCTGGGCTAATTACTTCCGGCCCGCCTGCGGCGGGACTCGGCATGTCCAGCACCACCGACTGGAGCGGCGTAGCCAGCAACTGACAACTGACAACTGGCTACTGACAACCAGCTGTTGCCAACTTGGGTTCCTCGCGCGATGAGCCTACAATTCGCAGTAGTACCCGTTCTAAACTTCAATTGTGCTGGAGGCACACTGTGCCCGGTATAGCTGGCATTGTTGTCATCATCATCGTCGCTCTCTACATCATCAACTCGATCAAAATTCTGGCCGAGTATGAACGCGGCGTCATTTTTCGCCTTGGCCGTTTGCTGGGAGTGCCCAAAGGCCCCGGCATCATTCTGGTGTTCGCGCCCATCGATCGCATCGTGCGCGTCTCGCTGCGGCAGGAGGCGCTGGAAGTTCCGCCGCAGGACATCATCACGCGCGACAACGTCACGCTGAAGGTGAATGCCGTCATCTTCCTGCGCGTGATCGATCCCAACAAGGCGGTGGTTGCGGTTTCGAATTACATGTACCAGACGTCGCAGTTCGCGCAGACCACGCTGCGGTCGGTCTTGGGCGAAGTCGATCTCGACGAGTTGCTGGCGCATCGCGAGAAGATCAATCTGCGGCTGCAGTCGATCCTGGATCAGCACACCGATCCGTGGGGCGTGAAGGTGACCAACGTCGAGGTCAAGCAGGTGGATCTGCCGGAGACGATGACGCGCGCCATGGCCAAGCAGGCGGAAGCGGAGCGCGAGAAGCGGTCCAAGATCATTCACGCCGAAGGCGAGTTCGCCGCGGCGCAGCGCTTGATCGACGCCGCGCACTTGCTGGCCCAGGAGCCGACGAGTATTCAGCTGCGCTATTTGCAGACGCTGACCGAGATCGGCGTGGAGAAGAATACGACCATCATCTTCCCGGTGCCGGTGGATCTGCTAGCCGGGCTGCAGAAGCTGGTGAATGTGGACACGGCGAGGTTGAGCGGAGCGCCGCCAGCGGCGGAAAAGTGAGCACGGGTAGTGCGGCGCTTCAGCGCCGCGGTTGGCAAGAGCGAAGGCAATTTTGCCGTGATGGTCATCGCAGATGACCATCACGGCAGGGTATGAACTAGCAAGCGCTGACGCGGACCTGAAGGTCCGCACTACCGAACATCCGCACTACCCAAAGGGCGAGGATATCTGTGCATTCAATGGCATCTGACGATACCGAAATAACATTAGGCGCGGGCAAGCTGCTGGGATTGTTTTTCCTGCTGGCGGCAATCTGCGGCGTTTTCTTTTCGATCGGGTATTCGGTCGGGCGCAGCTCGGGGCGTGAGCAGGCGATGAACGATCAGCCGGCGCAGGTGAATGCTGCTGCGCCGTCCGACTCGGTGCAGGCGAGCACGTCCGGCAGCGACAGCAAGCCGTCCGCCGGCGTGGCCGTGAAGCCCGAAGCGCAAGCTCCGGCCGCCGAAGATGCCAACGCGAACAATCAGAACCTGACCTTCTACAAAGCAGTGCAGCAGAACGACAATGCCACCCCCACGAATGAAAAGGCCACCGAGGCCGGTCACGATGTGAAGGCCGCCGCGGAGACAGGGAAAGCTTCCAAAGTGACGGCTGCCGCAGCCACCAGCGTTACGGTGAACCCGGCCGCCGCAGCAGCAACCACGGCCAAGCCGACGGCGAATGTCATGTCGCACACGTCTCCGGTAACTGGGCCGGGAACGATTGTGGTGCAGATCGCCGCGGTGTCGCGCGAGGATGACGCGGTCGCTCTGGCCGGGGCGCTGCGCAAGAAGAACTACAACGTCTTCGTGGTGAACAATCCTGTCACCAACGACAAGTTCTATCACGTGCAGGTGGGACCGTTCTCGACGCTGGCCGAGGCCGAAGCCATGAAGGCACAGCTGGTCGCCGAAGGCTACAACCCGATCATTAAGAAGTAGCTGTCGGTTGTCAGCGGTCAGCTATCAGCCCAGCTTCATCCAGTTAACAGCCGTTAATAATCCCGCGCTGACACAACCACTCGAGTTGCGGAGCCAGCAGAGACGACGCACGGCGGAATATCGGCGAAGCGGCACAGGCTTTTGTGGAAACCAGCGGCGAGATGGGGACGTTAGACGAAATTCTGGAAGAAGCGGGCTGTGAGCGAGAGGGGAACGGCTGGCGTGGTCCGGAATTCGTCGCGCTCGACCGGACTGGTGGTGAACGTAAGATAGTGGCCGCCATCCGTCTCGTTTCTTCCAAAATACTCCTCGCAGTTTTTGGAAGGATTTACGTTTCTTCGGCAGCGTGGGGACCACCTCGTTTACACAGAGCCAGGCGTAAAGCGCCCGCTCGTAATTCCTCTCTACCACGAGATCCCCGTGTTCATCATCAAGAACCTTCTGCGCACAGCGGAAATGAGTCGGGAACGCTATTTCGAATTGTTACAGAGCACTTGAGTTAGTTATCGAGGCGCACGGTACGCGGCGTCCGGAGTGGATTAATGAGTGAAACGATTAGGTTGAAAGCCAGCGACGGACACGAACTGGACGCCTATGTGGCCCGTCCAGCCGGAACGCCCATTGTCGGGTTGGTTGTTGTGCAGGAGGCATTCGGGGTGAACGGGCACATCCGTTTCGTAACCGACGGATTCGCGCGCGATGGCTTCCTGGCTGTTGCGCCCGCGCTGTTCGATCGTATCGAGCAAGGCGTCGAGTTACGCTACGAAGGGCAAGATCGCGAAAAAGGCATCGGCATAGCGCGACAACTCAATCCTGACAATGCGGTGAAGGACATCGCCGCAGCCCTCGATTTCGCGAAGAACGAAACGGGCAAGAAGTGCGGCGTTATCGGCTATTGCCTGGGTGGAACGTTTGCCTGGCTGTCGGCAACGCGTCTTGAACGTCGCCGCGGCTGTCGGATACTACGGCGGATATATCGGCCGCTACGCGCAGGAGACGCCACGCTGTCCCGTAATGCTGCACTTCGGCAAACTCGACAAGCACATTCCCAAAGAAGAGGTCGACAAAGTTCAGGCGGCGCATCCCGAGGTGCAAATCTTCTGGTACGACGCCGATCACGGATTCAATTGCAACGACCGCGCTTCCTACAATCCCGAGGCGGCAAAGCTGGCGCGGGAACGATCGCTGGAGTTCTTGAAGAAGAATTGCGTGGGATAGGATTTCTCAACCACAGAGGCAGACAGAGCATAGGCCTCCGCGGCTGCCCGCCCGGTCGCCAAAACACGAGCGACGAGTTGGTGGGCCACGGGTTCCCGGCCCAAGACAGTTTATAATCAAGCGCCATGAAGGATTCCGAGATTATCTTTTCGGTGGAAGAGTCGGCGGAGGGAGGCTATGAGGCGCGAGCCCTTGGCCACTCGATCTTCACCCAGGCGGAGTCGATGGATGAACTCCGTGAGATGGTGCGGGATGCGGTACGCTGCCATTTTGAAGGGGCAGCCGCGCCCGCGATAATCAGACTACACTTCGTTCATGATGAGGTGATTACCGCTTGAAATTGCCGCGCGACCTTAGCGGCGCCGAACTTGCGAAGCTGCTTCGTCGCTATGGATACGAGGTCACCCGGCAAACTGGTAGCCATCTTCGCCTGACCTCAACTATTCGCACTTATCAGCATCACATCTCAATTCCGCAACACAAAAGCCTCAAAATTGGTACTCTTGCCGCGATCCTGGACGATACCTCCCGCTATCTGAAAATGAGGCGATCCGCTTTAGAGCAAGAGCTGTTTGGAAGTTGATGCAGTTCATACGAATGCTGCACGCTCCTACTGCTCTGAGTCTCTGTGCCCCGGTTGTGAATTCTCCTTCGCCCGCTTGATCTCTTCCAGTCGCGCCTTGATGCGCTTCTCCACCCCTTCGTCTGTCGGACGATAGTAGACCCGGTCTTTGAGGTTGTCGGGCAGGCACTGCATGTCGGCGACTTTGTCTTGCAGATCGTGGGCGTACTGATAGCCCTCACCGTAGCCGAAGGCCTTCATCAATCCCGTTGGCGCATTGCGCAGATGCAACGGCACCGGATCCTGCGCGGTACGCTCGACATCGGCGAGCACCTCGCCGTAGGCGAGGTAAACGGCGTTGGACTTGGGCGCGGCGCACAGATAAACCACCGCCTGCGCGAGCGCCAAATCGCCTTCGGGCATACCGAGGAAGTCGAAGGCATCGCGGGCGGCCAGCGTGATCGCGAGCGCGTTGGGATCGGCGAGCCCGATGTCCTCGATCGCCATGCGCACCACACGGCGCGCGACGTACAGCCGGTCCTCACCGGCCTCGAGCATGCGAGCCAGCCAATAGAGCGCCGCATCGGCATCGCTGTTGCGCACGCTCTTGTGCAGCGCGGAGATGAGGTTGTAGTGCTCCTCGCCGGCCTTGTCGTACCTCAGCACGCGCTTCTGCAGGGCGTCGGTGACGATGGCGTCGGTGATGCGAGGATGGTCTGTTTCGGCCTGCTCGCGCGCCAGCGTAGCCGCGACTTCCAGCGCGTTGTAGGCGCTGCGGGCGTCACCGCTGGAGTAGGCCGCGATCTTGCGCAGCGCTCCATCGTCGGCATCGAGATGCAACTCGCCAAGGCCGCGCTCCTTATCTTGCAGTGCTCGCTGGAGCAGCCCAACGATCTGCTCTTCGCTGAGCGGCTTCAGGAGGTAGACGCGGCAGCGCGACAGCAGCGGCGCAATGATTTCGAACGACGGATTCTCGGTGGTGGCTCCGATGAAGCGAATGCTTCCCTTCTCGACGTACGGAAGGAAGGCGTCCTGCTGGGCTTTGTTGAAGCGGTGCACCTCGTCGACGAAGATGATGGTCCGCGTGCCATATTGGCGGGCGCGTTCGGCGTCGGCCATCACCTGCTTGATTTCCTTGATGCCGCTGAGCACAGCGGAAAATTCAATGAAATCGGCGTGGGTCATGCGGGCGATGATCTTGGCCAGCGTGGTCTTGCCGACGCCCGGAGGTCCCCAGAAGATCAGCGAGCCGGTATCGTCACGCTCTATCTGGATACGCAGCGGCTTGGCCGGGCCGAGGATGTGCTCCTGGCCAACAAACTCATCGAGCGTGCGCGGGCGCATGCGGTCCGCAAGCGGACGCGACTTGTCGATGACTTCGTCAGCAGGCGGGTTGTTCTGGAACAGGCTCACGCAATCAGTTCACCACGGAAGCACGGAGGACACGGAAGTGCTCAAACAATTCAGGCTTCACGAATCATGAAGATGTTCCACGCACCGGGCACTGCATTTCATGACAAAACCGACCATGCGAATTCGAGTTGTATGCCTCAGACCTCCGTGCTCTCCGTGCCTCCGTGGTGAACCTCCGTTCTCTGCCGCGCCGCCTCATACAGCAGGATCGACGCGGCGATGCCGGCGTTCAGCGACTCCACTTTCGGTGATTGAGGAATGAGCAACGACCTCATCAGCCTGCGCCAAAACATCTTTCGGAACTCCTGCACCTTCGCCACCAACGACGAATGCGATCGGCCCGCGCAAGTCGGCATCTGACACAGCCGTGCCCTTGTGCGACGACGTTGCCAGTACGCGCACGCCTTGCGCTTTGATTTTCGGCAGCAGTTTCGCGAGCTCGACCCTAGTCGACGGCAGGCGGAACAGCGATCCCGCCGAAGCGCGAATCGCTTTCCAGTTCCAGGGACTCACAGTGCGCTCGCCGAACAGAAGTCCGCTCACGCCAAAGGCCTCGGCGGAGCGGGCGATGGTGCCCAGATTGCCAGGATCTTGCAGGCCGGCGGTAATCACCAGCAACGCCGGCTGCGGAGCAAGAATGCCGTCCAACGTGAACGACTTGACTCGGACCAGCGCGGCGACACCCTGGGGAGTTTCGGAAGGCACGGCGCTGGCGAAGATGCTGTCGGAAAGCAGCAGCGTCTCCGTCTGCGACGACAGTTGCGGCAGCAACCGATGAGCCCGCTCGCGCGCCGAGTCGCTGAAGAAGACCGTGCTCAGCCGCAATCCGCTGCGGATGGCCTCTTCCACCAGATGCATGCCTTCGATGGCGACCTCGCCCTCCTGGTTTGGAGCGGCCTCGGCGAAGGCGCGGCGCAGCTCTTTGACGCGCGCGTTCTGGCGGCTGTCGACGCGGCGAAGCGAATCCTCGGAGCTGGTAAGGCGAGTCATGGACTGGAACCGGCGTCTATCCTACACCGCAACACCGCATCACCGCGCGAAGAGCGGCGACGTGATAATCTGCTCAGTTGCCGTTTACCGGAGCGATGTGTTAGGGTTTCGCTCCGCAAGCTCCTCGCGAACGAAAGAGGTTGGGTTGCGTCCCGAAATCGTCAAAATCAACAGTAAGGAGCCGGAGGCTTCCCTGGTCACCTACGCGGCGGAGAAAATCCGCGCCGGCGAGGTGCTGGGCATGCCGACCGATACTTACTATGGCCTCGCGGTTGATCCCTTCAATCTGCATGCTGTCGATCGCGTCTACGACATCAAGACACGTTCGCGGCACAAGCCGCTCTCCTTGCTGATTGAATCCGTCGATCAGGCCGCCGACCTGGCGTGGCCCGTACCGGAGATCTTCTATCTGCTGGCGCGCCGCTTCTGGCCTGGACCGCTGACCATCATCGTGAAGGCCGATCCCAAGCTGCCGCTGAAGGTCACGGCGAATACCGGCAACGTCGCGCTGCGCGTGCCCGCCGCCGAAGTTCCGCTAGCTATCATTCGCTCTGCCGGCCTGCCGATCACAGCGACTTCTGCCAACCTGCACGGCGAAGTCGAATGCGCTACGGCGATGCAGGTGCGCGATCAGCTGGGCGATTGCCTGTCGATCATCGTGGACGGCGGCCCGAGTCCTGGCGTGATGCCATCGACTATCGTCGATCTGACGACCGATGGCAGCTGGCGCCTGCTGCGGCATGGAGCGATCTCGGAGGAACAGATCGTCGAGCTTTTGGGACGGGAATAGATTGCCCACTGCGGTAGACAAATCCACAATTCATCCTGTCCGCTGGATCGCAGCTCTGGTCGCGATCGCCGCCGCCGTGTTTCTGCTGTACATCAGCCGCCAGATCATGCGCGAGGCCCGCGTTGATGAGGAACATTCCGCTGATGCGATCGTCGTCTTCGGTGCGGCGGAATACGTCGGACATCCATCGCCGGTGTTTCGCGCTCGGCTCGATCACGCCTACAGCTTGTTCGAGCGCGGACTGGCGCCGGTCATCATTACCACAGGCGGCGCCGGCAAGGACCCGCACTTCAGCGAGGGTCAAGTCGGACGGGATTATCTGGAATTGCACGGCGTGCCCGATGCCAATCTGATCGCAGAAACCCAGGGCGGAGATACGGAGCAATCGGCGAAGCGCGTGGCCGTTATTCTGCGCGCGAACGACATGCACAACTGCCTGCTGGTGAGCGACGCGTATCACATGTTCCGCGCCAAGCAGATGATGTCTGCCGAAGGAATCACTGTGTACATTTCGCCGCGCCCGAGTTCGATTCCGCGGACCGTCGTTGGACGATACCTCGCCGCCCTGCGCGAGAGCGTTAGCTATCTGCTGTATAAGGCGCATGTGTGAGGAGCCGCTTTCGCTTTTCGCTCTTCGCTTTACGCGTTTTGTTGCTTGCCTGTAGCGAATAGCCCTGAGCTGTTATGACCGACGATTGCCAGGAGCGAAAGGCGAACAGCGAAGAGCGGGCCTCATTTCACCAGTGCCAACACCCTCGCCGGTCCACCTGACCCGTTCTCCAGCTTGATGGGCGCGACTACAACCGTTGCTCCCGTCGCTGGCACCAGCGCAAGGTTCGCCACGTTCTCCAGGTGATAAACATTCTCGCGCGACGTGAACACGTGGACCGGATAGGTCTCCGTCGCACCGATATCCACGCTCATGGTATCGATGCCGAGTCCCACCACTTCGCGCGTCTTCACCAGAAACTTGGCCGCCTCCAGCGAGAAGCCCGGATAGTGCGTTAGATGGTCAGCCTGCTGGTTGCGGAAGCTCTTCTGCGAATTCCAGCGCTCCTCCCAACCGGTGTAAGCCATCACGACTGCACCCGAAGGAATCATTCCGTGCGCGTCTTCCCACCCGGCAATGTCCTCAACTGTCACTTCATAGTCGGGATTGTTCTTCACTTGCTTGCGCACATCGATGACCACCAGCGGCCGCACCAGATGCTCGGCCGGAATCTGGTCCACCGTCCACGCGCCAGCGGCGAAATGTGCCGGCGCATCGAGATGCGTGCCGTAGTGCTCCTGGGTCGAGAACACTCGCGAGTAATAACCGTCGCGCTGAATGCTTCCGAGTTCCTTCGCCTGATAAGGCGATTCCTCAGTCCCCTCCCAGTTCGGCGAGCGGTCGTTCAGGTTGTGGGTGAGATCGATCACCGCGCGGAATTCGTTTTGCTCAGGCATGACCGGCTTAGGTTGCGCAAACAGCAACAGCGTCAGCGCAAGACTACAGCCTATCGCAAATGTCTTCCAGTTCAACATGCCGTCCAGCGGCAGAAAAAAGCATCTTTCTAACGAATGCTCTTATCAGCTTGGACGGCCACACCAGCCGGAGGTAACGATCCCGAACCTTGTCGCGAAACGCCATCGGCGGCCAACCTTACGGCTTAGCCCCACATACGCCGGAGTAATACCCACAGCCCGGCTTCAGGATGTGGGCATTGACAAGAGAAGTGAAATCACAGCTTCAAATTTTTCGTGGTGCGTCAGTTACTTCTGTTTGTCCGGGTAGTGTCTGATGGATTTCAGTCACTACCGCTTCCTCTCCCGTTTCATTGACCCCAAAATTCGCGGCATAGTAACATCACATCAACCGGGTGGGACGCAGTAGGGCTCTAGTTTTTTGATATTTGTGAAACGATGACACTGCTTCGCCATAAGTCTCCGGTCGCCTCACTTTTCTGCGTCGGACTCCTTCTCTCCAGCGCCAATCTGATCGCCCAGAAGTCGACCAAAGCCCAGATTCCTCCGCCGGTTCCGGCCGTGTCGCAGCCCGCTACTCCCGCGACGAAACCCGATCCCGCCGACGCCGTGATCGCGCAGGCCGAGAAGGAATACGCCGCCGGCCAGGCCAACTATCAGGCCGGACATCTGGAGGCCGCGCGCGCCAACTTCGATCAGGCCTTCAACACGCTGCTCAGCAGCAACCTCGACGTCCGCAACGACGACCGCCTGCAGCGCGAATTCGACAAAATCGTCGAGGCGGTACACGAACTGGAGATGACGGCGCTGCAGCAGGGCGACGGCTTCAACGAGCCGCGCTCCGAGCCCGCGCCCATCGACGAAGCCAACGACATCAACACCTTTCCCGTAGACCCCAACATCAAGGCCCGGGCCGAAGTCGAGGTTAAGAACACCAAGTCCGATCTGCCGCTGGTGATGAACGATCAGGTCGCGACCTTCATCGGTTACTTCTCCAGCACGCGCGGCAAGAACACGCTGGAGCACGCCTGGGCGCGCGCCGGCCGCTATCGCGAGATGATCTCGCGCATCTTCAAAGAGGAAGGCGTGCCGCAGGATCTCATCTACCTGGCGCAAGCCGAGTCCGGCTTCCAGCCGCTGGCGCTGTCGCGTGCGGGCGCGCGCGGCATGTGGCAGTTCATGGCGCAGACGGGCGAGCTCAACGGCCTCACGCGCACCTGGTGGGTCGACGATCGCCAGGATCCGGAGAAGGCCACGCGCGCCGCTGCCCGCCATTTGCACGATCTCTACAACCAGTTTGGCGACTGGTATCTGGCGATGGCCGCGTACAACTCGGGCGCCGCCACGGTGCAGCACGCGGTTGAGCGCACCGGTTACGCCGACTTCTGGGAGCTCTACCGGCGCGGCGTGCTGCCCCAGGAGACGCGCAACTACGTTCCCATCATCATCGCCGAAACCATCATGGCGAAGAATCCCGAGCAGTACGGCCTGCAAGCCGTCGCGCCCGAGCCGGCCGTGCAGCTCGACCACATCGTCATCACCTATCCCGTAGACCTGCGCCTGGTGGCCGAGTGCGTCGATACCTCAGTCGATTATTTGCAGGAAATTAATCCCAGCCTGCTGCGAATGACCACGCCCAAGGATCAGCCCTTCACGCTGAACCTGCCCGCGGGTTCGCAGGAGAAGTACGAGACGGCCATCGCCGCCATTCCGCAGGACATGCGGACCTACTGGCGCTATCACCGCGTCGAGTATGGCGACTCGCTGGGCTCCATCGCGCGCAAGTATCACGTCTCCACGTCGTCCATTGCCGATGCCAACAGCCTCTCTGGCAGCGTCGGCGACGACATCCGGCCCGGCACGAAGCTGATCATTCCGATCTCGCCCAATCGGCATGAAAGCCAGGCCGACGCCTACTCGCACAAGGCCACTCACTACAAAGTCCGCAAGGGCGATACCGTCGCCTCCGTGGCTGACGACTTCGAGGTCCCCGTCGATAAACTGCGCAAATGGAATCACTTACGCGCCAGCTCGGAGCTTACGCCGGGGCGCACGCTGGTCATCTACAAGCCCACCAGCTCGGACAGCAGCGCCACCGCGGCGGGCCCCGATTCGGCCGGAGTCGAAGACCTCGACCAGCGCCTCCGCCGCTCACCATAGCACTACGGGGAAGTCGCACTCTTCCACGACAGAATCCACCGAAGCGAAGTACCACACCGTCAAGAAGGGCGAAACCCTGTCCAGCATCGCCGAATCGAACCACGTCTCGGTTGCGGAGCTGAAACGCGATAACCCCAAGCTGGCCGCCAACCTCCGCGCCGGCGACGTGCTGGTGATTAAGAAATAGCTCTGAGCTGTGAGCCATGGGCCATGGGCCTTGAGCTCTGCGCCATCAGCAAAACCGGATCGCTAAGACTGCGGCGTCGACCCAAAGCCCACAGCCCATGGCTCACAGCTAGTTGCCAGTTGCTAATTGCTATTTGCTCTGTTACAACAGGCCCGTTGTGTAAAAACCAGGATGGGGCGGGCGCATCGCTGTATTATTCGCTTGCCCTTGTGCGATTCATCGTCTTTGGTATAAAACCGACTTTTGCCTTGCTAGCTGCCTCCGTTAGGTTAATGCGGAGTCCGGCGCCATCAGGAGGACAAGCACATGACTTTCGACGAAACGCTCTATGGTCGCAGAGATGACGAAATGGACGACTACGGAGACAGCGCGTACAACGATTCTCTTGAAGAAGAAGAATACGAAGAAGAAGAAGAAGAGGAAGAAGAACCTGAAACCGTCACCGTCGTCGAGGAAGACCTCGAGGTCGAGCCGGTAGCTGCGGCTCCGCCGTCGAAACCGCCCGCTCCGCCCAAGAAGGCTGCTCCCAAGAAAGCGGCGAAGAAGGCCGCTCCCAAGAAAGCTGCCAAGAAAGCTCCGGCGAAGAAGGCAGCCAAGAAACCCGCGCCGAAACCGGCGAAGAAAGCTGCCAAGAAGCCGGCCAAGAAGGCTGCTAAGAAAGCCGCCAAGAAGCCGGCCAAAAAGGCCGCGAAGAAAGGCGGCGCAAAGAAGGCTGCCAAGAAGAAACGTCACTAACGCTTCGCGCGGCTGTGTTTGATTTGTCCGGTGCCCCAGGTTCGCCCATCGTTTGGGCTAACCTGGGCTCGTTCGACCCCTTTCATCTCTGAACTTTCTTTCCGCTTGCGGGAAATACGCACATCGCCCTGCGACATTCCTCACCACACCTCCGCCAACATTGCACGTTGAAGCGTGACCCCTGCCGCTGCGCCGCCCATTGCCCTCGACTAGGATGCTTCTGTGTCACCTCAATGTCGTGCCGGATCTACCGTCAGCCACTCCGACCCCCGGAGCTGCCGGCCGGCACGATTTTTCTGATTTCACCAATGGCAGCGACGGAGCCAACCCCCATAGCAAGTCCTGATAGATGCGAATGGCTATCTGTTTGGAACGACCAACTTTCGGAGCCTTAGTCAATTGCCCGGGCGGCCGAAAAATCTATGTCACGACCTGGTGAGATCACGCCGAAACCCTTGATCTTACAATGTGAGATTTCCCACAATGTAGACATCTCAGAGCGCAAAAATCCAGCAAATCCCGGGTTCCGAAGGGGCACGCCTTCAGCCGCTGGGGGCAGTAGCGCTAATTACCGCAGGCTGCTAGAAGATAATCAACGTTGATTGGAAATGTTCCTCCGCCAAAGAACTGCGAGTATGAATGTCCCCTCGACAATGGCCCCTAGGGTTCTCCAAGGTCCGCCCATCCGCACGGAATTGGAGATAAACACTTCAACACTTCTGGCAGTCAAGACTACCAGATCGTACGCCGATAAGCGACGATATAATCCCGCCAGAACCTGCTTCCGGCTCGTGAAAAAGCGGGCGGAGTGATAGAACCAGGGCGCAGAAAACTTCAGTCTGTGCCGTATGAAGCCCGTCCTGCCAGTTGGCATCTAGCGAGAGAAGGCGTGCGGCTAGCCGACGCGGCGCTCGCCACGAGAGCGACTTTTGCCGTGCGGCTCCAGAACGCCCGACTCCGACTTATGCAGGATACCGATTTATCGCCTGCAGTAAATTGCCCCACGATCATTGTGGGACGAAACAAGGAATGAAAACGGAAGCGTGGACCTACTTCTTTACCTCCGCCGACTCCTTCAGCGGAATCGGCGGCGAGCCTTCGAACACAACCGTACTCACCGGCACTTCCTTCAGCGCGTCTTGATCGGCGGCGATCACCGACCACATCAGCAGCATCTTGTTGTAGCGCGTTGCGAAGATTGACTGCGACATGCGCACCCCCAGATCCTCACCGCGCGATGCCGTCGCCAGCGTTCCGTGAAACACCATGAACAGATGCCCGCGCATCGTGATCAGTTCGTCGGTCGAGATCTGGCCGAACTCGTTCATCGCTTCCAGGCTGGCCGCAACCGCGTCCAGCGTGCGCTTGTCGGTCAGCGAAGTCGCGGTATGCATCGAGAGGCAATTCGGATCGAGCGCGTGCAGCACGATCATCGGCGCCGGCTGATCCTTCGCCGGATGTTGCGGCGCAATCGTCAGCAGCGTCTGCGAGCAGGCATGCAGAAAACGATAGATGCGCAACGCCGACGCCTCAACCGGCGGAGGATCGCTGGGCGACAGCGGCGCCCATTCCGCCGGCAGCTGATATTGCAAGCCCAGCTCCGGATTGCGATACACGCCCTCCACTACTTCTCCCGCGGGAATGTTCTTTCCCGGCTCGTCATGAAGCGCCTCATTGACGCGAAAGGTCGGCACCGTCGGCCCGTAGTAAGGCTTGCCCTCAACCTTCACCGGCTTGCCTTCTTTGGTGATCAGCGAGCCATCCTCCTGCGGGCAGTAAATCTTCGCGTCCGCCATCAGGCTCTTGGCCTTGTGCAGGAAGTCCTGATCGTTGCCGCCGATCACCACCTTCACCATGTAGTTGTTGATGCCGGTCCAGTACTGGATCGCGATGTTGCGCCCGGTGCGATGGGTCGACGAATTGAAACGCCCGGTGTTCAGCAGGAACGACGGTATGGGAAACGGGTTCTGCGCTCCCCAGCCGGTGTTCTGGTTGTCCCACTGCTCCAGCTCCCGCCGCTGCTTCTCCGGCGTGTTGATCTGCTGGCCGGGCAGCGGATCGCTCGCCGTCACGATGATGTAGCCGGTATGCTCGCCCTTCTCGTACTGCAGCGCCAGCAGCGCGTGCTGCTTCTCCGGCATGATCGGCATCATGATCTCGTGCCCCTGCAACGGTCAGCGGCAGATCGAAGTCGATGCCGAAGAACTGGCTGGTGTAATGCGTGTTGGTAAGGTAGCCCGCTTCCGGCAGCGGCGGCTCTTTGCCCGGCGGCCGCACCCGTTCGGGACGCTTGAACATGACATTGGGATCGTCGTCGGATACCGGACATTGCGCCGGCAGAGTGGTCGCGGCGCACAGCAACAGCAGGCAGATCAGCAAAACGGTGCGAAGCTCACGTGATCCATAACGCGCGGCTGCACTCAAACGAGACATCAGGGCCTTTTTCCTTGGTTGGGGCTGCGGAGGAGCTAGCGCCCATCATGCCAGCATCAAAAGCGCAGCGCAAGTGCGGACCGCGCCGCACAATATCCCTGTCCACTTCCGGGACGAACCGAAGCCGGTGATCCTGGATCAGTCACCAACCGAATTGCACCGACTTCGTATCAGGGCACAACTTCACAGGCCGCTGAAAAGTCGTCCCACGAGCGCTTTGTAACAGGGCACGACTTCAGTCGTGCCGATAAGCCGTTTATTTCCTTTTCTGAGTCGGCTTCAGCCGGCGGCACAAGACTGGCGCGTTACGACTTTTTCAGCGGCCTCATCAGTCGTGCCACCCGGCGCCCTCATAGGATGCGGGCGTGGAAAGAGACGGGCTTCTTGGGGGGACAGAGAATCGCAACCGTCTGCATACAAGACACCCATGGGCAACGCTAGGTCTAGCAAATTCAATGATGTAGGCTGGCATAATAATTGCTGCCTCCCTGTCAGTGGGGTGACCTGTGCGCATCGCTTCTCTCCTCGTTATTTGTCTGGCGCTTGCCATTCCGGCTATATCGCAAACGCTCTACAGCAACGGCCCAATCAACGGCAACACCGACGGATGGACCATCAACTTCGGCTTCATCGTCAGCGACACCTTCAACGTCACTAACAACAATACGACCATTACCGGAGCCGACTTCGGAATATGGCTGTTTTCGGGCGATACGCTGACCTCGGCGGAACTGTCCATCACCTCGGGCGAGAACGGCGGCACCACCTACTTTGATCAGGTGATCAATTTCAACCGCGGCTCCTGCGCGATCAACACCTATGGCTACGACGTCTGCAACGAAATCAGCGCCTTCAACGGACCGACGCTCAATGCCGGCACCTACTGGCTGAACCTGCAGAACGCCAGCGTACCCAGCGGCGACCCGGCCTTCTGGGATGAGAACGAGGGCCCGGCGCAGGCCTCCGAGAACTCGCTGGGTTCGCTTCCTTCGGAATCGTTCACCGTTCTCGGTACCACCAGCACGACAACCACCACCACCAGCACCACAACCTCGGTTCCTGAGCCCAGTAGCATCATGCTGTTGGGATCCGGCATCCTCGGCCTGGCTGGCTTCCTACGTCGCAAGCTCTTCTGATTCGCCGGGCAACAAAACTCATCGCGTGCAGCTGTTGGTCAGCATCTTCAGCGTGAGCACCTGCAACCCGTGCTGTGAGCCTCCACCACCTGCAGCATTGCCGGACGGCTGATTCGACTGCGGCGGTGGTTGCGCTAGCCCTGTCGGCTTGCCGGTGACCGTCACCGCGTGCATCACCTGCGCCGACAGATCGACCGTGGTCGACGACAGCGCCCACGTGATGCCATTGCGATCGCTGATGTAGTAGCCCCCGTCGTGTCCGCGCCGGAGGCAGCCGCTCACCAGGATCTGAATCGGCGGCGTCGCCATGCGCGGAGGATTCGCCTGCGGCTGCCCGCTCTGCGTCTGTCCGCTCTGCGTTTCGCTGGATTGCGCGCTCAGCCCGAGCGGCAACATCCCAACCCCGACTGCAAAAATGAGAATGCGAAGAATCATGTCCCTGCTCCCAATCGTTCCCCATAGATCATCCCGCGAATCCATCGCTCTGCCAAGAGCGAGCGCTACGGCCGTGTCGCTTTTATTGAGTCTGGATAATGCGGGCCGTTAGGCCAGGGTCTGGCCAAAGGTTTGTGTCAGGGCACGACCTTGGTCGTGCCGAAAGAGGTGCGGAAAAAAGCTTGGGCTTAGCCCCTGCAAAATATCCCTTCAGGGGCTGAAGAGATCGTGTCGCAACCGGCCAAGGAATTTCAGGTCGAACAAACAGTCGGAATTGCGACCGAACCAGCCGCGCAGCAGCGACAGCGCAGTGAGCCCGGGGCGTTAGAACTCGGGGTGAGGTGGACAATCTATTCGAGCCGCGTTAGCGGCGGCAGGGTTGCGGAACCATTGCAATTCGGCTTAAAAGAAGTTATTGACGCAGAAAGTTCACGACGCAATTGCTGAACTCGATGGGCTTCTCCAAGGCCGGCAGATGTCCGCACTGCGGAATCACTTCCAGCCGTGAACCGGAGATAAGGCGGTGAATCCGACGTCCGGTCGCTACTGGGATCAACTGATCCTCCTCGCCCCAGATAAGCAGCGTGGGGACAGTGAGGGCAGCGATTCTGTGATCCAGAAACTCGCGGCCATTGCGCAGGTTTTGCAGGACTCGATGAATCGTGTAGCCATCGCCGCGCTCGAGGTGCTGCTCGTAGGCCAGGTCGATGAGCGCATCGGTAGCCAGTGCTTTGTCACAGAAAATCATCTCCATGATTTCGCGCATGTGATCCCGCGTAGAGACGTGGAGATCGATAGGCAGCTCTTTCGTATCGCCCCAAACACCCGCAGCATCGACCAGAATTAGCTTGTCTAAGGCAATGGGATTTCGCAGCGCGAAGGCCGCGGCGATCCAGCCGCCCAGCGAGGCCCCGACAAGAGTTGGCCGTGCAATATCCAGCTTGCGCAGGAATGCTTCCAGCACTTCGACGAAGACCGCGATGCAGTATTCGATCGCCGGCTTGTCGGAGCGGCCAAAGCCGAGCAAGTCCAAGGCGATGACGCGGTGCGAAGCGCTAAGAGCCCCGAGACAGAAAGCCCACTCGTCAGCATCACCACCGATGCCGTGAATCAGAACGAGCGGCGGTCCAGAACCGACATCGTAATAGCGGATGCTGCGGCCGAAGAAGGAGGTGGTGCGCAGTTCGGGAAGCGCCGGCAGGATGGAATTTGGTAACTTGGATGCGCCCATCAGACGATTGAATCGTGCTTTTGAAGATTGTGCCGTGCACACAGCAGTTGCACGTTTTCTTCTTTCAACGACGTTCCGCCTTTTGACCAAGGCAGATCATGATCGAAGTGAAGTTCGTCCTTAGCACCGCAAATCACACACTGACCTTTGTCGCGTTTCCAAACTGCAAGTTTTACCGCGGTCGGTATTACCCGTCGCCTAGGCGGGTTGGAAGATGGAGGCAGGCTCAGATCTTCTTCACCCTCAATCGCAACCAGCCGAAACTTGAAAACGCTACGGTGCTCGTCGGTTTCTTGCCACGAGTCAACGAGGTGAAACGTCCCGTTGTACGACCAAATTCCAGTGTGGATCTTCTCGTAAACTCTAACCCTCTCCGGCGGCCGTAGCCCGGCTTTTGTCAGCTGCGCCGCTTGATGAAACTTGCCGTTTTGGGTCAGTGCGCCAGATGGATATTGTTCCGGTTGATCTAAGAGTTTCGGATTTAGCTCAGTTGTTGTCCTCGGTTCGTCGTGACCCTCGTAGATTAGCGTCGTGCCGTTGTCTTCCAACTTGTCTCGGTAAGGGGCGTTTCGGCGAAGGGACATCAGTATAACGGAGTGGTTTCCCCCTAAGCCGAAGTTCATACCCCGCTGAAGACTCGTGCCCTCACGAAGACACATCTCCACATACGGAATGATGTTGTCGTGTGTAAAATCCGTTCGTTGCACGGACACACCGGCCTCTACAGTATTTTCTTGCCGAAGGCCGAGAGCGCCAGCTCAACTGCCAGCTCCGCCGTCTGGTTGCGCTCATCGAGAACGGGATTCACTTCCACCAGCTCGAAGCTCAACATCCGACCGTGGTCGGCGATGATCTCCATCGCCAGATGGCCTTCGCGATAGGTCGCGCCGCCCCACACCGGAGTGCCGACGCCCGGCGCATCCTCGGGATCAATCCAGTCGAGATCGAGCGAAACGTGATAGCCAACGGTCCCACGTCCAGCCAGGCGAAGCGCTTCCTCCATCACCGCCCGCATGCCGCGCTCGTCGATATCGCGCATGGTGAAAACATGCACGCCCGAGCGGCGGATGTTCTCGCGCTCATGCTCGTCCACATCGCGAATGCCAACCAGCGCACAATTCTCCGGCCGAACTTTGGGGCTGAAACCGTACAGGTCGGACAGCGGCGAATGAAACAGGCCCATGATCGCGCCGAGCGGCATCCCGTGAACATTGCCGCTGGGCGAAGTTTCCGGAGTGTTGATGTCGCTGTGGGCATCGATCCACAGCAGGCCGACGCGCTGTTTCTTGCGGCGATAAAATTCGGCCACGCCTGACACGGTGCCGGCAGCGATGGAATGATCGCCGCCGAGAGCCAGGGGAATCTTTCCCGCCTCGAGCGTCTTGATGACCAGCTCGGCCTGAGCCGTGCAGGTCTCGGTAATTTCGTTCAGATACTTCGCGCTGGGATCGCCTTCCGACTCGGTCTCCAACATCGCGACCGGCACATTGCCGCCGTCTTCGACGTCGTAGCCCAGCGCCTCCAGCTTGGCTTCGAGGCCGGCGACCCGCATGGCCGACGGACCCATGTCCACGCCGCGCCGCGACTGGCCAAGATCCAGCGGCACGCCAATGATGCGAATGTACTTGGTCTCAATGTTCTGAAGCGGTTTGGTGATGGGACTGGTTGCCATAGTCGTTCCTGAGACAACATCCTACATTGTGGTAGACCTCACCCGGGTTACGGATACAACCGGTGCAACATGCGCGGAAAGGGAATCGTCTCGCGAACATGTTCGAGTCCGCAGATCCACGCTACTGCGCGCTCGATGCCCATGCCGAATCCTGCGTGCGGCACGCCGCCGAACTTGCGCAGATCGAGATACCACTTGAACGCCTCTTCCGGCAAGCCGTGCTCGTGAATGCGCTGCAGCAGCAACTCATGCGACGCCATACGCTGCGAGCCGCCGATGATCTCGCCGTAGCCCTCGGGCGCGAGCACATCGACGCACAGCGCGAGGTCGGGCCGCGCCGGATCGGGCTCCATGTAAAACGCCTTCACCGACGCAGGATAACGGTGGATCATTACAGGACGATCAAACTGCGACGAGAGATAGGTCTCGTCGGGCGAGCCGAGATCGCCACCGTACTCGAAACGATTCTCTACCAGGCCCTTGCCATGCGCTTCCTGCAACATCTTCACCGCATCGTCGTACATGATGCGCGGGAACGGTGCGTCGACCTTTTCCAGTTTGGCGATATCACGTCCGATCGTTTCCAACTCCGGCCGGCGCCGCTCCAGGCAGCGCTTCACGATGAACGTGATGAACTGTTCAGCCAATTCCATCAGTCCGTCGAGTTGCAGGTACGCAACCTCCGGCTCGACCATCCAGAACTCGGTGAGATGGCGGCGGGTCTTTGATTTCTCCGCGCGGAAGGTGGGCCCGAAGCTGTAGACCTTGCCCAGCGCCATCGCCGTGGCTTCGATGTACAGCTGGCCGGACTGCGTGAGAAATGCCTGCTCCTCGAAATAGTCGACTGGGAAGAGTGTGGTCGTGCCTTCGCAGGCCGCAGGCGTGAGGATCGGCGGATCGGTGAGGGTGAAGCCGCGATCGTCGAAGAAGTCGCGGGCAGCTTTGATGATCTCGGCGCGAACGCGCAGGATCGCAGCCTGCCGCGGCGAGCGCAGCCAGAGGTGCCGATGCTCCATCAGGAAGTCGACGCCGTGCTCTTTGGGCGTGATCGGGTAAGGATCGTCGGGGTTGACGCGCTGTACGACCTGCGTGTCGCTGACATCCAGTTCGTATCCGCCGGGAGCGCGCTTGTCGGCGCGAACCTTGCCGGTGACGATGACGCTGGATTCCTGCGTCAGGCCTTTGATCGATTCGAACAGCTCGGGCGAGACCTGCTGTTTGGCGACGACGCCCTGGATGATCCCGCTGCCGTCGCGAAAGATGGGGAACAGCAGCTTGCCGCTCTCGCGCAGGTTGTAGAGCCAGCCGCGAATGGTGACGGTCTGGCCTTCATGCTGCCCAATCTCGCGGATGGTGGTTATGGGAGCTTCGGTTTCAAGTTTGATAGATGAATTCATAAGAATAAGTATTAAGTATGCACGTTGAGCGCGGAAAAGTCAGGCAGTGAGACTGGGTAGGGCTTTCGATTCCAGCTTGACGCAAGTCCGCCCACGTCCTAGCCTTGACAGCATGGAAGTGGATTTTACCCCGGAACTACAAGCCAAGCTCACTCGTCTTGCCGAGAACAGGGCCGAGATACGCGTGCGCTGGTGCGTGAAGCGGTGGAGCGATTCGTGGATCACGATGAATGGTTTCTCCGCAAAATCGAAGAGGGACTGGCGGAAGCTGAGCGTGGGCAGCTTGTCGACCACGAAGAAGTCAAGAAGCTCATCGATCGTCGGTATCCCGGTTGATGCGCTTACGATGGACGCTAACTGCCGTTCGCGACCTTACGCGAATCTGTGACTACATCGATGAACATGATAGCCCGGACTTAGCTCGCCGCGTGGCTGTGACGATCTACGAAGAAGTGAACTCACTCGCTCAGTTTCCGCATCTGGGGCGAGCGGGGCGCAAATCAAACACCCGCGAGTTGATGTTCAGCGGTCCACCGTATCTTGCCATCTACCGGTTGCGATGAGATCGTTGAGATCCTTCGCGTCCTGCACGGAGCACAAAATTGGCCGTGAGTATCTAAGCCGCCTTTTCCAACTTACCGAAAGCTTCAGTCATCTTCTCGCTGATCTTCTCGACTTCGGTGTCTTCAATCTCCAACAGCAGCGGTGGAACGTGCGGCGCGGTGCGCAATAACGAGATTGCTTCCTTCCAGTCGATGCTGCCGTTGCCGGGCCACAGATGCGAGTCGTGATCCTTCTTGTTGTCGTGCACGTGCGTTGAGTAAATGCGGTCTTTTAGTACTTCGAAGGCTTCCTTCACGCTCGACATGATGTGCGCATGACCAAGATCGAAGCAGACACCGATATCGACAAAGCGCCCCGCGTGCAGCAACTCGATCAGACTTTGCGGCGTGGAGAGTTCGTTGGTAATGTTCTCCACCAGCAACTGCACACCGAGCGGCTTGGCGAAGGCGTGCAGATGTTCCAGCGACATCATGGCAGCTTCCATCTTGTGCTCGCTGCTCTCTTCGTTGCCCACGCCGACATGCTGGACCAGAAAGTGAAAAGGCGCCTGCTCGGCAACCTCCAGCGCGCGCTTGATTTCGTCCATGGCAGCAATTCGGTCGCGCTTCTCGGTAGCGGCGATATTGACTGCCGGTCCGCCGTCACGTCCCCACTGCTCATCGGCGTACATCGGCGAATGCATGGAGTGAAAGGTCGCGCCGGTACTGCGAAACCAGTTGCCGACTTCGCGGATGTGCTGCCGGTCGGTGTAATTGAAGTGGCCGCGCGCAGCAAATATCTCGATCGCTTCAGCTCCGCCGGAGACCATTCGATCCAGCAGCCCGGGATGCAGCCGCTCCGATCGCGCGTAGATCAACGTGGACATCGCCCTGCGCATCAGAAGCCCACCGCCTTTCCGCCGTTGCGTCCATCGCTTGCGCCCAACAGCTCGCCGGTCTTCTCATCGACGGCAATGCACTCGGCATCGCCCCAGTAACCGTGGGCAACTTTGATCTTGTGTCCCATGTGCTCCAGAATACCGATCGTGTCGGGCGAAATGCCCGTCGTTTCCAACTGAATCTGGTCGGGCATCCATTGATCGTGGAAGCGCGCCGCGTTCACCGCCTGCTGGATATTAAGTCCGTAGTCGACCACGCCCATCAGGACGTTCGCTACGGTGGTGATGATCGTCGGCCCGCCCGGCGAGCCCAGCACCAAAAACAGCTTGCCATTCTTGAGCACGATGGTCGGCGTCATCGCCGACAACGGCCGCTTGCCTGGACCGATCGCGTTCGCCGGACCTTGCAGCAATCCATACATATTCGGAACGCCGGTCTTGGAGCTGAAGTCGTCCATTTCGTCGTTCAGCAAGAAACCAAGACCTTCGGCGGTGACGCGCGAGCCGAAGCCGTCGTTCAGCGTGGTGGTCACGGAGACGGCATTGCCTTCGGCATCGACGACGGAGTAGTGCGTCGTATGATCGGGCTCAGCGACCGACTTAGGTTGCGGGTGCGAGAGCGCGTAGCTGTCGAGCTGGGAAAAGACGGAAGGCCGCTGCAGGCTGCTGCTGGGAGTGGCGCGGCGCAACGGAATTGTCTCGCGCCAGGCATTGCCGTAACGCTTGTCGATCAGCTGCGCCACGGGCAGCTTGGAGAAGTCCGGATCGCCGAGAAACTCGGCGCGATCGAAAAACGCCCGCTGAAACGCCTCGGCCGTCAGATGAATGCTCTGCGCCGAGCGATCGCCCTCTTTGGCCAGGTCGTAGCCTTCCAGAATGTTCAGCGTCTCGATCAGGCCGATGCCGCCCGACGACGGCGGCGGGGCGGAGATGATCTCATAGCCGCGATAGGTGCCGCGAATCGGCGCGCGCTCTTTGACTTCGTATTGCGCGAGGTCGTCAGCGGTGATCAGACCTCCGCCCTTCTGCACAGCCGCTGCAAGCTCGCGCGCCATCGCGCCGTGATAGAAGTCGTCAGGATTTTCGGCGATGCGCTCCAGAGTTTTTGCGAGCTCGGGCTGCTTAAACGTGTCGCCAGGCTGATAGTAATTTCCGTCACGCTGGAAGATGCGATGCGACTCAGGGAATTTCGCTAATTGTGGATCGTGATAGGCGCGCGCCTCCTGATAGTCGAGGACGAATCCATCGCGCGCGAGTCGAATCGCCGGCTCCATCACCTGCTTCAGCGAAAGCTTGCCCCAGTGCTGCTCGGCATAAACCAGTCCCGCAACTGATCCCGGGACGGCAATGCCTTTGTAGCCGACTGTGCTCAGGCCCGGAATAACGTTCCCTTGCGAATCGAGATACATGTCCGCGCTGGCTTTGGCCGGCGCCTTCTCGCGGTAGTCGAGGAAGTGGACCTCGCCGCCGGCCCGGCGGAAGAGCATGAAGCCGCCGCCGCCGATGTTGCCGGCTTCCGGATAAACGACCTCCAGCGCGAAGCCGATGGCGACCGCGGCGTCAACCGCATTGCCGCCTTGCTGCATAATCGCGACGCCCGCATTGGATGCTTCTGGAGCAATCGTGGCCACCATGGCCTTGGTGCCATGGCTGGGGCTCACCATGTCACCGGCGAGAACCGCCGCGCAAGATGCGGCAACCAGCAATAGGAGCACGAACCGGGAGCGTAATTTCATCACAACCGTGGCCGAGCGTCGTTTTCGCATTCGCGCAAATCAGCAAACACAGGTGCAATTGAGGCTATTTGAGCGATGCGCGACAGTCAAATGCAGCGCGAGATTGTGTTCCGAGATTCTGGAGTGAACATGGCCAGCACGCCGGGAGCGGGATTATTTTAGACTGATCGGTATGCCTGCAACCCAGCGACGAGCCGTTGTCATCGGATCGGGCCCCAACGGTCTGGCTGCGGCCATCGCTCTGGCGCAAGCAGGATTGCAAGTTGACGTCTATGAGGCGGAAGCCGTGCCCGGCGGCGGCGCGCGCAGCCTGCCGTTAACGCTTCCGGGATTTTTGCACGACTTCGGTTCGGCCGTTCACCCCATGGCGGTGGCTTCTCCGTTCCTCTCCACCCTGCCGTTGAAGGACCATGGGCTGGAGTGGATTCAGCCGCCGGCTCCGGTCGCTCACCCGCTCGACGACGGAACAGCGGTGATGCTGGAACGCGATCTGGATGAAGCACAGAAAGCGCTCGGCGAAGATGGCAAGCAGTGGCGGAGACTTTTTGGCCCGTTTGCAACGAAATGGGCAGAGTTGGCGCCGGAGGTCCTGCGGCCGGTCTCGCTATTCCCGCGACATCCTTTCTTGCTGGCGCGGCTGGGACTGCTGGGATTTCCATCGGCCAACGCGATCGCGCACTTCTGGTTTCGCAATGCCAGGACCAAGGCACTGTTCGCCGGATTGGCGGGCCATTCCATTCTTTCGCTGGAAGAGCCGCTCACGGCCGCTTTCGGCATCATGTTCGCCGCCACGGCCCACGCTGTGGGATGGCCGATTCCGCGCGGTGGAGCGCAGTCGATAAGCAATGCGTTGTGCGGTTATCTGGCGAGCCTGGGAGGCAAAGTTCATTTGTCCACGCGGGTCGAAGATCTGGCGTCCCTGGGCAAGTTTGATGTGGCACTGTGCGACGTCACGCCACGACAACTGGTGCAGATCGCCGGAGATCGTCTGTCACCGAGCTACAAGCATCGATTGGAGCAATATCGCTACGGCCCAGGGGTGTTCAAAGTGGATTACGCGCTGTCGAGCCCGATACCGTGGAAGGCGCCGGAGTGCCGGCGCTCGGCGACCGTGCATATCGGCGGCACGCTGGAGGAGATTGTGGTCTCGGAGGACGCAATGCGGCACGGGCGCTGCGCGGAACGCCCGTTTGTGCTGCTGGCGCAGCCGACGTTGTTCGATCCGACACGTGCTCCGCAAGGCCGGCAGGTCGCGTGGGCGTATTGCCACGTGCCGAACGGATCGACCTTCGACATGCTGCCGCGGTTGGAGGCGCAGATCGAGCGCTTCGCTCCCGGATTCCGCGACTGCATACTCGAGCGCAGCGTGCTGTCGCCGGCTCAACTGGAGTCCATGGATGCGAACCTGATCGGCGGCGACATTGGCGGCGGACTGATGACCCTGTCGCAATTCCTCTTCCGTCCCACAATGAGGTACTACGCAACTTCGGCCCCGGACATCTATATCTGCTCCTCCTCCACGCCGCCCGGCGGAGGAGTCCACGGCATGTGCGGTTACAATGCTGCGAAGCTGGCATTGAAACACCTGTGACAACAGCGCCTGATCTCGGTCCGCGGGGGAAAGTCGCAACCGCATTGTCTCTTACAGCGGTTGGCGGCTTTGTGGACGCGGTCGGCTATATCGCGTTGTTCGAAGTGTTCACCGCCAACATGAGCGGCAATAGCGTGCACGTGGGGATGTATCTCGGACAACGGAACTGGCTGCAGCTGTTGCGGCCCTTCTGCGCCATCGTGTCCTACGTTGTGGGAATGACGTTGACTCGCATTACGGTCGAAGTCGCGGGTCGTAAAGGCATTCGGCGGATCGCTTCCTTCACGCTGGCAGCGGAAGCCGTTCTGCTGATTCTGTTCGCCCGCGCAACGCCTGCCATGCACCTCGGGCAGATTGTGGATCTGTCGTCGCCTGCCTACTTCACGCTGGTGGCGCTGCTGGCGTTTGCCATGGGCGTGCAGACGGCAACTCTGACGCATGTCGGGGCGCTCACGATTTACACCACGTTCGTCACCGGAACGCTGACCAAGCTTACCGAGTCTTTCACCCGTGTCCTGTTCTGGGGCTATGACCAACTCCGACAAACGAGGATATCTGACATTGTCAGACTTGCGCCGCGACAGCGCGATGTGCAGGAAGGCGCCATGCTGGCCTCGACGTGGAGCTGCTACGTGCTCGGTGCGGCGATAGGAACCATCAGCAAGCAGCGCTGGGAGCTGCGGGCGCTGTATCTTCCAGTTGTGGTTTTGATCATCTTTATTGTTGTCGATCTGTTCCGTCCGATTGATGTGGAAGAGGAGCGGCACCAGACTGGGACCGTGCGGTGAGGACGTCGTAGCAAACTGCAGGCTGGAGACTGCATCCCTGATATAGTGTTGCCGCGAATTGCTGTAGGCACCCTGTGCAGCCGTGGGAGGCCATGCATGTCGTCAGCTTCAAACCCGTCCTTGCCGAACAAGCCGATTACCGTTCTCTGTCTGGCCAGCTACTACAAGGGCGGCGAATTCATCCGCGAATGCCATCGCCAGGGCTGTCGCACGCTGCTGCTCACCTCACTTAGCTTGAAAGACGAAGCGTGGCCGCGCGAGAGCATCGACGAAATCTTCTACATGCCCGATGTGCAGAAGGAATGGAAGCTGGAAGATGCGATCCTGGGCGTGAGTTTCATGGCGCGGACAGAAGTCATCGATCGCATCGTTGCGCTGGATGATTTCGACGTGGAGAAAGCGGCGGCCTTGCGCGAGCACCTGCGCGTGCCGGGAATGGGCGACACCACGGCGCGGTATTTCCGCGACAAGCTGGCGATGCGAGCCAAAGCGCGTGACGAAGGATTGCCCGTGCCCGAATTCATTCAAGTGCTGAATCATGCTCAGCTGGGACATTTCATGGAGCGGGTTCCGCCGCCATGGGTGCTGAAACCGCGATCCATGGCGGGATCGATGGGAATCAAGAAAATTCACAATTCGGATGAGTTCTGGGCCGCGCTGGAAAAGCTGGGCGACCAGCAGTCGTTTTATCTGCTGGAGCAGTATGTGCCCGGCGACATTTATCACGTCGACGGAATTTTCTATGAGCACAAATTGCTGTTTGCCATCGCCAGCCGCTACGGGCGCCCTCCGATGGATGTCTCGCAGGAGGGCGACATCTTCACCACCCGCACGCTGCCATTGCGATCGGAGGAAGCGAAGCCGCTGATCGAGCTGAACAAGAAAGTGATGAAGGCTTTCGGCATGCTGCGAGGCGTGTCGCACAGCGAATTCATTCGTGGACGCGATGGCAAATTGTATTTTCTGGAGACGTCGGCGCGCGTGGGCGGAGCGCACATCGTCGATCTGGTGGAGACGGCGACCGGAATCAATCTCTGGGCGGAATGGGCGAAGCTGGAGATCGCCGGTGGGAAAGCTCCGTACAAGCCGCCGGCGCCGCGGAAAGACTCGGCCGGACTGTTGGTCTCGCTGGCCAGGCAGGAGCATCCGGACACGTCAGGCTATAACGATCCGGAGATTGTCTGGCGGATGAATGAGAAGAAGCATCACGTCGGATTGATTGTGAAATCGCCCGATCCGAAGCGGGTGCAGGAGCTGCTGGAAAACTATACGGAGCGAATGCGGCAGGATTTTCTGGCGTGGCAGCCGCCCCTGGAGCGGCCGAATTTCTAACCACATGTGCCGCCCCCGAGGGGCTCCGTTTCATAACGGCTGCCTACCCAGACGCTGAAGCGCTGGGCTATCTTCTTTCGCGCCCTTGGCGCTCGCTCCCTGCCCTGTCTACGGCGGTCCCAACAACGAAGTTCCCTTTTCGCACCCTTGGCGCTCGCTTTCCGGCACGTGTACGGCGGATCGTAACAACGAAGTCCCTTGGTGGGTTCAGTCCCAGTTATTCCACTTCGCCGCTGAGCAGCTTGCCCAAGGTTGGCTTGTGCTTCTGCGATTTGGTCTTTCGTTTCTTATCCGCCGGCTCGGTGCGCGTGCTGGGCGGAGTTCCAATCACAGCTCGGGCAGCGGCTTTTACTGCCGCGGCTGCGCGGAACGGTTTGGGCTTTCGTGGTTTCGAGGGCATGGGCTACGAGTCTCGGGGACTGTCCATAGCATATCTGAGTGTTTATCGAGGCTACTGAAAAAATCAAAGGCACTCGTAGACGCTGGCCTTAAAGTCCAGCCCTGCCGGGGCGATTCAGGAGCTGCTACGCGGCAGTATCCGACTCATGGTGCGATGACAGTTCGGACAGCTGCGGAACAGGCGCGACGCCGGCGGGAAGGAAGATGGAGAAGACCGTACCGGTTTGGCCGAAGGTCCGGGTCTTGAGGCGTAGCCGGCCGGAATGGCGCCGCACGATGTCGTCGCAAACCCACAAGCCAAGCCCGGTGCCCGCGTCGCCCTTCGTGGTTACGAAAGGCTCGAAGATGTGTTGTTTGACGTTGTCGGGAATACCGCAGCCGGTGTCCGCCACGATCACTCGGACACCGCGCGCCACTTTCCTCCAGTCGAAGCCCGGCCCGCAATCGATATGAATCTCTCCGCCGGGTGGAGTGGCATCGATGGCATTGCTGATGAGGTTGGCGAACAGTTGCCGCAACTCATTGGGGAAGGCATTGATCTTCGGCGCCTTTCGCAGGTTGGTACCGATCTGAAGATTGCGACGGCCGAACTTGGGATAGAAAAGATGCAGTAAGGACTGGAGCAGTTCGGCCACGTCGGTTTCGATGGGCTTGGTGGATTTGCGATAGAAGCGAAGAGTCTGTCCGGAGATTTCGGTGACGCGGGTTAGCTCATGCTGCGCCATCGCGCAAAACTGTCGCGTCTGTTCATCGGCGGCGCGAGTGTTGATGAGATAGATCAGATTGGTAACCGCTTCCAGCGGATTATTGATCTCGTGGGCGATGCCGGCTGCCAGTTGGCCCGCCAACGCTAATCGCTCACTCTTGCGCAGGGCGACTTCGGAATCCTTGCGATCCTGCATGTCGGTGCAGGTGCCGACCCACTCCTTGACCGACGAGTCCTCGCGAAACACCGGCACACCGCGCGCCAGCACGAAGCGATAGTTGCCGTCACAGCGCCGCAGCCGGAACTCCAGCTGGAAGGGACGCAGACTCTTGATGGCAGCGGAGAACGCGGGCACGATGTGTTTCTGATCGGCGGAATGGATGGCTTCGGTCCATCCCAGTCCACGGTATTGCTCGAAGGACTGACCGGTATAGGCTTCCCACGAAGGCAAGCGGTCGACGAACTCGCCGTGCAAATCGGCCGTCCAGACGATGGAGGACGACGCTACGATCAACGATCGATAACGCGCTTCGCTGGCTTGCAGGCGCTCCAGCACATCGCGGATCTGAAACTGGCGACGGCGTGCGCGCAACACGGTTTCGACTGTGCTGATCAGCGTCTCCGGGCGTATCGGCCGTTCCAGCAGAGTGGTGTGACCCAACGGCTGCCGCATTTGAGCCATGAGCCGCGAGCTGCGGTTATTGCCGCTGCGGCCCTTGGTCAACACGACCACGGGAGCATCGGACCACGCGGGCTGACTCTGCAGTGCGGCTGCGAATTCCTGGATGAGGGCCTCATCCAGCGCCTCTTCTTCCACCAGCAGGGCTCCGGTGCCGTTGGACAGTCGCGGAAAGGCGACGCGCGGATCGGGGCAAAGTTCGCACGGAATGCCGGCCCGGTGAAGAGTCTTCGCGATCAGGTCGGCATCGCGGCCAAAGGGCGCGACGACCAGCACCGGGAGCGGCTGGCTACTGGTTGTCTGCATCCGTCCCCATCAATTCAGCACCCTCTTTGCCCACGAACTGCGGAACTCCAGTGAGAACTCCTTGGAAGCCGCGCAGCGGTTTACCGATTTCGATGAGACCCGGGCGGAGGCGGAACTCACGAATGGTCGACTCGTGAGGTCCCGAGCGCTTTTTGAAAATCGAGATTGCTTTGTGAATCTCGCCCCTGGCTTCGAAATAGCGCAAGAGAACAATCGCGTCGGCGAGGTAGCTGACGTCGATCTCGGCTTGCATCGGACCCATCACGCCCTGCTGCGCCAGGATGAGAAACGTTGCCACTCCCTGCATGCCAAGATAAGAGAGCAGTTCGTGCATCTGGAGTTGAAGATATTGCTCGCCCGGCATGGCCTTCAGCCAACCGTTGAGGCTGTCGATGACAACCACACCGGCGCCACGTTCCACGTGCGCGCGAATGTCGTTGACGAACTCACCCGGAGGCACCTCTGCCGGATCGAGTTGTTGCAGATGCACACGGCCGCTCTTGATGTGGGGCATCAGATCGACGCCGAGCCCAGCACTGCGCTCCAGGTACACCTGCATGGATTCGTCGAAGAGGTAGATTGCGGCCGATTCACCGCGGTCGGCCGCCGAACAGGCGAACCGCGAGGCCAGGCTGGATTTGCCTACGCCGGCCGCGCCCAGCAGCAGGGTGCTGGTGCCCCGCATGATGCCGTCTTGCAACATGATGTCGAGCGCGCCGATACCGGTGCTTAGCCTGTCCTTGCGGCCATTATGCCGGTGCTCGGCGGCAACCAGGCGAGGATGAACAACGACTCCGCCGGTCAGGATGCGGTAATCGTGAAAGCCTTCGCGAAACCTCGAACCGCGCATCTTCTGCACCCGCACGCGACGGCGCTCGCTGCCGTATTCGCGCTGCAGCATCTCCAGCCCGATCACCCCGTGCACGATGCTGTGTACCGTGGGCTCTTTGCTATCGTCAGCCTGGTTGTCAATCAGGAGCACCGTACATTTCCGCTCCTCGAAGAAACTCTTTAGCGCGAGCATCTGCCGCCGGTAACGGAAGCTGTCGCGGGCCAGCAGACGAAGCTCGGAGAGCGAGTCGACGACGATGACCTCCGGACGCACCTCGTCCACCTTCTTGGACATGAGATCGGTGAGCTGATCCAGTTCGACATCTTCGGGATTGAAAACGGAATATTGATGCTCCGGGCGCAGCGAGTCTTCCTGTGGCGTGAGCTCGAAGATCGGCACGGGAGCCAGATCCCAGCCGTGCGAGGCGGCTACGCCAAGCAGCTCCTGCTTGGATTCGGAGAGGGTAATGTAAAGCACCCGACCGCCGGCTTCGCGGTTGCTCAGCGCCAGGCGCATGGCGATGGTGGTCTTGCCTGCTCCGGGTGTGCCTTCCAGCAGATACAAATGGCCGGCGGACAATCCTCCATACAGGATGTCGTCCAATCCCCTAATGCCAAAGGAAATGCGCGGGCCGGACTCTGACCTGTCGAGCAGATCAGATTTTGTGGTTCTGGCTTGCGCCGCGTCCATCCTCGAACCTCCAAGTCATTTTCTGGCGTAAAACCGGCAGCCCAGGAATGGCCGGTGACGGCGGGCGGAAACAAAAAGTCCCGCTGCCGTATCAGGAGCACGATGACAATGAAAGATGCGTTTTCGAGCAGTGAGAGTTGTACGTTAACAACACGAATACGACTTCCGCTTGAGGACGTAATTGTGTTATGTTTTGCGTCAGCAGTGTTCCGGGCTCGCCGCCCACGTTTACTGCCACGATTGTGGTGCACTTTCGGGAGCCATTATTGGGACGCTTCGCGGTACGCATCGGAGTAGGGACATGCGGGATCATTCCAGCTCACACTCGGATCGCTTCGAATCCATTGAGCGCGGCGACGTGCCCACCGGCCGCAAGAGCAAGCACCATAACATCGTGGAACGGATCCTGCGCGAGGTGGAAGACTTGCGCACCAAGCGGGCGTTGAAGATTCCGCGCAGCGCTCTAGGCTCCGCCAAGATCGAGCACATCCGTGCCGCCCTGAGCCGCGCCTCCGCCAAAGGGGAGATGGAGCTGGGCACGAGCGTGGACGAAAACTACTTTTACGTCTGGCGGCAAAACTGAGGCGGCTGAGAAAGCGCGGCTTGCCGGACACTCGCTTCGACCAACAGCTCCATCGATAGCTGCGGATTCGGATTGACGCGGTTCATCCTCCACATCACCGGCATATTATTTTCTCCGAGCTGTAACGGTGTGTCGCCGCTCCGCGGCTCAATTGCTTTTCCCGCTTCCCCGCGGGCTGACGCCCGCAGCTAACACAAATTTCGCCGCTCTGCGGCTGGCTGGGTCCCAAGCGCTATGGTTTTGTTCCAACCGACCAGCCGAATTGCAGCTATGATCGCGACAACTAAGCTGAACAAAATATCCCTTAGTATCAATAAGATAGAGCGACCAGCAGAAAAACATCTTGACAACGATATAGTGTTATAGTTAAGTATAACACTGTTGATCGGCAGGGAAAGCCCAGAGCCGAAAAGCTTAGAAGCTGGAGGAGGAGTCAAGATGAAACCGCATCGCATTCTGCTGTTCGCTGTTCTGATGTCGCTCACCACCCTCATTTATGCACTGCCGCATTCCGATGCGCCCAAGCCTGCGGCGCAAACCGACGCGCAAAGATCCTTCGCTGCGATGAAAACCCTCGCCGGAGATTGGGAAGGCCCGGTGACGGTCGATCCGCCGGTACCGGAGATGGACGGCAAGCCGATGCACGTCTCGATGCGCGTGACCTCTCGCGGCAATGCGCTGGTTCACGAAATGCAGGAAGCCGGCACGCCGTTGGACGCGACCAAGTACGATCATCCGGTCACGATGTTTTATCTGGACGGCGACCACCTGGCGCTGGTCCATTATTGTGATGCCGGCAATCGACCGCACATGGTGGCTCGGCCCTCGCCGGACGGAAAGAAGGTAGAGTTTGATTTTGTCGATCTTTCCGGCGGCAATGACTATGGGCACATGTACCATGCCGTATTCACCTTTGTGGACGCCAACCATCACATCGAGGACTGGACTTACATGATGCCGGGCGATAAGCCGATGCACGCGCACTTCGATTTGCAGCGCGCGAAGTAAGGGATCGAAGTTGGAGTGAGGGAGTCTCTGATTAAGTCGAGCTGAGTGTCCCTCAGCGGCTAAAGGCGCACTAACAGGTGCGATTTATGGATGGCCTTGAAGGCCATCCCCTTCAAAGCCGGACTTAATCAGAGATTGCTTAGGAGATCTGGGAGCCCGTGATGGACCGTGAGTGGAACGACAATCAGCCGATTTATCGCCAGCTGCGCGACCGCGTAGTGGCGATGATCCTGGACGGCGTGCTCAAGGAAGGCGATCCGCTGCCCTCGGTGCGCAATGTCGCGGCGGAATATCGGGTGAATCCGCTCACGGTCCTGAAAGGCTATCAGGAGCTGGTGGACCAGGAGTTGGTGGAGAAGAGACGAGGGCTCGGCATGTTCGTCAAGACCGGAGCGCGGCACGTTTTGTTGCAGGGCGAACGCCGCAAGTTTCTGGCGGAAGAGTGGCCGAGGATCTACGCAACCATGCAGCGGCTGGGATTGAAACCGGAAGATCTGCTGAATGGCAGCGGGAGCCACCGGCCGGAGTCGGATACCGAAGAGGAGGAACGCTGAAGCCATGCCAGTGATAGAAGCACACGGTCTGCGCAAGACCTTTGGCACGACCACGGCGCTGGATGGCGTCGATCTGCGCGTTGAAGAAGGGCGCATCCTGGGACTCATCGGCCCCAACGGCGCAGGGAAAACCACGGCGCTGAACGCCATACTCGGCCTCACTCCCTATCAAGGTGAGCTGCGCGTGCTGGGACGCGATCCCTGGAGCGACCGCGATCAACTGATGTGCGATGTCTCGTTCATTGCCGACGTCGCCGTACTACCGCGCTGGGCGCGGGTTTCGAATCTGTTGGATTATGTTGCCGGGGTGCATCCCCGATTCGATCGCGCGAAAGCGGAAGCGTTCCTGGCCAGAACGAGCATTCGTCAGCGCAGCAAGGTCAGAGAGTTGTCCAAGGGCATGGTGACCCAGCTGCACCTCGCTCTGGTGATGGCTATTGACGCAAGATTGCTGGTGCTGGACGAGCCGACGCTTGGCCTCGACATTCTGTATCGCAAGCAGTTCTACGATTCGCTGCTGAACGACTACTACGATCGCAGCCGCACCATCGTCGTGACCACCCATCAGGTGGAAGAGGTCGAGCACCTGCTCACCGATCTCATGTTCATTAACCGCGGCCGCATCGTGCTCGCCTGCAGCATGGAAGAGTTGGAATCGCGTTACGTGGAAGTGTCGGTGACTCCCGATAAGGTCGCAGCCGCGCGGGCACTCAGGCCGATTTACGAGAGGCAGATGTTGGGACGCAGCATTCTGTTGTTCGATCGGGTGGATCGCCAGCAACTGGCGGCGCTGGGCGAGATGCACACACCGAGTATTGCCGACCTGTTCGTCGCGATTATCGGGAGTCAAGTTGCGGCACAAGGAGTGGCTTGATGAATACGCAATCCAATGCGATGTCCGATTCCGTTTGAGGCGCAGCGAGCAGCGCCGGCGGTGTTGACGGCGACGCAACCGCTGTACTGGTCGGTGCGACGCGAGCTGTGGGAAAACCGCTGGATCGTCATTGGCCAACTGGCGGTCGCCGGGGTGTACCTGTTCGCCTATTTGATCAGCCTGGCTCATCTGCCCACGGTCATGCGGAACTTGGCCGCGCAGGACCCCATGCATCATTTCGACGCGAACGCGATTGCCGCGCCCTACGACATCGCGGCGGGTGTGATGATGTTCACCCTGATCCTGATGAGCGTGTTCTATGCCGCGGACGCCCTGCATGGCGAGCGCCGCGACCGCAGCATTCTCTTCTGGAAATCGCTGCCGGTATCCGATCTTACGACGGTGCTGGCGAAGGCCGTCGTTCTGCTGGTCGTTCTGCCGCTGCTTACCTTCGCGGTCACCGTCGCCATGCAGATAATCATGCTAGTGCTGAACAGCGTGGTACTGGCGGCGAACGGTATGAGCGTGGTGTCGCTATGGAGTGAATTGTCGATTTTCACGATGTGGGGGCAAATGCTCTACCACCTGGTGACAGCCCATGCGCTCTGGCCCTTTCCCGTGTTTTGCTGGCTGCTGCTGGTGTCGGGTTGGGCGCGGCGCGCGACCTTGTTATGGGCAGCATTGCCGGTCGTGGCCCTTGCCGGCATTGAGAAGCTGGTCTTCAACACCTCTTATTTCATCGCAGCTGTGGGGGTGCGCTTGATCGGTGGAGGCGCGCCAACCGACTTTTCGCCGGGCCAAATGATGCCCTTTGGACCTATGACCCACCTCACACCATTTCGCTTTCTGGGCGCGCCGGGGCTGTGGGTGGGGTTCATCTTTGCCGCCGCATGTCTCGCAGTTGCGGTGCGACTGCGCCGCTATCAGGGGCCGATCTAGCTTCGCCATCAAGACGCGGCGCTTCCAACTCGGGTAGCGACCAGCAACCCGTAGATCGCGACTAAGGCTGCGCTCAGCAGGACGGTCTCCGGTGCGCCAATCAGGCCAATCAGTGCGCCGGCGGGAAAGTCGCCTAGCGGGCGGATGCCCATGATCACCAGCGTGTTCAGGCTCATCACGCGGCCGCGCATATTCTCCGGCACGCGGAGTTGAAGCAGCGTGATTGTCATTGTTCCGGCCAGCGTCTGGCCAACTCCGTAGACGAGAAGTGCGAGCATGGAAATCCAGAACCATCCGCTGAGCGCGAACACGGTGAGCGCCGCGACCCATAAGAACATTCCGGTGAGATAGATCAGGCCACGGCGAGGATTGCTGCCCAGCGACGCCAGAAACAGCGCGCCCAGAATCGTGCCGATACCGGCCGCGGTGAACAACAACCCGAGACGCTCCGGCCCGATGTGCAGGACCTTGACCGCAAAGACGGGCAGAATCAGAGCTGACGACGGTCCGAGAAAAAGCATTGCGGCGAAGCCGGACAAGACCCACGGCAATACGGCGTCGCGCTTCACGGTGTTAAGCGCAGCGCCAATTGCCTGCGCCGTGGATTGCTGGTGGCTCACGCTGGCGGGCACGCGCATCAGGTAGAGAGCGATCAGCACTCCGAGAAAGCTGGCGCCGTTCAGAAAGAAATTTCCGGCGTAGCCGATTGCTGCCACGGCGAAGCCGGCCAGCGCCGGCCCCAGTGTCGACGCTCCGTTGAAGATCATCGATTGCAGACTGATGGCGTTGCCCAGATCCTCTCTGGGGACGAGCATCGGAATGAGTGCGCCCCGTGTCGGCTGATCGAAGCTCAGCAACGTGCCGTTCAGGAATGCGAGGACAAGAATCATCCAAAGCTGAATCACATTGAAGTACGTGAGCAAGCCGAGCAGGATGGCCATCACGGCCGAACCGCTTTGGGTAAGAAGCAGAAGACGGCGCTTGTCGATGCGATCGGCAACGCTTCCGCCGATGAGAGCGAACAGGAAGAACGCTAATGCCTGTGCCAGCGAGACCGTGCCCAATGCAAACGCCGAGCCGTGAGTGATCTTCAGGACCAGCAGGCTCTGCGCGACGATCTGCATCCAGGTCCCGACTGCCGAGACTGCCAGTCCGACCCAGAGCAGGCGAAAGTCGCGGTGCCGCAGCGCGCGAAAGGTTTGAAATAGGCCGGAAGCCTGCGCAGGGAGCGGGTTTGCGCTGCCGCTCATTCCGCGTTGGCGCGGTAGGACCAGACGGGTTGCGCTGCGTCGGCGGCGGCTGCGGCGCGTGCGATCTCAATCAGGTGATGATCGGGCGAGAGTGAGCAGACAGGATCGGTCGCGGTCGCATCGCCGGTCACGAGAAACGCCTGACAGCGGCAACCGCCGAAATCCTGTTCTTTGCGATCGCAGCTTTTGCAGGGCTCCGGCATCCAGTCGTCGCCGCGAAACATTTTGAAGGCCGGCGATTCCTGCCAGATGTGTTCCAGCGAATGCTCGCGAACATTGTCAAACTGTATGCCGGGAATGACGCCCGCGGCGTGACAGGGCAGCGCGCGGCCGGAGGGATCGATCAGCAAAGTGCGCCGGCCCCATCCACCCATGCAGGCCTTGGGATAACGCGCGTAGTAGTCCGGCACTACGCAATCGATGCGCGTCTTTCCCGCGAGACGCGTCTGCGCAGCTTCCACGGCGCGCATGCAGTTGTCCAGTTGCTCGGGCGTGGGTAGCAGGTGCTCGCGATTCTTCAACGCCCAGCCGTAATACTGCGCGTTGGCAATTTCGACCCGGTCGGGCCGCAGCTGCTCGATAAACTCGATCATCTCCTCGATGTGGTCGAGGTTCTGCCGATGCACCACGAGATTCACGGTGAACGCCAAGGGCAGCTGGCGAATCTTCTCTGCGAGAACGATCTTGTACGCATGACCCTTGGCGCCGGCGATCCACTGCGCCGGGCCGTCCTTTGAATCCTGAAAACTCAGCTGAATATGATCGAGCCCGGCGTCGACCAGCTTGGGCAGGCGCGTCTCCGGAATGCCGAGACCGGATGTGATGAGATTCGTGTAGAGGCCAGCCTGGCGCGCGCCGGCAATGAGTTCCTCGAGATCGGCTCGCGCAGCAGGTTCGCCGCCGGTCAGATGCAGGTGCAAAACTCCGAGGCGGCTCGCCTCCTGAAACACTCGCACCCACTCGTCGGCAGAAAGCTCGGCCTGCTTCGCGACCAGTTGCAGCGGGTTCGAGCAGTAGACGCAATGCAGCGGGCAGCGATGGGTGAGCTCGGCGATCAGCGCCAGTGGGTTGGGAGTCATCAAGGCCTATCTTTTTCGCCAGTGCTCTGCCGTCGGCTAAACAGTTTGCTGAAAAACTCTTTGCGTCAATTTTCTGTCGCCGGCTGAAGCCGGCTCAAAGCAGAAAATAAACAACTCGAACGCTGGCCTAAAGGCCAGCACTACCCGGACTTCCCTCAGGGGCTAAAGCCCATATGTTTGCGGCTCTGGCGGCACGGCTGAAGCCGTGCCCTTTCAAAAACGATTTATGAGATAGCTTCTAGTAATCCACGATCCGTTTGTTCTGCAGAGCTTCCAGAAAACTGCTGACGTCACCCATGATCTTCTCGGGATCGGCGCCGTACTTCTCGGCCAGCGTTGCCACAATCTGCTGGACGGTGCGCTGCCCGTCGCACAGTTCCAGGATGTTCTGTCCCGTGCCCTGAATGCGGATCATGCCTTCGGGATAAAGCACCACCGGCTTTTCCGCGTGCGTGGCCCAGCGACAACCGGCTGCGAGACGAGGCTGACTTTCCGGCAACGGTTCGGCCAAGGCTACGACTCCACTCGAAACGCGCCCGGCGGTGGCCATCCCGGCAGCACGTACGCGAAGTAGAGCGCGTCCAACTGCGCCCACAGAATGTCGCACTTCGCCTGCAACGCACCGACTGCGAGTTCCTGCTCGGCTCGCGTCCCGGCATGGTCAATTACCCATTGCAACGCGAACTGCGCATCCTCCGGCGCCTGGTGCAGCCGCGCGGTGAAGTAGTCGAGCCCGTTCGACAGCCAGGGATAATGCTCGCGCATGCAATCCATTCGCAGCGAGATGAGGTCGCGCGAGAAGAGCTCCGTCAGCGATGATGCAACCGCTTCCAGAAAACTGCGGTTCTTGACCAGGTCGAGGTAAGCATCAACGGCATAGCGAACCGCGGGCAGAATTCCCTCGCAGCGCATCACGCGATCCCGATCCAGACCGGTCGCTTCCGCCAGCCGAATCCAGCGCTCGATGCCGCCTTCCTGCGTCGAATCGCCATCGTGATCGACAACCCGCTTGCGCCAAGCGCGCCGAAAGTCCGGATCTTCGCTGCGCGAAAGAATGACGGCATCTTTGATGGGAATGCGGCTCTGATAGTAATAGCGGTTCAAGGCCCAGGCTTGCAGCTGCCCGCGGCTCAACTTTCCCTCATGCATCATGGTGTGAAACGGATGCTGATGATGATATCGCTCGGCGCCAACGCTGCGCAGCCGCGCTTCCAATTCCTTGGCGGAAAGAACCGGCGAATCCAAGATCGCCGCTACAGATTCAGTTGCCACCCATCCTCCGCTAACTCCCAACCGGCCGCCCGCAACTCGCGATATTCGGGACCAGACTCGTCCAGCATGGGATTTGTGTTGTTCACATGCACAAAGATCTTACGCGGCCGGCGCAAACCGGCCAGCAGCCGCAGACTGCCGTCCGGCCCTGACACCGGAACGTGTCCCATCTCGCGCGCCGTCGCTCCGCTTCCCTGCACTTGGATCAACTCGTCATCGCTCCAGAATGTTCCGTCGAACAGAAGCACGTCTGCGGTCTCCAGGCGCCGCAACAACTCATCGCTGATCGCGGGAACCGCCGGCAGGTAAGCCAGCCGCGTTCCAGAGGATCCCGTCAGAATGACACCCAGCAGAGCCTCGTTGCCATTCAGTTGCGCGACGCGCTCGGGCGAAACGTACATAGGATACCGGTCAGCCAGGGAAAATACCTCGCAGGAGATCCCCGACTCTTTCCCATCGACATCCAGCAGAGGAAAGCGATCTCCCGGTTTGACGGTCGTCCAGCATACTTGTCGAGGGACGCGGTTCAACATGCCGAATGCGCTATTATCGTCTCGCAAGATTCGCTGCAACGACGGCGTGCAATAAATCCGGAAAGGCTGCAGCTCGCGAAGCGACAACAGGCCTGCGATTTGGTCGAGGTCGGCGCTGGTCAGCAACACTCCGGAGATCGGAGAGTCACGAATGCCCTCGCGTGGCTGGAGCAGCGGCGCGCGCTCAATCTGCATTCGCAAGTCGGGAGAGGCATTGAGCAGGAACCATGTGCGGCTGTCATCGCTGACAGCCACCTGGGTTTGCGTGCGGCTCTTGGCGCGAAGCGTCCCGGCGCGCAAGGAGCGACAATTCCGGCAGTTGCAATTCCACTGCGGAAAGCCACCCCCGGCGGCGGAGCCCAGGATCTCGACGCGCATTGCTGCGGGTTACAGTTCCGCGCTGGCGTAGCAGTTGATTTCGCAGTTCAGGCAAACTTCTTCAAACTTCGGGCTAGTCCATTCCATGACTCTCTCCTTTAATCTTCTCGACTGGATTCAGTTCCAGTTAGGTTGATTGCGGCCCCGCGAATTAGAGGAGCACTGGTTGTTGAGATGCTCCTCGCTGCCCTTGGGGAACAGCGTGAAGCGACTTTACAAGAAATCTAACCCCGTAGTCCAGCAAATCCATCCGCGTCACTTCTGCGGCGCAGCCGGAACGCTCAATGCGGCTGCATGCAGTTGGTGACCGGATTTCGACAACTCTGCGTAGAAACCTTCGACCTGCGCGGGCGTGAAACTCAATTTCCAGCCAAGATCGTCAGTCTTCAACTGGCTCATGAACTGATCCTCAGGAACGCCTTTGCTGACCAGCGCGCCGGCTCGCGACACCAAGGTGTCGATCCTGGTCTTGAATGCCTCCAGCTCGGCGCGGCTGATGGTCGGTCCGAAGCTCGGCACAGCCACGTCAAAATCCAGCTTCAAAACCTTTGCTAACACCGGTCCCCAACCGACCAGGGTTCCGCCAGCGGCAAAATCAGGTACAGGCGCGGCGAAAAACAGATCGCCGACGGCTATGGCTTTCAAGTTGGGGAAGTAGACCACGGTGTCGGCGCTGCTATAGGCATTGCCGAAATGCAACAGTTGCGCTTCAACTCCGCCCAAGCGGATTTGGTGTTCGCTCCCGTAGGTAACAATCGCGGGCGCAAATTTGTCGCCGGCAAGGTTACAGGAGTCGAGATTCCGTCTGACATTTTCTTGCGCGACGATCCACGTACCGTCACCGTCTTCCAGGAATTTCGCGTTGGTTCCAGTGTGAGAGTCGGCACAGTGGGTGAGAATGAGAGCCCGCACAGGCTGTTTCGAAACTCTTTTCACCTGCGCCATGAGGGCGTCGTAGCCACCGGGAAGTGGCGTACAGATCAGCTTGACCGCCAAGGCCATCCAGGCGCTTCACGCATTCTCCATATCGACGCTACAAAGCGGATTACGGACACGTGTTAGTGACGATGTGCCACAGATCGATCAGCCGCAAGCCAGCTCTTCCTAGCCGTACATATGGCCATCCCATACGTCCCGTTGCCTCGGCCTGAACGGCGCGGTCCTTCCCAACAGCACGCGCGCGTTCTTCGGATATCTCCTGGCCGCGAAGGATTACCAGACCTTCACTGGGGAGCAGCTGGGCGCGGCGGCAAACTCCAACATCGTCAACCAGCCGCTGAACAACGTCGAGAGCATGGCCTGCTCCGCCGACGATTTCGTGTCGTATTACTCGTGCGCATTGCAGGGCGAGTTCTTTAAGAATTTCTGTTAAATCGCTAATCGCTTCCTTCCATCCCCAGCTGCCAGAACAGAAACGAATAGATATCGGTCCACTCGTCTACCAGCTTTGAGATGGGCTTGCCGGCGCCATGCCCGGCTTTGCTTTCGATGCGCAGCAGAATCGGATTCGGCCCGCCGTTTGCTGCCTGCAACTCCGCCGCCATCTTCTTCGCATGCATCGGATCGACGCGCGTGTCGCTCTCGGCCGTCATGAAAAGCACCGCCGGATAACTTGTCCCCGCCTTCACGTGCTGGTAGGGCGAGTAGGCATACAGCCACTGAAACTGCTTGGGGTCGTCCGACGAACCGTATTCCGGAATCCATAGCTTGGCAATCTGAAAATTCTGGTAGCGCAGCATGTCGAGCAGAGGCACCTGGCAAATGACTGCGCGAAACAGGTCCGGCCGCTGCGTCATCACCGCGCCGACCAGGAGCCCGCCATTGCTGCCGCCGCGAATGGCGAGATGCTCGCGATCGGTGTAACCCTCCTTCAGCAAATACTCTGCCGCCGCGATGAAGTCATCAAACACATTCTGCTTCTTGTCGAGCATGCCGGCGCGATGCCAGTCTTCGCCGAACTCTGCGCCGCCGCGCAGGTTGGCGACCGCGAAGATACCGCCGTGATCCACCCAGGGAAACAGGGTCTTGCTGAACTCCGGAGTCAAGCTGACGTTGAATCCTCCATAGCCGTTCAAGATCAGCGGATTGTGCCCGGTTATCTTCAGGCCTTTGCGCATTACCAGGAACATGGGAATGCGCGTCCCGTCCTTCGACGTGTACCAGACCTGCTTTGTCTCGTAGCGATCAGGATTGATGCCCGGCTTTGGACCGACTCCCACACTGTGGTACTCGATTGTGGGATATCGAAGCGGTATATGGTTGTGGGAGTTGTGAATGACGAAAAAAGATAGAACGCGCTGCTACTGTCGTACTCGCCGCCGATGCTGGAGATGGTACCAAGGGTTGGCAGCGGGATCTCGCCCAGCGGCTTGCCGTCGATGGTGTACCGCTTCAGCAGCGAGTGCGCATCAAGTTCATATCCGGCAAACAGCTGCCCACCGATGATGCTTAGCGAAGTCAAGACCGCGTCCGACTGCGGAATAATCTCGCGCCAGTGCTCGCGCGTCGGCGCGCTGGCCGCAGTCTTGAATACCCGATACCGCGGGCTGTCCTCGTTGGTCAGGATGTATAGCTCGCCGTTGTAGGCCTGCACCGAGTAAAGAAATTCCTTGCCCTCAGTGATGCGCAACGGCGGCGCGCTGCCCTGCACATCCTTCACATACAACTCGCTCTTCGACCATCCCTGTTCCACCATGATGCAAAGCCAGCGGCCATCATTCGACAGCACGACATTGGGCCAGTCCTGCGGCGGCAATCCCTCGCCGAAGATCAGCGGATCCTTCGCCGGATCGGTGCCCAGCACGTGATAGAACACATGCCGGTTGTACATCTCCTGCCCCGCCGCGACTTCGCCGGGCTTGGGATATCGCGTGTAGTAGAAGCCGCTATCGTCCGGCTTCCACGCCAGGCTCGCAGCGCGCGTGCGCGCAATCGTGTCGGGCAACAACTTTCGCGTCGCGGTCTCGATCACGCGCAGCGTGCTCATCTCTGAGCCGCTTTCCGAAGTGCCATAAGCGACATACTTTCCATCGTGCGACGGATACCACCAGTCGAGCGCGACCGTGCCATCCTTCGACATCGAATTCACGTCGACCAGCACTTCGTCCTTGCCATCGACACCCTTGCGTACATACAGCACCGGCTGGTTCTGTTTTCCATCGCGCCGCATGTGGAAGTAGTAGTCGCCGCCAACTTGCGTCTCGCCCAGCGTGCCGATTTCGAGTAGCTGTTGCAGCTGATCCTGCAACTTCTCGCGCCCGGGCAGCTTGTCGAGAAGGCTGCGCGTGTAGGCCATTTGGTCGCGGACCCACTGCTGGGTTTCGGGACTATCGCCGTTTTCAAGCCAGCGATAACGATCGACGACTTTCGTTCCGAAGTAGTCGTCGGTTACGGGCTGTTGCTTGGTCGCAGGCGGCTTGGGAATGTTCATCGTGGAAGAAGCGCTGGAATTTTGGTTTTGCGATATCGCGACTTGCGTGAGCACGAGCAGTACGACTACCAACACGCGTCGCGTTACAGAAGTACGACTCATACAGGATGACCTCTCATCATACAGCCGCGCAGATACGGCAGCGTTTGGCGTGAATCACGCTTCAGCTTGTTTGGAGCGAAGTTTCTCAGTGCCGTTCTGCTGTTGCGTTGTCAATGCGATTGCTGCTGATCGCGTCCCACTGTGGTTTTCAAATACGCGTGAAGACCTGTTTGGGAACGCGGCCCTCAAATGCGTGCACCAAACCTTTGACGCACTCGCCGCCCGCCGCTACAATAACCAATACAACTTAACGCGCGCAGGCGCACCAGCGTTCCTCAGTAGCTCAATGGCAGAGCATCCGGCTGTTAACCGGAGGGTTGTAGGTTCGAGTCCTACCTGAGGAGCCATTCTTTTGTTTTGAATAATCATCATTCGTCATTAAGTACGCTCCCGACTCGGTCGCAACCGTGGTCATTGTGGGTGAGTTTTGTTGGGCCAAATGAAGGTAGCGAAGGGGCGAGTTGTGCCACCCTTTGGTGGCGTATCGCTGCCTTTCCCAGACTGACACTCTTATTATTCGACGGGCCGTACCTCCAAATGTATTACCTTCGTTCGGATCCTCAATCCAGGCAAATTGCTTAAGCTTTATAGACTTAGCAGTCATGCGTCCAGTTGACTGGTTACCTGAATCCACGGCATCTGGTTACTATCGGACACTTTCGTAACTTGACTGCCCTATAAATTTTGCTTTACACGGCAGTACTTCCTGCGACAATACCGTGGCAGGTCCGAAATGTCAGGCTGGACAAAGCTTGCGCCCTCCAGCGCAGACTGAGAGATTCCATTTCTCGACGGATTGCCCTATAAATAGGGCACGTCATTTCCGGGCCGAGCTATTCGGTATCGAGCAAAATTGAAAGGAGTTCGTATGTCCTCTCTCATGTGGTCTGCCTTGGAGAAGCTTGATGCAAGCGTGCAAAGTATTCAGTCTCAGGTAGAGTGGCTGCGCGCCGCACTTGAGATTGACGAGACTCAACTGAGCCACAGTCTGACGGAAGCGCGTCACAACGTGGCCATGCTGCGCGACCTGATTCGTGCCGAGCGTCCCGACGCCAGTTGGAGCGATCGTGCGGATCTGGAGATGCTGATTCATGAGTTGGAATTGGCAGCCCAGGCCCGGCGCAATCAACAGCGGCGCACCAAGCTGTTGGAGCTGGCGGGCGAATTGGAAGCGGGAAGAGTCAAGCATCGCTTCGAGGCTCGCAGCACTGCGTTGAATACTCTGCGCGTCGAGGCGGTGAAGCAGTTGCGCACCGAAGCCGCTCGTTCCGACCAGGAGAAAGAGCTTCCCGGGCCCGATGCCGGCGAGTGGTTGCACTGGGCTTGCAATCTGCAGGAATCAACCGATGGCATGACGCTCACCGAGCTGCACAGGGATTTCCCTGCTGTCGATCGCTTCTGCGGTGAAATGGAGGAGAACTATTGGGTCCCCGGTGACCGCAACCGAACCGCGACGGATCCCATGGTTCGTCCCATCACGTCATCCAAGACCGTTACCCCTATTACCCAGGATCGGCGGGGTGTGGGGGCGTGATAACCAAAGTGTGAAAGGACCTATGTATGTCTTCTCCCATTTCGTCTGCACTGGAAAAACTCGACGGCAGTCTATTGGCCCTTCAATCTGAAGTGGACTGCCTGCGGGGAGGTTTGGAGGTTAGTGACGAGCGATTAAGGCAGGGACTTGCGGAAGCCCGGCAGCAGGCTACGGCGGTTCGCGATTTGATTCGAGCTGAACGTGCCGATGCGAAGTGGGGCGATCGGGAAGCACTCGACCTTCTAATCCTCGAGTTGGAGATTGCCGCTCAGGAGCAAGTGAGTGAGGAGCGGCGCACTCGGTTGCTGGAACTGGCCAGCGAATTCGAAGCCGGAAGTATCAGGCATCGCTTCGAATCCCGCGTCTCAGCGCTGAATGCCCTGCGTCAGGAAGCCGTCGAGCAGTTGCGCGCGGATGCGGCCCTGAAAGAACAGGAAAAGGTTCTTCCGGGTCCGGACGCAGGCTCGTGGCTGCCATGGGCGTGCAACCTGCAGGAGGAAAGCGATGCAGCAACCCTCGATCAGCTGCAACGAGATTTTCCTGCGGTAGCAAGCTTCACGGGTGAGATGGAGGAGAACTACTGGGTTCCCGGGACCCGGGCAGCTGTAACTCCAAACTCCGCTCCGACTCCTCAGCCCGCTGCTCAACCTGCGAAGGAAACCGCGCCAGCTAAACCCGCTGCCCCGCCAGTTACAGCAGCGAAACCGCCTACGCCGGCTGCTCCGCCGGTTACGGTAGCGAAACCGCCCGCGCCGGCTGCTCCGCCAGTTGCAGCGGCGAAACCGCCCGCGCCAGCTGCTGTACCCGCTCCCGCAGTAACGCAGCCTGCGCGAGTTGAGACGCCCGCACCCGCCAAAGAAACAAAGCCCATTGAGCCGGCGATTCGACCGGACAAGAAGCCGGTTCCACAACCGACTGCCCCAGTTCGTCCGCAGGTAGCTGTCGCAGCGGTTGCTGTCCCACAGCAGAAGCCTGCGCCGACCGTCACTGCGCAGGTGACCCAGCCGGTTGCCAGCGCAAAAGCTGCGGAACCTCCCGCGAAGGAAGTTCGGCCCGCGGCGGAGCCGGTTCGTCCTTCCGCTCCGGCCAAGCAGTGGCAGGCCGCTGCACCGGCACTTGCTAAAGAGCCGACGGAGAAGAAGGCAGTCGCGGCTGCGACAGCTGCTGCCCCGGCCGTGGCAACAGTGACCCGCATGAAGTATTGCGATAAGTGCGGTAGCACCTATCCTGCCCAGTTCAATGTTTGCCCGATCGATACCGCACCGCTGCGATTTACCGACGAGCCCGCTGTGGCGACGACGGGTCGCGATGGTTCTGCCGTTCGCGACAAGGTTGACGGAGCCGCCGTCGCGGTCGCTGCTGTTACCGCGGCGCAAGTCACTTCAAAGTCGCGCACGGCCGAGCGGGCGCCGGTCGAAAAACCACGCGAATCCTCGAAGGTCGAGGTCTCGGAGTTGCGAACGGCGTTGCGGAGTCACGACGAGGAACTGGCCGCTGAAGAGCATCGAGGTACCGACTGGCAGGCGCTGCTACGCGACAAAGATTGGCGCGCGCTGGCAGCGAATCCGGTGGTGCTGGCCGCCGCCACCCTGGTGCTGATCCTGCTGGTGGGCGGCATCGTGTGGAAGGCACACCGCAGCCACGTCGCCAATGATTCGGTTAAGGCGATGGAGAAGGCACCGGAGCAGCCAGGAGGCAATGCGCAGCCAGGACTAGTTACCGATTCTGTAGCGCAGCCCATCACTGCGAGCCCGTCGACGGTGAACACCACCAAGCCGGGCGATCCAACCGCCAACAAGCAGAATGCGCAGCTTGGGAACAATGCGCAACCGAAACCTGATACTCCACCGCAGAACCAGCCAAAGCCGGCTGAGGTGTTGAACGTGCCCATGCAGGCGCCACGGGACGTCGCCATGGCGAGGAAGCCTGAGCCGGCCAACGATACGATTGAACCGCCCAGCTCCATTCCGGGTGCCCTGCCCAACACGTCTCCCAACAACTTGGGCGCAATTGCTAAAGACGTTCCAGTTGCCGTGCCCACTCTCAACCAGCAGAAGTTGCGGGTGTCGTCGGGAGTCGCACAAGCCCAGCTGACGCGCAAGGTCAGTCCGCAATATCCGCCTGAGGCCTTCCAGTCGCGGGTTCATGGCACGGTCGTGTTGCAGGCTGTAATTGGCAAGGATGGAGCGGTGAAAACCGTGAAGGTGGTAAGCGGTCCTCCCATGCTGATCAAGTCGGCCACGGAGGCTGTAAAACAGTGGCGTTACAAGCCCTTTACGCTGGATGGAGAACCAGTAGAGGCTGACACTCAGATTAACGTCAACTTTTCTCTCGAATAGCGGTGCGGCGATGATGCCGAACCCTATTCCGGGCTGAAGCAGTTTTCGCGTAACACCTGCATGCAGCACGGCAGCCTGTGTATGTGGCTGCAATCGTGTCTTCCAGATTTGCCAGGTTGTGAGGGATTTTATGTCTTCTGCCTTTTGGTCTGAATTGGCAAAACTCGATGACAGTCTTCTGGCTGTTCAATCCCAGGTTGACTGGATGCGAGCCGGTTTCGAGTTTGACGACGAGCAATTGACCCAGCGTGTGACCGAGGCTCGACAGCACGGCGCGGCGTTGCGCGATCTGGTTCATGTGGAGCGTGCGGATGCCAAGTGGAGCGATCGCGAAGCCTTGGAGCGGTTGATTCATGAGCTGGAAATTGCAGCCCAGGAAAGGCGGAATCAGCAGCGACGGAGCAAATTGGCGGATCTGGCAAATGAGCTGGATGCCGGTAGCATCAAACATCGGCTGGAATCTCGCGCTGCGGCGCTCAGCAAACTCCGGCAGGAAGCTGTTAAGCAGCTGAGGACGGAGGCCGCACTGGCCGACCAGGTAAAAGACCTCCCCGGACCCGCCGCCAGTCAGTGGCTGCGTTGGGCCTGCAATTTGCAGGAAGAGAAAGACGGTTTTGCTCTCTCGCGTCTGCGCAAGGATTTCTCTGCCGTGGAGCGCTTCGTCGCCGGCATGGAAGAGAGTTACTGGGTGCCGGGAACGGTTCCACATGAAAGGCACTCGTTCGAAGGACCATCTCGACCAAAGAGTCCGTCATCGCAACCGGGCGCGCCGGTGTTCGCCAGCAACAGCAGTCAAGGCAAGCCGCCCCTGAGCGTGAGACCTCAATTTGATCAGGTGGCCACTCGCAGCGGGAGTAACGGCGAGGCGGTCGCCATGCCCTATGAGGCGCAATCCGCCGAGTCGGCTTCCATGACCGAAACTCTGCGGAACCCCGCGCCGGCAACACGCTGGCAAGCCGCTACGGCTGCTGTGGGCAACGGAGCATCCAAGCTCACGCCGCCGCGGTTGAACTACTGCGAACAATGCGGGAGCAGCTATCGTGGCGAGTTCCATGTCTGCCCGGTGGACAGCTCGGTTTCGCGGGATACTGCTGCAGCTACCGCTCGGGTGAGTCAGCAACGAGAACAAGGTGGGGATCGCGCCGTTGGAGTAGCCGCAGCGCCCGCCAGTTCGCAGCCGGTGCAGGCAGCAGTGCCGAGTTCAGAGGCCACGGCCGACAATCCTCCTGAGTTTGCAGAGAGTGAGTTCGAGAGGCTGAGAGCACTGGTTGGCGACGGCTTCTCGGTTGACCAAGATGAGGAAGCGCCCCCGAGCGACTTCCAGCAGCGCTTCGCCGAGTTTATGGGCAACAAGCGCCTGGTTGCGATAACCGCAGCAGTTGCGATCCTGGCGTTTGCCGGAATTCTGGCCCTGGTATTTCACCACATGGGACGAAGCAGCAAGCCAGTTCCTCCACCGCAGACGGTATCCGCGAAAGTACCCGATGTCACTCCGGATTCCGATATTCAGAAAAACATCGAGCAGCAACTTGCGACTCTGAAAGGCAGCTCCATCCAGGTCGACGTTCTGGCAGGGGTGGCGACGCTTACTGGCAAGACTCCATCCAAGGCAGATCTGGTGAAGGCCGAAACTCTGGCTGCTGAAGTCGGTGGGGTGAAGCAGGTCACCAACAAAATCCAGGTCGAGACCACTAAGGGGAAGGGCAAACGATAGTCAGGCCTGAAAATTTCCGATATCAGCAAAACGAAAGGGCGCCAGCCAGGCGCCCTTTGTGCTGAACGTATCGCTCTTCGCTAATCTTCCATACTTCTTGCAAACTGCCGCTCGACATACTTCTGCAATTTGCCTTGTTTCTCCAATGACAACAAGTCGTCGAGCAGAGGGTACTTGGCGGAAGGATCGAAACGCAGGATGGCGCGATAGGCGCGCAAAGTTCCCGCCAGTCCGGCAGCCTGAATCTCGGCGGTGTTTGTGACCTCCGGGTGCTGCAGCTGATACGCCGCCTGCGAGTACATTGCCTGCATGCGTAGTTGCTGGGAATAGGTGTTATTCACCGTGTCCAGAGATTGCAGTTCCTTGCAACAAACTTCAACCTGGACGTTGGTGTTTACGATCCACTCCGTCAGCCACATTCTCTTGGCGAGATTGTCCTTGGCGAGCGGATGCTCTTCCAGACTGCGCGTGTAATCCACAACCCGGGCACGCTCCTCGGGACATTGGAAGGTACGCATCTTCGCTGCACACGGCAGAGAAACCGCGGCAAGCACAAGCAGGACGGCAAGTCGATTGCGAGCCATAATGCCTCTCCCCACAAACTGAGTAGGCCAGCGGATTCTCAAATGATACCTCCATTCAGCCCATATGACGCAAGTTATTGTTGACCAGGCTGATACAAAACCCTGCAGTTCACCCCCGTCTTGCGGCGATTCGTCCCAGTTCTGGAAGAGCGCGGCTGACGGATGGGCTCTCGTGTTGTTTCTTGCCGCAGACTTGAAATGTCGGACACAATCAGAGGCTCCTCGCCGTGACCAAACGGATAGCGCGCCATCCATTCGGATAGTCGAATGCTCCGCTGGATACTTTTTCGCCCTCTGTATCTCACTGTAAATACGTTGGAGAAGTCGCATTCTTTCTCGGTTCGCGAGTGGCACGATCCTTGCTCTATGTAATAGCGTTCGCAGCCAGGAGCGCGAACGGGCAAGAAGGTAGCAAGGAAATATTGCTACATGAGGCGATGAAGGCTCGGGGAAGGGAGCACCCCGAGCCTTCTTTCTGTGTGTCCGCGGCATGAGCTGCTTCGTGGGATAATCGAATTTCTTCCATGAAGCGCATTGTTCACGCTGCCTGCCCTCATGATTGCCCGGATGGCTGCGCCGTGCTCATCACCGTCGAGGACGGAAGAGCAACGAAAATTCAGGGTGACCCCGAACATCCCATCACGCGCGGATTTCTCTGCGGCAAAGTTGCGAAATATCTGGATCGCGTCTATTCGCCGGATCGCGTGCTTTATCCGATGCGCCGTGTCGCGCCCAAAGGAACTCAGGGTGATGATGTCTTCGAGCGCATCACGTGGGACGAGGCCTTCGACGAGATTGTCCGCCGGTTAAAGCAGATCAGCGCGGAATTCGGGCCGGAAGCGATTCTGCCTTACTCCTACGGCGGCAACATCGCGGTGCTGAACGGGGGATCGATGGACCGGCGCTTCTTCCATCGCCTGGGAGCTTCGCGGCTGCATCGCAGTATCTGCTCGCAGGCCGGTGAAGATGCCATCATCTCGGTCTATGGCCGCAAGATGGGCACCGAGCCGGAGCAGTTCCGCCATTCGAAGTACATCATCGCCTGGGCCGCGAACATCCACGGCAACAACGTTCATCTGTGGCCGTTCATCGAAGAGGCGCGGCGCGCGGGCGCGAAGCTGGTGGTCATCGATCCCTATCGCACGCGCACGGCAGCGGCTGCCGACTGGCACATCCCGATCAATCCCGGAACCGATGTCGCGCTGGCGCTGGGATTAATGCACATCATCGTGCGTGAAGGCTGGCACGACGAGGACTACATCTCGCGCTATGCCGAAGGCTTCGACGAACTGACGAAACGCCTGCCGGAGTACACGCCCGAGCGGGTAGCGCAATGGACAGGCATCGCGAAGGAAGACATCGAGCGGCTGGCGCGGGAATATGCGACGACGCGCCCGGCCGTTATTCGCTTGAACTACGGTATTCAGCGCGCGCAGAACGGCGGCGCAGCGGTGCGCGCGGTCTGCATGTTGCCGGTGATTACCGGATCGTGGAAAGAAATCGGCGGCGGACTGCAGCTCTCGCTCAGCGGCGCCTTTCAGCTGGATCGTGCAGCGATGGAGCTTCAGGATCTGGCGTACAAGAGTCCGCTGGGACGTCCAGCCCGCATCGTGAATATGGTGCAGCTCGGCCAGGCGCTGACTGAACTGGACGATCCTCCAATCAAGGCGCTGGTGGTCTACAACTGCAATCCCGCAGCGGTGTGTCCTGATCAGCATCTCGTGAGGCGAGGCCTCAAGCGCGACGATCTGTTTACCGTGGTTCACGAGCAGTTCTTCACCGACACCACGGATTTTGCCGATATCGTGCTTCCGGCCACCACGTTCTTCGAGCACAAAGATCTTGTCCAGGCTTACGGGCATTACTACCTGCAGGTTTCGCATCAGGCGATTGAGCCGCTGGGCGAATGCAAATCGAACGTGGATTTTTTCCGCGAGCTCGCGCTTGCGCATGGGCTTCGAGGACGCGTGCTTCCGCGAGCCGATCGATGCGATGATCGATACGGCGCTGGCGTCGGGAGTTCCTCAGCTGCAGGGCATCACGCGCGAGCGGCTGGAGCGCGATCCGCACGTGCGGCTGAATTTGAACGGCGACGGCAATGGCAAGCCCTGGCTGACATTTGCCAATGGCTTCGCGACGCCGAGCGGCAAAGCGCGCCTCTACAACGAAGATCTGATCGCTTTGGGAATGGATCCGGTCGCATCGTTTATTCCGCCGGAAGAATCCCGTCACAACGCGGCGGAGACGAGGTTTCCGCTGGAACTACTCGCGCGCAAGGCCGACAACTTTCTGAATTCGACATTCGTCAATCTTCCGACACACCAGAAAATGGAACCGCATCAGAACGAGTTGGAAATTGCAATCGAAGACGCCGAACGTCGTGGGATCGCCGACGGCGACCAGGTGCGCGTCTTCAACGATCGCGGCGAGATCTTTCTGCGGGCTCGCGTCGAAAGGCCGTCTGCTTCGGCAACTGCGAATAACGGGCGCCATAGTGCAGTACAGCCCGGCGTAGTCGGCGCTCGTCTCGGTTGGGCTAAGCTGTCACCCCGCGGTCTCAACATCAATGTTCTGACCTCGGCACGGCTCACTGATCTGGGCGGTGGTGCTACGTTCTACTCCACTCTGGTGGAGGTTGAGCGTGTCGCAGCAACTTCCAGCGGCAGCGAGGGTTAGCGTAGCTGTTGCATCGCAATCGGCGCATGGTTTAGGGTTACGAACCGCAGCGCCCGTACCGTATAATTGCGCTTTCATAAACCTTAACTACTGAGGGTTCCGTTATTTCTTGCCACCGTCAGGTTGGGCTCACGATGCTTTCGCATCGCGGGACACGCAGTTGCGCCAGGGCGATCGGGTTATTTCTCGTACTCATATTTCTCGCCGGGACAGCCTTTGCGCAGCAGGACGTGGTTTCGGCAATCGAGATTCGTGGCAACCGCCGCATCCCGGCGGAAACCATTCGCGCGCGCATGTTCACCAAGGCGGGCGATGTCTACGACCAGGCAGCGCTGGAGCGCGATTTCAACTCCCTGTGGAATACCGGATACTTCGACGATCTGCGCCTGGAGCGCGAGCAAACCAACAAGGGCTGGATCATCTACGTCTACGTCAAAGAGAAGCCGACCATTCGCGAAATCAAGTACGTCGGCTTGAGTTCAGTGTCGCAGAGCGACGTGCTGGACAAGTTCAAGGAGCAGAAGGTCGGCCTGACGCAGGAAAGCCAGTACGATCCGACCAAGGTAAAGCACGCTGAGGTCGTGATCAAGCAACTGCTTGCGGCCCATGGCCGGCAGTTTGCCAGCGTGCAATCGGAGGTGCGGCCCATTCCTCCGGCAGCCGTCTCTCTCACCTTTGTGATCAAGGAAGGACCGAAGGTCAAAGTCGGCAAGATCAAATTTGAAGGCAACAAGGCGCTCCCCAATCGCGAGTTGCAGAGCGCCATGAAGAACCTGAAGCCGATCGGCATTCCGCACTCCATCTTCCTGGAAAACCTCTTTGCGCGCACCTATGACTCCACCAAGCTGTCGGAAGACGCCGAGCGCGTCCGCTACTACTACCAAACCAAGGGGTACATGAAGGCGCTGGTCGGCGATCCCAAAACCCAGATTCACGATACCAGCGGAGTTAAGTGGTATTTCCCCTTCAAGTCTTCGCCCGGCAAAGCGGTCGACATTACCATTCCGGTGGAAGAAGGACAGCGCTATCGCCTGAAGGAAATCACCTTCACCGGCAACAAGGCCATCACCAGTACCAAAGCGCTGCGTTCGCTCTTCAAGATCAAAGATGGCGACATCTTCGACAGCGAGGTGGTCCGCAAAGGTTTGGAAGCCTTGCGTAAGGCCTACGCCCAGTACGGTTACATCAACTTCACGCCGGTGCCGAATACGGAATTCGACGAGGACAAGCGGATGATCAGCTTGCGCATCGATCTCGACGAAGGCAAGCAATTTTACGTTCGCCGCATTGAGTTTCAGGGCAACACCACGACCCGCGACAAGGTTATTCGCCGCGAGCTGGCGCTGGAAGAAGGTCAGATCTACAACGGAAACCTGTGGGAGCTCAGCCTTCTGCGCCTCAATCAGCTGCAGTACTTCCAGCCGCTCAAGCCGGAGCAGGACTCGGAAATCAAGCAGAACGTCCAGGACGGGACCGTCGACATCACCCTGAAGGTGAAAGAGAAGGGCAAGAACAGCATCGGCTTGACCGGCGGCGTCAGCGGATTGGCGGGCGCGTTCATCGGCCTCAACTACACGACGAACAACCTGTTCGGCAAAGGCGAGAGCTTGTCGCTGCAATTCCAGATCGGCCAGTACCAACGCAACGAGACGCTGTCGTTCACGCAGCCGTATCTCTTCGATCGTCCGCTTCAGTTCGGCTGGTCGGTGTATCACAACAGCTACAACTACAACCAGGCGGCACTGACGCAAATCCAGTATGGCCAAACACTGAATCTGCCGGCCAGCTATCAGGCATACTTGCAGAACTATACCCAGACGGCGACCGGCTTCACCACCTCGTTGAGCTATCCGATCAAGCGCTCCTTCAAGCGCATCGGAATAACCTACGGCTTCGATGACTCGTCGCTGCAAACCTTCAGCACCGCTTCGTCCGACTATTTCCAGGCACTGGAGTTCCGCTATATTCAGGGTCCCAACGCGCTGAACGGAATTCTCACCAGCAAGATTGTGCCCAACTTTTCCTACAACAAGATCGACAATCCCCAGCACCCGCATAAAGGGCAGAGTATTTACTTCGCCAGCGAAATTGCCGGACTTGGTGGCAATGTCAAATACGTCAAGCCGGTTGCCGAATATAAGCGCTTCATGCCGGTGAACAAGGGACGTAACACGGTGGGCTTCCGCGTCTTGGGTTCGTGGATTAGCGGCTATGGTGGACTGGTTGCGCCCCCGGCCGACCGCTTCTACATGGGCGGTGACACGGACATTCGTGGTTTCGACGTTCGCGCCATCTCTCCGGTCTCGTTTTTCCCAACCTACACGACGGTGGCTCTGCAGAACCCGGATGGCACCACGGTCCCGATCAATCCGTCAAACCCGCGGGCTGGCATCTACACCATCACTGTCCCGGTCGAGCAGATCATTTTCCCCGGGGGCGATACCAACATCGTTACCAACCTCGAGTACCGCGTACCCATCGTAGGTCCGGTTACGATCGCGCCTTTCCTTGATACCGGATGGGACTTCGCTTCGAATGCATCGCAATTGAGTATCGCGTCCGAACAGGTATCCACGCTGAATAGCACCGTTTTCGGTTGCCCGTCTATGGTCGGTGGCCAGTGCGTTGGCGGGGTGAATCTTCACTACAACTCCAACCTGCCCGTCCTCAGCGGTACGAACTATCAGACCCGCATGTCGACCGGATTGGAGTTGCAGGTCATGGTTCCGGTGATTAACGCGCCCTTCCGCATCTACTATGCCTATAATCCGATGCGCATTAACGAAACCGTGAGCTCGCCGAATCCCATCACTCGCTCGATGTTCCCGGCAGGCGCGGCCGGCGAATTCACGTACCTGCAGACCCTTTCGACGTACCAGCCGAAGTATTACCTGGCGGAGCCGCTCAAGACCTTCCGCTTTACGGTGGCGACCACATTCTAGGAGATCTTCCCGTGAGAAGTCTTGTCGCTGGAGCCATGTTGTGGTTGTTGGTCAGTGTTGTGGCAGCTGCGCAGACGCCGACTCCGCAGCAGATGATGGGTTACTTCGGCGGAGACTGGACGCTTACCGGTACGGCGAAGGTCAGCCCAAACTCGCCGAGCGCACCGTATAAATCAACCCAGCACGGTGAGTGGGTGGGAGAAGGTTTTCTGGAGATTCACTCCGTCAGCCACGGTCCCTTGGGTGACGTGCACGGCGTTCGCATGTTGGAGTACAACGCCGCGGACAAGACTTTCACCATGAACATGTACAACAGCCTGGGCGAGCATCAGCTGGGGACCTGCAAAACCGAGGGCGCAACCTGGGTGTGGAATTTTGCCGAGAAGCTGAACGGCGTCGCCGCTACCCGGCGCGAAACCATGACCCTGACCTCGCCGAATTCCTACACCTTCAAGTCCGAAGTGCAGAAGCCGGGCGGCGGATGGGCCACGGTAATGGAAGGCACGGCAACCCGAACCGTATCGCAATGATCGTTGACCTTCGCAACCGCCTTTCCCTATAATGAAATAATCCGCACCGCCGAATTTTCCGGTCGGGAAGCGCTCTGGGTAGTTTTCGATCCAGACGCTGCGCTCGGCACTCCAGGCACGACACTGCAGATCAGTCGTCACCGCTGGAATACCTGAAGAATTCCCGGAGCAGTTCTAAGGAGCTATACCAACGCATGAAGCGCACGTTTGTAAGCACAGTCGTGCTGACACTTGTCCTCGCCGTCGCGGGCTTTGCGCAATCGCCTCCCGCTGCGAAACCCGCCACGCCCACGGCAAAACCCGTCACGCCCAATGCTCCCAGTGCCGGCACTTCCGTCGCCACCCCCCCGCAACTGCGCCTGCCACCGGCAGCGTTAAGGTGGGCATCATCGACATTCAACAGGCGATCATCGGGACCAATGAAGGGGCGCGGGATTTCGAGACACTGCAGAAGAAGTTTGAGCCCAAGCGTAACGAGTTGTCGGCGCAGAATACCGAAATCGAGAGTTTGAAGAAGCAACTCAGCACGCAGGGCGACAAGATGAACGACGAAGCCCGAGCCAATCTCATGAAGTCGATCGAGACCAAGCAGAAGAGCCTGCAGCGCGCGGCTGAGGATGCCCAGGCCGAGTATCAGCAGCAGCAGAACGAAATCGCGCAGAAGATTCTGCAGAAGATGGCTCCGGTCATCGACAAATATGCCAAGTCAAACGGTTATGGGCTGCTATTCGATTCTTCGAATCCCTGGCCGCAGGGTCCGCTACTCTGGGCAACCGCCGGCGTAGATTTGACCAAGACGGTGGTCGATGCGTACAACGCGCAGTCGGGTGTTGCGCCTCCGCCGCCTGGAGCGAAGCCTGCCGGTACTCCCGGATCTGCGACCTCCAAGCCACCGGTCTCGCCTGCTACCCACTAAACTTGCTTGATTTTCCCGCAAGGCCGCCGCAACTGGCGGCCTTTGCTATTTGCGGTTGAAGACCCTTCATTGGAATCTACCTCCCACAATGTGGGATACGCATACTGATTGATCTTTGAGCTGTGCTTGAGAATAAAAGGGTTAGTGTGGCTGCGATCGCACCTTCGTTGCGTCTGTGGAAAACTTTGTGGAAAGTTGGCCCGCAAGCGCCGCAGCGTCATTTATTTCAGTTACTTACCTATATTGCACTGAGGTTGCTACAGTCCCAATATCCTTAGAATCAGGTAGATAACTTCCAGAAACGCCGCTTAGCGGCTCAAAATTAGCCGGAACCTTAGAGATTGCGGACCAGTGAAGTTTTGCACAGAATCGCAGCAGCGCGGCTGGGACTGGCGCTTATCGGCATATCGAATCGGCACGAAAAGGTGAGGCTGCGACCTCGGTCACACTCCGGAGCCGCCCTCAAAGACTTTCTTCATCTCGTAGGGATAGACCCGGTAGAGGCTATAGCTGACGCCGGTATCGCTGTAGAGGCGGAAGAGCAGATCGCCGCGGCCGTTGGCATCGGCGTCGACGGCGTCAATGATCTCCATGCGCGAGAACGCATCGAGATGATTGCTGTCGGTCACCGAACTGAAGATCTCGATCGGCGTCCCGTTGACGTCCTCACGCGCTACGACGGTGACGAAGTAAGCGAACTCTCCGCCGCGCAAGGCCTTGGCGGATGCAACCGGAAGTTTGCCGGTGAACACCAGCGTTGGGGAGTTCGTGTATTCAAGATCGTAGCCGCGCAGGTCGAAATCGGTGATCGTCGCGTTCTTCGGCAGACCTGGCGTGGTGCGCTTGGCGACGAACTTTCGGACTTCGGCCAGCGCCAGAGCATTCATCTGATCCGTCTTATCCGTGCGCTCGACGGAGTTCATGGGGTACAGCAACGATCGCATCTCATGTTGCCCGGCATCGGAGATTGCGGGATACGATCTCCTGCCCAACTGCGAAACGGTGGTGGGCGCCATGACTTGAGCCTGGCCGGCTTTGGTTGCGGGCGCGGGCTGGGTGGCCGCGGCATCGTACGGTTCCGAGCCGCTAGCCGTGGACGACACCGCCTTGCCTCGGCGCAGCACGGGGCGATTGGGATCGTTCTCGTCCGGAGAGGACGACGAAGAGGATGTAGACGGCCTACTTGCCGCCGTTGCCTGGGGCTGAGAATCTGGTGGAGGCGTGGACGGCTCGGACGGCTTCTTCAGGGTGGGCCGATCGGAAGGCTCACTGGAACTGGGAGACGCGCTGCTCGTCGATGAGCTTGGGCTTCCCGATGAGGACGCTGACGAAGAACCGGCATCGCCTGAAGAGCCTGATGAAGAGGGCGAGCTGGAGCCGCCGGATCCCGCGCGCTTCAGTACCGGCCGATCGTCAGCCGGGTTGTCCGCTGGCGCCTTCTTCGGCTTGCTGGCTACCTGTTTTGCAATCCGATCGTCCAGCGCGCGATGCGGCTTCCACTGCCCGGCTCCCACCCAGTTGCCCTTCACTTGTTCGGGAGTCGTCACGGTGAAGAGCCCGGTCGACTCGCCATAGTTTGTGGCTTCGTAGACGGTCTCGGGTTGCAGCGCCATAGGCTCGGGATTTGCGCCGTAGAGGCTGGCATCGTAGAAGCGGTCGTCAATCCAGAGTGCGACCGGAACCAGCCGCGCGCCGCCGTTCGGCAAGAATTCCAATACAGCGAGCGCCCGCGGCCCTCCCTTTTTCTTCTTGGCGTTAACCTGCGACTGGTTGTTATCGGTGCTGGACTGGTGCTGCGTGCGATCGCGAATCTGCGCGCCGCAGAGAGACGCGCCGAGAAGAATCGCGGTCACAATCGCGATAGCCCGACGGCGCTGGGTGCCCCGTTCTGTCATCCCGAGCGAGCGCAGCGAGCCGAGGGACCTGCTTCCTTCAACGCCTTTGGCTAGGGCGGGGATTTTCCTGTATAGATATTGCATCATGGAAATCAACAGCCAAGCTCCCGACTTCACCTTGCCCGACGAAAACGGAAACCCGGTTTCGCTCGACCAGTTTCGCGGCAAGACGGTAGTTCTCTTCTTCTATCCTAAAGCGAACACGCCCGGTTGAACCATCGAAGCGCGCGGGTTCCGCGACGCATACAGCAAGCTGCAGAAGGCCGGGCTGGTCGTGCTGGGCATCTCGCCCGACACTCCCAAGGCGCAATTCAAGTTTAAGGAAAAGGAAGACCTGCCGTATACCCTCCTCGCCGACGACAAAAAAGAAGTCGCTAAGAAGTTTGACGTGCTGAAAGAGAAAAACATGTACGGCAAGAAGGTGATGGGCATCGTGCGCAGCACGTTCTCTGATCGGGCCTGACGGAAAAATCGTGCACATCTTCTCGCCGGTGAAGCCGGAAGGCCACGCCGAAGAGGTGCTCGCGCTGGTAAAGAAAAAATAGGACGCGCCGTATCGGGTTGTCCCAACTTCCATGGCCCTGCTCGAAGCTCGCCATCTCGTCAAGGTGTTCCAAGCGGAACCCTCGTATTTTGGGAAGGCTTCGCATCCAGTACGCGCGCTTAACGATGTCTCGCTTAGCATCGAAGCCGGCGAGACGCTCGGCCTGGTCGGTGAGTCTGGCTCCGGCAAGAGCACGCTGGGGCGCATTTTGCTGCGACTCATCGAGCCCGATTCCGGTGAGGTCACCTTTGATGGCAGCGATGTCCTGCGCGCCGGCGGTTCCGAGCTGCGCCGCCTCCGCCGCGACATGCAGATCATCTTCCAGGATCCGTTCGGCTCGCTCGACCCGCGCATGACGGTCGAGCAGATTGTCTGCGAGCCGATAGCGATCCATGGCAGCGAAGACGGGCGATCACGCCGCGAGCAGGCCAGTGAGGTGATGCGCGCTGTCGGCCTCGACGCATCGGCTTTGCGCCGCTATCCGCACGAGTTCAGCGGCGGACAGCGGCAGCGCATCGGCATCGCGCGCGCACTGATCCTGCGGCCACGCTTCATCGTTGCCGACGAACCGGTGTCAGCCCTCGACGTCAGCGTTGGAGCGCAGATCGTCAACCTGCTGAAGCAGCTCCAGCGCGAGTTTCAGCTGACCTATCTGTTTATCTCGCACTCGATGCCGATCGTGCGCTACTTGGCCGATCGCATCGCCGTCATGCAGCAGGGAGAATTAGTGGAGGTGGGTACAACGGAGCAGATCACCACCGCGCCGCAGCATCCCTACACGAAAACATTACTGGCCGCGACGCCGGAGATGGAGATCGCAACTCGGTAGTGACAAGGTTTGACGTTCAAGCCTTGTCACTAATGACGTTGCAATATGCCGTCCCGCTGGGCAGGACGATTCAGCTTAGCCGGCAGCATCCCTCCGCGACTTAAGCAGCGACTGGTTAGTTGTGATAAGGCGACGTTACGCCAGTAATCCGTATCGGGTCACTGTGATTTCCGCAGCACAGGGCGCAGAAGGCAGAAAAACAGCGCAAACAGCACGCTGTAGATCAATGTGTCGAAGGTGAACATTAACAAGGCGAATGTCGGCTGCCAAATATTCACCTGCAACCAAACGTCGGCAATCGCAGCACCTGGCCAGAGGATAAATCTGCAAGGAGGAAACTGCTTAGTCCCGAGTCCCGCCAGCATCACAAATGCGAAAGCCGCTGCTACGATCAACAGCCCGATTTTGAGCCATCGCTTGCCCATTTTCCCCTCCCGTGGCAATTCTGTCCCAACCCGGCCTGCCCATGCTGATGACAAGGTGACAGTTTCCAAACTGTCACGCTACCTCCCAGATAGACCGAGTTCGCACAGTTTCGCGCGACGATATCCAAGCCTACATGGTTAGCGCAGCTGCCCAGGAGCGAAGCCCCACGGCTGATGCAGCAAGATGTTCGAAGCTCAATGCCGCCGTCCCGTTTTGCGGGACGATTCAGCGTGACCCGGGACAAAGTGCTGGGTAGGTTCAGAAATTAAGATGATGTCCCGGCAACTATTGCACTCGTTTGAGGTCCATTATCCAATCCGTTTCCCACGTTTTACCACCGTCGGTTGATTCTGCCTGCTCCCAGTGAGCTGAGGTGGGTGTGATCTCGGACCATAGGAGCCGTGTGCGGACTGGTTTCCCGCCTTCGGTATCGTCGTTCGCATAGAACGTTCCTACGCCATTGTGGAAGCTGCCTCTCACCGGCGGATCCATCGGCCCAAGTGGCGTCCTGCTGTCCATCCACCAGATCGACCACTGCCCCGTCTTGGCGTCGAACGATCGGGGAGCTACGCCGCGGTAAGTGCCGCCCGGAACTTCGAACACGGTGTCGTCGACATTAGCGTAGCCACCCATCAGTGGCTGGCAGAATAATGTCCCTTCGAATTCGATCCACTCGTGACTGTTGACCAGGCGATGCTTCAGCTTTCGATGATGGACTTGCCAGTGTCCGAATAAAAAATCGAAGTCATGCAGTCCGGTCGGCTCGCGATCTGCATGACTCGTCTCTTGTCCCAACCCCGGAGAGGACTGCGCCACACTGAGCCCCGACGACGCCAGGCCTATCCCCAGGCACAGGATCACAGCAATGCGCTGACGTATTTCCACGTATGACTCCTCTTCGTGCCGAAGTACCGCCGGCCCCAGTTTAGCGCATGGCTGAAGAGATCAGGCGATTACACCAGTAATCCCGACAACAATAGAGAGGTATCGCTAGCTTTCCGAAAGGACAAGTTGCTTCGTTTCTTCGGGAGTGGCAGGCTCTTCGCGAAACTTCGCTCCTTCCAGCCGCAGCAGAAATGCCTTTACCGGCAGGCCGCCGCCGTAGCCGCCCAGCTTGCATCCTCCGGCCAGCACGCGATGGCAGGGAACAATGATCGCGATGGGGTTGTAGTGATTCGCCTGTCCCACGGCGCGCGAGCCTTGGGGATTGCCGACGGCGCGCGCGATCTCGCCATAGGAGCGGGTTTCGCCGTAAGGAATGCTCAGCAACTGCTCCCAGCAGCTTTTGCGAAATTCCGTGCCGCGCAAATCGAGATCCAGATCAAAGTCACGCCGCTTGCCGGCAAAGTATTCTTCTAGTTGCTTGCGAACGTGGCGCGTCTTCGCCTCCGATTCGCGCCATTCCACCTCAAGCTCCGTTTACCAGCTTGGGCAGACCGCGATCGAATTCCAGAATCACCAGCGCCGAATCCGACACACCGATCAGCAGCGGCCCGACGGGCGACGACATTCGCGAGTAGTAGAGCGTTTCCATAAGGGCTCCCGAAAAACTCTTTTAGCCAAGTCCTGTGCCGTCGGCTAAAGCCGACTCTCAATTCATAATCCGGCGCAAAACGCGGGCCTGAAGGCCCGCACTACCCGAGCGTGCTGAAGGCCTCGCATTACCGGATTGGATCTGCGAGGGTAGTGCGGCGCTTCAGCGCCGCGTCATGGGCATTCATTTTCCCAGAGCCCGCTTCAGCGGGCGGCACCGCCGTGGCTGAAAGCCGACTAAGAAAAGGAAAAACACCTTAAACGCTCGCTTGAAGGCTAGCTCTACCGGGCCCGGCTAACCGTGAAACTAGGCTAGCACTCTGCGCGGCCTCGCAAAAGATGTGCCGTGGGAATACAGCCGAAAACGTCCATCACGCGCGCAGAAAAGCTAGTGGTGCAGTTTCGGATAGAAAAAGCCCCTTGCACATGCAAGGGGCTGGAGGAGGCTGAGGTATGGATCTAAGCGGTCTACTGCTGAGGACTACTGCTTGCCGGAGCGGAGTTCATGCTATTGGGTTGCTGCATAGGAGCGGACTGGCTTGGCGTTGCGCTCGAGTAGCCAGTGTTCTGATTGCTCATACCTGAGCCCATCGTGCCGCTGGACTGCGCCGACGCTAACTGATCGACATCGTTCTTCATCAGGCTGATCTCGACGCGATTGCCGCGGCGAGGCTTGCCCTCTTCCGTCTGCACCTTGGCGTTGCCCATTCCGAGCACAAAGACGCGATACACCGGAATCTCATTCTTCTCGACCAGATAGCGAACCACGGAGTTGGCCATGGCCTGCGAGCTTTGTATGCCCGACGACCCGGCGCCGGTCGAGAAGCCCTGCACCTGGATGATGTAGCCCTTCTGATCTTTCAGATTGGCGGTCATGTCATCCAGCGCGTCCTTATCTTTCTTGCTCAAACCGCTCTGACCGGAGCGGAAGCGGATCTCGGTCTGCGTGGCCGGCTGGTACTGATCGATGTTGCCGACAACATGCTCCACCGTGTTCAGACGATTGCTGGCCTGCATCGCAGTCTGGTTGGCCTGCTGCGCACGATTGCCGGCGTCGGTGGCGTGCTGATCGGCCATCGTCGCCTTGGCATCGGCCTGCCGAATACCTTCCTGGGCGCGCGCGTCTACGTCTTTGATCTGGCGCGCATTCTCGGCGGTCAAATCGTCCAGCTCATTCACGCGATCACGAATGGGCGTGAGCTGCTTCTGCACATACTTCTTGCGCGCGAACGGATTGACCTTTCCCCAGAAGCCTTCGTGTGTCTCCGGCTGCAGCGGTTGCCGCGCCGACAAGTTCTGGTCGGTATTGGCGCCCTGCGTGGTCTGGGTGGTTTGCGAGCTGCTCTGCGAGGACGAAGCAGCGGGCTGCTGATTGTCGGTGGTCGACTGTTGCGCGACCGCCGGCAGCGCCAACGCCGCAGCCAGGGGCAGCGTGAATAGCATTGCGATCTTCATTACCGGTTCCTCCAAAAACTTCGGCGCTTTGTGCCGCCTATGGCCTTTGAAACTCGAACTCATTCTGCCATCAGGTGCGAATAACCGCACAATCGCCACGCACTGTCTATTACAGTTCACATGCCAAACTTCAGGAGCGAAAATTGCGACTAACTCGTTTGCTTTCAATCGGTGAATTTAGGGACATAAGTGCCAGGTCAGGTAGGAAGGGCTTCTGGCGAGTAATTGTTACAAGCGGACCGACCGCGAGATCACGCTGCCTGGGCGGCGTCGAGGTCGCTCTCAATCGCCTGCTGCTCATCCGCGACGAGAATTGCAAACGCACTCTCAACCTCGCGCAGAGAGTCGTCAAGCGCAAGCGGAGGGATCACTGTCATGTGACCGAGCATTCGCGCCAGCCGATGATAGGAGCGCCGGCAGAGATACAGGAATGTGATCGGATATTCCGGCTTCCGTTGGCATGCCTCGACAGGATCTGCATCCAGCAGGTAGGCGACGTCGGGGCGCGGCACGAACGCGTCGACCATGCGAACAAAGATCCTGGTCATGAAGTTTGTCAGCGGAAGGTTAGCAAGCTCGTCATAGATGTAGCGATCCATGATGATGACATCGGCGCCCGAGCGGCGCGCCTCGCCGACGACCTTCACCAAGTGGATCGCGTCCAGCAAATAGAGAGCATGCCGGACGATGGTCAGATACCATCTGCGGACATTCTTGTCCTGCCGATTCACCGGCTGGCCGGGCGCACCGACGCCGCGCTCGCTGCCATACACCTTGTGCACGAAGCCTTCGCGATATCGGCTGAGGACGACGACATTGTCCCAGAACGCCAGCAGCCTGGTGCTCAGACCGCGCCGCTCGATGAACTGCTGCAGGTTCGCGATCTGCGTGCTCTTGCCCGCTCCGTCGAGCCCCGAGAAGGAGATTAATAGCGGCGAGCTACGAGCTTCGAGCTTCGAGCCTCGAGTCTTCATTCGTCATTGCCGACTAACCTTCCTTGCTCGCTGCAGGTGCCGCTCGCAGGCTTACCGGTGTTGCTCGTTAGCGATTGACGGCCTGCTGGACGTCCCTTTGGTCAGGGCGTACACGGTTCCGCCTGCGACGCCAGCCGCCGCGATCAATCCCACCTTAATCAGCAAGGAGTGCTTCTGGTTCTGCTTGGAAGGAGCAATCGCCTCGCCGGCGGGACGCGATGCCGCTCCACCTACCGTTGGCACGCCTTCAGCGGTGGCAGTTCCCAGCGGCTCTTGCATCTGCGGCGCCGCCTTCATTTGCGGCTGAGGAGTTGCCGGCAGAGCTTCGGTGGAGCTCTCCGGATTCGGCGGAGCCGGAGTTTCCGTCGTGGGCTGATTCTGCGCCGGCACCGGTTGCAGCGGTCCCTTCGACGGATCGATGGTTGTGCCATTCTGCTGGCTCTGCTGCGGAGTTGTCTGCTGTTGCTGAGCCTGCACGTATTCCGGCAGTCCGCACAAAACCATGCCGACTACCAGCACCATGATTCTTGCCATTGTCTTCTGTTGAGCTTTCATACAGCCCTCCCAGGGGAAAAAGTTCTCAGGGCCTAATTACTTCGAATTGGTTAATACTTTTTCAGCGGCGACCGGCGATAACTTCGCCGTCGTCATATTGGTTTCCGCCAGATGCCGATGCTTCAACAGCCGTTCCACATCAGCTTCGCGGTCGTAGAACAGATTGCGGGTGCGATTCCGCGCATAGCGCCACAAGTTCGGAAGATTGGTCTGATACCAGCACGACTCCGCCATGTGCGGCGACAAGCCGCAGAACACCCGAAAGCGATCGCGCAATACTTCCGGCGAGGCCAACAGCGCTGCCGTCAGCCGGTGATTGCCTTCCAGAATCGTCACCGGGTTCTCGTCATCGACGCCGATCAGCAGCACCGCGCTGGCGTCCTCGTGAGTCCGCAAGTGGTAACTCAGCGCCTGAACCTTGGCGATGAAGTCACGCGTCCGGCCGCGAAATGGCCGGGTCTTGATGCGCCGCACGATGTCTTTCAGCAGGAAGCTGCCGTTAGCCACGCGCCGCCACTGAGCACGAGGAAACACGCGTACGCGCTCCAGATCCTGCGGCTCGATCTGCATCTCCCACCATTGCGTGTCTTCCGGCAATTCACGCCACATGTGCCCGCGACGGCGAAATAAAAGGGCCCGGCGCAAAGCATTTCCCGCTTCATCCGAGATCTGAGCTCCCAGGACGAGCTGCTCAAATTGCTCGCGGTCCTCGTGGAACTCTTCCTGATAGAACTCGTTCTTCAGGAACTCTGCTATAACTTCTGCTTCAGTAACGCGCCGTAGCCTCTTCATGGACTCTCCCTCCCGCAGTCGCCCACATCTTGACGAAGGGCGAAGCGACCGCAATTAACAACACAATTCTCAGTACCTGCTGGACAACAATCACCTCCAACAGCGTCGAATGGAACCATGTGATTCCGAGAACGATCAGCCCGCTTACCACCAACTGCAGCCAGCCAGTGTTGGCAATGCGGCGTGACATCTCGTAAGTAATCAGCACGACCGCGATGGCGTATACGCCGGTCGCGGCTGCGTTCATGCTGAGCAGCCAATTCAGGTCTCCGACACCGGCTGGAAAATGAGAGCCGAATAAGGATTGGAAAACCAGCGTCGGAAACGCAGCCAAAATCAGAACAAACACAGTCGACATGCCGGTGACGAGCAACAGTGGAATTGCCAGCAGAGATCCCGAAGGCCGCTCTGTCTTGTCTTCCGCTGAAACCGGGAACATCGCGCTGACCACCGACCAAGCGCCGAAATAGAGCAAGCGCCCGACGAGGGCGATCGCGGCGTACAGTCCGGCAAGGTCGGGCCGGAAGAAATGTTTCACCATCAGGATGTCGATGTTGCTGATGATGACTTGCCCGACGAAGAAAACGATGGCTTGCCGCGCTTCGCCAACCGGAGCGGACGGTCTATCGACGGCAGGACCGCGAAGTTCGCGAGCTTTATCAGGCAGCGCGAAAGCGAGAATGACCGAAGCTGAGATCGCCGCGACTGCTCCCAGCACGCCGAATCCGAACTCGATCAGTACAATCGCGCCGATGAACTTCACGATGGCTTCCGCGGCCATGTTCCACGCGAGTCCGCGGAAGCGGCAGGTGCCTTGCAATCCCCCGCGCTTCACTCCCAGTGGAACGTAAATGGTCAGGCCAACCGTGAGCAGGATGATGATCCACGGGCTCGACAGGCGCAGGTACGTCGTCAAGACGGAGCTGCTGAACAGCATGAAGGCGCCCAGGCCGAAGGCGATGGCCCACGCGCGCTTCATCAAATGCTGGAAGACCGCGGCCTTGGCTTCTATGGTGTCGGCCTTTGCGACCAGCTTGGTGCAGACCAGTTGAAACGAGAGAGTGATCGCGGAGATCAGCATCAGGATGGTGACCGCAGCCGCGGCGTGACTGAAGTCCGATGGCCCGAGCAGACGCGCGACGCCGATGTTGTAACCGAAGTTCGCCAGGCTCACGAACACCGATCCGATCAGCAGAATGAGGCTGCCGTTCAGGATCTTGGCGTGCGAGGCGTACTGCGGGCACCAGCGGTCCACAAACTCGCCCCAACCGCCCTTCGACGGGGTTACGACCAGCTCCGTCGGGGGCGGTTCTACTGCAATCAGCTCGGGTTTCGCGCTCATGCCGCCAGTCCGGCGCCTCCGCTCTGATCGGAATCAGATGGCATTTCGGGCGTTGGCATTTGCAGCAAGCCGTCAAGCGGTTGTGCGTATACGTGCTTGATGGCATTAGGCAGGAAGCAGCTGAAGCTCTTCGCGGCGGCGGTCGACGTTTCGTAAATCTCAAACAGCCGTCCTGCGCGCGTGAGTTCCAATACCACGGCAGCCTGCGGCGACAGCGACGCCAGCTTGAGATCGCCGTCGTGCTTCATGGCCTCGCGCATGCAGCGCAGCAGTACGTCGATGCCGGCAGCATCGATGTGCCGAACCTGTGACATGTCGAAGACAACCTGGGGCCGGTCCGAAATCAAAAAGGGCTCGACTTCTTTCAGAAACTTGCGGGCCTGTTTGAGGTTCATCTTTTCCGGCATTCGTTTTACAACTACGGGCCGACTACTCGTCTCCATATCTCCTCGCGACTGCTAAGTGGGAGGGGAACTCAGAAGTCTCTGCGCCGGTCGCCGGGACCTCCACGACCGGTGCGTCCAGAACGATGCGTGCCTGTTCCAGAGATTCCGGACATTCCGCCGCACTCGTGCGTTGGGACGACGCAAAGAGGCTGCGGTAAATCTGCATAGGTATGAATGCGAAAAGCGCTGCCGTGCTGCCTGCCAGTCGAGAAAGAGGAGTCAAGGGCACCATGCCGACGAGTCTTTGGTCGGCGATCTCCACTTCCACGTTCTGCCGCAGATGTGCAAGCCGGTGAAATCCGACCACCGAGTGCATTACGTCCAGTCCAGCACCGACTCGGGTGAACGGCAGCACACTGGAGTTCTCGACCACCGTGCCGCAATCCACATCTCCGTGATGTTCGATCACGGTTCCTCGCGTGATCAGCGCCGAGGCACGCACCTTGGCATGCGCGCCGATGAAGGCCGGAGCAATCACGCGCGCTTTGCGATGAATGCGCGCTCCAGTTCCGGCCCATATTCCGGGCTTGATTTCGGTGCCTTCGGGACGAATCGCGTTCTTAGCCAGCAGTCCGTCCACAGCCAACCGCCGCAGATCGGCAGCTGTTTCCAGCCGGTTGAAATACCCCTTGACGTAAAACGGGGCGCATTCCCGGCGCATGCGCTCCATGCGGTTCTTGAACAGCGCAGCGGCATCGGTGCGCGCTGACGCGCTCAGAACGCAGAGATCGAGCGGCTGGTTCTCGTTGTCGACTGCCATAGTCACGGCGCAGCGATGATCGAGATGATGTTGGACCAGCGCTTCGTAATCGACCTCAACATACGGTCCAATTCGAAGGGCGAAGACCAGGTCCGCGCCCTCCTCCGCGTACTTCACGAACGTCTCTTCCGCGGCTTGCCACAGTTGTTCGCCCTCGGCGTGAACATGCGGCATGGTCGGAGCGAACTGGATCGTGTGGGCAAATGGGCCGCTGTCACAAGGAGAATCGCTGATGAAGGTGATGCAGGAGACCCCGAACTTCTGGAGCCGTCGTTGCACGCGCTCTACAATCGGCAGTCCAAGGACGTCCAGATAAGCAAACGGCACTCCGCCGATGCGCTCTTGCGCAGCCGGGACGTCGCTCTCCGCACCGCCGATCAACACAATCGCTCTTACATCCATGACTGCCACCTGGGCGCTGCGGCGCGAAAGATGGCGGAGCGCGACGGCACCCACGAGGGGATTCGCCGGAAGCGCGAGATCGGCTCCAGGGCGCTGGCGCGTTGCTGAAGATCAAACGAGCGCAGATATTGCCGGATAATCTGAGGCATGGTCATGCGCAATGCTGCCGAGAAATTTTGTTCCGCCATTTCGCGGCGGCGCTCGTCGTCGTGCAAGAGGCTCTGCAATTGCTTTCCCAGGCTGGCGGAGTTACCGGTCTCATAGAAATCAACTGCCAATCCTTCGTCGTAGGCCATCTCGCGAAAGTCATCGATGCCGGCCGATATGATTGGGACGCCGAATTCGCAGGCAAGGTGGGCTACGCCGCTGGCTCCGGTAGCAGAAGAATAGGGCAGCACCAGTACGCTCGCCGACCGAAACAGTTCAGGGATCTCCTCTTCCGCAACATAGCCGGTAAATTCGACGCGCGGATTGTGCTTGAGACCGTCCGCAACCGACTCGACATAACCTGGCGTTTGGGGATGATTCCCTCCCGCGACGATCAAACGGACATTCGGCGTGCGATTCGATACCTGCTCGAAGGCCTCGATCAACAACTCCAGCCGTTTGTAGGTGCCCCACTTTCCGAAGGCGAGAATGCGATGCTCAGGATTGCCGCGCAGGCTGAAATCAGGCGGCTCGGGACGGCCTCCGAGAATTCCGTGCGCGCGGAAGTGCACATTCTCACCGCGATATTTGTCGATCAGCGTGCGCCGATAAACCGGCAACAACACCGAAATGGAGTTCGACATCAAGCAGCATGCGCGTTGCCGCCGAACCTGCGGCGCGATAGATACGCGGGAAGCGAATACCCGCGTCCGCCAGATCGATGTTGTCCATGAGGTGATGCAGGGTCACATGAGTGTAGTGCCCGGTGAGCCGCGAAAGTGCCGGCTGCGACAATCCGGAAAATGCCGCCAACGGCTTGCTTCCGAACGTCGAAAACAGCAGGTTGAACCAGACGACATTCGGACGAATGTCGTAAATCGCCTTCAACAACCGCGCCGGGTTCCACATGGAATCGAATCGCCAGCAGCGCACCACGTCGTAGTCTGGTAACTCCTCGGCCGGTTGCTCGAGCTCGTCTCCCAGGATCGTGAGGCTCAGCAGAGGATCGCGCTGCAGCTCGCGTGCGATATGAAAGCCGTATTCGTTCAGGCCTCGCCTGCTTGGAGGAAAAGCCGTCACCAGACAAATCTTCATGAACTCCCCTGGTCAGAAAACTGAAAGGCGAAAGACGGGACGAATCAGCGTCCCACTCTGGGCAGTTCCGGTGAATGACGGAAATTGCTCTGCCTGCAAACCAACAGAAAAACTCAGGGGATATGCGATCTGGTGTTCCCCAGCGTCATCACCGAACGAGCGATGAATCGGTCTCACATAACTGATGAAGAAACTGCTGTAGATGTTGTCATATGCCTGAAACGTTCCTGCGTGACTGTAGACAAACTGGCCATCGGCACGCCAGGCGGGATTGAATTTGTACTGGATGGTTCCGACCGGCTCCCAGATATTGGCTGTAGCCCACAAGCTGCCTTGCGTGCGCCACGCGCGAATGTATTCGCCGAGAAGGCTGGCTTTCAGTTTTTCGCCAAACGTGTGCTGCAGGCCCGCGTACGACGACGTGGTGAAGTACTGGCTTGGGGTCGGACTGAACGTCAGGTCGCGGCGGGTGTAGCCGGTGAGGAGCTCGGTTTTGCCCCAGGGCCGCCCGACGGTGAACTGCAAGGTTTCGCCGACGTCGTTGGAATCCTGCTTGTAGGCGGTCGCCGTGAACGGACCCGATTCGTGATACAGGCTGCCATTGATTGCTATCCAGTTGAAGAACGAGCTGCTGTTGAAATAGACGAACTGCCGAAACAGGTTCTGGTCCTCGTACTGGGGAGCGCTGGAGTCGCGACGCAACGTGAATTGCAAGCCGGTGTTGAAGGCGATCCACCCATTGCCCATGTGCAGAACCGGATTCAGTGCACTGTTGAAGTTGTAGTCAAAGGTGTTGCGGTTAATGATCAGCGCTTCCTGCGGCAGCGAATACGGGCCGTTGGCATTGCGGACCTGGAAGAATCCGGTGAGCAGAGGAAAGCCGTTGTCGAAGTGGTAGCGATAAGCGGTGGTCCACAGCGACTCCTGCTCCGACCGCGGCGGGGGCAAGAGTTTGTTGTTCGGGCTGAGGCCGAAAATCTGGGCATCGAGCACGTAGATGGTCCAATCGTCATATAGACCACCCGTCGTGAAGTTGGTCAACATGCTCAGGTGGTCGGTAACGCGCAGACCTTCTTCGCTGGCTACCTGCATGCCTTCCAGCGAGGCGATCTCGTCGCCGCCAAGCACGCTTGCCTGCGAGAGCTGCATCAGAGCATTCCAGCTCTCGTGCCGCTGCCGATAGACTTCGCCCTGCGCCAGCAAGTAATCGTAATTTTGATTGGAAGACGGGTCGGCACCCAGTGGCGCCAGCTCTTCCTGGGCATCCTTCGTCTTGCCCTGAGCCAGATAGGTATTTGCCAGACCGATGGCCACCACGTCTTGCGACGCACCTGCCTGCCCAGCTTTCTCGAAGTATTTCGAGGCAAGATCGAAGTCGTGCATCGCCAGCAGAATGTTTGCGGCTTCAATCAGATTGTCGGCGGTAACCGGAGGCGCCTCGCCAATGCGGCTCTCGGCAAAGCCAAGGCTGATCTGCTGCTTGGCGTCCTCGTCGTGACCGTACTTGACCATCAAGCGAGCAATGGCCAGGCGGGCGTCTACGCGATTTGCATCGGGCGCTTCCAAGGCGCGCGCGAAGCGATCCATCGCACCCTTTTCATCGCCCAGCGTCAGCAAGGCGTCGCCGGTGTCAAGCAGAATTGCCGATTGGTTTCCGCCGGCACGTTCGGCTGCGGCCACATAGCGCAGGGTTTCGTCACGATTGCCCAGGTGCGCGTAGGCGTGGGCCATTCGCGCGTAGATCAGGGGATCGTCCGGCGAATCGGCGAGCGCGGCATTCAAGGCGTCAATCGACTTCTGGTATTGGCGCATGTCGTACAGCGTGTCCGCCAGCGCGAGTTGGAGCTGGAGATCCTTGGGCGCGAACTTCAGAGCGGCGCGATATTCCTGCTCGGCGCTGGCCAGCAGATGTTGCTGCCGATAGGCCGTCGCCAGCGCAAGATGCGTCGCGCCCGACTCGCCCATCAGCTTCTGCGCTTCTCGCGCCTCGTCCAATGCCTCTTTCGCATTGCGCAGTTGCAAATCGCTGAATGCCAGACCGAGATGCGCGATGCCGTTGTTCGGAGCAAGCTGCAAGGCGGTGTGGAAATCCTGCGATGCCTGCTGCGCATTCTGCATGTCGTTCAGCGTGTAGCCGCGATTGACGTAGGCTTCCACCATCTTGGGATCGCGTTGAATCGCACGCGTGTAGTCGTCGTTGGCCTCATCCAGAAGCTGCGAGTGCTTGTGAACGTGACCTTCAATCAGCGGGAAGTTGGGCTCGTTGGGAAGGACGGAATCATATTTGTCGGCAACGGCGAGCGCTTCGTCGTAACGGCCGAGGTTGTAGAGATCGTAAGCGAGGTAAACCGAAGCGTTGCGATCCTTCGGCATCTGCTGCAGCACTTTGTAGCCGAGCTTCGCCGACTCTTCGTAATTGCCTTCGTGCAGCAAGTACCGTTCGCGCTCCATCATGACGCGTGGATCATCGTTCGCCTTGCCGTTGGCGCGATTTACCCACTCGCCAGCCAGCTTGATCTGCTGCGCCTCGATGGCCGCATTGGCAGCGTTGGCAATGATGACCGGATTCTCCGGCGCAAGCTTGTACGCCTGCTGATACTCGGTGTCGGCGCGCTGGAAATTCCTTGGTCTGCGTGTAAAGGTCGCCTAAAGCCAGATAAGGGATGTAATCGTCGGGATAGGCCTTTGCCAGCCGATTGAAGTACTCGGCGGCCATCTCCGCATTGTTGTCTTCGCGATAGAGATATCCGATGGCTTCCAGCGCGTAACGATTGTTAGGATCACCTGCAAGCACGTCGTTGTAAATCTTGCGGGATTCGTCTTTGTTGCCTTCCTTCCACAGCAGGTTCGCGTATTCCAGCTTGATATTGACGTTATCGGGGTCGAGCTTGCGGGCTTCGGTCAGGTCCGCGTCCGCTCCCTGCAGGTCGTTGTCCGAGATCTTCAGGGACGCGCGAACGCGCAGGAACTCGGCCTTCGCCGTGCCCTGCACATCAAGCTTGTTAATTTCCTGCTCAGCGGTTGCGATCTGCTGATGTGCGGCTTCATCGTCGCCGCTCTCGCGATAGAGCTCGGCGAGGTTCAATCGCAACTGAATTGGATAGAGCTGTCCCTCAGGGACGCCTCCGGCAGGCATTGCTGCCAGCGCGGCTTTGTACTCGGCGATGGCATCCGCCTGCCGGTTTTCTTCCTTCGCCAGCAGCGCGCGAATGGCGTGCAAACGGTAATGATTAGCGTCAATCGTTGCGGCCCGATTCAGATACTCATGGGCCTTATCCATATTGCCGACGCGCAACTGCGCCTGCGCAGCGCTGAGCTGATAACCAATTTCCTTCGGCTGCTCATTGGCCGCGCGAGTGTAGGCTTCAGCCGCTTGCTCCTTGTCGCCATCGAGTTCATACGTGTAGCCGAGATCGGCGAGCACCGACGGCGTCAGGTGCGGCGCGCTCTTCAGCGTCATGATCGCCGCTTTGTAATCGTGCTCCTCGCGGTAGTAATTCGCGGCAGCCTGGAAGATCTCGACATTGTTCGGCGAGTGCTTCTTCGCCATGTCGAGCATCTGTTTGGCGCGATCGGGCTGCTTCAACTTCAGATAGGCAACGGCCAGCATCAGCTCCGCGTGTGCGTTAGGCTGTTGCGATTCGGCCCGCATCAGCAGATTGATTCCATCCTGGGTGTCGCCGGTGCGCATGTCGAGCTCGCCGAGAACGAGCAGATCATTGATGCGACCCGGATTGGCGCGAATCACCTGCGACAGCAGACGCTTGGCGTCGTCGGTGCGCCCCATGCGCGCGTAGGTCTGCGCCAGACCGCTCATGCCGTCGGCGTTACCCGGCGCGGTTTGCAATCCGTGCTGATAGGCTTCGACCGAGGTTTGATAGCGGCCGGCGAGCCGCGAGGTATAGCCCAGCAGAAACCACAGCTTGTTATCCTGCGGAGCCGCTTTCACCGCGCGTTCAGCATAGTCGGCAGCTGCCGACGGATTGCCGTGGCGCAACGCATCTTCCGCGGCTCTCGCCAGGCGGCTGACCTCGATGCTACTTCCCCAGCCAATTCCGTTTTCGCCCGTCGCATTCGACTGCTGGCCCTTCTTCGGTTTGGCATTTGGCGAATTGGCGGACTGCGACTGCTGCCCATCGACCTCGAAGGTCTGAGCCCAGGCAGAAAAGGACAACAGCAAAGCACAGCAAATGAGGAGAACAGTTTTCATTTTCACGTGGGACACTCGCCGACTACTCGAGAGTGAAAAGGACCCGTCGTACAACCTCGAATTCCGAGTGCTTTGATGCGAGTTTCGCCGGATAGTTTGTGTGACAGCCTCTTGCCAGCGAAGTGCGCCGGGAAATTTGCAATCCTGCCAGGGGCGACATTCGCGCAACCGGCTGCATCGCAACCAACCTAACTGCGTAAGAACGAATCGAAATGCTCTGTACGTTCTCGGCGGGAGGCAGTCCCTTGATCTCAAAGTCCCCCACGTTCTCCACCCCAACGTGTGCAAACCCAGCGCAGGTTGGGGGCCCCGGTTTCCCCGCACGTGCGATCCCTCTGTCCGCAATCTTGCTGATCACGATCGCCGTGCATGGTCCGCTGCTGCTGATGCAGCTTCCGGCTGGGTCCTATGACGCGAATACCCACATGTTCTTCGCGTCGCACTATGCCCAGCACTGGTTCAATCCGTGGAACCTGAAGTGGTTTGGCGGCTTCTCGCAGACCACCTATCCACCGCTGACGCATCAGTGGATCGCGCTCTTCTCGCACATCATGGGCCTGAAGATGGCGTACATGTTCGTGCAGCTCATCGCGATCCTGCTGCTGCCGATTGGCATGTATCGCTATGCCGCACTGTGGGTCGATGACGTTTCTGCCAGCTATGCGGCGCTGGGATCTATTTTTCTGGGATCGCTGTCGATGCTGGTTTACCAGTCGGGACAGCTACCCACGACCGCAGCCGCGGCGCTCACGCTGAATGCGGCGCCGTTCTTCTATTACTGGCTGCTCAGAGGGCGCTCTCTGGATCTTCTAAAAGGTGTGGCGATCGCGTGGGCTGCGGCGGCGGCGCACCACGTGACGTTCTTGTTTGGCGCGATCCTCTTCGCCATCCCAGTCCTGGTGCTTGCCATACTTGATCGCGATATCGACGAAGTTGAGGAAGATCGAGCCTCAGTCGGAGGCGTTCTGGGGCGTGCTGTTGTCTTTGCTGTGATTGCGATTGCAGGTGTGGCGATTGTTCTGTGGCCGTATTGGATCTCGCTGATCAAGAACCCGATCACGCAGATGCCGATTCCCCACGGCTCGCGTGACAACTACATTCTGAAGCCGTTCAGCGGGATCAACTTCTGGATCATTCCCATGGGCGCAATGATCCTGGCGCTGCCTTTCATTGTGGTGCGCGGAGCGGCGGAGCGGCGCCTGCGGCCGCTGCTGATCGGCTGGTACGTCACTGCGCTTCTCGGACTGGGCGGGACGACGCCGGCCGGCAAGATTCTGCTCGGTCGTGCGTATCAGGTCCTGACCTTCGAGCGCTTCACCTTCTGGGCGACGATCATGGCGATGCCCTTTGTCGGCCTGCTGGCGTTTGAACTGATTGCGCGCTTCCGGTTGAAGGCGGTGGTTGGGCTCACGCTTGCTGCGGTTGCGACTATGGCAGCTTCCGTGGCGTGGATCACGATCCATCCCATCAACAGCTCACCGTTCAATGTGGATCAAGTGATCGCGTTTCTGAACCGTGACGACCACGCGAAGTTCCGCTACATCACTTTAGGATTCGGCAGCCATTTTGCTGAAGTGTCGACGTATGCGAAAGCCGGCAGCGTCGACGGTGACTATAACTCCGCGCGTCTGTTGCCGGAGATGACGGCCTATGGCGCTGGTCAGCTTTACAACGCGAAGTATTACGGGCTTTCCGGCATGGAATCGCTGCGAGCCGTTCTTAAGCACGCGAATCAATATGGCTTGAAGTATGTTTTCGTGCGCGATCGCTACTACGAGCCGCTGCTCGCCTTTGCCGGCTGGCGCAAGGCTGAGACCTATGACAACGGAAACGTCACATTGTGGACCAAAGAAGATGTGCCGCCGGCCAAGCGGCTGGAGTTTGTGGGATTCACGCCCACGCCGATGGAAGGACTGATGTGGGGAATTCTGCCGGTGGCCAGCAGCTTGTTCGCGTTGTTCCTGGTGTTGCTGGTACCGGAACGCCGGCGCGTTGGCGCGACGTTGGAATTTCCAGCTCGAGCGACGGTTGAGCCGATGTTCCTGCGGGAGGCCAAGTGATGAGACGTGTTCTGCCTATCCTGATTATTGTTTTGACCGCGGTTTTGATTGCGATGGCAACCATTCAACCGCATGAGTTGACTCCCGCGACTACGCCGGACGGCGCTGTGCGCGCGGTTTTCGATCACGTGAAGGCTCGCGATTACAAAGGCGCGTATGCCTACGTCGCCAATTCGGGCGACACCGGCGAGGCGGCATTTGCGCGTGACCTGGCAGGGCGCGACGGCAGCCTGCGAACCTACTCGTCGCTGGAACAGGCCGATACCAAGGTTCTGCACTCGTCTGACAACGAAGCCCTAGTGCGCGCGACATTGCAGTATGCGACCGCGGTCGGCGCTTTCTATGACACGCGCGATCTGAAGGTCATCAAGCAAGGTGATCGCTGGCAAGTAGAGTGGCCGGTGGTGAAGGAAGCCAAAGTTCCGCCGCAGGTGATCCAGGAAAACTACCTGCGCTGGGATGTCGTTACTCGCGGCTCGAACGATGACTGGGGTGCGCAGAACGCGGAAGCGCCCCGGGTTCGCATCATCTCGATGAACGCGATCGCGCAAGGCCCGAATACGATCATCGTTGGTGAAATCGAGAACGAAGACACCGTTCCGGGATTTGTCTCGGTTGGCGCTACGCTGGTCGGCAAGAATGGCGATGTGATCGGCGAAGAGACGAGCTTCGACAAGATCTCGCACACGCTGCTGCCGAAAGAGATTTCTCCGTTCCGTATCGACTTCCCCAAGGTGTCGTTATCGACGGTCAAGAGCGTGCGCATGACGCCGAATTCCATGCTGGTTCCGGCTTCGGCTGATCCGGTGATTGGTGTGGTGCATCAGCGGGTCGAGACTGACTCGCGCGGGCGGCACGTGCTGAAAGGCGAGCTGATCAATGAGAGCGGCGTCACCGTAAACATCCCGCACGTACTGGCGACCTATTACGACGGCGCCGGCAAAGTGATTTGGGTTTCGGACGGATACGTCGACAACGCTCTGCTGCCGCAGACGCCGGTTCCGTTTGCCGTCGATTTGCGTGACGACCTGGCGTCCAACGTTCACAACTACCGCGTCACGGTTAACGAATACATGCTTCAGCAGGACGAGTAGCCCATGACCAAGGACTCTATCGAAGTTAAGGTAAAACTCGGCGGCACGATGGCGATTGCGGCGTTGCTTATGTGCTGCTTTGCAATTGCCACGCACGCGGCCGAGATCAATGTCCCGGCGACCGTGACTGCCGGCTCCGGGCTGACGATTCCCGGCTCCGGCAGCGGAAGCGCGACTCTGTATGTCGTCGGGCCGGGAACTGCCATCAAGAGAACGGTCCAGCTGGGGCAGGAGATTCAACTCAGCGCTGACGAACTGCAGAACGCCGGGCGGTATGTCATCTCGCTCGACGGAAACAGCGCGACATTCTTTGTGACGGCTGGTCCAGTGCAATCGATCGCATTTTTGGCACGGCCATCGCGCGTACCGGCTGATACTCCCAACGTGGTCACAGGCACGGCTTTCGTTTTCGACAAGTATCAGAATCTGGTGCTGCAACCGCAGCCGGTGAAGTTTGAGTTGACTGTGAATGGCCAAACCGTCAGCCGTACAGAGAATACGAAGAACGGAGTCGCGTTCGCCAAGCTTGACTCTTCCAGGAAAGAAGGTCCGGCACAATTTGTGGCGTCGAGCGGTCAGGCTTCGGTGCGCCGCGTGGTGCAGGAGGTCGCTTCCGATCCCTGCAGCATTCGCATGACAGCCATCGCGCGACAAGAACGGCATTCTTGCGCGCACGGAACCGATTCACGACTGCGCCGGAAATCCGGTCTCGGATGGAACGATCGTGACCTTCACCGCAACCGATGCGAAGGGCAAGAGCACGGTTGATGCGCGAATCAAGCAAGGTGTCGCGGAGGCCGAGCTTCCGGCTTCCAACAACGCCACGATCTCGGTCGCGTCAGGCGTCGTCGTGGGGAACGAAATCCAGTGGCGAGGTGGGCAATGAAGTTCGTTCTGCGTTTTGGATTGACGGCAGCAACATTCACCGCTCTCTGCCTGGTTCCAGCAGCGCCGGATGATTCGGTTCTGGCCGCGAGCACTCCAGCGATAGCCATCAACGTCGAACATGCCACTCCGCGCGAGATCGAAGAGACGACGCAGAAGGCACTCGCGCGTGATTACGCCACGGCGTGGCAAACCATGACGGAGGCTCTCGACCAGAATCGCGCTGACCTGCTGAGCGCCAACTTCATTGGCACCGCCGACGACAAGCTGACGGCCACCATTCAGCAGCAAACTAAAGCGGGTTTGCATCAGCACATCACCGATCAGGGGCATACTGTCGATGCTGTTTTCTATTCGCCAGAAGGCTCGGCAATTGAGCTGCACGATACTGCTCATCTGCAGATCGACGTGATGGACGGCAGTAAGGTCGTTCATACCGAGAACGCGACGGTGCATTATGTTGCGCTTCTGACGGCGGCGGAAAACTCCTGGAAAGTGCGGGTTCTGGAGGCGGTTCCCGGTTTTTGATAAGTCTGACCTTTCCGCCACTACCGCGTCCAATCTACTTAGATAATTGCCGGAACTCATACTGGAAAAGTGCAAATTCGTTTTCCCGCAATTGGGGAATAACGGCTAGAATATGTGTAGACTCCAGTGTGAGGCGCGGCATCCAATCGCTGTTGAGTGGCTGGTCCTGAATGATCCTTAATCGTATCCGTGTCTTCACCCTGGCTTCATTACTGGCTGGTTCTGTAGCTGTCGCCCAAGCTCCGCCCGCCAGTACAACGCCGAACACTCCTCCCGCGACAATGCCAGAAGTGAACAGCGGGCAGCAGAATTCCGCCGCTCCGGCACAGCCACCTGCGCCGACGCAGCCCGCGAATACGGCCGCGGCGAAGAAGCCCGACAAGGCTGCAGCCTATTACCACTTCATGATGGCGCACATGTACGAGGAGATGGTCTCGATGTATGGCCGCTCCGACTATGCGACCAAGGCCATCGAAGAGTACCGGCTCGCCATCGACAACGATCCCAGTTCGGATTACCTGAACGCCGGTCTGGCTGAGCTCTACGCCAAGACGGGACGCATTCGCGACGCTGTCCTGGAAGCGCAGGACATTCTGAAGCGCGACGGCAACAATCTCGAGGCGCGGCGTCTGCTGGGCAGTATCTATCTGCGGTCGCTGGGCGATATGCAGTCGGGCACGCAGTCGCAGGAGATTCTGAAGCTGGCCATTGAGCAGTACGAACAGATCGTCAAGCTCGATCCCAAGAGCATCGAAGACCATCTGCTTCTCGGCCGCCTGTATCGCCAGAATAATGAGCTGCTGAAGGCGGAGAACGAATTCAAGGCTGCAGTTGCGATTCAGCCCGAGTCGGAAGAGGCGGTCAGCACGCTGGCTTACCTTTACAACGAAGAGGGCGATTCGAACCGCGCACTGCAAGTGCTGAACGCGATTCCAGAAGCAGCTCGCACCGCGAAGCTGTATTCGGCGCTGGGCTATACCTATGAGCAGCAGAAAGACTACAAGAAGGCGGTAGATGCGTACCGCAAGTCCACGCAACTGGATCGCGACAACCTGGACGCGGTTCGCGGTCTCGCCCAGAACCTGATGAACGATGGGCAGACCGACGCTGCGCTGGAGCAGTACAAGTCCATCGTTGATGCCGATCCCTCCGACGCGCAGACCTACATGCTCATCGCGGAGATCGATCGCCGCGACGGCAAGTTCGATCAGGCGATGGATGCCCTGAAGAAGGCCAGCGCGGTGGTCCCGGATTCGCTCGAGGTGCAGTACAACATCGCGGTGGTCGATGAGGCGCAGGGCAAGTACGACGACGCCATCGCGATTCTCAACCAGCTGCTGCAGAAGACCGAGCACGACGAAGCGGATTACACGGTTTCCGACAAGAACAATCGCGCCCTCTTCCTGGAGCGGCTAGGAACGATTTATCGCGAGGCGAGCAAAACCCAGCTCGCCGTCGACACCTTCCGCAAGATGTTAGATCTGGGCGACGAGAACGCGGTTCGCGGCTATCAGGAGATCATCGAAACCTATCGCGACAACAAGCAGTGGCAGCTGGCCACGAACGCGGCGGAGGAAGCGGCTAAGAAGTTTCCCAACGATCGCGATCTGCAGATGGTGGCCGCGTCGCAGCAGGCTGACATGGGCAACTCCGATGCAGCGATCGGCCGGGTACAGGCGCTGGTGAAGGGCAATGCCAACGAAGACCAGAAGGTCTATGTTGCTCTGGCACAGATGTACAGCCGGCTGAAGGAATGGCCGCAGGCCGAAGAGAGCATCAACAAAGCGATCGAGATGTCGACCAAGCCGGAAGACAAGAGCTATGCGGAGTTTGTTGCCGGCTCCATTTACGAGCGCCAGAAGAAGTACGACAAAGCCGAGGAGGCATTCCACAAGGTCCTGGCTGATGATCCCAAGAACGCCATGGCGTTGAACTATCTCGGCTACATGCTGGCCGATCGCGGCAACCGGCTGGAAGAAGCGCTGGGCTACATCCGGCGCGCCGTGGCGCTCGATCCGCAGAATGGCGCTTACCTCGACTCGCTCGGCTGGGTGTATTACAAGATGGGCAATTACGAGCTGGCGGAGGAGAACCTGCGCCGCGCGGTTGACCGGATGGGGGACGATCCTACCATCCACGAGCATCTCGGCGAGTTGTATCTGAAGACGGGACGTCTGAAGCTTGCCGCGACTCATTGGGAGCGTTCGCTGGACGAGTGGAACAAGACGATTCCTGCCGAGGTCGATACGGAGAGCGTTGCCCGCGTACAGAAGGAACTGGATATGGCGCGCGTTCGGCTGGCCAAGCAGAACTCGCAGAGTCCTGCCAATTCCAAGCCGTAAGCTTTAGCGAGAGTTGTCCAAGGCGCTGCAGTTGCGGCGCCTTTTGTCTGCACCTGACACAAAGCGTCGCATTTGAGACAATCCCTGCATGGAACCGCTGGCCTACTTACTGCTCGCCGCTGGGGTCGCCGTTCTCCTCTATCTCTGGCTGTTTAGGGATCGGCGGTGAATCTATACGAAGTCTCGCCAAAGCGGCGCGAATGCTCTTAATGACTGTCATCCCGACCGAGGACTTTAGTCCGACCGAGGGATCTGCGGTTCTCCGCGGCGGCAGGATCGCTGACCTCGTTTTTCTCCTTGCTTCCTTTTAGGGTCCCAATACAATCGGCCAGCCAATTGTCCCGTTACGGCTCTTTCGTAACCGCCGACTCCGTCTTCTTCCCCGCCACCAGCTTCTTCCGCAGATCTTCGATGTAGTGGTCGGTCATGCCCGCGATGTAGTCGCACACCACGCGCACCGGCTTCTCGTTGTGCTCCCGTTCCTGATAGACCTGCGGCATCGCTTCGGGATGCGCGATCAAATGATTGAAGACTTCCGTGATCACGCTCTCCGCCTTGCGCTTCTCCGGCTCCAGGACCTTGCAGTTGTAGAGCGCCTCGTACAGAAACCGTTTTGCCTCGCGACGTTCGGCTTCGACCTCGGGACTGAACGCCGCCAGCCGCTCGGGATAGCTGGCGCAACTCCTCCAGGCTGCCGATCTTCGCCTCCTCAACCCGCCGTCGCGTGTTCTCGATCAGGTCGGTAATAAATCGATTCATCACGCGCTTGAGCGCTTCGTTGAACTTAAGCTTCTCGGGCGCCTGCGGGTACCGGGCTTCCGCCTCGCCGTAATATCGCTCGAAAACGCCAACCCGCTGGCGAATCTGCTCGAGCTTCAGCAGCTTCGCCTCGAAGCCGTCGTCCATATCGGCGGTGCTGTAGGCAATCTCGTCGGTCAGGTCGATCAGTTGCGCCTCCAGCGGAGGCCGCAGCTCGAGAAGATATTGGGCCAGCTCCGGATGCTGCGCCGCGCTGTAGTCGTGCGAGTGCTTGATGATCCCCTCGCGCACTTCGAAGGTCAGGTTCAGCCCGTGAAACTCCGCGTAACGAAGCTCCATCTCTTCCACCGTGCGCAGCGCTTGCAGATTGTGGTCGAAGAACTCGCCATGCTGCCGCATTAGCAGATCCAGCGTGCGCTCGCCTGCGTGACCGAACGGCGGATGCCCGATGTCGTGCACCAGCGCCAGCGTCTCCACCAGATCGACATTCAGATCGAGCGCGCCGGCAATGGTGCGCGAGATCTGCGCGACCTCCATGGTGTGTGTCAGGCGGGTGCGGAAGTGGTCGGAGTATCGGCGGGTGAAGACCTGCGTCTTGTTTTCCAGCCGCCGAAACGCGCGCGCGTGAATGACGCGGTCGCGGTCACGCTGAAAGGGATTGCGATAGGGGTGAGGCGGCTCGGGATAGCGGCGCCCGCGCGAATTCTCCGCGTGCACGGCGTAAGGAGCGAGCATAAGCGCAGTGTAGCAGCTTAGCTCTTGGCCAGTGCTGGTTCGATCGTCTCCACGTCGATAAGGTTAGTCGGATACTTGCCCGTGTAGCAGGCAGTGCAGTAAATGCGCTCATCGGCTTCGCCCGCCGCTCTCCGCAAGCCTTCCAGCGAGAGGTACGCCAGCGAATCGGCGCCGATGTATTCGCGAATCTCTTCCACCGACTTGTTGGCCGCGATCAGCTGCTTCTTCGACGGCGTGTCGACTCCGTAGTAGCACGGCGAGATGGTCGGCGGGCAGGAGATGCGCATGTGCACTTCCTTGGCGCCCGCGTCGCGCACCATGCGAACGATCTTCTTGCTGGTGGTGCCGCGAACGATGGAATCGTCGATGAGCACCACGCGCTTGCCCTTCAGCACGTGCCGCACCGGATTCAGCTTCAGCTTCACGCCAAAGTCGCGGACGCGCTGCTCCGGCTCGATGAAGGTGCGCCCAACGTAGTGATTGCGGATCAGCCCGAACTGCAGCGGAATCTGGCTCTCGTGCGAGAAGCCCATCGCCGCCGTCACGCCCGAGTCCGGCACAGGCACAACAATATCGGCCTCGACCGGCGACTCCAGCGCCAGCTGACGTCCCATGGCGTCGCGCGTCTCCTGTACGGGGCGTCCGAAGACCATGCTGTCCGGCCGCGAAAAGTAAACGTGCTCGAAGATGCAGCTCGACTGCGGCTGCTGCGCCGAATAGAAGCGCGAATGCACGCCCTCCGGCCCGACAATCACCAGCTCGCCCGGCTTGACCTCGCGCTCGTAGTTAGCGCCGATCAAATCGAAGGCACAGGTCTCGGATGCGAACACGATGGTGTCTGCGCTGTGCGGCGCCTTTCCTGGAATTCTTCCCATGACCAGCGGCCGGAATCCGCGCGGATCGCGCGCCGCGAAAACCCGATCGGGCGTCAGCATCACCAGTGAAAACGCGCCTTCCACGCGGCGCAACGAATCGGCCATAGCGTCCGCCAGCGTCTCCTCGCGCGAGCGCGCAATCAGATGGACGATCACCTCGGTATCGCTGTTGGTCTGGAAAATCGATCCCTGCTGATCCAGCTGCGCCCTGACTTCCGCTGCGTTGGTAATGTTGCCGTTATGCGCCAGCGCGATCTTGCCCTTGTTGCAGTCGACCATGATGGGCTGCGCGTTGAGCAGCGCCGAATCGCCCGCGGTGGAGTAGCGCGTGTGTCCGATGGCCAGCGAGCCTGGCACCTTCGCCAGCACGTCGGCGGTAAAGATATCGGAGACCAGCCCCATCGCCTTGTGCAAGCGAAGCATCTCGCCGTCCGACGCCACTATGCCCGCCGATTCCTGCCCGCGATGTTGCAGCGCGTACAGGCTCAGGTAGGCAAGCTTCGACGCCTCAGGATGACCGTAGATGGCCACCACGCCACATTCTTCACGCAGCTTATCGGATGGAATCAGCATCGCTCACCTGATCGGAGAATTTGCGTCAGCTCTTCTGCAACGCCCCAGGCACCAGCCGCTCTTCGGTCTCGACGTGCAACGCCCGCTCCAACGCGCCCGCCCACGCCTCGCGCAACTCGGAGACACTTGCGCTAGCGGCAACCACTCCTGCTACTCGAATTTCCAACTTGTCTGGGACCGTGTACCCGATCGCTTCCGCCGAGAGACCAAATTTTGCCGCTAATTCTTGGATTCGCCCCACATTCTCCCGGTCGCATGAAATGAGAATCCGGCTGGCATCCTCGCCAAACAGCACAAACTCGGGCACTAAGCCGTACGAACTAAGATCGGCCTCCGCGCCCACGCCGCGCGCAAAGCCGCACTCCGCCAGCGTCACGGCGATGCCGCCCTCCGAACAGTCCTTGGCCGACTCGATCAGCCCCAGCCCAATCATCTCCACAATGGCCTTCTGCAACGCGCCTTCGGAATCCAGGTCGAGTGACGGCGGGAAACCCCAGATCTGGCCCAGAATTTCTTTGGCATATTCCGACGAACCAAACTCCGCCTCAACATCCGAAGCATCGCCCGGTTCACATCCGCACAGCAGAATCAACGCCTTTCCCGGAGCGCGGAAATGAGGCGCGACCGCCTTGTGCACGTCCTCCAGAATTCCAACCACGCCGATCACGGGCGTCGGATAAATGCCCTCGCCCAGGGTCTCGTTGTAGAAGCTGACGTTGCCGCCGGTGATGGGCGTCTCCAGCTCTTCGCAGGCTTTGGTTATGCCGTCGATGGTCTGCGAGAACTGCCACATGATGTGCGGCTTCTCGGGATTGCCGAAGTTCAGGCAGTTTGTCGCCGCCATCGGCGTAGCGCCGGTGCATGCCACGTTGCGCGCCGACTCGGCGACCGCATGCATCGCGCCCAGCTTGGGATCGAGATAGCACCAGCGGCTGTTGCCGTCCAGCGCCATCGCCAGGCCGCGCGGCGTTTCCTTCACGCGAATCACAGCGGCTTCCCCGCCCGGCCCCTCGACCGTGTTGGTCTGCACCATCGAATCGTACTGCTCGTAGACCCAACGCTTGGAGCAGATATTCGGACTCGCCAGCAGCCGCTTCAACTCATCCGTCAGCTCGGCCTTCTCGCCGAGCGCGACGTTCCCAGGGACCTCGCGCGGCACCGGCGGCTCCCAGCGCTCCAAGGGACGGCGATACAGCGGCGCATCGTCGGTGAGCGCGGCATTCGGAATCTCGGCCACGACTTGGCCGTGCTCCAGCACCCGCATCATCGGCTGATTGATCACGCGTCCGATGGTGACGGCGTCCAGTCCCCATTTCTCGAAGACGCGAAACACCTCGTCCTCGCGCCCCTTCTCGGCGACCAGCAGCATGCGCTCCTGCGACTCGCTCAGCATGATCTCGTAGGGCGTCATGTGAGTTTCGCGCTGCGGCACCAGATCGAGCTCGATCTCCAGGCCAACGCCGCCGCGCCCGCCCATCTCGCAGGTCGAGCAGGTCAGCCCAGCCGCGCCCATGTCCTGAATGCCGACGACCGCGCCGGTCTGCATCGCCTCCAGGCACGCCTCCAGCAGCAGCTTCTCCAGGAACGGATCGCCAACCTGCACGTTCGGCCGCTTCGCTTCCGAGGCCTCGCTGAACTCCTCGCTGGCCATGGTCGCGCCGTGAATGCCGTCGCGGCCGGTCTTGGAGCCGACATAGATCACCGGATTGCCTTCGCCCGCAGCCTTCGCGTAGAAGATCTGATCGCGCCGCACCAGACCGAGCGCGAACGCGTTGACCAGCGGATTGCCCGAGTAGCAGCTCTCGAACTTCACCTCGCCGCCGACATTCGGCACGCCGAAGCAGTTTCCGTACGACGCGACCCCGCTGACCACGCCCTCCATCACCGAGTGATTCTTGTGCAGCGTCGCCTGATCGATCCCCTGTGTGGGTGCCCCACTCTCGTCTCCATCTGTTGGAGACAGGGTGGGTTGCGAGGGTGCCCCATCCTTCCCGCCTTCGTTTGGCAGGAGGGTGGGCTGTGTGATCGGCCCGAACCTCAACGAATCCATCACCGCAACCGGTCGAGCGCCCATGGTAAAGATGTCGCGCAGAATTCCGCCCACTCCGGTCGCCGCGCCCTGGAAACGGCTCAATGAACGACGGGTGATTGTGCGACTCGATCTTGAAGGCGCAGGCCCAGCCATCGCCGATGTCGATGATGCCGGCATTCTCGCCCGGCCCCTGCACCACGCGCCGGCTGTGTGTCGGCAGCCGCTTCAAATGCACGCGCGACGACTTATACGAGCAGTGCTCGCTCCACATCACGCTGAAAATGCCCAGCTCAGGCAGCGTAGGTTCGCGGCCCAGAGCTTTCAGGATGCGATCGTATTCTTCCGGCGAGATGCCGTGGTCGCGCAGCAGTTCGGGAGTGATGGTGAGTTCTTTGGCGACAGTGGGAGCGCTTTCTACTGGGTTCATGGCGAGGAAGGAAGCTCTATTGTCGCACGTTGAATGCAGTGAAGGAAGAAATTAACAATCAGAATCAACGGCCGTGCCCATGAAGGGCCGAAGGCGTTAAATTCTGTGTTTCGGCAAAAATGGAAATACCGCCGGATTCGGCGTTAGGAGGCCGCTGGGACGAAGTGACGTCTCTGTGGTCGACCCCTCCGCCGGTCGTCGAAATTAGACCCTGTGCTCATGGAGCACAAGCCACTTTCACGAGCTACGTTGGTCACAGCGGCGCAGCCTGGGGTCGTTTTCTGATTTAAGGCCGCGGAACGCGCTTGATTGGTCAGGTTTCGATCTGAGTTCACCCGTCGGTGGATTGCTATGGAGACTCTGATTAAGTCGACGTGCAGTCCCTCAGCGGCTAAAGCCGTAGTGATTTTGCGACGCTTGCGGCACGGCTAAAAGCCGTGCCCTTTCAAAACCGGGACTTAATCAGAGCCTGCCTATCGCTCCTGAGCAGCAGCCGCTGCCGTCGCTACCGGAGTCGCGCGCGCGAAGTCGATCATATTCAGCTGCACGCCGCCAAACTCCGGATGCTCGTTGTAGTCGATGGTGAAGGCGAGATCGAGCAGGTCACCCGGCAACAGAGAATTCTGGGCGACCCGATCCGCCATGCGCCAGCCCAGAACATCGTGCGCTCGCCGCCATGGCCGGTCCGCGGAAGCTGCATTATCCGGAAGAACTCGCAGCTTGAGATGCTTCTCTTTCAGCACCCGAGCAGGCTGGATCAGCTTCGCATTGCGCGACACAAAAACCGGGAAGGAATTACCCGAACCAAACGGCTCCAGCCTTTGCAGCGCCAGCCAGAAGTCGTGCTTAACGTCGTCCAGCGAGATTTCGGCGTCGTACTCCAGAACCGGCACGAAATCCTCAGGCGTCAGCCGCTGCCGTGCAAAGTCGTTCAGGTGTGCGCGCAGGTCAGGAATTCGCTCGGTGGGCAGCGCACATCCCACAGCGTGGGAGTGGCCGCCGTAGCGCGTGAACAACTCCGGACAAGACTCAAGCGCCTCCAGAAGATGAAATGCGCTGATGGAGCGGCCTGAGCCGTGCGCTTCACCATTCTCGCAGGAGAAGACAAGCGCCGGCCGATGGTAACGCTCAACCACGCGCGTAGCGCAGATGCCGATCACCCCACGGTGCCAGCCTTCGCCGTCGACGACCAGGCAATAAGCATCCTTCAGCTCCGGCGTCGATTCGATCTTCTGCTGGATCGCTTCCAGGATTTTCTGCTCTTCCTGCTGGCGACTGCCGTTGAGTTCGTCGAGCTGCATCGCCATCTCGGCTGCTCTTCCGGCGTCTTTCTCGGTGAACAACTGGATAACGCGTTCGGCAATATCCATGCGCCCTGCGGCATTCAGGCGTGGCGCGACCCGGAAGGCAATATCGCTGGCGCTCAACGGACGCGAGCCATCCAGATCGCAGTTGGAGAGCAGCGCGCGGAGTCCCGCATTCACCGGTTTGCGCAGGCCTTCCAAACCAAGCTTGGCGAAGACGCGGTTCTCGCCGATTAGCGGCACGGCATCGGCAATGGTCGCGATCGCAACCATCTTCAAGAACGATGGCAGCAGACGCTCGCGTCCGCTTTCCACCAGAAGCGCCTGTGCGATCTTGAAGGCAACGCCGGCGCCGCAAAGCGATTTGCAGGGATACTCGCAGCCTGGCTGATTGGGATTCACGACGGCCAAAGCTTTGGGTACGCCGTCTGCCTGCGGCAAGTGATGATCGGTAACGATGAGGTCGACGCCGCAACGTTCCGCGGTGCTCGCGGCAGCGAAGGCGCGGATGCCGGTATCAACGCTGACGATGAGGCGAATGCCGCGCTCGGCCGCCTGCTCGATGACTTCGTCGCGCATGCCGTAGCCTTCGCGAATGCGATGCGGCACGTGATACTCGACCTTGCCGCCGCACAGCTCCAGCGCGGCCTTCAGAATGACGATGGCGGTGGTGCCGTCGACGTCGTAATCCCCGTAGATGAGCACGGTTTCGCCGCGCTCAATCGCCGCGCGCAGGCGTTCGACTGCCGCACGCAGGCCGGTCATCAGGTAGGGATCGTGGAGATCCTGGAGGGATGGCGAGAGAAATTTGTGCGCCTGTTCTGCTGAGCCGATACCGCGAACCACCAACAGCCGAGCCAGCGCAGGCGGCAGGTTTGACTCCAGCGCCAGCCGCTGCACGTCCTGGGATCGGCATTGCGAATTATCCAGCGCATCGCGAATAGTAGTCGGGGAAAAAGTCCAGCCCGGATTAGATTGTCACACTCGGAAGAAAGTCCAGCCCGAATTAGATTGTCTCTCGGAAGAGAGTTTAACCCGGGTTAGAAGATTGTCATCACGAGGAGGGCCTCGGCCCGACGAGGGATCTGCTGTTTGCACGAACTGGCAAGCCAACACGCACGAACAGCAGATCCCTCGCTTCGCTCGTGATGACAATTTCGTGATTCGGGCAGGGATTCCATCGCCAACAGCATAACCGAACACTGGCCACTGACAACTGGCCAGTAGTGTCCGGTTAAGTTTCCCGTATTCGGCGGTAAGCCGATGTTGCACGGCAGTTTAGGTTGAGTTGGGAGCGTAATCGATTTGAAATTACTGACCCCATTCCGGTCTGCTGGATCGCCAGCGAGGCGATATGAACAGTGGCCGGAGTTTGTTTTCGCAACTCATCGATCATCTTTCCCTTCACGAATTTCGCAAGTGTGTGGCCCGCTACGACGGCAATCATCGGGTGCGCACGTTCTCCTGCTGGGACCAGTTCCTCAGCATGCTGTTCGCGCAACTGACCTACCGCGAGAGTCTGCGCGATATCGTCGCCTGCCTGCGCTCCCAGCAACCCGGTTTGTATCATGTCGGGATTCGCGGCTCCATCTCGCGCAGCACCTTGGCCGACGCCAACGAGTCGCGCGATTGGCGAATCTATGCCGATTTCGCGCAACTGCTCATCCGCCAAGCGCGGGCCCTTTATCTCCACGACGACCTTGGAATGGAACTGGACAACACCCTCTATGCCCTCGATTCCACCACCATCGATGTGTGCATGGCACTGTTTCCCTGGGCGCGTTACAAGCCCACGCAGCACGCCATCAAGCTGCACACCTTGCTCGATCTGCGCGGCCCCATTCCCACGTTTATCCGCATCACGCCTGCACAAATGCACGACGTCAACATCCTCGATCAACTGACCCCAGAGCCCGGCGCCTTCTACGTCATCGACCGCGGCTACCTCGATTTTCAGCGGCTTTATCGTTGGACGCTGGCAGGCGCCTTCTTCATCACCCGCGCCCGCAAGAACTTCCGCTTTCGCCGCCTCGTGTCCCATGCGGTCGACAAAAGCAGCGGCGTGCAATGCGACCAGACGATCGCCTTGACCTGGTTTTACTCCTTGAAGGGACATCCCGCCCCTCTTCGCCGAATCCGCTACTGGGACGCCGAGCGCGGCAAGCGCCTGGTGTTCCTCAGCAACAATTTCACTCTGCCCGCGCCCGCCATCGCCGATCTCTATCGTCGCCGCTGGCAGGTCGAGCTGTTCTTCAAATGGATCAAACAACACCTGCGCATCAAGGCCTTCTACGGAACTTCAGAAAACGCTGTCAAGACCCAGGTCTGGATCGCCGTCTGCTCCTATCTGCTGGTCGCCATCGCTCGCAAGCGTCTCGACCTGCCGGTGAATCTCTACACCATGCTGCAAATTCTCAGCGTGTCGGTGTTCGAGAAAACTCCGATAAAACAAGCTTTTTCGCTCAACCACCCGCCTTCCGAGGGAGGCGACAACCATAACCAATTGCGATTACTAGACTTTTAACCGGACACTACTGACAACTGGCCACTGCTTAGTGTTCGTCGTCCAGATCGGTGCCGTCGATCGCCACGCTACCGAAGTCCTCCACCAAGTCCAGCAGATGCTGGTAGCGCTCGTACCACTCGGTGGAAACTTCGAAGAGAAACATGATGCCCTGGTGCGGCCAGCCTAACTGGATGAAGCCGGTCTTGCCGAGGTAATTTCGCAGCCAGCGCGCCTCTTCCATGTCGTCATCGCTGGGGAAAGCGGTGTGTTGCAGGCGCTGAACCAGGAAGTCCAACTCGTCACGCTGCAGCACTTCCTCATCCATGGAGAGAAATTGCGCGCCCGCGTTCTTGGCCAGTTCGACAAAATCCTTCCAGCTCTCGGGATTGTCACGCGGGTCCCACATGACGCTGTGGACCTCCTCTGTGACGTAACCCTGGAAGCGGCTCAAGCCGTGTCCCAGGATGAAGGCGGTCATGTCGTCTTTTAAGTTGGATAAGTCGTCGGACATGGCGTTCTCGTTCGGTGGCGCCTAACTCCTCAGCAACGAATGCTCATCATACTCCCATGCGCCGACGGTGACACGGCAGACATCGCAAATCGTAGCGCCTGTCTCGGCACGGCGCACCGGCAAGAACAAATCTCTGTGTTAGACTATGCTGTTTTTCCAAACGACATAAAATCAGCATGCTTTTCTCCAAAGAATATGTGGGCTATCTGGCCCGCGAAATCACAAAAAAGTTGATTGAGGGCGAGTTCATCGAGACCACGAACAAGCCCGCGGTGACCGAACGCGTCCACACCGCCCTGCTCGAGGAATTGACGCTGGAAGACCGCATCAATGACGAAGTGCGCATCATCCTCGACACCTACTCCGACGAAATGCAGCGCAGCGGCGCCAACTATCAGGAGATGTTCAAGAAGGTGAAGAACGAGCTGGTGCGCAAATACAAAGCGGTATTGTGAAGAAACTGATGGCACTTAGCACTTGGCATTTGGCACTTAGCCAAGAACGCCAGGACGGTCGGTTTGGCCAAGTGCTAAATGCTAAGTGCTAAGTGCGAACTTATGAGAATTAGCCGCGAGAAGATCAACAAGCTGGCGCATGCGGTGGCCGACACTCTGGCCGACGTGGAGAGTGTCGACTTCGTCGAAGACCGCAACAGCATTCGGCTGGAAGTGCGTCGCGTGCTCGAGATGCTGATGGCACAGGAGGCGAAGATCGACGCTGCCGCCCGGCAGAAGATCGAAAGCCAGCGCCGCACCATCCTGGAAGGCTCCCAGGAGTGGGACATCCTCTATCGCAAGTACTACAACGAGGAAGTCAAGAAGCTGGGAATCTAGGAAGCAATTAGCAATTAGCAATTAGCAATTAGCAATTAGCGGCTAGCCTTCGGCATCCAAGCTTAGCAGCCCGTGGTGAAAGTCCGGTTTTGAAAGGGCACGGCTTCAGCGTCTGCGCGAGAACCGCCTTTCGATTTCGGCAGTGAACTACTCCAGCGGAAAATCCAGCGCCGTAGGCGCGGAATATCATAGCCCAGCACGTAGCCGAAGGCGGAGTGCTGGGTCAGTGGGAGAAGAACCAAAGTCCCTCGGGGACGACAGGGTTCTCACGCACACGGCTTCAGCCGTGCCGTAAAGCCCGCAATAGCAACGGGGCTTTAGCCCCTGAGGTTTCACCACGGGCTGTTAGGCGACCAGAGGCCGCACCTCGCGTTCAATGGCGCTCTGCAGCGCGTCCTGTGCCACCTCAAGGTCATAGCTGGACTGGGCATTCAGCCAGAAGCGCGCGCTCGTATTGAAGTAACGCCCCAGCCTCATCGCAGTGTCAGGGGTAACGCCTCGCCGCTCATGCACAATTTCAGCAATGCGCGTTACCGGCACGCGGAGATCCAGCGCGAGCCGGTTCATACTGATGCCCAGTGGTTTCAGGAAGTCTTCGCGCAGGATCTCTCCAGGGTGAATCGGTGCTAGTTTGGCGGATTTCCTCATGTGTACTCCTAGTGATAATCCACAATCTCCACATCGTAGGCGTCGCCATCGTGCCAGATGAAGCAAATGCGCCACTGATCGTTGATGCGGATACTGTGCTGCCCTTTTCGATCTCCTTTGAGCGATTCCAGGTTGTTACCAGGCGGGGAACTCAGATCGCGCAACTCAGCGGCGATCTCTAATTGCCGCAGCTTTCTTTGCGCGACGCGCTCAAATGCACGAAAGCGTTTGACCCGTTCCCGGTTATGGAGTTGCTCCGTCTCGCGTGATCGAAAAGATTTGATCACCTGCCAAGGATATAACGGATAACGTTAAATGTACAGCGTTATACCCCTGGTCGCCAACGTCGATCAGTTCCAGTGGTGCGAGTGCCACCAGATCTTCTGAATATCGAACTTCACGCCACGGCATAGATAAATCGGGCTATTCTCTTCGCCCATGGCGAAACGATTGTAGCGATCGAACTCCTGGTACGAGGTGCAGTTGTCCTTAACGTCGTCACGATCCCATTCAATCACGATGAGGTTTTTATAGACCTGCGGCGGCGGTCCCCAATACCAGTGGTTCTGGTGGCGTGAGTAGGCCGTCGGCAGCCCGTACCGAGGGCCGAACAGATTCACCGCTCCCGCCTCACCGTAATTGCCGGCCCAGATGCCGGTTTCGGCGCGCTCTTCCGGCGGCAGCGAGTTGTAGATGCCGGCGACTTGCTGCACCAGCTCCGGCCAGCTGAACTGGTCCGCGATGGGCTGCATCAGCAGCGATTCCATGTGGACCTCCTGCTTCGCGGGCTTGAAGCCGATGGCGTTCTGATAAGCCAGCAGCCGTTCCGGCGGCAGCATCCAGGTAGCCATCGGGATGAGAGGAGCCGTCGCAAGAACCATGACGGCCACCACGGCTACTCGCGTCCAGGCAGCACGATTCTCCAGCCAGTGCTCGATGGCAATGGCTCCGGCGGCAAACAACATGGGATAGATGGGAAAGACATAGTAGTCCTTGCCGTGAGAGAGCTCCATGGTCACAAAGAACACGACAAAGGTCAGGCCAAGAACGCGCCATCTTCGATCACGGAGCAGCCAGATCAGCCCCGGCACCCAGACAAAGAGCAGGATCGGATCCATGGTGATGATTTGCTGCTTGACGAAGCCCAGCGGACCGAGCACCACGTTCTTTCCCTCGCGACGAACGTTCTCCAGGTCCTCGAGCGTTGGAAAATGACGGTGCGCCTCCCAGATCAGGTTGGGCAGAAATAGCGCGATCGCGATGGCGCCGGCGATCCAAATCCACGGCTTGGCGAATTCGCGGCGATGATGGGTGAGCAGCAGAGCCACGGTGACCGCGAAGCCGAAGAACAACGTGGAATGTTTGTTCTCCAGGCCCAGACCGGCCAGCACACCGAACCAGATCCAGAGACGCGAGTCGCCCGTGCGCAGAATTCGCGCGATCACCAGAATGCAGCCCATCCAATACAGCGGCTCGAAAGCATTCATGGTCAGCAGGCTGTCGGTGACCAGTATCGAAGGGCATAACAGGATGCACAGCCCGGCAAGGAACTGCGCATAGCGATTGCCGCCCAGTTCGCGAACGATCAGGATGGTGAGCGCGATCAGCGCGGCGCCGGCCAGCGCGGGCAGGATTCGCAGTGCCGCCAGCGAACCGCCCATCAGCAGCGCAATCTTCGCGTAGACGGCGATCAGCGGCGCGCAATCGACGTAGCCCCAGTCGAGATGGCGGGCGAGGTCGAGATAGTAAAGCTCGTCGCGAAAATAGCCGTAGTGGCGGACGCTGGTGAACAGGTGCAGCAGCAGCTTGGCAGCGCAGAGCGCGATCAGAACGCCGACGTCAAGCCGCGGGAGCGCGTCTGAGCCAGTCGCTTCTCTGCCAGGTCGTTCTTGTATCGCCGTGACCATCCGATCTCTGTCGCAATGCTATAGGAGACCAACCCTTATCTTGTTACGACGGACTGGGCGGTTTAGTTCGTATAATCAGCGCGAGTCCCGCCTGTGCCTGCCAGCCACAATCTGAAGGATGAGATCAAGCGCCTGGCACTTGAGATCGGCTTCGACCTCGCCGGTGTTGCCGGGGTAGCTGACACGCCCGAACATCGGTTCTTTGCGATTGGATCGCGGACGGCCGGGCCGGTGAGATGAAGTATCTGGAATCCCGGAACGCAGCCGGCGAACTGAAGCGAGCGGCTCTAGCCAACGCTGCTCCGTGGGCGCGGTCGGTTGTGGTCTGCGCGCTGAACTACAACACCGATCAGCCCTACTCGACCCACGCCGGGACTGCGTCGCAAGGCTGGATCTCGCGCTATGCCTGGTCGCAGCGGGACTATCACGATGTCGTGCTCAAGAAGCTTCGCGCGCTGGAAGCGAAGCGTCATTGCGATGTGTGCTGAGCATGCCGCCGCGCACCTGGTGCTACGTCGACACCGGCCCGGTTATCGAGCGCATCTTCGCCAAGTACGCCGGCATCGGCTGGATCGGCAAGAACACCTGCGTGCTCAACGAGCGGCTCGGTTCGTGGCTATTTCTTGGCGTGATGCTCACTTCGCTGGAGTTGGCGCCCGATCTGCCACCGGCCGACCGCTGCGGGTCGTGCACGCGCTGCCTGGATGCTTGTCCCACAAACGCCTTCCCTGCTCCCTATCAGCTCGACGCAACGAAGTGCATCTCGTATCTCACCATCGAGCTGCGCGGCTCGATTCCAGAGGAGTTGCGTCCCGGCATCGGCCGGCAGGTTTTTGGTTGCGATATCTGCCAGGACGTTTGCCCGTGGAACCGGCAAGCTCCAGCAAGCAGCACGGCCGAGTTTCAGCCCCGGGAAAAGCTGGTCAATCCCGATCTGCAATGGCTGGCTCAGCTCAGCCAGGAAGAATTCCGTGAAATCTTTCGCGGCTCGCCGGTGAAGCGGGCTCGTTTCAGTGGCCTTCGCAGAAATGTAGCGATCGCCATGGCGAACAGCCGGGACGAGCGATTCCTCATCGCCTTAGAAGAGCTCAGTGAGGACGAAGACGCTGTGGTGGCGGAACATGCTCGCTGGGGTCTCGAATATCTCCGCCGCTGGCTGGACGAAGGCCGCAGCAGGCGGGGATGACATCGCGCGGGTGCTTTCAGAGCATCCCAATAGGGGAATCCCCTACGCGATCGAGGGAGCCGACACTCTTCCTGCTCGCGCTAATCTGCATCTAGAAGTATGATTACTTTCGTCATCTTCAAGGATTCGGCCCGTACCGAGATTTCGTCCGTTGGTTCGTCGAACCCCCATCCCACCAGCACGGAGGGCGATCTTATGCGCAAGCTCCACAAGATTCATGTCGTTGTAACGATGGCGGCCGCAGTCGCATTGATGTTTGGATTTGCGGGCTGCAAGAGCAACAACCCCGAACAACCCACCGCGCAGAATCAGAATCAGGCGCAAACCGATCAGTCGCAGAACGGACCGGCTACCGATAACTTACCTCCTACCGGCAATCAGGCTCCGGCGGCTCAACCTGCGCCGCAACAGAACTATTCGCAGGCCGCGCCGGCACAGCAACAGGCTCCGGCACAGCAGCAAGCTCCAGCCCAGCAGCAAGCGCCCGCGGAACAGCAGCAGCCGGCTCCCGCTCCAGAGCAGCAAGCTCAGGAGCAACAACCAGAGCAGCAGTACGACAACGAGCAACCTGAATCTCAGGATGCCAGTTACGGCCAGCCGCCGCTGCAGGCACAGCAACCGCCGCCTCCGCAGCCGGAATACACGCAGCCCCCATGTCCTGCTCCGGGCTATCTCTGGACGCCTGGTTACTGGAGCTACGCTCCCCAGGGCTATTACTGGGTGCCGGGCGCGTGGACGCAGCCGCCCCAGGTGGGCTTTCTGTGGACGCCGGGCTTCTGGGGATTCGTCGGCGGAATCTACCGATATCACTACGGCTATTGGGGACACTACGTCGGCTATTACGGCGGCATTAACTATGGCTATGGCTATACCGGCATGGGATATCAGGGCGGCTACTGGAACGGGAACCAGCTCTACTACAACCGTTCCGTAAACAACGTCAACGTCACCAACATCAACAACGTTTACAACCGCACGGTCATCAACAACACGACGATCAATCGCGTCAGTTATAACGGCCCGGGCGGCGTCACGCGCGGTCCCACGGCGGCCGAGCAGGCGGCCTTGCGTCAGCAGCGAGTTCCACCGATGACCACGCAGTTGCAGCATCAGCAACACGCGGCGCAGAATCGCGAGCAGTTCGCCTCAGTCAACCGCGGACGCCCGCCGGTTTTGGCGGCGGCCAAACCTATTCCGGTAGGCAAGCCGATTGCTCCGGTCATTCCTGCCCACACGGCGGCAACTCCGCGTCCCGCGCTGACGAATCGTCCTCCGGCGCAGATGCATCCCGCTCCGCAGCAAAAACCAATGGAACAAGCTCATCCTGGCGCGCAACCACGGCAGCAGGAGCAGGCTCATCCTGGTGCTCAACCGCGGTCGCAGCAGCAGGCTCACCCCGCTCCGGCGCCAAAGGAGCAGGCTCACCCCGCTCCAGCGCCAAAGGAGCAGGCTCATCCCGCTCCAGCGCCAAAGGAACAGGCTCATCCCGCTCCAGCACCAAAGGAACAGGCTCATCCTGCTCCCGCGCCAAAGGAACAGGCTCATCCCGCTCCCGCACCGAAGGAGCAAGCTCATCCGGCTCCGCAGCCGAAGCAGGAAGCTCGTCCCACTCCACAGCAGCATCCGCAGGAACAAGCCCATCCGGCTCCGCAGCAGCACCCGCAGGAGCAAGCTCATCCTGCTTCGCACCCGCAGGAGCAAGCTCATCCGGCTCCGCAGTCGCATCCACAAGAGCAAGCGCATCCCGCTCCTCATCCGCAGGAACAGGCTCACCCTGCTCCGCAACAGCATCCACAGCAGCAGGCTCATCCTGCTCCGCAGCAGAAAGAGAAGCCCGAAGAAAAGAAGCAATAGCTGCGAGGGTACGATCGAAAACTGGCGGGCTTCGGCCCGCCTTTTTTCACGAGAAAAATCACCGCGCCTCCACCACGGAGAGTGGTACGATGCTGCTGTTTCAACCTCATCTCCTGGTACCCGATTTATGCGATCCGCTCGGCGGTGGCTGGCAGGGTTGTGCTTCTTTGTCATTGCTTTCTCGGGCGTTAGAGCAGCAGAACCCGAGTGGGTAGAAGTTCGCTCCGAACACTTCTCAGTCATCACCGATGCCGGCGAGAAGAACGGCCGTCACGTCGCCGACCTGTTTGAGCAGATGCGGGCGGCGTTCGGCATTGTTTTTGTGCGCACCAAGATCAACCAGCCTGTCCCTTTGCAGATCATCGCCCTTCGCAATGGCAAAGAGATGCGCCAGTACAGTCCGCTGTTCAAAGGAAAGCCAATCGAACTGGGCGGATTCTTTCAGCAAGGGGAGGACAAGAACTTCATCGTCGTGGACCTGAGCAAAGAGGAGAGCTGGCAGATTGTCTTCCACGAATATGCGCACCTGTTGTTGAGCGGCAACTTTCCCCAGACCGCACCCTGGTTCGATGAAGGCTTCGCCGAATACCTGTCGACCATGAAGGTCACGAACGGCACCGTAGAAATCGGCAACATCATCCCTGGCGCCGAACTGCTCAACGAAGCCAGTAAATTCCGTCTACTGGAGCTCTTCCAGGTTCAGCACCATTCGGAAACCTATAACCAGAACGGTGAACGGCGCGACATGTTCTATGTCGAGTCCTGGCTGGTCACGCATTATCTGTTCGACACCAATCGCTTGTCGCAGGCCGCCAAGTATTTCATCTTGACCAACCAGCAGAAGGTGCCGATTCCCGAAGCCGTTCAGACCGCCTTCGGCATGTCCCTGGCGGAGATGGAGAAAACGATCTGGACGAATTGGCACAATGGCAAGCTGTACGCCAAGCGCTCGCGGGAGAAGATTCCCACCAGCTTCACCGCAACCGCGCGGCCCATCGACTCGCTGGAAGCGCGAGCTCAACTGGCAGACCTGGACGTTCACTCGGTGGACTACGGACCCCGGGCGATCCAGGAGTTTGAAGACATCCTGCGCCAAAACCCAAACCAGGTGTCGGCGCAGCGCGGATTAGGTTACGCCTATCTGCGAAATCGCAATTTCCCCACAGCGCAGCAGCATTTTCAGGCAGCGGCAAAGATGGGCTCTACCGATCCACGCGTGTACTTCTATTCGGCGGTGCTTCTGCAACAGACGCACGCGGGCGCGATGAGCTCGGACGAATTCATTCAGAATTTGCGGCGTGCCATCGAACTCGACCAGCAATATGCGGATGCCTATCATCTGCTGGGCCTGGCGCTGATGCAGAAGCATGAAAATGCCGAGGCCGAGCAGAATCTCCGCCGGGCGGTCGAGTTGTCGCCGCGCAACGATATGTTTCGCCTGAACCTGGCCATCGCATTGATGAACGAGCAGAAGACGGCAGACAGCAAGGAAATGTTGCAGGCCCTGGCGAACAGCTCCAATCCTGCGGTTGCGCAGCAAGCACACAGCCTCCTGAGCTATGAGTCGCTGGCGTCGCAGAAAGCCGCTGACGCCGCGGTCGTGCAAGTCGTAGAAGGCGGAGAAGAGTCGTCCGCCAAGCCCGCCTCGGCAGACAGCGAGTCGCCAGTGCTACTGCACGACACGGACAAACGTCCCATGGCTTATCTGAAAGGCAAAATTGTGTCGGTGGATTGTTCCGCAGATCCCGGGGCGGTTCTGACAATCCTGTCGGGCGACAAAACCTACCATCTCCATGCGGCCGATCGCCGGAAGCTGTTGCTCATCAATGCCGACAAGTTCTCTTGCGACTGGAAAGATGTGAAAGCCTCCGCAAACTACCGTGATAGTGGCAATCTGGAAGGAGATTTGGTGACTCTGGAATTGCCTTAGGCGATTGCTGTTGGCGAGCGGATCTTACCCTCGCGGCGGATGTGCCGTGAACACCACGAGCTTGCATGGGATGACACACAGATCGATTCTGGCTATAAAGAAAGTATGACCGAGGCCCTCAGCCGCCGCCTTAAACAGCCGCACTTCTCCAGCCCGGCGCAGGAAGCGGCGCTCAGCATCATCGTTGCCGCCAACACACTCAACGAGCGCATGGACCAGCTGTGCGAGGAGTACAAGATCACGCGCGCGCAGTACAACGTGCTCCGCATTCTGCGCGGTGTGTACCCGGGAGGTCATCCGCGCTGCGAAATCGCCTGCCGCATGCTGGATCGAGCTTCCGATGTGACCCGACTGGTCGATCGTCTGCAGGCTCGACGGCTGGTGAAACGCACGCGCGGGAGCGAGGACCAGCGGCAAGCCGTAACCTGCATCACGGCTAAAGGGATCAAGCTGCTGGACGCGATGCAGCCCCACGTCGACGCCGAAAGCGGAAACGTCCTGAGCCGCTTAGGCGACGATAACTGCCGCGAACTGAGCCGGCTTTGTGCGCTGCTTCTGGACGAGACCGAAGCAGGCGAGACAACGCTCGCTAAATACCGTCCTATCAATAAGATAACAGTCCGCGAATCTTTCCAATTCTTTGCGCATCCAACGTTGTGTGTTTGAACACATATTTAACGTGTTACAACACATCAAGAGGTGCGACATGAATACTCTCCTGGTCGTCAACTCCAGTCCGCGCAGCAACTCCGTCTCCCGCCGGCTGACCCGGCATATCAGCGAAGACTGGCTGCTGAGAAATCCGAACGGACGCATCATCGAACGTGATCTGGCAAACGGCTCGCTTCCCTTCCTTACGGAGGAGTGGATTGTGGCCACAACGACTCCAGCCGACAAGAGATCAGCGGAGCAGAAAGAAACGCTGGCGCTGTCCGATGCCTTGATTGAGGAGTTGCTGGCGGCCGACCTGATCGTCCTCGGCGTCCCCATGCATAACTTTTCGATTCCAGCGTCGCTGAAGGCGTGGTTCGACCTGGTCACGCGAGCCGGCAAGACTTTCAGCTACGGCGAGACCGGGCCCAAGGGCCTGCTGCCATCGACGAAGAAAGTGCTGGCGGTGGTGGCTCGGGGCGGCGCTTATGGTGAGGGATCTCCCGCCGACTTCCAAATTCCCTACCTGCGCCACATGCTGAGCTTTATTGGCTTGACCGATGTCGCGATCATCGAAGCCGACAAGCAGGCCTTCGGCGGGGATGTGGCGCAGCAAGCGGTCGATCGGGCGATCGAGAAGGTTGCGGTTCTGTCAGCTCAGAACTGCCCGGCGGATCTAGTGGTGAGCGCCTAATCCAGCGCCCAAAGAGAGAACCCTCCCCGTAAAGGGAGGGTTCAGTGGTCTGGGCCGTGACCCGGAGGCTGAATCCCACTTGGCGCCAGGGATTCAGATTTCCACGTGAGCGGAGACGTCTTAAACGCGCACGACGTTGGCGGCCTGGAAGCCTTTCGGTCCCTTAGTGAGGTCGAACTCAACTGTCTCGCCCTCGTTCAAGCTGCGGTATCCGTTCTCCTGGATCGCCGAAAAATGAACGAATACGTCCTCGCCAGTGGACCGTTGAATAAATCCGTAACCCTTGGCTCCGTTAAACCACTTGACTGTACCTTTCTCTCTCACAACCCGCTCCTTTCGAACTAGACGTGTGAATTACCCCTGCTTCGCGAACGTCCTGAGCAAGCTTCCGGCGGAGTAGCGATGAACGCTCGCCCCGCTAGTTACCGGAGACCTGCCTGGGAGACGTCTCAACGTCGCCGGGAAACAAGGGTTGCGGCTCAGTTCGCAGCTTTTCCTGCAATTGAAAAAGGCCCAACGAACTCACCATGACGGAGCACTACTGTCGCGTCACGAGTAAGCTCTTGGGACCTGCGCAATGCGTGAATGGAACTGCTGACAGAAACATCAACCCAAATCCGTGTTTCGGTAAAACCGAACGCCACCCTTCCCCTCGGAAGGACAGCAAAAGATAATTGCAGGAACTTGCGATTTTGGCAAGTGTTTATTGCGCAGTCACTTCCGTGCTTCCCGATGCGAGAAGCCAAGACGGTTCCCGAAGCCCGGCACCCAGGCGAGGAAGCCGGCCTTAGTTCCTCTGATACGATTGAAGAAAGATGCAAGGCAGTAGTAGCTCCGATGTTCGTGAGGATGGCTCGCCGGGCCGAGCCAAGCACATCGTAGCTGATGAAGCTCTAAATTCTCCTTCCATCCAGGCTAAACCGAGCGGCACAGGTAGCTTAGAGCCAAGTCCCTTGCGCCAGGGTACGGCTGCGCGCCGCCTGATGGCGGAGGACACGCGCGAGGAGCTGTTTCAATACCTGCCCGAGACCTATAGCCTGTCGCACCGCTTGCGGCGTCATGGCTCGTCGACGCTGCGCTACCTGATGCAGACCGAGGTCCATACCTATGCGTTTTCGGTGGCAGCTAATTCCCTGCTGTCGTTCTTTCCGTTTATCGTGCTGCTGCTGACGGTGATCCATCGCGTCTTCCATTCGCCTGCAATGTACAACGTCGTGGTGCAATTGCTGCGCGACTATCTGCCGAGCAACAAGGATTTCGTGATCCGCAATCTGCAATTCCTGGCGAGCGTGCGAGGCCGAGGGCAGATCCTGTCGTTCGTCATGTTGCTGATCACCTCGACCGGCATCTTTCTGCCGCTGGAGGTTGCGCTCAACAGCATCTGGGGCTTTAAGAAGAACCGCTCCTATCTGATGAACCTGATCGTCTCGCTGGGCCTTGCATTCGCGTGCGGATGCCTGGCGATGCTGTCGATTGCGCTGACCGCGGAAAACCTGAAGATGCTGGGGAAATTCGTCAACGACCAGAACTTCGCGTTTCAACTCGCAGGATTCGTGCTGATGAAAGTGTCCGCCATCCTGGCGACGATTGGAATTTACTTCCTCATTTATTGGCTGCTGCCGAACGGGAAGGTGCCGGCTTTAGCGGTGTTGCCGGCCGCGATCATCACCGGTCTGATTTCCGAAGCCGCCAAGTACGTTTACATTCTGGCGCTGCCCTGGCTGAACTTCCAGGAGGTTTACGGCCCATTCTCGGTGTCGGTAACGCTGATCTTCTGGTCGTTCTGGAGCGGCATGCTGCTGTTAGGCGGAGCGTATCTTTCCGCCGCAGAGCACAGCAGCCGGATCGAGGCCCGGCGCGCAACGGCCGCAGCGCAGAAGTAAGAGCGCTTCCTCAGCGGCTCGGTCATTCAGGCTCCTCGACGATGTACAATCGACCGACGCTTCGGGACCCAGCAGTCCTCCCAGCTAAACCATCAGGAAACCGTTGCGGCGAACGAACCCGCTCTTAAGCAGCCGCACGATCGAGAGCTTGCGACCAGTAATCCCGCCATGACCACACCGGAAGTCAGACCTGTCGAGGTCACTAAACCGAAAGATTGCGCAACGCAATGGTTCGCGCTGATTGCCATCTTCGCAGTTGGTCTGGCGCTGCGAGTGGGCGTCGCTCTGCGCTCGCCCAGCATCGAGTGGCCCGACGAGATCTTCAACACGCTGGAGCAAGCGCACCGCCTGGTCTACGGTTACGGAGTGATTCCGTGGGAGTGGCGGGACGGCATCCGCTCCTGGGTTTATCCGGCCTTCCTGGCTGGCGTGATGCGAGCAACAGCCTGGATGGGAGCCGGCTCGCGCGGATATCTGACCGGAGTCATCGTCGTTCTGTCGCTGCTTTCGCTGAGTTGTGTGTGGTTCGCGTACGCGTGGGCGAAGAAAACTACCGGGACCGCAGCCGCATGGATCGCGGCCGGCGCTTGCGCCACCTGGTATCAGTTGGTGTACTTCTCGCCCAAAGCCTTCAGCGAGGTATTTCGCCACAGATTTTCTTCTGCCCGGCCTGTACCTGGGAATGTACGGCGACGAGGTGCCGGAGAAGAAGCGTCTCGTCCTGGCGGGAGTCTGCCTTGGAATCGCGGTGTGCGTCAGGATGCAATATGCGCCGGCCGTGGCATTTGCCGTCCTCTGGTTCTGCGGCAAGCAATGGAAAACGCGCGCCCCCGCACTGCTTGCCGGACTATTGCTGCCGGTGATCGCCTTCGGCGTGGTCGACGCGTTCACCTGGTCCTACCCCTTTCAGTCCTACGTTCGGTATTTCCAGATGGCCGTATTCTCGGGACGTAACACGCATTACGGCGTAGAGCCCTGGTACATATTTTTCGTCGGCCTGTGGCGGACGATGTGGCCGATGCTCCTGCTGGCCGTATTTGCGGTCAAGCGAAACGAGCTTCTGGCCTGGGTGGTCGCGATCACCGTTGTGACCCATTCGATGATCGCGCATAAAGAGTTTCGCTTCATCTATCCCGTGCTGCCCATCCTGGTCACGTTGGCGGCAATGGGCCTTGTGGAGGTTGTGTCGTTCGTCGGCAAGAGGCTCTCGCGAGTGCCGTCTCCCAGGATGGTCACAGCCACAGGTCTGATCTGCTGTGTCCTGATTTCCGCGGGCTTCGCTCGCACTATGCATTGGGATAAGTCATCGGGAGGCCTGATTGCTTTCGACAAGTTAAGTCAGGATCCCAGTGTGTGCGGCGTCGGACTCCTGGTACTTCCCTGGACGCTTAGCGGCGGATATACCCACCTGCATCGCGACGTGCCGATCCTTCTCGTCAATCGCAATGCTCCGCTCGTGGGACAGATGTTGAACTTCAACGCCCTGGTATCGCTGGGACCGCGGGACAATTTGCCGATGGGATTCGAGCTCGAGGGCTGCTGGAATGGCGTTTGTCTCTACCGCCGGCCGGGACCGTGTCTCACATCACCGCCGGTGTATGAAGTGAACAAGATGCTCCGGGGCAACGACCAGTAGCGAAATCAGGCAAGTTCGATAAAGGCACCGGCGCGCCTACCCCGTTCACTCTTTGCCGCCGGATAAATCCCCAGGATCTTGACGAACTCCGCGACCTCGCCGAGATGACGCAGTGCGTTGCCGGCTGCCTCGTCATCGCCCCGCAAGAAGTCGACGAAGAAGACATACTCCCAGGGATGTCCTCGCATGGGCCGCGATTCGATCTTGCTGAGGCTGATATCGCGCAGCGCGAACACGCTTAACGCCTTGAACAGAGCGCCAGGAACGTTCTTCAGAGAAAAAGCGATCGAGGTCTTGTTCGATCCCCTGCCGACTTTCTTTGACTTGTTGATGAGCAGGAAGCGCGTGTAGTTCTGTCGATCATCTTCAATGCCGGCCAGCAGAATGCGCCCTCCGTATTGTCGTGCCGCCTGTCTGGGAGCAATGGCAGCGGCATCCTTCCAGCCTTCAGAGATGATATGACGCAGTGCGCCCGCCGTGTCATAGAAGGGGATGGCCTGCATGTTGGGATGGGAACGAAACAGATCGCGACACTGGTCGAGCGCAACCGGATGCGAGAACACTCGCCGAATATGCTGCAACGCCACTCCCGAAGCCGCGATGAGGTTGTGCCGGATGCGCAGATGAAATTCGGCATGGACGAAAACCTCGCGCGTGAGCAGCAGATCAAAGTGCTCGGCTACAGAGCCGGCCAGAGAATTCTCGATGGGAATGACCGCCGCTCCCACGGAGCCCTTCTGCACGCGATCGAAGACCTCGGCTGACCGGGCGCATGGCACCACGGTTGCCTGCCGCAACATGCTGGTTGCGGCTTCATGACTGAAGGAGCCGAGTTCTCCCTGGATCGCGACTTTCATAACGATGGGCTGAGAATAGCAGAAGCTAGGCGAACCTGGCTGCGGGTTGCCTGCTGCAGCGTAAATTCAGCACTCGATAGGAATGTCCGAATCACTTAGCCGAACAACCATCCTGTAGGTACTAGCCTCCAATTAGTGTCGGTCGGAAGCGTACGAGGAATTATTCAGCGAGGTGACAACAGATGCTTTGGACAATCTTTGTAATCCTGCTGGTTCTATGGCTGCTGGGAGTCGTGACAAGCTACACGCTGGGAGGATTTATTCACATCCTGCTGGTGTTGGCAGTGGTAGCCCTGATCATCCAATTGATCTCAGGCCGTAGAACGGTAGTGTAGCGACGTAGTTTGGTGACAGCATCAAGGGTAGTAGCGAACGCATTTTCTAATCGAACGAGCCCAGGGAGGTAAACCCAATGGATAAGGACCGGGTAAAAGGGAAGATGGATGATGCCGCCGGACGCGTAAAGCGTCAGGTGGGTGAGTGGACAGGTGACAGCGAGCTTCAGGCAGAAGGCGCGAGCCAGCAGGTGAAAGGCAAGGTCGAGAATGCCTGGGGCAAGACCAAGGACGCAGTTCGGGATGCCGGTGACGAAGTGAAGCGCAAGGCCGACGAACACCAGACCCGTAACGAGATAGAGCGCGAGCAGCGGCTCGAAGACGAGCGGCGTAAAAAAGACGTTGCTTAGCCGATAGCTAGCTCTAATTATGAGAGGCGCCCGAACCTGGGCGCCTTTTGTTTTGTAAGATTAGCCGGCAGGTTGACTCTGCAAATTTCCCGCCTTATCTATAAATGCAGTTACTCCAGGCGGAATTATGGTTGTCGCGCTGTATTCGGTGACTATAGCCGGACCACGAACTTTTCTGCCTGTGACTAGGCTGCTGCGATCATAGATAGTTGTCGTGATCTGTTTTCCATCCAGCCATGCTGGGCGAACTTCCGGCTTCGACCCTTTCTTTGGTGACATAGCGATAGCCTTTGTAGGAACTCCTGGAGACTTTATTCGCGCGCGTAAGCGCAATGTCACCAGTTCCACTGGCCGCTCCTGGATGACTATATCCATATCGGAATTGGTGAAGACGATGAAATTCAGAAACCAAGCTTTGGTATTAAACGGACACATTTAATTCGTAGCCTTGCCCTCGATAGCGCAGGTCGGCGCTGTAGTCGAAGTGCGGCTTTCCCTTCCATCCTTCGTCGTGAAATTCCCGTCCCGCTCGCGCCTCAAGAGTAGCAAACTGCCTGCGCAGATTAGCCATCGGCGATTTCGCATCTACCTGCAACATCACAGTTCGCGAATAGTCCTTAACGATGTCACTTGCCAGAATCCCGTATGCCGAAAGAGCCCCCGGGAGCGCTGGAATGATGACCCGCGGAATGCCGAGCGCGCGCGCCAGATCACAAGCGTGCAGACCTCCGGCTCCGCCAAAGGCAACCAGCGCAAACTCTCGAGGATCGTAGCCGCGTTCGACCGAGACAACGCGCAGCGCGCGCTCCATGTTGGCGTTGACGACGCGGATCACACCTTCCGCGAAACGCTCCAGCGACAAGCGCGAGCCTTGCTGCTTGAGCCATTCGGCGGTGAGGGCTCGCGTTCGCGCCAGATCTAAAACGAATGACCCACCGAGAAACTTGTCCGGCGGCAAGCGGCCGAGCAGCACGTTCGCATCGGTCACGGTTGGCTGCGTTCCGCGACCGTAGCAGATGGGACCGGGATCCGCGCCCGCGGACTCCGGACCAACGCGCAAGGCACCACCGGCGTCGAAACGCGCGAGCGAGCCGCCGCCTGCGCCGACGGTGTGAATGTCGAGCATCGGGACGCGCACCGGCAAACCGGCAATCTCGGCCTCATTGCTGGGCTGCGCTTCGCCGTCGATCAGAGCGACATCGGTCGAGGTGCCTCCCATGTCGAAGGTGATTACGCGGTCGAATCCGCTGAGGCTGCGCCATCGCCGCTGCGCCGACGACACCGCCGGCCGGACCGGAAAGAACGGTCCTGACCGGCTGACGCGCAGCCGATTCCAGAGAGGTGATGCCTCCGCTGGATTGCATGACGAAGACCGCCGACGATTTGGCCTTCGAGGAAGCGCGCTGACGCATGCGCAGATCGAGGCGCTGCAGATAGCTCTGCATTACCGGCTGAAGATATGCATTGACGACGACGGTGCTGGCGCGCTCGTATTCGCGAAACTCGGGCAGGATGAGATGCGACAGCGAGAGCGGCAGACCGAGTTCTTCCAGCACGCGGCCGATCGCGCGCTCGCTTTCAGGATTGGCGAAAGAAAACAAAGTTGAGACCGCGATCGCCTCGGCTCCGCTGGCGTGAACATCGCGAGCGAGAACGCGAAGATCGTCGGCCGTGGGCTTCTGCAGAATCTTGCCGTCGGGAGCGACGCGCTCGGGCACACCAAAGCGCATGTCCCGTTCGACCAGCGGCGGAACGCGCTCAAAGTTGAGATCGTAAAGACGGGGCCGATTCTGACGGCCGATCTCGATGCTGTCTTCGAAGCCGGCGGTGGTGACGAAGGCGACACGCGCGCCCTTGCGCTGCAGCAAGGTGTTGGTGCCGACGGTGGTTCCGTGGAGGAGGACGACGTCGGCAGAGGCAGGGATCTGTGAGAGCGCTTCGACGATGGCTTGCGACGGATCGGCGGGCGTGGAGAAAACTTTCGTCATCCGCAGCTTGCCGCGCTCGATCCAGACGCAGTCGGTGAAGGTGCCGCCGGTGTCGACTGCGACACGAAGCGGAGCCTGTGAAGACTTGGAAGCGGCCATAGTCAAGCGACGCGAGGGGCCGATTGTAGCACGCGATTTCAGACTAACCACAGAGGCACAGAGACACAGCGACACGGAGTGGGGCTTTAGCCACTGAAACTGAATGCGCCATTTTCTGGTAAAGCTCTCGCGCAAACAGATTAAAGACCTCTGTGTCTCTGTGTCTCTGTGGTTAATTCACTCTCAGAGCCGCTTGCCCATCTGGAAGGCGTCGAGCGAATGGCTGGAATAGTAGTCAGGAATCGTTCGCAAAATCTCGTAGCCCAATTTGCGATAAAGCCGAATGCCGGGCTCGTTGTTGACCGCCGTCTCCAAGTAGATCTCAGTACATCCCAGAGATCGCAATCGCTCTTCGCAGGCGTTCATCAGGTTGGTCGCCAGGCCGAGGCGGCGCGCTTCAGGAAGGATATCGAGCGTAATGATGCGTGCGTACTTTCGGCGGACGGGATGAGCCAGGACGTAGCCGGCGATTCGCTCGACCGCGTTGGTCGAGTCGGCGGCAGCCTCATCGGGCGCGGGTTCAGCCACCAGTGTGATGGCGTTGCGCTTCATGATGAAGCCGTTCAGCTCCATCTGCGTATAGGCGATTCCGGGAGCGAAGCAGAGTTGGTCGATCTGCCAGAGCCGCTCGAAGTCGGCGGCACGATAGTCGCGAATGCGAAAGGCCAGATCAGGCGGCTTGCTGACGTTCGATGCCAAGAGACAGGTCCTGCCGTCATCATAGGCGGTGATGGTGCGGGGGACAAAGTTTATGTTAGGCGCGGCGTCTGCGGCGAAAAAGGCGCCCCCGCAGCTGCGAGAGCGCCGGATTGTGGAATGTTGTCTCAGGCGGCCTTGTGCATCTTCTGCCGCGATTCGGAGAACAGTTCGATCATGGCCTTGTTGAACTGCGGAATGTCCGAGGGCTGACGACTGCTGACCCAATTGCGATCGCGAACTACCGCCTCGTCAGTCCAGTTGGCTCCGGCGTTCTTGAGATCGTCGGGGATGGTCTTGTAGCTGGTCATGTGACGGCCTTTCACCAGTCCGGCGGAGATCAGCAGCCAAGGCCCGTGACAGATCACGGCGATCGGCTTTCCGTTGCGATCGAGGTTCTGCACGAATTCCTGCGCCTTCTTTTCGATGCGCAATGCATCGGCGTTCATCGCGCCGCCGGGAAGCAGGACAGCGTCGAAATCGTTGGGATTCGCCTGATCGAGGGTCATGTCGACTTTGACCTTCTGCGTCTTCTTGTCGTGCTGCACGGCCTGAATTTCTCCGGATTTCGGAGCGATGACTACCGTCTGCGCGCCGGCTTCTTGAAGAGCCTTGCGAGGCTCAATCAGTTCTGGCTCTTCAAACAAATCAGTTGCGAGGATTGCGACGCGATATTTATCGAGCTTCTTCTCTGCCATAAATTCCTCCTTAGAAATGCAGATTGGATGGTTGAATGAAAATTGGGGCAATGACAGTGGGATGCAGCAGGACACTTTCGGGTGGTGCGCGGCGCTGGCAGGAATCTGTACTGAGATCGCCGATTCTGCAGGGGCTAAGGCCCAGTGCTCAGGGCGTCTTCGTCGGCACGACTAAAGATGCTGCTGAGAAACTCCGGCGGTCCGGTCTTGTGCCGCCGGCTGAAGCCGGCTCTCGTTTCTTGGTGCAAGCTACCCAGCACTCCGCGCCAAAACCAGGCGCTGCGTGCTGGGCTATCTTGTGGCCGTCCCGCGGGGCGGGACTCGGTTCTGCGTGCGATCAACGTTGGCTCGACAACGGCAGTTGGCCGCTCTCTGAACCGACTTTTTCAGCAGCCTGTGAAGCCGGCTCAGGCGAGAAATAAGCAGCTTTTCGGCACGACTGAAGTCGTGCCCGGTTACGAAGCATTCCGAAACCGACTTCTTCAGCAGCCGGTGAAGTCGTGCCCTGATACGGACCATGGATTTCGGCGTTCTCGATTTTCTCGATGGAGATGAGGGAGACCCATTCGTTGTTGCGATTCAGGTAAGTCACGGTTCTGCCGCCAAGAATATCCGCTGCTCGCTGGGGCAACATATCTTCGTGGTAGTCGAAGAAGCGCTCCTGGAGGCGCTTTCCAAGGAACACGTCCGCGAGGAAGGGGTGCGGCGGCTCCCACTTGGTGGTGAACAGGTAGGCGATGTCGAATTGATCGGTCGCCTGCGCGGCTTGCGCGATATAGAGGGGCGAGAAGTTTTCGATGCGGACGACATCGAGCGGCTGCTTCACATAACCCAGAAATGGCCGAGTGAGTTCATCGGAGGCAGGCCAGGCAGTGAGTATGCGCGCGTGCGGATGTCTGGCGGACAACTCGTCGGCGGCAATCTTGTGGAGGATGACGTAGTCGCGATAAAGCAGTGTGTCTTCGGGTGCGATGCGATAGGGCGGCGGCACAAAGAGCTGAACGACGAAGGCGGCGCAAGCGATGGCAACGAACCAGGTCCACTGGCGGATTCTGCGCCGCATGGTCGAGACGCACACGAGAATCACCAGCGGCACGACTGGAAGCATGTAGCGCGCGAGGACGGCGCCGCCTAGCAGGGACTCCGCGAGCACATTGGCCAACAGAACGACGGCAAATACCAGTTGCACGTTGATGGCGATTCGCGGACGTAGCGTGCCATCGGGATCGCGCAGCGGCGGACGGGACATGGCTTCTACCGCTCCGAGCGTGAGCAGGAAAAGATTGAGATAGCCGAAGACATGCCAGAGCCGGATCAGGATCGCCAAAAGAATTCGCAGAGGGTTGAGCGTGGCCTGCAGGTTGTAGCGGAGGTATTCGGGATTGCCGAGGTAGTAGCCGGTGCGGTGATGATGATAGGCGAGCCAGAGGAGTAGCGGCGCGAGACAGATCAGGAAGCGGAGCGCAAATCGCTTGGTCGCTAGTACAGACAAAAAGATTGCTGCGGCGCTCCAAGGTCTTGCCCCGCCCCAGCCAAAGTGGTGGAAGAAAGCAGGTCCCTCGACTCCGCTGCGCTGCGCTCGGGATGACAGGAACGGGGCACCCGTTGTTTTTGTTTTAGGGACGCCGATGGCTTCCCTACCAACGGAGTCACGCCGTCGAACAACGGACAGAGCAGTTCCCAAACCAGCAACGCCATTGGCGTAACGATTGCCGTCTCCTTCGCCAGCGGAGCGAGCGAGAAGAATACGATGGTGGCGAGTGGACGGCGCTCGACATACATAGCCAATCCCCAGAGCGTGAAGGCGGCGGCTAGCATGTCGAGGTGCGCCATTGAACTTTGGGTGAAGAAGACGGGATAGAGCGCGGTGCAGAGCACGGTGGCGATGGCGACTGCCTGGTTGGCGACGCTGCGCGCCAGGCGCCACAATGCCCAACAGAGCGAAAGCGGCGATCATCAGCATCGCGGTTCGCGTGACCGCCGGGGTGAACGCGCTGCATTTCCACCAGAAAGCGAGCCACAGCATCACCAGCGGCGGATGCGCGTTGGAAAGCGTAGTGTGCGGAATAAGCGATCCGGTCAGCAACAGGTCGCGAGCAGCAGGAATGAAGTACCCGGCTTCATCCCAGAAGTAGGGCAGACGGAGAAGTGGCGCGTGCGTGATGAAGAGCAGGGTGAACAGAAGAGCGTAGGCGGATACGTACTCGCGCGACGCGGCCAGTGGACGGCTTACCTTGGTCATCGGCCTATGAGGTGCAATTCATACTACTGTTGCGGCAGAGATTGATGCTTGTCATTGACCCTGACCGACCAGCAGGCTAACATCAGCGTTATGGACAGGGCTCCAAACATCACCGCCTATGATCGCATTACCGTTGATCCAGGCCAAATGGGAGGACAACCCTGCGTTCGTGGAATGCGACTTACGGTGCGGCGCGTTCTGGAGGCGATTGCCACCTACCCCGATCGAACAGAATTGTTTCGCGAGTACCCAGAACTCGAAGAGGAAGACATCAAACAAATTCTGGAATTTGCCGCAGCTAGCCTATCCGATGAGGCTATTGATTTTCGAGTAGCATGAAAGGCCTGCTGCTTGATCAAGGACTTCCCCGTTCCACCGCCAGCCTGTTAGCCCATTCCGGACACACTGTCGTTCACACCGCGGAAATTGGGATGGCAAAGGCAGCAGACTCTGAGATTCTCGAGTACGCGCGGCAGCACGATTTGATCGTCGTAACCCTGGACGCGGATTTTCATATGCTACTTGCGATCGCCGGTGCGGCCGCGCCGTCGGTAATCCGATTGCGGGAGCAAAGGCTGAATGCCCAAGCCGCTGCGGAGCGTATTGCGGCGGTATTCGATCGCAGTCATGACGCGCTGGAGGCCGGTGCCGTGGTCTCCGCCACCCGTAATTTCGTTCGAGTAAAGCGGCTTCCTCTGCCTCGGCCGCAATCTCTCTCCTAGCCGATCCTAATGTACCGGGCCGGAGCCGGGGCCGATGCGGGGGTCGAGTTTGATCTCGCCGAAGGTGTTCTCGTAGTTCACCAGGTTCTGCTGCAGGATGGTGTGCAGCGCCTTGGCCTGTTGCGGGCTGAGATAGATGCCCTGGAAATTGCGCACCTCGACCCGGGTCTCATCCTGCTGCTGCAGCGTGCCGAAGACCAGAAAGAAATCCCATACGTTCACCCGCACCTGAACGCTGTTGGCATAGGTTTCGCGGTAGTCGGGAGTGGTGGTCAATTGAATTGCGGGCGTGGGGTTCGTCATGGTTTCATTCTCGCTTTTCGCCATTCGCTTTTCGCTATTCGCTTTTCGAGTCGACTCGAGTGTCGGGAGCACGCGAGTGAACTACGAACAGCCAAGGTCCAAGTCTTGCAGTGTAACAAAAGCAGGCGGGTGCTTGTCGGTTGCTGGAGGCGGAAAAAACCGGCGGCCCCAAAACGGAGCCGCCGAGCGGAGAAAAGCAATTACATCAATCTAGAAGACAATCTTGCCCTGCAACTGGACGATGCGTCCGGAAGGCAGGCCGGTCGCGAACGAGCCGTATGGCCCGGTCGGCGGAGCGGTGGTGCTGGTGATCTGCCCAAAGGTCGTATCAGCCAGACTCGAGTCGGGTTGGGCGAAGTTGGGATGATTGAAGACGTTGTAGAAGTTGGCGCCGATACCGAAGGCCACCCGCTCGGTCAACTTGAAGTTCTTGTTGATGGAGATGTCCGAGTCAAAGAAGCCAGGACCGCGATAGGTGTTGCGGCGCTGAGGCGCCCAGCCGCTGGTGTACGGGATACCCGTGTATCCAGGGCTGAGATAGATGGGATTCAGGTTGCCAGCGGTGTCAAAGGCGGCCGGCACGCACTGGCTCAAGCCATTGCTGCAGCCGTTGTTGGCATACTGTGTGATTCCGGCAACAGTCGAGCCCGGGCCGTAACCGGCAATGGGAGTGATGTTATCCAGAACCGTGTAGGGCAATCCCGAGCGAGCGAAGAAGTTCTGCGACATCGTCCAGCCGCCGAACGCTCCATTCACCCACTTGTTGGTGAACTTATAGGGTAGTTGCCACACGTAGTTGGCATTGAAGGAATTGCGGATATCGTAGTCTGCGTTGCTGTAGTTGCTGCAGCGCAGGCAATAAGGATTGATTTGATAGACGATGGAGGACGTACCATAAGGAGTGCTAGGAACGCCGCTGTTGGAAACCTCATCCATCGCATGCGCCCAGGTATAGCTCGCCTGGACGGTGAAGCCGTAGGTCAGACGCAGGTTGTAGGTTGCGGTCAAGCCGTTGGAGTTGGAGACACCAGCGGATTGCCACTGCTCCACCACGTTGAACATCTTGGCTATCTGTGCCGCAGGCAGGGAATTCATCAGTCCATAGGCATCCCATGCATTCACGCCCTCATTCAGGACGGGAATATGAACGCCGTGGTTACCAACATAGCCAATGGCCAGCGAACTCTTCTCTCCGATTGCCTGCTGGATACCAAAGCTCCACTGCTCGTAATACGGAGTATGGAAGGTACCCGTCTGAGTGTAGTAAGTGGGGCGACGGCAGTTGTAGGATGTACCGTTATAGGTGAATTGCTTAACGTCGTTCCACGAAGCATTGTTATTGAAGCCCGTCTGGATGTTGCCGGCGCAACCGCCAGCGATGGCTTCGGTAGACGGGTCGAAGAAGGCTACGCCACTGGGGCGCTCCTCTACTTCGTTGGGCAGGTTGGTCATCATGTTGTCGCCGATGACAGCCGGGTAGGCGTCATAGAAGATACCGAAGCCGCCGCGGACAACCGTTTTGTCGCTGCCGCCTGGCGACCAGGCAAAGCCAAACCGCGGCGCAATGTTGATAGCATCGGTCGAGGTGAAGAACTGATGACGATAAGCAGCAACGATTGAATTGTAGGGGGTAGAAGCATCGCTCAGCACCCCGGACGCAGCCAGGGAGCCGAATGACGAATTGAGCAGAGAGGCGCAGTTGAGCTGGCATACCGGGTTGGAGTCGTGCTCGGCACGCAGCGCCAGAGTCAGCTTGAGGGTCTTGCTGACGCGCCACTCGTCCTGGGCATAAATACCAAGGCCCCACATGGCGACAGGCTCGGTCGAGCGGGTGGGGAAGCGTTGACGATATCCCACCGAGCTGGTGACGACGCCGGTGTAAAGGTCGTCGATGCTGTTCAGGTACACGAGGGGATTATTGTAGGTGCTGAAGGTATAGTCAGTAATGTCGTAACGGCGGAAATTCGCACCGAACTTCAGGGAGTGTGCGCCCTTACTCACGGAGAAGTCGTCGACGAACTGATACTGAGTAACGTTCCGTCCCTGTGGGAAGCGATAAACATTGCCACCGACCTCGGTCAGGTTGAGGCCGTATCCGTAGAGGTCTACAGGAAATGCCTGCGGATCCTGCTGCGTGAAGATGGCACGATAGTAGCTTCCGGCATAGACGAACTGGTTGGTGGCATTGCTGCCGAAGCTGTGGGTCCACTGTCCCTGTCCATCGTAGGAAGGCTGATAGCTGGCAGCGCTGAAGGCCGGGTTGATGGGGTCGGCCAAGGTATCCTGCGTGCCATGGTCCATGCGCACCCGCCACCAGAGATGGTCTTTGTCGGAGACGTTGTAGTCCACGCGACCGCTCAGAATCCACTCGGTTCCGGGCAGCGCCGGGCTGGCTTCGTACTGCGAAATGCAATTATTGGACCCCAAATTAAAGCCGGGACCCTTAAGACCGGCCAGGTCGCCGCAACTTTGCGAGGTCGGGTTGTTGGGGTTGTAGCCCGGGGCGGTCTGGAAGTAGTTGAAATACTTCTTATACATATCCAAGGCCGCGGGCTGGGTGGCCGCTATGTTGGCTAAGGTAGCGTTCATGAAGTCGGTGGTCGGCGCGTAGACCGCCTGGGTGGAGGGCACGATATAGCGAATGCCTTCGGTGTTGACGAAGAAGAACAGCTTGTCCTTCTTGATCGGGCCGCCGAGGGAGGCTGCCCACTCGTTGTTGTTGGCGAAAGGCCGCGGCGTGACTGGGTTGGTGTAGTTGTTGAACCAGTCATTGGCGTCCATCGCGCGTCCGGTCCACCAATACTCAGCATTGCCGTGGTAGGCATTGGTGCCCGACTTGGTGACGTAGTTGACCTGCGCACCGGCCTGCTGTCCGTACTGGCCGGAGTAGGCGTTGGAGATTACGGTTGCTTCGTCCAACTCGTTGCGGCCGAGGGTCAGGTTGGTGGCGCCGGAGTTATTCAGGTTGAGGTAGGGATCCATGTCATTCTCGCCGTTCACGGTGAACAGGTTGGAAGTGGCAGGGAGGCCGTTAGCGCTGAAATTTCCGTACCCGCCGCCGGAGTTCATGGTCACGCCGGGAGAGGTTTGCGCGAAATACGTCATGTCGTTGCCGCCGTTTGGCAGGTTGGCGACTTGGGTGGTGCTGACGTTGTTGGACAGGTCGGCACTGTCGGCCTGCACCAGGGGAGCAATCGAGGTAACTTCTACGGTCTGTGAGGTGGCGCCCACCGCCATCTTCACGTCCGCGATGTTGGTCTGTCCAACATTCACCGATGCTTTTGTCTCAGCTTTGCTAAAGCCCTGAGCGCTAACGGTGATGTTGTAGGTGCCGGGAGGCAGCAGCGCGAATCGGTACACGCCGCTGGAAGTGCTGGTCGTTTTGCGCGCCTCGCCGGTTGCGGCGTTCTGCAGGGTGACGGCGGCGCCACTGACAACAGCGCCACTTGGGTCCATAACCGTTCCGGTAAGATCGCCGGAAATCAGTGACTGCGCCATCGATGACGGGATGCTTATTGCGCCGATCACCAGTACGGTCAGGATGGCGGTAATTAGTATTTTTGCTCTCATAATTCCCTCTAGAAGGTCGTGGGGGCTGCTATTTCTGGGTCATTTGTGTGTCTTTTCGGGAATCATCAGCGGACTCGATGAGTTCTTCGAAGGCACTTTGTGGAAAGAATCCTTAGAAGGAGGTGCAAGCAGCAGGCCAAGGAGGTTTGTGACGTCGGGAGCGTGTAGCTGATTGAAGGAGTTAGAAGATTACAAAAAGTGGCTTAATTTCGGATGCTAGTACTACTACTTTTCATAGAATCAACTCTTCTTTTCTTCTATTTGTTGTATTCCTGCTTCCTGTTTTGGAGCAAACATTGCGACCTTGTTCGCGGCAGCAGGTTTGTGAACACCCCGGGAACTCGAGGATTGCGCGTTGCAAACCCGCCACCGATTCGACCCCAAAAGGCTCGGCGGCTCCCGTGAAGGAACCGCCGAAAAGGAGAGAAAAGAGAAGCAGAGGGTTGACTAGAACACCAGCTTGCCCTGGAACTGGATGATTCGGTTCGAGGGAGCGCCTTGGAAGAACGATCCGAAAGGACCGGTCGGAGGCACTGCCTGCAGATTGATCTGACCGAAGCTGCCAGCACCGAGGACGTTGACTGGGTTGGCAAAGTTGGAGTGGTTGAACACGTTGTAGAAGTTGGCACCGACGCCGAACGCCAGCCGTTCGGTCAGCTTGAAGTTTTTGTTGATCGAAAAGTCCGAGTCGAAGAACCCGGGTCCGCGATACTGGTTACGCAGTTGATTCGGGAAGGTCGCCAGACCGGTGGCGCTGACGAATCCGCCGGAATTGAGACAGCCGATCAGGAACGCCGAGCAGCTGCCTTGTCCCACGCCGACCGTCTGTGCCGGAATGAGGTTGCCGTTGAAATTGGCGATAGGAGCAACCGTCGCCGTACCAGCGGTCGCACCGTCAAGCACGGTCAGCGGCAGTCCGGAACGAACGAAGAAGTTCTGCGACATTGTCCAGCCGCCAAAGGCGCCGTTCACATACTTGTTGCCGAACTTCCAGGGAGTGTTCCAGACATACTGAGCGTTGAAGGAATTGCGGATGTCGTAATCCGCATTGCCGTAGTTGTTACGCGCGTTGAAGGGATTGTACAGATACAGGCTGCTGGTCGTGCTATAGGGCAAGGAGCCGCCGTTGGAGATTTCGTCCATGGCGTGCGCCCAGGTATAGCTGGCCTGGATGGTGAAACCATAAGTCAGACGACGCTGATAGCTCGCCGTCAACTGGTTGTCGTTGGAAACGCCTCCCGAATAGATCTGCTGCGCAAAGCCGAAGTTCCCAGTGTACGGAGTGGTCGGGAACCCAGCGTAAGGAGCAGCAGCATTGGCGAAGGAGTCTAGCGGTTCATGGATACCGTGATTACCAATGTAAGCCAGAGTCATCGAGCTCTTGCTATCCAGCTGCTGCTCGAGTTGCATACTCCACTCCTGGTATCGCGGAACGTGGAAGGTTCCCGACATGTTGCCAATGTTCGGCGCAGAGAAGCCGGGAATGGCTGCGGACAACGAATTGAGAGAAGCACCGTTGGCGAAGCCATTGCGGATTCCGGCTGCCGAAGTCGAACCGATCAGCCAGGGGCTAACGCCCGGGGTGACCTGGTCGGCCCAAGGTACGCCGAACTGCGTGGTGGGAACGACTCCAGGCAGGTTGGTCATGAAGGTATCACCCAACACCGCCGGGAACGCATCGTAGAAAAGACCGAAGCCGCCGCGAACCACGGTCTTGTCGCTGCCGTGCGGCGACCAGGCGAAGCCAAAGCGCGGCGCCCAGTCGATGCGGTCGACGTTGCTGAAGATCTGGTTTCTACCCGCGTCCACCATCTGGTTGTATGGGGTCGACAGGTTGGTGCTGGTGCTATTGAAGGGGCCGTTGAGAAGCGAGGAACAATTGGTCTGGCAAACGGGGTTGGAGTCGTGCTCCGCCCGCAGAGCGAAGGTCAGCTTCAGGTTCTTGGCGACTTGCCACTCATCCTGCGCGTAGAGGCCGAGACCCCACAGCGCCACCGGCTGGCTCTGGCTCTCCGGGAAGTTCTGCAGGAACTCGCCGGCGGAGCCGTCGAAAAGCCCGGTCACTGAGGTGGGGACGGTAAGCGGGTTGGTAAGCACACCGAAGGTGTAATCGGTGATGTCGTAACGGCGGAAGTTGGCGCCGAACTTCAGATTGTGGGAACCCTTGGTGAGCGAAAAGTCGTCCACAAACTGATATTGCGTGGCATTGCGGCCATTCGGGAAGTCAGCCATCCCGCCGAACAGCGCAGGTCCACCCAGCGGCGTGTACCCCAGGACAGCATTCATATCGAGCTGCGTGGGGAAAGTCGCCGGAGCGTTCACCTGATCGAAGATCGCGCGGTAGTAGCTACCGGCGTAGACGAACTGGTTGGTGGCGCTGCTGCCTAAGGTATGCGTCCACTGCCCCTGGCCGTTGTACTGCGGCTGGTAGCTGAACGCGTTGAAGTTGGAGTTGATGGGATCAGCGCCCGTGGCTTGTGTGCCGTGATCGGCGCTGACGCTCCAGAACAGGTGATCGCGATCGGACAGATTGTAGTCAACCCGTCCCGAGAGCAGCCATTCCTTCGCAGGTTCGGAAGGATTGGCGGTGTAAGTGTTAAAGCACGGCGTGCCCGCTCCAAAGTTGAATCCTGCCGCGGAGGTTCCCGCGAACTCATTACAACCACCAGGATTGCCGGCGGGATTGTAAGCAACTCCGTTGGCATAACCAGGCGCTCCTTCGTAAAGGCTGAACGCCTTGGAGTAGAGGGCATACGACGCCGGATCGGTGGCGGCTAAGTTGGCCAGCGTCGCCGTAGCGAAGGGCACGCTGGGAACGAACACCGTCTGGGTGGAAGGAACGATGTAGCGGATTCCCTCATAGTCGGCGAAGAAGAACAGTTTGTCCTTCTTGATGGGGCCGCCCACCGAAGCTGCCCACTGGTTATTGTTGTTGAACGGGCGCGCCGTGGAGGTCAGGTTGTTGAGATAGCTGTTGGCGTCCATGGTGCTGCCGGTCCACCAGTACTCAGCATTACCGTGGTAGGCGTTGGTGCCCGACTTGGTAACGTAGTTGACCTGCGCTCCAGCCTGCTGGCCATACTGCGCGCCGTAGGCATTGGTAACGACGGTGGCTTCCTGCACGGAGTTCTTGCCCAGCATCAGATTGCTGGCACCTGAGTTGTTGAGGTTCAGATAGGGATCCATCTGATTCTCGCCATTCATGGTGAAGACATTCGAGGTGGCGGGAAGGCCGGCAGTATTGAAGTTGCCATAACCCATGCCGCTATTCATGTTCACTCCCGGCGCGGTCTGGGCAATGTAGGTGAGGTCGTTGCCTGGGTTGGGGGCATTGGACACCAGGTTCTGATCGAAGTTGGTGGAGAGGTCCGCATTATCCGCCTGTACCAGGGGAACGGCGGAGGTGACTTCTACGGTTTGCGAACTGCTTCCTACGGCCAGCTTCACGTCGGCGATGGTCGCCTGACCAACGTTGACGCTGGCGGTAGTTTGCGCCTTGCTGAAACCTTGCGCGGTGGCGCTAACCGTGTAGGCTCCCGGCTGTAAGAGTGAGAAGCGGTAGGAACCGCTTGCGTTGCTGGTGGCAGTGCGTGTCGCTCCAGTAGCATCGCTCCTGAGCGTCACCGTAGCGTTGGGCACCACGGCACCGCTGGGATCGGTGATCGAGCCGGTAAGGTCGCCCGACACCAGTGATTGCGCCATCAACGACGGCGCCATCACCACGGCGATTACCAGCAGCGCCAGCGCTCCGATGATCCATCTTTTCAATTTACTTTCGGCCATACTTCTCCTTCGGCATGCACACGGGTTTGCGCGTGCATACCTTGCACTTTCTTCTCTTGAATGAATTCGCACGAAGCTGGGAGGGACGTGCGCGTTCTTAGTTGGAGATCATGCAAAGAGCTTGCCAATCGGCAAACTGTGGATCGTCACTGCGCATAAGCGCTTCGAATCGTGATTCAACTTTACTGTTTTGAATCGTGACACACTGCCTACCACTTTTCGGAGATGCAGCTTTAGTGGTATACGATTTTGCGGAAGGTGATTCTTGGATGAGCAGTGGGCCGTGAGCTATGAGCTGTGGGCCGTGTGTAAATACCTACTCTGTGCGTAGGAGGATGAATGCTGCGAACCGCGCGCATAGGAAGCAGAATGCTTAATTAGTGGGACGAAGGAAGCTCACATTTGCTGAGAGTGTTTATAGCCTCTCTATCCTAGACAAGCACTGTCCGACAGTGAACATAGAGTGCCGGGAATTTTATAGCGAGCATACTTCTCAAAGTTCATCTATTCGCGGATGAGTTGCTAGCGACAGTGACGAGTAGCTCGAAGTATAGGTTGGAAGAGTGCAGAGAGCAGCAATTACACAGCTCACGGCTCATAGCTCACGGCTCAAAGCTACTACTACTTAGACGGCATGGTGTAGTAGCCGGTGCGATGGCGCACTACTAACTCGGCAGGATCGGGATAGTCTTTGGTGGCAGGATTGACCTTGATTTCGATACGGCGATAGTCGGAGTCGGCGATGCGGCGGCTGGGATAGTAAGCGATCAGGTATTGCGTGCGCAGTTCGTCGCTGATCTGGCGAAAAGCGGCGTCCAGTTGTTCCATACCGCTGGCGTAAAAGTATTTGCCGCCGGTATCGCGGGAGAGCTGGATGAGAGCGTGCTCGCCGCCGATATCGCGGCCGGCGCTGTTCTCGATGGGAACAATAATGATGCTGTAGAGAATGACCTCGGCCTGTTGCGCCTCGCGAATAGCTTCCTGATAGCTGGTCTTGCTGACGGTATCGCCGCCGTCGGTGATTACGACCATGACTTTGCGGCCGCGACGGTCGAGCAGCGCATCGGAGGCAAGATAGAGCGTGTCGTAAAGCGCCGTCGCCGCGCCGGGATGGACACGGTTGATGCCACGGTCAATGGTCTTCATGTCGGCAGTGAAGGGCGTAAGCTGATCGACGATCTCGCTGAACTGAAATAGCGACAGGCCGTCGATGGGGCGCAGGATGGCATGGGCGAAGCGGCGCGCCGATTCCAGCTCCAGCTTCAGATCGCCGCGCGTGCTGAGGCTGGTGTCGATGGCGAGGATGATGGAGAGCGGCAACTCCGATTCGCGATGAAAGACCGCGATCTGCTGCGGGATGCCGTCCTCGAATATCTGGAAGTCATCCTGCTTGAGGACGGAGACAGGCGTGCCGCCGGCGTCGGTGACGGTGGCGAAGACGTTCACCAGCTTTACGTTTACCTTGAACGTGGTGGTGGGCTGATCGTCCGGGCTGGTGGATTGCTGGTTCTGCGCGGAGGGCGGCCGAGGGACGGATGAAGGAGGACGCGGCACGCTGCTCTGCGCCTGGACGAAGGCGGGTGCGAGCAGGCATATCAGGGCGAGAACGCCGATGGCGCGCAGGATCGGGGGGTTAAGGGACATTCGTTAGTGTAAACACCATTTCTGACAATTTGACGCGTTGGGTTGAAGGCGGCGCGCTGTTGCCGTCCGAAACCGGACGTTATTGTTGTCCGGCCCGCGGAATCTCCTCCGGAAAAGGCTCGCCGTCGGCCCAGGTTGCGCCGTCTTCGAAGAACTCCTTCTTCCAGATGGGCACCGTGGTTTTCAGCGTGTCGATGAGCCAGCGGCAGGCGTCGAAGGCCGCGGCCCGATGCGCCGACGCAACCGCAATATAGACGCTGCTTTCGCCGATCTGTAACCGTCCCACGCGATGGATGAGGCGCACATCGCGAATGGCAAAGCGCGATTAGCGCCTGGCGAGCGAGCTCTTCCATCTTGGCCAGAGCCATGCGATCGTAGGCGGAGTATTCCAGATAGAGCGTGCGACGGCCACGCGAGTTGTTGCGCACAATGCCGTCGAAGATGGCTACCGCGCCGTCCTCCGGTTTCTTGATGGCCGCGAGGATTGCCACCGTTTTGATGGGGCCGGAGGTGATGCGCGCGTGCTCGGAGATCAACGGCGCAGGCATTTCGGCTGTGGATAGCTCGTCGTCGAGCTTGCCGCCGCTGACTGGCGGGATCAGAGCTACTTCGTCATCGTCGCGCAGGACGGTTTCGCCGCCGGAGTACTCATAGTTGACGGCCAGAGCGATGGCTCCGCGGAAGTCGCTGAGCTTGGGAATGCGATGCTGCAGGTCGGCGAAGAGGTCGGCCAGCCGCGAGTTCTCGCCGAGTTGGACCACTTCCCTCTCGCGGCCCGCGATCTCGCGCAGTATTCCCAGATAGACGACGCGCACCTGCATAACAGTTAAGGATAAACTAGTCGGCGATCGACCGAAGATGTCGAATATTCACCACGGAAGCACGGAGGACACGGAAGTAAGGCTATAAGGAAATGGAAGAGAATTCGGGCCGCGGCTAGTTCGGCACAGGTGAAAAGATCGCTGAAAAGTAGGGAGCGGGAGTATTGTGTCGCCGACTGAAGAGGCTGCTGAAAAAGTCGAAAGGCGGATCCCTCGCGGGCTGAAGCCCGCTCGGGAGGCAAGAAAATAAGCGCCTTATCGGCACGACTGAAGTCGTGCCCTGACACAAACCGCTTGCGATCTGAGTTTTTCAGCAGCCGGCTGAAGCCGTGCCCTGACACAAAACAATCCTGCGGTAGAAGAATCTCTCGGTGCCCCGGTGCCTCTGTGGTAAATCAGTCGCTCTAACCAAAAAGCTGCACTTTCGTCATATCCTGTAAGGCGAAGTTTGCGGGGGTGGAGATGGATTCTTTGAGCCGCAGTGGTAGCGGTCGAAAGCTGAGCGGAATCACATCGCGAAAATCTGTACAACCGACGTATCAACTGGCTGCGCTGGCGCTGCTGATGTGTCTCGCATTACCGGCCGCCGCGCAGGTCGATCTCAAAGTGCATCCCGCGCCGGATTTTGGAGCAGGTGTGATCTGGCTGGATGAAAGCGCAGCCACGCCGCACCACATCTCGGACTATAAGGGCAAGGTGGTGCTCATTGATTTCTGGGAGTACACCTGCATCAACTGCATTCGCGACTTCGGCATCGTGAAGCGCTGGTACACCAAGTATCACCCGTATGGCTTTGAGGTGATCGGGGTGCACTACGGCGAGTTCGAGATTGGCTTCGACGTGAGCAACGTGCGCGAGGGCGCGCAGCGTTACAAGCTGCCGTGGCCGGTGGTTGCCGATCAGAAGGGCACGACGTGGCAGGCGTATCAGGCGGACGGCTGGCCGGAGCGCTACCTTATCGATCCGCAGGGGCAGATCGTGATGAAGGTCTTTGGCGAAGGCAACAACGTGCAGATGGAGACCAAGCTTCGCGAGCTGCTGGCGGTGGCGCATCCCGAGGTGCTGAAGATCCCGCTCGACACCAGCGACGACGAGTTCGACGCAAAGTGCGGCAACGTGACGCAGGAAACGTACGTTGGCGAGATCCACGGGCGCGGCTCAGTTGAGGATATGAATGGACACCATGCCGGTGACACCGCCGAGTTCACGCCACCGCATTCGCCGCCCGACGGAGGCGTGGAGCTGGTCGGCAAGTGGAAGGTGGAGAAGGATGGCATGACGGCGGAGGCCCAGGGCTCGAACGGCGAAGTGCGCTACCATGCGCGATCGATGTACGCGGTCATGAGCCTGAACGGCCCGAAGAAGCTGAAGGTGTATCTGGTGGAGGATGGCGGCCCGTTCTCCAAGGACGATGCCGGCGCGGACGTGAAGTTCGACGCCAAGGGCGCGTACGTGGAGGTGACCGAAGGCCGCATGTATTACCTGTTACGCAGTCCGCGGTTCACGGCCCACTTGATCTCGCTGGAGCCGGAAGGACCGGGGCTGACGCTGCACTCGTTCACCTACGGGAACAATTGCCAGCTGCAGGATGCGCCGTAGGAAGGCCGCTGTTCGCTATTCGCTATTCGCTTTTCGCTACGGCTGGGTAGTGGGGCGTTTCCCGCGTCGCGAACCAACTTCGTGTGCCGAGATTCGCGGAATTTTGGCGCGTGGAGGAATTTCTTCTTGCTCGAAAAGTTGAACCGCTGATCCCTCCTCGGGCTGAAGCTCTCGTCGGGATGACAAGGAAGGGGCTTGCGACGGCGCAGCTAAAGCTGCGCCCCTTCAAACCACTCCACAATCGATTTTTCAGCAGCCTGGCTACGCGGCGCTTTCCGCAAGACGGTTGATGCAAGATCCTGATCAGGCGCAGGGGTCTTATGGAAAAGGCCCCGCTTTGCGCAGGGCCTCGGAAGACTTCGCAACTTCAATCACAACTTACTTGCCCAGATGTCCGCGCGGACTTCCGATGCCGGTGCACTGGTCGTATCCCGGACCAGCGTTGTGACCGGTGCCGTTGGATCCGGTGGTGACATCGTAGAAGTTACCCGGATAGGCCAGGTGTCCGGAGAGCTGATCGTAGAGCAGGTTGTTCTCCTGGTTGGTGTAGTAGCCGACCGGGTTCCACGGGACCTGGCCCAGGAGATTCTTAGAGGCGTTGACGATTCCCGCCAAGGCAGGCGAGGAGAGACTGGTGCCGCCGACCGTCAACCAGCCGTCGTTTTTATAGGTGTCATAAACGTAGACACCGCTGTTGGGGTCGGCGTCAAAGGACATGTCCGGCGTCACGCGCGCGTTTTCCCCAAACAATGCGTACTGGAAGTTCGCCCACGGCCCCATGCCATTGGTGATACTTGGCGTGCTCTGCCACTTTTCATACTGGCTGACGCCACCGCCCGAACCGGACCAGCAGCTCTCACTGACGAAGTTGCCGTTGGCATCGCGATTGACCGTGGTGCCTCCGGCGGAGACCACCCAAGGCGAGGAACTGGGATACTGCGCGCCCCATCCGGAGTCGCCGGCCGAAGCGAAATAAGCGATCTTCTTCCAGGACCAACGGTAGAAGCAGTCGTCGGTCACGCCCACTTGTCCGGACCACTCTCCCGCGCCCCAGCTATTGGAGATGTCGCCGCCTCCGCGGTTGCCGACCTCGATGCCGGCCACCTGCTCGGCAAAAAGCAGATCGGCCAGGGAGTTGCTGCAAGCTTCAATCAGCAGGATCTTGGCGGTGGGCGCCATGGCGTGAGCCCACTCCATGTCCAGGGACTCCTCGACTGCCCAGTCAGCATCAGCCGGTGGCGTTCCGCTGCAGCTGGCGGTCATGCCATTCAGCGTGCCGTAGCTTTGGTTGGCGTAGATTTTGCGGAACTGCGCGGCCGCCAGTCCGAAGTAGCTGGAGAAATATGCCAGGTCGTTGGCGGCGGTGGGATCGTCATAGGCGTCCACCAGCGCGATGGCTCCCCAGCCACCTCCGGGATGATTGCTGCCGCCGGTTTGGGGATTGCATCCGCTATAGATCGGACCAACCTTGTAGACGCAGCCCAGCGAAGCAGGAGTTTCGCCGAAGGTGTTGTTGGGCACGGGCGAAGACATCGGCTGCCCGGCGGGAACGAAGATCAGATAGTTGGTATGGGCACGGATGCCGGCATCCTCGGGGTGGAAAATGCTGCTGGCAGGGGTAATCACCGTGCCACGCGGTTGGTAGATCGCCGGCTGGGATGTCCGCTCAGGAGCTGCGGCCGGCGTGGTGATTTCGTCGGGTGAAAGCTGCGGCCGAGTCAGGTCAGCTTCCTGCGCCAGCATTCCCAGCGCACAAAAGACTACGGTGGTTATTACAGCAAGGCGAATGATTCCTCTCATGGAACTCTCCTCTCACATCACCACAGGCTTGCGGTGATTGGTGTGCGAGGCTTAGGGTCTGCAACATCGTTACGGGCGTAGAACCTGAGCCGTGGTCGGGCAAAGATGTTCCGCAGGGTGACTGTTTGATGGAAAAGGAGGGCCAGAAACAGGCGCTCTGCGCCGTGTTCTCTTCGGTTGTTACTGATGAATGTTCACAGTGTGGGACAGTTGTGGGGCAGAAGCAAGAGAAGGGCGCGAAAAATCTTGCGCAACTCCCAATCTGGGAGGGCGGATGCTGCCGGCCGGGACACGTTCAGAGTTGCCTGATGCGCTTCCAGATCCGGGGATAGGTGACTTTCGCCCCTGAAGGGGCTCGGATCTCAATAACGCGGAATACCCACCGCTTCCGCGTTGGGCTAATTACATTCGGAGCTCTGATGCGGGTTGGCGCTGGGCTAATTATTTTCGGAGTGGCCTGATGCGCCCGCGCTGGGCTAATCACTTTATTCCATCGCAAGAACTCACTACATCAGACAACAGACATGGATTTCGGCTGAGTCCCCGGTTTGATGGTCGGTGATTTGGAAGCGAAGAAAGTCATGCACGGCCTTTACAGCATCGGCGTTGCTTGACTTGATCTGTACTTCTGCGCCGGCCGGCAGCTCTTTAAACGTATAGCTGATATCGGTGTGCTGCTTCTGCATGGTGGGCACGCCCGCCGGCACTTGGCTGTGAACGAACATCGGAGTCGAGAAGTCGCCATTTGAAAACATGGTGGCAATATGCGCCATATGCCCGCGTATCGCTTCGATGTTTTCTGCGTCGGCGCCGTCGTTGGCGGTCACTTCGATTGCCCCGCCATCGGGATACAGAAGGAAGTGGTGAGTGGTCTTGTCGTGGCTAAACCCCATCGCCTCGTCGCCATGCTGCTCGACGCCGGCCTGATGGCTGGTGTGCTGCTGATGCATGGGGCAGGTCATATCCTGCGCGGCCAATGGCGCTGCCAATAGCAGCAGAAGTGTGAATGCGGCTTTCATGAATTGCTCCTTCTCGGAAACTTCGCCTTCGTCTTGACCGAAGCACCCATGGTTGTCGGCAGCGAGTGCAGCAGGTTCGACCTTACCCCGCCGGTCTGCCGCAGCCTGACTTCCCAATCGGAAAGGATCGCCTTGAGATACTTCTCGGTCTGCTTCAACGACCGGATATCGGCTTCGATTCCTTTGAGTTTTTCCTGCGCGATCTGGTGCACGCGGCGGCACGGTGCTCCACCGGCGTCGCGTGTTTTCAGAACTTCAGCTAGCTCCGCCAGCGTGAAGCCAACCCGCAGGGCGCTCTGTACAACCCGCACCCGCTCGACTGCGCTCTCTGGATACACCCGGTAGCCGGACTGAGTGCGCGCAGCTTTCGGCAAAACCCCAATTCGCTCGTAGTGGCGAATCGTATCCGGACTGACACCGGTGGCTTCTGCCAATGCGCCAGACCGCAAACCTCGCCGGCCGATATCCTCTTCCACCATAGGGATTATCAGGGCTGGAATGCATTCCAAAGTCAAGCGGTTTTTATTGGATTTGTGCGGCTAGCTGGCAATCTGCTTCGGGCTGCGCCTGTCACCAGGTGTTGTACGCGGTGCCTTCGCTGGATTGCATCTCGCTGCCGCTGTGCACGTCGATGATGCCCGGCTCGGTCTGGTCCGGCGACATGATGCTGTCATCGGTGACCGGAACCCAGCTGTCGCGCGCGTTGGTGAACGGGTCTTTGGGCAGCTCTTTGAGATAGCCGGCTTGCACCAGGTCATCCAGTGACTGCGGCGCCTTCTGCTTGTCGAGCGTGTACTGGTCGATCAGCGAGCGCAGGGTGTAGAGATCGTCGCGCAGCACCGTCTCCTGCGCGTGCAGGATGGTCTTCTGGTAATTGGGAATGGCGAGCGACAGCAGAATCACGATGATGGTGATGACCACCATCAGCTCAATCAGCGTGAAGCCGCGCTGCCCCGCGCGACGTCGCGCAACGGCGGCACGAGCCACGGACTCCAAGCGTCTTGTCGTTGCTCTCACCACGTTTTGTACTTCGTCCCGTCCAGGCCGGTACCCTCGGCCTTAGTATAGACGTCGAAGATGTTGCCTCCGCCCCAGGAATCGGAATCGGGATCATCCTGAATCGAGCGCATGCCCCACTCGTCCTTGCCGGTCATGGGATCGACGGGGATGCGGCGCAGAAAGCGCATCTTCTTGCCATTGGCATCCACGCCCTTCACCAGCGTGTCGAGGTCGGGGGGATAGCCCTGGCTGTCGAGTTTAGTCTGAAACGCGCCCCGGTCGGCGGCGTCCTTGTAACGATCGATGGCGTCGCGGATCATCCACAGATCGCGGCGCAGCTCGCGCTCCTTGTTGCGCTCGATGACCACGCGCACCACCGGCGTGGCCGCGGCGGTCAGAATCATCAGGATGGTCATCGCGACGACCAGTTCGACCAGCGAAAACCCGCGCACACCAGCCGCCTTCAGCCGCGAGAGGGACGGCTGCGCCTCCGTCTTCGTCCGGGGCGAAGTTGGATCAGAAACCAGAACGGCGCGATTGGGATTGGCTAAGAGCACTGCTGTAATTTTAATCCTCTTTGGGATTGGCGAGTGAGTTGGTGGCCGGTGGAAGGGCACGGCTTCAGCCGGGCCGTACATCTTGATTTGAGATGCCGCGGCTGGGTGCCCCAGGTCTTGCGCCTTTCAAGACCTGGGAGACTCGTGTCTCGGAATGATCCGTCCTCCCAGGTCTCGAAACCCGCGAGACCTGGGGCACCCGCACGATCCTGTTTCGCCGGGCTGAAGCCCGGCGCTTCCACCCGCGCTGCGGCTTGCGATCCCTCTTGGTTAGACGCCCGACCTAGTGAACCGTAACAATCGCCTGCGCGCCGCTGGCAGCGGTTGTCTGTCCGGTGGCGGTTTTGATGCCGGCACGATTGATGCTCAGCGTCGACTGGCCCGGAGCTCGCGCCTGGAACGTTATGGTGAACACCGAGCCATCGCCGGAAATGCCGGGTGATTGCGGCGGCCGCTCGGCGGTAAGCGTAAGAATGCCGGTCATGCTGTCGTCGCGGTTCACCAGGCTGGGCGCCTGCCCATCCTGCGCCAGCAAGGTCCCGTTGGAGACATTCAGCACCTGCAAGACGCGCGGGTTGTAGGTGATCTGCACTGGAACCGAGGAGACGTTCTGCCCGCCCGCAAGATTTACGTTCACGGTGAAGGTCGAGCCGGCCGGCTGATCGATGGTCGGCGGATCGAAGCTGACGATGGCGCTGCCCAGCGGCGCCGAAGCCGCTGTCGGCTGTACCGATGCTTGCGGCATCATGCCCGGCTGCGGCTGGCCCTGCATCGGCCTCGCAGGCACGGCATTGTTCATCGCGCCCGGGCCAGCTGCGCCTTGCGGCTGGCCGTTGCTGCCGTTGGCCGGCTGAGTATTGTCTTTCCGCAGCACGATGGTGTTCGCGGTGCCAACGTCGATGGCCCGCATGTTCGAGGGGTTGATCTCCTGCGCGCGCACGATGTGCGGAATCATGATGAAAACAATCTCGTTGTCCTGCACTTCCTTCTTTTCTTCGGCAAACAGGTATTTGAAGAGCGGGATGGAAGCCAGTCCGGGAATGCCCGACAGCGAATGGGTCGCAGTCTCTTCCAAGATGCCGCCGAGGATGTTGACTTCGCCTTCCTTCATGCGGATCTCGGCTTCCATCTTGCGCTGCCCGATGACCGGCTGGGTGATGCCGCCGATGTTCACCTGACTGTCAATCGCCGAGATGTCCATCGCCAGCTTCAGCGTGATTTCGTCGAGTCCATGCACGTGCGGCGTGATATCGATGTTGACGCCGACGTCGATGTAGTTGAACTGTGTATTGACCAGCGGGTTGATGCCCACGCCACCGATGCCGGGCTGAAACGATCCGGTCGCGACCGGGTAGCGCTCGCCGATCTTCAGCGAAGCCTTCTGCCCGTCTGAGGCGCGAACTTCCGGCTGCTGGATCAGCTTGCTGCTGGTGTCGCTCATCAGGAAATTCGCGGTTGCCGTGGGGATGGTCACCGAGAAGTTGGTGGCATTGAGAGTCCCCAGGGTGTTCAGGGAGATGGTTCCTGGGGTGCTGCCGCTGGTAGTGGAAGCCGAGCCGGTATTTCCCGCCGGGCCGGTCACGCTCGTGGAGCTCGTCGACGGGTTGGACGTCTGCAGAGCAACCGAAACCTGGGTCGGCGGATTGATGCCCAGGTCGCGCATCTTGTCGCGTGACACCTGCATGATGGCAATTTCCACCACGACTTCAGGCTTCGATTTGTCCAGATCCTCGATCAGCTTGCCCGCCATCGCAATCTGGTCCGGCGTGCCGCGCACCACGATCGCCTCTTGCGACGGAAACTGCTGCAGCCGCTGCGTGTCCAGCAGCGTGCGCAGGATGTTCACCATGTCCTGCAATTCGTTCGGCATGGACAGATTGCTGAGATAGAAGGTGCGGATGACGCTCTGTTCCAGCTCTTTGCGTTTGGCCGCAGTGTCGGCGGCGACGAAAATCGTATTGGGCGTCACCGGACGCCAGAAAGTTTTCGACTCCAGCGCCGTGATCTCCAGCGCCTGTTCCAGGGTGACGCCGTTCAGGTCCACCTTGATGCGGCGTGAGGTGTAATCAGGATCGAACAAAACATTGACGCCGGCCAGGCGGCCGATCGTCTCATAAACTGTCTTGGAATCTTCGGTCAGCTTCAGCGTGATGGGTGTTTGCGAGATGGGCGCCAGCTCCACCGGTCCGGTCGCCTCTTCCATGCGCTTGTCCAGACCGTTTTCAATGCTGGCCTGCGGCGCAGGACTTGGATTCTGCGCATTCTTCAGCATCAGGTTGATCTTGTTGATCATCTGCTGCGCGATGAAGCTGGAGGGATCGACGGCCAGCGCTTGCTCAAAGTCGGTCAGCGCCTCTTGCAGTTTGCCGGCGGTCATCAGCAGCTGGCCCTGGTGCACATAGCTTGCCGCAGCCAGGAAACGCACGAATTCCGCGGAGGCGCGATAGGTCAGGTCGCTGGGCTTGATCTTGTAGGCCTGCTGGTAGAAGTTGTAGGCCCCGATGTAGTCCTGGCGGGCTTCCGCCTCTTTGCCCTTCTCGAAGAGTTGCTTGGCTTGCTTGTCCGCGGAGGCGAATGCCGACACCGCCAGCACACACAGCAGCATCAGCAGAGAGACGAAGCGCTTCATCAAAATCCTTTGACCCTGAAATTCTGGACCGGACCCCTCGCCTCCGAACGGCTGATGAAAGGCTCCGATGGTAAGACTTGGCCCCATGCTAAAACGTGAGCATGTCATGCCCGCGAGCGTGCGTTTCCGCATCCCAAATACGAACAGAGACACGACAGTCGGCGCGATTATAACATTCCAACTGCGAGAAACCCGCGGCAGGAATATCGGAGAACAACCCCTCCGATTCGATAGCAGTGTGGTGTGGAATGCGATCGAAGCAGAGTACAATGCGAGCTGCGGAGTTGAGTTTTGCAGTCAGCAAACTGCTGAAAAAGTCGTCGCAGCGTGGTGTTCGGGCTGAGCCCAGGCGCCCTTTTATTCGTGGTGTTTGGGCAGCGTCTCGGCGCCCCCTTATTATTGTCATTCCAACCGAGGACTTCAGTCCGACCGAGGGATCTGCTTAGTATTGTCATCCCGACCGAGGACTTCAGTCCGACCGAGGGATCTGCGGTTCAACTTTTCAACGGCCGCGAAATCGGGAGTTAGCAATGGGTTCTAAAGTTGGCCATCCCGGCGCGAATGAAAATTCGATGAAACGACTTCGCCGGCCATTGCCAATCGTCGCGGTTGCGCTGTTCCTGTCCGCGGCCCTCACCTCCTGCGGTGGTGGCTTCTTCCTCCATCCTTCCATCACCTCGATGTGGGTCACCCCGGCGACGGCTACGCTAACGCCCACCAAGACCGCCCAGTTCGCGGCAGTTGGTCTCTACTCGGACGGCAACCAGCAGAACATCGCTGAAAATAACGTTACCTGGTCCAGCTCCGACTCCACAGTCGCAACTGTCTCTTCGCCCGGCGGCCTGGTGACCGGCGTTTCGGCTGGCGCGGCGACCATCACCGCTACGGCTACCGTAACCGTCCAGGGCATCGGATGCCAGGTTCAGGTCTCGATTGCCAGCGGAAGCCCGATCCTATCCAAGGTCTGCTATGGCAACAGCACGGAGACGCTCACCGGGACGGTCAACGTCAACGTAGCCGCAAGTCCGGTGAGCCGCGCGGTCATCTCCACTACTCCGGCAAGCACGGTCTCCCAATCCACGGCGGCCATCTCCGGAGCGTCGGCGGCCCTGCAGTTTTATGCTTACGGCAATGGGGATGCCTCCAACGACCTGACGCAGACGGTAACCTGGAGTTCGTCGAATCCGGGCGTGGCGACCATCAGCAGCGGGCAGCCCAGTGGCAACGGCGTCGCGACCAGCGTGGCCGCGGGCACCACCAACATCACCGCCAGCACCACCAACAGTGCGGGTCAGGTAGTCAACAGCCAAACCATCGTCCTCGCCGTGCAATAAGGCGCGGGGCACCGCTAGCATCCAGCCCGGGATCCTTATCGCGACACGGCGGTGAACAGGTCCGACTTCATCAGCGCCTGGAAGCGCTGATCGTCGGTCTTGAAGTGCATCTGCACCAGGTCGTCGGAGCTGGCGACGGTGGTGTTCTCCAGCGCCAGCTTCTCGCCGGCCGAGCCGCTCATCCTGCGCAAGAGAAGGCCGGCCTGCATCAGCCCCGAGAGGCTCGCGGCGGTCACGTTGTCGGAGGTCTTCACCATCACGTCGAAGGTTACGCCGTTGCTGAAGCTCATGGTGTAGTCGGAAGCCAGCAGGCGCTTCTTCACGGCATCGAAGTTGGTAAGCCCGCCGGCCTGGCCCAGCGCCGAGCGCACCATGTTCTGCGTGCCATTCTGGTCGAGCACGCTCCACACCGGCTCGCTATCGATGCTGGTGATCAGATCGTCGATGGCGTTGTTCGCAGCCAGCGATGCCGCGCCGTTATCGCGCACGTCGATGGCGCCCTTGATGGCCGCATTCTCCCCAAACAGGATGGTGATGGGATCAAGAAACACCATCTCAAAGCCCGCTCCCATGGGATAGATGTCGGACAACAGATATTTCTCCGGCTTGATCTTCCTGGCTTTTGCCTTAGCCAGGAACTCCTTCTGCTGGAACGGCCCTTGCGCGATGCCGATGCCATAAATAATCTTCTTCGGCCCGCGATAGCTCACGAAGGTGATCTGCTCGGCGTAGAGTTCGGGATCGATGCCCACCCGGCGCAGCGCCGCCTCGAACTGCTTGACGTTGTCGGGGATGACCTGGTTTTTGAGGGCGCGGGCCACGGGCGAATCGCGCAGTTCCCGGTAGTCCACCGAGATGATCTGCTGCACCGCCTGCGGGATCACCGTGCGCGCGTTGTTGCTGAGGGGCGCGGCCGCCGCCGGCAGGCAGAGCGCGGCGCTCAACAGAAGAACGATTCCAGCCTGCTTCATAAACTCCTTGTGACCCGGCCCTGCGTCAGAAATGTGCTGGCCACTGCTGCCTTAGACGGCGCAGGAAGAACAAGTGTAGCGTGTAGCGCCGCCAAGTCGAGTGGCGCTACGACCAAAGCCGCTCGCTCCAATTCCCAATAGGACATTACCCTTTTTCGATATAAACGAAACTTCTGCTTCCGTTTGGTAGAATAACCGTCTAACAGTCGAAGCTAACGCTAGTGCATTTCAGTTGCGCCGCGTCGGGAGAGAAATGGGTTCTGCGGGAATGGGAAGTTTGTTCGTCGACAACCGTGGTGAGTTTTCCTCCGCCTCGGGTGCACCTCGACCGAAGCGCGTCCGCCAGTGGGTGGCGACCGCAGCTGTAGCCCTGTTCTCCTCCGCGTTCCTGTCCTCCTGCAGTGGCTTCTTCATTAAGCCTACGATCAGTTCGATCTATATCACGCCGGCTGCGGCCACCGTCGGGGTCGGCCAGAGCACCCCACTAACCGCATCTGCCATATACTCCGACGGCACCCAGAATCAGCTCAGTGGAGATTCGGTAGGCTGGTCAAGCTCGGCCACCAACATCGCTACCGTTACTTCGCCCGGCGGTTCGGTAACGGGGGTGGGCCTTGGCACGGCGACCATCACCGCCACCGCCCAGAGTAGCACTGGGACGGCCTCGGTCAATGTGACGATAAGCAACATTACCAGCCTGGTCATCACTACCAAACAGGGAAGCACCCAGCCCATAACCACCGCGACGATCGCCGGAACGAATGGTAGCTTGCAGTTCTATGCCTACGCCAATGGCAGCGCCAACAACGACGTGACCCAGGCCGTAACCTGGAGTTCGTCGAACAGCAGCACCGTGGCGTCGATCTCCAGCGGGAATTCCAGCGGCAACGGCCTGGCGAGTGCTGTGGCCGCGGGCACCACCAACATCACCGCCACCGCCACCAACACTACTACGGGTCAACAGGTGACCAGCCAAACCGTCGTCCTGACCGTCACCCAATAAGGCGCTGTCCCGCGAACCGCGGGGTGCCCCACGTAACAGGTCGCTCGTCTCTAGGGCGTGACCGCGAACACCGTTCCCAGACCATCGGTGCCGCCGAAGAACGTAGTGCCGATCACCGAGCCGTTGTTCCAAAGCAAAGTCCCGTAAGGATTCCCGCCGCTCGCCGGAAAGTCGTAAAGATCGGTGTAGGTCCAGCCGCCATTGGAAGGCGTCAGCTCGAAGACGAAGCCATTGTTATTCGGGCCATCCCCAGTGCTCACGCCGTACAGGTTTCCGGCAGGATCCCACGTCAGGCTCGCGTAAAGCGTTCCCCCGCCCTGTCCGAGGCGAGGGAAAGAAACGAGTGGGTTGATGGTCCAGCTTCCACCCGAGTGCAATAACTCATAAACGGTGCCACGGCCGGCTGCTCCTCCGCCAAACGTCGATCCATAGAGATTGCCTGCCGCATCAAAAATGAGGCCGCCGGATGGATTTCCTCCGTCGAGGCCGTCCGTAAAGGCATAGAGGATCGTTTCGACCCACTGCGAGCCCACCGGGCTCAGCTTGAAGATCACACCCTCCCCGTTTCCACCATCGTTGGTTGTACCGTACAGATTGCCGGCCTGATCGAAAATCACCCCGGACTGAGGGTCACCTCCGGTGCCAAACGAACAGGTCAACAGCGTGTTGAGCACCCACTGGCCGGAAGCATGCGTCAGCTGGAAAACCGTTCCGAACTTGCCCGACCCGCCCGTTTGCGTCGTTCCATAGATGTTCCCGGCCTGATCAAAGACGAGGTCGCCAACCGGATTCGATCCATCTGAGCCGTTAAAGGTATGAAGTATGGTCTCGGTCCACGGACAGGAGAAGGCTTGGCAGAATGTGGCCGGAGGGGTCAGGCGGAAAATCGTGCCGCAGCCACTCCCGCCACATCCCGAGCCGGCGCCAACTTCAGTGCTGCCGTAAAGCGCGCCGTCGGGGCCGAAAACCACTCGGCTTGCCGGCGTATACCCATCGCTTCCACCCTTAAACGCATAAAGCGGGATAAGCGTCCAGCCGGAACCGTGCCGCTCCAGCTTGTAGACCTGGCCGCAACCAAGATTCTGGCCGCAAACGTAGGAGACCCCTCCGTATCCCGTCGTCCCGTAAAGATTGCCGGCGTGGTCCATGGTTAATCCGGCGTAAGGCCAGTTGCCGGCACCCCCGCCGGTGAACGAATTCAATAGGCTGTACTGTTGCGCGCCGGCCGGCAGCGCGATCATGGCAAGCGCCACCATCGCCAGAAAGCACGTTATACGCCCCAACCAGTCGCCGCCCAGAACGTGGGAATGTTTGCTCGCATAGCTGAAATCGACTGACATATTGCCTCCTCCCCAGGACGCCACTTTCGCCGGTGATTTCGGTGCCTGTCAAATTAATTCCACCTTACGACCTATGGTCTTGAGAGCATTGGAGTTGTTCTGAGGAGTCTCTACCTGAATTTTGCTTTTGGAAATCGGTGCCGGGTTGAAGTCGCTTTGTGTCAGGGCACGACTTCAGTGTCTGCGTGAGAACTGAGTTACAAAATCGTGGTGGAACGTCGAGCCCCGCCCGTCCCTCGCCACCAGGTTCGTCGCGATGGTGAATTGCCAATAAACCCGCGCCTGGAGCGCAAGGTAAGAAAGCCCAGCGCTTCAGCGCTGGGGAGTGGTTAAAGGACTTCGAGTCCCCCGGGAGACTGTGTCGCAACCCGAATCCGAATTTCGTGGTGGAACAAACAGCCGGAATTGCGGCCAAGCCAGCCGCGCAGCGGCGGCAGCGCAGTGAGCCCGGGGCGTCAGCCCCGGGTTCAGGTGGAAAATTTATTCCAGCCGCGTAGCGGCGACAGGGGTTGCGACACTTATTTTTCAGCGCCGGCTTTTGGCTGGCGCATAGGTTTTCCCCCCGCTCCCAAACCGTCTACACTGACTAATCGCCCGTATGTCTCGTCCCGCCCAACCCGCTCCCGCCAAGAAGCCCGGCCGCCGCGATCCCGTGGCCAGCGGCGATCGCGACGCTTCGCAGAACCGCGCCGCCTCGCACAACTACTTCCTGCAGGAAAAATTCGAGGCCGGCATCGCCCTGCGCGGCACCGAGGTCAAGTCGGTGCGCAACGGCCGCGCCAATCTCAAGGACGCCTACGGCCTGGTCAAGGACGGCGAGCTCTGGCTCATCAACGCCCACATCGGCCCCTACGAGCACGGCAACATCTTCAACCACGAGCCGCTGCGCACCCGCAAGCTGCTGGTCCATCGCACCGAGCTCAATAAGCTCATCGGCAAGACGCAGCAGAAAGGCCTGACGCTGATCCCCACGCGCCTCTACTTCAAGAACGGCCGCGTGAAGGTAGAGATAGCTCTCGCCAAGGGCAAGCAAAACTGGGATAAGCGCGAAACCGAGCGCCGCAAAACCGCCGACAAAGAAGCCCGCGAAGCCGTCGCCCGCAGCCGGAAGAGCTGACGACAGATGAAAACGAAAATCGCGTCAATCTCCATGCTGGTTCTCATGCTCGGCGCCGTGCTGGCGGCACAACGCAGCACGCCTGCATGGAAGGAATACGTCTATCCCGAGCGACGGCTTTGCGATAACTTTGCCCTCGCCACCCAGCGCCTGGAAGGACCCCGATCATCCCAACACGCAATACACGCTCCATCCGTCGAGCGATGTCGTCATAAATCTATCGGCGGCCGGCGGCGTCGAGGATTGCCCGGCGCAACTGGCTTCGTGGAAGCAAGGCATGCGTGGTCGCTGGGGTCCATCGTCGCTGAAAGATATTTCACTGGATGGTCACGCCGGCTTCGAATGTGAGCACAAAGGCCAGCAAGGCGACGAAATCTACGGCCGATTTTTCTGCGAGAACGGAACCCTCTACACCGTCGCAGCCAGCTGGCCTGTAGACACTCCAAAACCTTCGATAGTGACGCGGATCGTCGAGTCGTTCCGAATCTTAAATCCCGCACCTCGCAAATGAGCGCGCGATTGGGTCAGCCCAGCGCCATAGGCGGTCATATCTTAGCCCGCGCTTCATCGCTGCGGGTGCCCCACTCATTCGCGCTTTTCGAATGAGTGGGCCGGAGCCCGTAAGCCGAAAGCAGCGCGGAAGCGCTGGGTACCCGACCCAACCTGAACCCGGAGCCCCTTCAGGGGCGGCACAAAACTCACTACGTGCTCCGAGGGAACGTTCGAATTACGTTTCTTCCCGCGCCCTAAAGCCTTTCCCTTTCAGCTCATTACACCGTAATGCAAAATTAAGTTGCCTTCCGCCCCGACGCGGAGTGATATTCGTCGGGCATCTCGCCGGAGAGCTCATTCCCAGGAGGCAACTTATGCCGTCTTCCAAACCATGCCGCAGTTTCGCTGCCCTGATCATCGCAGCCGTCGCCATTATTTTCGCGGCCATCCCCGCCGCGGCCCAGACTCTGAATGTTCTTCACGCTTTCACCGGTGGAGGCGACGGCGCTTATGTTTCAGCCGGTCTCACCCCGGACGCGGCCGGAAACTTCTACGGCACCACTTTCGGCGGAGGTTCCTATGGCTGTGGAGGAACCGGCTGCGGCACCGTCTACCGGCTGGTGCGTCACGGATCCAGCTGGACCGAGACGCCCATCTTCGTCTTTCATGGCGGCTCCGATGGCGGTTATCCCTACGGCAGGGTAATCTTCGGCCCCGATGGCAGCCTCTACGGCACCAGCGCCGCGGGCGGCGTAGGGCCCTGCGGTTTCGGCGGTGTGCCCGGTTGTGGAGTGGTCTTCCGGCTGCAACCTCCGCCGACCACCTGCAAGAGCATTCTGTGTTACTGGAAAGAAACCGTGCTGTATGAGTTCGGCGGTGGAAGCGATGGCGGCAATCCCATGGCCGAGGTCGCCTTCGATCATGCCGGCAACCTTTACGGCACGACCCTCGCCGGCGGAGCGCAGAACAAATGCTCTGGTGGTTGCGGCACCGTCTATGAGCTGTCTCCCAACAGGAGACGGAAGCTGGAGTGAAACCCGCCTGTATGCCTTTCAATGGGGCACAACCGACGGCTCTACTCCGGCGGCCGCGGTCATTCTGGATCAGGCCGGCAACGTTTACGGAACCACCGTACTCGGCGGCCCAGGCTGCTCCAGTGGAGGATGCGGCGTTGTCTACAAGTTGACCACCAGTGGGTCCGGATGGACAGAGAGCATCCTGCAATTCTTCGGTGGAACCGGATTGGTCAGCCCCGAGGCAGGCGTGATCTTCGACAGCGCCGGCAATTTGTACGGCGTTACCGCGGGCTACGGACCATCAGGTGGCGTCTATGAGCTGTCACCCGGCCCAAGCGGCTGGACGTTCACCACGCTGCATGTCTTTCAGTCAGGCGAGGCTGCCAATTCCTGGGCAAGGCTGACCTCGGATCCGGCCGGAAATCTCTATGGCGCGTCGCAACAGGGCGGAGCTTATGGAAATGGCACGGTGTTCAAGCTGACCTTCTCCAGCGGTGCCTGGAGCTATTCCTCAATGCACGATTTCAACCTGAATGGAGGCGAACCCGGAACGCTGTACGGCTCCGTCGTGCTGGATGCGAGCGGCAATATCTACGGCACCGCCGATGCAGGCCCATTTAATGAAGGCGCCCAGGGCGCTGCCTTCGAGATCACTCCGTAAGCGCGCGTAATTTGTTGGCCACTGAAGGTCGGATCGGCACGCACCGGGGTCGATCGCCGGGTGCCCCACTCATTCGCGCTTTTCGAATGAGTGGGTCGGAGCCCGCAGGCCGAAAGTAATTAGCCCAGCGCGGAAGCGCCGGGTGCCCCACTCATTCGCGCTTTTCGAATGAGTGGGCCGAGCCCGAAGGGCGAAAGTAATTAGCCCAGCGCGGAAGCGCTGGGTACCCGCCCAGATTTAACCCCCGAGCCCCTTCAGGGGCGACACATCCGCGGGTTCGCTTTTGCTATTCTTCTTCTACTCTGCCTACCCAACCGGAGGCCCGCATGCCCGAGAACAAGACCAAAGCCACCGCCGCCAGCGTCGACGCCTTCCTCGACGCGCTGCCCGAACCTCGCTGCACCGACGCCAAGGCGCTGGTGAAACTCATGCAGTCCGTATCGCGTCAGCGGCCGAAGATGTGGGGACCGTCCATCGTCGGCTTCGGCAGCTGTCACTATCGCTATGACAGCGGTCGCGAAGGCGATATGCCGCTCATCTGCTTCTCGCCGCGCAAGTCCGGCAGCGTCGTCTACGGCATGGGCTCCGCCGACAAGACCCTGCTCGAGAAACTCGGCAAGCACCAGCTGAGCGGCAGCTGTCTGCACATCAAGAAACTTTCCGACATCGATGCCAAGGTTCTCAAGACGCTGCTGGCGCAAACGTTCGCCAAGACCCGCGCCCAGCACTCGGGCTAATCACTCGAGCTAAGTCACCAGAGAATCTCGCTAGTCCCGCCGCAGGCGGCGACGACAGTAATTAGCCAAGCGCGGAAGCGCTGGGTACGCGAGCCAAGTTTGAATTTCGAGCCCCTTCAGCGGGCGACACAGATCAAGAGGAATAAATGTCCAATGCCTAAGCCGACCGAGGTTAATAAAGCCGCAACCCCAAACCGCTTCTTCCAGAAGCAACTGGCAGGAGAAGAAGGACCATCGTTAGAAGCTGCCACCCAGCTATGCAACGCCGCTGCCGACTTCACTCTCCAGCAGCCATGGAACGTGCTGGGGGACGGGGACCTGGTTCTGCTGCAAGATCCGCAGTCCGGCGATATTTGCCAGTGCTCGGTGATGGGCGCTCTGGGAGAGGTATTTTCTCTGCACGTCTACCTTGGCGCCGAAAGCTATCGCTTGTTTTGCAAGATCGATGCCGGTAAGCCGATATCGGCGGGCGAATTCTACGCCTCGCAACACGCTGTCAGCGTCGAACTGGTACTGCCTTCAACCTTGACCCCACCCGACCGGGAGCTGCTGAAAGCGGTGAACTATCCGATGCGCCGAGGGGTTCACGTTCCCATTTTTCGCACCTATCGCCCTGGGTATCGTCCCTGGTATGTCACCCAGCAGGAGGCCACGCTTCTCACTAGCTGTCTGCAAGCCGTGCTTGCACTTTGCCAATTGCTCACCAACAATGAGGGCGCCAATTATTGGGCCAACCAGCACGAGTATCCCCTGCTTGTTCCTGTGGGCAGCGATGAATACGGCAGACGTTATGAGATAGAAATCGTCAAGGCATCCGAGCCTCCGGCGGCGCCTCTGCAAGTGCCTGATCTGGATTCCGCGACAATTCGTAAAGTGCAGGCCAAGAACTATCCCCAAGGCGGAATCTTGGAAGCCGATTATTGCCTGAGTGCCGCCGCCGTCGGCGGCAACAACGAGCGAAAAATCTGTACCCGATTCGCCCTGGTAACGGATGCGGTGACCGGGTTGATGTTTCCACCAGTGTTGGGCACGCCGGAGAAGTCTGCCGGAGATTTGCTGGTGCATTCCATTCTTATGGCGATCGAGAGCGGCAAGCGCCTGCCGCAGGAGGTTCATGTTAACCAAAGCGAATTCAAACTGCTGTTGGAACCGCTGGCCGCCAATCTCGGTTTTACCGTTCGCGTAACCAAATCGCTGCCTTCGCTGCGAGTCGCACGAAAAGCACTGATGGAGCATCTTGGGTGAACCAGCCCATTCCTCGTCTGGGCCGATCGTTTAGCGCTTTCGCCACAGCCGGTCCGCGGATCGCGATGCGAAGCTTGCGGCGCGAATCCGGCCTGCAGAGCGGAACGGAAATTACGCCCCACCTCTCATTCCCCGCCTCGGGTGGAGCACGCCTTCAGGCGTGCATTAACCCGTAATCAAAGAGCGCGCTTTAGCGCCTGAGGTAACGCCTTCATGACCTCGGCGGCTAAAGCCAGATTCAAAGGCCACTCCCACTGCACCGCTGAAGCGGTGCTCCACCCGATTCACCCTGGCCGCTCGGCCACAATTCGCATCCCCCTCCCGTATACTGCGTCGCATGACCACCCCCGATCCCGCGCACGAACGCCAACGTCTCGCCGACCTCTACGCCTCCATGTCGGATGGCGAGTTGGACGCGGTCGCGCAAGACTCCGCCGATTTAACCGACGTCGCGCGACAAGCGCTCGCGGAAGAGCGCAGCCGCCGTCACACCGCGCCTGCCATCGACGAACAGACTCAAGCGGCGGACGAGCACATCGCCTGGGAAGACCTGGTCGTCGTCAAGCAGTTCCGCGATCTGCCCGAAGCTCTGCTCGCCAAGGGATCGCTGGAGTCCGCCGGCATCGAAGCCTTCTTTGCCGACGACAACATCGTCCGCATGGACTGGTTCATCTCCAACCTGGTGGGCGGAATCAAGCTCTGCGTCCGCCCCGAGGACGCAGACGCCGCAATCGAGTTGCTGAATCAGCCAATCCCTGCCGACTTCGATGTCGAGGGGGAGGGTCCGTTTCAACAGCCGGCCTGTCCTCATTGCGGAGCGCTCGACGTTTCTTACGAAACTCTGCACAAGCCGGCTGCGTATACCTCGGCATGGATTGGCGTGCCCATACCCGTCCCGCGCGAACGCTGGAGGTGCAACTCCTGCCGCGCCGAGTGGCAGGACGAGCCCGAGGAATAGTTTTCCTATTGCCTTCCCATACAGGCTGTGCCATCATCCCTATGGGTAAGCAATATGACTAGCCACTTGCCACGAACATTCGTGATCCTGGCTTTGTTCTGCAGCTCACTCTCCGCGCAATCCATCCACCGCCTCGATGGCAGCACCCTCTCCGCCGCCGAAATCGACGCCACCGTCACTCAACTGATGCAGGCGGCCGAGGTCCCCGGCGTAGGCATCGCCATCTTCAACAATCACAAGATTGCCTATCTGAAAACCTACGGAGTCCGCGACAAAGAGAAAAACCTGCCGCTTACCCCCGACTCGGTGATGACCGCCGCGTCGCTCACCAAGCCCGCCTTCGCAACCATGGTGATGGAGCTGGTCGAGCAGGGCGTCGTCGATCTCGACAAGCCGGTCTACCAATACCTGCCCAAGCCGCTGCCGGAGTACACCTTCTATCGCGACCTCGCCGGCGACCAGCGCTACAAGCTGATCACGCTGCGCATGTGTCTGGACCACACCACCGGCTTTCCCAACCTGCGCGCCTTCAACGACGATCACAAGCTCAACATCAACTTCACGCCCGGCTCGCGCTTCGCCTACTCGGGCGAAGGCATTCTGCTGGCGCAGTTCGTGGTCGAGACGGTCACGAAGAAATCCGTGAACGAGCTGATGCGCGAGCACCTCTTCACGCCCGACGGCATGACCCGCACCAGCATGGTCTGGGAGGAGCGCTTCGAGAGCGACTTACGCCAACGGCTATGACGAGTACGGCCGCTCGCTTGGCCCCGAGCGCCGCAAGACTGCCGACGCCGCCGGCTCCATGCAGACCACGCTGCGCGACTACGCGAATTTCCTGCAGGCGATCCTCGCAGGCCGCAATCCCGACGCCAAGACGCGAGAGCAGATGCTCACGCCGCAGATCGCGATTAACGAGAAGCACGAATTCCCCTCGCTCAACACCGAGACTACCGACGCCAACCGCGGCATCAAGCTCAGCTACGGCCTGGGCTGGGGCTTGTACTTCACGCCCTACGGCCGCGCGTTCTTCAAGGAAGGCCACGACGAAGGCTGGCGCCACTACGCCGTCTGCTTCGACAAATCGGGCACGGGAATTCTGATCATGACCAACAGCTCCAACGGCGAAGGCATCTACAAAGCGCTGCTGGAGACGCTGCTGCGCGACACCTGGACGCCGATCGAGTGGGAAGGCTTCACGCCCTACGATCAGCTGCCGCCGCGCCCGCCGCTCAAGCAGCACCACTGATGTAGAATAACCTTGCTACCAGGCGAGTAACGAAGGCACGCATACGTGCCACCTGCAGTCGAAGCCGCTCAAGCGAGCGTGGGCCGGAGACATGTGCAGCGCGCAGCCGCGCCCCTCCGCTTCGATCTCACGACATACTCCAGCCCATGTAGACACCCGACCGCAGCCCTCTGCGGCAGAAATCTGTCAGGAGAAGAGAATGAAAATCGCCAAGACCGCAGATCGCAAGAAGGAAATGGATACCACCAAGAGCACCGACTGCCCCAAGTGCGCCAAGCCCACGCGCGTAGTCAAGCGCATCAAAGACCGCGAGCGCAACATCCCCGGCGGCATGTACATCTCGTGCTCGGCCTGCGATTTTTACGAGAAGCTGTAGAGCGGCAAACAAGGCGCCGACTATGCCGGCGCGTGTCCACCTGTTCCTTCGGGATTAATCCAGGGTTCGTAACAGGGCACGACTTTCAGTCGTGCCGAACAAACTTATAAACCATACGGGCTTGGGCGCTTGAGCATTAGCTCAAGCGCCCAAGCCTAGCTTCTTGCTCACGTGGTCGGCACGCCTGAACAGGCTGCGGAAAAAGTGGGTAACAGAGCGTTGTGCCGCCGGCTGAAGCCGGCTCGGGAAGACAAAATAAAGCACTTAAACGCGGCGCTGAAGCGCCGCACTACCCGATCAAGGCACGATATAGAGTTTTTCCGCAGCCTGTGAAGCCGTGCCCTGTTACAAACCTGCCTAGCCAACCGTGACGCCAAACTCCGCTCGGATCGTTTCTTCCACCTTCTCCCGCCACGCCTCATCCCACAAACTCCGCTTGCGCAAATAATGCTCCATGTGCGCCAGCGGATCGCGCGCCGCATCCATGCGGCAATCGATCAGCGTCGGCCCGCCGCCGTTGCGCGCGCGATACACCGACTCCTGCGCCACGCGCCACACCGCGACCACATCCTGGCCGTCGACGATCACGCCCGGAAATCCCCCATCGCGCGCCAGCAGGCTCACCGACTTCAGATGCGGAGCATAGGCCACGCCTTCGCTGATGTTCTTAATCACGTAAACCACGGGCAGCTTCCCCGATCCGGCAAGTTTCAGTGCCTCGCGCGCGCCCTCGAGTGACGCCTCCTGATTGCCCAGCGCCACCACGACACCCTGCCTCTTCTGCAGCTTGTATGCCAGCGCGATCCCTGTGCCAACATTGAAGGGATCGTCCGACAGGGAGGTGAATCCCAGCAGCCCAGTTGGATCGCAGCCGCGATTCGAGTCGCCCTGCAACGCGCGCGACGACGCTCCCGCCGCAACCAGTGCCGGCAGATCGCGCGGCGATGCGGAGATCGTGTCTCCCGCTGTCAGAGCGGCCGCCGCCGCGACGGCAACCGCCTCATAGCCCACAACGAAGTTGTATTTCGCGGCTAGCTCGGCCGATTGCGAAACCTGCTCTTCCATCCACCGGCATCGCAACAACGAAGCGTAGAGCTTGCGGAGCGTCTCGCCGTTCGACGGCGTGGATCCGTTGCTGCCGGCTTTGGCCTGTGGTGCCGATGCCGCCGTTGTGTCCGTTGAAATTTTCTTTGGTGATCGTTTGACCGTAGGATTCTTGCTCTTGCTGCCCATGCCACCGTCCCTGGAGAAGTCGTCATTGTATCGCAGCCGAAAGAGCCCTGGAGATCAGCGCCATGGATGCTGAGCGGTATTTAGGTGACATGAGGCCGCCAAAATGGGGTTATACTTCACCACACAACTCCAGGCGCTCCCAGTCCAAAGTCCCGGCGACGATACGAGGTAGAGGCTTTTTCCGGATTGTCGCCCCAACCAAAAGGAGTGTCGCGATGAAGCCTTTCCTCCTTCTAACAATTGCAGCCGTGTTTCTGGCGCTCTCAGCCACACCCCTGCGCGCGCAAAACTATCAAGTGATTTTCGACTTCACCGGTGCAAATGGCGAATTCCCCAGCAACTTGACCGCGGATGCTTCGGGAAACCTCTATGGAGTAACCCAGTCGGGCGGAAGCTCGAATGCCGGCACGGTCTTCAAACTCAGCCGCTCAGGATCCGGCTGGACGTTGACCACACTGTACGACTTCAAGGCCGGCAATGATGGTTACGACCCCATGGCCCGAGTTGTTTTCGGACCGGATGGGGCGCTCTACGGTACCACCTTCTTCGGAGGTGGAGGTCCGTGCACCCTTAACGGCATGGCAGGCTGCGGCACCGTCTTTAAGCTGCAGCCCTCACCGACACCTTGCTTTTCCCTGCCGTGCCCCTGGAACGAGACTATGCTTTATCGCTTCGCTGGAGGCAGCGACGGAGCCTACCCGTATTCCGAGCCCATCTTCGACAAGTCGGGGAATCTCTACGGGACAACTGTGGCAGGAGGGAGCCAAGGGACGGGTTGCGTTAGTGGTAGTGAAAACGTTGGCTGCGGCACCGTGTATGAGCTGACACCTTCAAATGGGGGTTGGACAGAGACCCAGCTCTATGTATTTGCCGGTTTCCCTGACGGCTTGTGGCCTTATGCCGCCCTGACATTCGACCAGGGTGGCAACCTGTACGGAACTACTCGCGGCGGCGGCGCCTCGGGTGATGGCACAGTTTTCGAATTGACATCGTCAGGCGGAAGCTGGACCGAGAACGAAGTATACCAATTCACTGGAATGAGCGATGGCGCCCAGCCCTACAGCGCCGTGGTCTTCGATAACAGCGGTAATCTCTACGGAGCCAACAGCTCCGATGCGTTCGGGCCAGGCGGAATTGTTTTCCAGTTGACGCCCTCGGGTGGCACATGGACGATCGAGACGCTCTTCACCTTCGACAGTAATTTTGGAATCAACTTTGGACCGCTTGCCAACATCACCCTGGATAGCTCCCTCAATATCTATGGAACGACCTATGGCTCAGGGTTCGGTTGCACCATGGAGGGCTGTGGCACGGTTTTCGAGCTGGCGCGTTCCGGAGCTGGCTGGAGCTATGTCCTGCTCCGCGATTTTCTTGGCGGCACCGACGGTGAGCTTCCTCAGTCCAATGTGGTCCTCGATGCAAAACGCAATCTGTATGGCACAACCACCGCTGGTGGAACCGATAACGAAGGCGTGGTCTTTGCAACCCAGGCCGTCGGCACCGTGTTCAGCGACCTGGGGCCCGTCGGGAATCCTTACAACTGTTGCACCGGCTGGACCATCGCCGGTTCCGGCGCCCTCGGCGAGAGCGTTACCGCCGCCAATCTTTTCACCCTCTCCGGCAACGGTAACTTCAGCATCGCCCAGATCGATCTGGCCGTAAGTCTTTCCAGCGGAACCAACGACATTTATGCCAGCATCTGGACTGACAACGGTGGTCTTCCGGGAACCCAAGTGGCCAATGCAAATTGGGGGAATCTGCAGGGTGCGCTCGATTGCTGTACGCCGATCACCATCCATGTTTCCGGAGTCACGCTTACCGGAGGTCAATCCTACTTCATGATCGTGGGACCGATGAACCTCAGCGGCGACACCTTCGAAGTCTGGAACTGGAACAATCAGGGAATCGACGGACTCGATCTCTACTCGAACGACGGCGGCAATACTTGGATCAACAACGGCTCCGGTCAGCCGCTCGGCGCATTCGATGTCATCGGCTTGAGCGAATAGTTTTGGCGAGAATTGATGCGGTCTCACGTCGGTTTTCAACAGAAATGTGCATAACGCTGTGGAAAAGGGCGGTGCACTACACCCTAAGTTGCAGAGATTCAAAACTCCGTAACACAGTGCACCTGAGTGAGTGCGGAAAACGACCGATCGATTCCTCCTCCGTCGCGCACAGAAAAGCCGGAGCTGGTTGGCTCCGGCTTCCCAAGCAGGGAGCGAAACTTACAGATTGATCTTGCGGCGCACCAAGCCCGCGATGCCCAGCACTCCGCTGCCAAACAGCAGAAGGCTGCCCGGCTCCGGCACTGAGCTGCCCGAGCTATTGCTCAGCGTCGCCTCGCCACCATCGTCGAAGGCGATCGATCCGCCGCCCGGAGGGATGGTGTTCTGCAGAATCAGTTCCAGCGTGTAACCGCCGCCCTGGGCGCTGATGCTGGCGAAGTTGAAGGTGCCGCTGAAGTTCACGTTCTGTTGGCAATAGTTGCAATCGTTGACGGTGACCGTGCCAATTTCAACACCGTTGACCCAGTAGCCGACGGTCTCGTTGTTGCCGCCGCCCAGATCGTCCCAGATGTCGAAATTGTAGCTCAGGCCGTTGATTGAGGGCTGCCCGGTGTTGAAGAGCGCCGACTCAACGTAATCGCCGGTCGTCCACATCGAAGCAGTCCGCCCGCCGGCCGGCAAGGTCCCGCAGCCGTTGGTCGCGCTGCAGTACATATCACCTGCAGTGGGGAACGGCTCCTGAACATCGTCGGCATAAGCGAAGGTAGCGCTGGCCAGGAAAGCTGCGAGAACCAGCCCCAGACTGAAGACAAGCACTTTCTTCATGGAGTGTCTCCTCTGACGTCGAAGGAGGCTGTCTGGCGACAGCTTTCGCGATGGTTGCTATCGCCGAGGTCGAGCTCGAGACAGGATCCGGGCGATAGTAATGCAATTCTGTCTCCACCCTAAGCGCTTGGAAGCAAAGGTGGATCGTCAGCACCCCTGTGCAGGGGCTTGCAACAAAGTTCGTGCAAACTCCACCTTCCCCGGTGCGAATGGAATTGGTAGAGCCGGCTTCCATGTCTGCGTCAGGACCGCAGTAAGAATGCTGTTCGGGTGGAGTACGCCTTCACTGGCGGCCTGAAAAACTCCTGATTGTGCGATGTTCGGGTAGAGCTGGCCTTCAGGCCAGCGTCCTCTGGCTCCTTCTTTTTTTGTCATCCCGACCGAGGGCTTCAGCCCGACCGAGGGATCTGCGGTTCGAGCCGCGGAGCGGCGGCACGGAAGGGTGAGGGCCTTCGTCTGCGGCCTCAACAAAAAAATAGCGGTTCAGGCTGAGGCTGGACCCTCGGTGCCTGAACCGCGAACCTGCTAGCCCTGCGGCGCCGCATTCTGCTGCGGAGGCACGCTCTGCTGCGGAGGCGGAGGCGTATTCGGTTGTGCCGGCGGCGGAGCCGTCTGCTGATTCGGCAACGTCGAGCCCTGCGGCGGCCGCAGCACGTTCTGCACATCGGCTGGCACCACCCCGGGCACGCCCGGCTGGCGCTTCACCTGTCCGGCCTCGGCGTCCGCAACGCTGATGCCCAGCTTGCTCAGCGTCTCGCCCGTGTAGTAGTCCAGCAGCACTTTGGCCTTCTCGTAGTTGGCCGCCGAGTTCAGCACATTCGATTCAGCCTGCGTCAGATTGCTCGAGGCCTGCAGCACCAGGGTAGGCGTCGATGCCCCGTAGTGGAACTTCTTCTGCTCAGCATCGAGGCTCTCCTTCGCATAATCGCGCGCCGCGATCGCTGCTTTGAGCGCGGCATAGTTGTTCTGCAATCCGAATTGCGCCTGCCGAACCTGCAAGGTAATGGTGTTCTCCGTCTGCTGCAGCGCGACCTGCTGCTGGCGATATTCCAGCTCCGAGCGCACCTGGTTCGCCTGTGCCGCGCGGTTGCGAATCGGGATGGTCAGATTCACGCCGATGCCCTTGTCCGGGCCGGTGCTGTTGAACAGATTGGAAAACGCCGTGCCGTAACTGGTGGGAACCAATCCCGGCTGATAACACTCGCCGAAGATGTTCATCTGCGGGCAGGTAGGAATCGCGGGGTTCTGCGGACCCGCCAGTCCTGAGGCGCCATAAAACGCGTATAGGTCCAGAGTTGGCAGCAGCGCATTGCGTACCGACTTGCGCGTGATCTCGTAATTCGTCAGCTGAATCCGCGCCGTCGCAATTTCCGGACGATCCTGCAACGCCTCCTGAATCAGATCCTCGACCGGCCGCACTTCATATTGCTCGTCCGCCTTCAAAGTGTCGGTCGGGATCACCGGCGCCGTCGCCAGCAGGGGATCCTGAATGTTCTTGGTGATGGCGTTTTTCACCAGCAGCTGTTCCAGCTGCAGGCTGGTCTGCGCCATGATCAGGTTCTGCTTGGCGCTTTCTACGCCGCTCTGCGCCTGCACCAGTGTGATCGGTGCCATGGTCCCGATCCGCACCTGTTCCTGATCGTCGGACAGCGTCTTGTTGGCCAGCTGCAACTGCCGCTCGTTGACTTTCACGGCTTCGTACGCGGTTACCAGGTCCCAGTAGATGTTTTCCACCTGCGACACCGTGACCATGATCTGCTGCCGGAAGACCACGTCGGCGATCTCGCGGTTGTTGCGCGCGATGCGAATCCAGCGCAGGTTGGGATCGAAGCCGAAGCCTTGCAGCAGGTGCTGCCGCAGCTGGAAGCGGAACTGGGGAGTCAGGGTGGGGTTCACCAGATTGAAGGCGTTGTTGCTGGTGTAATAGCTGTTATCGAAGGTCAGGCTCATCAGCGTGCCCGTGGAGAAACCCTGGGTATAGCCGAAATTGTAGGTGTTGGTGTTTTGCGTCAGGGTGGGCACGCCGACAAATGCCGAGCTGGTCTGAGGAATCGCAGCGCGTTCCCCTTGTATCGTCCCTGTAAGTGACGGATCGAAGTTATCGATGTTCGGGCCGAAACCGAGCGTCGACACGACGATTCCCGCCGCGCCTGCGCCCGCTCCGCCCGCGCCTACCTGCGTTCCACCAGCTCCCGTGCCGTTGGCGCCGGTCACCGAGCTGCCCGTGCCTCCCGCCGATACCGCACCCAGGTTTCCGCCCTGGGTGCCCTGCACTACGCTGGTGCCCACGCCGCGCGCCGACGCTCCCGTGCTGGTCAGCAGCAGATCGGTGTCGGCGATCGACAGGTTGTAGCGCTGCAGCGTGATGTCGAGATTGTTCTCCAGCGCCATCGCGACGGCGTCGTTGATCGACAGATACATCTGGCCATCGTGAAACAGTTTGTCCGTCATCGCGGAATTGACCAGGTTCGGCTGCGGCACGTGGCGCACCGTGTAGGGCGCGATGAAGTTGGGAAATCCGGAGAACGGTTTCGCGTAGTTCTGGTCGCCGGAATACAAGTGCGCAGCATTATGCTGCGGTGCCGGTGCCTGCGGCAGCGGCGTCAATGGTGGCGTTGGCGTCTGCGTCCCCGGGGGCGGCATGGTCGACTGCGCGCTCGGCGGTACGGCCGCCTGATCGCTGGCCGGCGCTGCCGTCTGCGATGCCGCCGGCTCTGCACTTTGCGGTGTCGTGTCCTGCGCCCAGCACGCTATGGTCAGCAGACCCGCCATTCCCAGCCAAAGAGTCTTGCCAGCCATCAACCTTGCAAAACGAAAAACGAACATTGCCTGTCTCCTGGAACTGACACTCAGTTCGATATGACTACTGCAGTGGTTGCTTTTGTGAGGCCAGTGTTTAATACGCACCAAGGTGACCAAAGGTTCAGGACCCTGGAAACCTCGATGCCAAAGTGAATCTCTGATTCTAGAGCACTTGAGGAATTGGCGTAGTGGGAATCCCAGGATTGCGAGAGTAGATCGAGTTCCAGGGGATCAGGGGCTAGGGATTAGGGATTGGAGTTTCGGGACCTGGAGTCCCCCCGCAGGCGGGTGCGGGTGCCCCAGGTTCGGCCTTCCTTTGGCCTAACCTGGGCTCTTGGCACTAGTCTGCCAGCTGCGGGTGCCCCAGGTCTCGCGCTTTTCGAGACCTGGGAGGTCGTCATCGCTCAGTCCCGCCGCAGCCGGAGACGCAAGTACTTAGCTCGGTGCCCCAGGTTCGGCCTTCTTTTGGCCTAACCTGGGCTCGCGCGAGTGCCCGGACATCGCCTTTCTCGAGACATGAGGGCCGGGTGTCCCAGGTCTCGCGCTTTTCGAGACCTGGGACGTCATCATCGATCAGTCCCGCCGCAGCCGGAGACGAAAGTAATTAGCCCAGCGCGGAAGCGCTGGGTACCCGTCGCATTAACGATCCCGAGCCCCTTCAGGGGCGGCACTCTTCACCGCCGGGCTCTCCTCCAAACTCTTCCCCACCTCATCCGCGACAATCTTGTTCCCCTCGGCACTCAAATGAATGTCGCCAAAAAAATAATCCTTCAAATACCAGCATCCCGGCGCCGACTTCGGACACTGCTCCTTCACCGCAAAAAACTCCGGAAACGCGGTGACAAACCGCTTGCACTTCCCTTCGCACCAATCCCGCCAGATCTGCACCTCGCGCGACTCGACATTGTCGTAAATCAACGTCGCCGGCCACGGATACACCACCACGCTGATGGGAATGTTCCGCTTCGCCAGCTCCTGGTACAGCTCGTCCATCTTGCGCTTCTCTTTGGCGATCCCGGCCTCGACTCCCAGCGGCGCAAATCCCTCTTCGAACGGCTTGTCCTCGACCACCTTGCGATACGTCCACCCCGACCGCTCCAGATCGAAAACGTTGCCGTTGAATCCGTGATCCAGATGGTAGAAGCCCAACCGCACCCACGTGCGCTCGGCCAGCTCCCACAGATAATTCGTCAGCACCAGGTATTTGCTGGCGAAGTTCCGCAGATTCGAATACCACGTCTGGTAGTGAACTTGGTTCGGCGCCAGCGCCACCGCGCCCGAGTCGCCGACGTCGTGCACCAGCGCGGCCTCGTCCTGCACATCCGACATGTCGATGAAGACGATCGCCTCGTCGAACTGCAATCCCTTGTTCAGCGCAATCCGCGCGGTGTTCAGATAATTTGACGGCGAATATCCACCCACGCCGCCGTTCAAAATTTCGTACTGCGGAAAGCGCTTGGCAATGCGCCCGACAAAGCTCGTCTCCCACGGCCCCATCGATTCGGTAAACGAGTCGCCCAGCATCAAAATGCCGCGGCCGCGGATCGGTGAGCGGCACCTCGCGCACCGTCTCATCGCGAAAGCCCATGCTGTTGACGTTGAGCTGATAGCGCTCGCGCCCCCACGCCCGCGTGCACGAGCAGTTCGGCTGCAGCGCCAGCACGCGCAGCCGGTCGCGCCCCAGGCATCCGAAGATTTCCGCCGGCGTCGGCACCGACGACTTCCGCGAAAAATGGCTGTACGCCGCATCCAGCCCGAGAAAGACGATCAGGCAAAAGACCGCCGCGATCACCAGCAGCAAAAGTTTTTGGGCGAAGCTCGGCTGCGCCGCCGCCTCCGTCGCTTTGGAATCCGCCTCGATCATTTCGCAGAAGTCCCTTGGGAAAGATGAATGTCGTCCCAGTACACCGTGCCGTCGCTCGGCCCGCGCGCCAGGTTAATGCGAATCGCGCCCTCGCGTCCCACCTTAAAGCTGCTCGCAAGTTGCCGCCACGCGGGACTGGTTTGAATCACCGGCGACGATGAAGTCACGTTGTCATTCAAGATCATGAGCTGCGCCGAAGTCGATGTGCCTGCCGTTCCCGCGACCCACGCCGACACCGTGTAGGTCGCGCCCGGCTCCAGTCCGTTGATGTCCTGATAGGCCGTGCCCGCGCCCGTCATCGCCAGGCTATACGTGCCACTGTGCGCCGTGACCGTGCTCACCGCGGTCCTCGCGCCATTCGTCGACCACGGTGACGTCGTGCCGTCTTCGAGTCCCGGATTCGCAACGCCATTCTCCGCGCGCTGCTCCGCCGTCATCAGCACCGGGCTCAGCCCGAAGTCCGTCTTCGTCGAGCACAGAATGAAGTTGATCCACGTCGTGACATTTTCCCGCGCCCGTCGGCCCTTGCGCGATCGCCGCCGCAACGTCCGGCATGACGACATACGCCGAGTCCGCCGCGAGCCCGTTCTTCTCCGACCTGCTCCACTGCCTGCGAGCAATGGAAATCCTGCGCCACTCCGGTGTATCGCGCCGACTGGTAGCTGTTGATCCGCATCTTCTGCGCGGCCGCGAGAAATCCAAAGATGCGATATCCCTCGATGCCGCCGGGCGACGCCGCATGTTCGCACTGCCACGCCGGCAACACGATCAGGTTCTGATGCTGCGCGCCCAGCTGCGACCAGATCGCCGACTTCAGCGGCGACGGATGATCGTCGCTGATCGTCACCCGCACCCACTGCCGCAGCGAAGCCGTGTCGGCAAATTGCAGCACCAGCATCGCCGCAATCAGCAGCGTCGCCCACGCTCTGCGAAACAGCAGAAACGGCGCGGCGAGAATCGCAGCCAGGATCGCGTAGTACGGCGCCCAGAACAGCCGCCCGGTCGCGCGCAACGGCGCAAACAACGGAGTCAGCTTTCCGCCGGGATCGATGTCGATCAGCGTCCGTCCGCCCAGCGTGACCTTCGTCGACAGCGCCAGCAGCGTCAGCAGCAGACAACATCCCGCCAGCGGCACGAACCAGCGCTTGTCCGGCCTCGGCAGTTTGCCTTTGCGAATGATCGCCGCGACGATCACCACCGCCGCGATAATCAGCACGCCCGCGCCGAGATAGTTGTAGCCCTCGTACTGTCCGGGACTGGCGCTGTGCAGTCGCGGAAAAATGATCGACGTCCACGTCCGCGGATCGAACGGCGCCAGCAGGTTCATCGAGAGATCGCGATATCCGCCGCTGCCGTAGCCTTTGCCGCCGCTGATCACCAGCCCCAGCGAATACGCCACCACGAACCCGATCGCGACCAGCATCGCGACTACGCCGGCGGATTTCGCCACGCTCAGCCGCTTCTGCCACAGCAGGCTCGCCACGCCCGCAATCAACAGCAGCAGAACTTCAAACGCCAGATACGGATTCGTCCCCGTGGCGATCGCCGTCAGAACCGCCGCCGAGATCACAAACCGCCGCACCGCATTCGGCGTTGCTCTCCTGCGCCCGCGCGAAAACATACAGCGCCGCCACCAGCAGCCACTGATTGCTCAGCGAGTAATGTCCCCAGAAGCGATAGTTCAGCGGCGGCGCCAGCAGAAAGAACCCAGCCCCCAGCGCCGCGGCCAAGACATTCCAACTACCGAAGCCGGCACCCAACGTCGCATCGGCCTGCTGGAAGCTGCGGAGCAGCGGCATTTGTGTTAGCCGCGGGCGTGAGCCCGCGGTCTGGGCGGAGAGAGCTCGAGCCGCGGAGCGGCGGCAGGCCCTGTTCCTGCGGCGACCGATCGCCACCCTCGCTTTGAAAGGGCACGGCTTTAGCCGTGCCGTGCCAGACCTCCAGGCCCGGGCTTCAGCCCCTGGCGCGAACTCCCTCCGCCCCTCCACCATCATCCGTAACAACCGAAACGCGAAGAAGAACTGCAGCGTGCAAACCAGAATCACTTCCAGCCCGAAATACTGCGCCGGCTCCGGCAACAAAAACGACACCCGCTTCAGCACCACTGCCATCAGCGGATTCAAATCCAGCAGCGCCACCGACTCGCCCTCGGGATATCCCAGCCGGTCGGTATAGGTCAGCGGCCAATGAACATGCGGGTCCTGCCGGTACAGCTCCCATCCGATGTAGTGATACGCCGGATCGAACGCGATCCAATTCACGTTGCGCGGATTCAGCGGCCGCGGCCCCATCACCAGCAGCGCATACAAAAAGCCCGCCACCAGCGCGATCGCCAGATCCAGCACCAGCGACTCGCGCCAAATCGAGCCCGCGTTACATCTGACCGGACGCCATTCGTCTCCGCAGGATTGCCGGCAGGTGGGAACATTTGCATCTTCATAGGCAATGAAGCGGCGAGACCAAGGACATGGACTGGGGCAGGAAAGACACTTCAGCGGAAGTGAGAGTAACACAAGGCAGATGGAATCTGCTCAGGTAGGGCG
>CAVONC010000029.1:0-29794 GCA_963697175.1 uncultured Acidobacteriaceae bacterium | reverse complement strand
ACCAGCGTTCCCGTCTCGCCGTTGCCATTCTCTACCACCTCTTCCGGCGGGATGACCGACGCTGCTGCCAGGCGATCGCCTTCTTCCAGATGCAGCAGGCGCACGCCCTGCGCAGAGCGTCCGGATTCGCGAATGGTCTTGGTGTCGATGCGGATGATCTTGCCGAACTGGCTGATCACCATCACCTCCGACTGCTCGTTCACCAGCATGATCGACACGACCTTGCCGTTGCGCGCCGTGGTCTTGACGTTGATCACGCCCTTGCCGCCGCGCGATTGCAGACGATACTCGTCCACATCGGTGCGCTTGCCATAGCCCTTCTCGGTGACCGAGAGAATCAGGCTGGCTTCCTGCTCCTCGCCGTCCTTCGTCTTCTTGCGCTCTTTCGGCGTGACCGCCATGCCGACGATGTAATCGCTTATCTCCAGGTCCATGCCGCGCACGCCGTAGCGCCGCGTCCCATGGGACGCACGTTTTCCTCATCGAAGCGAATCGCCATGCCCTCGTGCGTCGCCAGGAAGATGATCTGATTGCCATCGGTGCAACTGGCCGCCACCAGTTCGTCCCCTTCCTCGATGGCGATGGCGTTGATGCCGATCGATCGCATGTTGCTGAAGTCTTTCAGCGGCGTCTTCTTCACCAGCCGTTGCGGGTCGCAAAGAAGACGTACCGATCCTCTTCTTCCAGGTCGCGAATGGTAAGCCAGGCGCGCACGCTCTCGCCCGGCTGCAACGCCACCAGGTTGGCGATGGCTTTGCCCTTGCCTGCCGCGCTCAGTTCCGGAATCTCGTACACCTTCAGCCAGTACACGCGTCCCTTATTGGTGAACACCAGGATGTAATCGTGCGTGGAGGCGACGAACAGATGCTCGACAAAATCCTCCTCGCGCGTGCTCATGCCTTTGCGTCCGGTGCCGCCGCGGCGCTGCTGGCGATAGGTCGAAATCGCCGTGCGCTTCATGTAGCCGGAGTGGCTCACCGTCACCGCCATCTGCTCGTCGGCGATCAGGTCTTCCAGATTGATCTCGGCGGCCTCGTCCTGGATCTGCGTGCGGCGCTCGTCGCCGTACTTCTTCTTGATCTCTTCCAGCTCTTTGACGATGACGCTGCGCAGCTTCTTCTCGCTGGCGAGAATCGATTCGTACTCGGCGATGCGTCCGCGAACCTCGGCCAACTCTTTCAGGATTTCGTCGATCGACAGTCGCGTCAGGCGATGCAATTGCAATTCGAGGATGGCATCGGCCTGCACCGCGTCGAACGGCTTGGTCAGCTGCGTGGGCACAACGCCCTTCAGCGACGTGTTCTTCGCTCCCTTGCCTTCCGAACGGTGACCGTCTTGCCGGTGAAGTACTCGACCAGGTTGGTGCGGGCTTCGGCGCGGTTCTCGCTGCCGCGAATGATGCGGATCACGTCGTCGACGCGGTCCAGCGCAACCTGGTAGCCCTCGAGGACGTGCTCGCGCTCGCGCGCCTTCATCAGCAGATAAGCGGTGCGGCGCCGCACCACGTCGATGCGGTGATCGACGAAGTGCTGGATGGCCTGCACCAGCCCCATCTCCTTGGGCTGGTTATTGACCACGGCCAGGAAGATCATGCTGAAGCTTTCCTGCATCGAGGTGTGCTTGAAGAGCTGGTTGAGCACGATCTGCGGCTCGCAGCCGCGCTTCAGCTCGATGACGATGCGCATGCCGTCGCGATCGCTCTCGTCGCGCACGTCGCTGATCTCGTCGATGACCTTGTTGTTCACCAGTTCGGCGATGCGCTTGATCAGGTTCGCCTTGTTCACCTGGTAAGGAATCTCGGTGACGATGATCGCGTCTTTGTCCTTGGTGACGTGCTCGATCGCAGCCTTGGCGCGCATGATGAAGCGCCCGCGCCCGGTGCGATAGGCTTCCATGATGCCGCTGCGCCCGTGAATGAAGCCGCCGGTGGGGAAGTCCGGACCCTGCACAAGCTTCAGGATGTCGGCCAGCGTGGCGTGCGGATTGTTCACCAGCGTGATCAGGCCTCGACGATCTCGGTCAGATTGTGCGGCGGAATGTTGGTGGCCATGCCGACCGCGATGCCGTTCGAGCCGTTGACCATGAGATTCGGAATTCGCGTAGGCAGCACCATCGGCTCGACCGTGGTGTCGTCGAAGTTGGCGACGAAGTCGACCGTGTCCTTGTCGATGTCGGCCAGCAACTCCTCGGCAATCTCCGTCAGGCGCGACTCGGTGTACCGGTAGGCTGCCGGCGGATCGCCATCGACCGAGCCAAAATTTCCTTGTCCATCGATCAGCGGATAGCGCAAGCTCCACGGCTGCGCCAGGCGCACCATCGCGTCATAGACCGCGCTGTCGCCGTGAGGGTGATACTTCTTCAAACACTCGCCGACGACGCCGGCGCACTTCATGTGCTTGCGATTGTGCAGCACGCCCATGTCGTGCATCGCGTAAAGAATGCGGCGATGCACCGGCTTCAAGCCGTCGCGAATGTCGGGCAGCGCGCGCCCGATGATCACCGACATCGAATAGTCGAGATACGAGCGCCGCATCTCGTCTTCAATGTTGACGGGCTGCACGTTGGCCGCGCCGGGGCCGATGTTGTCGAGCGGTAGTTGCTCTTTTGGATCGTCAGGCATGTGTTAGCTACTCAGCTGTCGGCCTCAGCTTTCAGCTTGTTCCTTCCTAAACTTCTTTGCCAGTCCGTTCACAAATTCCTGACGGCTAGCCGCGACGTGTCGACACGCGGTGCCCCACTCATTCGCGGTTTTCGAATGAGTGGGAGGAACTCCTGCCAAGCTCGATTTGCGGGCACAGATTGGGCGTGCGCGATTGTTTGCGGCTTCGCCGAATCCGCGCAAGTCATTGCAAATTCAGGAGATTGTGCTCCGAGGAGCACTCTGATTATAGCACGAAATCGCTGTGGAATCCGGGCCTTATTGCCCTTGCGCGTTGGTCCCACGCACCGCCTCCTGGCACTCGCGCGCCGCGGTCAGCAGCTTGTCGATGTCGGGATCGGCGCGCAACTTCGCCAGCAGCGGATCGGTCAGCAGGTTGGAGTACGAGCAGTAGTTATTCTGGATCGCGCTCTGCAGCAGATGCAGAGCGGCCTGCTTCTTCCCGCAGTAGGCGAACAGCGATCCTTGGATATACCACGTCTCCGGATCGGGATCGCTGGGGTAGTTGGTCTCCGAATCGTGCGCGATGCGGTCCAGCTCCGATGCCGGCCGCAGTCCCAGACACGATTCCAGCAAGTCGCGATGATATCGAGGCGCCGCCGGCATGCGCTTCACCGCCTCACGCGCATCGGCAATTTTGTCCTCGCGCAGCAGCAGCGAGGGCGTAACGTAATTCGCCCACTCCGAACCGGCGTCCAGGCGAATGAAGTCCGCGGCGCGATCGGTCTTGCCCAACTCCATAAACGGCCAGGCGCAGGAGCGGAAGACATAATTGGCCGGATCGAGCGCCAGCGCCGTATTGCATTCGCTGGTTGCTTCCTCCAGCATGCCGGCGTAGCGGTAGACGTAGCTCATCACGAAGTGAGCCTGCGCGCTGTCGGGACGTCGCTTGACCAGCGCCTGTGCCGCTGCGTATGCCTTGCCCAACTCTCCGCGCTCAACCCGGTTGGTGATCAGTTGTCCAGCCGCGACAACCAGGTTCGGATCCAGCGCCACCGCACGCTCGCAGGCGCTGTTGGAGAGCTGGAACATGGTTTCGCCGCCGTTGGAGTAAGTGGCGTCATAGTAAGCGCGCAGACCCAACTCCTCCCACGCCGGAGCATAGTCCGGATCCATCTTCACTACGCTCCGCAAAACGTCGATCGCATCCTTGTTTGGACTTGGATCGTGGGGCAGCGCCAGCGCATGCAGGTACAAATCGTAAGCTTGCGGATCTTTGGGCCGGGTGGCGCTGGCAACGGTTGCACCGGCCACGCCGAGGCTCGGCAACAGACCCTGCCGCAGCTGCGCCGCCATGTTGGATTGCAATGCGATCAGATCCTGCGAGGGCGCGGTAAAGCTGCTCTGCCAAATCAAACGATTGTCGCGCACGTCAATCGCTTCCAGCGTGACCCGCAGGTTCTCGTCCTGCTTCAGGAAGTGTCCGGTCAGGACGGTGGCCACGCGCAGCTCGCGACCAACTTTCTCCGGATCGACATCCTTGGTGGCATACTTCTGCGTCAGCGAAGAGGGACGAACATCGAGGGCGCGCGAATAGGTGAGCACGTTGGCGATCTCGTCGGCCAGGGCGAAGCGCAGAAAGTCCACGCTGATGTCGCCGTTGACATTCGTCAGCGGCAGAACGGCGATGGTGTTCCTGGCGCCAGTCGCTCCGCGATGCTTGTACCACCACAAGCCAGCCAGGGTCAGCACCATCACCAGCACCGCGCTCATCGCTAACAGCAAGTAGGTCTGCCAGCGGCTGGTGGTCTGGAAGGTGGCAGTCCCGATGCGATAGGGAAACGGCGACCGGATCTTGCCGCTCTTGCTTAGCTCAGGATCGGTTTCTTTCTTCAGCGCCTGCAGGTCGGCCTTCATCGCCAGCGCGTCGGGATAACGGTTGGCGCGATTCTTCTCCATTGCTTTGCCGATGATGCCTTCCAGATCGGGCGGCAGATTGGGATTCAGCTTGAGCGGCGAGAGCGGCTTCTTGTTGAGAACCGCCTCCAGCGTCGTTACCGAGTTGCTGCCGGTGAATGGCTTCTGGCCCGTCGCCATCTGGTAGAGCACCACGCCGAGCGAGAACAAATCGGTACGACGATCGAGTTCCTCGCCTCGCGCCTGCTCCGGCGACATGTAAACTGCCGTGCCGAAAATGTCGCCGGAGATCGAAAGGTCTTCAACCGACTTGGGATCGCCGTGCCACAAATCAGGCGACAGCTTCACCAGTCCGAAGTCCAGAATCTTGACCTGACCGTTGCTGGTGAGGAAGATATTCGCCGGCTTGATGTCGCGATGGATGATGCCCTTGGCGTGGCAGGCGGCGAGCGCGTCGGCGACCTGGATGGCAATGTCGAGGATTTCTTCGATGTCCATCGGCTCGCCGCGCAGCCGGTCTTTCAGGCTCAGGCCCTCCAGCTTCTCCATCACAATGAAGGGCTGGCCGTTCATCTCCTCGATGTCGTAAATGGTGCAGATGCCGGGATGGTTCAGCTGCGAGGCGGCGCGGGCTTCGCGCTCAAAGCGATCCAATGCTTTGCGGTCGTTCAGCAGATTCTCAGGAATGAATTTGAGCGCGACGTGGCGGCCCAGACGCATGTCTTCTGCGTCGTAGACCAATCCCATGCCACCACCGCCCAGTTTCCCGACGATGTGGTAATGGGAAACTGTCTCGCCGACGAGCATCCGCGAACCTCGGTTCCACTTGGCGGTATGGTAGGCCGCACGCGAGGTCGGGTCAACTGCAAGAGAGTGGCTAGTGACCAGTGGCTAGTGACCAGAAAAGTCAGCTGAACGCAGTGCGACGATTTAGCTAGCCGCTGACCACTAGCCACCGGCCACAGCTTCTTCACTCCTTGCTGGCTTCGCGCGCGGCCTTCATCACCGTCTTCTTCATGCGGTTCTCTCCCGCCCAGTACAGACTGATCTCATGACCGTCAGGATCATTGAGGTAGGCGTGGCGCCAGCCCCAGGGCATCATGGTAGGCAGCTGCGTGAAGTAGAAGCCGCGCTTTTGCAGGCCGCGGCAGAAGCCGTCGAGGTCGCGAACTTCGAAGTAGAGTCTTACTCCATCGCTCGCAACCGGTGCGCCCGGCCCCGCCTGATGCAAAGCGATGGTGCCGTCGCCGCCAGGCGCATGTAGTCGGGCATAGACCGACTTGCCCTCGAAGCGAAAATCCTCGATCAGCTTGAATCCCAGCCATTCGCGATAGAACTGCGTCGCGCGCCCCACGTCTTTGGTGTAGATCATCGCGTGGTTGAAGGTGAGCTTGCCTTCATCCTGCGGGGCTGGGGCGACTTGCTTTGCTACGACCGGCGCTGCTTTCGCGGAAGCGCGCTTCGCCGGCTTCGCGGCAATCGCTTTTTTCTTGGCGGGAGCTTTCTTCTTGCTGGTTGTCTTGGTGTTTGTCGCTTTTTTCTTGGTTGCTTTCTTCATGGGACCAACACTGTACACAAAACGGACTGCCGTAGCTCGAACCCATGGTAGAGCGGCCCTTAAGGGCCGCGTCATGTCCGCGCGATTAGCAAAAGCGCTGTGGTGATAATCTTCGAAGATCACCACAGCGCCTCCAACATGATGAGGCGCCGTGGCGCTGGCCTGAAGGCCAGCTCTACCCCGTAAATCGAACCGAAGTATGTTCGCGCACGGCTGCGGTTGTCAAGCTTAAGAGCAGTCGGATGGACTACGCCGGCAGCCCCATCTTCTTCACGAAGGCCGCATACCGGGGATCTTTGTACAGGTTCTTCAGCAGCGGATCGCCCTTGACGGACGCTAACCCCGCGTCTCTGTGGGCGCGCGCAAACTCCAGCCACTGGAAGGAGTGATCGGCATCTCCGCGAAAAGCATAAACTTCCGCGATCTGATAGGCAGCCTGCTCATGATAGTCGTTGATGAGTTTCTGCAATGCGGCGTCCGCCTCCGTCTTCCTGCCAAGTGCGCTGTAAGCCAAAGCTTCGCCGACCGAGCGCTCGCTGCCCGCAGGGATCTTCCCGAATTCAGCCAGCGCCTGCTGCGGTTGCGAGCGCGCCAGATACACCAAACCCAGCAGGTAATGCGCCTCAGGTCCTTCGGGCGAAATGGCCAGCGACTTCTGGAAGGCGTCGATCGCCTGGTCCTGGTGACCGGCGTAGTAGGCATGCATTCCCAGGGATACGTGTGCGACCACACTCAGCGGATCGATTTCCACCGCGCGGCGATTGAGCGCGACCGCATCATCAATGTGGCCAAGACTGGCCTGCAAGCTCGACGCTCCCAGCAGCACCGCGGAGTTCTGCGGCTCCAATGCCAGCGCCTTCTGGAAAGCCGCATCCGCGCCCGCCCAGTCCCAGTCGTAACCGCGTTTGATGCGGCCGATGGCGGCGTGCGCCTCGGCCAGTCCGGGATCCAGTTGCAGCGCTCGCTCCGCTGCCATTCGTCCGTCGCGATAGCCCTGCTCGAAGGAGGCGCCCTCGGCATTCTCGGCGCGCGCGATCAGCACCCACGCCAGCGCCGACCAAGCCCGCGCATAATTCGGATCCAGTTTCACCGCCTGCTGGAAGTAGTCGTAGGCGCGATTGAGATCGTCGTGGGTGCGGCGCTCGTAAAAATACCGGCCTTGCAGATACGCGTTGTAGGCTTCCGGACTTATCCCACGTTGTGGGACATCGGTGGAATGCGTATTGAGCAGTCGCAATTTAAGCTCGCCGGTAATCGCGCGGGCGATGTCGTCCTGCACTGCGAAAACGTCATTCAGATCGCGATCGTAGGTGTTGGACCACAGCTGGAAGCCGTCATCCGCCTTCACCAACTCGGCGGAGATGCGCACGCGCTTGCCTTCTTTGCGAACGCTGCCTTCCAGAATCGTCGCCACATCGAGCTTCCTGCCAATCCCCGCATGATCGGCGCTCTGATCGCGGAACTGGAACGAAGAAGTGCGCGCTGCCACGCGCAAGCCAGGCGTCTTGGCGAGATGATTGAGCAACTCTTCGGCTAAGCCGTCCGAGAAGTACTGCTGGTTCTTCTCCGGACTCATATCTGAGAACGGAAGTACCGCGATCGACGACGCAATCGGCGCTCGAGAGGCGACCGAACTGCGTCTCCACCAGAAAATCCCAGCAGCCAGCACGATCAGAAGCGCCACGGCGGGCACAATCATCCACAAACCGCGCTGCGGAGGAACTTGTGTCACTGCCGGAGTCAGACCGAGTTCGGCCGCGGACTGCCCTGCAATGGGGACAAGCTCGGGGCGCAGCGACACCGACGGCGCGATGGGTACAAGTTCCACCGTCCCGATGAAGCGATATCCGTGCTTGGGTACGGTCTCGATGTAAGTTGGAGTCTGCGCCTCGTCGCTCAGCGCTTCCCGCAGTCGGCGGACCGCGACGTTCAGGCTGGCCTCGAACTCCACGAACGTGTTCTCGGGCCAGAGACGCGTCTTCAGTTCATCGCGCGTCACCATCTCGCCAGGGACTTCCAACAGGGCCTGCAAAACCAGAAACGATTTTGGCTGGAGCTTGATCCGGTAGCCGAACTTGCGCAGGTCCCCCGACTCGACATTGACCTCGTACGGCCCGAAGCGGATCACCGGTGTCCCACGGAGTGGGGTATCAGGCGAAATCGGGGAGCGAGCCGACGCAGCTGGGGCCATGATTGGCTGCAAATGTTATCACAGTTTCGTCAACAGGCAATGTCAGATGAGGAGCTATTTCATGTTTCTGCAACATGTTAGACCGTAAGGTGCAATTAATTTGACTTCCGGCGCGATATGGCGGAAATAGGTACAGCAGAGCGCGGTCTTTGTGCCCGCTGCGGTGGGACGAACCATTAAAAGTCGAAAGCTCGTCACGAGCTGGGAGGGGATTGTGATGGAGATCGTTGACAGTTTTCCACAGAAGCAGATTCCGATTCAACTCAAGAACCTCGGGGTGCGGCGCTCCCATCGAAGAAGCGCGATCCGCGGCCTTGACCTGTGGATGACCCTCGCGGCGGTCGCGTTTGCCATCCTCATACTCCTTGTCGCCACCGAAGCGCAGGCGCAGAACTTTCAGATCATCCATACCTTCACCGGCGGAGCCGATGGCGGAGAGCCGACTCCAACCTTGCTCCTCGATGCTGCCGGCACCCTCTATGGAACCGCCGTCCGAGGCGGCAACACGAGCGGAGTCTGCGCGAATAATCTCGGCTGCGGTGTCGTGTTCAAGATGAAATCCTCCGGCAGCGGCTGGGTGCTGACGCCGCTGTATACCTTCGCAGGCGACAACGACGGCGGCGGTCCTGCTGGCGTCGTTTTTGGTCCGGACGGAAGTTTGTACGGGACGACCTATTACGGTGGTGTATCTTGCCCCAGCGACACCCAGTACGGATGCGGCACGGTCTTCAATCTGAGGCCCTCACCCTCAGCTTGCAAGAGCGCCCTTTGCCCCTGGACCGAGAGCGTTCTTTACCGCTTCGCTGGCGGCTCAAGTGACGGAGCTGGTCCCAATGCTCCTGTCGTCTTTGATCACGCGGGAAATATTTATGGCACGACTTATCAGGGCGGCATGTATTCCCCGGATTGCGAGTACAGCAACGACTGGTGTGGCACGGTCTTCGAGTTGAGTCCCGCGAATGGTGGGTGGACCGAAACCGTGCCGTACATCTTCACTCCCTCCGGCAGTGCGGGGCAGAGTCCCGAGGCGGGCCCGGCGATCGACGCCTCCGGCAATCTCTACGGCACGACGCTGGTTGGTGGTCCAAACGGCGGGGGCACGGTCTACCAGTTGTCGCCTTCCGGTTCCGGCTGGGTGATCAAAACCTTGTACTCGCTCCCGGATGGAAGTGACACGGGCACTTTTCCGGAGAGCACACCCATCTTCGATCCTTCGGGGAATCTCTACGCGACGACACAATTCGGAGGCCCAAACGGAGGCGGCACAGTTTTCGAGCTTAGCCCCTCCGGCAGCGGATGGAACTACACCCTCGTCGCCGGGCTTGTCGGCCACGTGGAACAGAACGGGCCGTTGACTGGGGTTACTAGAGACAGCGCGGGAAACCTGTACGGCACGGCCTTTAGTTTGGGGGGAATTAACTCTGGCTTGATCTTCGAGCTGAGCCCTTCCAACGGCGGCTGGAACTACACTACGCTCCATCAGTTTGACTTCCACGATGGATGCGAACCGGTGGGCGGCGTCACCGTCGACGCCCACGGCAATCTCTTCGGCACGGCCTCCGGCTGCGGGCCCAACGAGCAGGGCATAGTGTGGGAGATCACGCCGTAACCAGGTTCGTCCCCAAATGAGCGCCGGTGATTGCGGTTCGGTCTCCGGCGCTCAGTTCTGTACCACAACGTGGGAGTGCGACAGACGAGGACACCCGAAAGGAGAATCATGGTGAGGCGATTGAGGCAGGAGTTATACCGGCATGGTGGCATCGATCTGTGGATGGTGATTGCGGCATCGGCGATCGCGGTGTTGATGATCGTTGTTGCCAGCGAGGCCCAAGGTCAAACATTTCAGGTGCTTCACACCTTTACGAATGGGGCCGATGGAGGTGGTCCGGAGGTCGGCCTAACCATAGACCGAGCCGGCAATCTCTACGGAACGGCGCAGTATCGGCGGAACCGGAAACTGCACCGGCGGGGGCTCGAATATACCGGGCTGCGGCACGGTCTTCAAACTAAGTCACCGGGGATCAGGCTGGACCTTCACGCCGCTGTATAGCTTTCAGGGGTGGAATCCGAAGGACGGCGCTTATCCCCAGTCGCGCGTGACCATCGCGCCCGATGGCAGCCTCTATGGCACGACCTCGCTCGGCGGGCTACTGGAAGATTGCTTCCCGGGCTGCGGAATCGTCTACCGCTTACAGCCGCCCGCGAGCATCTGCAACTCCGTCAGTTGCCAGTGGACTGAGACGGTGCTGCATCGCTTCACCGCGGGCCAGGACGGCAAATGATCCAACCGGAGACCTCACCCTCGACGCCTCCGGGAATATTTACGGGACGACTTTCCATGGCGGCGGTGGCTATGGCTACGGCACAGTCTACGAGATATCGCCCTCCGGTGGCGGGTGGAACGAAAGCATTCTCTACAATTTCCCTAATTGTCGACGTTGGGGTCACGCCCTACTCCGGGTGTGATTTTCGATGCCTCAGGAAATCTCGATGGCACTGCATCGGACGGCGGCGAGAATGATTTTGGGACGGTGTTTCAGCTCACGCCTTCGGGTTCGGGCTGGGCGGGCAGAGCGCTCTGGGCCTTCAGCGAAAACTAAGACGGATATGGGATTGCTGCGGGCCTGATCCTCGATAGCGCGGGCAATCTTTATAGCGCCACGGACAACGGCTACCCCAACGGTGAGGCTATAGTCTTCGAATTGACTCCCTCGAATGGCGGCTGGAGCTTCCTGCCCATATGCTGGGTTTTGAAATGAGTACGGCGGAGGTCCTGAAGGCAAAGTTGCTGATGGATGCTGCCGGCAATCTCTACGGAACACATCACGGCGGATACGCAGTGCTGAGCCCGCACGGCTCGGTGTTCAAGCTGACTCCTTCCGCCAACGGCTGGATCTATACCGACTCTGTACGACTTCAACGGCACGAAACGACGGCGCATGGCCCCGAAGATGGCCTGGTTATGGATGCCACCGGCAATCTCTACGGCACAACCTCTGGCGGAGGAACCCAGGTTGCCTGTACGGTGACGGCTGCGGCATGGTTTTCGAGATCACGCCGTAGGACAGTTGTCAGTGCTCAGGTGTCTGCGCCGCTTTGCAAGTTGCCCATGATCGATAGTCTGTCCGAAAGCTGATTTGCTCCAGGAGGATGTTATGACGGGCTCGCAAGCATTGCGTCTCTCACAGATCCGACGTTCTATCAATCATTTGTCTCGCCACAACCTTCGCACTGAGCGCATTTGCCCTTGCGCCAGCGCAGGCCCAGTCCTTCCAAGTGATTCATGCTTTCACCGGCGGCGGGGACGGCTCCTATCCGGTCAGCGTTACCTTGGATCGCTCCGGAAATCTCTATGGAGGCACGGGTCTCGGCGGCAACAGCAGCGAATATTGCGGACCCACGTGTGGGATGATTTTCAAAATGGCGCGCGCCGGAACAGGCTGGGTCTACTCTCCGCTGTACCTGTTTCCCGGGCAGGAAGGCGGCGCCTACGCCGGTCCTCTCACCTTCGGGCCGAACGGCAGCCTATATGGCATCGGCGGCGACGCTGCCTATAACTTGACTCCGCCGCCGACACGCTGCAGTTCGTTCCTCTGCGAGTGGAATGACACGCTCCTCTGGCAATTCTGCTGCGGCGCCGAGGCTCCGGGCGGTCTTACCTTCGATCAGTCGGGGAACATGTACAGCATGTCCGAGGACGGCGGTTGGATTAACCATTGCAGCGGCGGCGTGGGCTGCGGCTACATTTTCCAATTAGCGAATGTCGGCGGCAACTGGACATACAACGTCATCTACGAATTCCACGACGGTGACCAAGGCGCGCATCCTTTCGGCCGGCTGGTGACTGATAGCGCCGGCAACGTGTATGGCACGACGGCGGGGTTGTACGGCGGCGACGGCAACGGCAATGTATTTAAGCTCGTGCCTTCGAGCGACGGTTATTGGAACCAGACTGTTCTCTATACGTTTCAGGGCGGCAGCGATGGCATGTATCCCAAGGCAGGGCTGATCTTCGACGCTGCAGGTAATCTTTACGGCGCCAGTTCCGCAGGAGGACAGAACGATGGCGGCGTAGTCTTCGAGCTGAACGCATCCACCGGCTGGACCTTCAACCTGTTGTACAGCCTTTCCGGAACGAGCGCGTACGCTCCCTATGGGGTGATTTACAGCATGATCATGGACAGCGCGGGAAACCTCTATGGCACCACCGCATACAACGGCACTTACAACTTTGGCAGTGTCTTCAAGCTGACGCGTGGAAACGGTGGATGGACCTACACCGACCTGCATGACTTTACCGGCGGAAGCGACGGCGCCTACCCGGTGGGAAGCCTCGCGATCGACAGCAGCGGAAAGCTGTATGGGGCGACCGAGGCCGGCGGGAACACCAGCTCAAACTGCGATGTAGGTCTGAACTATCAGTGCGGGGTAATTTTCGAGATCACGCCGTAGCTTTGTCGAATTGCGCAACTATGTGGGCTGGCTAACCAAAGCCGTATTCCAATGTCTGACACTGTGAGAGTTGTGTTTGGCGATTCTTTGGAATAAAGTGCTGGAAACAAGGAGTCAAGAGGATGGCAAGCTTGGAGGAGTACTCCCATCGCACAACCATCGACCAGCACACAGAAGTTGCGGTCTCGTTCAAACAGAATCGCGGCGGCGCGCGCGCTCCCTGGCGTTTTCGCTACGCATTGAACCGAATGTCCTATGCAAACGCCTCGACACGGGCGTCTGCTCGCCTTGGCAGCGGCGCTGGCGACTGTCCTGACGCTGGCCGCAGTGATGACGGAATCGGCGCAGGCGCAGACCTATTCAGTGATCTACAGCTTCACCGGCGGCGTGGATGGTGGGATGCCGATGGCTGGACTTACGTCGGATGGCGTTGTGGCTTTCTACGGGACGGCGAACTACGGTGGAATCAAAGGTGGACCGTGTGGAAGAAATGGTTGCGGCGTGGTCTACCGGTTGTTCGAAGGCGAGGGCGGGTGGACCTTGACCACCCTTTACAGCTTTCTGGGAGGGGCCGATGGCCAGAATCCGGAGACTGCGAATCTGGCGTTTGGTCCTGACGGCGCTCTCTATAGCACGACGTTTCTGGGCGGCGGAGGGTGCAGTGGTCCCGGCTGTGGCACTGTCTACAAGGTCGCTCCTCTGCAAGGCGACCGTTTGTCGTCGTCATCGTGGGTCGAGACCATCATTCATCGCTTCAATTACGCCGAGGGTTCGGGGCCGGTGGGCGCTCCGGTGTTCGATCACAACGGCAATCTTGATGGCGTCACCAACGCCGGCGGCCTCAACAACGGTGGAATCATCTACCAGTTGAATCAGTCCAGCGGCTGGCAAGAGCAGGTACTTTTCCATCCCTATGGTTATCCGGGCAGCGGCGTGACCATGGATCATGCCGGCAACCTCTATGGCACAACCTTTAACGGCGGCAGCAACTTTCATGGATCGGTCTACAAGTTGACGCCGTCGGGTTCGGGCTTTACCTCGACCGACCTCTACGACTTCACCAATGGCAGCGATGGAGGCTATCCGAAGGCGGGCGTCGTCTTGGATCAGCAAGGCAATATCTACGGCGCAACTACGACGGGCGGCTCGGGCAGAGGCGGTACAGTGTTCGAACTCAGCTTCCAGAATGGACGATGGGTCTACAGCACGCTCTACAGCTTCAAGAGCCCTTCGAATGGGGGCCTGATTGCCGGACCGGTGGGCAATTTGGTGTTGGATGGCGCGGGTAACCTCTACGGCACGACATTGTCCGATGGCGCGCACGGCTTTGGCGCAGTTTTCAAGCTGACTCCGTCGAATGGCAGCTGGACCTACACCTCATTGCACGATTTCACCAACGGCAGCGACGGCGGCTCCCCCTTTAGCAACCTGGTCCTCGATCCGCATGGAGATCTGTACGGCACCGCCTCTACCGGCGGCCCCAGCGGCGCAGGCGTGGTGTTTGAGATCACACCGTAATTTCCGGCTTTGAGTTCCAGCACCTGATGCGAAGAACAAGGGCGCTCTTGCGAGCGCCCTTTCTCACATTCTGAGTTCGTTGCGTGACGCGGCGACGCTCTCAGAAATTCACGATCATGCCGTACTCCATAGTGCGCGGTGCGCCCAGATTGTAGACGCCGGTGCCGGCGCCCACGCGATTGGTGATTCGCGTGGCCTGAGTCGTGCCGTTGACGGAGCCGGGTGAGGCGGTCAGCCCACCGACAAGCGTGTTCGGCGGCAGATCGAAATTGGCAAAGTTAAACAGGTTGAAGAAGCCGATGCTGGGCGTGAACGCAATCGTGTGGCTGTGCGCCTCCCATTTGTAGGTGTAGGCAAGCTTGAGATCGAAATCCCGCATGTTGCCCAAGCCAACCTGTCCGGGAGGAGCGAACTGCAAGGTGCAGTTCGGGCTGTTGATGCTGCCTCCTGCGACGCAGGGAGCGACAGCGCCCAAGGACTGCAGTTGCTGCATGGTGAACAGCCCGCTGTTGATGAGCGTTTGACCAGCCGGCGTTGGCTTGTTGCCGTAGCCGTTGTTGTAGTTGGTCAGCAGATTGTTGACGGTGCTGCCGGTGACCTGCGACCCGAAAGCTCCATTGAGCGTTCCGGGAAGCGGGTCCTGGGTGGTTCCGTCGCCGGTGAAGTCGGTCTGGAAGATCGCCCCTGGTCCGCTGCCGGGAACTTCGACCGGTATCGACAACGCGGAGTAGAAGTGGCCGATAAACGACATCTGGAAGTTCCAGGGCAGAGACCCGACCACGCCAAACGACAGCTGGTTGGGCCGGTTCAGCAGCGAAGGACCGAAGTAGCGATTGGGATCGTTGTTGTCGAGCGCGGGAACGATGAAGTCCTGGTCGCTGTTGGAGACGCCGCCAAGGGTGCCGCTGATGCCCGATCCGCCGCCCGAATTCTTGAAGGAAGAGTAGGAGTACGCGACTTGCGCATTCAAGCCATGAAGTCCCTTGAAGGGATTGGCCTTCTGATAGGTCAGCTTCATGTCCAGCGCGTTGTACTTGGAGATTCCGGCGGGAACGAGGAAAGGCATGGAGGGAGCGTTGGGATTCAGGCCGCCAAAAGCGCAGCCCGGAGGCGGACATGTGCCGCCAACATCTCCCTGGCCATCAAGGCCGTTGGAGCCAAAGTTGGCGATGGTTGCGCCGGCGCCGATGGCGCAGTTGATGGCAGCTGCACTGGTTCCTCCGCCGCATCCGAATTGGCTCGTCGTTGCTGAGATTGCAGCGAGAGCGTTTGTCTTGTTGAAGTACCTGGCGTCGCCGGTGTGATTAAGGTCCACACCAAGCAGCAGTCCAGTGGTGACGTTGCGAACATAGTCGGCGGTAAACACGACACCGGGACTGAGTTCGCGCTGAATACCAACGTTGATCTGGGTCGAGCGCGGCGTTTTGTAGTCAGGCGCAAACAAGCCCAGCGGGAAATTGACACCTCCACTTACAAAACTCGACAGGTAGTTGGGATTGGGCGCGGTCAGGCTGAATGGCGACAGCGCCTGATATTGATTCTGCAAGCTGGTGATAGCTCCGGCCGCCTGACCGATTGGAATTGGAACGGAGGAAGTACCACACTCTGCCGAAGTTATCGGCAGATTGACGCCGGCAACCGGGAATGCCTGTCCGCTGTCGCAGACGGTGGGCGTCTGCAGGAAAGCTCCCGTCGGCAGTCGCAGGGGGCGATCGAAGAGAACGTTGTTCCAGATCACGTTCTCGTAATACAAGCCGATGCCGGCGCGGATCACTGTCTTGCCGTTCGACCATGGATCCCACGCGAATCCCGCGGAAGGCGCGAAGTTCAGGTTGGGATTTGGAATCGGCGCGCCCAGATTCGGGTAATTGGGCAACAGGTTGTTGAGGAACGGCAACCCCGGAAGATCGCTGTCGGTACGGCCGGTATCGCGCTCGTAGCGCAAGCCGAGGTTCAAGGTGAAGTTGGGACCCATCTTCCAGGTATCGGCGATGTAGAGGCCAATGCGATTGTCGGGGCCAAGTCCACCGGCGGGAAAGCCAAAGGCCGGTTGGGTGGTCGAATAGCCTTGTCCGTTGCCCAGAACTACCGATTCCACTGGATAGTTCAGGGGATTGCTGGCTCCTCCCGGATAGGGTCCCAGTGCCGCGAGTTGTCCATCGTTCGTACAAGCTGCGGGCTGGCCGTTAGGCAGACGGCCGCAAGGGTAGGGCACTCCGGCATAGCTTGATACGCTGGAAAACTCGTTTTGGTTGGTCACGATCTGCGGCGCGAGGGCAAAGAAGCTGGCGAATCCGCCGCCCTGGATGTGGTTGTAGTCGAAACCATAACGGAGAATGTGCTTGCCGACGGTCTTGGAGCCGTCGTATTTGAATTGCTTATCGCTCTGTGGCGTGCTCTGCGGAGCCAGCAGGTTGGGACCGGTCGAGGGACCGTTCACCACGTTGAGATTGACGTACTGCCCCATGCCGGGAAAGTCGGAAAGAGGTAAGCCACTGCCAATTACCGCATCGGCGATCTCGTTCTGGAATTTCAAGTAACTGATGCGGAAGCTGTGGGTCCATTGCCCGGTAGTGAAATCAGCACCGCCAACATAGTTGCGCGAGTAGTTCTTGGATTGGTAGAGCTGAAGGCTGTCGGAGAAGAACGTTCCGTCCGCATTGATTTGCGAATAGCTGTAGCGGAAGAACAGCTTCACGTTGTGCGGCGCCGCGTAGTCCAGGCGTCCGAGAAAGTTCGGATTCTTGTAGGGCGCATTGAAACCGCCGCTGGTGCCGCCGAAACTCTGAAATGGCGGAGCGTAGACCACCGGCGTAAACAAGTTCTGGTAGGTAGCATCGCCTTCGGCAAAGTAGAACAGCTGGTCTTTGATGAACGCGCCACCCAGCGTGCCGCCGTATTGATTGCGATGATAGTTGGGATCGGGGAAGCCCTCCGGCTTGGGCAGCGAGGCATCGCCGTTGCTGGAGCGATAGTACTCGTAGGCGCTGCCGTGAATGGTATTCGTGCCCGACTTGGTGGAGACATTGACCACGCCGGACGAGCTTAGGTCGTTGGACAGGTCCATCGTTGACTGCGAGATCTGAAATTCCTGGATGGCGCTGGCGGAGATGTTGCCGGTGGTGGTGCCGACGGTCTCGTCGGAGATGTCGGTGCCATCCACCTGAATGCGCGCTGTGCGTCCGAAGCGGCCGCCGATAGAGACCGACTGGTAGCCGATCTTGGTGGGATCGAAGTTGGTACCGTCCTGAATCTGCACGCCGGGTTCGAGCTGCGCGAGATCGAGGAAGTTGCGGCCGTTGACCGGCAGGTTCTCAATCTGGCTGGCCGTGAGCACGCCCTGCACTGAGGTCTGCTCGGTGTTGACGCCCGCGCCCGTCGCCTCCACGTTTACCGTCGTGGTTTGAGCGCCCACCTTCAGCTTAAAATTGACGGCGCTGTTGTTGCCGATCTGCACCGGGACTTGCGTCTCGGAGGTCTCGAATCCTTTCACTGCCACTTTCACGGAATAGGTACCGACGGAAATTGAGCCGGAGTTGTAGAAGCCGCTGCCATTGGTGGTGACGGTAGTAGAAACGCCGGTGTCGATGCGGGTGATCGTCACCTTGGCACCGGGAATCGCGGCATTGCTGGGATCGGTTACGTTGCCGTTGATATTGCCGGTTGAGATGGTCGCTTGTGCCCACACACGGGAGGGCAACAGGAGAAGAATCGCTAGAGCGACGATGAGGGGGAGCGTTGGTGGTTTGCCAATAGCGTTCAAACGCGTCATGCACCTTCTCCTTTCAACGAACAGCAGGGTTAGCGACACGCCGATTTCCTGCTCGTGATGGTGAATCCGAATTGTCGAGCGTCAGAGTCGGAAGCGACGGCGGTCGAGACGGCTCATAGATATCGCGTTTGGCCGGACGCGAAATCCCACGTTGCGTGCGTAAGCCATGCGATGGAAGGAGAAGGTTGCTCGCGACGGGCAGCAGCCGACGCATCCCGAACGGAAGAGAGGAAACAGATGTGGCGCTACGCCAATCACTCCGCAGTTTGGCACAGCGATTCACCCCAAATTTGGAATGTGCTTACAGATTGCGCTGTCTTGCCGCATTCCGGTGGGCCAAATTTAAGCAGTGGTCAAGCTTTTTTGCAATCAGAATTTGCGATGGGGAAGAGATGGCAGAGTATGGCATCCCGAATCCTCAGCGGCAGCGAGGTTCCATTTTCTGAAGAAAAGCGGTGGATCAGAGGCTTGGCACGCAACCTAAGATTTCCCGCCGCAGATCGACGCGATGATTTTCAGCGCTTCGGCGCAATGCTCGCGGCTGACATCCAGATGGGTGACGAAGCGGATCAGCGCCGGGCTTACTCCATTGGCCAGAACATTATGGCTCGCGAGCTTGCCGGAGAGTTCGGTTGAGGTCATACCGGTGCCGGAGATGTCGCAGATCAGGATGTTGGTCTGGACTTTCGAAGGATCGATCTTGATGCCGGGAATTTCCGCAAGGCCTTGGGCGAGAAACTTTGCGTTGGCGTGATCCTGCGCCAGCTTCTGCGGTCCTTGCTCCAGAGCGATGAGTCCTGCCGCCGCCAGGATGCCGGCCTGGCGCATTCCGCCGCCGAGCGCTTTGCGATAGTTGCGGCCGCGATCGATCATCTCTGCGCCGCCGACCAGCAGCGATCCCACCGGCGCGCCAAGTCCTTTGGACAAGCAGAACATCACGGTGTCGGCCTTCGCGGTCAGCTTCGCAACGTCGATGCCGAGCGCAACGGCGGCGTTGAAGACGCGTGCGCCGTCGAGATGGACGGGCAATCCGGCGTCGTGTGTGCGATCGCAAACATCGTCGAAAATTTCCGGCGGCGTGATGGTGCCGCCAGCCATGTTGTGCGTGTTCTCCAGCGAAACCAGGCCGGTACTGGCGGCGTGATAGCTCTTGGTCTTGAGCTTCGACTTGACGTGCTCCCAGGTCAGAATGCCGTCCTCGGCCCAGACGGTTCGCGGCACCACGCCGGAGAAGTGCGCCATCATGGCCATCTCATAGTTGAAGACGTGGCCGCGCTCTTCGCAGATGACCTCCTGCCCATGATGAGTGTGCAGCTTGACCGCGATCTGGTTGCCCATGGTGCCGCTGGGAACGAATAGCGCCGCCTCGCGGCCAAAGATTTCCGCTGCGCGCTTCTCCAGGCGATTGATCGTCGGGTCCTCGGCGTAGACGTCGTCGCCGACTTCGGCTTCGAACATGGCGCGCCGCATCTCCGGCGAGGGCTTGGTAACGGTATCGCTGCGCAGATCGATGGCGGCGGCGCTGCTCTTCCTGGTCGCGGGCTGGGCTTCGGGGGCAGAAGTGTACATAGTTGTAGTGTAATCAGAATTCACCACGGAGACACAGAGGTCACGGAACTGGTTTCGCCAAAGTTCCACATGAGCGGCACTCTGTTCGACGCGATCCCACGGGAGATAATGGACCAGCACGTCACGCCGGCGCGATCAACTCGGAGAACTTAGCCAGATCAATATTTCCTCCGCTCACCAGGCAGACAATCTTTCCGGTGCCGGCTTTGCCGGTAAGGCCGGCGGCTACGGCACAAGCGCCGGCGCCCTCGGCGATCACGGGATTTGCGCGTGGCGACAAGGCGCATTGCCTGACGATAACCGAATAGTGAGAGGCGGAAAAGCGTCGCAGCTTCTGGCGAAAAGCGAATAGGCGAATAGCGAATTGTGTGATTCCAACCAACCAGTTCTCAGGTGAATTCCTTACCACTTAGGTAATACAATTCAGAAAATTGTTGACACATTAGGACTAGGGTGGGACACTTCGCGTTGAGCGAAACGGTGAACAACTAGCGCCCTTCAGGGTCCACTTCGTTACTGAAGCGGCTCACCGACGCCGATTCACGGGCAATCCCCGAAAGGATGAATCCCAATGGCTGGCCGAGTCCTCGCACTGTTTTCGGCACTCACCCTGATAGCCCTGATCGTTGGTTGCAGTCAGAACAACCAACTAACATCGATAATGGTGACGCCCACGACGGCAACGATTCCAAACACCGGGGGCACTTCGCAGTTCGAGGCTACCGGATTCTACAGCAACGGCAAGAACGGATCGAAAACCCAGCAGAATCTCACCGACCAGGTGGTCTGGTCGTCGAGCGTATCGACTGTCGCTACCATCAATTCCACGGGGCTGGCTACCGCAACCGGTCAAGGAACGACAACCATAACGGCGACCGGCGGCAATGGCGGCCTGACCAGTACCGCGACCCTGACCGTGACCAGCAGTTCGACCGGCAACCTTACTTCGTTGACGATTCTCCCGGTAAACCAGAACGTTCCTGACGCGGGCCAGACCGTGCAGTACGTCGCGATCGGCACTTTCACCGGTGCTATGCCGACCCAGGACGTGACCAACCAGGTGTCATGGACGTCGAGTAATACCGCCATTGCATCCATCAGTGCCACCGGAGTGGCCACCACGGCTGGCTCCTGCGCGGAAGGAGTAGCAAGCACCATCACGGCGTCGTTGTCCACCTTCACCGGCAACGCTACCTTGACCTATAGCGGATGCGGTCAAGACGTTCCTCCAGCTTTGACCATCTACGCGCCCGGCCTAGGCGCGGGAACCATAACCAGCACTCCCACCGGACTCGATTGCAATACCAGCTCGGGTACGGGTTGTTCCGCCACTTTCCCGTTAAATACCCAGGTCACATTAACGGCAGTCCCGGCGTCGGGATCTGTTTTCGTAGGATGGTCTGCCAACTGCCAGCCTGCTCAGAACCCTACCTGCACGGTGACGATGGACAACTTCACAGCGGTTGCTGCGATTTTCGACGTCTCATCCCAATAACTAGCGAGAGAATCGTCAGATACGGCCGGCAGCAATGCTGGCCGTTTTCTTTTGCGGCCGACCTCGGTGTGGTCTGGCACCCTGGCTTTGCCAGATGAGAGGCAAACCAGAATTGGATCATTTTGCAGGGAACTCCGGACGCGATTATTTCAGCACCCACCGTCCGGCTAGCTCCGAAAGTGATTAGCCCAGCGCGGAAGTGCTGGGGACCGGCGCGCCCCATATCTCGAGAGCCGGCGACACTCAACTGCCGCGCAATCAGGGCCTGCGGTCGGCAAACGGCTCTGCAACTACCTGATACTCATCCTCATACACGACATAGCCCAGTCGCTCACCCGTGATCATCCGAACGTGCACGCCGTGGCTTTCCAATATCGCTACCATCTCTCGAATGCGGGCAATATGCTCGTGCGCCGTATCCTTGAACCACGAGATTGCCCGGTTCGCCTTGCGGTGATATGGCCGCTTCGAGGTGGTAAACCGTTCAGGCTTCTCCAGATGCTCGCTGAACCACCGGCGTAGTTCGTCCAGATGGGCTTCTTCGTATGGGTATAGTCTGCCTGCGTCCTGCAAGTCGCGCGCCGCATGGAAGACGCCCAACTCGTGGCCCGAGTCGCTGTCCCGTTCTCCCACCACAAAACGCACGTACATGATCGCCTCCAAGGCCGCAGGCGCAGTATAACTAATGTGTTTTCAATCTATTCCGCCAAACTTATCCCGCCCAGCAGCCCCGCAAGGCCAGAAATCGGCTGTCCAAGCAACCCGGCGCATAGCACAACCTCTCCAAAATAGCAAGTCAAAATTCCGCCCACCCACTTTGTGGGGTTGACTCTTAGTTCTCCCGGTCAATAGACTTTAAATTCCTGTCAGGAGGAACCAACCCAAACGATGAGAGGTGTTTAGATGTTACGAGTACTCAGCCTTACTGCGGCGACGTTAGTTTGCGCCACCGCGTTGGGCGCAGCACCCGGTAATAGCACACCGGATTCGCAAAAAGGGACCCCAGGACAGACCCAGGACAGCAAGCTATCCCACACCCGTAAACCTCAGGTCGGGAAGGCTTCTTGGTACGGCCGCATCTTTCAGTCTCACAAGACTGCCAGCGGCGAGCTGTACGACATGAACCAATTCACCGCTGCCCACCGGACTTTGCCGATTGGCTCCTGGGTCAAGGTCACAGACTTAAAGACGGATCGCTCGGTCGTCGTCCGCATCAACGATCGCGGACCGGTCGCCCGCAACCGCATCATCGACCTGTCCTATGGCGCAGCTAAGGTGCTCTCTATGAAGGGCGTAGACCAGGTTCGCCTGGACGTTCTCCAGACCCCCGATATCGCAGAGATCGCCGAGATGATAGGCCCACGGTAATCAATTTTAGGCCCGCAATAATCCAGAGTTCCTGAGTTAAACTGGGAGCCGATGCTTACCCAGTCCCAGTCTAAAGATCGGCTCATCGTGGCGCTGGACGTCTCCAGCGCCGCCGCAGCTCGGCACATCGTCCAGACCATCGGCGACGCCGCCGGCACCTACAAAGTCGGCAAACAACTCTTCACCGCCGAAGGCCCGCAAGTGGTCCGCGACCTCGTCGCCTCCGGCCGTAAGGTCTTTCTCGACCTCAAGTTCCACGACATCCCTAACACTGTCGCCGCCGCCGTGCGCTCGGCGTCGGAGCTGGGTGTCTCCATGCTCACCGTCCACGCCTCCGGCGGCAGCAAGATGCTGAAGGCCGCCGTCGAAGCTGCAGCCCAGTCGTCGGCCAAGCCGCTGGTTCTGGCAGTCACCGTCCTCACCAGCTTCGCCGACGCCGATCTCCAGGAGGTCGGCGTCTCCGGGACCGCCCTGAGCCAGGTGCTGCGTCTGGGAGCGCTCGCTCGCAACGCCGGTTGCGGAGGCTTGGTCGCCTCGGCCAAAGAAGTCAAAGAGTTGCGTCGCGAGTTGGGCGAAGGCTTCGCCATCGTCACGCCGGGAGTTCGTCCTGCCGGATCTGCCGCAGGAGATCAGGCGCGAGTCGTCACTCCCGCCGACGCGGTTGCCGCCGGCTCAACTTACCTGGTCGTAGGGCGCCCAATCCTCGACGCTCCCGACCCAGCCAAAGCCGCCGCCGCCATCATCTCCGAAATCGAGATGGTCGCGGTGTAAGGGTAGTGCTGGCCTTCAGGCCAGCGTCCCCAGGCTCCTTCTTTTTTCTTGTCATCCCGACCGAGGGCTTTAGCCCGACCGAGGGATCTGCGGTTCGAGCCGCGTCAGCGGCGGCCCCACTCGCGACACACTCTCTTCAGGCCAGCGTTTAAGCCGTTTTATTCCAGAGCTGAGTCGGCTTTCAGCCGACGACACGGGAGTCGCTCCGCGAGCGCTTTGTAACAGGGCACGAGTTTACTCGTGCCGCTCGATGATTCCCCCGTTTAGTAATTTGTTATCCCGTTTTTAATTTGTCATCCCGAGCGAAGCCGAGGGATCGGCGGTTCGCCTGCAGCGAGCAAACACCGGCATTCAGTTAGGAGGTAGCGGTGACCCTAATCCCGCCTGCTGAGGCTTTGATTTATCCACGATATCCGCCGCCGGAATCAGGCACTTCAGCGTCTTCAGATCGCAGAACATTTGCTTGCTCGGCGTCTCGCTGCTGCTGTTAGCCTTTGCCCACTCCATCACGTCGTGATTTTCCTGGAGCATCGACGTATTCAGCAGAACTTCGGGATAAACCGACGGCTTGACAATGCTCCCGATACCGCCAACGTATGGATCGTAGGCCGCCGTGTTGCCGTTGTAGTCGAAAACGAACGTGGCACGGTACTTGGCCTCGTTCCCTTTGTAGGTCGCAACGACATCGTAGGACACATACTTCGACCAGTGGGGAGTGCCCGGATTCGCCAGGGTATTCAGATCGCAGATCACAAATTTGCCGGCATCTTCTCTGTCGGCAGCTTCAATAACCTGTCCGACGCCTTCGCGAATAGTCACCGTGTTCTCGTCGAATTTCTCTTTACCCATGTTGTTGAAGGTGTAGCTCGCACCACCCACATCTAGAATCGGCTTGCCGCCCATGTAGGTCTGCAATTCAGACATCGGCACTTGGCTGCATGGCACGTCGCCTTCCTTGAAATTGCTCAGCTCGAAAGTGAGCTCGTGGTCCTTGAGCACTTGGGAGAGCACGGCGCCGGGGTGCTGAAGTTTCTGCCAGCTAAAGTATGTTTCGATGAGACCAACCTGATTCGCGAAGATGAGCTTGGCGTAGCTTGTACGGACCACGTCCTCCCGCGCCTGAGTTGTCTGGGTTGACTGAGCTTGCGTGGCGACTACCAGGGCGTAAACGACCGCCAGGATGGTCAGTGGGCAGCGCTTCATATCCATCCTCGATTTCCGGGAGCGGTTGTGGGAGCGCACTTAGTCTGATCATGCGGCCTCCACATGTCAAGCCCAATTCATCCAGCAAGCTTCGTTCCGCCGAAAAGATTCCCTTTTTCGTACTTCGCTGACGCTCGCGCCCCCTCACGCCCCCTGATACGGCTGCGGTTGCGTCGCCGGCACTGTCGCGGGCGGCGCAGCGGGCACGCACACCGGCTCCTCCGGCATGATGATCCACGCAATGATGTAGGCCAGGAAGCCGCCTCCGCCGAACAGCGCAACGATCAGCCAGATCACGCGTACCACGGTCACATCGATATCGAAGTACTCGGCAAATCCGGCGCAGACACCCGCGATCTTGCGATTGGCCCGCGAGCGCATCAGCTTGCGGCGTCCCGCAACCGAACCCACCCGCGTGCCGCAATAGGCGCAAAGATTGGCGTCGTCCTGAATGACTTTGCCGCAATAGTTGCAGTACATATACCCTCCACAGAGTGATACGAGCAGGATAAGCAAAGGTTCCCGCGGATGCAAAACGGTTGCAGCTCAAGACCTTACCGTGCGCCGCCCCGGCTTCGGAATGAGACGCCACTCGCCTTCTTTGCTGTCATCCTGAGCGAAGCGTCCGCCTCATTCATCCGGCCGCGTCTTCGCGGCCGGGCGGACGCGCAGTCGAAGGACCTGCTTTCCCCGCACCACGAAGCAGTCTCAAGAGCAATGCCGCCGATCCACACGCCTGAAGGCGTGCTCCACCCGGTCCACAGAAATCGCGAACCGGCTCTATCGCGTGCGCCCCTCCAGCTTGACCGCCGTGATGTACCACACATCCCGATAAACATTCTCCGCCTTAACCTGCTTGAAGCCGCAAGCTTCCACCGCGTCCACTATATCCTTCCATGTCGCCACGCCAAATGACGATCCGGCGAAGTACTCCGCCAACCGGTCCAGCGGCTGCGTTCCGTCTTCCGACAGGTAGCGATCAGCCAGCACCAGCATCCCCCCCGGCGGCAGGCTGCGATACACACTCCGCAACAGCCGCCCGGAAACCGGCCCGATATCGCACATCATGATCACGTCATAGCCTCGGGGCAATCGGTCGTGAATGTTGCCCGGCAGCGTATTCACGCGCTTCCCGAGCCCAGCGCGCCGGATGATTCTCGCAGCAACCTTGCAGACCGGCTTGATGTCCAGAATCGTCGCCCGCAGCCGCGGATTCTTCTTCGCCAGCGCAATCGACATCACCCCCGAGCCGCCGCCGACATCCAGCAACGCCCGCCGCCGCGATAAATCCAGATATTTCGCCAGCGCTTTCGCATCCGGCTGATGCAGGTAGAACAACATCTGGGTGAAGTTTTCCGCCTGCTTCGGGTTGCGATGCATCGCCTCGACGTAGAGCGTCCGTCGCGCGCGCCTCAGCGACCGCGGCTGCTTGCCCGTAGCCAGCGCCCGCTCCAGCACGGTCAGCGCGTCATAGTCGTCGAGGCACTCGTTGGAATACTCCCGCGTCCAGTAAATCGAGCGCTCGGCGATGAAATACTTCTCTGCAAATCGCGTGTTGCCGTACTCGCCCTTCTTTTTGTCGAGCAGCCGCAACCCAACAAATGCATTCAGAAACGACTCGAGGTAGTAGGGATGAATCTTGAGCGCGCGGCCGATCGCCTCCGCCTTCATCCGCTTGCCATGCAGCAGGCGAAAGAGTTGCAGCTTCTCCGCGGCAACCACCAGTCGCGAGACGATGAAGGCCTTCTGGATGTCGATGCGGGCCAGCACTTCCCGGGGAAACTTGTCGAGCGTCGGCTTCTCCATCGGAACCTCGCGCAGCCAAAGCGGTGGCGGACGGCATCATAGCCGAAGCGCCGGTTACAGTGGAAGAATTCCCGCCGCCGACAGTCGTTGCACGGCAGATTTTGCCGATCAAAGGTGGGCAAGCTTTGCCCAAAGGATCGACCCGTGCCCCCGTCCCGTCGCTAACTCCTCTGGAATGTCGCGAATACGGAAGGCTCGCCTTGGCTGGAGAATTGCTTTTCTCATCTCGTCCGGCCCTGCTGAAGTTCAGCCGCGCCGTGCCGATGAATACTCAGAAACTCGTCCGCGTGACGAGAGGAGATGCTTCATGTCTATCGCAGGGATTAGCAGCAGTGATCTATTCAGTGCCCAGAGCGTCCAAAAACAGATGCAGGAGATGCGCCAGGAATTTCAACAGCTTGGCTCGGACTTGCAATCCGGAAACCTGTCGGGCGCGCAGTCGGATTTTGCCACCCTGACCCAGTTGGATCCGAATTTGGCTTCCAGTTCCTCCACTTCGTCAACTCCTTCCACCGCGGCGGCAACGTCCTCCACGGCCAGCAATCCCATGCAGCAGGCCTTCGCCCAGCTGGCCAAGGATCTCCAGTCCGGCAACCTGTCGGCGGCGCAACAGGACTTCACCGCCATCCAGCAGGCTATGCAGAGCTCCAGCGCGGCCCACGGCCATCATCACCATCATCACAGCGAGAGCAGCCAGCGGGAAAACCCGATCAGCCAGCTGTTCAGTCAGTTAGGCCAGGATCTGCAGTCGGGCAATCTGACGGCAGCGCAACAGGATTTCACCTCGCTGCAGCAGCAGTTCCAGCAGAATGCGCAGAATAACCTGCAGGTACGGCCTGAGGTCGGTCCCAACGCGGTATCGGTGACAGCGTAAGGTTTTCCCGCCGGTCCCTGACTGGCAGGATTTTGTTTTGTGGCAGATTATGCGATTGATGACAGATCTGTCGGACTATGACATATTCCTGATTAATGGCAATTGCTGCCGCAATTGACAGACTTGCCAAGAACGGCAGATTGCTTCGGCCAAGGCAGACCAGCCCTGCGAACTGCGCCGGTGCCCTATGGATTCCGGTACGCCGTCTTGAGATACTGCCGGGCCAGCTCAGCTGAGTTGGAAGCGGAGTTCTCGGCGATCACCGCTTTGTACTTCTCCATGGCGGTGTCGCGCTTTTCCAGCAGGTCATACATCTCGCCCTCGGCCAGGGTCGCACGCTGTCGCAGGTCGGGATCCTTGCCGGCAGCGGCAGCAATCTCATAGGCTTCGGCGGCGGCCGCGTAATCCTTCTGCCCACGCATCGCTTCGCCCAGCCCGTAAGCCGGAACCTCAATGCGGCATTGGTTGTAAGCGTTCACCCGGCATCCGGCCAGCACCTTGCGATACGCCGCAATCGCCTCCTGCCCATGGCCGGCGGCATTCAGCAGATGCGCGTATTCGGTGGCCATCAGGAAATTGTGCGGATACTGGTTCTGCATCGCGTTGACCACCTGCAACGCCTCGTCATACTTCTGCTCGCGCCGCAGAAACAGAGCCAGCACGATCCTGGCATCGGTGGCGACCTCCTGATGCGGACTGCCGGTCGCCTGCCGCAGGTACTCCAGCCCCTTCTGCTTGTTGCCGCTGAGTCCGGTGACCGACGCCGCCACCCGCATCGGCCAGCTCAGCGAGCCGATGATGTACAAGTGCGTGCCGAGCACGACCTTCGCATCGACGTAGTTGGGATCGAGCTCCAGCACGCGCTCGTCGTCATGGCGTGCGGCCACGGCATTGCGCAGCGCCGAAAACCAGGCGTGATTCACGACGCCTATATAGGTCGATTGCAGCGCCCGCGTTGCGCCGCGCGCGTATAACGCGTCCACGTTGTTAGGATTCTTATCCAACTGCGCCTGCGAAAGCGACAGCGACAGGTTGACCAGCTGCGTGACACGGTCGTGGAGTCCAGGGTCGAGCGGCTCCGCCGGCTTCTTGGTCAGGAAGTTGTCGGCGGCATAGGCTTCCGTATCCAGCGCGCCGATGCGGTACAGCTCCCTGAAGATAACCGCAGCCAGCAAGTGATTGACCGCGAATGGGTCCTGGGGATGTGCCTGCTGCGCCAGCTCGAACTCGTGGATCGCCTTATCGTACTCGAGGCTGTAGAAGTGATCGAACCCCTTGCGGGTGTTCGCATCATTTTCCATCCGCGTCGGAACCACGGAAGCGGACGTTCCGGGATCGCCGGCGAGCCCCGGGACTGATGAAGTTGCGGCCGCAAAGCACAAGCTGCCCCCCAGTAAGAAGCCATAGCAGAGGCACCCCAATAACAGCAGTCGTTGGTAAGGTTTCATCGCGACCGGTTTATGGGAAGTTTACCCGATATCGCGACTCCGCCCCAAACCTGTACAACAGGATTACAAGGAATTTAACGATGCGCCCTATGTCTAACGTCACTCGGTCCTCTCAGGAGCCGTATAGCGAAAGCGAAGCCGCCGCGGCGCTGGGCATCAGTATCTTCCGCCTGCACCAGCTCCTCGACAAATACGTCTTCACCCCCGGCAACACCCGTCCGGCGTCGATTGAGTTCACCTCCAGCGATCTTCTGCTTCTGGGCTACTGGAACAACCTCACCCCGCCACAGCCAAGCAAAGTGATTCCCATGCCCAGGCGCCCATAAGAACCGGCATTCGGTACTCCTTGCTGAAGGTAGTGCGGCGCTTCAGCGCCGCGTTCGAGGCCCTTTATTCTTGTTATCTGAGCGGACTTTAGTCCGCTCAGGATGAAAGTGATTAGCCCAGCGCGGAAGCGCTGGGTAGGACAGTTAAACGAAGCCTGAGTCCCTTTAGGGACGGCACGGTTCTCACGCAAACTCTTCACGGTTTACCCGCGCTAGGCAATTTCTGCCCAGCACGATACGTCGCCGCCCTTCGCGGGCTGTGTAATAAGTTGTTTAAATTAAATAACTTACATCTAATGGCGCGTTTGGCCGGAGGCTTGCATTCAACTTATCAGATCATAGGAGACCTTAGACATGCCGCTGGCGGCAGGCAGGAGCAGCCAGGAATACTGGCGCTCACCCAATCCCGAGGTGATGCGGATGGTGAGCCCCATGCCGGTGCCGTCGTCCTGCTGGCATTGTAGCGCCGACTACGCTCCCGCGGCCCACTTCTGCCACATCTGCGGCAGCGAGCGCGAGAAGCCGTTTACCATCGCCGATGACTTGGACACCTCCATCGCAACCGAAGAACACACCAACCTCCTCGATCAGCTGGGCCTCACCGTCTCTTCCCTGATATTTTCCTGCTCGGTGTGGCGTGCATGGTCCAGCTCTCCTGACCGGCATCCTCTACAAGGCGGACACGCTGGTAGACTGGCAGGCCGTCCAGCTCTGGCGAATCGAATGGCTGCTCGCCTCCTCGGCTGCGCTACTGGCGGGAATTCTGCTGAAAAAACGCCGCTAGCGAGGCGTGGCCGCCCTGCCGAAGCTCACTCCACACACGTCAACTGCGTTCCTGCGCTCCGTGGTAAATCCGCAGCACTTCGATGCTCTGCCCCTTCACACGATAAACGGCGACATAGGGCAGCGGATGCAACAGTAGCTCCC
>CAVONC010000028.1:0-103642 GCA_963697175.1 uncultured Acidobacteriaceae bacterium | reverse complement strand
TTCAGGAAAAACGATTGACTCGCTCGCCAGCCGTGCTAACATCGCCGCGACCCATTTCAAATATCTGAGCTGAAGTCCCGTAGACCCAATGATTTCCATCTCGCCGAAGCTCCATCCATGGACGAGATTCCGGATTGGCTCAATTAGAAAATGTTCGGAGGAACCGATGCGTGTGTCCCGTCTCTTGTCTCTCGTCGTCCTGATCGCTGCCCTGGCGTCGCTGCCGGCCTCCGGTCAAGTCGCGACATCCATTGTCGGCACCCAGGTAGCCCCAGCCAGCGCCGCGGTGAACCCCTCCACCAATACGATATTTGTCGCTAATGAATGCGGTACGGATAGCACTTGTGAGATCGGCACGAATCCCAGTGTCACGGTCATTAATGGCAAAACGCTAGGCACGCAAACCGTCACGGTTGGTTATTGGCCGTACAGCGTTGCGGTTGACACCGGCCTCAATCAAACCTACGTCGCCACCTGCGCCAGCGATAACACTTGCTCCAGCCTGGGAGGAGTGTCAGCGATCAATGGCAGCACTCTGGGCGTCACCAACATCGCTGCCACCGGCTATGACAGCACCTGGGTTGCGGTTAACTCGTCGTCCCATTATGTCTACGTGGTCAACGAGTGCGACGATTCCAACTGCACGACCATGGGGAATGTAACCGCCATTAACGGAACTACCCTTAAGGCCGTCGCTACCGTCCAGGCCGGCGCCTTTCCCCTCACCGCGGTAGTCAACCCGGTGACCAACATGATCTACGTGGTCAACCTATGCGGCAGCGATCTTACCTGCCAAAGCGCCGGCACCGTGACCGTGATCAATGGCAGCACGAATACTTTAGTCACCAATATTGCCGTCGACTTCTATCCCCTTCTAGCTGCCGTGGACCAGGTCAACAACAAGATTTACGTCACCAATAATGGGGGTACGGACGGTAGTTATTCCAACGGAACCGTCACGGTGATTGATGGCGCCAGCAATACGGTCGAAGCCGACGTTATGGTCGGGCTCTCTCCCGCGCCGGTGGTGTTCAATTCCAAGACGAACACGGCTTACGTGGGGAATCAGTGCGGCAGCGATCCTAACTGCGTCCTGCCGCCTTCGGTGACCGTCATTAACGGCAGCAACAATACGGTCACCACGTCGGTTCCGATTTGCACCACCGAGACCCAGCCTGCCTACGACAGCGAAGCCAATCTCACCACCAACATGATTTACTTCGCATGCCAGCCGCGTTCCAATCAGTTGATCGCAACCGGACTGAGTGTGAATGTCATTAACGGCGCCACCAACACCGCCTTCCCTATCGCCGTCGGTGATGTACCCAATGCGGCAGTGGTTAACGCCAGCACCAATACCATTTATGTTCCCAATGACGCGGACAATACCGTGTCGGTGATTGGCGGAGCCACCAAGGCGCAGCTGAACACGGTCACACCCTGCCGCCTGGTGGACACGCGCCCCGGCAGCGGAGGGTCGGGTCCCATCCAGGGCGGAACCTACGAGGCCTTCAATCTGCCCCAGTTGGCGCAACAGAAATGTACCGGTCTTAATCTCTCCTCGGCCATCAGCTACTCGCTGAACGTGACCCTGGTTCCCAGCAGCGGCCCGGTCGGCTATCTCACCATTTGGCCGGACAGCCTGCTCCAGCCCTTCGTCTCAACCATGAACTCGGATGGACGAATCAAAGCCAATGCAGCCATCGTGTCGGCGGGACTTAAGGGAGCAGTTGACGTGTATGTCGCCAACACCGCCAACGTCATTCTGGATATCGACGCCTACTTTGGACCGTCGGGCAGCTCGACCTTGCAGTACTATCCGCTGACGCCCTGCCGCATCGCCGACACCCGCCAAAGCAATTTCCCGCAAGGCCTGGGAGCGCCGTCGCTGAAGGCTCAACAGCAGCGCAGCTTTCCTTTGCTGAATGCAACGACGTGCTTCCAGCAGGTCCCGTCCGGCACAACCGTGGCAGCCTACTCGCTGAACTTCACCGCCGTGCCGCACGGGCCGCTGGGCTATCTGACCATCTGGCCGACCGGCCAGCAGCAACCCAACGTTTCGACCTTGAATGCCCCGACTGGCGCGGTCACGGCCAACGCGGCCATCGTGCCGGCCGGCATGCCCAGTGGGGAGATCAACGCCTATGCCTTCAACGACAGTGATCTGATCATCGACATTGATGGCTACTTTGCAGCGCCGGGCAGCGGTGGTCTCTCCGCCTATCCCACAGCGCCCTGCCGGGTCTTGGACACTCGTCCGCCTAATGGGAACGGTCCTTTTACCGGAACGTTGAGTCCTCCGGTGAATGTCCTGGGGAGTCCTTGCTCGGTGCCATCCAGTGTGCCGGCGCAGTCTCTGGGTTACACCTTCAACGCGACCGTGGTGCCTTACCAGGGCGGGTCGCTGGGTTATCTCACTCTGTGGCCAGTGGGGGGAATGCTGCCCGTGGTCTCGACTTTGAACGCCTATGACGGCGCGATCACCTCGAACATGGCGATCATTCCCGCCGGCACCAATGGCGAGATCAATGCCTACGCTGGCTTCGGCGCGACGGATCTGATCCTGGATATCTCCAGCTTCTACGCGCCGTAGGACGATAGCAGTCGCGACACCTTCGCGGAACGGTGGGGCGAGTAGTGGACAGAGGAGGACTTGATGCAAGGCAAAAGGGTTTCCATCGTATCCACAGTAGTTTTGTCGGGAGCGATCTTGGTGATGCTCACAGTGACCACCGCATCCGCGAGTGTTCAGGAAAAGGTGCTGCACAGCTTCGCTCCAAAAGGATCGGACGGAGCCTCCCCCATATGCCAGCCTGATTGCCGATGCCGCCGGCAATCGCTATGGCACAACCTACAGCGGGGGCGCCTACAACAGCGGAACCGTGTTCGAGTTGTCGCCCCGCGAAGGCGGAGGCTGGACGGAAAAGGTACTGTACAACTTCAAGAGCTTCGGTGGCGACGGATTTTCCCCTAACGCCGGCGTAGTCCTCGATGCCCAAGGCAATCTCTACGGTACGACGACGGGAGGCGGCGCGAATTGCGCTCCTACCGGCTGCGGCACGGTCTTCGAGCTGTCGCCGAACGGGAGTGGAGGCTGGACCGAGCAGCTGTTGCACAGCTTCAATCAGAACGGCGCAGACGGTTCTGCCCCGTATGCCGGACTGATCCTCGACGCGGCGCGCAATCTCTACGGTACGACCCAGGCCGGCGGCGCTAAAAACGGCGGTACGGTTTTTGAGATGTCCCCCAAAAAGGGCGGCGGTTGGACAGAGACGATCCTCTACAGCTTCTCCATAAGCGGCATTGACGCTTCGACTCCGGCGTCTGCTCTGATCTTCGATACCCACGGCAATCTCTACGGTGTGACCCAGTCGGGTGGCGCAAACTTTTCCGGAGCTGTATTTGAGCTATCGCCCAAGCAGGGAGGAGGCTGGACGGAGTCGGTGCTCTACAGCTTTTGCACGCAGTCGACTTGTACGGACGGCTCCCAGCCCTTTGCCGGCGGCTTGGTGCTGGATGCCGCCGGCAATCTCTATGGCACAACCCAATCTGGCGGCGCCTACAACGCCGGCGTAGCTTTCGAACTCTCGCCCACGCAGGGCAGCTGGACCGAGACGGTGATGCATAGTTTTGGCCAAGGTACGGATGGGAAGAATCCTGGTTGGGCGACCCTGGTCCTCGGTCCGGACGATCATTTGTTCGGCACTACTGTTAGCGGAGGCTTGCACAACCTGGGTACGGCCTTTGAGCTGTCTCCCAAACGCGGCGGAGGCTGGACGGAAACCATTCTCCATAGCTTTGCCAATAGCGGCACGGACGGCTCGCTTCCCTACGCCGGCCTGATGCTGGATGAGTACGGCAATCTCTATGGCACGACAGCCAGCGGCGGCGGCGGTGCTGTCGGCGCGGTGATTGAGCTGTCACCCCGAGGTGGCGGACTCTGGAAAGAAGCGGTACTGTACGCCTTCCACTTCAACGGCGCGGACGGCTCCAACCCGGCGTATGCGCAGTTAACCCTCGACGCGGAGGGCAATCTCTACGGCACGACCGTCACCGGCGGTACCTACGACGGTGGAACGGCGTTCGAGTTGAAGCCTAACGGAAACGGGAGCTGGACGCAGCAGGTGCTGTATAACTTCGGCGCCACCGGCACCGCCCCCAACACGCCGTTTGCCGGGATGGTCTTCGATGGGCACGGTAACCTGTATGGCACCACGGCCGGCGGCGGCGCCTACGGCCAGGGCGGCACCGTGTTCGAATTGTCACCGAACGGAAGTGGAGGGTGGACCGAGCAGGTGCTCCATAGCTTCCAGAACAACGGTACGGATGGATTTCAGCCCTTTAGTCCCCTGGTCTTCGATGCCGCCGGCAATCTCTATGGCACGACTTATCTGGGCGGCACCTATAACTTTGGGACGGTGTTCGAGCTGTCGCCCAACGGACAAGGCGGATGGACGGAGCAGGTGTTGCACAGCTTCGACCTCGATGGCTTCGATGGATTCTTCCCCTATGCCGGACTGATTATCGACAGCGCCGGCAATCTTTACGGCACGACCTATTGGGGCGGACCGAACATCGAAGGAACGGTTTTTGAATTGTCACCGAACGGTAAGGGCGAATGGACGCAGTCGATCCTGTACAGCTTTTGCACGCAGAATAGCTGCGCGGACGGGAGTTTTCCATACGGTAGCTTGGTCTTCGATGCTGCCCACAACCTCTACGGCACCACCTCGGATGGCGGCGCGAGCGGAAGCGGCGGCGCGGTGTTCAAATTGACGCCGCAGAACGGTAACTGGACGGAGAGTGTGATCTATAACTTCTGCTCGCTGGGCAACTGCGCCGACGGAGCTTTTCCGTACAGCAATTTGACCTTCTTTGGCTCCAGCGGAAGCCTCTACGGCACCACCTACTCCGGCGGCACTAACTAGCAATGGCACAGTGTTCGGACTCACTCCCGCGCAAGGTGGAAGCTGGACCGAAACCGTGCTGCACACCTTCAATTTCGAGCGCCGGAGACGGCGCTTATCCCGGAGGCCGGCGTGGTCTTCGATCCCTCGGGCAATCTCTATGGCGTGACCTATTACGGCGGCGGAAATTACAACGCCGGAACGGTGTTCGAACTGGAGAGCGTCAGTCGGAGGTTGGACGGCGCTGCGGCCTTTCGCCGTTAATCGTTGGACTTGAGATCTGGGCCACGAAACGCATGTGCACTCAGTTGCCGCTAGCCGGCCGGAGATCGGTCTCGCAAACTTTATTCAAACTCAAGCATTACGATCTCGGGATTCGATCCCAGGCGTAGCGGCGGTCCCCACGTTCCTGCTCCGCTGGAAGTGAAAACCTGCATCTTGCCGATCTGGCTTAAGCCGTAAACAAACTGGCGGTAGATCCGCCGCGCCATCCAGCTCCAAGGTATGAACTGGCCCACATGAGTGTGCCCGGACAACTGTAGTGAAACGCCCGCCGCCTCCGCGACTTCAGGATGGTCGGGGGCGTGGGTCAACAGAATGCTCGCACGATCGCGATCCAGGCGGATGTCGTGCAGTGCTGATGCCAGATGTCCCGCCCTGGGTCGCGTTCCGGTAGGGCACGCCAATAATCTGCAACCCGTCCACTTCTACTTTTTCATTGCTGAGCACGCGCACGCCGGCCGCCGCAATAGCGTTTAAATATTTGCTGTCGTCGCCAAATTGCTCGTGATTCCCCGCGACAAAGTACACGCCCTGTGGCGCCGTCAGCTGGTTCAGCGGCGCCGCTGCCCGTCCCGCGTCGATGGCCGTGCCGTCATACAAATCTCCTGCGATAAAAATCGCGTCCGGCTCTTCGCGCAATATTTTGGCCACGATACGCCGCAGAAAACTGCCGTTGCGCACGTGCCCCAGGTGGAGATCGCTGACCAGCGCCGCTCTTCGCCCGCGCCAAGCTGCCGGCAAGTTGACCAGCCGCACTGTCGTCCGCGTGATTCGTGTCCAGCCTGGCGTTAAAGACTCCGTAGAGTCCGGTCAGTAGTGCTGCACCAAACAGCAATTCCACCAAGCGATGGAAGTTCATGTCCCGCCCAGCCAGCCCCGCAAGCCCGAAAATAATCCAGGAGGCTACCGCCGCCAGCAGGAGGAACGTCAGCAGGCCAACCCAGACCGCGGCTACCCGGTAAAACGTCCGCACAGCAGGATTTGTATAGCGCATGGCGAGTAACGAAGCGGCAACAAAACTCACCGACAAGAAGCCCAAAAGCAGCTTGATCCACGGCGTTCCATGGCTGTCGCGTCCTGCGGGCGAGAAGGCCCAGGTTTCGTACAAGAGAAAATGCGTCAGGAAAAGAACAGACTGAATAATTGCAATGAAAACAAACAAGCGTCGTGCGCGCATGAGTAATTAGATTCCACAACCTGCCATTCGGATTGTGATATCCGCTTTACGGCGCGCTTTTCATCGACCGCCGTTCAAAACTCAAGTTCGCCGCCGCACTTCGATTTGACCATTCCGCGTGCGGACTTCCAGGCAGGGCTGCGGGTGCACAGCCGGCCCGTCGACGACCCGGCCATCCTGCAATGCAAAGCGCGAGAAGTGATATGGGCACACGACGGTGTCCCCCTCGAGTTTGCCTTCAGAGAGCGGCCCGCTGAAGTGGGAGCATGTCTCAGCCATGGCAAACAGGCGATCTCCGCGACGGACCAGCAGGATCGGCGTTCCCTCGCACATTACTCGCGTAAGCTTACCGTCCGCCAGGCTGGTTTCAGGCAGAACGGCGGTAAATTGCTCCGGGAATTTCTGGCCAGCGGTGCGATCGACGCCGACTCTGTGTTCGTACACCAATTTGCCGCCGAGGTGGGCTGCGTAGCCCATAACCGCATAGCCCAGAAGCGCTCGCGACGCGTCCGGCCTCGCGGGATTTTTTTCTTCGCAAGAGCAGGGAGGTTGCAAATAACGCTGCGCCACTCAAGTTGAGGAGGCCGTGAATCATCCCAGGACGGCGAGCCGGCGGATCGACATCGGACCAATCCGTCATCCCGGTGACGGCCGCGCCTGCGGCCCCGAGCAATCCCAGTCCGATGGAAATTTCACAGCCACGCCGGAACTCGCGGCGGTCGTAGACCATGTCCAGCGCGTCGAACGCCATGGCGACGGTCCAGGCTCCTACCGGAACATCAGTGAGCACGACATGTAAAGGCTCGCCGAGCCAGGTGCCATTCAAGAAATTCCTGATCTTCTGTGCCGACGGGCGACCTCCGCCATACAGAAATTTGTCGAGCGACTTCTGTAGTTTTTCGTCTACCGGTTGGCCGGCCGGATCGGGCGATGAGCCGCGACTAGCGTCGTCCTCGGACCCTGTTCCATCCGTGAGATTTGGATCTTCCATGTTCGCCTCGTTACGCAAGGGTGGCAGTCGAGATCGATAGTTGGATGCCACTGCCGTTGGAGTCGGCCTTTCGCAATCCGCGAATTTTGACTTGCAGCAGCAGGTTCAGTGCGTCGGCGCCGGGGCTGGTTGCTGCGTCGGTGCGCCAAAATTCACTTTTGGAGCCTCTCGCGCTCCTTCCTCGGTCTTGAAGTAGGCGTCGTTGCGGGTGAATCCCGAAAGGCTTGCGATGATGTTATTCGGGAACAGGGCGATATACGTGTTGTAATCCTGCAAGGTTTCGTTGTAGCGGCGGCGCTCGATCGCGATCCGGTTTTCCGTGCCCGCTAACTCGTCCTGCAAGCGCAAAAAGTTTTCATTGGACCGCAGTTGCGGATAATTTTCTACGACCACCAACAGACGGCTCAGAGCGGAATCCAGCTGACCATTAGCGGCGATCCTCTCTTGCGGAGATTTTGCCCCCATCATCGCGGCGCGGGCAGCGGCAATGTCACCGAAAACTTTTTCCTCGTGAGTTGCAAAGCCCTTTACCGTCTCGACCAGATTCGGGATGAGGTCGGAGCGGCGCTGCAGAACCACATCCACCTGCGACCACGCGGCATTTACCGCCTCGCGCTTGCGAACCATCTCGTTGCGATGCGAGATGAAGGTGCTTCCGAACATCAGCGCCAGCAACACGATCACGACCAATACGATGATCACGGCTTTCATGAGAATCTCTCCCCCGCGGCTTCTTTGTTAGAAATCTATTGCAGGTTCCGCAAGTGACGCTTGGGCGCCCGCGCATCCAGCTCGTGAGCGACCCGCTGAATTGCACTCATGTACGCGTGGTACAGCTCGCGTAAATTCTCCGGATGCGCCTTGCCGCTCCTCAGCCCCAGAATTGACTGCAGCGGCGCCACCTCAAGACCGAAGACCTCACCGGCACGTTCCAGCAACTGCGGCTTCGCATGTGGCGGCTTCTCTCCCAGCACGATCAGAGCATGGCGGAACAATGTCAGAACGCTGGTGATCGACTTTGCCAGCACCGCGCGAAGTTCATCTTCCTTGTCAGGACTCAGCAGCAAATGCTGTCGCAACCGCAGTAGCGTGGTTCGCAGTTCGTGTTCCACCTCGATCCGATGCAGGTTCATGGGCACTTCAATCGCCGCTACCACATCCTGACCGAAAAGCGTCTTATGCGAATCCTTCATGTCGAGCAGCTCGATGGCGAAAACATCGGCCGACTCCCGCAGCTCTTCCAGCGTCATGATCATCGGCGGCCGAAGTTTCCCTTCGTGACTCCACCAATGCAGAACTGTCGAGATCGGGGCAAACGAATTTGGCGGCAAATGTTGCAGCACAACTAGCACGTTCACGTCCGAGAATTCCTCATGGAAGTCTTCGCGAGCAGCGGAACCGAACAGGACGACGGACACCAGCTCGTCGCCGCACGCCGCTTGCAATTTTGTAACGAGTTCCTGCAGTTTGCCTTCTGGTTTCTTCATTGCACCTTACCCGGCGCCGCAATCACCAACTACCGCCGGCCCCGCCGCCGCCGCTCATGCCTCCGCCAAAGCCTCCAAATCCACCGCCGCCGCCACCACCGCCCGAAAAGCCTCCGGAACTTCCACCGAAGCCGCCGCCCCAGCTACCGCCTCCCGAGCTACCGCCTCGGTTCGCCAGGGCGCTCGCCGATCAGAAACCATGCAAGAGCAGACCCTCCGCCTCCGCCACCGCCCCATCGCGGCCCGGGACCCGAGCCCCGCACCGCGCGCGAAATGATGGCGAGGATGACGAACACAGCCACGATGACCAGGAACGGGATCAAAGGCGAATTTTGCGAAGCTGACGCGCGAGGCCGGACGGCCGGTACGCCGTTCAACTGCACACCCTTGTCGGCTGCGATGAGTTGGGCCAAGCCCGTTGTGCCAACGAGCACCGCAGCACTGTAGTCCTGGCGGCGCAGATCGGGCACCATCTCCCGGCCAATGTCGCCGGCGCGGGCGTCGTTGATTACCGGCTCCAACCCGTAACCGACCTCGATCTTGTATTGACGGTCCTTGGGCGCCAGCAATAACAGAACGCCTCGGTTATCCTTCTTGGATCCGACTCCGAGATGCTTGTAGAGATCGGCCGCATAATCTTCCCTGCTCTGGCCGTCAAGTGAATTAACGGTCACAACCGCAATCTGGGCGCCGGTCTTCTGCTCGACCTCGGCGCAAAGGGATTCCAACTGGGCCTTAGTGGAGGGATCAATGACCTGCGCGAGATCGGTGACATAGCCCTGTGGGCGTATGTCCGCGATCTTCTCTGCCGATGAAAAGGAACACCAAGCTACGAAGCAGCAGAACTAGCAGAGCGAATTTGACGCGCGTTGACATCCGTCGCCGGTGACATTCTATCGACGTTCGTACCGTAGAGAATGCACTGCGCAGTGTCAAGGAAAGGTTGCCGTCCCCGAAACTTCACATCCTTGCTTTTGTCATCACGAGGAGGCCTTCAGGCCGACGAGGGACCTGCTTTCTCGACCGTCTCAGCAGCCTGTGAAGCCGTGCCCTGATACAAAGCGATTTATGAGATAGCCGTAGCCTCTAGTGTTACGATTTTCCTGTGGGGGAATCTCTCCGGGCTATGTCCAAAGTGAAGCAAGGTCGTTTGACCCAGCCATTGGTGCGCGAGAACGGCTCGCATCGCCCAGCGACCTGGGACGAAGCGATGGAACGCGTTGTAGCGGCGTTCCGCAAGTCGATTGCGAAAAAAGATCCGCGCAACTTTGGCATGTTCAGTTGCTCCAAGGCCACCAACGAACTGAACTACGTGGCGCAAAAGTTTGTGCGCTGCGTCATGGGCACGAACAACATCGACAGCTGCAACCGTACTTGACACGCCCCTAGTGTCGCCGGTCTGGCGGCAGTGTTCGGAGCGGGCGGCGGGACGAGTTCGTATCGCGAGATGGAAGACACCAACGTGATCCTGCTGTGGGGATCGAACGCCCGGGAAACGCATCCGATTTTTTTCCATCACGTGCTGCGCGGTGTGCGGAACGGGGCCGAACTGTATGTAGTCGACCCGCGGCGCACCAGCTCCGCGCGGTGGGCGCACTTGTGGCTGGGACTTGACGTAGGCTCCGACATTTCGCTGGCCAACGCGATGGGCCGCGAAATCATCGCCGCCGGTCTGGCCAACGAGAAATTCATCCGCCACGCCACCAGCGGATTTGCAGCCTACAAAGCGCACGTCGAGAAATACACGCTGGAACGGGCCGAGCGTGAGACCGGCGTGCCCGCGGAATCAATACGCAGAATGGCCCATGCCTACGCCAGAGCGCCGCGTGCCGAGTTGTGCTGGACTCTGGGCATCACCGAGCATCACAACGCGATGGACAACGTAGTCGCCCTCATCAACCTGGCGCTGCTCACCGGACATGTGGGCCGCTACGGCAGCGGAGTCAATCCTCTGCGCGGGCAAAACAATGTCCAGGGCGGCGGCGACATGGGCGCGATTCCTAGCCATCTCACGGGCTTCCAGCATATTGAGAACGATGAATTGCGCGCCAAGTTTGACCAAGCCTGGGGAGTGACCATACCTCCGAAGCGCGGCTGGCACCTGAGCGACATGTTTGAGGCGATGGAGCGCGGCGAGCTGACCACGCTTTATGTACTGGGCGAGAATCCCGCCGACTCTGAAGCCGATCGGCATCGTGCTCTGAAGCGGCTTAGCGGTCTGGAATTCTTGGTGGTACAGGATCTTTTCTACACCCATACTGCGGAGCTCGCCGATGTGGTCTTGCCTGCGGCAGCGGGTGCGCTTGAAAGCAACGGGACAGTGACTTCCAGCGAACGTCGCGTGCAGCGTGTTCGCCCTACCGTGCCGGCGCCTGCCGGAGTTCGCGACGACGTCGAGATCATCTTTGACCTGGCGCACCGCCTTGGTCACGACTGGGGGACGCCCGACGCTGAAAGCATCTGGAACGAACTGCGCACCTTGAGCCCGATGCACGGCGGAATGAGTTATCGTCGTCTGGAAGAGATGGGCGGCATTCAGTGGCCGTGCTATGACGAGTCGCATCCTGGAGAGATGTTCCTGCACGGCAGGCTGTGGAGTGCGCCGCTGATTGGCCCGCGCGCGCCATTTCACGTGGTGGAATTTGAGCCGCCGGTGGACCAACTGGACGAGGAATATCCCATTCGCCTGACTACCGGCCGCCGGCTCGACGATTACAATACCGGCGTTCAAACCAGGCACTATTCGTCGCCGCTGCGGCGCGAGGAAGCGCTGCAGCTTTCGCCGGAAGACGGACAGCACTACCAGTTGCGGGAAGGTGAAAAGGTGCGCGTGTCGTCGCGCCGCGGCTCGCTCATCGCACCGGTGCGCTTCGATTCGGCGTTACGTCGTGGCCTGGCGTTTCTGGCAGTTCATGCGCATGATCAGATAGCCACGAACGAGCTGACGATTGATGCGGTTGATCCAAAATCGGGGACCTCGGAGTTTAAGGCAACCGCCATTCGGATTGAGAAAGCATGAGAGGAGTTCATTGGATCTCCATTTAACCGACGCGCAGGCGAGCGCTGAGGAGCGCGCTGCGGTGGACTCGGAACTGGGCGTACCCCAATCGGGCTCGCAAGACTGCCGGCAGCAGACCGCCGACACGCGCGTCGCTTGCGAAGCTGGTGCGCACGGCAGTCGGCATCTTCTCTTGCCGGCGCTGCACGCGATCCAGAAGCGCATAGGCTGGATTAGTCCAGGCGCTCTCAATTACATTGCAGCTCGTTTAGACGTTGCCCCCGCAGAAGTCTATGGCGTGGCGTCGTTCTATGGAATGTTCTCGCTTGAGCCGAGCCCTCCGGTTGTCGCTCACGTTTGCGATGACATTGCATGTCATGACGCGCGGCGCTGACAAGCTTTGCGCCGAGCTGGAAAGCACGCTCGGTGCGGCTGGTTCGCCTTGCGTCGGGGGACGTGCAATCTGGCTTCGCAGCCAGTGTCTGGGCTTGTGCGAGCGCGCGCCGGCAGTGCTCGTCACTTCGGCCGGAGAATCTCCTAAGGAACGAGTGCTGGCTCCCGCGTCGGCCGAAGCTGTGCAGACCCTGGTGAACGATGCTGTGCAGCACCGCCTGCCCGACGAGCCGGATGTGCTGGACGTCGAGATCAGCGTGCCCCAGCAAGCTCAGTCCAGCGAATCGTTTTCATTGCGACTGCTTCATCGCATTGCACAAGGTGGCGCTACTACTCTGGAGGAATATCAGGGGCTCGGCGGATACAGAGGTCTGCGCAAGGCCCTTGAGCTGGGCCCCGAAGAAACGCTGCGTGAGCTGTCGGAGTCGAAGCTGCTGGGGCGCGGCGGCGCTGCCTTCCCTGCTGCCACAAAATGGCAGGCGCTTTTTCTTCAGCGACCAAGGTTGCAGCAGGAGCCTGGCCGCAGGCATTACGTAGTTTGCAATGCGGATGAATCCGAGCCGGGAACGTTCAAAGATCGCATCTTGATGGAAGGCGATCCCTTCGCCGTGCTCGAAGGTCTTACGATTGGCGGCTTTGTCACCGGCGCACATCAAGGCTACATCTACTTGCGCGGCGAATATCCTCTGGCTGCGCATCGGATGCAACACGCCATCGAATCGGCCACCGAAAACGGATTCCTCGGCGACAACATTCTTGGCTCCGGCCTGCAATTTACAGTTGAACTCCGCCGCGGCGCCGGCGCCTACATCTGCGGCGAAGAGACCGCGCTGTTTAACTCGATCGAAGGCTATCGTGGCGAGCCGCGCAACAAACCGCCGTTCCCCACGCAGTCCGGACTCTTCCGCCAACCGACTGCGGTGAACAACGTCGAGACGCTGGTCAACGTGCCTGGCATCATCTTCGACGGCGGCATAGTGTACGCGACGCTCGGCACGAGTCACTCAACCGGCACGCGGCTCTTTTGTCTTTCCGGACATGTAGCGCGCCCGGGCATCTATGAAGTCGCGATGGGAACGACGCTGCGGCAGCTCATTGATCTTGCCGGCGGAGTTGCCGGCGGAGGCAGATTGCAAGCGGTTCTTCTGGGCGGCGCTGCCGGGACTTTTGTCGAGCCTCACGAGCTCGATCATCCTCTCACGTTTGAAAACACGCGCGCGATTGGCGCCAGCCTTGGCTCCGGCGTGGTCATGCTGTTTGACGACACGGTTGATCTCCGCCGCATCCTGCTGCGCATCGCCAGTTTCTTTCGCCATGAAACCTGCGGTCAATGTGTTCCTTGCCGCGTGGGCGTGGTGCGCCAGCACGAAGCGCTGCAGCGCCTGGTCGGCGGCAAGCCGCTCGGCTCGGTAGCGCAGGAAATCACTGATGTTGCGGGAGATATCGCAGGCCATGCGTGACGCCTCGATCTGCGGCCTGGGCCAGACGGCAGCCAGCGCGCTGCAGTCCGCGATGCAGCGATGGAGTCTATTCGCATGAGTCGATCAACAGAAGAGACTTTGCCGGCGCTCGACGCGCCCGTGTCGACCATTCCGATACCGCGCGGCCCGGTGCCGCAGGCGCCGCCGGAGCGCGAAGTTCGCTCCATCGAAATCAAGATCGATGGCGAAGCTGTTTCCGTCGCTGAGGGTTCGACCATCCTGGACGCGGCCAAGAAACTGGGCATCGACACGCCTACGCTCTGCTTCCTGGAGAGCCTTACCCCGGTCAACGCCTGCCGCGTGTGTGTGGTGGAGTTGGAAGGATCGCGCGCACTCGTTCCGGCCTGCTCGCGCAAGGTGGAACCCAACATGTCCATCAGGACGGATTCCGAGCGCGTGCGGCTGAGCCGGCGCCTGGTGTTGGAGTTTCTGGCTTCGTCGGTAGATCTTTCCACTGCGCCGGCGGTGCAGGCTTATATGGAACGGTACAACGCGAATCCCGAGCGCTTCGGCCCAACCCGAGCCACGGTCGCGCCAGCCGGTAAAGATCGACAACGATCTCTACGTCCGCGACTACTCCAAATGTGTTCTGTGCTACAAGTGCGTGGAAGCCTGTGGCGTGGACGCGCAGAATACCTTTGCGATTGCCGTGGCCGGCCGCGGCTTCTCCGCCCACATTGCCACGGAATTTGACGTGCCTCTGCCCGACTCGGCCTGCGTGTATTGCGGCAACTGCATCGGCGTCTGCCCCACCGGCGCGCTGATGTTCAAGAGCGAATATGACATGCGCCAAGCGGGCACGTGGAACGAAAGCCGGCAGACGCAGACCGACACCATCTGCCCCTACTGCGGAGTAGGCTGCGACCTCACCGTGCACCAGCAGGACGGCCAGATCGTTCGCGTGACCTCGCCGCTCGACCACAGCGTGACTCGCGGCAATCTTTGCATCAAAGGGCGGTTCGGCTGGCAGTTCGTACAGATTCAATCGATCGGGAAGTAATCTTCAGTTGTTCATTCCGCTATCCCAAGCTTCAGACGCGCGGGGAGCAATCGCCCCGAAGCGGTTTCCGACTGGAAGCTATCTCGTAATGAACTGGATTGGTAACTCCAACTTCGCCTCAGGGGCTAAAGCCCAGTTTTATTGCGGCTCCGGGCGGCACGGCTAAAGCCGTGCCCTTTCAAAAACGATTTATGAAATAGTTTCCAGGAACTATGAACTGCCTTGTTCCACGTACTTGATGAGCAGCACCTCGTTACCGATATCGCTGTAAATGAGCTCATCCACAGTTCCAGCGGCCAAAAGAAGACCGTATCCCCCGGGGCGCATGCCTTCCGCTTCGCGCTGCGCAATGTGGGCGGCGGGATCGTCAGCTGGATTTGCAATCGCCGCATGAGTCAGCGATTCGCGGCGGAAGCCGGCTCCGGGGTCGCGCACGTAGAACACCATGGCTCTTCGAGTGCGAACCGCGGTGAACTCAACTACCTGCTCGGGATTAAACGCCGCTCCGTGTTCCATGGCGTTCAGCAAAACCTCGCGAAACGCGTGCATCATTTCCTGCCGCGTCTCCTCCGGTAATCGGCTACTCAACTCGTTGGCAAACGAGATGACGCGCTCAGCTGTGATGAGCCGACAGTTGGCGCGAATCGATACCCAGCCAGGCTTAGCCGACAGAACCTGTATGTCGTCTCGCCATTGGCTGTCGGAGGCGGCGCTACAGGCCAGGTTGGCGATCTCGCGCGGGTCAAAGGGAGGAGTGAAGCAGGCGAACACTCGCGCTCGCAGGGCAGCAATGACTTCGTCGGGAGTGCTGTGGCGAGCCAGCAGGATGCTCTTCACCCCGGGCCGGATGGCGCGCATCTCCTCCAGCAACGCCAAATCTTCTTCGACCGTACTGTCGGGATTGGTGATGACCACCCCGAACGATCGCTTGCGCAACCGCTGCAGCGCGTCGGCGTGCCCGGCGGCGCATTCCATGGGGAAACCCGTAGCCGAGAGTGCGCTGCTTATCTCCTGGCTCACTTGGTTGTCACTTCCAACGACTAGAACCCGGCTCATCTTGCGCTCCCTGGCGACGAACTCAGAAATTGAGAATGCAACGCGTGCAGACCGATCATAGAACAAGAGACCTCGCCGAATTTGGCCGACGTGCGGATAGCGCATTGCAGCATGCTCGAATTCAGTTCCCAGGCCCCGATCACATGCAAATGTGATTCATGCTCTCGCAACAATAGTCCTGGTTTTGCTACCGTGGGTTTTAAGTATGGCAGTTGCGCGCAGCAACCCGCCGAAGCGCTGAAGTACGAGGAGAACGAAGCGCCCATGAGCCAGTGGAGATCCACCTATAAGCAGAAGCTCGTTTCCGCCGAACGCGCCCTTCAGTCGGTCAAGTCCGGGGATCGGGTCGTACTGGGACACGCCTGCAGCGAACCACCGGTATTGGTGGAAGCTCTGGTCGATCGCTTCACCGAACTTTCCAACGTCGAGATCGTGCACATGGTGGCCATGGGGCCGGCCGTCTTTGCCCAGCCGGGCATGGAGCAGAGCTTTCGCTTCAACGGATTCTTTCTCGGCGCTCCGACGCGCAAAGCGGTGGAGGAGAATCGCGGCAGCCTTCACTCCATGTTTCTTTGGCGAGGTTCCCCGTCTGTTCAAGAGCGGCGTCCTGCCCGTCGATGTGCTCCTGATGCAGGTCACGCCTCCGGATGAGCAGGGCTTCTGCAGCTACGGTCTCTCCGTCGACTACACGCAGGCGGCAGCGGAATCAGCCAAAATCGTTATCGCGCAGATGAACACAAAGCTGCCTCGCACCGCAGGCAGCAAGATCCATCTCGACGCCCTGACGTGGATCGTCGAACACGATTCGCCTCTCGTCGAACTACCACCGCCGCACGTCGGTGAAGTTGAGCGCCGGATCGGCGAGCACGTTGCCACCCTCGTTCCCAATGGAGCCACGCTCCAGCTGGGAATCGGCGCCATCCCTGACGCGGCGCTTCTATCTCTTCGCGACAAGAAGGATCTCGGCATTCACTCCGAGATGTTTTCGGATGGCGTGGTAGCCCTGGCCGAAGCCGGGGTCGTTACGAATCAGAAAAAGACAATCCACCGCGGGAAGTTTGTCGCGACATTCCTCATGGGCACCAGCAAGCTCTACCGGTTTGTCCACAACAATCCTGACGTCGAAATGCACCCGGTAGACTACGTCAACGATCCCTACGTGATCGGCCAGCATGACAACATGATCTCCATCAACTCGGCGCTGCAGGTCGATTTGATGGGTCAGGTCAATGCTGAGATGATCGGCAACGTCCAGTTCACCGGGGTCGGCGGGCAGGTAGATTTTGTGCGAGGCGCAGGTCGCTCGGCCGGCGGGAAGTCGATTATCGCTCTTCCCTCCACCGCCGCGAAAGGTAAGGTCTCGCGCATCTGTCGTCAGCTGGACGCAGGCGCGGCCGTCTCCACTTCACGCAATGATGTGCATTATGTGGTGACGGAATATGGCATAGCCGATTTGCGTGGAAAGACGTTGCAGCAACGGGCTGCCGCCCTCATTGCGATTGCCCACCCCGACTTTCGCGATCAACTGCGCGGCATGCGGTCAGCGAAGGAAGAAAGCGAATTGGTCGCTGCCGGTTGATAGCCTCGCCAGCCGTCGCTTGAAAACCACACGATCAAGCAACTGAGTTTGGGAGACCGCCGCCGAACAGCGGCTCACCGGCGTTGTCCTGCCAGGAGGAACGCGAATTCCGCCGTTCCGCGACGGACGTGTCGTTGAGGTTGAAGGCGATGTCCTCATAAGTCTTAATCTTTGGCGCGCCGTCGACCACCTTGGAGAGCATCTTCAACACTTGCGGATAGATCCGGGCAGCATACGTGTCTGCCTGGCTCTCTTTCTCCCACAGGCTGATGGAAATCCGCTCCAGATTGCCGGGATTCGACAGCGTGATCTCGCCTTTGAAGCCCTCCTGGTTTCGCATCAACGGAAGAATTTCATCTTCGAGGGTTCGGGTAAATTCAGCGGCCAAGTCGAGCGACTTCACGCGAAAATGTGCACTGCGTGCAAACATGTTCCACCTCTTCACACCATCGTCGGGTACCACACCGCCAAACACGTCGCCGGCGGAGTGGGTTCAGGACGAGCGTCCGGCGGTTTGACGCCGGCGGAACCTTTCACACCAGCGCTTCCGACACCTGGGAGCAGCTCTACGTCAAGTGTTCACGGGAGATGCACCACCGCGCAGTGATCCGAATCTCACCTGGCAGTGACATGGGAGGACTCGGCTCGCCTCAACCGTCGAATGATCCTCACTCGTATAAAATTGAAGGTGATGGGAATCCGCTCTGGCAGGCCCGCCTTTGCCAACTTGGAGAATCGGTTTCATCGTTGCGATGACACGATCCACCAACAGCCATTAGGGCCAGGTTGCTCGCTTACAGCCCTGGCGAGCTAACCGCGGCCGCAATTCGTGATGTCCACTTTGGGGCCAGGAAAAATTATGATTGGATTGTCGAGCCGCGTCGCTTACGCATTTCGCTGTTTCTTCTCGCTATTGTTCAGTGGGACTATCCCGCCGGATATCGCGCGAGCGCTTGCGGTTGATTCCGGTGGAAGTGCACCGGTTGCTGTAACTCTCCAGCCGCCCAAGCCCCCGGTCGAGTCTTTTGATCGCGCGGTTCAGATGCTCATGTTGTTTCAGCGCGATGGAAGGTTAATCGATTTCCTCGCCGAAGATGTCGCACCGTATCCCGACAGCCAGCTTGGAGCGGCGGTTCGCAGCATTCACGCCTCGTGCCGGCAGGTGCTGGATCGCTACGTGAAACTCGAGCCGGTCATCGCCTCGGAAGAAGACCAGCCGGTGACTGTGCCCGTGGGCTTCGATCCCGCAACCGTAAAGCTGCTGGGGAACGTAACTGCTGGATCTCCGATCAAGGGAACATTGCGTCACCGCGGCTGGCGCGTGACGCAGGTCAGCCTGCCTTCCCTGCCCTCCGGCACTGGGCGCGAGATTATTGCTCCGGCAGAGATTGAGATCCCGTAATACCGCCCCTCCTTGTGATCGAGTTCCCTTTGGCTAACATAACCTGTTGATGGAGGATTGAGTGGAGTCAGAATTCATCGTGGGCATCGATCTCGGCACCACGAATTCCGCGCTGTCGTACTGCGCAGCGGCCGATGAATCGGGGCAGATTGCAGTCGAGAATATTCCGCAGCTGGCAAACCCGAACGAGGTTACAGACCGCACCCTGCTGCCATCGTTTCTCTATGTTCCGGGCGAAGTGGATTTTCCGGCCGGCAGCCTGGGTTTGCCGTGGGACGATGCGCCCAAGTTCGTAATCGGAGAGCTGGCCCGCAAGCGTGGCGCCGAGAATCCGATGCGGCTGGTTGCGTCCGCGAAGTCGTGGTTGTCCCACCGCGCCATCGATCGCACGGCAGCGATCCTGCCGTGGCAGTCGCCGGAGGAAGTTATCAAGGTCTCGCCGGTTGAGGCTTCGGCGCAATACCTGCAATACCTGCGCTCGGTGTGGGACTCGCAACACGTGAGCGGCGGGTCCGGCTCAGCTCTCAGCCGGCAGGATGTACTGCTCACGGTGCCTGCGTCGTTCGATGAAGAGGCGCGCGAGCTGACCTTGCGCGCAGCCAAGCAGTCAGGTCTGGAACAGGTAACTCTTCTGGAAGAGCCGCAGGCGGCTTTCTATGCCTGGCTCGAAAGCCAGGGTGACGGCTGGCGCAAGAGAATCAAAGTTGGCGACCTGGTTTTGGTTTGCGACATCGGCGGCGGCACCACAGACTTCAGCTTGATCACCGTCACCGAGGAGCATGGCGACCTGGTGCTGAAGCGCGTTGCCGTGGGCGATCATATCCTGCTGGGCGGCGACAACATGGATCTCGCCCTGGCGCGCCTGCTGCAGCAGAAGTTGGAGGCCGACGGCCAGCGTATCGACACCTACCAACTGCAGGCGCTCTGGTATCAGTGCAGGTCAGCCAAAGAGTATTTGTTCGAACATCCCAAGTCGCAGAAGCAGGATGTTACGTTGCTGGGCAAGGGACGCAAGCTGGTCGGCGGCACCATCAAGAGCGAACTGACGCGTGAAGATTTGGAGCGGGTATTAGTCGAGGGCTTCTTTCCCAATGTATCCGGCGATCAAATGCCGGTGCTGCAGCGGCGAATCGGATTTCAGGAATTGGGGTTGCCCTACGCGGCCGATGCTGCGATCACCAAACATCTGGCACGCTTCCTGTCGCAGCAGGTGCAAAGCAGTCCCGAAGCTGCCAACATTCGGCGCGGCAAGAGCGGGTTGGCGTGTCCCACGCACGTTCTCTTCAACGGCGGCGTAATGAAGGCCGCGGTTCTGCGCGAGCGACTGGTCAGTGTGTTGAACCGCTGGCTGACCGACGAGGGTTTCGAGGCGCTCGCGACAGCGCATGTGCTGGATGCTCCTGACCTGGAGCATGCCGTGGCGCGTGGCGCGGCTTACTACGGCAAGGTGCGGCGCGGCCATGGAGTACGGATTCGCAGCGGGGCGTCGCGCACCTATTACATCGGAATCGAGAGCGCGATGCCCGCAGTCCCCGGCATGGAAGCGCCGATGAAGGCGCTCTGCGTCGTGCCGTTCGGAATGGAGGAAGGAACGGAAGCGCAAATCCCGGCTCGCGAATTCGGTTTGGTCGTCGGCGAGCCCGCGGAGTTCCGCTTCCTCAGTTCCACCGTTCGCAAACAAGATCACGTTGGCGACCTCCTGGAGAACTGGGCTGGCGAGATCGAGGAGCTCAGTCCGCTCAAGGTAACGCTGAACCTCGACGGTCAGCAGGGGACCGTTCTTCCTGTCCGCCTGGAATCGCGTGTCACTGAGATTGGCACACTCGAGGTCTGGTGTGTTTCTCGCGACAACGCGCAACGCTGGAAACTTGAATTGAACATCCGCGAAAAGGGCGATCAATAGGCAGGCAGCCATGTCTTCCCGCTACCTGATTGGCATCGACCTGGGCACGACCAACTCCGTAGTGGCCTACCTCGACACCGCGGTCGTGCCCGGTGAGGAATCGCATGGCATTCATGTTTTCGACATTCCCCAAATCGTAGCCGCACATGAGGTCCGGGCCGTTCCCGCGCTTCCTTCCTTTCTCTACTTCCCCACCAAAGATGAGATTGACTCAGGTGCGTTCAACTTGCCTTGGGAAGATCGGCCGTCTTCAATCGCGGGAGTTGCGGCTCGTGAGCAAGGCGCGCTCGTTCCGGGACGGCAAGTTTCGTCGGCGAAATCCTGGCTATGCCAGGATGCCGTAAATCGAACCGCTGAAATACTGCCGCGCGAAGCGGAGCCGCAAGAGCCGAGGATTTCTCCGGTCGACGCTTCGGCGCGTTACCTCATGCATTTGCGTAACGCGTGGAACCACGTGATCGCTGGCGCGGATGGCAGCGCTCCGGAGCTGGCCTTCGAGAACCAGGAGATCGTTCTCACCGTCCCCGCGTCCTTCGATGAAGAGGCGCGCGAATTGACGGTGGAAGCAGCGCGGCGAGCCGGTCTGGAACACCTCACGTTGCTGGAAGAGCCGTTGGCAGCCTTCTACGCCTGGGTTGCCGTGCATCAGCAAGCGATCGCGACCCAGGTGCAGGACGGTGACATCGTGCTGATCTGCGACATCGGCGGCGGCACCTCGGATTTCAGCCTGGTACGGACGCACATTGCCGACGGCAAGGTGCAGTTCGAAAGGACGGCCATCGGCGACCACCTGTTGCTTGGCGGAGAAAACCTCGACCTCGCCCTGGCACGCCGCGTCGAACAAAAACTCAATGCGAAACTGGGCCTGCGACAACGTCACGCACTCGAAATCGCCTGTTGCGCAGCGAAGGAGCGGCTGCTCAGCGATTCTGATGTCGACCGCCTGCCCATCAGCATTTTGGGTAGTGGGCGTGCAGTCGTTGGCCAGACGCTGAGTAGCGAGCTAACCCGTGATGAAGTCACGGACCTGCTCACCAATGGCTTCCTGCCGTTAACGACTCCAGAAGAAACTCCGTTGCGCACTCGGCACTCGGGACTGCGCGAAGTTGGACTTCCCTATGTCAGCGATCCGGCGATTACGAAGCATCTTGCCGCCTTCCTGAGGCAAGCGGCGGCCACCATGAACGAAGGAGCCCATGTCGACGCCGGCAAATCCAGCGCTCCGCGCATGATCAGGCCGGATGCAATTCTGTTCAACGGCGGCTTCTGCATTCCGGAAATCGCGCGTGAGCGAATCGTCGAAGCGATCTCGCATTGGTTTGGCAAGGAACACGGCTGGCGTCCCAGGATTCTCTCCAGCGACGCGATGGGCAGCGCCGTAGCCGTCGGGGCAGCGTACTACGGCCGGGTGCGGCGAGGAGACGGCTTGCGCGTAAAAGCCGGCAGCGCGCGCACCTACTACATCGGGACGCGTGCCGAGGGCAATGCAGTTTGCGTGTTGCCCGCTGGAACCGACGAGGGGACCACGCTGCCTCTGGCCCGCGAATTCTCGGTGCTGGCCAACCGGCCCGTATCGTTCAACCTGTATAGCTCGACGGTACGGCACGACGCGCATGGGTCCATTGCTGAGTTGGATCGCGCTGAGGTGCATCAGCACGCGCCGCTGGTCACATTGCTGCGCTACGGCAAGAAGCTGGAGCAAAAGAATCTGGCCGTGCGCTTGTCGGTTAGCTTCACCGAAGTCGGCACGCTCGAGCTGTGGTGCGAATCGGTGATCTCGCCGCATCGTTGGCGGCTTCAGTTTGAATTGCGGGGCGACGCTGCTGCGGAAACGCAAGCCGGAGCGAGTCGGCCGAAGTCGTCGGGAGCGTTATCGTCAGAGATTTCCGAGGAATCGCTTGCCGCTGCCAGGCAGGCAATCCAAGCTGTGTTCAACAAGTCTGGCGACGCGCAGCCTGGCGATCCGGCAGCGCTGCCCAATGACCTGGAAGCGCGCCTGGGATCGAAGAAAGAATCTTGGCCCATCGAGCTAGTACGCGCACTCTCGGACATGTTGCTGGAAGTTGCCGGCGGGCGAAGGTTGAGTGCCCAGCATGAAGCCCGCTGGCTCAACCTGCTCGGATTCTGCTTGCGTCCGGGCTTCGGCGACCAGCAGGATGCCGAGCGCATGACCATGTTGCGCAAGATCTATCAATCGGGGCTGGCATTTGGTTCCGATCTGCAGAATCAAATCAACTGGCTGGTGCTTTGGCGTCGAATCGCGGGCGGCCTGAGCGCGGCCCACCAGCATGAGGTTCGCAAATATCTGGGCGAAATTGGCATCGCACGGAAGGCGCGCGGACCGCGCCTGAACGCGCAACTGGAACGCGACGGCTGGCGCCTGCTGGCCAGTCTCGAAAACCTGTCGGGCGCCACTCGGGCCGCGCTCGGTGGCGAGCTGCTACGCAAACTCAAGAAGGAGCCCGCCGACAGCGCGTGGTTGTGGGCGCTCGGCCGATTTGGCGCGCGCATTCCGCTGTACGGTTCGCTTGCGTGCATTGTGCCGGCGGAAGCTGCGCAGGACTGGATCCTGGCCTTGCTCGATCTGCGCGAACTCGATCACGAAACCGCCAGCGCGATACTTCAGCTTGGCAGGCGCACCGGAGACCGATCGCGAGACATCAGCGAAGATGTGCGACAGTCTGCTCTCGCTCGCCTGAAAGCCGCCAGCCTGTCTGACCAATCGCTGTTGCGCCCGCTCGCGGAGTTGATCACGCCGGATCGATCCGATGTAGCTCGAACCTTCGGCGAGCCGCTTCCTAAAGGCCTGGACCTGGAAAGCACGCCTGACTGCCTGTCGCCCGTTTCGGCGCTCGCCGCCGAAAACTAAGAGCCACAAGTCGGCTTCCCAGATACCACGCGATTCCCCCAAACCCGTTGCTCGGTCCGATGTTCGTCACTGTGCTTCGATCCCCATTTCCTTGCTCAGCGCATTTTGTTCAACCTGCAACTTGGTCAACGCCTGCTCCAGGTTCGTCGCACTTTCCTTCAAGCGCTGTGGGTCTGGTGGAATTTGATCCAATTGCTCTGCGAGTTTCTTCGCTCCCTTCACCACCGTTTCATCCGACTGGTTTAGCTTCTTGGTTTGCTTCTTCAGCCCGGAAGTTTGCGCATCCGAAAACGTGTTGAGGAAGTGTCGACCTTGGCGCTGGACTTCGTCGAGCGCGTCCTGCAAAGCCGTGGCGTTCGAGACCGCCGCGTCTGAGCCTGCTTGCTGGAGAACTTGCGCCCTCTGGCGAGCCGCATCCGTACACTTGGCCAGAACCCTGAATTGCGCTGCTTGCGCGTCTGTCGCTTCCACCGCAACCGCGTGTTTCAGGTTGGTCAAAGCAGGATCGTCGGCCGGCGCCGTTGAACTGCCCGGGTTACCGGACTTCGAGCCACCATGTCGGCCAGCGTACTGCCCGAACAGAGCTGCGGGGATGAAAAGAAACGCGAAAGCGACAATGGCGGCGCGGCGAACCACTGATCGATGATAATTCACCGGCAAACACGCCGCGTGTGTAGGCAACCAGGCTAAGCGTCAACATCTACAGCCCCACCCTGACCACTAAAGGGCTCCATCAGCGCCATGAAATGGTTGCACCTCAGTGGTCTATACAGTGCACTGATGGACACCTACTCTGTAGATAAGCGCCAGTAGTTTTGACACGAAGAGCCAACTCTTCGTGAACGTCAAGGGAAGTTGTCAACGGGGTGACTGAATGGCCGGCAATATGACTCAGCTTTGGGTGCTACTGCTATGCGCAGCCGCGGGCATAGCGATCGTAGCGATAGCAAGTGGTGTTTTCTTTACGTGGAGAAGGCTCTCGACTGCTGAGGGAGATCCGATCCCCCACTGCAATCTTCAGGAGCGGTTGACCCAGATCGCCGAAGCAACGGTAGTACAGGGCAAGAAATTGCCGGATCCCGTGGCCACACCCGGAACAAACTAGATTGCCGGGCGCAGAATCCTGAAGCAATGTCACTTTCAGACAAAATAGAAAGGGCCGTGACTTTGGTTATGCTCTAGCCGCCAACTCCTGCGAGGGAGTTACCGGCGTGGATGCATGTACCGTCACAGCCCTTGAAGCGATCACCGCTTTTGCGGTTCCAAACCCCGGCTGACACCTCGCAGCGCAGTCGGTTTTTTCGGGTCTGGCGATTCCCTCGGGTCGCCCCGCGGAACCAATCACTCAGCATACTTCGGGTTGGCCGCTATTAGTTGCCCGCCCTTTTCTGCCGTCGACGAATGCCATCCTATCCCAGGATTGAAGAATGTCAACGCCCAAGGTTTGTGCATACGCCACTTATTTTGCTGTGGGAATCTTCTCAACTAAATCTCAGTATCCAAAAGCGCCGCCGAATGTGGCTGAAAAATGTCCAAGGTCAATTCACATCTTTTTCACAGAAACGTAGCACGCCGCGCTCGGTAAAATTGGCAGACTACTCTTCGGCGAGCTCCTTGCCAGGGTATTCAGCGTCATAGTAGAAGCTCAGCTCCTTGTCCAGTTTGGCCCAGAATGCCGCGTCCTGGTTTGCAGGTGAGTCGTTGCGCAAGCGGTGACCCTTGGCGCTGGCCCTCAGCGTGAGCATGTGGTTCAAAGCATCCAGCAGGCCCCAGTCGTCGGCCCTCCAACTCTGCGCCGGCTTATTCTTGTAGACTAGCATCTTCTTGGCCAGATCCTCGGTCTTGATGTTGCGCAGCACGGGGTACAGCTCGGCCCAGAGCCGGGGCGTGTATTCGTCATCGACGAAGCGTAGGGGTATTGCCATAGGGCTATTCTGAATCGCTTCTACCATACCTTGATGTCTCTAGAGACGCCAGTTCAAACCACCCCGATTTGATTTGTCATCCCGACCGGAGTGAAGCGCAGCGGAGGGATCTGTGGTTCGCCGGAAGCCCGGTGCCCCAGGTTCGCCCTTCTGTTGGGCTAACCTGGGCGCGGACGGATTCTCGGTTGCAATAGAACCGAGTCCCGCCGCAGGTCCAAAGTAATTAGCCCAGCGCGGAAGCGCTGGGTAACTCGCGTTGATTAGCTCCCGAGCCCCTTCAGGGGCGGCACTCCCCATTCCCAAATCGAGACCGCCGCAAAATCTTTTCATCCTCCCTCTTGACAATCCTTCGATATTTCCGTAATCATGGAAACATCGAAGGAGGCGCATGACCGGCAAGCACGATCCCGAGCTCACCACCCGCTGCGCCGACATGTTCTCGGCCATGGGCACCGAGCCCCGCCTCCGCATCGTGCAACTGCTCCTCTCCGCTCACCCTACCGGCATGGTGGTCGGCGAGATCGGCAGCGAGCTCGACATTCCCAGCTCTACCCTCTCGCATCATCTCGACAAGCTGAAGAACGAAGGCCTGGTGAAGGTCCGGCGCGACGGCACCTTCCTGTGGTACACCGCGAACACGGAAGCGCTGCGCGAGCTGCTGACGTTCCTCTTCAGCGAATGCTGCACCCGCAACAAAGTCGTCCGCCCCGAAGAAGTGCTACGAACCCCAAGATAAAAACAGGAGAAACCATGACGACCGACATCAAGCAAACGGTGAAAGAGAAATACGGGCAGGCGGCCTTGCGTGTGCAATCCGGATCGGCCAGCAGCTGCTGCGGCGCCGCTCCCGCAGGCGAACTCTGCTGCGATCCCATCACCAGCAATCTTTACGACCCGACCCAGGCGCAACAAATTCCGGAAGCGGCGTTGAAAGCTTCTCTCGGTTGCGGCAATCCTACGGCGCTGGCGCAGCTGAACGCCGGCGAGATCGTTCTCGACCTCGGCTCCGGCGGCGGCATCGATGTCCTGCTCTCGGCTCAGCGCGTCGGTCCCACCGGCAAAGCCTACGGACTCGACATGACCGACGAGATGCTCGCTCTCGCGCGCCAGAATCAGCGCCAGTCCGGTGTCCAGAATGTCGAGTTCCTCAAGGGCGAAATCGAAAACATTCCCCTGCCCGATAACTCCGTCGACGTCATCATCTCCAACTGCGTCATCAATCTCTCGGCCGACAAGGACCGCGTTCTCCGCGAAGCCTTCCGCGTGCTCAAGCCAGGTGGCCGTTTCGCCGTGTCTGACGTTGTGGTACATGGCGACGTGCCGGATGAAGTCCGCAAGAACGTGCTGCTGTGGGTGGGCTGTATCGCGGGAGCGTTGCAGGACGCGGATTACTCCGCCAAGCTGGCCGCGGCAGGCTTCGAAGCCATCGACATCGAACCCACGCGCGTTCACAAAGTCGAGGACGCGCGCGTCTTTCTGACCGAACAAGGCCTCGACGTCGAACGCCCTGGCGCCGCAGGTCGACGGCAAATTCATGGAGCGCCTTCATCCGCGCCAGAAAGCCACAAGCCGCCGCGAGGAAATAACTATCATGCCCACGCACTACAACGTTCTCTTCCTCTGCACCGGCAATTCGGCGCGCTCCATCATGGCGGAGGCGATCCTCAATCGCAAAGGCCGGCCTACCTTTACGGCTTACAGCGCCGGCAGTCATCCCTCCGGCACGGTTCGTCCCGAGGCGCTTCGCCAACTCGAAAGCGCTCACCTCTCCACCGCCGGCCTGCGCAGTAAGGATTGGGACGAGTTCGCTCAGCCTGGTGCGCCGCAAATGAACTTCGTCTTCACCGTCTGCGATAACGCGGCCAACGAAGTCTGTCCGGTCTGGCCCGGCCAGCCCATGACGGCGCACTGGGGAATCCCTGATCCCGCGGCAGTCACCGGCACGCAGGACGAAATCGACCGCGCTTATCGCGAAGCCTTTTTCATGCTTGATCGCAGGATCGGGCTCTTCGTTTCGCTGCCGTTGGCCAGCCTCGGCGCCCTCGCCATCCAGAAGGAGATCGACCAAATTGGCCGCCAGCAATAGCACGCGTATGCAAAGCCACGTGACATCTCGTCTCAGCTTTCTCGATCGCTACCTCACGCTCTGGATCTTTGTCGCCATGCTGGCCGGCGTGCTCGCGGGATGGGCGCTTCCCGGCATCGTTCCCTTCCTCAACCGCTTCAGCGTCGGCACCACCTCGGTTCCCATCGCCGTCGGCCTCATCCTGATGATGTACCCTCCGCTGGCCAAAGTTCGTTACGAAGAACTGGGCGAAGTCTTCCGCAACCGAAAAATTCTCGCGCTCTCGCTGCTGCAGAACTGGCTGATCGGCCCCGTGCTGATGTTTGCACTGGCAATCATTTTCCTGCGCGGATATCCGCACTACATGGCAGGGTTGATTCTGATCGGCCTCGCGCGCTGCATCGCCATGGTGATCGTGTGGAACGAACTCGCCAAAGGTGACACGCAATATGCCGCCGGCCTGGTGGCGTTCAACTCGGTCTTCCAGGTGCTCTTCTATTCCGTCTATGCCTGGATCTTCGTCACCAAGCTCCCGCTCTGGTTCGGCCTGCGCGGAATGGCCGTCAACGTCTCCATCCGCGACATCGCTGAGAGCGTCTTCATCTATCTCGGCATTCCGTTCCTCGCTGGAATCATCACGCGCTTCTCCCTGGTCGCGCTCAAGGGACGCGACTGGTACGAGAAGAGTTTCATTCCGCGCATCAGCCCGCTCACGCTGATCGCACTCCTGTTCACCATCGTCGTCATGTTCTCGCTGAAGGGCGAGTACATCCTGCGTCTTCCGTTCGATGTCGTTCGCATCGCCATTCCGCTGTTGATTTATTTTGTGCTGATGTTTCTGGTGTCGTTCTTTCTCGGCTACAAGCTGGGGGCGGACTACTCCAAATCGGCGACGCTTTCATTCACCGCCGCGAGCAACAATTTTGAGCTTGCCATTGCCGTTGCGGTGGCCGTCTTCGGCATCAATTCCGGCGAGGCATTCACCGCCGTGATCGGCCCGCTGGTCGAGGTTCCAGCGATGATTGGTTTGGTCAATGTCGCACTCTATTTTCAGCGGAGATACTACGCTACATCCGAGCCGCCACTGCCAGCCACGTCCTTAAAGACAGCATTGCGGGACTAGCGCCCTTCCGGCGTAACAGGCTGCTAAAAGAGTCTTACGATCTGTTCGGGTAGTGCTGGCCTTCAGGCCAGCGTCTAGGCGGTTTATTTCGTTCCTGAGTCGTCTTTGCCGTCTGCTGCAAAACTCGATTCACGCGCGCTTTGTAACAGGGCACGACTTCAGTCGTGCCACTAAGCCGCTCAATTTTTGATCATCCCGAGCGGACTTTAGTCCGCGAGGGATACCTGCTACGCCTGCGGCTGCATCTTGCGCAAAAGCTCTTGGCTGGCGCGTTCCGGATCGCCCAGCTCAAAGCCCCGATCCAGCTTCACGGTCATGGCCTTGGGAGCCAGCAATTTCAGCGAATCTACCACATTGTCAGACGGCAGCTCCGAGCAGTCGGGACCAAGCACAATGTACGCCACGTCCGAGGCGGTCAGTAAAATCCTCGCGTCCCGCATGCGGCAAGTCGAAATCACCACGTAGCCTTGATGATCGAGCAGCGTTCGCACAAACGCGCACAGGTCCGGCGACTGATCGACAAACAGCACCAGTGGTCCCACGCCCTTGGGCTTGGGATGCAACTCCTGCGGCTCCTTCAGGAACGAAACGATGGCTTGCTCATCGGAATCGTAGACCCGGAAGATGCTGGACAGCTTGGTCATCTGCAGCAGGGTACGGAAGAACGGTTGTGGAGCGGCCAGCCGCAGGTCGCCGCCGCGATTGCGCGCGTGCGTCAGGAATCGCACCAGCAGGCCCATGCCGGTACTGTCCAGACGCGTCGTTTCCGAAACGTCCAGCACCACATGGCGGAATTCCAGCATGGCGCGGCTCAGCGCCGCCTGCAACATCGTCGCCTCTTCGCCGGTGACGATGCGGCCCATGCTTTTGATCACATACACCTTGCCGCACGCGCGGCAATCCAGAGACAGTGACATGCTCTCCTCGGGTAGAGCTGACCTTCAGGTCAGCGTCTAAGCCATTTATTTGCTCGTCTGAGTCGGCTTCAGCTGCGGCACAACGCGATTCCTGTCACTCTATCATCGGCGACGCAGAAATCTATCAAGATTTTGTCTGCGGGATTAAGAAAGGAACAACCCTGCTACGTCACCGACCCTTGCTGTATCGTCTCGGCAGGTGCAGGCTGCGGAGCGGCTTCGAGTTGTTTGGGAGCAACCGCGGCGGCTTTCTGCTTTTCTTCCAGCTCGATGTTGATCATCTCGCTTTCCAGCTGCCGCTTCAGATCGTCGCGCATCATGCGAGCCTGGGCCAAAAATTTCGCCACTTGGCGCATGATCTCCGGCAGCCGCTTGGGGCCGAAGATGATCAGGGCCAATAGCAGGATGAAAAGAATGTCAGGCATTGGGAACAGCCGTAGCTCAGGAATCGCTCACTGCAACGGAGGGCCAACCTCGGCCGTTACGGCTTCTTCTCTCCGTCGCTGGGCGTCTGGTCCTTCATCGATTCTTTGAAGCTGCGAATTCCCTCACCCAGTCCCTTGCCAAGCTCAGGCAGCTTCTTGGGGCCAAACACCAGCAAGGCGATAAACAGGATCACCAGCAGGTGCATCGGCTGAAACAGGTTATCAAGCATGTCAACTCCCTCTATAAGGATACCCCATCCTTCGGATTAGTTGCGCAAATTCGCCGCCGCAGCCTGCCACTAGCGTGGGATGAAGCGTGGCAATCAAGTGACCGGCGGCTGTCTACGAACGCAGCTCACACGGTATGATTGCGCCGCAAACGCAAGGAGCGTCCATGAAAACCCTCACCTGCACTTTGTTGTTGATGTTGCTAATGATCGCGCCGGCTCTCGCCCAAAACGACGACATCCCCAAGAGCATTTCCGCCAGCGTAGGCGACGTGCTTCAATTCGCTCAGCAACAGTTTCTCTCCGCAGCCGAAGCCATGCCTGCCGACAAGTACTCCTTCATCCCACCCGCCGGCAGCTTCAAAGACGCGCGCTCTTTCGGCGAGCAAGTGAAGCATGTGGCGTGCGTGAACGAGGGCTTCTTCAACGAGATCGAAGGTAAGACTCCGCCTGATCGCTGCGCGCAGGGTGGTCCATCGAAAGCCAATACGAAGGCCGAGTTGCTCCAGTATCTGCGCGATTCGTTCGCCTACAGCGAGAAGGTCCTGGCGACCGTCAATGCTAAGAATGCGCTGGACAGGGTCAATGGCCCCTATGCCGCGCCGAACACCAAGCTCGGCTTGGCCGTCGTCGCGGTGTGGCACATCTCCGATCACTACGGGCAGATCGCCGAATATCTGCGGATGAACGGAATCGTGCCACCCGCCACTCAACAGCACCCATTGAAGGTAAGGTAAGAAACTCCGCGAACCTTGGTCCGCCGCCTCACTGCACGGTCGGCTTCCCGGCCTCATCTTGCGCCAGCCTCGCTTCCAGGAAGGCGATGTGCCCGTCCTCCATCGCCGCCAGTTCCTGATACGTCTGCCGCAGGGGGCTGTCAGGAGCTTGCTCCGCCAGCTTGCTGTAGAACTGTTGTGCGCTCGCCTCCGCCCGTAACGCTACCTGCAACGCGCGCTGGCGCGCCGAGAGCTCGCTACCCCCGGCAAAGACCTCCGCTGTATTCAGCTTGGGAACCTCAATCAGCTCGATCAGATCGTCTTCGGTCGAGAGGCGCTCCGGAATTCCGTACTGCTCCCAGTATTTCCCCTCCAGCATGGCATGATGACCCCGTTCCTCCACCGCCATCTCCCAGAAGACGGAGGCAATCTCCAGCGACTCCTCGTCTGCGAATTCGGTGAACATCTCGGCGAAGCGATGGTAGATCTCGGCGTTGCGCTCCTCAATGGAGATGGCGATTCCTAGCGCCTCCTGAGCGGTCAATGAGGCAAACGTTCGTTGCATGGCACACCTTTCCACAGAACCAAACAAATGGGCAGTCAGGCGGCATTCTACCTGCAACACGCTCAGCCAGACGCAGAACCGTCCGGAGAATTTTTCATCCGTTCCAAATTGGGAAATTCCGCGATGTTACGCCGGCTGCTTTACTTCGGTGCAGTCCTTGGCCTGCTTGGCACGGTCGGCTTCGATCCTCGCGATCGTCCGCTTCAGCCAGTGCTTCACGTTCTCGCGCAGCTCCTCTTCCGACTGGCTCGAGGTCTCCACCGTTACCCCGTTTCGATTCAACGGGATGTGATGGCACGGAATGTCGTCAGTGCGGTACTCCTCCGGCACAAAGTCGTAGAGCAGGCACTCATGGCAGGCGTGAGGCCGCGTGGGATCGCCATGGTTGGGACAGCTGAGCGAATCCTGGAAAATCGAGGCCGGGCCCCAGGGCGTGCTATACCAATTCCCATATCCGCCCTGTTCCAGGAAATTTAGTTCATAACGAAGGACTTCCAGCACATCGCGCTTATCGTCGGACATAATCGACACCCCCGGCAGGGTAAATTCGGGGCCCCCGGCAAGTTCCGTTTTGGACTCGGGCGGGGTTCAGCTACCCCTTCGGCTACCCATCCCTGTGCCCATTGTTCCCCAAGCCGGACCGACGGGCTGTGACGCGCCTCACGTCCTAAGGTGACGCATGCCCGTCGCGAACGCCGTCCCATAAAGGGAATTGTCCTCGGGGATCGTCATCGGGAATTGTTGTCGGGGTTTCGCGCCATCGGGAATCTGACGATTGCCCGCGCTGAATCAATGGTCGTCGAGCGCAGTTCGGCGTCAGTCCTTTGGACGCTAACTGGGCTTTCGCGCGCATTAACCAACAACCGCCGTGTCATCCTGAGCGCAGTGAGGCGTCAGCCGAACGCAGTCGAAGGACCCCTATCGTGGCCCAGAACCCTACTGCCCCTTCTTCCCTGCCGGCGCGTTACTGATCTTGATCTTGGTGATCTTCACCGGATCGTACGGCTTATCATTCCGCGGATCTCGCGCCATCCGCGCGATCTTCTTCACCACGTCGAGGTCCTGGCACTGCCCAAAAATGCTGTAATGGCCGTTCAGCGATTCATACGGAACTTCGGTGATGAAGAACTGCGAGCCATTCGTATTCGGTCCGCTGTTGGCGTATGCCAGCCGTCCCGGCTGATTGAACGTCAGAGTCGAGCTGACCTCGTCTTTGATCTGGTAGCCAGGATCGCCCGTCCCCGTCCCAATCGGATCGCCGCCCTGAATCATGAAGTTTGGAATCACGCGATGAAAGATGGTGCCGTCGTACAGCGGCACGCCGTGCATCGTCTTGCCGGTCTTGGGATCCTTCCAGTCCTTCGTGCCCGTCGCTAGACCAATAAAGTTGGCCACCGACAGCGGCGCCTGGTTAGGAAACAATGTGCAGGTGATGTTGCCGGCCGTCGTCTCGATCACCGCCACCGGCTCGGCTGTCTTCTGATTGCTCTTCTCGGTTGTTGAATGTTGCTGCGAAGTCGTCTGCGCCGCCGCCAGGCTCGCCAGACAAAGAATTGCGATGAAAATTCGATTCATAATTCCTCCAAAGACCGTGGCTCGTGGCTCGTGATTCGTGGCTCGTCAATCGGTGTATCGTCACTGGCGACTGATTGCACTGAGTCTCACGCCCCACGATTCACCATCCACGATCAACGATTCACGATCAACGATTCACGATCCCCCAGTCCCCGCCTTCTGCATTTCCCTCGACACCTTCTCCACTTCTCCAAACACTCTCAACAGATTTCCGCCAAGAATCTTATCAAGATCGGCCGCCGAATATCCGCGCTGGGAGAGCGCTTCCGTGATCTTCGGCAGATCGGCCGCCGAATCCAGCCCCTGCGGCGAGCAATCAATGCCATCGAAATCCGATCCCAGTCCCACATGATCCACGCCCGCAACCTTCACCATATGGTCGATGTGATCTATCAGATCGCTGAGCGGCGGCCGCGGCAGCTTCGGCGCCAGCTTTGCCTTCGCCTCCGCCAACTGCTTCACCACCTCCGGCGTCTGTGGCTTGATGAACAGCGCCTGCACCGCCTCATAATCCGGATCGTGTTGCGCCCCCAGCTGCTTCGCCGTGTCCAGATACTTCTGCGAAACGAACGCGCAATAGTAATTCACCTGCGCCACGCCGTTCTTCGCCGCCAGCGCCTTCAGCATGTCGTCGGTCATATTGCGCGGCGCGTTAGTCAGCGCGCGCGACGACGAGTGCGACGCAATCACCGGCGCCTTGCTCAGCTCCAGCGCCTGGTAGAACGTCGAATCGGCAACGTGCGAGATGTCGACCATCATCCCCATCCGGTTCATCTCCGTCACCACCTCGCGCCCAAACGGAGTGAGCCCGCCGTGATGCTGAATGTTCTGGTCGGTCATGTCGCCGCTGGAGTCGCCAATGTCGTTGGTGTTCGACCACGTCAGCGTCATGTAACGCACGCCCAGCCGGTAATAATCGCGCAGGATTCGGATGTCGCCCTCGATCGCGTGCCCGCCCTCGACGCCCAGCAGCGCCGCCAGCTTGTGCTCGCGATGCGCCACAATGATGTCGTGGGTGCCGTACGCCATCATCATCTTGTCGGGATGCCGCCGCGCCTGCTCGTACACCGAGTCGATCATGTCCAGCGCGCGCTTGGCTTCGTTGCCTTTGAACGCCTTCGGCTCAACCCAGATGGAAAAGAATTCCGCGCCCAGATTGCCCGCCTTGATCTTGTTGAAGTCGAGATAGCCCGTGCCCGGCATCCTGCGCCAGATCGAAGTTCTCATCGACGAATCGCCCCGGCGTGTCAGCGTGCGTGTCGATAATGATCGCCGAGTTGTGGACCGCGAGAGCCTGTTCCGGGGTGAGCGGGTCGCCACCCTTGGCCGTCCCCGTTGATTGCGTTGAAGGCGCAGTTTGTGTGAAAGCTATCGCGGCGGAACAGAGAACGAACAGAACGAATCGATAAGTACGTCTCATCAGGCGGATCGCCAGCTCCAGCAGAAAATTGGCTGCGCTTGGATTGTAAATGATGCGGGCGGCGCTCACGACTATCGCCGATCCACGTCGAACGCCCATAGTGGCCTTCTCGCGCTGTTCAGATGGAACGGCCAAGAAGACTCTGCTAAAGTCCGGGTCTGAAGGGAACAATCTTCCGGCTGTGAAGGGTACGGACTTTAGCCTTGAGGGGACGGACTTCAGTTGTGACGGGGACGGACTTGAGCCTTGAAGGGGACGGCCTTCAGGCCAACGTTCCGGCTCTTTTTTTTGTCATCCCGACCGAGGGCTTCAGCCCGACCGAGGGATCTGCGGTTCGAGCCGCGGAGCGGCGGCACGGGCCGCGACACACTCTCTTCAGGCCGTCCGTAAGCTCAGCAAAATTATTGCGGCTTTAGCCGCTGGAACTTAATCAGAGTTTCCTAAACTCTTTACCGATCGACTTCCTGGAGGCTTTTGTGGCAACTGCCGACGTATACAAAGCTCGCATCCTGTCCTTCGTGGAAGGCAAAGACCCAATCGAAGTCCAGCGCCAAACGCCGGCCGCGCTGGCGCAATTGATCGTCGGCGTTTCCGACAGCAAACTGTACCAGCGTCCCGATCCCGCCAAGTGGTCGATCGGCGAGGTGATCGCGCATCTCGCCGAGGCTGAGATCGTCAACTCCTGGCGCTATCGCCAGATGGTCGAGCAGAATGGCTGCCCGCTCTCGCCCTACGACCAGGAAATGTGGAACAAGTTGGGAGATTACCCTTCGCGTACGCCGGCCGATTCGCTGCAACTCTTTCGCATGCTGCGCGAGAACAATCTGCGTGTGTTCGATCGCCTCACTCCCGAGCAGTGGGAGCACTATGGCATGCACGCGGAACGCGGCCGCCTGACCGTCCGCGACCTGGTACAGCTCATCGCCGGCCACGATCTCAACCACATGGAGCAGATCCGCAAGGTCCTGGAAGGTTAGACGACAACCCCGTTCACACGACTCTGAAGCCAAACAAAAGCTCGGATCGGAATCCGAGCTTTTAAATTTCGCTTTAGCCGACAGCTCAGAGCCGACAGCTGACAGCCCGTTTACGACCGGAAGAAGTCCTTCACCGCCTGCCACATCACTTGCCCGCCTACATCGGCGATCGACTTGGTCAGCGGAATTTCCTTGGGGCAGACTTCGACGCAGTTCTGCGCGTAGCCGCATTCCTGGATGCCGCCTTCGCCCATCAACGCTTGCAGGCGCTCGATCTTCAGCCTTTGCCCGTGGGATGCGAATTAAACAGCCGCACCTGCGAGATGGTGGCCGCGCCGACGAATCCGGTCTTCTCGTTGAACTGCGGACACGCTTCCATGCAGCAGCAGCACGAAATGCAGCGCGACAGCGGATAGGCCTCTTCCTGCTCCTGCGACATCTGGCGCAGGCCGGCGCCGAGATCGTAGGTGCCGTCCACCGGGACCCACGCTTTCACCTTCTTCAGATTCTCGAACAGCACGCTGCGATCGACCGCCAGATCGCGCACCACCGGGAACTTGGAGAACGGCTCCAGCGTGATCGGCTGCTTCAATTGATGGATCAGCGTCGAACACGCCATCTTCGCCTGCCCGTTGATGATCATGGCGCACGAGCCGCACACCTCTTCCAGGCAGTTGGAATCGTAGGTGACCGGCGTCGTCGGCTTGCCCTGCTTGGTCACCGGATTGGCGGCGATATCCATCAGCGCCGAGGTCACGTTCATCCCCGGACGAAACTGCAGTTCGAACTCCTCCCAGTACGGTTTCGACTCGGGAGTGTCCTGCCGCTTGATCTTTATGAGTACGGTTTTAGAATTTGCCATGTTCGCTTATCGCTATTCGCTGTTCGCTCTTCGCGCCAGACTGTCACTTCCTAGCGCGCCTGAAACTCGAAACTGAAACTGAAACTGCCTCTACGTCGCCGCGTCGTACCGTCTCGGCCGCGGCTTGATCAGCGACGTGTCCACCGGCTCGAACTCGAAGCGCGGCTCGTCGGCGTCCGCCGCAAAGTATGCCTTCGTCGTCTTCAACCAGTTCGCATCGTCACGCTCCGGGAAGTCCGGCTTGTAATGCGCCCCACGCGACTCATCGCGCATCGCCGCGCCCTGTGCGATCACGCGCGCCAGTTGCAGCATGTTGTAGAGCTGCCGCGCAAAGACGAACGACGTATTCGCCCACATTGACTTGTCGCTGAGATTCACATGCGTGTAGCGCTCCAGCAACTCGACCAGCTTCGCATCGGTCTCCTGAATATTCTTGTTGTAGCGAATGACCGTGACGTTCTTGGTCATGGTGTCACCCAACTCGCGCCACAGCAGGAACGGATTCTCCGTGCCATCGTTCTTCATCAGGCGAGCGTTAATTTCTTCCTGCCGCTTCCGTTCGGAGTCGAAGACGTGCTGGCCGGGATGTTTTCCGCTCTTGATCATGCCGTGCGCATATTTCACCGAGTGCGGCCCAGCGATAAATCCGCCATAGATGCACGACAACAGCGAGTTCGCGCCCAACCGGTTGGCGCCGTGAATCGAGTAGTCGCACTCGCCCGCGGCGTACAGCCCTTCGATGTTCGTCCGCTGCTCGAAGTCCACCCACAGGCCGCCCATGGTGTAGTGCATGCCGGGGAAGATCTTCATCGGCGTATCGCGCGGATCGTCGCCGACAAATTTCTCGTAGATCTCCAGAATGCCTTCCAGCTTGCGATCAAGAGTCTTGCGATCGATGTGCGTCAGGTCGAGGTAGACCATCGGCTGGCCGTCGATGCCCAGGTTGTGCTCGTAGACAACCTTGTGAATAGCGCGAGTCGCGATGTCACGCGGCACCAGGTTGCCGTACTTCGGATACCACTCTTCCAGGAAGTACCAGCGCTCACTCTCCGGAATGCTCTTGGGATCGCGCTTGTCACTCGGCTGTCTTGGCACCCAAACGCGGCCGCCCTCGCCGCGCGCCGACTCCGACATCAGCCGCAGCTTGTCTTCGCCGGGAATGCACGTCGGATGCACCTGGATGAATTCACCGTTGGCGTAAAACGCGCCCTGCTGATACAGCGCCGATTGCGCCGATCCCGTACACACCACCGAGTTGGTGGATTTGCCGAAGATGGCGCCGTTGCCGCCGGTCGCCATGATGACGGCTTCCGCCGGAAAGGTGTGAACTCCCATGCCGCGAAGGTCCAGCGCGCAGATGCCGTGGCAGACACGATTCTCGTCGATGACCGCCGAGAGGAACTCCCACGCTTCGTACTTCTTAACCTTGCCTTCGGATTCGTAGCGCCGCACCTGCTCGTCCAGCGCGTACAACAGTTGTTGGCCTGTGGTCGCGCCGGCAAAGGCGGTGCGGTTGTAGAGCGTGCCGCCGAAACCGGCGGAAATCCAGCAATCCTTCCGGCGTGCGATTGAAGGGAACGCCCATGCGATCGAGAAGGTCGATGACGCCGGGTGCCGCATCGCACATTGCCTTCACCGGCGGCTGGTTCGCCAGGAAATCGCCGCCGTAGACGGTGTCGTCGAAGTGGATCCAGGTGGAGTCGCCTTCACCCTTCAGGTTCTTGGCGGCGTTGATGCCGCCCTGCGCGCACACCGAGTGAGACCGCTTGACCGGAACGATGGAGAAGAGGTCGACGTGACCTCCCATCTCGGCAATCTTGATGGTCGCGGCGAGTCCCGCCAGTCCGCCACCCACAACGATGATCTTAGGATGAGCCATAATTTTTGAAGGGGCACGACTTTAGTCGTGCCGACCAGTCGTTTATTTCTCGCCCGAGCCGGCTTCAGCCGGCGGCACAAACCGGGCAGGTCAGAGTTTTTCAGCAGCCTCTTAAAGCGCTAACCTTTCAAACCTAGTCGTGCTCGACGTAAGGAACCTGATCAGCCGGCGTGGTTACAAATCCTCGCACGCTATACATGCCGATGCCGACCAGCAAAATCGCCAGCGCGAAACAGACATATCCAAACTTGCGCCGCGCCTGCTCGCCCACCGTCAATCCCCACTTGGCCGCGAACAGCCACACGCCATAGGCAAAGTGCCACGACGCCGCCACAATTCCGATGACGTACACCGCTACCACCCACGGCTTCTGGAAATCGAACCAGACTTTCGAGAACGCGTTGTTATATCCCCCGCCCATCAGATGAACGCCCATGAAGCGCATGTCGATCACGTGATACAGGATGTAGGCGAAGGCAATGATTCCCGTCCAGCGCTGCGCCGTATACAGCCAATTGCCGCTCCACGGATATTCGCCGACATTGGCATCGCCGCGATACCAGATATAGATTCCGTACAGACCGTGGTAAAGCAGCGGCAGAAAGATGAAGACCCATTCCAGCACGTGCACAAAAGGCAGACTGGTCAGAAACTTCACCTGGTCGTTATAGGCCTGCACTCCGTTGGCGGATTCCGAGTTGGAGATGAAATGCTCGATCAGAAACGCGCCGATGGGCACGATGCCGGAGAGCGAATGCAGTCGGCGCAAAATAAAAGAGGAGCCTTCGCCGGCACGCAGCGGAGCTACTCCTTTCGGAATTCTGGTCGTACTGGTTTCGATGGAACTGGCCGATGAAGCCACGAGGCCGACTCCTTATGAACGCGGGAGCGTAGAGATAACCTTTGATTATCGAGTTCGCCAACAGAGCAAGTCAAGAAACCGGGCCGCTTCTTTGCTCGAGCGAACCGCCTGAGGTGGGCCTTCTCCGGCGGATAAACGAGATTCAGCATAGCTTTTCGACGGGCCAGGTGTTTGTGATCTTCGTCACACCATCACATGACATTGTGACCGGCAGCCGGAGCGGCCGTACATGAGGGCTCAATGGTTCGGTTGAAGAGCCGGGCCTTCAGGCCCGCGTTCAACGCTGTGAGAAAACGCCGGGTGCCCCGTTCTGTCATCCCGAGCGAGCGTAGCGAGCCGAGGGACCTGCTTTTTTCCAAGTCTTTTGGCTAGGGCGGGGCAGTTGCCGGGTGCCCTGTTCTAGCCTTCTTTCGGCTGGCAGCCCGTGGTGAAAGTCCGGTTTTGAAGGGGCACGGCTTCAGCCGTGCCGTAAAGCCCACAAATATCAGCGGGGCTTTAGCCCCAGAGGGACCGATTTCAAGAACTCTCCTCTGTCACCACGGGCGGCTAAGACGAGGCAATCCCGTCGCATTCCAATTACTATGTTTCCAACGCGATGCTCATCCGTGAACACGCCCCCCTGGCTCCTCTCACGACCCTCGGCGTCGGCGGCCCAGCGCGCTATTTTACCGAAGCGTCGACGGAATCCGACGTCATCGAAGCCGTCGAGTTCGCCCGCTCGCGCGCGCTGCCGCTCTTCGTACTCGGTGGCGGCAGCAATGTCGTAATCGCGGACACAGGATTTGCCGGGCTGGTGCTGAAGATCGCGATCAGCGACTTCGCAGTTTCCACGGCGCCACATGGCATCGTGACCTTCGTCACCGGCGCGGGGTACGACTGGGACGCACTCGTCGCAGGAGACGGTCGAGGCGGATTGCGCTGGCCTGGAATGCCTGAGTGGAATTCCCGGCACCGTCGGCGGCACGCCCGTGCAAAACGTCGGCGCTTATGGCCAGGAAGTCTCCGACACGATCCAGGAAGTGCGCGTGCTTGATCTGCAGTCGATGGAGGTGAAAACCCTGTCGAATGCAGAGTGCGGCTTCGCCTATCGCTCCAGCATCTTCAATACCAGCGAACGCGGAAGATACATCATCCTGCGCGTCTCGTTTGCGCTCCGGCAGGGCGGCAAACCAACTGCTCCGTTACGCCGATCTGCAACAATTTTTCGCCGGCCCGTTCGAATGAGCCGACGCTGGCCGAGGTAAGAGACGCCGTCCGAGAGATTCGCCGCCGCAAGGCCATGCTCATCGTTCCCGGCGATGAAGACTCCCACAGTGTGGGATCGTTCTTCAAGAATCCCATCGTGCCGCACACTTTCTTTGAGCAACTCTCTGCGCGGCTCTTGAGCGCCGAGTTGCAGCTGCCGAGTTATCCAGCAGCCGACGGCCTCCGCAAGTTGCCGGCAGCGTGGCTGGTGGAGCACGCCGGCTTCACCAAGGGATACATCAAAGGGCACGCCGGCATCTCGCGCACGACACGCGTTGGCGATCATCAACCGCGGGGGCGCAACCGCAGCCGAGATCATCGCGCTAAAAGATGAAATCCAGGCTTGCGTAATGGAGAAATTCGATATCGCGCTCGACCCGGAGCCGGTCTTCGTAGGATTTTGAAGACCGCTGGCCGCTCTTCGCCCATCTCTTCTCGCGGATCGCTTTTCGCTTTTCGCCGAAGGGCACCACTGTCAATTTGCAAGGCGCGCCAACTACTCAGGAGGCTTTGACTGAGTCGTTATCTTTGAAGGGGACGGCCTTCAGGCCGTCCGTTAATGCCGCAAAATGACTGCGGCTTTAGCCGCTGAGGAACTTACTCAGAGTTTCTTCAATCCGTGTCATCCTGAGCGGAGCGCGAGCCGCCTTTGCTCGCGCGGAGTCGAAGGACCCCTATAGTCGCGCCATCGGTGGCTTATGCTCGTTCCACCCCGTCTCGCGCTCATACGCATAACCCAGCCGCAGGCAAGTCGAATCCCCACCCGGCCGGCTCGAAATCTGCATTCCCACCGGCAGCCCATCGCGGGTAAATCCGCATGGCACCGACAGCTCGGCCAATACAGCGCGCTGAACGGCAGAGTATTCCGCATGAGATGTTTCATTTCGAACGGTCGCACATCCGCGATAGGCAGCGCCTCCAGATCAGCAATCTTGGGAGCAGGTGACGGCGTTGTCGGCGTGACCACCACATCTACAGCCTCGAAGATTCTCTCCGCCTTCGCACGGTGAGCCTCCAGTTGATGACGCGTGCGGATGTAGTCGGTGGCGTTGATGCCGGCACACTTCTGCAGCCGGAATAACGTAAGCGGCTGGTACCGCTCTGGATGGTCGGTGATCATCCCTTCGTGATACTCATAAATCTCCGCGTCAAAAATCGTGCGGAAGCCGTCGACGGGCACTTCCACGTCGTGAACCTCAGCCACTAACTTCTTCACCACGCCCAATGCAGCTTCCACGCAGGCCGCGACATCGGGATCCACGATCGTCGAAGAAGTTCTTGCGAGCAACCCCGACCCTCAGCCGCGACACATCCTCTTCCAACACCGACGCGTAGCTCGACTGACCCACTAGAACATCCAACAACATCGCCGCGTCGCGCACTGTGCTTGTCATCGGCCCGACCGTGTCGAACGACGTCGACAGCGGCACGACTCCCTTGGTACTGACCAAGCCCGCGCTCGGGCGGTGTCCAACAATTCCACACAATGCCGGAGGGCACCGAATCGATCCTGATGTGTCGCTTCCCAACGCCGCCAAGCAAAGTCCCGCCGCAACCGCAGCCGCCGAACCGGACGATGATCCGCCAGTAATGCGTTCCCGATTCCACGGATTCCGCACCGGCCCAAAAGCACTGACCACGCCGCTCATTCCGAAAGCAAATTCGTGCATGTTGAGCTTGCCCACGATCACGGCGCCCGCCTGCCTCAAGCGCCGCACAACCTCGGCATCCTCTGTTGGCACGCGATCGCGATACTGATTGCTCGCCGCCGTAGTGCGTACGCCGGCAGTGTCGAACAGATCCTTAAGGCCAATTGGAATGCCGTGCAGCGGTCCGCGATAGTTGCCGGCGCTGATCTCGGACTCGGCTTGACGTGCCGATTCCAGAGCTTGCTCGGCAGTAACCGTGATAAATGCGTTGAGATCCGGATTGAGTCGCTCAATGCGCGCCAGACACTCGCGCGTCAGTTCGACAGGAGACAAACGGCGGCTGCGAATCTGTTCCGCTGCTTCGGTGAGAGTGGGCATAAGCGTCGAGATTGTTGCAGAAACAAGGTCGAGTTGGTAGCGGAAAGGGTGGAGCACTGCTTTAGCGGTGCATCAGCGTGCTGCCCTACAGATTTGGCTTTAGCCACTGCGGTGAATCAACCCCGTACCTCGGGCGCTAAAGCGCACAACCAAGGCGAGATGGCTTTGACGCCTGAAGGCGTCCTCCACCTACTGTAGGATCCCCTTCTTCACGCCCGCTTCTGTTTCTTCTGGCATTTCGCGCACACGCCATAGATCTGGAAGGTATGCCGTGTGGGCACGTACTTGTTCTTGCGCCCAATCTCCTGCTCGATGCGCTCGATGTCGGGCGAGAAGAACTCCACCGAACTGCCACATTCGGTGCAAACCATGTGATGGTGATTGCGCCGCTGATACTGATGCTCGTAACGCGCGATGCCGTCATGAAAGGCGACCTCGCTGGCCAGTCCGCAATCGGCCAACAGCTTCAAAGTGCGATAGACGGTGGTGAATCCGATCGAGTCGTCCTGCTTCTTGACCAGCCGGTACAGTTCGTCGGTGGAGAGATGGTCGCGGGTGTCGAGAAAGGTGCGCAGGATGATATCGCGCTGCCCGGTGCGCTTCAATCCAACGCGCTTCAGGTGGGTGTGAAATACGCCTTCCGCCTCGCGCACCATCTGGCGCGAGATCGTCGGCTGATCGTCGATGCGTTTCTGGAGCATAGGCACCTGCTCCCCGGGATCTCAATTACGTCGCGCCCAAATTGCTATCAGCATAATACTCGCCCCGGGAATGCGAGTTTCACCACGGAAGCACGGAATACACAGAAATGATCCTGTTCTCTTGCACTCCGTGCTTTCCGTGTTTCCGTGGTGAAAGACTCTCTTGTGTAACTACCTGCCATTCACCAGCCGTATCGTCTCCAGCACCACATCCCCGGTAATCGCCATCGATTGCGCGCTCAGCTTGTCGACCGTGTCATCCGGCGTATGCCAGAAAACATTGTTGTATCCGTAGCTGAAGTCGATCAGGTCGACCGAAGGGATGCCAATCTTGACGAACGGGCCATGGTCGTCCTCCATGGGAGTCGACCAATCGTAAAAGTGGGACTGATAACCGAGATTACTAGCCGCTTGATACACCAGATCTCGCAACCAGGGTGTGGACTTGGCATCTTTCAAAATGTCGAGATCGGCATCGCCGATCATATCGACCAGAATGAACGCCTTGACCTTTTTCGCCGTGCCATCCGCCTGCCACTTCTGCGCGAGCTGGCGCGCGCCGTACACGCTGTCCGTATCGGTCCATCGTACGAACGCCTCTTCCCCGTCGGTCCACACCAGCCAGATGCTGTAGCCCTCCAGCTGTTTACCGCGAAGTTCATCCGCCAATTCCAGCAACAGGGCCGTCGACGAGCCGCCATCGTTCGCGCCCACAAACGATTTCCCTAGCGGATATGCGGTGTCGTAGTGGCCGGCGACGACGATCACGCCATCCTTCGTGCCGGGAAATTTCGCGATGATGTTGTTGATCGGAAATTTCCCCACCGGCGTTTGCGCGGTGAACTTGTCCTGCTCCACCTCCACCCCGTTCAACTTGGAAAGGATGTATTCCTCCAGCTTCGCGTGCGCTGCACTTCCCGGCGGACGCGCGCCCATCGCGACAATCTCCTTCACATATTGCATGGCGCGTTTTCCGTTGAATTGCGGCTTCGAAGTATTGCGGCCAGCAACGGCCGTCGTCGATACCGGCTGCGGAGTTTCCGAGGTGCTGCTGGCAGGCAAAGGAGCGCTCGCAGCTGAAGCCTCCGCGGGCGGCTGCTGTTGCTTGTTACAACCGACGCTGCAAGCAGCCAAGCTAAGAAGGATGGAAATGCACCGGGATGAGAAGCGCGGGCGAAACTTCATCTTGTACAACATTGTAACTGCACTTCAGACGGGAGCTGCGGCACCAGTCCATCGCTTTCTACCTCTTAATTGTGCGCTCAGCCGGCTACTTTGCGTTTAGAATGAGTGAACCGGTCAACAGTCTGTGACCAATCAGAGGCGCAGCCAGCTTCCTACTGCGACTCATCCGGGCCCCTCATAGCGCCCTCGTCTCGCGTCGTTACTACATCGCCAATGGAGAATCCTCGCCATGAAGACCTTTGTCTGCATCACCCTGGTTTGCTGTTGCTGCGTGGCCCTGCAGGCCGCGCAAGTCACGCTCAAGAACGGTGATCGCCTTACCGGCGCCATCGTCAGCCTTACTGACAAGAAGCTGACCGTTCATACGGACTATGCCGGCGATGTCACGATTGACTGGGCCGCAGTTACGCAGTTCACCTCCGACCAGCCCATGGTGGTGACCAAGACCGACAAGCAGGTCGTCTCCGGCACGGTCAACGCGCAGGACTCGTCAATCGCTGTCGCAACAGCTTCCGGCACACAGACCATCCCGCAGTCTGACGTTGCCGTTATCCGCTCGCAAGCTGATCAGGCTGCCTACGAGCATTCGCTTCACCCAGGATTCCTCGAGGACTGGATGGGAGGCGGTAGCTTCGGCTTCGCGCTGGCGCGCGGCAACTCCGACACGACGAACCTGGCTCTCGGCTTCACCGCCGATCGCAAGACCACGACCGACGAGTGGAACGTCGTCGCGGCGTCGTTGTACAGCACCAGCACGGCCAGCAACGTTACTGCCACCACCGCCAACACATTCGGAGGCGCACTTACCTACAGCCACAACCTGACTCCGCGCCTTTATGGCTTTGGAATGTTTACCGGACTCTACGACGACCTGCAGGGTTTGAATGAACGTCTCAGCCCCGACGGCGGCCTGGGCTATCACGTCATCGCCAGTAAGACGACCACCCTCGACCTCCAGGGCGGTTTCGGCTACACCTATGAGAACTACGTCGGAGGCGTAACCAATAACTACGTCAACGCCAACATCGGTGAGATTTTGACGTACGCCTTCAACGCCAACACCACCATTACGCAGAATCTTTATTTCTATCCTTACCTGAATGATTCGGGGAACTATCGCGGCGTGGGTACCTTCACCGTGGCCAGCAAATTCTACAAAGCGCTTACCTGGAACCTGGCCTTCGGCGATATCTACAATAGCAAACCGCTCACTGGCAAGAAGGACAATGATCTGGTGCTGACCACCGGTCTGGGCATCACCTTCGGCGCCAAACCCAAATAGGTTGTCCCTGATGCGGGCGGCGCGATGCCGCCCGCTAACTCCACCGAAATCTGCTATTCTGCCCGCCGTGGCCAAGCCATCGCCATCCAAAGCCCGTCCCGTCGATCAGCATCGTCGGTCCAGGGAATCTCGGCACTGCCCTGGCGTTGACTCTTGCCTCGCGCAGGCTATCAAGTGCAGTTCCTCGTGGCACGTCACAAGCGAGCTCATGTCAAAGCTCTGGGGCGCAAGATACATGCGCGGGTCATCGACGTGGGCAAGCCTCTGCCAACCGACGTGGTCTGGATCACCGTCCCTGACGATGCAATCGCGAGCGTAGCGAGCCTTCTGGCGTCCTCACAGGATTGGAAAGGTAAGACCGTCTTTCACTCCAGTGGCGCGCTCACCAGCGACGAGTTGTCGCCTCTGCGAGCGAAGGGCGCACGCGTCGCCTCGGTTCATCCCATGATGACGTTCGTGCGCAGCGCGGTGCCAGAAATGGCTGGCATCTCGTTCGCTGTCGAGGGTGACGCGGGCGCAGTGCGGATGGCAAGATCCATCGTCGAGGATCTCGGCGGTAGATCGTTCGTCATCAAGAAGCAGAACAAGGTGCTGTATCACGTCTTCGGCAGCTTCGCTTCGCCGATGGTGATTGCGCTGATGGCATCGCTCGAGGAGGTGGCTCGCGCGGCCGGCATTCGTCAATCCGAAATCAAACGTGTGATGGAGCCACTGCTGTCGCAGACGCTTCGCAATTACTTGCAGCAGGAAGCTGCCTCGGCCTTCAGCGGACCGCTCGTCCGCGGAGACGTGGCAACCGTGCGCAAGCATCTGGCGGAGCTCCTGAACCTGCCCGAAGCCAGAGCCGTCTACGTCGCGCTGGCTCGCGCTTCACTCAATTTTCTGCCCGTGAGAAACCGCAAGCTGTTGGAGAGAGAACTCAAGAGCGCGGAAGGTGCAGCAACGTCGAATCGCAGACGCCAGAGAGGCGCTGATTAAGCCGTTGTCTTTGAAGGGGACGCCCTTCAGGCCGTCCGTTGATGCCGCAAAATGACTGCGGCTTTTGCCGCTGAGGAACTAGTCAGACCTATCGCAACTGCAGCACGGCCAGCCCGTTCACCGTCAGCCGCAGCGTTATTGTGCCGTCGGTCAGGGTTTCGTCTTCTGGAGCTACGGTTCGCGCTTGCTCGCGCAGCTGCTTCGTCTGGGCCTGCGTCGGATATTGTGGGCTACCCATCTTTTCCCAGGCTCCAAGAGTATTGCCGTGCTGCTCGTCGACATACCAGACGGAAACCTTGGCATTGGGCCGCACTCCCTTGAATTGCAGTTTCACCGTTTTTGGCTCGCCGGTTGAGCCGGGATTCACCAGATTCCAGACCGCGACTACCAGCGACCCATCGCTTGCTTTCGTTACGAGAATATTTGCATTACTGTTTTCGATACGCTGATCGCCCAACCGGTGCAGCAATTGCATCGCATAGAACGACGGCTTGGGAATATTGCCGGCGGCGATCAGTCCGAAACCGCCATAGAACGGCGTCTTCACCACGCCCTGCTCCTCGAAGACGTCGGAGAAGGTCCATAACGACATCATCTCGGCCAGGCCGTCGCACTGCGCAATGGTCGTCGCCAGCCACGGGCCCATGTAGGTGGAATCGGTCACCGCAACCTCATTGTCATAGGCGGCGTTGAACTCGCTCCAAATCAGCGGCATGTCGGGACGCGACGACGACTTGATCTCCTCGTGCACTTTCTTCACCGCCCGGCAGACCATCTGATCGCGCGTAATCTTTTCATCGGTATGGAAGACGTCGCTGGCTTGATCGTTGCCGTAGACATGCGTGGAAACAAAATCTAGTGGCACATGCGACTGCTCGGTGTGCTTGATCATGTCGCCAACCCACGCCGCCTGTGCCGTTGCCGGCCCCCCAACGCGCAACTTCGGACTCACCGCTTTGATGTCGCGCGCGGTGTGGTCGTACAGCTCAAAGTAGGTCTTCTGGCGCGGCGCTCCCGTCCAGAAATCGAGATTCGGTTCGTTCCATACCTCGAAGTACCACTTCGAGACTTGCTCAATGCCGTATCGATCGACCAGGTGCTTGACCAGCTTGGTGATCAGATCGTCCCAGATTGCGTAATCCTTCGGCGGCGAAACGTTGGGGTGATACCAGAATGACTGCAGGTGCTGTTGCGCCGCCAGCTTGTATGGCATGAAGCTTAGTTCGACGAACGGCTTTACCCCCGCGGCAAGCAGTCCGTCGTAGATCTGATCGACATAAGAAAAGTTGTAGACCGGCTGCCCGTGCTTGTCTTCGTCGTAAACTCCGACGTCGTCCAGCAGGATTCCGTGAAAGCGGACGTACTGGAAATTTGTGATCTGATGCACCGCTTTGAGGTCACGGCGATAGGAATCGCGCAAGCTCAGAATCGCCCGACCCGAGCCGAACATCTGCTCCCAGTAATGCGGAAACGGACGAGCAGAGGCGCTGGCGTCGATGGTGATGGTTTCCATTCGAGTCTGTGCCGGCATCGGCAGTGCACAGAGTGCGATGATGAAAAATAAGAAGGCTCGTATCTGCATCGTTCCAGTCGGCCATTGCCGATCAGCCGGTAAGATGATTATGCGCATTGCGCAGTTTTCTGCAAATAGCAGGTGAACCGGCCGCGCAGCTTGTGATTGGGAGCTCGGATCACAGCGGTCGCGTCGCCGCTTCCGCAGACGACCTAATTCATGCGGTTTGCGGTGACAACAGTTGATGGCTCGCCAGGAACTCCCTGGCCACTGCTCCTGCATCTTTCTTCTCTCCATCGACTGCGTAGTTCATCGCGCGCATGTCGTCGGCGGTGATGCGGCCAGCCAGGCGATCGAATGCCGCTTGTGCCTGCGGACATTTCTGCAACATCGCCGGTCGCACAATCGGCACCGCGTCGTACGGCGGAAAGTAGTGCTTGTCGTCTTCGAGCACGACCAGCCCCATCGCAGCGATCAGACCGTCGGTATTGTTCCCCGCAACTATATCGACTGACTTGTTCTGCAGCGCGCGATACAGCAGGCCGAGATCCATGACGCGTGGGTCATCGGCGAAGCGCAAATCATAGGTCTTGACCAGGCCTTTGTATCCATCCTGCCGCTCGAGGAATTCATAGCCGACGCCCAGCCGCATCTGCGGAGCGAATTTGGCCAGCTGCGACAGCGTGGTTACTCCCAGCCGTCGCGCTTCATCCCCTCGCATCACCATCGCGAAGCTGTTGTTGAATCCCAGCGGCGGCATCACGTCCAGATCAAAGCGGCGTTTGTACTCCTCCTTCACGCGCTGATAAACCGCAGCCGGACTTCCGGAGTATTGCTCTTTCAAGAATCGCCGCCAGCGCGGTGCCCGTGTACTCGACATAAGCGTCGATGCGTCCGGCGAGGATTGCCTGTTGGCAGATGTAGGTTCCGGCGAGATAGAAACGCCCCTCGACCCGCATCCGGCAAACGTTGCCGAGATATTGCTTGAGGAGTTCGCCCAGGATCAGCTGCTCGGTGAAATTCTTGGAGCCCACAGTTAACTCGGGTTCGTGGGACGTGCAGCCCGCGCAACAGGCCAGCATCAATCCGGAGAGAAATGTGCGGCGATCCATATCGGAATCTTTTCACCACGGAGTCACGGAGACACGGAGGAACCAAGAGATTTCATTCAGGAGTTCACCAAACCCGCATCTTCGGATTGCACAGAATCTCTATTCCCTTCATGAATTGAAGAATCCCGATTTTCTCCGTGTCTCTGTGGTTAACTGTCTTTTCGGTTGCGAACCAGCAGCTTCTCGACGCCGCTCAGCGAAAGATCGGCGGCGAGCGCCATCAACGCGGCGGGAATCGCTCCGGCCAGAATCACTCCGTTATCCACCATGGCGATGCCGCGAAAGATGAACTCGCCGAGACCTCCCGCTCCAATCGCAGCCGCGATCGTCGCCACTCCGATGGTGATCACGGCAGCGACGCGAATTCCCGCGAGCATCACCGGCAGCGCCAGCGGAAGTTCGACCTTCCAGAGAAGCTGTCCCGACGTGAGCCCCATCGCAACCGCGGCCTCACGAACCGGCGGGCTGATGCCGGCGATGCCGACATACGTGTTGCGAACGATCGGCAGCAACGCGTACAAGGCCAGGGCAACGATGGCCAGGCGATCTGCCCGCGCGCCCAGCCAGGGCAGCGGTAGCAGCAATCCGAAGAGAGCGAGGCTGGGAATCGTCTGGACGACATTTGTGCTGCCTAAGACAACAGCTTTCCATTTTGGCCGCCGCGTCAGCAGAATTCCAAGCGGCACTCCGATGACGATGGCCAGCAGCATCGACACCCCGACCAGCCACAGGTGTTCCGCTGTGAGCGTTGCGACTTCGCGAGGATGAGTGAAAAGAAAATTCAAGACTTCTACTCACCACTAGAATTAGTTCAGAAACATCTGCTGTCCGGCGCGAAAGACGTCCACATACGCCTTCACGGATGCATCCGTCGTCGCCAAGAATTCCTCCGGCCGATACACTCCGCGCAGCGTGCCTTGTTCCAGCAGCGCAATGCGATTGCCCAATTGCAACGCCTCACCCACGTCGTGGGTTACAAAGACGACCGTCTTGCCCAGCTTTTGCTGCAGGCGCTTGAATTCGGTGCGCAGGTCGGCTCGCGTGATGGGATCGAGCGCGCCAAAAGGTTCGTCCATAAGAAGGATGGGCGGATCAGCCGCCAGCGCACGGGCCAATCCAACTCGCTGCCGCTGGCCGCCGGAAAGCTCATTGGGATATCGCGATGCGAACTCGGCGACCGGCAGTCCTACCAGCGCCAACACCTCTTCGACGCGCGCCGCAATTCTCTTCGGCTCCCATCGCTCGAGCTTCGGCACCAGTGCCACGTTTTCGAAGACGGTGTAATGGGGAAAGAGGCCGACATCCTGAATGGCGTAGCCGATGCCGCGACGGAGAGTAATCGTGTCCCACTCGCCGACGGGCTTGCCATCGACGCGGACTCGGCCCGAGGTAGCCGTCAGCAGTCGGTTAATGAGTTTGAGTGAGGTGGTTTTACCCGATCCGCTGCGACCCACCAGCGTCAGGGTCTCGCCACGTTGCACCGCGAGATTCAGATCGGACAGGAGTGTCTTACCATCCGGCAAGCGAAAGCCGGCGCCGGCAAATTCGATGGCAATGTCGGAGTCGCCAGGCATTGGTCGCAGGAAGAATGCCGCACCAGCGTATCAGAGTTGCGATTGGGGGTGGTTTTGATTCCGCAAACACAAATACCGGAGCAGCTTTCACAAGCTGCCCCGGCATGATTCTTAGATTCTGATTGTCGAACTAGTACCGTCCCCAGCCGCCGCCGCCGCCACCACCACCGCCGCGGCCGCCGCGACCACCGCGTCCGCCGCCTCCGCCCTCGTGGCGAGGACGATCCGCTTTCGGCCGCGCCTCGTTTACGGTCAGATTGCGGCCACCCATGGGGCTGCCGTTCAGCGCTTCCATCGCTTTCTGGGCCGCGTCGTCGTCCGACATTTCGACAAACGCGAAGCCGCGTGACTGCCCGGTATCGCGATCTGTCACAATGCTAACCCTGTCGACTGGGCCATACGCTTCGAAAAGCCCGCGCACCTGGTCTTCAGTCGCGTTGAAACTCAGGTTCCCCACGTAGATATTCTTCATTGCTTCCTCACTTTAACTTTCAGATTGGGCCGTTTGCCGCCGATCCAAATTGGCGGCCCAGGGCGGCCCGAAATTGGGGTGTTTACGACCGAAGACTCAACAGACTTCTCATCGCCGGAAATAGCGGAGGGCGACTACTGCCGCCCTCGCTTTAATACTTCAGTTACAGAACCTGAACGTTCTCAGCCTGCCAACCTTTGGCGCCACGCTTTACGTCGAAGCTAACGGCCTGGCCTTCCTGCAGCGAGCGGAAACCGTTCGACTGAATCGCCGAAAAGTGCACGAAGACGTCTTCGCCGTTCTGACGTGAGATAAAACCAAAGCCTTTGGCATCATTGAACCACTTTACTGTTCCTTGTTCCATTTGTGTCTTGAATGTCCTTAATTGATGTTGCGTTTTTGAATCGGAAGGTTACAGGCAGAAATCGCTCGAAACATAGGAGGGATGGCTGCTAGACACGCCGTTCGAACATACGCAGGCTTATTGTACAACATGGGAACTAAAATGCATCGCTAATTAGTGGTATCTGACGTTATTTGGCGCTTCCGCTCAACCTCTCCCGTAGATTAACCGGGCTCCGTCGAAGCCTGGCTGCGTCCCCATCAGTCCAGTGCCCGCATGAAAAAAGGCCGGTACCTGAATAGTACCGGCCTGGTTGAACGCTGTGAGTTCTGTCCTAGCGCCCGTATTGCGAGACCCGCGGATTCGGATCCGGCGTGCCGTTGTACTGTCCCACGTTCAAACCGACCAGGCCCGCCTGGCTGCCAGTGACGCCCGCCGACCCTGTACTTACGACATACAGCACGCTCACCAGTTGACCCTTGGTGGTCGTAACTTCAAACCTGCCGAAGGGCTTTCCATAGGTAGGATCGAATACATACGGACCATTGAACTTCTGGTTCACCTTCAAACCTGGTGGTGGTCCATTTGAGTCATAAATGACGGCCCAGATTCCACCAGGCGGCGGAGTTCCAGCCACGTCGGTTTCGTTGGTCACGCTTTGCGACGTCGGATTGATCGTCCCGCCCAGGAACGAGCCAAGCAACGACAGCAGCTGATAGGGAGCGCCCGACTGCGCGGAGAACTGTCCCGAGCTAACCGCCGGATCAGTACCCAGAGTGAACCCCTGGTTCTTGGTGACCAGATACCAGATCGGCTGATACTGGATGGGTTGGCCGTTTGAGGTCAGGGTAACCGTCACTCGGCCGCAGGCGCTGGCGATGCTTCCGCAGGTCGAATCCACACTGTAGGTGCCGTCGTAGCTGTTCTGCGAAGCTGTCCCGGCGTTGTTTTCGTCGGTAAAGTAGCCGGGCAGACTATCGATGCCCGTCCGTGTGATATTGCCATTGCCATCGAAGGTCGCCACACCAATCGAAGCATCCGGGCCAGACGAATTGAGCCCCGCCTGTTGGATTACCACACACGCCCCCGGGCCCTTGCAGGTCAGACTGTTATTCGAGAAACTCCCGGTGATACCACCCGCTTCCTGCGGCAACAGCGTAACCATCGTCTGTGGGCCGCCGTTATCGATCTCGACTGCAACTAACTCATTCGTGGTCGAGACCGTGGTGTAGTAGGCATAGTTGTAAGCCTGGCCATTGACGTTCAGCGTCAACGTTCCACGTCCGGTGTTGCCATTCGGACTCCCCAGAGTGCCGCTGGTAATCGGAAGTTCCCCGGATGGAGTTCCGCCGTCATTGGTGTCCTCCGCACCAGCTGTGATGTTCAGTGAGTTTAGCGTGAACATGCCCGCTCCGGCGTAACGGAGCCCGCTCGAGTCGTTACCGAAGAGACCAAAGGCGTAGCTGGAGATGTTCGCCGGTAACGAGAAGGTCGTCTGCTTCTTCAACAGACCGGAGCCCCAGAAGGTCGAGTTGGTGATGATGAACGAGGAATCGTTGTTGGTGGACAGCCCCGCGGCGAGTCCATAGGTGCCCAACGTGGAGGTCAGATTGATGCTGGCGATATTGCTGCCGGTGGGAATGTTGTACTTTGACGGCTTAAGGGCGACATCGGGGAAAGACGCCGAGCCAGGACCGGCTTGATCCATCACGCCGCTGAGGATGTTGCCGTTGCCATCAGCCATAAAACTGCCGGCCAGATATACCGGTTGATACTGACCGCTGCTTGGAGGATTCTCCTCGAAGCCATTGAAGCTGAAAGAGTAATTCCCTTGCAACCTGCCAGTAACCGTAATGCTGAAGGTAGCCGTAGCAACCTCTCCCAGCGCATCGGTCGCCTGAATGGTGAAATTAAAGGTGCCCGCCTCGCTGAGTGCTGCCTTCACCGGCGTGGCAATCGTGGCATTGTTCGCCCCTCCGCCCATGGGCGGGGGATTCGTGGTCAGGGTCATCACCCCATTGGTACAAGGTGGAGTCGGCGCACAAGGAGGCAAGCTACCATAAGCCACTTCATAGGCGTAGGGCTGGACACCGTTGGCAGCAACGATCGACTGCCCATAAGACCCTCCCACGAAGCCGCTGGCCAACGCTACTGAAGACAGCGACAGCGGAGGATTAATCGTAATCATGAAACCTTGCGTGGCCCCGGCCTTGGTGGGGGCCTGCGAATCTATGACCTGTGCGGTGAAGCTAAAAGTTCCTGTCGTCGTAGGCGTGCCGCTGATGACTCCGTCGGTAGTCAGGCTCAAACCCGGCGGCAAAGATCCGGCGCTCACGGTCCAGGTGTAAGGCGTCTGGCCCCCTGTGGCGATCAGTAACTGCTTATACGCTAAGCCGGGGACTCCTTCGGCCAGGCCAACCTGCGAGATGACCAACTGGCTGGGACCATTCTGCGGCACGCTGCCGGCGCAGCCGCTTAAAATTGCACACACCAGACATCCCAAAAACAAATACAGGAAAGGCTTTACCCCTCGCATGGATCTCCTTGTTGATTCGACAGAAGCTGGTTTAGACGCTATTCCGGGGATCGGACCGCCAAACTGACAGAAGCCTTTCGCTGTATCCGGCGGCTCGTCAGATCACGTACTTTGGGCGACCGCATAGCGCGTATAGGGTAGCAGAGTAACTGAATCATTACTAAATGCAAACTCTTTTTTGCTGGGATCCGGCCCTCGGCTGACTTCGGGAAGAACCCTTCCCGTTTTCGGAAGTTCTGCCGTTCGTCCCAGGTGTTTTTCCGTGCTACACCTGCCTCTGCTATCCTCATCCTTCCCTTGGAGTGCAATCATGCCCCTTCGACCACTTATCTGCACCGCTTCCTTACTGTTCGCCGTTGTAGCCGTTGCCCAGCAATCCAGTCCTCAAACCTCCACTTCGGGGTCGAACCCGCCGAAAACCGAAATGTACGTCGAGCCGGTTCTGCCCTACACGCCCAGCCTCGACACTAAGGCCATGGACCGCTCTGTGGACCCGTGCGGCGATTTCTATACGTACTCCTGCGGCGGTTGGCTAAAGAATAACCCTATCCCGCCTGACCAGACCTCGTGGAGCGTTTACGGCAAGCTGTATGAAGACAATCTCGCCTATCTGCGCGCCATCCTGGAGCAGGCGGCCGCGGCCAAGGACCGGGCAGCCGTCACCCAGAAGATCGGCGACTATTACGCCGCTTGCATGAACGAGGACGCGGTCGACAAGCGCGGCGTCAAACCCCTGGTTCCGGATATCGTTGAGATCCAGGGATTACAAAACGTGCGCGAGATGGCTCCTCTGGTTGCCCGCCTGCACCTTGCCGGCGACTCCATGCTCTTCGATAGCGGCTCGCAACAGGACTCCGACAACTCCGATGCGATGATCGTCGGCATCAACCAGGGTGGTCTGGGGCTGCCGGATCGCGATTACTACACCAAGGACGATCCCAAGTCGAAGGAAATCCGCCAACGCTATCTGCAACACGTGCAGAAGATGTTCGAACTGCTTGGCGATTCGCCGGATGTCGCCAAGAAGGAAGCTGCGACGGTAATGCGCATCGAGACCGTGCTGGCGAAGGCTTCCCTCACTCGGGTTGACCGTCGTGACCCGTACAAGGTCACCCACAAAATGAAGGTCGGTGAACTGGAGAAGCTGGCTCCCAATCTCGATTGGACGGCATATTTCTCCGCCAGTCAGGTGCCTCCGTTCGACATCCTCAACGTCGAGTCCCCCGACTTCTTTAAGACTATGAGTGCCCAACTCTCCTCGGTTCCGCTGGAAGACTGGAAGGTCTACCTGCGCTTCCATCTGGTTAACTCGCGAGCGCCGTATCTTTCCGCCGCCTTCGTCAACCAGAATTTCGAGTTCTATCGAAAATATCTGCACGGCGCTAAAGAGCTGCAGCCACGCTGGAAGCGCTGCGTCGAGTACGTTGACGATCAGCTGGGCGAAGCCCTGGGACAGGAGTACGTTCGCCGGACCTTTCCGCCCGAGCTGAAATCAGCGACCCTGAAGATGACGCAGGAGATCGAAGACGCGATGGCCCTGCGCATCCAGCAGTTGGATTGGATGAGCCCGGCGACCAAGCAGCAGGCGATAAACAAGCTCCATTCCATCCGCAACAAGATCGGTTATCCGGACAAGTGGCGCGACTACAGCTCGGTCGAGATTGTGGGTGACGACTTCTTCGGCAACGTCGAGCGGGCCACCGTCTTTGAGAGTCACCGCGAGTTCAATAAAGTCGGAAAGCCCACCGATCGCACCGAATGGGGCATGACACCGCCGACCGTCAATGCCTACTACAACGGCCAGATGAACGACATCAACTTCCCTGCCGGTGTTCTCCAGCCGCCGCTGTATGACGCCAAAATGGACGACGCGCCCAACTACGGCAATACTGGTTCGACCATCGGTCATGAGCTGACCCACGGCTTCGACGATGAAGGCCGCCAATTCGACGCCAAGGGCAACCTGAAGGATTGGTGGACGACGCAGGATGCGGTGCAGTTCAACAAACATGCCAGCTGCGTAGTCGATCAGTACGCGAAGTACGTTATTGTCGACGACATCCGCATTAATTCGAAGCTGACCGAGGGCGAAGACATAGCCGACCTCGGTGGGACCATCCTCGCCTACATCGCCTGGAAGGATGCCGACAAGAGCATGCAGTTAACGGATCGCGATGGGCTCACTCCCGATCAGCGCTACTTCGTCGGCTTCGCACAGTGGGCCTGTGAGAACGACCGGCCTGAGGACCTGCGTGCGCGCTCCATAACCGATCCGCATTCGCCGGCAAAGTACCGCATCAACGGCGTGGTGGTAAACATGCCGGAGTTCGGCGCGGCGTTCAGTTGCAAGCCCGGCTCGGCAATGGTGAAGCCCGCCGACAAGGTATGCAAGGTGTGGTAAGCGCCGGCATAAGGGCTGGGCACAGCGCCCCTGGCACAGTGCACCGCTCCCCATAGCCGCGCCTGGTACGCAGCTTTGTCCATCGCGTTCGCTGGAGGACTACTTCTTCATCACCTTGCCGGTGGTGGCATTCACATAAGCGACATAGCCTGATTTCTTGTCGCCCCACACCACATACCAGACCGGGCTTGGAAAGCTGTAGCCATTCCCCAGCTGGAAGGTGGCGACCTTCTTGTCCGGATTCTTCTTGATCCACGGGGCGGCGTCCGCTGCTGCCGTGTTGTAGGCCGCATCGGAATCGACCGTGAAGTCAGCCGCCGGGATCGGCATGACGTCGCGGGTTGCTCCGACCCACTGTATCCCGTTGCCGACGGTTACGCCTTTGTAAATGTCCGGCGAATGTGCGGCGATCGCATAGGTGAAGGTCCGGCATTCGTGTTTACTCAGTGAAGCAAACGTTGCCTCCCAGAGTCCGGCTTTACCGGCATTAAATGTGAATCCGGATTTTTCGTCGGAGTTAAGCCGCAGCAAGACGACGTCGGGGGACCACTTATAGGCGGACTTGTACATCGCCAAATAAGCCGTCTTGGCTGTGACTGGTTCAGGTGCAGCGGGCTCGCTCGCTTTCACAGTGGTTATATCAGTACCCAAGGGCTGCGAGCAGCCAGAAAGCGAAAAAAAGGCAGCCGCCATCGCGGTTACCAGCAACATCTTTGACAATGCCAGCATGGCAAATATCTCCGACTTAAATGCTATGCCGAAGCGGGCGGGGACACTAGGATTCTCGACCCGAAACGCGCGCGTTTCCCAATTTAGGAACAAACGGGCGGACGTCGCCATCTCTCGGGCACTGAGCAGGGATGGGGACTCCTGGCATAAACCTACCTGTGGCAGCGCCGGAATCAGGAATGCATTTCAAAAAAAGGGCTCAACCACGATGCCACGGCTGTACTATGGATTTTTCTGGCCGGTAGTGAATCCAGTGACGCAGCAGGTTGAGGCTTGCTAACCTGCCGTTGCGTCGCACTACCCTGTGGTTTGAAGGAGAACGGTGTGAAGCTTCAACGCCACTTTCAGCTTCTTGTAGTCTCTTGCGTGCTGGCTGTAGCTCCATTTGCTTTCGGGCAAGGGTCTCTCGGCTTCCAGATTACTCCCGATCATCAGGGCGCACTGTACTTCCCCAGCATGGACCCGCCGCTATCTCTGAAGTGGTCCACCAGTCTTGGAGCAAACGTCTCCTATCCGATCATTGTGGGTACCAGGATCTTCGTCACCGCCGGATACGACAACTCCGGCCTGTACGCCCTGGACGCCGGCACCGGACACATCCTCTGGTCACAACCGGTGCCGTCGGGCTATACCGCCTGGGTGGGTGCGGCCTATGATAACGGCCTTCTATTCGCCGTCCCCGCTCTCACCACGGGGGACAACGGAGCGATGTTCGCCTTTTCCGCCGTCGATGGACACCAGGTTTGGGCCGCGCCTCTGCCAGGCCAATACCATTTCACTTCGGCCCCAACCGCATTCAACGGCATCGTTTACACCGGTGGAGCGGGCTCTGGTGGAACGGTGTACGCGCTGCGCGAGTCTGATGGAACACTGCTATGGACGCAGGGCGTTGAGAACGGCGACTCCTCCGCTCCCGCTGTCACTTCCGACGGTGTGTATGTTTCCTACGCTTGCCCGCAGACGTACAAGTTCAATCCCACCAGCGGACAGCCAATTTGGCATTACAGCGGTCAGTGTGAAGGCGGCGGCGGAGAGAGTGTCGCTGTGTATCAGGATCAGGTCTACGTTCGCGATCTTTACGACTTTTCGACCGATGGCATCACCCTCAACGCGAGCAACGGTCTTTATTCGGGCGGGTTCAACAGCAAATATTCGCCGGCGTTCTGGCAAGGAACCGCCTTCTATACCGAGACCGGGTCGCTTACCGCCGTTAAGCTTTCGACTTCGCAAACGCTCTGGACTGCATTGCCCCAGAGTGGAGACAGCTACTCCTGTTCTCCCATTGTGGTGAATGGAGTGGTTTACGCCGGGACCAGTGCCGGCGAACTCTACGGATTCTCGGCTACCAACGGCAGCACGGTCTTTTCCACCAACGTCGGCGCGGGTATCGGCTGCTCAGAGTACTTCAGCGTTCCGTTGGCGGGTCTTAGTGCGGGGAACGGCATGCTACTGGTTCCTGCAGGCACCAACCTGGTGGCATTTCAGTTCGCCAACTTCGGCGCCTGGCAGTTCGTTCCGGTCACCCCCTGCCGCCTCGTCGACACGCGGCAAACGGGTAACCCGATCCAGGGCGGCACGTCGCAGAACTACCCAATTACGCAACTGGGAAGCTGCGGGATTCCGATCAGTTCGACGGCGTTCTCGCTCAACGTCACGGTCGTTCCACATGGGCCGCTCGGCTATTTAACGATCTGGCCGACCGGAGAAGACCAGCCGACCGTTTCGACCATGAATTCGCCGGACGGCCGCATCAAGGCCAATGCCGCTATCGTGCCCTCGGGCTTCGATAGCGGCGTCAGCGTCTACGCCACCGACACTACCGATCTCATCCTTGACATCGATGGCTACTTCGCTCCCCCGACCTCGCAGAGCCTTCAGTTCTATCCGCTGACGCCGTGCCGCGTGGTTGACACGCGCGCGGGATCGAACCAGCCGCAAGGACTGGGTCCGCCATCGCTGCAGACGCAGCAGCGGCGTAATCTGCCCATCCTGAACAGTCCATGCCTGAAGGGCATCACCAACCCGCAAGCATATTCGTTCAACGTCACAGCGGTGCCCTATCCTGCGGGGCAACCACTCGGCTACTTGACGGTGTGGCCCAGCGGCCAAACCCAGCCCACGGTGTCGACGCTAAACAATCCGACGGCAACCGTGGTCGCTAATGCGGCCATCGTGCCGGCAGCGCTGGGCGGCGACATCGATGTCTATGGCTATAACAGCACCGATTTGATTATGGACATCAACGGCTACTTCGCTCCGCCGGGCCAGAACGGCCTGTCCATGTATCCCGCTCCTCCCTGCCGCGTGCTGGATACGCGTAATAACAATGGTTCTCCATTCCAAGGCGAGAAGACGGTGAATGTAGTCAACAGCGTTTGTGCTCCTCCGAGCGCAGCGCAGGCCTACATCTTCAACGCAACCGTTGTGCCGCCGGGGCAGATGCCGTATCTCACATTGTGGCCGGACGGGCAACAACAACCAGTGGCCTCCACGCTCAATGCCTACGATGGCTTCATCACCTCGAATATGGCTGTCGTGCCGGCAACGAACGGCTCTATCGACGCCTGGGCGCAGGGCCTGACGCACCTGATTCTTGACATCTCCGGCTATTTCGCACCGTGAGTACCGACGAGCGGTTCCAGAACGGCGCGCAGGATTACGCTGCGTACCTCGAGACCTTCGAGGGCCGATTGCGCGCAGACCTGGCGTTCTGCCAACCTGCAGGATTTTCTTTCGCCAGCGCAGGCGAACAAGCCGATGCATGCACTGGACGTAGGATGTGGCACGGGAGCTACCGCAGTTCGCCTGGCACAGCTTGGCTTTCACGTCAGCGGACTGGATTCGTCACAGGCGATGCTCGACCTGGCCAGACGCGCCGCAGACGAAGCAGGAGTATTGAGCAAAGTCACGCTCCGGCGCGGCGACGCTGGCCAATTGACGAACCTGTTTCCGGCTGCGTCGTTCGATGTCATTCTCTGCCACAATCTACTTGAATATGTCGACGATCCGGCTGTTGTGTTGCACGGTGCGGCTCGCGTTTTGCGAGACTCATCGGCGATACTGTCAATCGTTGTGCGCAACCAGGCGGGCGAAGTCGTGAAGGCTGCAATCCAGGCGGGCGACCTGACGGCTGCCGAAGCCAATCTCTCCGCTGAGTGGGGCTTCGAGTCTCTCTACGGAGGTAAAGTGCGACTCTTCACCTCACAAGGCCTGCAAACTATGTTGCAAGCGGCGTCGCTGGAGTTGATCGCCGAGCGAGGTATCCGCGTCCTGGCGGATTACTTGCCGCCTCGTGTTTCTCGCAGCTCGGAATATGCGCGGATTCTGGAGCTGGAGCGGAAGCTAGGCAGCCGGCCGGAGTTCGCGACGGTGGCCCGCTATACGCAATGCCTGGCGCGGCGTATGGAGAATCGCGCATGAAGAATCTCGCCAGCGAATCCCCGATTTCACCCTGCCGTGAGCACGTCCGACGGAATCGCGCTCGGGCTCGGGCTCACGAACGAGTGCAATCTCGCTTGTGCGTTTTGTTATCGCGATCCGGCGCGTACGGATCGGCTTACGCTAGAGCAGGTCAAGTCGGTGATGGAACGGCTGCCCATCCGCTCGGTGAATCTGGGGACGGGCGAGAACGGAATGCATCCCGACTTCCGGGCGATGCTTGCGTACCTTCGCAGCCAGCCTGTCAAGCTGACGATTACTTCGAACGGTCACAGCATTGCCGTTTTGGAAGACAGCGAACTGCGTGCTTTTCATGACATCGAATTCTCTCTCGACTACCCCACCGAAGCCGAGCAGGATGCGCAGCGCGGACTGGGAAACTGGGCGCTCATTCATCAACAGGCAGCGCGCTGTGTGAAGCTGGGCGTGCCCGTGACCATCATTGCGGTGATGATGAAGTCGAATTACTTGCGCCTGGCAGAGGTAGCGCGAGTGGCCAAACAATTCGACGCTCCTCTGCGTGTGAACGTCTACCAGTCCGTGCGATCCGATATCTACGCGTTGTCCTACGAAGAGTATTGGGAGGGATTCCGGCGTCTCTTTGCGGAAACCGATGTGATCGCCATCGGCGAACCTCTGGTGCGAGCCATGGCAGGACTTCCGCCACTTCAAGGCGGATGCGGCGTGAGCACGGTGCGAGTGACGCCGCGCGCCACAACGCAGCCGTGCGTGTATTGGCCGGGACCAGGCGAGCCGCTATCGGAATTGATCTCGGCCGGCGTCGACGTATTGAACTCGCGGCCCTTCGAGCAGGCGCGAACCCTTCCCGACGCATGCCAGCCGTGCGAATTCCGCGACTCTTGTCATGGCGGATGTGCCGGACGTCGACGCTTGCAGGATGCGCTGTTACAGCCCGATTGCTATTGCCCGATCATTCGCGGAGAGCGGCCGAAGCTTGAGGTCCGCATGGCCGCCAGCCGCGACCTGCCCAAGCTGAGCAGTTGCTGCACGACGGTAGTAATGGCCCGATAGAGTGGACTCGCCGCTTCCTGCGATTTTGCCTTTCTTGCATCCGGGTAGAGCGGCGCTTTAGCGCCGCGTTATGCTGCCCCTCTTTCCAGATGGAGCCGGCTTCACAGGCCGCTGAAAAAGAACTCAGTAATTTCGGCGCTTCGCGAACGAAGATTAATCACTTACGTCGATTCGCCGAAATGATGGAAAGACTTTTTCAGTGGACTGTTCAGCCGGCGACACTCTGTCGTCGGCTATAAAGCGACTCAGGCAATAATGACGGCGATGACGAGGGCCTGAAGGCCCGCTCTACCAACCCACGAAGAAGTACACCACGGCTTATTTCGCGTCCATCCAGGTGTTCGATCCCGCCAGCTTGACGGCAATGTTCGTGAACCAGAGGTGGAACGGACCGCCGTCGGCGGTGCCGCGGTGCTCGGTTGAGATGAGCAGCGGGCCTGCCATCTTGTAGCCAGTCCACGTCGCAATGACCACTTTTGGCTTCTTGGGGCCGCCGCGGTCATATTGGAACGCTTCCACTCGCCCGTTGGTTCCGACATATAACGTCCAGGTGTCGCCCGGCGTATAGCCGCCGCCAGAAGGATACTTCACCACGACCTTGTCAGCCGAACCCTTGCCCAGCGGCAGCTTCTGCTGACCTTCATCGGTCACAGTGGCGCTGGTGTCCCAGTAAACATGAAGCGGGAAGATCAGCCAATAGTTGTCATTCTGGAAGCCAGGGTCGATGTCGTCCTTCACGTTGGCCGGCTGGCTGGCTGAGCTCGGAGCGCTGGTACGTGACCTTCACCGGCTTGCCGTCTTTATCTTTTCCCTCATAGGTGATCTGGCCGGTCTTGGGCTCCCAAGTCCAGGTTCGAGAAAGAGTGACGCCCGGGAAGGTTACGTTCCAGGTATAGCGGATGGCTTCGATCTGCCCAAACGAATCGAGACCATAAGTCTTGGCAAGTTTTTCAGCGATGGGCGAGTGCTGCTGCGCCCAGGAAGTTGTAGCCAGAAGCATTACCCCAAGGATCGGCAGAAGACGTATCGCTCTATTGCAGCGCAGATGTGTCATGGTGGTACTCCTTGGTGAGTTTGACAACGGATGTTGGATGACGGGCAGGTGCTTCAGGATACGAAGAACTATACGGGTAGAGCGGCGCCCTTCGACTGCGCTCAGGGCGGGCTCTTAGCGCCGCGTCAGGCCGAAAACCCTTTAGCCTTCTACTCGGTTGAGTGCGGTGCGACCGGTCGGGTGATTCGGCGCAACAGGATGATTGCAGCGGTCACTGCAACAGATCCATATTCCAGCAGCATTACCCAGCCAGGGAGCACCCACGGACGTCCTAGCGTGCGCAGGTGCCAGACGATGTATGTCGGGATAATGCTCACCGTCCAGATGATCAGCGGCAACGTCGACTTCGATCGCACGAACGGCAGCAGCCAGAGTAAATACCATGGATACACCACCGGCGCACAGAGAAGCGACGCAGCTATCGGCCAGGCAAATGCGTCCGCGGACAGTGTCTGGGATTTGGTTCTAAACCAGACTGCGATCAGAACGCCGACAAAGGCTGCGAGTGCCGCTATGACCTGCGGAGTGCGCCACTCGCTCGAGCAAAGTGAATACCGGATCGTTAAAACGAAAGCTCTGGATGTAAGTACCGAGCGAGCCTGTCGGAATTCGCCCGTGGTTTAGAAATGGCACATACAGGAGTGCGAACACGGCTGCGGCCAGGATCGCGTCGCGCACGCGAACACGCCGCCAGTACAACGGCAGCAGCACAATCGGGAGAAACTTTACGGCGACCGCCAGCGCGAATGCGACGGCCGCAATCGTGCGCCAGCGGCGCAGGAGCGCGGCGAAGGATATCAGCAGCAACAGCGCGCCGAGAATATCGATGTGCCCGCTGCCCGCCACTTCCGTCGCCAGCAGCGGGTTCCATGCATAAGCCAGAATCCAATGCGCTCCGCGGCCCGGTACTACGCAAGACATCGAACAAAACCACAACGATACCCAGGTCGCAAATCACAAACACGATTCGCATCGCAAAAACAGACTCGTGAATCGCGGTGACGGCGCGAAAGAAAAGCTGCGCCCCGGGCGGATACGGGCTGGGAAGATCCGGATGGTTCATCGTGCGCGTCTCGGCCGTGTGCAAAGCGGCGACCGCGGGATCGTTGGGTACCACAATGTAGGGGTTGTAGCCGAGCCGCTGCAGGCGGCCATCCCAAACATAGCGGCGAACGTCGTCATCGGAGCCCGTCGGTATCGCGAGAAACGCTACGTGCCAGACTGCGGCCAACCCGAGAGCTATGACGATGGCGCGCTTGGGAAAGGTTGGGGTGCGAAATAACTCGCGGACGGCGAGAAGATATGCGACGCCGGCTACCGCCAGCGGAATGATGGGAAAAGCCTCGCCCTGGCCGCCGAACTTGCGCGCGCAAATGACCAGCGACACCAGTAGAATCACGCCGAGCGCGTATAGCCGATGCGACGGCGTGAACTTCACAGGTCCCCAGCGGCGATTCGCAAGAGTGCGATCACCTGTTGCCGCTGTTTCAACCACGCCGCCGTTCGCGGCGCCCGCGACGGAGCAAGCCGCAGTTCCGCCTCAAGGCGGGTTAAGTCGCTCTCCACATCGATATCGTAGAAGGGATCTGTGAAGGCCACGGAAAGCTGCAGCTTGCGAGCCCGGGCCAGCAGAGCGTCGAGTGCGCTGTCGGTACCCATCCTGTCGCCGTCAAAAAGACCGGCATGGGCGGCCTTCGCCCCAACCAGATAATAGCCGCCGTCATAGGTCGGCCCAACCACGACATCGTGCGCGGTGAGCAGCTCGAATGCGCTCGTCAGAACCGAAGCGGGCAGGTGCGGGCTGTCGCTGTTGAAGGCGATAACGCGCTGCCGGCCATCCGCTGCAAAGTTCGCAAATACCGACGTCAATGCTGCCGCCAGTCCTTCCACTGGCTGCGCTACGACAGCCGCAGATCCGGCCATCTGTGCCAGTTCCTTGACATCCGGCGCAGGGCACATGATGGCGACCTGCACGCCACGCAGCGAGTGCGCCAGAGCCAAAGTGTCGTCCAGAAGACAACGATAAAGCTCCGTGACCGCTTCCACGGGAAGGCTCTGCGCTAAACGCGTTTTGACCGTTCCCGGCCGTGGCGCTTTCGCCATGATGACGAGCGTGCGGTCGCTTGAAGGATGGGTCTCGCCGGATTCCATAGCTGGATTATTCATCGCGCGCTGCGAGGTTTGAAGGGGCACGGCTTCAGCCGTGCCGTTGAGATCTTGTCGAATGATGGCTTTAGCCGCTGCGGAAACGAGTCTGGAAAGCAGATCCCCTCGTGGCTGAAGGCCCCTCGTGATGACAAGACGCTTGCGATGGCACGGCTAAAGCCATGCCCTTTCAAAGCGTCTAGGTCCATGATGACGCTAAGCCTGGCTGCGCCATCATAGCTGCCGGCGCCGGAAACGGTAGCGCACGATCAGAGTGAGGATAAACCACGCCGCACCGACCGTGCCCCGCAGCGTGCCGCTGATCTTCGATTTCCCAATGCGCGGATAATAGCTGACCGGCACCTCGACAATCCGGAAGCCGCCGAGCGCGCCCTTCAGGATCATCTCAACTGCCCAGCCGTAGGTGGCCTCTTCGAGTGCGAGTTGCCGCAGGACATCGGCACGCGCGGCGCGAAACGGACCCAGATCGCTGATTCGCTGGCGATATAAGACCCGGATCATGCCGGCTGCCAGCCGATTCCCAAATACCGAGTGCCAAGGCAGCGCGTCAGGATGGTTCTGTTTCGCCAGCCGCGAGCCCAGTGTGATGTCCGCTCGGCCTTCGATGATGGGAGCGAGCAGAAGCGGCAGCTCATCCGGGCGATCGCTGTAGTCTCCGTCGAGGAAAACGACGATGTCGGGGGCGCTGGTGGCGGCGATCCCGGTCAGACAGGCGCGTCCGTATCCGCGGCGTGGTTCGCGCAGGACGCGTGCTCCCAACGTTTCGGCAATCTCGGCTGTCCCATCGGTGGAATTGCTATCGACCACCAGGACTTCGGTGACAATGATCGCGCGGGAAGATCGGCGAGGACGCGTCCGATTGCCTGCGCTTCATTATGCGTGGGAATGATGACGGAGACGCGCACTGGTCCTGGCTCAGAGCAACCACCACGGAGCGTTCGGCCAGCGCTGTGCCAGCCAGGCGTCGACACCCCAGGCTCGGCCTGCACGTCCTATCGCCAGCGCGAGCGACGCTAGAACCGGGTTCAGCAGCTCCCAGGTCCATGCCGTGCCCCATTCCGACATCCAAAGGCTGCCCAGGTACAAGAACGCAACAAGCGCCACGGGGCGCGTGAACAGACCGACGACGAGCAGCACGCCGAGCGAGAGCTCGAGTATCCCCTGCATGGGAGCTGCCATGGCGGCATGGCTCGCCGCCAGCGCCATAAAGGCTTTCCACGCAGCCGGCGAGTGACCCTTCTCAATGTAATAGTGGATCAGTCCGGCGTAGCCGCCCGGCGTGTAGAGTCCCTTGCCCAGGTTCTCGAAGAACACCCAGACAAACATCGCGCCAATGGTCACGCGAACCAAGGCCAGTCCGCATGAGGCAAGGTTATGGTGCTCGGAATCTGCTCTTGGTGGCATCACGATAGTTCTCTCGCGGTGATCTCGTAGCTATTCATGTCCGATCCGGCGACACGCAACTATACATCGTGTCGGGATGCTCGGAAGAAAGATGAAACTGGAGGGGCTAACGACTCGACAAATTAATTTGGATTCTTCAGGATTTCTCGGTGCCTTCTGTGGCTCTGTGGTGAGGCGAACTACTTCGCGCTGACTGATTGCGGCAGCTCGGTCTGTGGCTCCTCGACTGGGCCGGCGGGTAGCGACATGCGCATCAATTCAATTTCCCACTGCGGCCGCACGCGATATTCGCGCACGCAAGCCGGAATCACAACCGCGTCACCGGTAGCGAAGGTGATCGGCTCCATGCCTTCCGATTCCACGATTCCGGCGCCGCTTATGGCGACGATGATGTGCGGCGAATCGCCGGAAAGCTCGGCTTGCAGATCCTCGCGCAGCTTCATCTTCTCAACTTCGAAGAAGGGCGAGCGCACCAGAACGTTGGAGTCGGCGCTGGCTGAAGCCGGCTCAACAGAATTTCTATCGGCGTGGACGCAGCCCTGAAGAGCCTGCCCTGAGCCTGTCGAAGGGTCCGCTCTACCCACGACTTTGCCGGCGTTGGTATGCAGCTTGGTTGCGGCCAGGCCTTCTTTGATGTGGAGCTCGCGCGGACGGCCGTAATCGTACAAGCGATAGGTGACGTCGGAGGTCTGCTGCGTCTCGACCAGAATCATCCCACCACCGATGGTATGAACCGTGCCCGCCGCAACGTACAGCATGTCGCCGGCGAAGACGTCGACCCAGTTCAGCAGATCTTCCGCGCGCGTCTCTTCGATGGCTCGGCGAAATTCCTCGAGCGTCACTCCAGGCTTAAATCCCAGCGCGACCTGCGCTCCCGGCTGCGCCCGCAGCACATACCAGCACTCCGTCTTGCCGCAGGGATAACCGTTCTTCTGTGCCTGCTCGTCGTCAGGGTGGACCTGCACCGACAACTTGGAGCCGGGAAACAGAAACTTCACCAGCAGCGGAAAGCGATCTTCGTAGCAGGACAAACGCCCGACCATCTCGCGTCGAAATTCCTTGCTCAGATCCGCCAGGCTGCGGCCGGCGAGCGGTCCATTGGCGACGCGATTGTCTTCCCACGTGAGCCAGCTTTCGCCGATGGGCTCGGCGACGGCGCGGGTGTAGATGGGGCGCAGATCGCGGACGCCCCAGGGCCGCTCGTCAAAGATGGGGAGCATCAGGAATGGATAGAGTTGGGCGCATCGGTTACACGCTGGCGAAGAATCGCGCCATCCGTTCGATGCCACGCTGCAAGTTTTCACGGCGACGTTGCATACGAAATGCCGTACGTGATCCTGCGTGCCGAATCCTTCACCCGGAACCACGACGACATGAGCCTGATGCAACAGCTTGCGCGCTACATCGGAGGCGGAGTTCAGCCCGCCGCGCTCGAAGTAATGGCTGACGTTGGGATAGGCATAGAACGCGCCGTTTGGGGCCGCGCAGGTGATGCCGGGAATCGAACGCAGTCCATTGACGATCTGATCGCGTAGCGCGATGTAGCCGGTCAGCATCTGTTGAACGCAATCCTGCGGGCCGTTCAACGCTGCCACCGCTGCCTTCTGCACGATCGACGTGGGATTCGACGTGCTCTGGCTCTGGAGCTTGTTCATCGCGCTGATGATGGGCGCCGGCCCGAGCGCATAGCCGAGCCGCCAGCCGGTCATGGCATACGTCTTCGAGAGCGAGCCGATGATGATCAGCCGCTCGCGCACTTCGTGAACGCAGCCTGCCGAAAACTTTTTGCCGGTGTGGTTCAGGTAGACATAACACTCATCGGAGACGACATAGATGCCGCGATCATGCGCCAGGCGGAGCACCTCGGCCATATCGTCGGGATTCATCACCGCGCCGGAGGGGTTGTTGGGCGAATTCAGAGATGATGACCTTGGTGTGCGGAGTGATCGCGCGCTCCACCATGTCGGCGGTCAGCGCGAAATCGTGCCGCTCGTCGGTGGCGATGTACACCGGCTCGCCGCCGGCATAGCGCACGATGTCCTTGAACGACACCCAGTACGGCACCGGAATGATGACTTCGTCGCCATGATCGACCAGCACCTGGATGGCGTTGAACAGCGCATGTTTGCCGCCGACCGCGGCAATGCAGTCTTCGCGCTTGTAGTCGGAGCCGAAGTCGGTCGCATGCCGCTTGACGATCGCATCGCGTAATTCCGCCGTGCCGGCCACCGCTGTGTATTTCGTGAAATCCGCGCGGATGGCTGCGATTCCGGCTTCCTTGATGTGCTCCGGCGTGGGGTAATGCGGCTCGCCCGCGCCCAGATCGACCAAGTCAGCGCCCGTGGCGCGCAGCTTTTCAGCTTCGCCGGCCACCGCCATGGTGGCGGAAACTTCGATGCGTTGAATGCGATTGGTCAGGAACGAAGAAAGCTGGGTTCCGGCAGTCGTCATGGTTTCCCCTTCATAAAAGATGTTTGCCTGTCGCTGAAATATGTCTCTGGGCAATTCGCTGGCGCACTTTCTCTTCGACCATTTCCGGCACCAGGCCGGTTAACGGCCCACCGAGTTTAGCAATCTCACGCACAATGCGTGAGCTGAGGTAAGAATACTGTTCCGCCGGCATCATAAAGATGGTTTCCACGCGCGGTTCCATCTTGCGATTCATGAGCGCCATCTGCAACTCGAATTCGTAGTCGCTGATGGCGCGGATGCCGCGCAACACGGCGTTGGCGTTGTGCTGGACGCAATAGCTGACCAGCAGGCCCTCGAAGGTATCGATGGAAACGTTGTCGATGTCCGAGGTCATGGCCATCAGCATCTCTTTGCGCTCCGGTAACGAAAAGAGCGGCTCTCCCTTATCGAGATTCCGCGCAATGGACACGATCAGTTTATCGAAGAGTTTGGCTCCCCGGCGGATGAGGTCGAGATGGCCGTTCGTAACCGGATCGAACGACCCGGGGTAAATGGCGACGATATTTTTCAAGGGCCCTCGGAGCGGGAATTTACGCGATGATTTTATTCTGGCAGAGGTTTGGCAGGCAATCGGGAATCCAGCTGAATCGGTGATTGAAGCGAAACAGTTTTGTGGAAATCAGGGTCGCAATTCGAAGCGTGGGGCAAACAGTAGCTGAAAAATCGGAACCGCAGATCCCTCCTCGGACTAAAGCGTGAGAACCCTGTCGTCCCGGGGACTGACCACTCACCTAGCGCTGAAGCGCTGGGCTTTCCTATTTCGCGCCCGAGGCGCTGGTTGGGTGGCTAACGTTCGCGACGTTCCACCACGATTTTGTAAACTCAGTTCTCACGCAGACACTAAAGTCCTCGTCGGGATGACAAGAATAAAGCAGTTGAACGCGGCGCTGAAGCGCCGCACTACCCGAGCAAGGCACTGCACAGAGTTTTCAGCGAACGGCTAGAGCGAAGGCTGCGCCTCGAACGCGCCCCGGATCGGTCTGGACAATGCTTACTTGCGCCCGGCGGGTCCTTTGGGCTGCGCAGCCGGCGCGGCCTCGGCATTGGCAACCGCGGCTTGTGCCTTGTCGGCCACTGATATTAAGCCCAGCGCCTTGCGTACTTCGGCGTCGAGCTTCGCAGCGATGTCCTTGTTCTCCTTCAGGAATGTCTTGGCATTCTCGCGTCCCTGGCCAACGCGTTCGCCCTTGTAGCTGAACCACGAACCCGACTTCTCCAGCAGATTGGCGTTCACTGCCAGATCGATCAGGTCGCCCTCGCGCGAGATGCCTTCGCCATACATCATGTCGAACTCGGCCTCGCGGAAGGGAGCGGCGACCTTGTTCTTCACGATCTTCACGCGGGTGCGCGAGCCGACCACCTGGTCGCCGTCCTTGATGGCGCCGATGCGGCGGATGTCGATGCGAACCGAGGAGTAAAACTTCAGCGCGCGGCCGCCAGTTGTGGTCTCGGGATTGCCGAACATGACGCCGATCTTTTCGCGAATCTGGTTGATGAAGACCAGACAGGTATTCGACTTGGCAACGATGCCGGTGAGTTTGCGCAAGGCCTGCGACATGAGGCGCGCCTGCAGGCCGACATGGCTGTCGCCCATTTCGCCGTCAAGCTCAGCCTTGGGGACGAGCGCCGCGACCGAGTCGACCACGAGCACGTCGATTGCGCCCGAACGGACCAGCGCCTCGGCAATCTCCAACGCCTGCTCGCCATAATCGGGCTGCGAGACCAGCAGGTTGTCGACATCCACGCCCAGCTTGGCCGCGTAGATGGGATCGAGGGCGTGCTCGGCATCGACGAAGGCTGCCATTCCACCCTGCTTCTGCGCCTCACCAATCACTTGCAGCGCGATGGTGGTTTTGCCGGACGACTCCGGGCCGAAGACCTCGACCACACGACCGCGCGGGAAGCCGCCGACGCCCAGCGCCGCGTCGAAGGAAATGGCACCGGTGGAGATCACGGAGATGGGAACCACGGCTCCCTTGCTGCCCAACTTCATGATGGAGCCTTTGCCAAACTGCTTTTCGATTTGCGATAGAGCCAGGTCGATTGCCCGGCCTTTTTCAGTTTTCTCGTCCGCCATGAGTGCCGCTCCTTGGCTGCTCCATCCCCGCTTGGTGCGGGAGGGCAAGCAAAAGTAAATTGTGATGGGTCAGTGAGCAGGCGCCGTTCGGGTCCTCATTACACGCCGGTTTGGCGCGCAAATGGCGGTTCGGAATGGGCGATTCGCGGGTGAAGAGCGCCTGAATCCTGACGGCCTATTATACATCCAGTTATCGTCAAAAAGCGAAGAAATAGCGAAGCATCCCGGAACGAAAGTACATGTACTTTCGTGTCTCACATTGGCTTGTGACGCCGGTTACGGATGCCCTGTTTCGACGGCGTTTGGCGCGACCTTCGCGAGCATCACGGTTCGGCGGTTCCTTGAGCAATATTAACCGTTCAGTAAATTTATGATCGTGCCGCATTAGATTTCAATGGCTTTCGGGCAGCGTGTACTCAAAGTCGTAGGAATGTTTTCCGTCGGCGATGATGATATTCATCGTGCCGGTCAGGCCCACCAGTTGTCCCGTGCCCGAGTCCGGGACCACGCTGATGGTCAGTTTCGGCACGCCACGAGTCATGGTCCCCGCTTGTTGCAGGACGAAGCCGCCGCTATGGCCGGCCAGCGTTCCGGTGAACTGCTCCATGGCGACATAGGCACCCGATGATCCCTTCGCGCCGGTGCCAAAGGCCAACATCTCGCCTTTGCTGGTGCCAGTAAGATCGCCGTGCCACTGTTTGTCGAAGGCCATCCGCCCGATACCCGCAGCCTGTGCTTGCTCATCCGCGGTCTGCGGAATCATCTTTACCTCGAATGTTCCGGTTGCATGACCCGTCACCATCGCCCCCTTTTTGCCAGGCGTTTGAGCCGGAGATGATGCCTGCGCAGCTGCAACAGATGTCAGGCTGAAGCACAGCATGACAACCCCGACGACAGTTATGTTCCGAGATTTCATTGTCAGAATTGCTCCATTGCCGGCTATCGTTTCAGTAAATCCACCGGCTCGCGTACGTCGGTTACACGGAAGTATTTTGCCAGCGCGGGATATCGCTGGGCCACGGCTTCGTACATTGCGAAGGCCACGTTGCGATAGGAGAAGTGTCCGGCTGCGCCGGTCCGCAGTTCGCTGATATAAAGCGCCTCGGCAAAGTCCATCTTGAAGAGGGTGCGTTTGCGGAAGGCCAGCGGGATGACATATTGCGACTGAGCTTCCGTCTCAGTCGCGGGCTGACCAACGAGGGCTTCGCTCACCGAACGGCTGGCGAGTCGAGTTGCAGTTTGTCTGGCGCGCTCCAACGCAGATTGGTAGCGATCAGCGAGGCCGGCGGACTCGATCTCGACCGGCATATCGTGTCCGTGCGCCGTGGTGTAATCCTGCACGATCTGCACGCAGCGGCGATGGCGATGCATATCGCGAAAGCCGCCGATATCCATCAGGATGTCGAAGCGAAACTGCTGTCCGGCGCAGAAAGGCCGCAAGACTTCGTCATGGCGACCGCGGTGACGCAGGCCGAGGTCGATGATCTCGTTACGCCGTGATTCGGGCAAAGTCCGCTGACGACTTCGCGAATCTGGCGATACGAATGGTGCGAATGTTGATACAAGCAGCGTGGCCGCCAGTTCGATCTCCAGCGGATCGTCGTCCAGCAGATCCACGGTCGGCGCGTCGCCAATCGCAATCGGCGCTAGTAATTCCGTGGCTGCCGCTCTCAGTTCGCGCCGAGTCTCGATCTCGTAGGCATTCGGCTCGGCGTACTTCATCAGCGTGGGAGCTACGCGCACTGGGCGCAGCAGGAAGTCGCGCAGACTATCGTAGAGGGCCCCGACTTCAGCGGCCAAAACCGACCCGCCTTGGCTCGGGATGACACCTTCACCTTCAAAACTCTTGAGCAACTCACGCGCCTTCGCTTCAGTCGACGTCATACGCCGGCTCTTGAGCCGCACGCCGCAACAGCTCGCCGAGGCGGCGCACTTCGGCGTGGGTGTGCGACAGCAGCCGCGAGACCTGGTTCTCCAACGTGCGCGCGCTGACAATCTGACCAAGAGAGGTGTTCGCCGCCAAGGGCAGAAGGTAACGAGAGATATCGAACGCCCGGGCGCGCAGAGTACGCTCGTAGGTTTCCTGCTTCATCTCCGCGGGCTTGGGTGTGCGCTCGCGAAGATAGCCAAACATCTCTTCGGAGAAGTGGCGATACTCGGAGAAGAGATGGTCGATGGTTTCCCGATACAGGGCGCGCGCGGCCGCATCATCGCCAAAATCTGGAACGTAGTAGCCGCTTTTCTGGAAATCCTGATAGCGGGTCGATCGCTCCTGGCCATCCCAGCGCGGCTCGTCGACGGCGACCGTTGCCGCCAGAATCGAGAGGCGCTCGATGGCAAAGGCGATGTGCGCGAGATCTGCGATGCTGCGATGGCCGTACTGGAAGTAGAAGGTGTTGAGGAACTTTTCGGCTTTCTGGTCATTGATTTCCGACAAAGACTCGCGCATGGACAGTGCCGAGCGCGAATACTTAGCCATGCCATAGGCCTGCACCTCGGGATCGGCGCCGTGGACGGCGTAAACGTCGGTGCTCAGGTCATTTTGGGAGAGCGGTTCGCCGTTATTTGTCCCAGGCTTGTATCCGGATGACATTGCGGTGAATCATATGCGGTATGGCACCGGCGGGCAACCGACCGGGCTGTGGGAATCTCGGAAAAATCTGAGCTGAAATTGATGGTAGTTTGTACTTATTCCCAGAGTTCATAACGAGACGATATTGCGAATGATACGGAATTATCTGCTGGCAGCCCTGCTGCTGTGCATTCCTGCGATAACCAGCGGTCAGCAAGCGCAGCCGGGATTTAGCGGGCTGTCTCCACGGATGGGATTGACGTCGGGATCGGACGTCCCCGGCGCTGCTAACCCCGGATCCTTGCCGCTCTCGCACAATGTCAGGCTGATCATGGCTCCCGAACTGGCGCTGCAGACGTTTGAGAGCCGAGGCCCGTGGCAGAAAGCTGAGCTGCAGTCCTACACCGATCAAACGCTGGTGATGGCTGAGCTGCTGGACAGCTCGCAGCGCGGAGCCTTCGAGGTGCAGAGCTCCTACGTGGCACCTCACTCGCTCACCTTCAAGCCCCTTCGCTACACGGGCGATCCGTTTGTTAAGAGCAACGTGATCACGCGGATATTGCAATCGGAAGTGGATTATGTGAGCAAGGACGATGCCTCGCGCACCGCGTTGACTGCGGCAAACTACAAGTTCTCTTACAAAGGAGATGAGGAGCTGAACGGCCGCAATGTCCACGTCTATCAGGTAAAGCCGCATCACAAGCGCGCCGGGCTGTTCAAGGGCCACGTCTACATCGACTCGAGCGCGGGAACGCTGGTGCGTTCGGAAGGGACGATCGCCAAGTCGCCTTCGTTCTTCCTGCGGCACATCGAGTTTGTGCAGGATTACACGGACGTTGGCGGCTACACTTTGCCGTTACAACTGCACACCACGGCCCGCGCCAGCTTCGTCGGCAAGGTGGTCGTCGATATCTTCCACCGGCAGTATGAACCGCAACCACTCGTGGCATCGCTGCAGACGAGCGCTGCTGCCGGGCAGCCCTAGCCTTGCGCCGATTGCCGCCCGAGCCCGCGTCGCCGTCTTATCATGACGTGCGCACGCAGTGGGTGGGCGCCGATTCCATTCTGTTTGCTACAGCTCATCGCCCATGGCCCGCGCCCATGGCGCCTTGGATCATGACGCAGCGCTGGAACGATCTGCTGTTCCTGCACTATGCGATGGCGCCGGAGGTGGTGCGAGCGGTGGTTCCCGAGGTGCTGACGCTCGACACCTACGAACAGCGCGCGTGGATCACGGTTGCGCCGTTCTGGATTAATCATCTGCGTCCGCCGGGTGTGCCTTCGCTGCCGTGGTTCTCGCATTTCTCCGAGGTCAACGTGCGCACCTATGTCAGCTACGACGGCAAGCCGGGCATATATTTCTTCAGCCTCGATGCCAGCAATTTGTCGGCGGTGTGGGGCGCGCGCGTGTTCTACCGGCTGCCCTACTGGCAGGCGTCGATGAAGGTGAAAGGCAAGGGCGAGGCGAAGATCGATTATTTGTCGAAGCGGCAGCACGGCCCCAAGCCGGCGGAGCTGAAATGTTTGTATGGCCCGGCGAGCCGGGAGCGGTTTCAGGCGCGGCCAGGCTCGCTCGAGCACTTTCTGACGGAGCGATACTGCCTCTACACCGTCAGTCGAAAGCACCTCTATCGCGGGGAGATTCACCACCTGCCATGGGAGTTGCAGGAGGCGGTCGTCGATCTCGAAGAGAACACGATGACGCAGGGCACGGGACTGCTACTCCCCGCGCAGCCCGACCTGGCCTACTTCGCGCGCGAGTTGAAGGTGCTGTTCTGGGCGCCCGAGCGGTTGCGATAGCAATGCCCTGAAGGGCACCAGTCCTCAGATTCTTACCTTATCGGATCGCGATACAATTTCGTTCGGGTATTTCGCTTGGAAAATAAGGCCATCGCGCAAGTCCTGTACGAAACCGCCGACCTGATGGAGGTCAACGGCGACGACTCTTTTCGCATCCGCTCCTACCGTCGCGCCGCGGAGGCGCTGGAAGCGCATCACCAACAGGTTTGCGGACTCACCGACGAGCCCAAGAAGTTGTTGGAGATTCCCGGCATCGGAAAAGGAATGGCGGGCAACATCCAGGAGCTATGCCGCGACGGAAAGCTTGGACTGCATCAGGAACTGCTGCAGAAATATCGGCCCAGCATGTTGGAGCTGCTGAAGATTCAGGGACTGGGGCCGAAGACGATTGCGCTCATCTGGAGCGCCTTTCAGGTGAGCGACCTTGCCGGCGTCGAACAGCTGGCGCGCGAAGGCAAGCTGCGCGAGCTGCCGCGGCTGAGCGAAAAGAGCGAGCAGAAAATCTTGAAGGCGATCGAGGACTATCGCCGCATCTCCGGACGCTTTCTGCTGGACGAAGCCGACCGCACGGCGGAGAAGCTGACGGAACATCTGAAGCACATCAAGGGCATCGAGAAGATCACGCCTGCCGGGTCGCTGCGACGCGGCCGCGAAACCGTTGGCGATCTCGATGTGCTGATCACCGGACCGTGTTGCTTGGACGATCAGAAAAGGGCTGAGCTGATCGAAGAGATTTTGCGTTTCCCGGGGATTACGCAAGTGCTGGCGAAAGGCGATAACAAGGTCAGCTTCAAGTTGCGCAGCGGCATGCAAGTTGATGTGCGCCTGTTGCCGCCGGAATCCTACGGCGCGGCAATGCAGTACTTCACGGGATCGAAGAACCACAACGTGACGCTGCGGCAGCGCGCGCTGAAGATGGGATATACGCTCAGTGAGTACGGGCTGTTTCGGCTGGACAATGAAAAGCGTATCGCTGGAGCCACTGAAGACGAGATTTACGGCGCGCTCAAGCTCGACTGCATTCCTCCCGAGATGCGCGAGAACTGCGGCGAGATCGACTTAGCCGCTGAACATAAGCTTCCCCGGCTGATCACGCTGAAGGACCTTCGCGGCGAAGTTCACATGCATACCGTTGAGACCGACGGTAAGTGCACCATCGAGGAGATGGCGGAGGCGGCGAAAGAGCGCGGCTACAAGTACATCGCGATTACCGATCACTCGAAGAATCTCGCTTTCGCCAATGGCTTGGACGACAAGCGCGCGGTTGAACACATGGCGCGCATTCGTGCGGCGGACAAGCAGATCGACGGCATCACCATCATGGCTGGAGTTGAGGTCGACATTCTGAGCGATGGCGAGCTTGACCTGTCGGATTCGGTGCTGGAGCAGTTGGATGTGGTCGTCGCCAGCGTGCATTCGGCATTCAATCAGGAGCCACAACAGATGACCGATCGCCTGCTGCGCGCGCTGGATGACAAGAATGTGTCGATCCTGGGGCATCCAACGGGAAGGTTGCTGTTGCGGCGCGACGCTTATCGCTTCGACATGGATGCGGTGCTGAAGTCGGCGCTTAGGAATCAAGTTGCGATGGAGCTGAATGCCTATCCTGATCGGCTCGACTTGAACGATGTGCATCTGCGCATGGCGCGCGAGCGTGGAGTGAAGATTGTGATCAACACCGATGCGCACCATACGTCGCACTTCGAGAAGGTGAAGTATGGAATTCTCCAGGCGCGGCGCGCTTGGCTGACGCCGGCCGATGTACTGAATACTCTGCCGGAGAAGGAATTTCGCAAGGCGATGAAGAAACAGTGGCCAGTGGCGGAGTAGTTTCGAGTTTCAAGTTTCGTGTTTCAAGTAAAACCAGGATTGATTTATGGCTGAGAACGAGAATCTGCCTAAGACAGCGAATGAGCCTCCGGCGAAGCCAGCTGAAGAAGCTGCATTGAAGGCTGGCGATGATATTCAACGGAAGGCAACGCCTCCGGCGAATGCCGCGTCACCGCCAACTGGGGAAGTGCAACCCGAAGCGAACCCATCGGCTGGCGCTACGCCCGGTGGTCCCGCTTACGACGAGTTCGGGACAGCCAAGCGTAACCTGCCTCCGGCCGCGCCGGTTGCGATTGCAATCGTGCTGGTGGCAATTGTGATCGCGATCATCGCCTACACCAATCGCGCCAAGCCGGCGGCGCAGGGCAGCATCGACGGCGTGTGGTTCAGCCAGCCGGCTAATATGTCGAACCCGATGATTCTGGTAGAGGTCACGCTGCACAATGTCAGCGACAAGACGCTCTACATCAAAGAAATCAAGGCTGATGTGATGACCGACCAGGGCGATCAGTCGGATGGAGCGGCCGCGGCGACGGATTACGATCGCTACCTCATGGCTTATCCGGCGCTGTCCGGCCACGCAGCGCCGCTCAAGGTGGAGATGAAGATTGCGCCGGGGGCGACGCAGAAAGGTGCGGTGATGATTTCGCTGCCCGTGACCCAGCAGCAGTTTGACGCGCGCAAAGACCTGACGGTGACCATTGAGCCCTACGACCAGGGGCCGATCGTGGTGCACGAGAAGGGTGCGGCGGGGAAATAGCGGGCTTTTCGAGCAGCGGCTAAAGAGGCTGCTGAGAGACTCGAACCGCAGATCCCTCGTCGGACTAAAGTCCTCCTCGGGATGACAAAAACAAAAGACTGGCAACGGCGCAGCTGAAGCTGCGCCCCTTCAAAACCCATCGCACATGAACATCCTGGTCATTGGCGGGACACGGTTCATCGGCGTGTATGTCGTACGCCAGCTTATCGACAGCGGACACTCGGTCACTGTCTACCATCGCGGAAAATACGAGAGCAAGCTTGCCGCAGGCGTGCTGCACGTTCTGCGAACCGAGGAGTCGATGCTGGTTCGCAGCTTTGCCGCGGAGTTGTTGACGCCGCAGCCGGACGTTGTGATCCACATGGTCGCGATGGGCGAAGTTGATGCGCAGGCCGCTGTCGAGTTCTTTCGCGGCAACACGGGCCGGATGGTTTGGATCAGCAGCGGCGATGTCTATCTCGCTTATGGACGATTCACGGGAACAGAGCCGGGGCCTGTCCTGCCCGGGTTGCTGACGGAAGACTCGCTGCTGCGAACGGTGCTGTATCCCTATCGCGACGACGCGAAAGCTGCCGACGACATTGCCAACACCTATGACAAGGTTCTGGTAGAGCGAATCGCGGCGAGCGAGCGCGAATTGCCGGCGACGATTCTGCGCTTGCCGAAGGTCTACGGCCGCGAGAGTAATTCCGATCTGGCGACGGTTTACGCGTTTCGCGACCATCCGCAGTGGCGATGGACGCACGGATATGTAGAAAACGTGGCCGCGGCGATTGTGCTGGCTGCGGTGCATCCGGCAGCGGCCGGCAGGACGTACAACGTCGGCGAGGAATACACGCCGACGATTGCGGAACGGACTGGCGAAACTGCCGCCGTCGGAGATTCCGGTCAACGCGGATGCGAAGTTCAATTTCGAGCAGGACATTGCGTACGACACGGCGCGAATTCGCACGGAGCTGGGATACAGGGAAGTTGTGCCAGAGGACGAGGCGATGAGGGACGTGCGCGGTGCCGCCGGCGGAATAGGCTGCTGAAAAGGCGAGAAGCAGATCCCTCGTCGGCCTGAAGGCCTCCTCGTGATGACAAAAACAAAAGACTGGCAACGGCGCCAGCTGAAGCTGCGCCCCTTCAAAACATTCCGCAATCGATTTTTTCAGCAGCCGGCGGAAGCCGGCTCGGATAAGAATTAGGCAGCGTATCGGCACGACTGAAGTGTCTGCGTGAGAACCGTGTCGTCCCCGGGGGACTCTGACTCCTTTTACCACTTACCCAGCGCTGAAGCGCTGGGCTTTCCTATTTCGCGCCCGAGGCGCTGGTTTGTTGGCTGTTCAACCATCGCGACGCTCCACCACGATTTTGCAAACCTAGTTCTCACCCAGGCACTGAAGTCGTGCCCTGTTACGAACCGGTTGCAGGACGACTTTTTCAGCGACCGGTGAAGCCGGCTCGGAAAGCGGTGCTCCACCCACCGCGAGCCCTACTGCGACACCGGGGTGGGGGCGTTCTTTGGGGTCGAGAGATAGCCGGTGATGGAGTTCTTGTCGGCGTTGAACACGACTACCTCGTACAGCATGTGATCGCGCCCGGTATAGAACTGCAAAGGCTCGCCCACCGTGCGATCCTTCTTTTCAATGGTGCGATCGTCGGCGATGACGTTAACGGTAAAGCGGCTCTTCTTCGCATCCACCTTCTTCAGCTGCAGGCTTATAGTCGAGACCGGCGTGCGCGCGCCCTTCTGCAGCGTGAAGTCGTAATAGTTGCGCTCGCCTTTTCGCCTCAGCTCGGCCAGCTCCGACGAATTATGCGCGATGAGGCCGCTCTGCAGGCCGAGGTCGCCAATGGTTTTCTCCAGCTTCTGATTGGTCGCGGCTAAATCAGTCTGCGTCTTTTGAATATCGGTCTTGGCTGCGCCGACATCGGTCTTCACGCTGCTGACCTCACCGCTGACCGCGGCAATCTGCTGGCCCTGCTGATGCTGTTCGGCAGAGAGCCGGGCGGCAGCGGCCTTCTGCGCCTTCTCCAACTCGGCAGTGCGCGCGGCGATCTGCTGTTCGGTTTGGCCGGTTGCGGAGGCTAGCTCCTGCTTGAATGCGGCTGACGTTGCGTTCAACCGTTCGCCCAAGTCCGCCTGGGAAGCTTCCATGTCCTGCTGCTTCTGCTCCAGTGCGACGAGCTTTGTCTTCAGCCCGTAGATGAGGTACAGCGATGCAGCCACGTAAATCACCGCAGCCGCCAGCAAGACGTACATCAGGATGGAGCTTTTGTCGAAGCTACTCGCTCGAGGTTCAGGCGCCGGGGTCGCTTCTTCTAGGAGCATCACAGATCCTTTCCTGCCAGGCTCAATTCTGCGAGACCCGAAAACCAGTGTCAACAACATATACGGGCGGAAGCTGGAAACGTAATAGGCAGTTTCAAGTTTCGAGTTTCGAGTTTCAAAGGCAGTTTCGGAGTTTCGAGTTTCAAGTTTCAAAACCCGGATTGTCAGAGCAACCCGGCCGCGCGTCACCGCCCGGATTTGCATGGCCAAGGCACAAGAAGGCAGTTTCGAGTTTCAGGTTTCGAGTTTCAAGTTTCATGGGCCCGTGCATCACAGACCGGACTTGCATACCCAAGGCAAAATAGATATTGCCTTGCGAGGTGGGCGAGTTCCAAACTTAACACGACCATGACTGAAACAGCCGTTGCATCAGCCAAAGTTACGAAGGACGAGAACAAGAGTTCCAAGCGGGTGCTCGATCCGCTGGAGCGACTCTCGGAGATTCTGTTCGGCGTCATCATGGTGCTCACGTTTACGGTCTCGCTGCGCGTGGCGCGAGCCGACCGCGCACAAGTGCGCGAGATGTTGATTGGCGCGCTGGGCTGCAATCTGGCCTGGGGACTGATCGACGCGATCATGTACCTGATGTCGTGCGTTAGTGTGCGCGGGCACAACTTCGCGATTCTCAGAAAGCTGCACCGCGCACCGCAACCGGAGGAGGCCAATCAGATCATCGCGGATGAGCTGCCGCCGGTTGTGGTCGCGGCGCTGCCTGCCGGAGCGCTCGACGGAATGCGGCAGAACCTGATCAAGCTGACCGATATGCCGCCGCGACCGAAGCTGACCAGGGACGATTGGCGCGGGGCGGTGGGAGTTTTCCTGCTGGTGTTTCTCTCGACGTTTCCAATCGTGATACCTTTCGTGATCACTCACGATATCAAGGTGGCCGGCCGCGTCTCGGATGTGATCGGCCTGGTAATGCTGTTCTTTGCCGGGCACGCTTACGGGCGCTACGCCGGACACAGTCCCTGGGGTTGGGGGTTGTCGATGGTCGCGATTGGCGGCATTATGATCGGGCTCTGCATTGCACTGGGCGGATGAAAGCGATCCTCAAACTCGCAGGCGTGATGTTGCTGACTTTGTGGAGCTGTCATTTGCCGGCCCAGGAGACGCCGGCACCGGCCCCGCCGCCGGCGAAGACTCCAAGCGACGCCGACCAGGCCAATGCCAACGCGTGGAAGTACTCGTTAACTGTCGACGGCTACATCGTGCCGGATGGCGACTCCTACGCTGACCCGTATCTCACCGCCGACCATAAGTGGCTGCACCTGGAAGCGCGTTACAACTACGAGAATCTGCACACGGGATCGCTATGGGCCGGCTACAACTTCACCGCCGGCAAGACGCTACAGCTTGCAGTCACGCCCATGATCGGCGGGGTCTTCGGGCGGACCACCGGCATAGCTCCGGGCTGCGAGTTTTCGCTGACCTACAAGAAGTTTGCGTTTTCGAGTTCGAACGAATACGTGTTCGACACCACCGAGAAGTCAGGCAGCTTCTTCTACAGCTGGCCGGAATTGACCTTCTCGCCGCTTAGCTGGCTAAAGGTTGGAGGCGTAGCGCAACACACCAAGGCATTTGAAACCCCGCTCGACACGCAGCGTGGTTTCCTGGTTGGCGTGTCGTTCAAGCAAATGGAGTTCACGACCTACGTCTTCAACCCGGACATAACGCCAACCGTTGTCCTCGAAGTCGGGTATAGCTTCTGAAGCGGCGTCTCGCGTGTCCGCGCATCACAGAAGACTGGCGCGGCCATCACTGAAAGCCAATCCGCCGAGTCCTAGAATCGGGGTGTCCCAGGTGAGCTGTCGTTGAGACCCTATCCGGAAGCATCGCCGTCTTCGGAGCTGTCATGAAAGCACTGACAGGAATGCGCTGGTGTCTTTCCACTCTCCTCGCTTGCGTTAACCTGATCGCGCAGCAGCCGCCGCAACATCCCATCGTTCTGAAGGACGGAACGATCGGCGCGGTCAAGTTCGAGCACACTTCCCACCTCCAGGTCGCGGCCAAGTGTGTCGTCTGCCATCATGCGTCCAAACCGCTGAAGCCGCTTAAGTCTTCACAGGAAGCCTGCACCGATTGCCACACCAATCCAGCTACTCCGCCGGTGACCACTGGCTTGCGCGGGGCGTTTCACAACGCTGCGGCCACAAGCGGTCTGTGCATCGATTGCCACAAGGAGCAGAACGCCAGCGGGAAGGCAGCACCAGTGAAGTGCGCTGAGTGCCATCAGAAGAGCAGCGGTTGATCTCGATCAGTGCCGGTTGAGTTGGTCTACTGCGCTAGCTGCCGAACAAGGCGGCTCCGTGGAACGGTGCGAGAACCAGCGTGAGCGCCAGCATCAGCACTGCGGCTAAGGCGAGCCAGCGCCGTTCGCGACCGAGGTCGGGCCACTGCGGAACATTGGGATGCCTCATGCCGGTGAAGGTGAGGATCAGCGCCCACACCAGCCAGCCCATCCAGAAGAAGATTCCCAGCGGAATGAGGATGCCGATGGTCGTTCTCGTGACCCACTTGTGCGATCGCGGTGACACTGCATAGATGATGTGGCCGCCATCAAACTGACCGCCAGGCAAAAGGTTCAGAGCGGTCGCGAACATTCCCACCCAGGCGGCGATGCCGACAGGATGCAGATAGAGCGCATCCAGCGGTGCGGTGCTGTGTGTGTAAGACGCCAAAGCGCGATGGAAGAGGCTGAAGATCAGCGGATAGCCGAACTCCAGTCCCGAAGCTGATGCATCGGGAGGCATCGGCTTCGATAGCGCCAGTCCCCACAAGAGCACGGGCAGCGCGACCAGGAAGCCGGCGATGGGACCGGCGATTCCGATATCGAAGAGCGCCTTGCGCGAGCGGATGGGCGACTTGATTCGGATCAGCGCGCCGAAGGTGCCGATCAGCGTGGGCGCGGGGACAAAGTAGGGGAGAGTAGCGTAGACGCCGTTCCGCTCTGCGACGATGAAATGCCCGAACTCGTGCGCGAGCAGTATGCCAAGCAGCGTCAGCGAGAATGGCAGACCCATCAGCAGGCGTGCGGGACTCTGCCAGATCCAGCGTATAGGGAATAGCGGCAGAGTGTAAGTGTCGGTGGTGAAAGCCGGCAGGCCGTGGATGAAGTTGAATTGCAGCCGAGCGCCGACGACCAGGGTGGTGAACAGCGTCAACAGCAGCAGAAGAGCATGCAGCCAGTAGGGCCGACGGTACGAGGGCGCCGCAACAAAGACCTGTGGATAGGAAGATACTTCGAAGGTGTAGGAGACTGGCCGCGTGGGATCAGACATGGAAAGCAGTGGCTAGTGGTCCAGTGACTAGTGGCCAGCAGCCCATACCAGTCTACAAGATTCCGGGCGAACATCGCAGGACGGACAAGTCAGCCACAAGCGGCCAGGTCGTTGCCTTGACTGGCACTGCAGCACTGACCACTACTCGATCGACTGCAACTCCTTGCCGGGCTTGAAGCGGACGGCCTTGCCGGGCGGAATGTTGACCTCAGCGCCGGTGCGCGGGTTGCGGCCGATGCCGGTCTTGCGCGGCCGCACGGTGAAGACGCCGAAGCCGCGCAGCTCAATGCGATCGCCTTTGGCTAGCGACTTCTTCATGCTTTCGAACACGGTTTCGACCGCCATCTCCGCCTTGGTCTTGGTGACGCCGGTCTTGGTAACAACTTCGTTAATCAGATCGAGTTTGATCACGAGTGGCTCCGCTGATTGACGCTCACGGGGCGCAATGGCCCGCACCGCAGATACTGCTGTGATTCTAGCCGACTTCTCACGGGAGCGGTAAGTTACTTTTCGCGACTTCGACTTCCGAACGGATGGGCGAATCCTAGTGAAGCCGGCGGCCATTGTCAACCAGAGCGGCATTCCGTAAGATGACGTTTCGCGTCGTGCAGAGAGCAAAGGTAGAGCGGCGCTTCAGCGCCGCGTCCCGGCTGGGTATGAAATCGGGAAGCAGGTGCGGTCATCGAGAGATGACCGCACCTGCTTCCCAGACGCCACGAGGCGGCTCGGACGCCAGCCTGAAGGCTGGCTCTACGCCACAGGTTTAACCCTCGTAATCTAAGGAGAACGATGTCCATTAAGAGCGACCGCTGGATCCGCAAGATGGCCACTGAGCACGAGATGATCAATCCCTTCTCGGAGAAGCAGGTCCGCGAAGGCGTCATCTCCTACGGTCTTTCTTCCTATGGCTACGATCTGCGGGTCGCCGACGAGTTCAAGATCTTCACCAACGTCAACAGCACCATCGTCGATCCCAAGAAGTTCGACGAGCGCTCCTTCGTCAGCCTGCAAACCGATGTCTGCATCGTGCCGCCGAACTCCTTCGCGCTGGCGCGCTCGGTGGAGTACTTCAAGATCCCGCGCGACGTGCTGACCATCTGTGTCGGCAAGTCGACCTACGCGCGCTGCGGCATCATCGTCAACGTCACGCCGTTTGAGCCGGAGTGGGAAGGCTTCGTCACGCTCGAGATCTCGAACACCACGCCGCTGCCGGCGCGCATCTACGCCAACGAGGGCCTGTGCCAGATCCTGTTCTTCCAGTCCGACGAGATGTGCGAGACCAGCTACAAGGACAAGCACGGGAAGTATCAGGGGCAGAAAGGCATCGTGCTGCCGAAGCTGTGAGAGAAGCTATGAGCCATGAGCTCTGGGCTAAAGCAGGGTCTCAGCGAAAGCAGCCCATCGGCGGGTTAGGTATTCAAGCAGCTAATCGGTAGTTGGGGTTAAGCCCCACAGCTCAAGGCTCACGGCCCATAGCTGCTTTCGGCCCCCAGTTACTCCCGGCCCCCAGCTTCGCTTTCCTTGTACATGTACTTGATGCTGGGCTTGTAGACCAGCAGGTTGGATGCGCCGATCCGATTCACCTTCAGGCAGTATTTGTCGTACCACTCGATGATGCCGTGGACCTCTTCGCCGTCCTGCAGCACCAGCACCATCGGCGTCTTGGTCTGCATTTGCTTCTGGTAATAGAAGTTCTCGGCGTGGGTTTGCTCCGGCGGAGGCGTCTTCTTGCCGTTGGAGCGGTCACCGCGGTCGCTGCGTTCGCGGCGGTCGCTCTCCTGCCGGCGATCGTTGTCTTGGCGCGGATGGTCGGCGCGATTGAGTGCGGGACGAATCAGCTTGCGGTTCGCGAACCCTTCCGGATCAACAGCTCGCCCTACTGCGGTAGCATCCATGGAATCTTTCATGGGCTTGGCTCCTGCGGTCTGCACACCAGCCTTTCGGCGATCGTGAACCCGGTTGCAACCGACACGGTTGTGCGGCAAGCTCTGGTGTGTGTCGACCCGAGGTTTTCGTCAGGTGTGAACTTGTCGATACCCTAACACAGGAGAATCGCCAAGACAATCCATAACCCGTACTCCTTTCGTGTTAGCTCTCGAGCGACGTGGCGAAACTGTCCAGCGCCAAGGTGCGCAGCAGATTTCGACGCATGCCGCTCTCCACTTCTCCCAGCCGCTGCACCGCGGCCACCATCCAGGCAAAGTCCACGCCTTCGGCCATACGCGCCAGCTCCGCCTGAATGTCCTGATTGCGAACCAGTTCCCCAGTACCCGACTTCAGAAACAGCATGTCCTCCAACAGCGAATACAGCGTGCGGATCAAGTGCTCGGTCTTCACTTTGCCTTCCGCGCCGGAGCGATAAGTGTCGGTCACGCGAAACAGATCGCTGTGATCGCCCGCTCGCAGCGCCGGAGCCAGCATCCCCAACGCATCCTGTCGTGCCGCGAGATATCCGGCCAGATCGAAGCCGCGAGCCCGTCCCAGCCCGCCCCCGCACACCCGCGCCACCAGCGCACGTTCGCGCGGCTGCCACTCAGGGCGATGCTTCGCGAGATATTGCTCGACCTCCGATGACGAAAGCGGCGCCAGCCGCAGATGCATGCAGCGCGAGCGAATCGTCGGCAGCAGCGCGCTGGGGTTGTCGCTGAGCAGGAAGATGGTCGCGAACTCCGGCGGCTCTTCCAGCACCTTCAGCACCGAGTTCGCCGCCTCCTTCATGAAGTCGGCGTCGCTGAAGATGTAGACGCGCTCGCGGCCTTCCACCGGCTTGTAGTAGATCTCGTGAATGACGTGGCGCACCTGATCGACCTTCACCAGCATCTGCGGCGGATCAGGAGGAATGATCAGCACGTCCGGATGCGTCTGCACGAAGAGGCGCGTCTCGCGCTTATCTGCATCGCGAAGATTCTCGCGCGCTTCGACTGCTTCGGCGAAGCGATCTTCCAGCGCGTCGGCTTCCGCAATGCGAGTGCAGTTCGCGCAGCGCCCGCAGAAGTCCGGCAGGCCGTCGGTTGTCGGCCGCTCCAGGCAGTTCATCGTCTTCGCAACCATCTGGACCAGCGTGAACTTGCCTGCACCTTGCGGACCCGGACAGGATCACCGCATGAGGAAAGTGGTCGTGCGCCAGCATCTCGCGCAGCGTGTGCACCGTCTCGGCATTGCCATGAAAATCAGAGAATGGCATTTGGGGATCTCGTCTTCTTAGACTTTAGGTTCACAACTCGTCGTATCCTTTCACTCTAACCACATCAGGAGCGTTAGAAACAGTGCGCCGTTGAAGGGGAGCGTCAGAAACAACGCGGTTTTGAAGGGGAGCGTCAGAATCAGTGCGCCTTTGAACGGGCGCATCAGAAACAATGCGCTCTTGAAGGGGCGCACCTTTAGGTGCGCCGACACCCCGCCCCAGGTTTTGAAGGGGCGCACCTTTAGGTGCGCCGACACCAGCCTCTACCGCTTGTGGCTTTAGCCACTGAGGGACCTCGTCTTTCAAACTTCCCGGGAATGCCGAACAATACGGGTACTCGACCGCCCGGTCCACCAGACGCCTTCCCACCGGATTGCGATAAACATACTCAACATGAATCTGATAGTCCTCAATATCTCTAATCCGATGATCCGAAAACCCGGGCTGCCAGATTTCCATCGAAGACTCCAATTCCTTCTTGACACGAAACGAGAATCCTCCCTTGATAAATTGCACAGCGCGTTCAAGTGTGACCAATGGAGTCATAAGCACATGGAAGTGTTCTGGCATTAGCACATATTCGTGGAGCAGGTAAGCGCGACCGCGATAGGAATGCAAGGTTTGCAGGAAGAGTTCTGCCCACGAGGAGGTTCGGAACAATGTCCGGCGCTGCCAGGTCTGAGAGGTGACAAAGTACGTTTGCCCCGGTTTTGTCTGCTGTCGCGTCGGTCTCAACTGCGTCACCTCCGGGGCTAAAGCCCATTCCAACTACCACACTAACGGCGCGCCTAAAGGTGCGCCCCTTCAAATGCCAACCGCTTCCTTACCACTCTCACAATCTCCTCATGCACCACCTCGATCGGCGGCCGCGCATCGATCAAAGCCACACGCTGCGGTTCGCGCCGCGCGATCTCGAGAAACCCGTCACGCACCCGCGTGAAAAACGCCTGGCTCTCTTTTTCGAAGCGGTTCTCATCGTTCTCGGTGTCTTTGTTGCGACGCCGAGCTCGACGCACGCTCGAGCCCACATCGGAATCCATCAGGATGGTCAGCTCCGGCCACAGGCCGCCGCAAAGAAGCTCGTGCAATCGCAGCACGGTCTCACTTCCCAACTGCCGCCCGTGTCCTTGATACGCCTCGGTGGAATCGGTAAAGCGATCGCACAACACCCACTTGCCGGAATTAAGTGCAGGCAGAATGACTTCAGCGATCAGCTGCGCGCGCGAGGCGAACATCAGCGCCATCTCCGCGTGTGCGTCCAGCCCGGCGGTACGCGAACTCAGCAGCACCTCTCGAATGCGCTCGCCAATCACTGTTCCGCCCGGCTCGCGTGTGGTCACGACATCGATTCCCCGTTCGCGCAGGGCGACCGCCAGCTTCTCCAGCTGCGTACTCTTGCCGCAGCCGTCGAGCCCTTCGAAGGTGATGAACTTTCCGCGTTCGGCCGCTTTGCTCACCGGGCTCATCATATCAATCCACTCGTCATCACGGTTTGAAGGGGTGCTGGCCTCACAGTGCTAGAAAATCCTTCCAATCGGTTTGTGTCCCAGGGGGCACGACTTCAGTCGCGCCCGAGCACGTGCTCTTTTTGAATTTGTCATCCTGAGCGGAGCGTCCGCGCCTTTGTTTTTCCGCCGCGTTTGTTGCGGCGGGCGGACGCGTAGTCGAAGGACCTGCTTTTCGCATGAGCCGTTACTAACTCCGACTTTCCGCTAGGGCGCCTTTTGCCTTTTTCGGAAGCCCAGCCTCCTTGCCCCGATCTCCCGCCACGCCCTCGCTCACAGGCGGTTTCTTAGGCACCTCCGGCTCGGCCGGCTCAGGCGCTGGCATCGGCGGCAGGGCCGCCTCCGCGTATTTCAAGTTGGCAGCTGCTCCTTGCAGCGCCGCAAGGATCAGTCGCGCCCGTGTCGGATCCAGCCGCAAGTGCGACACTCCATGAATCAGTTGCATGTAGCCGATCTGGATCGCCGAAGCGTCATCCAGAAACGGCACCTGAAAGCCGGCAACGGAATAGTCGCCCGGCCGCGGGTGCGGGTTTTCCTCCATGAACATGGTCGTCATGGGCATGGCCTGATACTGGCCGGTGTGGTAATAGCAGAACCGCTGATCGCGCATAGCCGGCGAGCCGCAACGCTTCCCGCCGGTTCGAATGTATTCGCAAATCGGAACACTCATGATGGCACCTCAAAAAAATTTCGAGTATTGAAAACAAAGACTTTATCGCAAAGTATTGATTTCATGGTGACTTACATCAACAGCTAAACAACCCATTTTCATGGACTTACGAAATTGCCATAAAGTATTGAAAATCTCTGTACATCCCTGTAAATGGCTGGACTGCAGATTGCTTAGCTCCGCAAACTCGCCAGGCACCCAGGCAGGGCTGGCCTTTACAGTCCGCTGAAAAAGTCGGTCGTGGGGCGATTTGAAGGAGCGCAGCTTTAGCTGCGCCGTGCGGGTTCTTTATTTTTGTCATCACGAGCTGGCCTTCAGACCGACTGTTCCCTGCTCCTTCTTTTTTTGTCATCCCGACCGAGGGCTTCAGCCCGACCGAGGGATCTGCGGTTCGAGCCGCGGAGCGGCGGCACGGGTTGCGACACAGTCTCTTCAGGGCGACGAGGGATCTGTTTCTCGGGTTTTTCAGTGGCCTGTTCAGCCGCCGAGGGACTGCATCTCGGCTCCATGTCGCAACCCGAAACCGAATTTCGTGGTGGAACAAACAGTCGGAATTGCGACCGAAGCAGCCGCGCAGCGGCGACATTTGCGTTAGCCGCGGGCGTGAGCCCGCGGGGGCGGGTGGGACAATTGGAGAGCCGCGGAGCGGCGACACCCGCTCGCGACACAGTCTCTTCAGGCCGACGTTCCCGCCTCCTTCTTTTTTTGTCATCCCGACCGAGGGCTTCAGCCCGACCGAGGGATCTGCGGTTCGAGCCGCGGAGCGGCGGCACGGGTTGCGACACAGTCTCTTCAGGGCGACGAGGGATCTGCTTCTCGGGTTTTTCAGTGGCCTGTTCAGCCGCCAAGGGACCGCATCTCGGCTCAATCAGACTCTCCTCAATAACCGTCATACCTGACCTTCTCCAAACACAAAAGGGCGGTAGCACCGGCTGCAAGCCGAGCCCCGCCCTAACAGTGCCATTCTATGGCAACACTAAAAGGGTGTCATCCTACAAAGGTCGTAGCTAGCGGTTTTTACCGCGAGTTGATCGAGTACCGCACCACCACCCCATCCACGTACGTCACCTCCACGCGATAGTCGTTGGGCAAGTACTCGAAGATCTGCGTCTTCAATCCTTCTTCGGAAGTGGACTGCGAGAGCTGCCGGCCCAGGCCCAGCAGTTCGCTGATCTCGCCAATCTGCATGCCGCGTTTGAGCCGCGTAATCGGAGACCCCGGCGCGCCGTTCGCGGCAGGCTTGGCGTTGTCCGCCGTAGCCTGCGCCGTCGGCTCCAGGATTGCCTTCTGCCCCTGCAGATCGCCGAAATCGACATAACCGTCGAGCAGCTTGATCAGCGCATCCGGCGTGAGCTGCTCCTGAGGAATGTTGCCGTTCCAGCGCAGATTGAAACGCGATCCGCCGCGCAGGCGCTTGTCGGCAACCTGCTGCGCTTTGAGCTGGCTTGCGATCGCCGCGGCGCGGTCGTCGGCTCGCTGATCACGGTCGCGGCGCGAGCGTTCATAATCGAGTTGGCGCTGCAGGTCGCGCCGCCGCTGCGGATCGGTAGTGTTGTTGATGTCGCGTTCCAGCTGTCTCTCGTAACTGCTCTTCTCGACGTGATAAGGAGTGACGTTGGTATTGGTATCGTCCCAGAATGTACCGAAGCCGCCGCCGTCGAGCTGAAACTCGATGAGGTTTTTCTTCACAACCAGCGTGGTAATCGTCGCGCGGTCGCCGCTGCGCAGCGCTGGGCCATATTGCTTCAAACGGCCCGAGTACTGCTTCCAGTCCATGGGATCGTCGCGCTCCGGCCGCAGGTCGACGCCCTGCTGCGTGCCGGGCATATCGATCTGCAAGGTCACCTGCTTGCCGACGAAGGCGTTCTGCAAGGCCGCCTGCCCGGAATTCTGGGCACTCGCAGGCGATGCGGCAAGCGCGACCAGGAAAAGAACAACACTGCACACACGTAGAAGCATCGGACGTGCTCCTTTGGATGGTTTAATAAGACTCTGATTAAGTACTGCTTTGATAAGTCCCGCTTTGATCAGTCCTGCTTTGATCTTTCTTGCTTTGAAAGGGACGGCCTTTCAGGCCAGCGTCCCGGCTCCTTTGATGATCTGTCATCCCGACCGAGGACTTCAGTCCGACCGAGGGATCTGCGGTTAGCCGCGGAGCGGCGGCACGGGCCGCGACACACTCCCTTCAGGCCGTCCGCTAAAGCTAGCAAATAAAGCCGGCTTTACACGCTGCCGAAAACTCGGATTCGAGCGCTTTGTGTCAGGGCACGACTTCAGTCGTGCCGATAGGGCTTTTATTTTCTCGTCTGAGTCGGCTTCAGCCGACCACACAAGAGTCGCGCTTCGGTTCTTCTTCAACCTCTTTAGCCGCTGAGGGCGTCGGTATTGACTTAATCAGAATCCCCTTTAGGACTTGCAACGAGCGGCAGTGAGTCTAGCACAGTCTTACTCCGTGACCCTCAACTTCACCGAGCCAGACGCCGACGGATCGTAGGTCTTGTCCCCGCCATACGTCGCCGTAATAACGTGCGTCCCGGCGGTGTCGAACGATGTCGTGAGCGTGGCCTTCCCATCGCTCAACGGAACCGGCTTGCCCGCCGTGATGCCGTCGATCATGAACTGCACCGCGCCGCCGGGTCCGCTAAAACTTGCGCCCAAGGCGGAGACGGTTGCCACCACCGAAAGCAGCGTAGCCGTTCCAACCGTCGCTGGCCCATGCAACGTCGTTATGGTCCGTATTCCCGGCGGCAGCACCTGGATCACGCCCATCATTCCCATATCTTCGTGCTTAAGGATGTGGCAGTGATACAGGAACGTCCCGACGATGTTGGGATCGCGAAAATCCATACGCAGCTTCACGCTGGGATACGGACCCGAGCCATCCCAATACGGCAGATCGATCGTGTCGCGCAGCGTGCCGTCGTTCACCGGCTTGCCATCGACCTCCAGCACGCGGAAGTGGATCTGGTGAATGTGGAAGACGTGATCCTCCTGCGCGCGATTTTCGATGGTCCAATCCTCCACCGCGCCCTGATGCACCACGATGTTCGGCGGCTGACCCATGTGGTACATCTCCGGCGTCTGCCCAAAAACCGTGATGAAGTAAAAAACGGAAGCATCAGGCTCCTTGGGATCCGGCTGAAGCTGCGAGAAGTAGAGCCTGCGCTGCACGATCGCCGCTTGATCGTCATGCGGCAGCCAGGAAGCGGCCTTCGACGAAACGCCGCTTGCTTTCTGGACTGCGGCAACGTCGGTTGCGCCGCCGCTGACGATATCCGCGATCGGCCGCGCCGGATCATTGTCGCCCTGCGGGCCGGTATCCCACCGGGTCGTGACCAGTTGCATTCGTTGTCCGGCCGCCGGCGTATCGACTACGAACTCCGCTCGCGCTCCCGGCGGCAAAGCAATGCTGGTTTCCTTCTGCAAGGCCAAGCCCGCGCTGACCGGCACTCCATCGATCGCAACGATCTGCACCGGCTGCGGCGTGCCATTAGCTACGAGTTGCAAATTGAAGAGCGTGTCGGCCCCAGCGTTCAGCACACGCCACAACTCCTTCTGCGACGGCTCGCGTCTCGATCTTCGCAGGCTGGAAATCGGGATACAGCACCGGCACATAGTTGATGGAAACGTCCCACGCAGGAGGCAGAGTATTCAATTGCTGCACGCGAGTCAGCGACTGATCGCGCAGCACGATGACGCGCTCCGGCAACTTCGCCAGCGACGGATTCGCCTTCTCCAGTCCTTCTACGATCAGCGCTCCCGAAGCGCCGCCCTGCACCTGCCGCTCGCTGAAGCCGTGAGGATGCGGGTGGTACCAGTACAGACCGGGCGGCTCATCCTTCGGAATCGTGACGCGATAATCGAAGTCGTCTCCCGGCTTCACCGTGGTGTTGATCACGTCATCCTGATGACATGTGGGCGGCACCGACAAGCCGTGAAAATGCAGGTTGGTCATCGCGCCGTCCATCATGGTCGCGTCGCAACCCGTCTGCTCGGCGCGCTGGGCCTAGCTTCCGGGCATATGAGCTTGCGACAGGATCGCCGCCGGAAGGTCATTATGCAGATGAAGAATCAACTGATCGCCAGGATGCACCCGCAGCGTCGGAGATTCCACTCCGTCGTCAGTGATGTAGCAATAGCGCGGAGGCCCCTGTCCCACAGCGGTCGCCTGATACCTGAAGTGCAGCGTGACTTCCAGAACGCCGTTTCGGCTGCGCAGCTCGGGAGGATTCTCGACCGTCGATCCCAGCGCAGCACGCGGGCAGATTTGCTCGGCCGACGAATTTCCAACGAAGCCCAGAGTCGCCCACAACAAAAACATGAGCGACGCAATCGCCTTTAGGTGTCGGCGTGAAAACCTTCTTTCGACTACGGCAGAGGAGTGCGACCGCTGAAAATCCAGCGCCGCAGGCGCGGAATACCCTTGGTCAGTGGGAAAACAACCAGAGTCCCCCGGGGACGCCACGGTTCTCTTAGGGGTTATGAATTGGAGAAGAGGCGGGACGTTGGTCCTCATACTGCGATTGCTATCCAGAATAAAGCAACCCGCGTTTCAACCGCGCAAGACGTACTCACGTTCTGTTGCAATCCTCGCACAAACAGTTGCTTGCTCAATTACGAGTACAGCTTTGGAACAATCGCGCCCACGCTTCGTCTGTACTCCTCGTAAGCCGTGCCAAAGGTCGAGATCATTGCCCGCTCTTCGATCTTGCTCTTAATTTTGAAGCCTGCATAGATCAGTACGATCGCGATCAGGCTCCGTACCTGCGCGCGCAGCAGCCCTGTGCCGAGCAGTGCCGTGATCAATCCCGTATAGATCGGGTGGCGCACAAACCGGTACGGCCCGGTCCGCACCAGCTCATGACCGACCTTCACCGTCACCGCCCCGCTCCAGTTGCCGCCCAGATAAAGCCTCGCCCAAATAGCAAACCCGATTCCAGCGGCGGTCAGCGCGACTCCCAGCCAGTCGGTAATGGGGCCAGGCTGGAAAAGCCGGATGCGCAGCCACTGCTGGGTGATCTCCTTGCCGAAAACAAGATAGAAGGCGACGATGACCAGTACCGTATAGGAGAGCCGCGAGGACACACTCTCGCGCTGCTCGGTCGTCTTGGTCCCGAACGCCATCACAATCCAGACCACGACGAACACTATCCAGATGTAACCGCAAATGGCCCAAGCTGACATCGGCATCTCCCGAACCAATTACGTTAGCCTAACGCAAATGGTTCCCGATCGCGGTTTGCCGGCTTCACAGGCTGCTGAAAAAGTCAGGAGGGCAAGTCGACACATGGTTCGGGTAGTGCTTGCCTTCAGGCCAGCGTCCCCGGCTCCTCTTATGATCTGTCATCCCGACCGAGGACTTTAAGTCCGACCGAGGGATCTGCGGTTCGAGCCGCGGAGCGGCGGCACGGGCTCGCGACACACTCTCTTCAGGCCAGCATACAAGCCGCCTATTTTCTCCTTGAGTCGGCTTTCAGCCGACCACACAGTCCTGCTGGACGGCAGCGGTCCCCCATAGTATCTTGACGGTGCGACGATGTGTTGCGCGTCCTGGCAATCAATCCAAGAGGGAGCCGTTGTCCATGTATAAGCGTTTGTTCGCGGTCGCCGTTCTCTGCTGTCTGTTTACCACGCTGGCTATTGCGCAAAAGATCGAAACCGATTGGGATCGCACCGCCACCTTCTCCAACTTCCACACCTATGCCTGGGAGCCGAGCCCTCATCCCGCCAAAGGTTTCTGGAACGATCGCATCATCGAGGGAATTGACAAGCAACTGCAGGCCAAGGGCCTGACCAAAGTCGATGCCAGTGCAAATCCCGACATGTGGGTCGTCTATAGCAACAGCATCAAGGACCAGAAGCAGGTGGTCGGCACCGGCTACAACATGGGGCCGGGCTGGTACTGGGGCGGCTGGGGCGGACCGAGCAGCGTGACCTACAACACCTACGTTACCAAGGAAGGGACGCTGGTGGTGGAACTCGCGGACGCCAAGAACAAAAACTTGTTGTGGCGCGGCTCGGCGACCGACACCATCTCCGATAACAGCAACAAGAACATCAACAATCTGAATAAGGCCATCACCAAGCTCTTCCAGAAATACCCGCCACAGGAAAAGAAGTAGAAGCGTGGCGGAAATGGCAGAGAAGACTCTGACCAGGCCCAGCTCTTGAAAAGGGCACGCAGTCTTCCGGCTGCGGAAAGAGGTTACATCTGGCCTTGAGGCCGGCGTGCAACCCCTCTCTTTCCCACCGTCTGTCATCCCGACCGAGGACTTCAGTCCGACCGAGGGATCTGCGGTTCGACTTTTCCGGCACCTCATTCAGTCGCGCTGATGAGCCGCTATTTCTCCATCGACCCGGCTTCACAGGCTGCTGAAAAGGTCGCCTCGCGAGCGTCTTGTAACAGGGCACGACTTCAGTCGTGCCGATAAGCCGCCTTCTTTTATCTGAGCCGGCTTTCAGCCGGCGGCACAAACGTCGAACCACCTCATCTTCAGGAGTGTGCTATGAACTTGCGGAAATGCTTCCTGGTCTCAATCGCTGTACTAACCTTATTCGCTGCCGTTGGCGCCGAGGCGCAATGGGTAATGGTGGCCCGCGCCGTGTCCGGTCAAATCCAGCGCATGAGCAACCAGTCAGCGAACGGCGCCGGTTACGACGTCGCAACCGTGGTTCTCATGGCTAATGCGGACAAGGTCTATCAGACTGCGCTGACCTCGCTGAAGACCAACCATCCCGAGATCACCATCAACAGCAGCAATGCCAAGAAGCACGAGATCAAATTCTCCAAGGGCGACCAGATCGCCAGCCTGCAGGCGACCCCTCTGGGCGACAAGCTCACCCAACTCGTCATCGCCTCCAACCTCACGCCTGCAGCGCCGGATGCTACGCCGATCGTCGTCGAGGGCGTGATGAAGGTCTGCAAGCAAATGAATGTCGTCTGCACCCAAGCCGATCAGTAGGGACTAGAGTTACCGGCGATCTCATAAATAGGTCATGAATGGGCACGGCTGTTCAAGCGTGCCGGTAGTGCTGGCCTTCAGGCCAGCGTCCCCGGCTCCTTCTTTATTCTTGTCATCCCGACCGAAGGCTTCAGCCCGACCGAGGGATCTGCGGTTCGAGCCGCGGAGCGGCGACACGGGCCGCGACACAGTCTCTTCAGGCCAGCGTCCCGGCTCCTTCTTTATTCTTGTCATCCCGACCGAGGACTTCAGTCCGACCGAGGGATCTGCGGTTCGAGCCGCGGAGCGGCGACAGGGGTTGCGACACAGTCTCTTCAGGCCAGCGTCCCGGCTCCTTCTTTATTCTTGTCATCCCGACCGAGGGCTTCAGCCCGACCGAGGGATCTGCGGTTCGACCTTTTCAGCCGCCTCTTCAGTCGTGCCCCACGAGGCCGTTCCTACCACGGGATTTACATCCTGCGGCTCGGTCTTTGCCAGGGCCGATGCCCGCTCGTTGCCACCGCGCCGACCCCATCGCCGATCGCAGAACCCAGTCCCGCCCTGCGGGACGGCGACAAGATGGCCCAGCACGCAGCGCCTTCCTTTGGCGCGGAGTGCTGGGTAAGCGTTCCCTATGATCCCGAGGCCCTTCAGGGGCGACACGCCTTTCACCCAAATCGCAACGGCGAAAACGCCTCCAGGTCAATGCCCGGCTTCTGTCCCGTGAGCAACTGCGTCATCACCAACGCCGTCGCCGGCGCCAGCATAATGCCATCGCGATAATGGCCGGTTGCGGCGTAATATCCCGCCAGCGACGTCGCACCCAGGATCGGCAATCCATCCGGTGATCCCGGCCGCAGCCCCGCCCAGGCTTCATGAATCCGCATCTTCGCAATCTCCGGAACAACCTCTCTTGCGGCCTGATACAGACGCTGGACCGTGGCAGGATCAACGCGCTTGTCAAACCCGGCTTCTTCCACCGTAGCTCCCAGCAAGATGCGTCCATCGCTGCGCGGGACGATGTACACCTCAGGCGTGCGGACGACATGCTGAATCAACGGACCCGCATTGTGCACGCCCTTCGGTGGCACCACGCAGACCATCTGTCCTTTCACCGGACGCGTCGGCAGCTTGACGGGCTTGATTTGCGACGCCCACGCTCCCGCGCAGTTCACCACCGCTGATGCGCCATAGAAAGACTTCGCGGTTCGCACGCCAGCGGTGCGGCCTGCCATCACCGCCACTTCCGTGACCGGCACGCCGGTAACGAAATCGACGCCCAGCGTGTGCGCAGCCTTCTCCAGCATCCTGCCCAGCTTGCGCGGATCGATACTTGACTCCGGCAGCAGATACGCTCGGCCGCGGTGTGCGATCAGCGGCTCCAGCCGCGCAATCTCTTCATCGTCGAGTGGCCGCGAACCTTCGCAGACAGGCTGCTCACCATTTTCGAAGAATGCGATGGCACCATCGGTGCGCAGATCGGGTGATGCAAACGCCTCGGCGCGCAGTTGGGTGACGAACTCGGGATAAAGTCGTGCGCTGGCGGCGATCATCTTCGCCAACTGCGGAGGGTTGCCGGGATCGCAGTGCGCGATCATGCCTCCCGCAGCGTGCGTGGCCTCGCGGGCAGGCTCACCCTTTTCGACGACAAGAACTGCGGCCCCGCTCTGACGCAAGCGCCACGCCAGCGACAGCCCAATCACCCCTCCACCAATGATGACAACGTCCCAGGTCTTCACCGTTCGATTGTAGTCAAGCAGACCTGCTCAGGACGACGCGGCCCCGATATTCCTCTCTGCGTAAACAAAAAGCCCCACTCAAGCGGCGTGACTTGAGTGGGACCGATTCAACGGGCTGCTGACCGACAACTGACAACCGATTACTGGCTACTGGCGGCTGCTTTATGGAGAGAGCTGCCAGACCGTCCCCGAAGATCCTCCGCACGTGCCGGTTGTGCCGTAAAGCTTCCCGCTTGCATGCACCTCAATATCCCGGAAAACATCCCCGTTGAACCCAATCAACGGAGGATAATATCGCTGTTGCACTTTCCAGACAGCACCGCCGTAGACATAGTTGAAACCTCCAAAACCTTGTACGCCCTGAGTGGTGTAGATGTTTCCTGCGCCATCGATTGCCAGGTCCTTGAAGACATTGAAACCAAAATCAAAATAGTTGCACCCAGCCGGAATCGAAATGCAGCTATCCCAGACGGTAGTGAATTGCCACCCTCCCTCGGACGGCGACATCTTGAAGATTACTGCGTAGCTATTCCACCAGCACTGCGCAAAGCATTGGTATAGGTTGTAGGTATTGATCCCGTAGAAATCACCGAGCCTTTCCTGAATGAGGCGCGGGATAGGACAGTCATAGTACCCGCCGGTGCAAGGGGCGTAGCTGGTGATGACCGTCTCAGTCCAGTTATCGCCAGAAGGCACCAGCTGGAAAATGACTCCGCCCCCACCCGCACTACCGCCGGCGTACGTGGTTCCGTACAGATTGCCGTCTTGTCCCAATAGTAGTGAGGCAGGTTGTCCGCCATCGCTTCCGCCGGTGAAGCCATGAATGACGGTTTCCGTCCAACCGCTGTTTGAGGGCTTTACTTCATAGATAGCGCCCTGCCCATAGGCGCCTCCGTACACCGCTGTGCCAAACAGATTACCGGACCGATCGAAGACGAGATTGCCATTGGGGCTCCAGGCATCGGTATTGCCTGTAAAGCTATAGATCACGGTTTCGTTCCAGCCGGGCAAGGCGTTGAGCCATGCCGTGGGAGGCGGGTTCAGCCTGTAAACCACCCCGCAATATTGGTTGCCAGAACTGCCACAGTTCGGAATGCCTCCATCGCCGGTGCCGTAAATCGCCCGCTCGGGCCCGATAATCTCCGACGCGGGATTCTGGCCATTAGCGCCTCCCAAGAAGCTGTAAAGTTGCGTGAAGGTCCAGTTCTGTTCGCTGGACGCCAATTGATACGCAAGCCCCAATCCGTGGCTGCCGCCCGTGCCGGTCGCTCCAAAGATCTTTCCCGTTCCCTGATCAATGGCCAAGCTGGGAGCCGGAGATTGCTCGCTGGCGGTGAAATTGTGGATGATCTCGAAGTTGCCATTGCTACTCGCGCACTCGGGGCCTGTGGTGGTGGTGGTAGTAGTCGCATTGCCCAGAATGGTGAACGCCTCGGACGGAATCGAGCCAACGTCGTTCTGCGAAGCCAGCGAGGCGCCTGAATTCTCGTCCCAATAAACCGGATCTTGGCTGGGGACGCTAGCGTTCTGCAGATTCACCCAGTAAGTTCCCCCATTCAGCGTGGGCCCATTGAAGGTACCCGTTTCAGTGCAGACGTTGTATCCGTACTGGTTGCTGGTGCAGCTTCCCTGCGTGAAGGTCACCGTCTGATCGAAGTAGCTGGTGCCGCTATTCTCGCCCGAGGTAATGGACACCTCGACCGAGGTCAGCGTGTCGCCGGAAAACAGCCACGCTCCGAAACTCATGCCGGTGACGGGAGTCTGATCGTTTGCGATGGTAAAGCTGTCGCTGACGATGAATCCAAAGTTGATGGTCCAGGCGTCGGTGTTGCCGTTGATGGGACCGTTATCGTAGATGTCGCTAGGGTCCAGCGGTCCGCGATGCTTTGTAGCGCGTGCAAACACCTGAGATTTCGGTGCCGGCATTCGCTTCAAAGGATGAGCCAGCCGCGACGCGTACTGCGGCATTTTCGCCGCCTGTACCGCGGTGGGAGGAACGGAGTTCTGTGCGAAGGCCGGGATCGCGGCAGCCGCGACTATAAAAATCACGATTGCTGCCAGGAAGATCGTGCGGAACAGTGAAGTTGGAAATTGCCCTTTGCAGTGCATCGGCTAGCCCTCCGGGCGGAACGATTCAGAATGAAATGTGCACACTGGAAAACCATAGGCGCGGCTATGGAGTTGGGGGCAAAGGAAGAGAGTTCTTGTATTGTTCCGTCTGGGCGCGAAGCGATCGGAGAAAGCCAGGGATCTTCTTCCGAGACACCCGTCAGGATTGCACACCCTTCCGCAAAAACCGTCAGTGATCCAGCGCGCAAGACGAAGTGACATGCCCCGGCCTTGGGCAATAGCGTCCCGAATTCACACCTCCAAACACCTGTATGTGATCCACGTCACAGGGTTGTGAGTGCCCTCGTCACAGCCCCTCCGCCCGCCACGGCCTATCGTGGACAGTACTGATACTGGGGTTCATAGCGGACCGCGCCAATCGCCGGTCTTTGGGGGATATACAACGTGAAAACAACGGAATACTCTGCTTCGTCGGCTGCCACCCTTCATCCCAATTCTTCGGCGGTCGGCGAGGTAACTCTGCAAAGCTCGCCTGCCGACGAGTCGCGCGCTGGAGATGCCATGCCGAGAATTAAAGTGACGCTCGACGGCAACGAAGCAGTCGCCTACGTCGCTTACCACGTCAGCGAAATTGCCGCCATTTATCCCATCACGCCCTCGTCGCCGATGGGCGAATCGTCCGACGCCTGGGCGGCGGTAGGCGACAAGAACATCTGGGGCACGGTGCCCAAAGTTGTCGAGATGCAGAGCGAAGCGGGCGCTGCCGGAGCGCTGCACGGAGCCTTGCAGGCCGGAGCGCTCGGCACGACATTCACGTCGTCGCAAGGCCTGCTGCTGATGATCCCCAACATGTACAAGATCGCGGGCGAGTTGACGCCCACGGTGATTCACGTTGCCGCCCGCGCCATCGCGGCGCAAGCGCTGTCGATTTTCGGCGATCACCAGGACGCCATGGCCGTCCGCCCTACCGGATTTGCCCTGCTCTCGTCCAACTCGGTGCAGGAAGCGATGGATCTGGCGCTGATCGCACACGCTGCGACCCTGGAGACGCGCATTCCGTTCCTGCATTTCTTCGACGGCTTCCGCACTTCGCACGAAGTTTCCAAGATCGAGCAACTCTCGCTGGACGACATGCGAACGATGATCGACGACAACCTGGTCCGTGCGTTCCGCGAACGCGCGCTTTCGCCCGATCATCCGGTGCTGCGCGGCTCGGCGCAGAATCCCGATGTGTACTTCCAGGGCCGCGAGTCGGTGAATCCCTATTACCTCGCCTGTCCGACCATCGTGCAAAACGTGATGGACCAGTTCGCGAAGATCGTTGGCCGCGAATACAAGCTCTTCCAATACGAAGGCGCGCCCGACGCGGAGAACGTCATCATCGTTATGGGCTCCGGCGCCGAGGCGGTGCATGAGACCGTCGATTACCTCAACGCGCAAGGCAAGAAAGTCGGCATGTTGAAAGTCCGGTTGATGCGGCCCTTCTCACTCGAGCACTTCCTGGCTGCATTGCCGAAGACCGTCAAGAACATTGCAGTGCTGGATCGCACGAAAGAGCCCGGCGCGATCGGCGAGCCGCTCTACCAGGATGTCATCATTGCCCTGACCGAAGGCTTCACCGCCGGCAAAGCTCCCATGGCAAAATTCCCCAAGGTCATCGGCGGACGTTACGGATTGTCCTCGAAGGAATTCACGCCGGCGATGGTCAATCGCATCTTCGAAGAGCTGACCAAACCGACGCCGCAGAATCATTTCACCATCGGCATTAACGACGATGTCACCCACACCAGCTTGCCGTACGATCCCACGTTCTCGACCGAGCCTGAGGGCACGGTTCGCGCGATGTTCTTCGGACTGGGCGCTGACGGCACGGTAGGCGCGAACAAGAACACCATCAAGATCATCGGCGAAGAGACCGACCTCAACGTGCAAGGCTACTTCGTTTATGACTCGAAGAAGTCGGGCGCGGTGACGACCTCGCATCTGCGCTTCAGCAAGACACCGATTCGCTCGACCTATCTCATCTCAAGCGCGAACTTCGTGGCCTGCCACCAGTTCAACTTTATGGAGCGGCTGGATGTCCTGAAGACTGCCGATCCCGGCGCGGTCTTCCTGCTCAACAGCCCCTTCGGGCCCGCCGAAGTTTGGGACAGTCTGCCGCGCACCGCGCAGGAAACCATCATCAAGAAGAAGCTGCGCTTCTACGTGATCGACGCGGTCGATGTCGCACGCAATGCGGGCATGGGCGGACGCATCAACACCGTGATGCAGACCTGCTTCTTCGCCATCAGCGGCGTGTTGCCACGTGAAGACGCGATCGCCGCCATTAAGCATTCCATCGAGAAGACCTACGGCAAGCGCGGCGAATCGGTGGTGCGCAAGAACTTCGCCGCCGTCGATGCGTCGCTGGCGAACCTGCATCAAGTGAAGGTGCCGGAGACGATCAGCTCGAAGTTCGACATTCGTCCGGCGGTTGCCGCGTGCGCTCCCGACTTCGTGCGCAACGTGGAAGCGCTGATGATGATCGGCGAAGGCGACCAGGTTCCAGTCAGCGCGATGCCGATCGATGGAACCTTCCCCACGGGCACCACCAAGTGGGAGAAGCGCAACATCGCGTTGGAAATTCCCGTATGGGACGAGCAGCTTTGTATTCAATGCGGCAAGTGCGTCATGGTCTGCCCGCACGCCGTGATTCGCGCGAAGGTTTACGACCCCAAGAGCTTCAATCACGCCCCCGAAGGCTTCCAGACTGCCGTGCCGAAGTGGCGCGAATTCAGCGACTTAAAGTACACACTGCAAGTTGCGCCTGAAGATTGCACCGGCTGCAGCCTGTGCGTCGAGATCTGCCCGGTGAAGAGCAAGAGCGAAGCCAAGCATCGCGCCATCAACATGCAGCCGCAGCCTCCGCTGCGCGAGAAGTACAACGAATATTGGGACTACTTCCTGTCGATTCCGGAGTTGTCGCGCGAGAAGCTTTCGCACGGTCAAGTCAAGGACGCGCAGCTGCTGGAGCCGCTGTTTGAGTTCTCCGGCGCCTGCTCCGGTTGCGGCGAGACGCCGTACATCTCGACCATGACGCGGTTGTTCGGCGATCGGTCACTGATCGCTAATGCGACCGGCTGCTCGTCGATTTACGGCGGCAATCTGCCGACCACACCTTACACCGTGAATGCGGAAGGGCGCGGGCCCGCCTGGTCGAACTCGCTATTCGAAGATAACGCCGAGTTCGGCATGGGCATGAGACTGGCGGTCGACCGGCAAAACGAGTACGCCAAGGAACTGGTGCAGCGGTTGTCGGCGAAGATCGGTGACGACCTCGCGGTCGCAATCCTCGATGCCGATCAGTCGGCCGAGGAAGGAATCTTCGCGCAGCGCGACCGCGTGAAGATCCTGAAGGACAAGCTGGCGAATGACAAGTCATCTGTCGCCCGCGATCTGCTGGCGGTAGCTGATGAGTTGGTTCGCAAGAGCGTGTGGATCATCGGCGGCGACGGTTGGGGTTACGACATCGGCTACGGCGGTCTCGATCACGTGCTGGCGTCGGATGCGAACGTCAACATCCTGCTGCTCGATACCGAGGTGTACTCCAACACCGGCGGTCAGATGTCGAAGTCGACGCCGATCGGAGCCGTGGCAAAGTTTGCCGCCGGCGGCAAACACATGCCGAAGAAAGATATCGCGATGATGGCCATTAACTATGGCCGCGCGTACGTTGCGCACATCGCCATGGGCAGCAACGATGGCCAGACGATGAAAGCATTCCAGGAAGCTGATGCCTACAACGGGCCGTCACTGATCATTGCCTACAGCCACTGCATCGCGCACGGCTACGACCTGGTGCACGGCATCGATCAGCAAAAGCTGGCGGTGACCTCCGGACACTGGCCGCTGTTCCGCTACAACCCAACGCTGACCAAGGAAGGCAAGAATCCGTTCGTTCTGGATTCGAAGGCGCCCAGCATTCCGCTGGAACAATACATCTACAACGAGACGCGCTACACCATGCTGGTGAACAGCAATCCGGAAGAGGCGAAGAAGCTGCTGGTGGCGGCGCAGGACAACGTGAACGACCGCTGGAAGCTGTACGCGCACATGGCGGCGATGAGCTTTGAGAAGAAATAGGAGGTATGGTGCCCCAGGTTCGCGTCCTTCGTTTGGACGCTAACCTGGGT
>CAVONC010000027.1:0-26741 GCA_963697175.1 uncultured Acidobacteriaceae bacterium | reverse complement strand
TGGTGGTGGTGGTCGTCGCGTTGCCCAGGATGGTGAACGCCTCCGATGGAATCGAGCCGACCGAATTCTGCGAAGCCTGCGATGGACAGCCTGACCCTTGGCATCCCACACCGGAATTTTCGTCCCAATAAACCGGATCGCCGCTGGGAACGCTGGCGTTCTGCAGATTCACCCAGTAGGTTCCTGCATTCAGCGTGGGTCCGTTGAAGGACCTGTCTCGGTGCAAATGTTGTAGCCGTACTGGTTGCCGGTGCAGTTTCCCTGGGTGAAGTTCACCGTCTGATCGAAGTAGCTGGTGCCGCTATTCTCGCCCGAGGTAATCGAGAGCTCGACCGAGGTCAGCGTGTCGCCGGAAAACAGCCACGCGCCAAAACTCATGCCGGTGATGATGGTGCCGTTGTACGGCACGTTGAACTGTCGCTGACGATGAAGCCGAAGTTGATGGTCCAGGCGTCGGTGTTGCCGTTGATGGGCCCGTTATCGTAGATGTCGCTAGGGTCGAGCGGACCGCGATGCTTTGTGGCCCGTGCAAACACCTGAGACTTCGGCGGCGAGCACTCGCCTGGCCGGATGAGCCAGTCGCGACGCGTACTGCGGCATCTTCGCCGCCTGCACCGCGGTGGGAGGAACGGAATTCTGCGCGAAAGCCGGAATCGCGGCAGCCGCGACTATCAAAATCACGATTGCTACCAGAAAGATCGTGCGGAAGATTGAAGTTGGAAATTGCCCTTTGCAGTGCATCGGCTTGTCCTCCGGGCGGAACGATTCAGAATGAATGTGCACGCTGGAAAACCATAGGCGCAGCTATGGAGTTGGGGGCAAAGGAAGAGAGCTCTTGAATTGTTCCGTCTGGGCGCGAAGCGATCGGAGAAAGCCAGGGATCTTCTCCCGAGACACCCGTCAGGATTGCACTCTCTCCGCCGAACAACTGTCAGTGATCCAGCGCGCAAGACGAGGTGACATGCCCGGCTTTGGGCGATAGCGTCCCGAATTCACACCTCCAAACACCTGTATGTGATCTACGTCACAGGCTTGTAAGTACCCCCGTCACAGCCCCTCCGCCCGCCACCGCCTATCGTGGACAGTACTGATACTGGGGTTCATAGCGGACCGCGCCAATCGCCGGTCCTTGGGGGATATACAACGTGAAAACAACGGAATACTCTGCTTCGTCGGCTGCCACCCTTCATCCCAATTCATCGGCGGCCGGCGAGGCTCTGCACAGCTCGCCTGCCGACGAGTCGCGCGCTGGAGGCACCATGCCCAGAATCAAAGTGACGCTCGACGGCAACGAAGCAGTCGCCTACGTGGCTTACCACGTCAGCGAAATTGCCGCCATTTATCCCATCACGCCCTCGTCGCCCATGGGCGAGTCGTCCGACGCCTGGGCGGCGGTAGGCGACAAGAACATCTGGGGCACGGTGCCCAAAGTTATCGAGATGCAGAGCGAAGCCGGCGCGGCCGGCGCGCTGCACGGAGCCTTGCAGGCCGGAGCGCTGGGCACGACCTTCACATCGTCGCAAGGCCTGCTGCTGATGATCCCCAACATGTACAAGATTGCGGGCGAACTGACGCCCACCGTGATTCACGTTGCGGCCCGCGCCATTGCCGCGCAGGCGCTGTCGATTTTCGGCGACCACCAGGATGCCATGGCCGTCCGCCCCACCGGATTTGCCCTGCTGTCGTCCAACTCGGTGCAGGAAGCGATGGATCTGGCGCTGATTGCCCACGCTGCGACGCTGGAGATCGCGCATTCCGTTCCTGCATTTCTTCGACGGCTTCCGCACTTCGCATGAAGTTTCCAAGATCGAGCAACTCTCGCTCGACGACATGCGGGCGATGATCGACGACGACCTTGTCCGCGCGTATCGCGAACGCGCGCTTTCGCCCGATCATCCGGTGCTGCGCGGCTCGGCGCAGAATCCCGATGTCTACTTCCAGGGCCGCGAGTCGGTGAATCCCTATTACCTGGCCTGCCCGACCATCGTGCAAAACGTGATGGACAAGTTCGCGAAGCTCGTTGGCCGCGAATACAAGCTCTTCCAATACGAAGGCGCGCCCGACGCGGAGAACGTCATCATCGTTATGGGCTCCGGCGCCGAGGCGGTGCATGAGACCGTCGATTACCTCAACGCGCAAGGCAAGAAAGTCGGCATGTTGAAAGTCCGGTTGATGCGGCCGTTCTCGCTCGAGCACTTCCTGGCTGCATTGCCGAAGACCGTCAAGAACATTGCAGTGCTGGATCGCACGAAAGAGCCCGGCGCGATCGGCGAGCCGCTCTACCAGGATGTCATCATTGCCCTGACCGAAGGCTTCACCGCCGGCAAAGCTCCCATGGCAACGTTCCCCAAGGTCATCGGCGGACGTTACGGCCTGTCGTCGAAGGAATTCACGCCGGCGATGGTCAATCGCATCTTCGAAGAGCTGACCAAACCGACGCCGCAGAACCACTTCACCATCGGCATCAACGACGACGTCACCCACACCAGCTTGCCGTACGATCCCACGTTCTCGACCGAGCCTGAGGGCACGGTTCGCGCGATGTTCTTCGGACTGGGCGCTGACGGCACGGTAGGCGCGAACAAGAACACCATCAAGATCATCGGCGAAGAGACCGAGCTGAACGTGCAAGGCTACTTCGTTTATGACTCGAAGAAGTCGGGCGCGGTGACGACCTCGCATCTGCGCTTCAGCAAGACACCGATTCGCTCGACCTATCTCATCTCGCGCGCGAACTTCGTGGCCTGCCACCAGTTCAACTTCATGGAGCGGCTGGATGTCCTGAAGACTGCCGATCCCGGCGCGGTCTTCCTGCTCAACAGCCCCTTCGGGCCCGCCGAAGTTTGGGACAATCTGCCGCGCACCGCGCAGGAAACCATCATCAAGAAGAAGCTGCGCTTCTACGTGATCGACGCGGTCGATGTCGCGCGCAATGCGGGCATGGGCGGACGCATCAACACCGTGATGCAGACCTGCTTCTTCGCCATCAGCGGCGTGCTGCCGCGTGAAGACGCGATCGCCGCCATCAAGCATTCCATCGAGAAGACCTACGGCAAGCGCGGCGAATCGGTGGTGCGCAAGAACTTCGCCGCCGTCGACGCGTCGCTGGAGAACCTGCATCAAGTGAAGGTGCCGGAGACGATCAGCTCGAAGTTCGACATTCGTCCGGCGGTTGCGGCGTGCGCTCCCGACTTCGTGCGCAACGTGGAAGCGCTGATGATGATCGGCGAAGGCGACCAGGTTCCGGTCAGCGCGATGCCGATCGATGGAACCTTCCCCACGGGCACCACCAAGTGGGAGAAGCGCAACATCGCGTTGGAAATTCCGGTATGGGATGAGCAGCTTTGTATTCAGTGCGGCAAGTGCGTCATGGTCTGCCCGCACGCCGTGATTCGCGCGAAGGTTTACGACCCCAAGAGCTTCAATCACGCCCCCGAAGGCTTCCAGACTGCCGTGCCGAAGTGGCGCGAATTCAGCGACTTAAAGTACACACTGCAAGTTGCGCCTGAAGATTGCACCGGCTGCAGCCTGTGCGTCGAGATCTGCCCGGTGAAGAGCAAGAGCGAAGCCAAGCATCGCGCCATCAACATGCAGCCGCAGCCTCCGCTGCGCGAGAAGTACAACGAATATTGGGACTACTTCCTGTCGATTCCGGAGTTGTCGCGCGAGAAGCTTTCGCACGGTCAAGTCAAGGACGCGCAGCTGCTGGAGCCGCTGTTTGAGTTCTCCGGCGCCTGCTCCGGTTGCGGCGAGACGCCGTACATCTCGACCATGACGCGGTTGTTCGGCGATCGGTCACTGATCGCTAATGCGACCGGCTGCTCGTCGATTTACGGCGGCAATCTGCCGACCACACCTTACACCGTGAATGCGGAAGGGCGCGGGCCCGCCTGGTCGAACTCGCTATTCGAAGATAACGCCGAGTTCGGCATGGGCATGAGACTGGCGGTCGACCGGCAAAACGAGTACGCCAAGGAACTGGTGCAGCGGTTGTCGGCGAAGATCGGTGACGACCTCGCGGTCGCAATCCTCGATGCCGATCAGTCGGCCGAGGAAGGAATCTTCGCGCAGCGCGACCGCGTGAAGATCCTGAAGGACAAGCTGGCGAATGACAAGTCATCTGTCGCCCGCGATCTGCTGGCGGTAGCTGATGAGTTGGTTCGCAAGAGCGTGTGGATCATCGGCGGCGACGGTTGGGGTTACGACATCGGCTACGGCGGTCTCGATCACGTGCTGGCGTCGGATGCGAACGTCAACATCCTGCTGCTCGATACCGAGGTGTACTCCAACACCGGCGGTCAGATGTCGAAGTCGACGCCGATCGGAGCCGTGGCAAAGTTTGCCGCCGGCGGCAAACACATGCCGAAGAAAGATATCGCGATGATGGCCATTAACTATGGCCGCGCGTACGTTGCGCACATCGCCATGGGCAGCAACGATGGCCAGACGATGAAAGCATTCCAGGAAGCTGATGCCTACAACGGGCCGTCACTGATCATTGCCTACAGCCACTGCATCGCGCACGGCTACGACCTGGTGCACGGCATCGATCAGCAAAAGCTGGCGGTGACCTCCGGACACTGGCCGCTGTTCCGCTACAACCCAACGCTGACCAAGGAAGGCAAGAATCCGTTCGTTCTGGATTCGAAGGCGCCCAGCATTCCGCTGGAACAATACATCTACAACGAGACGCGCTACACCATGCTGGTGAACAGCAATCCGGAAGAGGCGAAGAAGCTGCTGGTGGCGGCGCAGGACAACGTGAACGACCGCTGGAAGCTGTACGCGCACATGGCGGCGATGAGCTTTGAGAAGAAATAGGAGTATGGTGCCCCAGGTTCGCGTCCTTCGTTTGGACGCTAACCTGGGTAGTCGGACCACTCTGGTGCAGAAGATGGGCGGACCTGTCACGTCCGCGTGGCGGACGGAGATTGTCGAGATAACGCCTTGTAACAGGGCATGACTTTAGTCGTGCCGCACAAGGCACGTAGAAATTGGGCTTCAGCCCCTGCGGGGGCGCAGGGCTAAAGCCCGGATCAAATTGCGATGGTTATCGGCACGACTGAAGTCGTGCTCTGATACAAAGCGGGACACGGCGCCAGGCGCGTACGAGGAGAGATCATGATCGACCTGTCAACCAATTATCTTGGACTGAAATTACGAAACCCGGTCGTGGTATCGGCCTCGCCGCTGACGGAGAAGCTGGAGAACTTCGCGCGGATGGAAGATGCCGGCGCATCGGCCATCGTCATGTACTCGCTGATGGAAGAGCAGATCGAAGCCGAGAGCGAGAACATCGACAACGCGCTGGAATATGGCGCCAACAGCTATGCCGAGTCGACCTCCTACTTCCCCGATATGCAGAAGTATCATGTCGGTCCGGACCGTTATCTGGAGTTGCTGCACAAGGGCAAACAGTCGGTCAGCATTCCGGTGATCGGCAGCTTGAACGGCCGCTCGCCGGGCGGCTGGGTGCGTTACGCCGAGCTGATGGAGCAGGCCGGCGCCGACGCGCTCGAGCTGAACATCTTCGACATTCCTACCGATCCGGCCCTTACGGCGGAAGATCTCGAAACGCGCTACTGCAACCTGGTGCGCGCAATTCGCAAGAGCATTCGCATCCCGATCGCAGTCAAGCTGGGGCCGTACTTCACGTCGTTCGCGAATTTCGCCAAGCGTCTGTCGGACTCCGGCGCCGACGGCGTGGTCATCTTCAATCGTTTCTACCAGCCCGACTTCGATCTGGAGGAGATGGAGGTAATACCGAACCTGGTGCTCAGCAGCCCACATGAGCTGCGCCTCCGTCTGCACTGGGCCGCGATTCTCTACCATCAGGTTGAAACTTACATCGCCGTTACCGGCGGCGTGCATGACTCCACCGACGTGCTGAAATGCATGATGGCGGGCGCGCACGTGACCATGATGACTTCGGCGCTGCTGAAATATGGCATCGAGCACATCGGCGTGGTGCTGGCCGGAATCGAAAGATGGATGGAAGAGCATGAGTACGTCTCCATCCGCCAGATGCGCGGCAGCATGAGCATGGTGAATATCGAGAACCCGACGGCATTCCTGCGCGGCAATTATCTGAAGATGCTGGGATCGTATAGCTGGCGCGAGCCGGGAACCGCGCTGACTACGTTTTAGTCAGCAGTCAGACCCAGAATCTGCCGGGCCGCCAAGGTTGTATCGTGCGGTCGAACGTTCACCCTTCGAGAAATCCGGGCCGGCAGCGAAGCGGCATTCCAACATAGCCCCTCAAGTTTTTTCGATATCCGCCCGATAAGCCTGACAGGGAGGATTTTCGAACATGGCTATATCGATTTCGCACGCGATGCCGCCCGTACCTGTTGCACAACCCAATGCAGTGCAGGCATCGGCGAAGCAAGTTAAATCGCAGCCGGTCGCTGTTCCGGTCGACACGGTACACATCAGCATTGCCGCTCAGGCCTTACAGGAAGTGGCAGAAATGCCCGCGCAGACCACCCGAGAGGCCAATGCCGGCGATATTCAGGCCAAACATCTGCTGGCGAAAGAAGCGGCGGAGAGGGCCAAAGCTTGAACAGTAGGGATCGCTTTGTAGGTTAGAGACCCGACTGGAGTGCGACTCTCCCCGAATCACCGATGCATTCGCGTTAAGCACCGGGATCGGCGGTCGCCCGCCGCGTTGCATGCTAAGCTTTAGCGATGGCGCTATTTCTGGTTACGGGTGCGGCGGGATTCATTGGATCGGCGCTGGTGCGGGCCTTGCTCGAACGCGGCGATCAGGTGCGCGGTCTGGACAACTTCGAGACCGGACGCCGCGAGAACCTTCAGGAATTTTTCTCCCAAATCGATTTCCGAGAAGCCGATCTGCTGGACGCCGCTGCAGTTCAGTCGGCATGTAGCGGCGTCGACTACGTTTTGCACCAGGCTGCGGTGCCGTCGGTGCCGAAGTCGATTGCCGATCCGGCCCGCAGCAATCGCGTCAACGTAGAAGGCACGGTGAATGTGCTGATCGCCTCGCGCGACGCGCGCGTGAAGCGTGTGGTCTATGCCGCGTCGTCATCGGCCTATGGCGACACGCCGACGTTGCCCAAGCGCGAGGATATGACGCCGCTGCCGCTCTCGCCCTTATGCGGTCGCCAAGCTGGCCGGCGAAATGTACATGAAGGTGTTTCATGGCGTGTATGGGCTGCAGACGGTGAGCCTGCGTTACTTCAACATCTTCGGGCCGCGCCAGGATCCGACCTCGCAATACTCGGCGGTGCTGGCGAAGTTCATCACGCAGATGCTGCGCGGCGAGCGGCCCACCATCTACGGCGACGGCGAGCAGTCGCGCGACTTCAACTACATCGATAATGCCGTTGCGGCGAACCTGCTGGCGGCGACCGCGCCTGCGGCAGATGTTGCCGGAAAGACGTTCAACATCGCGACCGGACATCGCTTCAATCTGAATGAGACGTTCGAATTGCTGAAGCCGCTGACCGGCTTCACGGGAGAGCCGATCTACGCCGCCGAGCGCGCCGGCGACATCAAGCATTCGCTCGCCGACATTTCGCAAGCGCAGGAAAAGCTAAAGTACCAGCCGCTGGTGGACTTCAAGGAAGGCTTGCGGCGGACGGTAGAGTGGTATCGCACCAGCGAGGCCGCGAAGCAAGGAGAACTGGCGGCCAGCCGGTAAGCCTCCTTCATTTGTTTTGTCATCACTTTTGAGGAGGCCTTCAGTTCGTCACTTGCGAGTTTGCTCCGCAAGCTTTCCGCTCCTCTCCCCACCACCTGTTCTCACCAGAAGATCACCCACCCCGAGTCGTATAAGTGCTCGCCGATAGCGATACTAGCCGACGAGGGATCTGCTTTGCCGGCTCTTCAACGCCATGTAGCGCCATCAATTCGACCCCTCTCTCCGAATGATCTGCGTCCATCGCTCGACATGGGAGTTCCGTTCTCACCCGCGCTGTCCGATGTCCCCCTCCATCGCCTCCTCGAGATACCGACCGCTCTCACTTGATAGCCCAGACCTGCGCCAATCGAAGAGCAGCAAGTCCACGAGATCCAGATCGGAGCGGGAATCCACCCCAGCGTCGTGTCGCCCAAGCCCAGCAGATTGCGCAGAAAGACATCGGCAGCACAGCGCCCCTGTGGCAACCTGCACATATGCTTTGCCGTTGTCCATGTACATCTGCATTATGGTCGTTAGGTATCGAAACTCAGCTCCGCTAGTAAAAGGGTCATGTTCGACTTGCTTCGCCACCCTTGCCACTCACGTGGTCGCCCTCCTCGCAGATTACAAAGATACACGCCCGCTGCCATTCCGCCTACTCTGTTTCTAAATTTGATTGACCTCTTCCGAAAGGAATCTTATGTCACGTCAGCCCGGGGTTTATGCCACGTTTGATACCAGCGAAGGAACCATTGTCTGCCGCTTGTTTGAGCAGGAGGCGCCGGTCACAGTGAAGAACTTCATCGAGCTTGCCGAAGGCTCGCGCGAGTGGACGCATCCGCAGACCCGCGCCAAGAGCAAAACGCCGCTGTACAACGGAACCATCTTCCATCGCGTGATCCCTGACTTCATGGTGCAGGGCGGCGATCCGGCCGGCACCGGCATGGGCGGCCCGGGTTATCAGTTTCAGGATGAGACCAAGGGCTCGCCGCACAAGTTCGACAAGCCGGGCAAGCTGGCCATGGCGAACTCGGGACCAAACACCAACGGCTCGCAATTCTTCATCACGGTCGCGGCGACGCAATGGCTCACCGGCAATCACACCATCTTCGGCGAAGTCATCGAGGGGCAAGACATCGCCGACAAGATCACCAAGCTCCCGCGCAATCGCCAGGACAAGCCGAATAAGGATGTGGTGCTGAACGCGGTCACGATCGAGAGGGTGTAGGAACAATTTCGAGTTTCAAGTTTCGAGTACGCTCGGAAATAAGCGATTTGTTGAGCGGAGGTCGGTCGAGCGCATCGTTCTCGTGGACGGAGTTAAGTTCGCCGAATTCATCATCGACCACGAGGTGGGGTCACGATACGGGTTCTGCGAGCACCGAAGCTCGACTCCGATTACTTCGGAGAATGAAGTGGCGTTATCGTACCCGACTAAGCTGATTTCGCGCGATTGACAGCTGCGACCTGCTTTTCTTCCGTCGCGAGCGAGGCAAAGCTCGACAACATTACGGGGCTGCGCTTGTGAAATTCGGCGATGATCTTCAGGCGGCCTCCCATGGCTTCTACGTAACTGCGCAGCGTAGATAGCAGAAGGTCGCTGCGCTGTTCCAGCCGGGACACCTGGTCCTGGCCGATTCCTAGAGTTTCCGCGATGCATTGCTGAGTCAACTTGTGCGCCCGCCGCAATTCGCGGAGCGTCATCTCCTCGGCGATCAGCTCTGCAGCACGCTTGCCGATCTTCTTACGACGCGCAGGACTCACTTCTCTCATCTTCTGATTCAAGGTCTTCATGGCATCACTTCTCTCTCTTGGGCTTGCCCTTCTCTTTTTTGATTCGGGCAACATGGGTATCAAAGCGCTTGTCGGCTTTCGCGATCAGTTGGCGGTAGAACTGTTTCTCGCTGCCGCCGGATTTGTCGCCACATACCAGGAGGACAGCCCGGCGGTGCGGATCGAAGGCGAATGCAACCCGCCACACGCCGTTGGCGGCATCGAATCTTAGCTCTTTCATGTTCGCGTGACGCGAACCGTTAAGTGTATCGACCCGAGGCCGGCCAAGTTGCGGCCCGAAATGCTGCAACAGCTTCGACTGGGCCAGAAGCTCGTCCTGCACATCTGCGGGCAGCGCATCGAACTCAGGCTCGAACTCCACGTGGAAGAGGACATCCCAGGTCACATCGTAGATGTATCAGAAGACATATATGTAGTCAAGCACATCCTCGTTAAGGAATGAACCCCAAGTCCTTCCGCTTCGGTCGGGATGACAGCAGAAGCAGGTTTCGCTGGCGGCTCAGAGCTGCCGAGGGGTCCTTCGACTGCGTTCGGCTGCGCCTCACTCCGCTCAGGATGACAGATTCGAAGGACGGACTCTGGCGAAAAGAGAAAGGCGAAGAGGGAGAAGCGATTCTGCCACAACTAGCTCGGCTTCACGCTATCCATCACATACACCCGATTCGGATTGCCGGGCTCGATCTTGTTCTTCTCGAAGCAGGCCTTGATCCGGCGGCGCAGTTCGCGACGCACAAGGTCCTGCGCGCCCGGCTTGGTCTTCACCAGCATCAGGTACTCGATCTCGCTGCCGCCGACCTTCTCAATACCCGGCACCTCCGGCTTGGCGACGATTTTGTCGGAGTAATCAGGATCGCTCGTCAGTTCCCCGCCGATCTCCTGCAACAGCTTGATCACTTGATCGCTGTCGACGTTGTAAGCGACCGAGACGGTCATCGACAACTGCGTCCAGTCGCGCGTGAGATTGCTGACCACTGCGATCTGGCTGCTGGGTACGCTGTGGACCGTCCCGTCGGCGTCGCGCAGCACGGTGCGGCGCAGCGTCATCGACTCCACTTTGCCCGATACGCCTGCAATCTTGACGACGTCGCCGATGTCATACTGATTCTCAACCAGAATGAAGAAGCCGTTGATGAAATCGCGGACCAGCGTCTGCGCCCCGAAGCCGATCGCGACCCCCGCAATGCCGGCGCTGGCCAGCAGCGGTCCCATGTTGATGCCGAGCAGCGGCAGAATCTGCAGCGACGCCACGAATGCAATGACGAACAGGCCGATGCCGTGAATGACGCTCGACAATGTGCGCAGTTGCTGGGCGCGCACGGTGGAGGGCAATCCCTGGCTGGTGCTGAGCTCGGTGAGATGGCGCGATACCACCTTCAGCAATCGCGTCAGGATAAAGGCGATGATCAGGACCGCGACGATGCGCGGCACCTGATGTCGCGCGAAGTCGAAGGTGTCGTCGCTCCAGTTGTTGAGGATCTGGAGCAGGTTCTCTTTGGCGTGATGCGGGCCGAGCAGAATGGCTGCTAGTCGCTGGCACGTGAGGGATAGCATTGTGGCGGATTATAGCAATTGAAATGCACTCAGGCTGATGGCACGATGCAGGCATCATCTGAAACAATCTTGATTGACGAACGGCGGGCGCCACACCGACAACTGACAACTGGTAACTGACAACCGGCAACTAACTGGCCAGGAGCAGATATGGCTTCCAGAAAATATGCAAAAGTCGCGGGCAGTGAACGCCAACCGATGCAGGGTGCGACGCGAACAGGCTCGGCTGATCCCAATGAAGCGATGCAGATAACGTTGGTGCTGCGGCCGCGAGCCACCGCGCAGAAAGCGCACTGCGCTGGCGGACTTGATTGCGCGCGGCAACGCATCTCGCGCGAAGAATACGCCGCGCAGTATGGCGCCGACGCTGCTGACGTGCAGAAAATTGCAGCCTTCGCCAGCGAATTCGGCCTCACGATGGCGAACGTCAACTTGCCGGCACGAACCGTGCAGCTGAACGGTACCTGTGCCGCATTCTCCAAGGCGTTTCAGGTTGAGCTGGCGAATTACAAACACGCGGCTGGTTCGTACCGTGGACGCACCGGCGCGGTCAATGTGCCGCAGGAGCTTGGCGCCATCATCGTCAGCGTGCATGGACTCGATAACCGCCCGCAGGCGAAGCCGCATTTTCGGCTAGCGACCAAGCGGCGTTCCAAGGCTGCCGCCGCTGCCGCCGTCTCATATACAGCGCTGCAAGTTGCTCAGGCCTACGGTTACCCGGCCAGCGTGAACGGAAGCGGCGAGACGATTGGCATCATCGAGTTGGGTGGTGGCTACAACCAGTCCGATCTCACCACGTACTTTCAGAACCTCAACATCTCTCCGACTCCGACCGTCGTCGCGGTGTCGGTCGATGGAGCGCAGAACCAACCCACCGGCGACACCAACGGTCCGGACACCGAGGTCGGGCTCGATATCGAAGTTGCCGGCGCAATCGCGTCCGGCGCGAACATCGCCGTGTACTTCGCTCCCAACACCGACGCTGGATTTCTGGATGCAATCAATCAGGCGGTGACCGACACGGTCAACAAGCCGTCGGTGCTCTCGATCAGCTGGGGCGGCCCGGAGTCGACCTGGACGGCGCAGTCGCTGCAGTCCTACAACAGCGCTTTGCAATCAGCGGCTGCCGTGGGCGTCACGGTGTGCGTTGCCGCCGGCGATAACGGATCGTCGGACGGCGTGACCGATGGCCTGGACCACGTGGACTTTCCGGCGTCGAGTCCCTACTCGCTGGCTTGCGGCGGAACAACGCTCGCGATCAGCGGCAGCTCGATTTCGAGCGAGGTGGTTTGGAACGATCTTTCCAGCGGCGAGGGCGCGACCGGCGGCGGAGTCAGCGGAACGTTTCCGATCCCGACTTGGCAGGCGAATGCAGGCGTGCCACCAGGAACAAATCCCAGCGGCTACGCGGGCCGCGGCGTGCCCGACGTTGCGGGCGATGCCGATCCGAATACCGGCTACAACGTGCAAGTCGATGGCTCGAGCTTCGCGGTTGGAGGAACGAGCGCGGTTGCTCCGCTGTGGGCAGGATTGATTGCGCTGATTAATCAGTCGCTGGGGAAATCAGTTGGATATCTGAATCCGACGCTGTATCAGAATGTCGAGGAGAATGAGGGAGCGTTTAACGACATCACGTCGGGGAACAACGGCGACTTCAGCGCCGGACCCGGATGGGACGCGTGCAGCGGATGGGGCAGTCCTGAGGGCGCGAATTTATTGCAGGCCTTGTCGGGAACAAGCACAGGAACCGGCCCGTCGCCGACTCCGCCGCCTGCTCCAACTCCGACACCCACACCGACCCCGCCATCAAAACACAAACATAAGCACAAGCCGAAGCCGACAAAGGGTACCCGCAGATGATTGGGCACACGGGACAAATCGTCGCTGGATGACGCGAGTACCCGGGGACGACGGCGATTGCTTTGCTGGAGCGGCTTGGATTTCTGCCGGCGTCCTCCATGCCGCGTGTTCCGGCCTGGGTTTACGGTGCTCGTGTTCCAGGCCCCCTGTTCCGGTTCCAGTTGTGTGAAACGAAGCCGGCTCTCCCAGCGTTTCTTTATAATTGTCTTACCGCGCGTGCGAAAGTGGCGGAATTGGCTGACGCACCCGACTTAGGATCTGGCAGGTAAAACCGAGGGTCAGCTATGCCGGCTTCACGGTATCCATCACATACACGCGATTGGGATTGCCAGGCTCGATTTTATTCTTCTCGAAGCAGGCCTTGATCCGGCGGCGCAGTTCGCGACGCACAAGGTCCTGCGCGCCCGGCTTGGTCTTCACCAGCATCAGGTATTCAATTTCGTTGCCGCCGACCTTCTCAATACCCGGCACCTCCGGCTTGGCGACGATTTTGTCGGAGTAATCGGGATCGCTCGCCAGTTCCCCGCCGATCTCCTGCAGCAGCTTGATCACTTTATCGCTGTCGACGTTGTAGGCGACAGAGATAGTCATCGCCAGCTGCGTCCAGTCGCGCGTGAGATTGCTGACCACTGCGATCTGGCTGCTGGGTACGCTGTGGACCGTCCCGTCGGCATCGCGCAGCACGGTACGGCGCAAGGTCATCGACTCAACTTTCCCCGAACGCCTGCGATCTTGACGACGTCGCCGATGTCATACTGATTCTCAACCAGGATGAAGAAGCCGTTGATGAAGTCGCGAACCAGCGTCTGCGCCCCGAAGCCGATCGCGACCCCCGCAATGCCGGCGCTGGCCAGCAGGGGTCCCATGTTGATGCCCAGCAGCGGCAGAATCTGCAGCGACGCCACGAATGCAATGACGAACAGGCCGACACCGTGAATGACGCTCGACAATGTGCGCAGTTGCTGGGCGCGCACGGTGGAGGGCAATCCCTGGCTGGTGCTGAGCTCGGTGAGATGGCGCGATACCACCTTCAGCAATCGCGTCAGGATAAAGGCGATGATCAGGACCGCGACGATGCGCGGCACCTGATGACGCGCGAAGTCGAAGGTGTCGTCGCCCCAGTTATTGAGGATCTGGAGCAGGTTGTCTTTGGCGTGATGCGGGCCGAGCAGAATGGCTGCTAGTCGCTGGCACGTGAGGGATAGCATTGTGGCGGATTATAGCAATTGAAATGCACTCAGGCTGATGGCACGATGCAGGCATCATCTGAAACAATCTTGATTGACGAACGGCGGGCGCCACACCGACAACTGACAACTGGTAACTGACAACCGGCAACTAACTGGCCAGGAGCAGACATGGCTTCCAGAAAATATGCAAAAGTCGCGGGCAGTGAACGCCAGCCGATGCAGGGTGCGACGCGAACGGGTTCGGCTGATCCCAATGAAGCGATGCAGATAACGTTGGTGCTGCGGCCGCGAGCATCCGGGCAGAAAGGTACTGCGCTGGCGGACTTGATTGCGCGCGGCAAACGCATCTCGCGCGAAGAATACGCCGCGCAGTATGGCGCCGATCCTGCTGACGTGCAGAAAGTCGCAGCCTTCGCCAGCGAATTCGGCCTCACGATGGCGAACGTCAACTTGCCGGCACGAACCGTGCAGCTGAACGGTACCTGTGCCGCCTTCTCCAAGGCCTTCCAGGTGGAGCTGGCGAATTACAAACATCCGGCTGGTTCGTATCGTGGACGCACCGGCGAGGTCAATGTGCCGCAGGAACTCGGCGCGATCATCGTCAGCGTGCATGGACTCGATAACCGTCCGCAGGCGAAGCCGCATTTTCGACTAGCGACCAAGCGGCGTTCCAAGGCTGCCGCCGCTGCCGCGGTCTCATATACAGCGCTGCAAGTTGCTCAGGCCTACGGCTACCCGGCCAGCGTGAACGGAAGCGGCGAGACGATTGGCATCATCGAGCTGGGTGGTGGCTACAACCAATCCGATCTCACCACGTACTTTCAAAATCTCAATATCTCTCCGACTCCGACCGTCGTTGCGGTCTCGGTCGATGGAGCGCAGAACCAACCCACCGGCGATACCAATGGTCCCGACACCGAGGTCGGGCTCGATATCGAAGTTGCCGGCGCAATCGCGCCCGGCGCGAACATCGCGGTCTACTTTGCGCCCAACACCGACGCTGGATTTCTGGATGCGATCAATCAGGCTGTGACGGACACGGTCAACAAACCGTCGGTGCTGTCGATCAGCTGGGGCGGCCCGGAGTCGACCTGGACGGCGCAGTCGCTGCAGTCCTACAACAGCGCTTTGCAATCAGCGGCTGCCGTGGGCGTCACGGTGTGCGTTGCCGCCGGCGATAACGGATCGTCGGACGGCGTGACTGATGGCCTGGACCACGTGGACTTTCCGGCGTCGAGTCCCTACTCGCTGGCTTGCGGCGGAACAACGCTCGCGATCAGCGGCAGCTCGATCTCAAGCGAGGTTGTTTGGAACGATCTTTCCAGCGGCGAGGGCGCGACCGGCGGCGGAGTCAGCGGAACGTTTCCGATCCCGACTTGGCAGGCGAACGCAGGCGTGCCACCAGGAACAAATCCCAGCGGCTACGCCGGCCGCGGCGTGCCCGACGTTGCGGGCGATGCCGATCCGAATACCGGCTACAACGTGCAAGTCGACGGCTCGAGCTTTGCAGTTGGAGGAACGAGCGCGGTTGCTCCGCTGTGGGCGGGATTGATTGCGCTGATCAATCAGTCGCTGGGGAAATCGGTTGGGTATCTGAATCCGACGCTGTACCAGAATGTCGAGGAGAATGAGGGAGCGTTTAACGACATCACGTCGGGGAACAACGGCGACTTCAGCGCCGGACCCGGATGGGACGCCTGCACCGGATGGGGCAGTCCCGAGGGCGCGAATTTGTTGCAGGCCTTGTCGGGAACAAGCACAGGAACCGGCCCGTCGCCGACTCCGCCGCCTGCTCCAACTCCGACACCAACACCGACCCCGCCATCAAAACACAAACATAAGCACAAGCCGAAGCCGACAAAGGGTACGCGCAGATGATTGGGCACACGGGACAAATCGTCGCTGGATGAGGCGAGTACCCGGGGATGACGGCGATTGCTTTGCTGGAGCGGCTTGGATTTCTGCCAGCGTCCTCCATGCCGCGTGTTCCGGCCTGGGTTTACGGTGCTCGTGTTCCAGGCCCCTTGTTCCGGTTCCAGTTGTGTGAAACGAAAGCCGGCTCTCCCAGCGTTTCTTTATAATTGTCTTACCGCGCGTGCGAAAGTGGCGGAATTGGCAGACGCACCAGACTTAGGATCTGGCGGGTAAAACCGTGGGGGTTCGAGTCCCCCCTTTCGCACCAATCATCTTCGCCGCTGGCATTCCACGCCGGCGCGCCAATTTACATTCCAGTTGCCAAGACTAGGATTCCAGCAGCGCCCGTAACTTGTGAGCGTATCTGCGGCTCGACGTGACCACCGTTCCTTCTGCCAGTACGATGTCGTATACCCCATCGAACATCGGACGAATCTCGCTAATGCGGGCACTGTTCACGATGGCCGATTTCCGCACTCGGATGAAGTGCTGTGGCGCCAGCCTCTCTTCCAGGTGTGCTAGGGTTTCCCGCAACAGGTGGCTGTCGCTGGCGGTGTGTATGCAGGCATAGTTTCCCGTGGCTTCGATCCACAAAACGTGGGAAACGGGAACAAAGAAAATCCGCTTCTTGTCCTTCACCACAAAGCGTTCCAACGGGCGGAGACTACGGAGGGATTGGAGCAGTGGTTCGAGACCTCGATTTGCTTTCCTGCCTTGTTCGAGGACCTGGCGTGCGTGAACCAGTGCCTTGGCAAATCGCTCTTTATCATACGGTTTCAAGAGATAGTCAACAGCGTGCACTTCGAATGCACGAATGGCGTGCGCATCGTGAGCCGTGACGAAGACATATACGGGAGCGTGTCCGGTCGACGGCTCCACATTTTCGATGACTCCAAAACCATCCAGATCAGGCATCTGCACATCGAGAAAAACGATGTCGGGATGAAGTTGATTGATCTGCTCCACCGCACTTATTCCGTTCGCCGCCTCGCCTACGACTTCAATGCCGTTGTGTTCGGCCAGATAGCGACGGATACCGCGCCGGGCGATCGGCTCGTCATCGACGATGAGGACTCGCGTCTTCATGCGAACTCCTCAGTGGAATGGTGATGATGGCCTCACAGCCTCGACCGTTGCCCCCGATAAGTTCCAGCGACGACTCGTTCCCGTAGAGCTGTTTCAAGCGTGACTGGACATTGGTGAGTCCGACGCCGAATCGCAGACGCGATCCCGGTGCCGGACCCGGGCCATCATCGCGGACGCGAGAGCCAAACTCTGCCGTTGTGGCGTTGCGCAGCGATCTCCAGCCGGCCTGCGGCGGAATCGACGCTGATGCCGTGCTTGATGGCATTCTCAACCAGTGGCTGAAGCGCCAGGCTCGGTACATAGACTGCGAGAAGGTCAGCTGGCACGTCCATGTGAACTTTCAACCGATCATGAAAGCGTGTCTGTTCGATCTCCAGATACTTGCCGACGAACTCGAGCTCGCTCTGCAAGGTGATCTCGTTCTCCCGCCGTTCCAGGGCCATGCGCAGCAAGTCGCCGAGGCAGACCAGCAGACGGCTCGCAGCATCCACGTCTTCCTGCATCAGGACTCCAATGGTGTGAAGACTGTTGAACAAAAAGTGCGGATGTAACTGGCTCTTAAGGTTCTCAAGTTCGGCATGGGAGAGCTGCGTCTCCAGTTGCGCCGCGATAGTCTGGCGCTCCATAGCGGCCTGGTAAAAGTGGATCGACTGATACAGTCCCACAACTAACCAGTACGTAAGCATGCCAGTAAAGCTCATCGATAGAACACTGACTGCGAACGGCGGGAGAAGGCGCAGCACACCAGGATCAGTTATGCGAAAAACTGACCGCAGAAGTCCGCGGCTAAGAAAGTATTCGGTGACAGATGCCAGAGGACCCATCATGAGCGACGTGATTGTGTGGATCGCTATATGAGGTACAAACCTCGGTCCCGTTAACGGGAACCGCTTGGCCAGACCAATCACAAGCGGTGTGTACGCCGCCCATACGTACCAGTAGAAAAACTCTAGCGCACCCACGATCGCCCAGCTGACGTGGGTACCCTGTACCTTCACCAGCACGATCCTGCGCACGGCAAACAACAGTCCTACCATCGTCCACGCACACAGGATCAAAATCCATCTCTTCCGTCCCATATCTGGTGTGGCCTGCAGCAATGGGTGGGTCGACCCTCCGCCGCGGATTATAGCTGAGCCGAAGCAGACGTCACTGAGGATAGGGCCGTCGAGAGGGCACAAGTTATCTCGGCAAAGCTATGAACGGATTCGTGGCAACAGTATTTGACGGCCAACTCTGACCGCTTGTCTCATTTCCGGCACCGCATGTCACTTTTCCTGCAAACACTGGTTTTTCGCGACATATGTTCCGTGAGCAGGGGCATCGCCAAGAACGTATTGGCGTTGCGATGACGCTGTGGCCGACAGGGCCCACAAGAGGAGAAGAAGCGAATGAAATCGAGATTGGCAACTTCAATACGCTGTAGCTCTCTGTACATGAATCTGGGGAGGCGCATTATCTCTATACGTCCAAACTGCCACCCGACGAGTAACAAGGCAGGAGTATCTCGATTATCTCTATGCGCGCCCGTTGAGCTTAACGCGATTTAACGCCACGTGCTCACGGTCGAACTCAGAGGCAACGACTGGGCGGTACTCGTATCTGAGAAACGAGAGGTCGAGCTAAGGACGACCACGGCAAAACGAGCAAGCTCTACATCTGCGGTTGCACGGGATGTCTGGGGACTAAGGAACGACAACCAGTGGACCGTCCTATCCTCCGAGCAACTGGGGGGTCCGCAAAAGTCGGAGGAGATTCCGCCAATCCCAAACTGGTAATGGAGTTTTCAAGTGATGCTCTCCGCACCGATTCACCGAACACTGAGGACAAAATGAAGAGAACTCTTGTGATCCCAGCCTTGCTGTTACTCGCCGCGTCGGCGGCTGCACAAACGGCACCCGCACCAACCAAGAACCCGGTCAGCACCGCCCTAAGAGACATTCTGCCCGGCCGGCAGAAGAACACCGTAGCCGCCGTCGAAGCCATGCCCAGCGACAAATTCAACTACAAACCCAGCGCCGAGCAGATGACATTTGGCCATCTCGTCACCCACATGGTCGAGACGAATCATCTGCTGTGCAGTAGGGCCGCCGCCGTCCCCGCTCCCAAAGTCGAGGTGAACGACACGGACTCGAAAGACAAGCTCGTCGCCGCGCTCAAGGGTTCCTTCGATTTCTGCTCCGACGCGCTGGCGAAAATGGACGATTCGCAACTGGCGGAGATGACGGAAGGATTCGGCGGAAAGCAAGTTACGCGCGCCTGGATCAGCCTGGTCCTGGCCGGTACTTGGGCCGACCACTACGCCGAAGCCGCAATGTATCTGCGCCTGAACGGTGTGTTGCCGCCGACTGCCAAGAAGTAAGCCTGCTGAAGGGGATTTTGATGACCACATTATTGCAGGACGTGCGGTACGGCCTGCGGCTGCTTTGGAAGAGTCCCGGTTTTACCATCGTAGCGGTGCTTTCCCTGGCTTTGGGCGTGGGCGCAAACACGGCGATTTTCAGCATCGTGAACGCGGTTTTGTTGCGTTCGCTTCCTTTTTCGCACCCGGACCGGTTGGTGAAGATCGTGGCCAACAATAGGGGGGCGGGGGCGCAGGATATTGGATTTTCCGTTCCCGAACTGGACGATCTCAGGTCAAGGGCGGGCGTCTTTGAGCAAGTGACTGGTACCCAAGGTGGCCCTACAAACTTGACCGGCGGAGAGCGTCCGCAACATCTCGAAATCGTGGAGGTGAGTCCTAACTATTTCTCCATGCTTGGCATTTCCGCGCGCATGGGGCGGGTGTTTGGCCCGGGTGACGAGGCGCAGGGTTTCGCTGAAGCGGTCGTGATCAGCGATAGTCTGTGGGCCCGAGGGTTCGGCAGAGATCCCGGAATTCTGGGCCGAAAGCTGCAACTCGACAATGATCCCTACACCATTGTCGGCGTTCTCCCGCCCGGATTCCGCCATCCCGGCAGAACGGTTGCAACGGATGTCGAAATATGGGTGACCTGTGGATTCAGGGGCGATCCCTACCCGAAACCTGATCGCAGCCTGCGGGTGTTGCCCGGAGCGATCGGACTTTTGAAGCCTGGAATCAGCCTGAAGCAGGCGCAAGCGCGGTTAGATACGTTCGCGTCCCAGCTGCGGGCGGAATACGCCACCAACTATCCGGCGGGGTCGGACTGGTCGATTGAGGTTGAGCCCTTGCAGGAATCGCTCGTCGGCAATGTCCGGCCCATGTTGTTGGTGCTGATGGGCGCGGTGGTGCTGATCATTCTCCTGGCCTCGGTCAACGTTGCGAATCTGCTCCTGGCCCGGGCTTCCGGGAGACAACGAGAGATGGCCGTGCGGCTGGCCATGGGAGCAAGCCGTGCGCGGATGATTCGGCAGTTGCTGACCGAGTCGATGATCCTGTCTCTGGTGTCGGGCGTGGTCGGTGTCCTGACCGCAATTGCCGCTTTGCATTTTGTACAGTTTCTACCTGCCCGAATTCCCCGCCTGGCCGAGGTGCAGGTGGACTGGACCGTGCTGGCTTTCGCCTTGCTGATTTCCTTGCTTGCCGGGCTGGGCTTCGGTTTGGTTCCGGCCCTGCAATCCTCGAAAGCCGAAATTGCTGTCGCCATTCGGGAAGGAGCCCGAGGCTCGGGCACCAGCGGCAAAACCAACCGTTGGCGCGGTCTGCTGATCGCATCAGAATCGGCCTTGGCGGTAGTGCTGATGGTGGGAGCGGGTCTGCTCTTGCGCACATTCTGGGGACTGCTTCAGGAAAATCCTGGTTTCAATCCATCAAGAATTGTTGCCGCCAATATCTACCTTCCAGTGCCCAACAATCCTGATATGGATCGCTACGCCAAGCCCGAAATCTTTAACTCGTTCGTGCGCGAGGCTGTGCGCCGCGTGAGTGCCATCCCGGGAGTTGATCTCGCTTCCATGACCACTGATTTACCAGTCACCCACTTGTCGCCGCGACGGCCCGTCAATATTGAGGACCGTCCGGACGAATCTGGCAAAGGTCTGTTTTCTGAAATCACCAGTGTGACTCCTGAGTATTTCAAGGTGTTACAGGCTTCGTTAGTACGCGGACGTTACTTCACGGAAGACGATGATACCGGCAAACAGCCGGTGGCAATCGTCGATGAAAGCACAGCTCGTACCTACTGGCCGGACCGCGATCCGATTGGGCGCCGTTTGAGCATTAGGAGCCCAAGGGGCACAGCCAACCCGCCGTGGTGCACCGTGGTTGGCGTGATCAAGGACATCAAGAGTGATGGCCTCGACCAATCCGCAGCTCCCCACATCTACCGGCCCATCTACCAGTTTCCCGGACCCAGGTCTTTGTCTTTAAGCGCGACGGTCCGGACCTCTTTGTCCGCCACCAGCCTGGAGCCGCTCCTGCGCCGTGAGATACAGGCAGTCGATTCCAATCTGCCGGTATTCAACGTACGCACTATGAATGAGGTCATTGACGGTTCTCTGGCTTCGCGCCGCTTCGCCGCTGAATTAGTGGGGGTATTTGCCGTGGTGGGGCTTCTATTGGCGTCGGTGGGAATTTACGGTCTGTTGGCCTACATGGTAGGTCAGCGGGCGCACGAGATTGGAGTGCGCATGGCGCTGGGAGCCATGCCCTCGACCATTGGGAAAATGATTGTGAGCCGGGGCGCGGGTCTGGCCGGCATCGGAGTGGCGATCGGTCTGCTCTTGTCGGGGATCATGGCCCCGCTGATTTCCAGTTTGCTGTACGGAGTCCGACCGCTTGATCCGGAAGTGTTTCTAGCCGTGCCGCTCATTCTGATGTTGGTTGCGCTACTGGCCAGCTTTATTCCGGCGCGGCGCGCGGCCAGGGTGAACCCGATCGTCGCCTTGCGCGAAAGTTGAAACCGTTGGGGTTCGGGCTGTGCACCTTAGCCCGAATCGGGCCCGGGCCGCCGTTCCACCGAAAAGCCGGAGTCGCCGTCGAGCCTGCGGGTAGCGGCCGCGAAGGTGGACCAACTCATCGACCTGGTGGGTCAGCTGGTGACGGTGCAGGCCCGGCTGGTGGAGATTGCCACGCGACGTGAAGATCGCGAGATCCAGGCAGTGGCCGAAGAGATGGAGTTGCTGACCGCCCAGTTGCGCGAAACCTCGATGGGCTGAGCGAGCGCGGCAAGCCGGAGCAGTTCCAGGGCGCGTATGCCGAAATCGTGCGCGGCGTCAATATCATGCTGGACGCTATTCTGCTGCCCATCGGCGAGGGTAACCGTATCCTGGCCCAGATCTCCAGCGGCAAGATTGATGAACTGATCGCCCACACCTACAAGGGCGACCACGAAAAAATGAAGCAGGCGATCAACAACGTCGGCCAAGTCCTGCAACACCTGCATAACGAGCTGGAGCGCCTGACCGAAGCCGCCAACGCCGGGCAGTTGTCGGAACGCGGCAAGCACGATCAATTCCAGGGGGCTTATGCCGAGATCGTACGCGGCGTCAACGGCGTACTCGATGCGGTCATTGCCCCTTTGAATGTGGCGGCGAATTATGTCGACCGCATCAGCAAAGGCGATGTTCCCCCGCCCATCACCGACGCCTACCATGGCGACTTCAACGCCATCAAGAACAACCTGAATACACTCATCGCCGCCATGAATGAGGTTACCCGTGCCGCCGATGAGATCTCGCACGGCAACCTGACGGTGAGCATCCAGGAGCGTTCGCCGCAGGACCGGCTGATGCAGGCTCTGAGCGCGATGGTGACCGACCTGACGCGCACCGTGACCGACATTCGCACCATCGCCGGCGAAGTCAGCTCGGCCAGCCAGTCGATCTCGACCGCTTCCATCCAGATCTCCAACGGCGCTACCACGCAGGCGGCCTCGGCAGAAGAGGCTTCTTCTTCCATGGAGGAGATGGTCTCCAACATCAAGCAAAATGCCGACAATGCGCAGCAGACCGACAAGATCGCCAACAAGTCGGCCAAGGATGCGCAGGAAAGCGGGCGGGCAGTGGCCGAAGCGGTGACCGCGATGAAGGAGATTGCCGACCGCATCTCGATCATCGAGGAGATCGCGCGCCAGACCAACCTGCTGGCGCTCAACGCGGCCATCGAGGCGGCACGCGCCGGCGAGCACGGCAAAGGCTTCGCCGTGGTTGCGGCCGAGGTGCGTAAGCTGGCCGAGCGCAGCCAGAAGGCGGCGGGCGAAATCAACCAGCTCTCCCATTCCGGCATCGTGATCGTGCAGCACATGCCGGAGATGTTGGAACGATTGCCTTTGCCAACGTCTCGACAGCTTGTGCGAGATCTCGGTCAAGGAAGCCGAGCCCAATGACAGCGTGCTGCGCGGGCGGGCGCTGATCGCCCCCGGCAACCATCACCTGCTGCTGCAGCGTAGTGGGGCTCGCTATTACGTCGATATCAAAGACGGGCCCCTGGTCTGCCGCCATCGGCCGTCAGTGGATGTTCTGTTCCGTTCGGCGGCGCGTTACGCCGGTCCGAACGCAGTAGGGATCATCATGACCGGCATGGGAGACGACGGCGCCAACGGGATGCGGGAGATGAAAGAGGCAGGCGCGGTGACGGTCGCCCAGGATGAAGAGAGCTGCGTGGTCTTTGGCATGCCCAACGAGGCGATCAAGAAGAATGCGGTCGACCGGATACTGCCCCTGGGCTCGCTTGCGGGAGCGTTGCTGCGGTATGGCAACTGAAGCGGAAGAAGGAGCGGCTTGTACGAAGAGAACCTAGCGGCGGAAGAGCGGCAAAGCATCGCGTGCACGGCCGGCTGCCGGGACACCGATGACTTGCGTTTCGAGCCCGCCCAGACCCGCAGCAGCTGTGCCGGAGTCGCTGCTGATTCGAAGGCCAACCTCCTTGCCGTTCTCGCGAATGTCGAGAATGACCTGGCGGAATTGGATACCTGCAGTGAAGCGGAGATTGAATCGATCGGGCGGTCGTTCGAGATACTGGCGGCGGAGGCGAAGACTGTCCTGCAACATGCGAACGAAATCGTGGCTTGTGTTCAACAGGAGCGGCTGGCTTCGGTGCTCTCCGATACGCAGGCTACGTGTCAGAATTCGCGGTCCTTCCTGGAAAAGAGGCTGCAAGCGGCGACTACGATCCTCGGGGTATTGGAGCAACAGGAGCGGATGCTCCATCAACTGACTCTGGCTACTCAGAGCCAGGAAGCCATCGCGCGCCATCTGCGGGCGCTGAGCGTGCTGACCAACATAGAGGTAGCGCATCTGGGGGCGAAAGGCTACAACCTCCACCTTCTGGCGCAGGAGCTCTCTGCCTTCTCCAAGGACTTGTTCGAGCAGACCCTGAGTCTGGCAGCCGACACCGACAACCACCAGCAGGCGATCGCCAACGTCAGGCGGGAACTCTCGGCCAATCTGCCGCTATTGCGCGGCGAAGTCGAGCTCATGGGCCACGACGTGGATCAGACCCTGTCGGTCGTCGAGAACGTGCTCCGCCAGCAGTCGGCGATACCGATAGAATTCCGCAACTCTACCCAGGCGACGTGGCAGCAGATTGTTGGTGTCATCTCCGCCGTACAGGCGCATGACATTACGCGGCAGCAGATCGAACATGTACAACAGGCCGCGCGGGACATTGCATCCCGCATGGCGGAGTCGCCGGAGCCCACGACGTTTCCGGTGATCGTGGCGGCATTGCACGTTCAAGCCTACCAGTTGACGAATATCCGCCAGACGGTGTCGATATGGCGAGAGCAGGCGCGGGGCTGCATGTTGGCCATTGAGCAGCTGAGCGCGGCCGGGATTCTGGAGGTCAGTGCTGACGTCCTGCACGAGGAGCAGGCCCTGTCGCTGCGGCTGAGCAGGATCGCGGCCTTGCAGCAAAAGAGCCAGGACTGCTGTGGAAGGATGCAGAGCACGCTGGGCGGCCTCTCCAGCCTGATGGAACTCATCAACGGACATCTGAATCGTGCCGAAGCGATTCGTGACCACCTGCATATTCTCATGATGAACGCGCTGATCGAGGCGGAGCACCTGAATGCGCGCGGCGCGGTGGTGTCCGCCATTGCCAGTCTGATCAAAGAGGTTTCTGCCGACTGGAGCGCCCGCGCGGACCGCTCGCGTCTGCGGCTGACCGAGTTGGCGGATCTGGTGCGGCAGATGGCATCGCTGTTCGAGGCATTTTCTGACGCGAGTCGCGATCAGCTCAGGCAGGACGTCGAACGCACCCGAACCGGCCTGGATACCGTCCACGCTACCGCCTCCCGGGTTTCGGAGGAAGCGTTCAAGATGAAGGTGGTGACGGAGAGAATGGGGGCGCGGTCGGCAGCACTTGGGCAAACCAGGAGCCGTTTGGACGTGCACTTCGGCCGGCTCGATTCGGCTCGCCAGGCGATCGAAGGGTTGCAGCACACCTTGCTAAAAGCTGATGCGCGGGCAACGGTTCCGTGCGATAACACAGAAGTCGAGCGCTGGCTGGCCGCGGCCTACACCACCGAGTCCGAACGCCAGGTGTTGGCGGCTGCGCTCTACGGTCATGCTTTGCCTAGCGCGCAAACGTCCTTTGCAGGGAACGAAGTGGAATTGTTTTGAGCGGTGAAAATCTGAGGACGGAATGATCGCTGGATTGTGGGAGGACCGATGAAAAAAATCCTGGCAGTCGACGATTCCGCCAGCATTCGACAGATGGTGAACTACACCTTGAAGACAGCGGGCTACGACGTGGTGGATGCTGTTGACGGTAAAGACGGTCTCGTCAAGACCGGCGTCCACAAGTTCGACATGATCATCACCGACCTGAACATGCCCAACCTGGATGGAATCGGATTGATTACCGCTGTTCGCAAGCTGCCGGGATACTCCTTCATTCCCATACTGATGCTCACCACGGAGTCGCAGGCCGAAAAAAAGGATGCCGGACGGAAAGCGGGAGCGACGGGTTGGATCGTCAAACCATTTAACGCCGAACAGCTGATCTCAGTACTTCAAAAACTGGTTAAGTAAGATTCTTACCACTCAGCGTTTCAGCTTCGTGTGCCTTGTCTGCTCCTCCATTGCAGGCTCACTCCTCTCACCGCTCATTTGTGCTACCTAAGCCATCTGTTACGGCCAGAAGTGAAAACTCCGTTACATTCATCGCAACGTGAGTTGTGTGGCGTTTATCTTCGAACTGCGGGGGGTGACGAGCAACCCGGAAGTTATCAGCTCGCCGGTCGGATCAGTACCGAAAAACGCCGAAGGGTCCAGGAATGCCCTTCGCCTCATCCAGGCTACCCGATCGACTGCGGAGTGTTTTCGGCCTGCAACCTGCGACATGTAAGCGCGCTCTGTGCCCGTAGAACGAAGCACGGCTGTACAAGTTCGGAACGGACGGCGACGATGTTTTGCTGGCCCGGTCTTGCGGACTTAGTGTTCGCCCCGAGCCGTAAACGCCTACCTGGTCGATGTCGCTGGAGTTTACGAACTTGTACCCTCGGGCAGCAGTTGGACAACGGAGATCTTGTCTTTGCCGCCCGCCGCCCGGCAGCGGGGCGTTCCCCGCCTGGATCTTCCTCATAACGAGGAGCCGGGTACGCCGGTTAGGCGCAGGACACAGAGCGTTAAAGAGCGCGAGCCGAAGCGAGGAAACCCCACGAGCCTTCGGTCCGCCAATCGATCGATTGAAATCTGCAAAAGTCGAACAGGTTCGTTAAGTCTCGCTTGTCGTACATACGCATGTCGCCCATGGGCAGGAGTTGGACAATGGAATTCAATAGGCCGCGAACCGGCAATGG
>CAVONC010000026.1:0-5825 GCA_963697175.1 uncultured Acidobacteriaceae bacterium | reverse complement strand
ACAATGTCGAAGATAACAATATTGAAGACGACAGTATTGAAGATGACCGTACTGAAGATGACCGTACTGAAGATGACCGTACTGAAGATGACCGTACTGAAGATAACGACATTGAGGATGACCGTATTGAAGGGGAACATGCGGACGCGGGACTGAAGGCCGGCTCTTCCGCCGTAACCGACCGAGGCGCTTCTGCGGCATCCGGCCGACTTGGGATCGAAAGTTTTGCGCAATTGCCGCTCGCGGTACAGCGCCGGCTGGTGAAGTGCTTTGCCGAAGATCGTGGCTTAGCACTTGATTTCGAGCATGTGGAGAAGCTGCGGCGATGCGCGCTGGGCGAGCTGTCGCGGACTGAGCTTCCCGGCGGCCTGATTGCACTGAATGCAAAACGGTGGCTGGAATTGCGGTCGTGCTCGCAAGCCAGCACTGCTGAATATGAGATTGTGCTGCCGATTCCGGGCGAGGCGCGAATCGACGAGTTAGGGCTGACCTTGCGGGCGACGATTGTTCCGGAAGAGTTCGGCCGCGAGATGACGCCGGGCGAGTTGTTGAGGCGCGAGTTGGTGGGAACAGAGCTGACAATTCGGAATTGGCGGCCGGGGGATCGGTTCTGGCCGGCGCATAGTGGCTCGGAGGAGAAGCTGAAGCGATTGTTTGCGGAGAAGAAGATTTCGGCTGACGAGCGCCCGAGGTGGCCGGTGGCGCTGTGCGAAGCCGAGATCGTGTGGGTGCGAGGATTTCCCGTCGCCAAGGCGTACGGCTGGCGCGGGGACGGAGACGGCGTGAACATCGAGACCGTACCGACTAAGGGATAAACGCCCCCTAAGCAAAGCGGCTTGGGCGCGGCGCCTTGGCGAAGAACTACCAAGGCGGGCTAGTCGAGCGGACCGCGGAATCGATGTCATCAACTTTGGCTGCACCAACTTGCTGCACAAAATTGATCAAAGTCCGGCGATCACCTTTCCCCAATCGTTGAGCCATCCTTGGCAAACCGGTACCGAAGAAAATTAGAAGAGGCGGTACTACAAGCCCAACCCATAGGTCGCCGCTAAGCTTACGCTGATTTGTAATTACATCCCGCAAGGTACTTACGACGATTGGCGCGCCGATGATTATGGCGAGACCGAGCCAAATCCGCATGAAGTACCGTGCCCAGCGGGGAGCGGCGAAGTAGCCCTCAATCTTTGCGCCACCGGACTCCGCCTCAATTTCCCCGTAGAAATGGCCTGCAAAGTCATTTCGACTGACTCGGCGCTTCTGTAGCCGGAACTTATTCATATTGACCTCGCCGAGGATGGGGCGTTCTCCCTCGTAGCCGGACAGCGAAAAAAGTGTCGGGTGCTCCGGGTCAATGGCTCTGCGAAGCGCTTCTGCCAGCGCATCGGGCGTAAGCGTGGAATGCATTATCACCGTTGGCTTCATGCGGATTTACCAACATTTCATCGCAGAGCGCGGTGGCTTGTCGAGAACTTACTGCGGAGGACTCCTGACGATTTCAAAAAGCAGATCCGGGAGTTCGCGAAGAAGGAGGTCTTACTACCGCCCGTCTCACGCGTCAATAGAGTTGAAGAGGCCAGTGCCAAATCCGGCTGAAGCCCTGGCCGCCTTATTTTTGTGCAAGTCTATTGTCCCGATTCGGTTAGCGGCGGGTTACAATCGGTAGTGAGTCGGAATTTGTAAATCCGGCAGGTGAGGGGAGCATCTAAGTCTTTAGGCACGAAGTCGTGTCGGCCCCTTTCAACAGGAGTTTTCGGTGAATTCAACGGTCAAAACGGTCGTGTTTTGGCTCGTGATTGTGCTTTCCGGCGTGCTGTTGTGGCAAGTCGTGAAGGGCGCGAACTCGGGCGCCAAGGAACGCGACATCAGCTTTTCAGAGTTCCTCTCCAACGTGGACCAGAACAATGTCAGTGAAGTCACGCTCATTGGCCAGGAGGTCCGCGGCAAGTTCAAGAACGACAAGGCAAGCTTCCACACCATCGCGCCCACCAGCTATCCCGACATGTACAAGGAGCTGCGCGACAAGGGCGTCAACATTACGGTGAAGGACGCGCAGGGCGGAGGCTGGCCGACGTGGCTGCTCAACCTGGCGCCGTTCATCCTGTTGGGTGCGCTGTGGTTCATCATGATCCGCCAGATGCAGACCGGCGGCAACAAGGCGCTGTCGTTCGGCAAGAGCCGCGCGCGCCTGCTCTCCATGCAGCAGAAGAAGGTGACGTTTAAGGACGTCGCCGGTGTGGATGAAGCCAAGGAAGAGCTGAAGGAGATCATCGAGTTCCTGCGCGAGGCGCAGAAATTCCAGAAGCTGGGCGGTCGCATTCCCAAGGGCGTGCTGCTGGTTGGACCTCCGGGAACCGGCAAGACTTTGCTGGCGCGCGCGGTAGCCGGCGAAGCCAATGTGCCGTTCTTCAGCATCTCGGGTTCGGACTTTGTGGAGATGTTCGTCGGCGTGGGCGCAAGCCGCGTCCGCGATCTGTTCGAGCAGGGCAAGAAGAATGCGCCCTGCATCATCTTCATCGACGAAATCGACGCGGTCGGGCGTCATCGCGGAGCCGGTCTCGGCGGTGGACATGACGAGCGCGAGCAGACTCTGAATCAGCTGCTGGTCGAGATGGATGGCTTCGAGTCGAACGAAGGCGTCATCCTGATTGCCGCGACCAACCGTCCTGACGTGCTCGATCCGGCGCTGCTGCGCCCGGGCCGTTTCGATCGCCGCGTGGTGGTCTCGCGTCCGGATGTTCGTGGCCGTGAAGAGATCCTGCGCGTACACACCCGCAAGATTCCCATCAACGACGACGTGGATTTGGGCGTACTGGCTCGCGGCACGCCGGGCTTCTCCGGCGCCGACCTGGCCAACATGGTGAACGAGGCTGCGCTGGTGGCCGCACGTCAGAACCGCAAGACGGTTCTGATGTGGGACTTCGAGCAGGCCAAGGACAAAGTCCTGATGGGTGCCGAGCGCAAGTCGATGTTGCTCTCGGACGAAGAGAAGAAAGTCACTGCGTATCACGAGGCCGGGCACGCGCTGGTTGCGGCCATGCGCGAGCACGCCGACCCGCTGCACAAGGTGACGATCATTCCGCGCGGCATGGCGCTGGGCGTGACCATGCAGTTGCCCATCGACGACAAGCACACCTACACGCGCGACTACCTGGAGACGCGGCTGGCCATCATGATGGGCGGACGCGTGGCTGAGGAGCTGTTCCTCAAAACGATGACCACGGGCGCAGGCAACGATATTGAGCAGGCGTCCGACCTGGCGCGCAAAATGGTCTGCGAGTTCGGCATGTCGTCGCTGGGGCCGATCACGTACGGCAAAAAGGAAGAGCAGATCTTCCTGGGCCGCGAGATCAGCCAGCATCGCGACTTCAGCGAGGAAACCGCAATGAAGATCGACGGCGAGGTGCGGCGCTTCGTCGACGATGGCTATAACTCGGCGCGAAGCATCCTGGAAGGCAATCGTCCGATCCTGGAGAAGATCGCACAGGCGCTGCTGGTGCGCGAGGTGATCGACGGCAACGATATCAAGCTGCTTATCGAAGGCAAGGAACTGCCGGTGAAGGTGAATCCCAATGCTCCTCCGCCGGTGAAGGACGATGTGCAGCAGGTGCTGAAGCCGGCTCCGGGACAGCAGCCGAATGTGGCTCCTGAACGGCCGGCGCAGGCGTAAAGAAGCTGCGAGCTTCGAGCCACGAGCTTCGAGCAAAAAGCATAGGGCGGCTTAAATGGCCGCCCAAACTTTTGCGATTCACGAAACCGCTCGCGACAAATCTCTTAAGCTGCTCCGCCAACGCACATCACATTGCCCTGTAATCAGTTTGACCCTGCTTGCAGCTGCGTGGGATAGTTAGTGTTCATCAATTTGTAACAATTACAGCCGCCCCATCGCATCTCCCATGGATCTCCCGACAACCGCTTCCGGTCGGAGTCTCGCATGCGCCTGATCCCGCGTGACACCAAGTTCTTTGACATGTTCGAGGAAATGGCCGGCAATGTTGTCGATGCTGCCAGAATTCTGACCGAGCTGCTGAATAACTACGATTACGAGCGCATGCCGCGCGAGGTGGAGAGGATCAAGGAGATTGAGCACCACGGCGACGACTTGACGCACCGCCTGCTGGTGAAACTCAATCAGACCTTCATCACGCCCTTCGACCGGGAAGACATTCACCTGCTCGCCTCTTCGCTGGACGATGTTCTGGACTTCATCTTCTCGGCCAGCTATCGCTTGCTCAACTACAAGATCACGCAGCCGTCGCCGTCGGCCAAGGTGCTGGCGGGAATCATCCTGCGGCAGGCAGAAGAGCTGAAGAAGGCGATGGCCTTGCTCGGCAAGGATCAGCACCTGCTTCCGCATTGCGTCGAGGTAAACCGGCTGGAGAACGAAGCCGATCAGGTCAGCCGCGAAGCTATCGGACGCCTCTTCGACAACAGTCCCGACCCGATCACGCTGATCAAGCTGAAGGAGCTGCTGGAGATTCTGGAAGAAGCCAGCGACAAGGCCGAAGATGTCGCGAACGTATTGGAGACGGTGGTTGTGAAGAACGCTTAAGGCATCGGATGGTGGATTCCATTCACAATCCCGATCAGGACGGCCGTGCGTGAGCACTGGATCGCTGTTGCTGATCGGCACCGTCGCTCTAGCGCTTGCCTTCGACTTCCTCAACGGCTTTCACGATTCCGCCAATAGCATCGCGACCGTTGTCTCGACTCGCGTGCTCTCGCCTAAGCTGGCGGTGCTTTGGGCCGCAGTCTTCAACTTCCTCGCGGCCTTCCTGCTGGGCACGGCTGTAGCCAAGACCATCGGCACAGGCATGATCGACGTGAGCATCGTCACGCAGTACGTCGTGATGGCTGGACTGCTTGGCGCCATCGTCTGGGACGTGCTCACCTGGCTGCTGGGATTGCCGACCTCGTCGTCGCACGCGTTGATCGGCGGCTACGCGGGAGCGGCGATGGCTCGCGCTGCTCTGCTGCATGGCTGGCGTTCCGCGCCGGCGGTCATCATCGCCTCCGGCTGGATCAAGACGCTGGTGTTCATCGTGGTTGCCCCGTTCCTTGGCTTGGTGCTGGGATTCGGTTTCATGGTGGCGATCTCCTGGATCTTCCAGCGCAAGTCGCCGCAGCAGGTCGACCGCCTGTTTCGCAAGCTGCAGCTATTCTCCGCGGCCGCTTACAGCCTGGGACACGGCGGTAACGACGCGCAGAAGACCATGGGGATTGTCGCGGGCGCGCTCTACACCGCGGGCGTGCTCAGCAAGCGCGACTTCGAGGCTAACTGGGGACACTGGCACTGGCCGATCATTCTGGCGGCGCAGACGGCGATTGCGCTGGGCACGTATTTCGGCGGATGGCGCATCGTCCACACTATGGGATCGAAGATCACCAAGCTGAAGCCGGTTGGCGGATTCTGCGCCGAGACCGCGGGTGCGATCACACTGTGGGGAACGGCGCTGGCGGGAATTCCGGTCAGCACCACTCATACGATTACGGGTGCGATTGTCGGCGTCGGGACTACGCATCGCCTCTCCGCGGTGCGCTGGGGCGTTGCCCGCAGAATCGTGTGGGCGTGGATTCTCACCATTCCCGCCGCAGCTCTGGTGTCGATGGTGACCTTCTGGACGATTCGGATGTTCGTTGCGGGGGCGTGAGAAAGACCATTAACTTGGGTGCCCCGTTCTAGCCATCTTTTGGCTAGGGCGGGGCAGTGTACCCTCGACTCCGCTTGCCCCACCCTGGCCAAACGAAGGCCAGAATGGGGCACCCAAGATGTTCGTTTTGGTCGGTGCGACTTAGGCCGATACAAGGACACAAGAAGCTCAGGGCTC
>CAVONC010000025.1:0-29664 GCA_963697175.1 uncultured Acidobacteriaceae bacterium | reverse complement strand
GCCGTGCCCTGTTACAAACCTGCCTAGCCAACCGTGACGCCAAACTCCGCTCGGATCGTTTCTTCCACCTTCTCTCGCCACGCCTCATCCCACAAACTCCGCTTGAACGCAAATAATGCTCCATGTGCGCCAGCGGATCCCGCGTCGCGTCCATGCGGCAATCGATCAGCGTCGGCCCGCCGCCCTTACGCGCGAGATACACCGACTCCTGCGCCACGCGCCACACCGCGACCACATCCTGGCCGTAGACGATCACGCCCGGAAATCCCCCATCGCGCGCCAGCAGGCTTACCGCCTTCGAGTGCGGAGCATAGGCCGCGCCGTCGCTGCTGTTCTTAATCACGTAAACCACCGCCAGCTTCCCCGATCCGGCAAGTTTCAGTGCCTCGCGCGCGCCCTCGAGTGACGCCTCCTGATTGCCCAGCGCCACCACGACACCCTGCTTCTTCTGCAGCTTGTATGCCAGTGCGATCCCCGTCCCAGCACTGAAGGGATCTTCCGACAGGGAAGTGAATCCCAGCAGTGCAGTTCGATCGCAGCCGCGATTCGAGTCGCCCTGCAACGCGCGCGACGACGCTCCCGCCGCGACCAGCGCCGGCAGATCGCGCGGCGATGCGGAGATCGTGTCTCCCGCTGTCAGAGCGGACGCCGCCGCGACGGCAACCGCTTCATAGCCCACAATGAATTTGTATTTCGCGGCCAGCTCGGGCGACCGCGAAACCTGCTCTTCCATCCACCGGCATCGCAACAACGAAGCGTACAGGTTGCGCAGCGTCTCGCCGTTCGACGGCGTGGATCCGTTGCTGCCGGCTTTGGCCTGTGGTGCCGATGCCGCCGTTGTGTCCGTTGAAATTTTCTTTGGTGATCGTTTGACCGTAGGATTCTTGCTCTTGCTGCCCATGCCACCGTCCCTGGAGAAGTCGTCATTGTATCGCAGCCGAAAGAGCCCGGGAGATCAGCGCCATGGATGCTGAGCGGTATTTAGGTGACATGAGGCCGCCAAAATGGGGTTATACTTCACCACACAACTCCAGGCGCTCCCAGTCCAAAGTCCCGGCGACGATACGAGGTAGAGGCTTTTTCCGGATTGTCGCCCCAACCAAAAGGAGTGTCGCGATGAAGCCTTTCCTCCTTCTAACAATTGCAGCCGTGTTTCTGGCGCTCTCAGCCACACCCCTGCGCGCGCAAAACTATCAAGTGATTTTCGACTTCACCGGTGCAAATGGCGAATTCCCCAGCAACTTGACCGCGGATGCTTCGGGAAACCTCTATGGAGTAACCCAGTCGGGCGGAAGCTCGAATGCCGGCACGGTCTTCAAACTCAGCCGCTCAGGATCCGGCTGGACGTTGACCACACTGTACGACTTCAAGGCCGGCAATGATGGTTACGACCCCATGGCCCGAGTTGTTTTCGGACCGGATGGGGCGCTCTACGGTACCACCTTCTTCGGAGGTGGAGGTCCGTGCACCCTTAACGGCATGGCAGGCTGCGGCACCGTCTTTAAGCTGCAGCCCTCACCGACACCTTGCTTTTCCCTGCCGTGCCCCTGGAACGAGACTATGCTTTATCGCTTCGCTGGAGGCAGCGACGGAGCCTACCCGTATTCCGAGCCCATCTTCGACAAGTCGGGGAATCTCTACGGGACAACTGTGGCAGGAGGGAGCCAAGGGACGGGTTGCGTTAGTGGTAGTGAAAACGTTGGCTGCGGCACCGTGTATGAGCTGACACCTTCAAATGGGGGTTGGACAGAGACCCAGCTCTATGTATTTGCCGGTTTCCCTGACGGCTTGTGGCCTTATGCCGCCCTGACATTCGACAAGGGTGGCAACCTGTACGGAACTACTCGCGGCGGCGGCGCCTCGGGTGATGGCACAGTTTTCGAATTGACATCGTCAGGCGGAAGCTGGACCGAGAACGAAGTATACCAATTCACTGGAATGAGCGATGGCGCCCAGCCCTACAGCGCCGTGGTCTTCGATAACAGCGGTAATCTCTACGGAGCCAACAGCTCCGATGCGTTCGGGCCAGGCGGAATTGTTTTCCAGTTGACGCCCTCGGGTGGCACATGGACGATCGAGACGCTCTTCACCTTCGACAGTAATTTTGGAATCAACTTTGGACCGCTTGCCAACATCACCCTGGATAGCTCCCTCAATATCTATGGAACGACCTATGGCTCAGGGTTCGGTTGCACCATGGAGGGCTGTGGCACGGTTTTCGAGCTGGCGCGTTCCGGAGCTGGCTGGAGCTATGTCCTGCTCCGCGATTTTCTTGGCGGCACCGACGGTGAGCTTCCTCAGTCCAATGTGGTCCTCGATGCAAAACGCAATCTGTATGGCACAACCACCGCTGGTGGAACCGATAACGAAGGCGTGGTCTTTGCAACCCAGGCCGTCGGCACCGTGTTCAGCGACTTGGGGCCCGTCGGGAATCCTTACAACTGTTGCACAGGCTGGACCATCGCCGGTTCCGGCGCCCTCGGCGAGAGCGTTACCGCCGCCAATCTTTTCACCCTCTCCGGCAACGGTAACTTCAGCATCGCCCAGATCGATCTGGCCGTAAGTCTTTCCAGCGGAACCAACGACATTTATGCCAGCATCTGGACTGACAACGGTGGTCTTCCGGGAACCCAAGTGGCCAATGCAAATTGGGGGAATCTGCAGGGTGCGCTCGATTGCTGTACGCCGATCACCATCCATGTTTCCGGAGTCACGCTTACCGGAGGTCAATCCTACTTCATGATCGTGGGACCGATGAACCTCAGCGGCGACACCTTCGAAGTCTGGAACTGGAACAATCAGGGAATCGACGGACTCGATCTCTACTCGAACGACGGCGGCAATACTTGGATCAACAACGGCTCCGGTCAGCCGCTCGGCGCATTCGATGTCATCGGCTTGAGCGAATAGTTTTGGCGAGAATTGATGCGGTCTCACGTCGGTTTTCAACAGAAATGTGCATAACGCTGTGGAAAAGGGCGGTGCACTACACCCTAAGTTGCAGAGATTCAAAACTCCGTAACACAGTGCACCTGAGTGAGTGCGGAAAACGACCGATCGATTCCTCCTCCGTCGCGCACAGAAAAGCCGGAGCTGGTTGGCTCCGGCTTCCCAAGCAGGGAGCGAAACTTACAGATTGATCTTGCGGCGCACCAAGCCCGCGATGCCCAGCACTCCGCTGCCAAACAGCAGAAGGCTGCCCGGCTCCGGCACTGAGCTGCCCGAGCTATTGCTCAGCGTCGCCTCGCCACCATCGTCGAAGGCGATCGATCCGCCGCCCGGAGGGATGGTGTTCTGCAGAATCAGTTCCAGCGTGTAACCGCCGCCCTGGGCGCTGATGCTGGCGAAGTTGAAGGTGCCGCTGAAGTTCACGTTCTGTTGGCAATAGTTGCAATCGTTGACGGTGACCGTGCCAATTTCAACACCGTTGACCCAGTAGCCGACGGTCTCGTTGTTGCCGCCGCCCAGATCGTCCCAGATGTCGAAATTGTAGGTCAGTCCGTTGATTGAGGGCTGCCCGGTGTTAAAGAGGGCCGACTCAACGTAATCGCCGGTCGTCCACATCGAAGCAGTCCGCCCGCCGGCCGGCAAGGTCCCGCAGCCGTTGGTCGCACTGCAGTAGGCGTCACCTGCAGTGGGGAACGGCTCCTGAACATCATCGGCATAAGCGAAGGTAGCGCTGGCCAGGAAAGCTGCGAGAACCAGCCCCAGACTGAAGACAAGCAGTTTCTTCATGGAGTGTCTCCTCTGACGTCGAAGGAGGCTGTCTGGCGACAGCTTTCGCGATGGTTGCTATCGCCGGGGTCGAGCTCGAGACAGGATCCGGGCGATAGTAATGCAATTCTGTCTCCACCCTAAGCGCTTGGAAGCAAAGGTGGATCGTCAGCACCCCTGTGCAGGGGCTTGCAACAAAGTTCGTGCAAACTCCACCTTCCCCGGTGCGAATGGAATTGGTAGAGCCGGCTTCCATGTCTGCGTCAGGACCGCAGTAAGAATGCTGTTCGGGTGGAGTACGCCTTCACTGGCGGCCTGAAAAACTCCTGATTGTGCGATGTTCGGGTAGAGCTGGCCTTCAGGCCAGCGTCCTCTGGCTCCTTCTTTTTTTGTCATCCCGACCGAGGGCTTCAGCCCGACCGAGGGATCTGCGGTTCGAGCCGCGGAGCGGCGGCACGGAAGGGTGAGGGCCTTCGTCTGCGGCCTCAACAAAAAAATAGCGGTTCAGGCTGAGGCTGGACCCTCGGTGCCTGAACCGCGAACGTGCTACCCCTGCGGCGCCGCATTCTGCTGCGGAGGCACGCTCTGCTGCGGAGGCGGAGGCGTATTCGGTTGTGCCGGCGGCGGAGCCGTCTGCTGATTCGGCAAGGTCGAGCCCTGCGGCGGCCGCAGCACGTTCTGCACATCGGCTGGCACCACCCCGGGCACGCCCGGCTGGCGCTTCACCTGTCCGGCCTCGGCGTCCGCAACGCTGATGCCCAGCTTGCTCAGCGTCTCGCCCGTGTAGTAGTCCAGCAGCACTTTGGCCTTCTCGTAGTTGGCCGCCGAGTTCAGCACATTCGATTCAGCCTGCGTCAGATTGCTCGAGGCCTGCAGCACCAGGGTAGGCGTCGATGCCCCGTAGTGGAACTTCTTCTGTTCGGCGTCGAGGCTCTCCTTCGCATAATCGCGCGCCGCGATCGCTGCTTTGAGCGCGGCATAGTTGTTCTGCAATCCGAATTGCGCCTGCCGAACCTGCAAGGTAATGGTGTTCTCCGTCTGCTGCAGCGCGACCTGCTGCTGGCGATATTCCAGCTCCGAGCGCACCTGGTTCGCCTGTGCCGCGCGGTTGCGAATCGGGATGGTCAGATTCACGCCGATGCCCTTGTCCGGGCCGGTGCTGTTGAACAGATTGGAAAACGCCGTGCCGTAACTGGTGGGAACCAATCCCGGCTGATAACACTCGCCGAAGATGTTCATCTGCGGGCAGGTAGGAATCGCGGGGTTCTGCGGACCCGCCAGTCCTGAGGCGCCATAAAACGCGTATAGGTCCAGAGTTGGCAGCAGCGCATTGCGTACCGACTTGCGCGTGATCTCGTAATTCGTCAGCTGAATCCGCGCCGTCGCAATTTCCGGACGATCCTGCAACGCCTCCTGAATCAGATCCTCGACCGGCCGCACTTCATATTGCTCGTCCGCCTTCAAAGTGTCGGTCGGGATCACCGGCGCCGTCGCCAGCAGGGGATCCTGAATGTTCTTGGTGATGGCGTTTTTCACCAGCAGCTGTTCCAGCTGCAGGCTGGTCTGCGCCATGATCAGGTTCTGCTTGGCGCTTTCTACGCCGCTCTGCGCCTGCACCAGTGTGATCGGTGCCATGGTCCCGATCCGCACCTGTTCCTGATCGTCGGACAGCGTCTTGTTGGCCAGCTGCAACTGCCGCTCGTTGACTTTCACGGCTTCGTACGCGGTTACCAGGTCCCAGTAGATGTTTTCCACCTGCGACACCGTGACCATGATCTGCTGCCGGAAGACCACGTCGGCGATCTCGCGGTTGTTGCGCGCGATGCGAATCCAGCGCAGGTTGGGATCGAAGCCGAAGCCTTGCAGCAGGTGCTGCCGCAGCTGGAAGCGGAACTGGGGAGTCAGGGTGGGGTTCACCAGATTGAAGGCGTTGTTGCTGGTGTAATAGCTGTTATCGAAGGTCAGGCTCATCAGCGTGCCCGTGGAAAAACCCTGGGTATAGCCGAAATTGTAGGTGTTGGTGTTTTGCGTCAGGGTGGGCACACCGACAAATGCCGAGCTGGTCTGGGGAATCGCAGCGCGTTCCCCTTGTATCGTCCCTGTAAGTGAGGGATCGAAGTTATCGATGTTCGGGCCGAAACCGAGCGTCGACACGACGATTCCCGCCGCGCCTGCGCCCGCTCCGCCCGCGCCTACCTGCGTTCCACCAGCTCCCGTGCCGTTGGCGCCGGTCACCGAGCTGCCCGTGCCTCCCGCCGATACCGCACCCAGGTTTCCGCCCTGGGTGCCCTGCACTACGCTGGTGCCCACGCCGCGCGCCGACGCTCCCGTGCTGGTCAGCAGCAGATCGGTGTCGGCGATCGACAGGTTGTAGCGCTGCAGCGTGATGTCGAGATTGTTCTCCAGCGCCATCGCGACGGCGTCGTTGATCGACAGGTACATCTGGCCATCGTGAAACAGTTTGTCCGTCATCGCGGAATTGACCAGGTTCGGCTGCGGCACGTGGCGCACCGTGTAGGGCGCGATGAAGTTGGGAAATCCGGAGAACGGTTTCGCGTAGTTCTGGTCGCCGGAATACAAGTGCGCAGCATTATGCTGCGGCGCCGGAGCCTGCGGCAGCGGCGTCAACGGTGGCGTTGGCGTCTGCGTCCCCGGGGGCGGCATGGTCGACTGCGCGCTCGGCGGTACGGCCGCCTGATCGCTGGCCGGCGCTGCCGTCTGCGATGCCGCCGGCTCGGTACTTTGCGGTGTCGTGTCCTGCGCCCAGCACGCTATGGTCAGCAGACCCGCCATTCCCAGCCAAAGAGTCTTGCCAGCCATCAACCTTGCAAAACGAAAAACGAACATTGCCTGTCTCCTGGAACTGACACTCAGTTCGATATGACTACTGCAGTGGTTGCTTTTGTGAGGCCAGTGTTTAATACGCACCAAGGTGACCAAAGGTTCAGGACCCTGGAAACCTCGATGCCAAAGTGAATCTCTGATTCTAGAGCACTTGAGGAATTGGTGTAGTGGGAATCCCAGGATTGCGAGAGTAGATCGAGTTCCAGGGGATCAGGGGCTAGGGATTAGGGATTGGAGTTTCGGGACCTAGAGTCCCCCCGCAGGCGGGTGCGGGTGCCCCAGGTTCGGCCTTCTTTTGGCCTAACCTGGGCTCGCTCTATTCTGCCGGCGCGGGTACCCCAGGTCTCGCGCTTTTCGAGACCTGGGAGGTCGTCATCCGTCAGTCCCGCCCCAGGGCGGAGACGAAAGTAACTAGCTCGGTGCCCCAGGTTCGGCCTTCTTTTGGCCTAACCTGGGCTCGCGCGAGTGCCCGGACATCGCCTTTCTCGAGACATGAGGGCCGGGTGTCCCAGGTCTCGCGCTTTTCGAGACCTGGGACGTCATCATCGATCAGTCCCGCCGCATCCCGAGACGAAAGTAATTAGCCCAGCGCGGAAGCGCTGGGTACCCGTCGCATTAACGATCCCGAGCCCCTTCAGGGGCGGCACTCTTCACCGCCGAGCTCTCCTCCAAACTCTTACTCACCTCATCCGCGACAATCTTGTTCCCCTCGGCACTCAAATGAATGTCGCCAAAAAAATAATCCTTCAAATACCAACATCCCGGCGCCGACTTCGGACACTGCTCCTTCACCGCAAAAAATTCCGGAAACGCGGTGACAAACCGCTTGCACTTGCCCTCGCACCAATCCCGCCAGATCGTCACCTCGCGTGACTCGACATTGTCGTAAATCAACGTCGCCGGCCACGGATACACCACCACGCTGATCGGAATGTTCCGCTTCGCCAGCTCCTGGTACAACTCGTCCATCTTGCGCTTCTCTTTGGCGATCCCGGCCTCGACTCCCAGCGGCGCAAATCCCTCTTCGAACGGCTTGTCCTCGACCACCTTGCGATACGTCCACCCCGACCGCTCCAGATCGAAAACGTTGCCGTTGAATCCGTGATCCAGATGGTAAAAGCCAAACCGCACCCACGTGCGCTCAGCCAGCTCCCACAGGTAATTCGTCAGCACCAGGTATTTGCTGGCAAAGTTTCGCAGATTCGAATACCACGTCTGGTAGTGAACTTGGTTCGGCGCCAGCGCCACCGCGCCCGAGTCGCCGACGTCGCGCACCAGCGCGGCCTCGTCCTGCACATCCGACATGTCGATGAAGACGATCGCCTCGTCGAACTGCAATCCCTTGCTCAGCGCAATCCGCGCGGTGTTCAGATAATTTGACGGCGAATATCCACCCACCCCGCCGTTCAAAATTTCGTACTGCGGAAAGCGCTTGGCAATGCGCCCGACGAAGCTCGTCTCCCACGGTCCCATCGATTCGGTAAACGAATCGCCCAGCATCAGAATCCGCGGCCGCGGATCGGTGAGCGGCACCTCGCGCACCGTCTCATCGCGAAAGCCCATGCTGTTGACGTTAAGCTGATAGCGCTCGCGCCCCCACGCCCGCGTGCACGAGCAGTTCGGCTGTAGCGCCAGCACGCGCAGCCGGTCGCGCCCCAGGCATCCGAAGATCTCCGCCGGCGTCGGCACCGACGACTTCCGCGAAAAATGGCTGTACGCCGCATCCAGCCCGAGAAAGACGATCAGGCAAAAGACCGCCGCGATCACCAGCAGCAAAAGTTTTTGGGCGAAGCTCGGCTGCGCCGCCGCCTCCGTCGCTTTGGAATCCGCCTCGATCATTTCGCAGAAGTCCCTTGGGAAAGATGAATGTCGTCCCAATACACCGTGCCGTCGCTCGGCCCGCGCGCCAGGTTGATGCGAATCGCGCCCTCGCGTCCCACCTTAAAGCTGCTCGCAAGCTGCCGCCACGCGGGACTGGTTTGAATCACCGGCGACGACGAAGTCACGTTGTCATTCAAGATCATCAGCTGCGCCGAAGTCGATGTGCCTGCCGTTCCCGCAACCCACGCCGACACCGTATAGGTCGCGCCCGGCTCCAGTCCGTTGATGTCCTGATAGGCCGTGCCCGCGCCCGTCATCGCCAGGCTATACGAGCCACCGTGCGCCGTGACCGTGCTCACCGCGGTCCTCGCGCCATTCGTCGACCACGGTGAGGTCGTGCCGTCCTCGAGTCCTGGATTCGCAACGCCATTTTCCGCGCGCTGCTCCGCCGTCATCAGCACCGGGCTCAGCCCGAAGTCCGTCTTCGTCGAGCACAGAATGAAGTTGATCCAGGTCGTGACATTTTCCCGCGCCCGTCGGACCTTGCGCGATCGCTGCCGCAACTTCCGGCATGACGACATACGCCGAATCCGCGGCGAGCCCGTTCTTCTCCGACCTGCTCCACCGCCTGCGAGCAGTGGAAATCCTGCGCCACTCCGGTGTATCGCGCCGACTGGTAGCTGTTGATCCGCATCTTCTGCGCGGCCGCCAGAAATCCAAAGATGCGATAGCCCTCGATGCCGCCGGGTGACGCCGCATGTTCGCACTGCCACGCCGGCAACACGATCAGGTTCTGATGCTGCGCGCCCAGTTGCGACCAGATCGCCGACTTCAGCGGCGAAGGATGATCGTCGCTGATCGTCATTCGCACCCACTGGCGCAGCGCGGCCGTATCGGCAAATTGCAACACCAGCATCGCCGCAATCAGCAGTGTCGCCCACGCTCTGCGAAACAAGAGAAACGGCGCGGCAAGAATCGCAGCCAGGATCGCGTAATACGGCGCCCAGAACAGTCGCCCGGTCGCGCGCAACGGCGCAAACAACGGAGTCAGCTTTCCGTCGGGATCGATGTCGATCAGCGTTCGTCCGCCCAGCGTGATCTTGGTCGAGAGCGCCAGCAACGTCAGCAGCAGGCAACATGCCGCCAGCGGCACGAACCAGCGCTTGTCCGGCCTCGGCAATTTGCCTTTGCGAATGATCGCCGCGACGATCACCACCGCCGCGATCATCAGCACGCCGGCGCCGAGATAGTTGTAGCCCTCGTACTGTCCCGGGCTGGCGCTGTGCAGCCGCGGAAAAATGATCGACGTAAACGTCCGCGGATCGAACGGCGCTAGCAGGTTCAGCGAGAGGTCGCGATATCCGCCGCTGCCATAGCCTTTGCCGCCGCTGATCACCAGCCCCAGCGAATACGCGACAACGAACCCGATCGCCATCAGCATCGCCACTACGCCGACGGATTTCGCGATGCTCAGCCGCTTCTGCCATAACAGGCTCGCCACGCCCGCAATCAACAGCAGCAGAACTTCAAACGCCAGATACGGATTCGTGCCCGTGGCAATCGCCGTCAGAATCGCCGCCGAGATCACGAACCGCCGCATCGCATTTGCCGTTGGCTCCTGCGCCCGCGCGAAAACGTACAGCGACGCCACCAGCAGCCACTGATTGCTCAGCGAGTAATGTCCCCAGAAGCGATAGTTCAGCGGCGGCGCCAGCAGAAAGAACCCAGCCCCCAGCGCCGCAGCGAAGGCATTCCAACTACCGAAGCCGGCACCCAACGTCGCATCGGCCTGCTGGAAGCTGCGGAGCAGCGGCATTTGTGTTAGCCGCGGGCGTGAGCCCGCGGTTTGGGCGGTGAGAGCGTCGAGCCGCGGAGCGGCGGCAGGGGCCTGTTCCTGCGGCGACCGATCGCCAATCTCGCTTTGAAAGGGCACGGCTTTAGCCGTGCCGTGCGGAAACCTCGAGGCACCGGGCTTCAGCCCCTGTGCGCGAACTCTCTCCGCCCGCTCCACCATCATCCTTAACAACCGAAACGCGAAGAAGAACTGCAGCGTGCAACCCAGAATCACTTCCAGCCCGAAATATTGTGCCGGCTCCGGCAACAAAAACGACACCGGCTTCAGCACCACTGCCATCAGCGGATTCAAATCCAGCAGTGCCACCGACTCGCCCTCGGGATATCCCAGCCGATCGGTATAGGTCAGCGGCCAATGCAGATGCGGATCCTGCCGGTATAGCTCCCATCCGATGTAGTGATAGGCCGGGTCGAACGCGATCCAGTTCACGTTGCGCGGATTCAGCGGACGCGGCCCCATCACCAGCAGCGCATACAAAACGCCCGCCACCAGGGCAATCGTCAGATCCAGCACCAGCGACTCGCGCCAAATCGAGCCCAGCGTTACATCTGACCGGGCGCCATTCATCTCCGCAGGAGTGCCGGCAGCTGGGAACATTTGCATCTTCATAGGCAATGAAGCGGCGAGGCCAGGGACATGGACTGGGGCAGGAAAGACACTTCAGCGGAAGTGAGAGTAACACAAGGCAGATGGAATCTGCTCAGGTAGTGCGAGCCTGCCGAGTCTGCGTCCGTGCCAATTTGGAGGCAGCGCCGGGCAAACCGCGCCTGATCAATCCGGTCTGCTACCCTTCAGAGCGAGGGCCGCGCTATATCCATGACGCTATCCAAAATGCCGGCGCTCTTGGCAGCCATCAACGCGGTCGTGTCCATTGCGTGCGCGACCTACGCGATCGTGTTTCCCCACAGCAGCAGGTTCATGTTTCTGATCGTATTTGAAATGGATTTCCCAGCTTCCATTTTGGTAGCAGAGGTCGTCCGCTTCTTGCCGGCCGGTTTGAATCCAACAACACTTACGTTCCTGTTTGGCCTGCTTTTTACCGTGGCGGGAGCAATCTGGTTTTACTTTTTAGGATGGATATCGCTCAAATCCTGGGACATGGTCCTTGCACTAGTAAAGAAGTTGCGTGCCTGAAGCGCAGATCCATTCAAGCCCTAAATTCCCCCGAACGAGCGCCATGGACCGGCAATCACGGGAGAGGTTGCGGCCGCTGCGCCATAAGCTCGTCGAAGCGCTTATCCGTCCGCAGCGTGGCGAACTCCTTGTCGCTGTAAACATCGTTGATGTGCTTGTAGCCGTCTTCCATCGCCTTGCGCAAATACTCCAGCGAGTGATCGAAGTCTCCCGCCTGCGCGTACATCTTGGCCACCAGGAAGGAGAACGCCGCCCGGTCGTCGGGCGAGGTCGCCTGCGCCATCACCCCGGTCTTGGTGGCGCGCACAAAGATGTTGGGATCGAGTTCGAAAGCCTGGTGAAACTGCTGGGCCGCTTCCTGGTAGTTATGCTTGCCGAAGTAGCATGCTCCCATGTTGTAGTAGAAGACCGCGTCGTCGGTGCGCAGCACGATCGCCTTCTTGTAATACACGATGGCCTTGTCGTACTTCTTCTTCATCTGCTCGACGTAGCCGCGATTGTTGTAGGCCGCGGGATCCTGCTTGTCCAGCTTGATGGCGCGGTCGAAGGCCTTGGCGGCGGGATCGGGGCGCTGCATCAGCAGATACGCCATGCCGATCTTGTTCCACAACAGCGACGAAGGTTGCTTCTTCATCGCGACATTGTAGTAGTCGATGGAGTCGAGATAGCGCTTGTGCGCGCGCAACTCATCGCCCTGCTCCTCCAGCGTGGCTGCCGAGGCGCTGCCATCCGGAACCGCCGGCGGAGTCATTTGCGTGGGCGGCGCTTCCGCTGTCCATTTGGTTTGTTGTGCGACTGCGGTGAGCGAAAGCAACACCGCGAGGACGAGAATCAGCCCGCTGTTGAGGACGATGAACCGAGCAGATCGGAGATCAGCCATTGCCGGCTCCTTTGTCGCTGCGGGCGGAGAACCTTCTGTGCCCCAGGTTCACGTCCTTCGTTTGGACGTTAACCTGGGTCCGTCACTTTGGACGTTACCCCTGGCAAAGCATGAAGGAGGCGCGTCTCAACCCACAAACGTTTCTGCCCAATAATAGACCTATTTGGGGTTCGGATTGTTCCCATTTTGTGGCGCACCCGTCCCGTTATTTTGCTCTTGGTCACTACTATCACCGTGCCCGAAGAGCCGGCTGAAGAATCCCTTCTTCTTTTTCTTGGGCTGGCCGTCATTCCCCACCTCGACGGGAACTCCCGCCGCGGTTCCGGCCGTAGTTTGCGGCCCGTTAGTACCGGGAGGTGGCGCGGCGACCGGCGGCGATCCTAATCCGAAGATCTTCGAGACCACGCCGCGATGATCGCCAAAGCTCTGATCGCAGGTTTCCTTCGGCTCGGTTCCGGCGATAAAGGCGACGGTATAGTCTTGCGGGCAGGATGCTGTCGCCAGCAGGTTGGTAGCCTTGTCGAGCGTAACGTTGACCACGCCCGACGGTGCGGGAAATTCTTTGGTGTCGGCGTATTGCGGCAGCTGGACCGCGCGCTTCATGAACTCCGCCCAGATGGGAGCAGCCGCCGCGCCGCCGGCCAGCTTGATGTCGGTGTAATCGTCGTTCCCGACCCACACGATGCACAGCAGGTTCGACGTGTAGCCGGCGAACCAAGCGTCATGCGAGGTACCGGTCTTCCCTGCTGCCGGCGCGCGTAAATCCCCGCGCGCGTACCGGATATCCCGTGCCGTTGTTGACCACCGCTTCCATCATCGTGGTCATCACGTAAGCCACGCGGGGATCGAGCACGTCCTTCGAATCGCTGTGATAGTTATTCAGGATGTTGCCTTTGACATCGCGCACCGACCTGCACCATCAGCGGAGCGAGCCGGGTTCCACCGTTGGCGAAAACCGTATACGCGCCGGCCATCTCCACCGGCGTAGCCGCGTAGGCGCCGAGCGCGACCGCCGGTGTCCCGCGCGCGCTGGTAATGCCTGCGGCTTTCGCCAGCGCCGCTACTTTGTCGAAGCCGACCTCCTGCCCCAGCCGCACGGTCGCATTGTTCAGCGACTCCGCCAGCGCATAACGCGCGGTCACTTCGCCGTGGAAGGTCTCGTGATAATTTCGCGGCTCGTAAACATCGTCGCCGTTGTTGATCGCGATGCTCACCTGCGAGTCGTCAATCAAACTCGCCGGAGTAAACACGCCGCTCTCCTCGGTCACTACGCCGGTATTGGGATCGGCGTTGGCTTCGGTCAGCGACTGCCCGGTCACCGCGGTATTGATCGCGGTCGCGTAGACAAACGGCTTGAAGATCGATCCCGTCGGCCGCTTGGCGAGGGCATGATTCAGCTGGCTCATGCCGTAATTTCTGCCGCCCACCAGCGCCAGCACTTCGCCGGTATGCGGATCGAGCGCCACCAGCGCCACCTGCGGCATGGGGCCGCTGTCCATCGTCACCTGGCGAACCGCGTCCTTACCGGTACCGATCTTGGTCACGTGCGTGCGCCGCTTCTTTACCTGCTCGTCCACCAGCGCCATGCCAATGTCGACTGCCTCGGCAGCCGCGCGCTGCAGGTCAGGATCGATCGTGGTGTAAATACGCAGCGCGTGATTGTTCAGCTCTTCCTCGTTGTACTGCGGCGCGAGCTGGTCCTTCACCAGGTCGACAAAGTACGGCGCGTCGCTGGCTTCCACGTTCGGCGCTGCCAGCTTCAGCGGCGTCGCTTTGGCGCGTTCGGCTTCATCGCGCGTGATCGCGCCGGTGTCGACCATCGAGTCCAGCACCAGGTTGCGCCGCTCCAGCGCGCGTTTGGGATGCTGATACGGCGAGAGATAATTCGGCCGCTGGATCATCCCCGCCAGCAGCGCCGCCTCCGGCAGCGTGAGGTTCTTGATGTCCTTGTTGAAATAGGCGTGCGCCGCCTCGCCGAATCCGTTGATGGTGAACGAGCCGCGCTGGCCGAGATACACCTGGTTGGCGTACATCTCGAAGATGCGCTGCTTGGAGAACTTCTGCTCCAGCTCGATGGCGATCATCATCTCCGTCAGCTTGCGCTTCACGGTCTTCTCGGGAGTCAGGAAGAAGCCGCGCGAGAGCTGCATGGTGATGGTCGAGCCGCCCTGCCCGTGCCGGCCTTCGCGCATATCAACCAGCGCCGCTTCGAACAGGCGATAGAAGTTGACGCCGCTGTGCTGGAAGAATCGCCGGTCTTCGATGGCCAGCGTCGCATTCACCATCACCGGCGGGATGTCCCCGAACTTGATCAGCTCGCGCTTGGAGCGGTCCTGCCCTTCGAAGAGCGCGGTCACCAGCTGCGGCTCCAGCTCGTAGCCTTCCAGCTCCTGCCGCTCTCCGCCGGTTTCCGTGATCGAACTGACCTTGCCGCCGCGGAAGCGAATCACCGCGTTGCCTGCGCCGTGAAACGACTGCGGCCCCGGCATGACCTGAATCGCCTCGCCGATGAACGCGTACCGGCCAATGGGCGACGACCCGCCGCCTTCGCTGTAGCCCGCTCGGCGCAGGTCCGCGGCAATGTCGCTCGCGTCCACCTTCTCGCCAATAGAGACAATACGTGGCCGGGCGTAGATCTTGGCCGCATTGGTGAAGATTTCTCCCGACATGCGGCGGTCGACCACGCGCTCGTATTTCACGTAGAGATAAGAGAAAACTCCAAAGAAGACGACGCAGATCAGCACGAAGGCCGCGGAAAAGATTCTTACCAGGGGATCTTTGAAGGAAAAATGCCGAACTTTGGCCCGCCGGGCTGCGGGACGGGGCTTGCCCTTGGGCGCGCGCGCGACCGGTGTGCGATCAGGTACTTTAACTTTGATTGCCACGTTATGAATACGCAGAGAGTGCCCCATGTCTCGTCTTTTCAAGACATGGTTCGTGCGGAGGGTGCCCCAGGTCTCGCGTTTTTCGAGACATGGTCGGTTACCGCCGCTCTGTCACCGCCAGCGCCAAACCAGCACTTGCCGGGGACCCCGGGACTCGGGTCTTCAGGATCAGACGGCGAAGCAGCGCTCTTGGTTATCTTAGATGCCGCTGCCTGAGAAAATGCCCACCATCTCCCGCTGGCCTGCAGTTTATCCGCCTGGGCGCAATCGTCGGCCCAGGTCCAGATTCCGGTTACAGATGAACGATGAGATCGAACGCCAAAGCAGACTTTATTGTAAAGCAGATCACTGGCCGCACGTAGTGACAAGTGGAGAGCCAATCGAAGCTCGAGCATCGTGCTGCACGTTCCCGCAAGGATTAGGCTGCGTCCTGTCACTTACGGCATGGCGATGTTACGCCGTGATTGGTGCGAAAACGATCTAACTAGATCTAACCAATGTTCCTTCGTTGACTTGCCGCACTTCCGGCCCTAACATTCAGCCGCATGGACGGGCAAACCATTTCCCATTACCGCATCCTCGACAAACTCGGCAGCGGCGGAATGGGGGTGGTTTACAAAGCGGAAGATACGCGACTCCATCGCCTGGTTGCTCTCAAGTTCCTTCCTGACAACGTCGCCCGCGACGCGCCAGCTTTAGCCCGCTTCCAACGCGAAGCCGAGGCCGCATCGGCACTGAACCACGCCAACATCTGCACCATTTACGACATCGGCGAAGAGGACGGGCGCGCGTTCATTGCCATGGAGTTCCTCGAGGGCGTGACGCTGAATCACCGCATCGCCGGTCGCCCGCTCGAAACCGAACTGATACTTGATCTGGCTACCGAGATCGCCGACGCGCTGGATGCGGCGCACAGCAAGGGCATCGTTCATCGCGACATCAAGCCGGCAAACATCTTTGTCACCGAACGTGGGCACGCCAAGATTCTCGATTTTGGCTTGGCCAAAATTACCCAGCCCGACCCCGCGGTCGCGACTGCCAATCAGGCCACCCAACTGACCGGTCCAGGATCGCCCCTCGGCACCGTGGGGTACATGTCTCCGGAGCAGGTCTTTGGCAAAGAGCTGGACGCGCGCACCGACCTGTTTTCCTTCGGCGCCGTACTGTATGAAATGAGCACCGGGGTGCCCGCGTTTCGCGGTGAGACGTCGTCCATCATCGTTGATGCCATATTGAACCGCCAACCCGTCCCGGCACTCAGGCTGAATCCCGATCTGCCACCGGAATTGGAAGCAATCATCGCGAAGGCTCTGGAGAAGGATCGCAAGCTTCGCTATCAGAGTGCGGCGGAGATGCGGGCCGACTTACAGCGATTGCATCGCGGATTAGAAACCGATCGCATAACACGGAGCAGCACAGGTCTGGGCGGAACGCGGTCATCCCCGGTCACAAGCATCAATAGAGGCAAATTGCTGGGATTGTCGCTGCTCCTGCTGCTTCTGGTGGGAGTCGGAGGATATTTCTGGCGAAGCCGAGCCAAATCAAACGCCGGCGGCGGAGTGAATACGGCGTCCATTGCGGTGCTGCCCTTCGCCGACATGAGCCCGGGAAAAGATCAGGAGTATTTTTCCGATGGACTGGCCGAAGAGCTGACCAACGAACTCGCCAAAGTGCCTGGGTTGAAGGTTACGGGGCGCTCTTCCGCCTTTCAGTTCAAAGGCAAGAATGAAGACTTACGAGCTGTGGGACAGAAGCTGAATGTCGCCAACGTTCTGGAAGGCAGCGTACGACGGGAAGGGGACCATCTCCGTATAACCGCTGAACTCACCAAGGCGGCCGATGGCTTTCAACTTTGGTCGGAAGAATACAACTCTGAGGTGAAAGATGTCTTCGCAGTGCAGGACGAAATCGCGCGGGCTGTCACCGGGGCGTTGCAAGTCAAACTGCTCGGCGCCAACGCAAACCCTGTCCCGGCACGGGTCGTCAATCCCGAGGCCTACCAGGCCTATTTGCAAGCTGCGTATTTCGCGAATCGCGGATCCGAAAAGTCCAACTACGACAAAGCACTGGCCTATGTCGACCAGGCAATCAAGCTGGACCCGAATTTCTCGCCCGCCTGGGCGCTGCGGTCAATCGTATTTGCGGGCATGGGTTATGACAGCTTCATGGACCTGAGCGAAGCAGCCCGCCGGGCACGCGCAGACGCCGAGCAGGCTATCGCTCTGGACCCGCAGTCGGCCGCGGGATACCTCGCCTTGGCTGGTCTGCGCTCGACTTACGACCTCGATGCGGAAGGCGCTCAAGCTGCCTTGGACAAGGCGATGGCGCTGGAACCGGGAAGTTCCGATGTGCTCGCCGCTCGCGCAGGCTCGGAGGAACTGCAGGGCCGTCTGGACAAAGCAATCGAGTTTTGGAAACAGGCAACGGCACTTGATACGCTATGTTCTTCCTGTTATCTGTTTCTGGGAAACGACCTCTTCGAAACCGGGCAGTACGACGAAGCCGATACCGTATTGCAGAAAGCTCTGCAGCTGGACCCTCAGCAAGGATACATTCACTTCGTCCTGGGCCAGATCTTACTGGCACGGGGTCGCCCGCAAGACGCCTTGGCGGAAATGCAGCTGGAACCTAACGAAGGCTTGAAGTTGGCTGGAGAGGTAATGGCTTATCACTCCCTGGGCCGCCGACAGGCTTCGGACGCCGCATTGAAAAAACTCGTTGCCGCCCATGGTAGCGATGGGGCCTATCAGATCGCTGAAGCCTATGCCTATCGCGGGGAGATGGACCAAGCACTCGACTGGCTGGAGCGAGCCTACCAGCAGCACGACTCCGGCTTTGCTTACATCAAGTCCGACCGCCTGTTCAACAGCCTGCACCAGAACCCACGCTACCTTGAACTTCTGAAGAAGATGGCTTTACCACAGTGATCTGGCTGCCGGCTCTGAGTGATTACTGCTGTAAACAAGGCAGCCTGTTCGGTCGTGCAAAAACGCGCTTTACTTCGTCGCTTCCGTTTTTGCCGGCGCTGCCGCCGCGACTGCCGGAGTTGCTGCCGCTTGCTGTGCGGGGGCCGCAGGCGCCTGATTCGCAGCCTTGGCGCCGCCCCTTTGCGCTTCTTTCTCTTTCTTCAGTTGCTCCGCTTCCGCGTCCGTGATGTAACGGAACATCTGCACTCGACCGGGATACTGCTCCGAGGTGAAGATGCGATTGTTCTTGTCGATATAAACGCCGTCCAGTGAGGAGAACTGTCCCAGCAGATTGCCGTGTCCCCCGACCATCCCCAGCAGCTGCCCTTCCTTGTTGAATGCCTGCAGCAGATCGAGCATGGGATCGGCGACCCAGATGTTTCCGTCGCTATCGACGGCGATGCCTTTGGGATGGGCGAAGCAGCCCGGCCCATCGCAGTGCTTACCGATCTGGCTGATGAACTTTCCGTCGGCGTCGAAGATCTCGACGCGATAGTTCATAGTGTCGGTCACATACACGTTGTTGTCTTTGTCGAGCGCAACAAAGCTCGGCAGGGAGAAGTCGCCCGGCGTGGTCAGCTCATGTTTCTTGCCGCCGGTACCGATGCGGCGCTTCTCTTTCAAGGTGTCAGCGTCGTAGACCACCACCTGGTCGGCCTGCGTGTCCACCACATAGAGCTGGCGATTCTCTGTGTCGATAGCGATTCCGACCGGATCGATCAGGCCATCCTTGATCATGTCGACTATCTTGTTGGTCTTGTCGAAGATCAACACCCGTTTCATCTTTCCGTCGGTCACGAACAGCCGATCGTCATCATCGAAGGCGACGCCGTTGATCAGTGCGAAGGTGGCCTCGCGGCCGTTGCCAATCAGCGTGGTGTCCTTGGTTTCCGTATTGAAGATGAAGATGGCCCCAACCTTCTGATCGGCTACGTAGAGATCGCCCTTGGAGTTCACCGCCATGCCGTACGGCGCCAGCAACTGGAACGGTATGGGCTTGAAGTGACCCTTATTGTTCGGATCCTGTACACCGGCCAGGCGGTCCATCCACGTCGACTTCTTCTTGGCCTGCTGCGACTCCGGCGTGTAGTCCAGCGGCATGCCGGCAAAGTAATTGGTGTAGCGCACGCGCGGGACATTGGGCGGCGTCGGCCACACCAGCTTGCTGGTGTCCTGCTTTACCGGGGCCTCTGGGGCCGGCTTCGCCGTGTCGGGCTGTGCTTGCTTCTTCTTGTCGCCGGCAGATGCCGAGGGCGTCAACACCAGCGTCATCATCAGCAGCAGCGCGGCAATCAGCACCTCTACGCTGCGATTCAGGTTTGGGCGGTACCGGAACATGATGTCTTTCTCCCTTGCTACTTCAGCGTCAGCCGATTTTTATGGCACGTGTCGCAGAACTGCATGTTGTTGGCTTGGTCCTTCACCAGCAGCCCCGGCTGCGTAGAAGCGTGCGGCTGGTGGCACGTCATGCAATCGATGTGGGTCTTGACCTTGGTAATGTCGGCCGGATCCATCACATCCTGCACCGGATGGCCCAGCATCGGATGTCCCAGACCATACTTGATCGGCAGGATGACGACTTTGTTCTTTACGTAATAATCCTCAGGCAGCTTGACCTTGCCGTTGAAGATGGTGATCACGTGCTCGGCCTCGAGCTTCTGCGGCTTCGAATCCGGGCCGTGACACTCCAGGCACAGCGCGTTGCCATTAGCGCGCAGCAAGTGTGCATTGTCGCTGCCATGTGGTTCGTGGCAGGTCGCACAACCCAGTCCGAACGCCGGCTGGTGCAGATGCGCCTTCTTGAATTGCTCGGCCTGGTCGCTGTGGCACGCCAGGCAGGCGTTCACCGGATCGGGCTGAATGAAGCCCGGCGTCTTGCCGGCATGCGGGTTATGGCAGGCAGTGCAATCGCCTTGCGCTCCCGGATGCGGCACTTTCGCCTTCTCGATCTGTTCTGCCTTCTCGCTGTGGCACGTCACGCAAAGCGCTTTGGAATCCGCCTGCGTCAGAACCACCTTGCCGTCTTTCGCCGGCTGATGGCAGGTCTCGCACGATCCCATCGCGAACGGCGGATGCGCGAACGCCTGAATCAGCTTGGGTGAAGCTGACTGGTGCGGATTATGACACTGCACGCAGTTGGCGCTGCCGAACGGCTGGCCCTGGTGCGCCTTGATCAGCGAGGCATCTTTGGCATCGTGGCAATCGAGACAGAGCGCCGGACTCGCCTTGGTGAGATGGAAGTCGAACTCTTCTTTGCCGCGCTCGCCGGTCTTGTGCGTCACGTGGCAGGTGTCACAGCCCATGTCGAGCGCTGCGTGACGGCTGCCTTTCTCAGGAACCGTAACGCCTTGCGTGTGGCACTCGAGGCAGAGATTCGCGCTCTTGTCGCCGGAGGTCGGCTTCAGCAACTGAAACTTGTTGTCGGATTGGTGCGGATCGTGGCACTTGACGCAATCGCGAACCGCCGGCGGATGAACCTTGCCCTTCAGGTCGGCGGCATTGTGGTCGGCGTGACAGGTGAGGCATAGCGCCTGGGGAGTAGCAGTAATCAGAATGACGCGAGTGACATCTCGATTGACCCGAATCTCATGGCAACTGGTGCAGCCCATCGCAATCGCGGAATGAGTGAACTTTCCTTTAGCTTTGTCGGCGTGACACTCGGCGCACTTCTCTGGGGGAGTGTTTTTGTCGAGCGGCACAGGATGGATGCCGGCAAACGCGAAGCTCGCGCCGGCGAAAATGATCCACCCCACAAGAAACCGCACTACTCTGGTCACAACCTACCTCCAACCCTTACGTGCATATGTGCACCTGGAATGCCGAAGCTGGCGCCCCACAGGAGAAGCAACTGCGGCGATTGTAAGTTGTTTAGTTACGGGAGGTTAATAGCTCTTCAGTCGTAGAGAGGTAGGGTGCTCTTGCCGTGGGTTTTGGGCGGAAAATGGGTCTTCAGCCGCATGAAACGGTGGAAATCCCGCAGTCGTCGATCAGAGTAAAGTGATTAGCCCAGCGCGGAAGCGCTGGGAAAACGTCGCCCCTCTGACTGAGCCCCTTCAGGGCGGCACAATTGCGGAACTCGGAGATTGTTTAGCTGTTGAGAAGAGCGGAAATCACACAAAATTTCCGTGTCTTCCGTGCTTCCGTGGTGAAATTTCTTTACCACTCGTCCCGCGCCTGGCCCAGCGCTTCCTTCACGCTCTTCTGATGTCCGTACAACACCAACTCCCCGGGATCCTTGGTGGTGGTGGTCTCATCCGCGCACATATTCTTGGCCACGAATCCGTCCTTCAGAGCGTCGGCAAGCGAGAACGCCTCCGGCTTAAAACACGGCTCCAGATTGTTGCTGTTCAGGTCCACCTTCACCGTTTGGGGATCGGTATCCGGCAGCTTGAACGTGGCCGTGCCGGTGCCATCCGTTCTGCTGCACATCCGTGCTTGATTGGCCACGATGGGTTCAGTGGACGGAAATACGACGCAAATCAGCTTGGAGTGCATTGCATGCCCGGTCTTGCTGTCCAGAAGCACGACCTTCAGGTCGGTGGCATAACCAACGCTGACGAAACCGAATAGCAGAAACAACGCGGCGGCAATCTGCCTGAGGAATTGCATAGACGTGTGGCGCTCTGCCGCAGAGTATAACTCAGCCTGTCAAAATCGGCGCCAGATGTTTGCAGGAGCAGCGCCTGAGCTAAGGATTTTATCCTCCGCGTATTATGTCGCAAAACTGTGGGTAATTTCCCACGCTTCGATCGCCTTGATCACCTCAATCGACCTTATTTTCTTCCTGTTACGCATCCGGCTTATCGGCATAAGAAGTGCTACTACCTATTCCAGAGAACCAGCACTTGCTATGTCAGCCCAACGTTGCCAATTCGGACCTCGGGTTCCACTTTCTGCTGCCTTCAGCCGGCTTTCCAGCGGGTTGATTCTTGCTTTCTTCGCCCTAGTTCCGGCGATTTTCGCGCAGACGCCAGCCCCCGAATTCCTGCCGTTCGACTCCGCGCAGCCTGTATTGCAGAAGATCGCCTGCACTGGCACGAATTGTCCCGCTCCCGGTATCAGCCCCGCGGACTGGACCGCGTGGCTGCAGAAATCCGATGCGCAGATCCGCCGGCGTCTCGACACCGGCGAGGAAGACAGCTTAACCAACCTGCTGCGCTTCGGCGTCACCTACACCAAGGAATATCGCATCGACGACGAGTACCTGGTGCTCTACGGACAAAGCAGCCTGGTCAACGCTTTCGCCGAAAATCGCGCCGACGATCTCATCAAGGCTCTCGCCGCGACGAATGCCAACCAGGGCTTCGTCGAGATGCGCGCCTTTGTCGAGAAGAAAGGCTACTCGCTCAAGTCGCCGGCGGAGCGCGCCAAGCTCAAGAAGTATCTGCTGGCCAATCTCGCGCGTATGCAAAAGGAATTTCTCCAGCTGCGCGAGCAGGCCAAAACCAATCGCAGCCAGGAGTTTGAGCTGCGCGGCATCTCGCTCGACAGCAATCTCTGGCCCGACTACGATCTCGACCTCACGCTGCAATCGCTGCTCGACTCCGGCAAGCTGAAGCCGAACAGCATCCGCCGCGTCGCCATCGTTGGTCCCGGCCTTGATTTCGTCAATAAACAAGAGGGTGTCGACTACTATCCGCCGCAGATCACTCAGCCCTTCGCCGTGCTCGACACGCTCTTGCGCCTCGGCCTCGCCAAGCCGGATGCCGTCGAGCTCTACACCTTCGACATCAGCTCGCGCGTGAATCTTCACGTGGAGATGGCGCGCAAAAAAGCCGCGCTCGGGCAGCCCTACACAGTGCAGCTGCCGTGGTATTCCGATGGCCGCTGGACCGATGATTTTCGCGCGAAGTTCACCGCCTACTGGCAGCAACTGGGCGCGCGTATCGGCCAGCCGGTCGCGCCCATTCCTGTGCCGCAAGGCTCGCCCGGCTTCGCTACACGAGCAGTCAAAATCCGGCCCGACATCGTCAACCGCATCACGCCGGTCGACATGAACATCGTCTACCAGCGGCTGCCGCTCGCGCCCGAACAGCGCTTCGATCTGATCATCGGCACCAACATCTTCCTTTACTACGGCGGCTTCGAGCAGGCCCTGGCGCGCGTCAATATCGCCTCCATGTTGAAACCCGGCGGCTATCTCCTCTCCAACGACAAATTGGAAGAAGCCGTTCCCGCTGGACTAGAAGCAGGTGATGACCACGGATATTCCCATGACCACGCCGCCCGTCATCACCGATCACATCTACGTCTACCGACGAGCACAATGAAATGCGGAGCCGGACTCTTTTGCCGAGGGCGAGGGAGAATAATCGGGTAGTGCGGCGCTTCAGCGCCGCGTATCCGGCGACCTAAAGAATCTGATCCGGGCTTCAGCCCGGCGCCGCACGACGGAGGCAGGCCGTTCAGGAGTGCAACGATTCGAGTTTCTTCCAGAGCGGTTCCAGCGGCACCGTTATAGCAGGATTTGCGATCACGAACGCATCCACTGGCCGCCACGCTTCTGAGCTGCAATCAAACGCGCCGCGATGTTGAGGATCGATGACCCAGATGTGAGGGACGCCGAATTGCCGATAATCTTGAAGCCGCCGCTCATAGCGATTCATGCGGTCTTCCGGCGAAAGAATCTCGATAGCGACCACGGGCGGCCTGGTCAAAACCGCTTCATAAGGTTCGTCGACGCGCAAAACCGCAACATCGGCGACGCGCACCTGCTGCGCCGACACCTTGATTCGAATCTCAGGAAAAGCCTCCAGCTTTAACTCTTCCTCATGCGCGGCGAACCACTTCACGAAAAACGCCTGCACCGCGGAATGGTCTTTCTCGCCCACATTGCGCTCCTCCAACTCGCCCCCAACGTAATCGCAGTCGGGCCGGTAGCTGGTTCTAAGGTACTGATCCAATGAAATTTGAGTCGTTACCATAGCGGGCGCTTTCGAGCCGAGTATAGCACCGGCGACGAAACCATCGCTGGCTGCGGTCTCCCTGCGTGCTTCCTCACGTCATTGCGTGATATGCCTCACCGACGCAGCCTCGTCGCACTCAGCCAAATTCGCCTAATCCCGCTCATTCACAACGACTTACCTCTCACCTTAACTCTGGCCTCACATTTGCACTCCCATACTTGCTCACGGGAAGGAGCGAGTATGGCCTTCAGCGTTCTATCCATTCCAAAACAGATTCATAAGACTCTTTCCAGTCTGCGCACTGGCGTCGTTCTGCTGATCTTGACCGGCATCGCAGCCGCGCTCGGAACCTTTATTCTCCAGCGCCCAGCCACCGATCCTGACAAGCTCGCGCGCGCTTATTCGCCGGCGACGCTGCTCTGGCTCGACCGCCTTGGCCTCACCGACATCTTCCACACCTGGTGGTTCCTGACGCTGCTTGGCATGGTCAGCCTCAGCATCGTTCTGGTTTCTGTCGATCGCTTCCCCAACGCATGGCGCTTTTACGCGCGGCCGTATCGCAAGACGGATTCGCACTTCCGCTCCGCCCTGCCCAACAAAATCGAGTTGCCGATCAACAACGCCGAAGAAGGTCTTAACGCTGCAGAACGGGCCCTTAAGAAGTCAGGCTGGCCGGTCGAACGCATCGCCGACCGGATCGAACCCTCCTTGTATTCCGAACGTCATCGTTTCTCGGTCATGGCGGTGTACATCGTCCACGCCAGCCTGCTTCTCATCTTTGCCGGCGGCATCATCGACGGCGTCTTTGGCTACAGCGGCTTTATGGCGCTGCAGAACGGGCAAGTCAGTAACGTTATCGAGTTGCGTAAAGGCGGCACCAAACAGATTCCCTTCTCCCTCCAGTGCAACGGCGCCGGCGAGGAAACTTACCCGGACGGCTCGCCCAAGCGCTGGTGGTCGAAGCTGGCGGTCGTCGACAACGGCCAGCAAGTCAAAGCCAAAGAGATCGTCGTCAACGATCCGCTTGTCTACAACGGACTGCGCTTCTACCAGGCGAGCTTCGGATCGACCGGCAAGCTTGCCGGGCTGAAAGTCGCGCTCACTCCCGACACCGGCGGCAACAGTCGCGAGCTCATGCTCGCGATGGATCAGGCGACCGAGATCGCGCCCAATACCACCGTCACCCTCGCCGAATACATTCCCGACTTCTTCATTCGCGACAACCAGATCTTCAAGAAGTCCGACGATCCGGTGAATCCTGCCTTTCGTCTGCAGGTGAAGAACACCGGGACGAACGACGAGACCAAGCTGTGGATGTTCCCGGCATACAACAGCGCCGCGCAAGGCGAAAACAAGACCGGCTACCACATCGATTTTCGCGAGATGAAGATGGGCTACTTCACCGGGCTGGAAGTTTCGCATGAGCCGGGTCAGTGGCTGGTCTGGGGCGGCGTCCTGCTGATGGGCGCGGGGCTCTTCGTCGCCTTCTACATGGTGCACATGCGGGTGTGGGTCACGGCGGTCTCCGACGCGCGCGGCAATCTGGTGCTGTGGGTCGGCGGTCAGGCCAACAAGAATCGCGATCGCTTCGAGCAGAAGTTCGACGAACTGGTCAACAACATTCGCACCGAATTGGAAGGCGCGGCCGTAGTACCGCTCTCCGCCAAAAAGCAAAAGCCCGAGCTGACCCTGGCGGGGGTGAAGTAGGATCGGGTAGTGCGGCGCTTCAGCGCCGCGTATCGCGGACGCCCTAAAGAATCGAGCCCGGCTTTAGCCGGGCGGCACATGGAACAAAGGAGAAAGACAATGGCAAGCCGAGCACGAGTCGTACAAATGGAGCAGCCCGCCACCACCGGCGGCAACGCTCTGCTCGTTCTGGTCGGACTCTCGGTGACCTTCCTGCTGATCGTGGCGCTGCTGGGTGCAGCTAAATCCGGCGCCAGCCTGTTCAGCGAAAGCAATCTGCTCTACGTCGCGCTCATCTTCTACGCCGGCGCGGGCGCGCTCTACATGGGCTTCGGCGTCACCGGCACCGCGCGTTACGTCAAGTTTGCCTCCACGGCCACCGCGATTGGGTTAGTTGCCAACACGCTGGCCGTGGGGCATCGCTGGTATCTCTCGGGGCGTCCGCCCTTCGCCAGCATCTACGAGATGCTGCTCAGCTTCGTCTGGACCGTCGCCCTGCTCACCCTGGTCACCGAAAAGAAATTCGGCGTCAAGATCATCGGCTCCATCACCATGCCGCTCGCCGTGGTCTGCGTCATCCTGATGCAACTGCTGCCGTCGGAAGTCCGGCCGCTGGTTCCGGCGCTGCAATCCACCTGGCTGCACGTTCACGTCACGCTGGCGATGCTGGCCTACGCCGCCTGCGCGGTGAGCTTCGCGCTGGCCATGATGTTCCTCATCCAGGACGATTTCAAGACCGAAAATTTCCTGCTCTGCACCAGCGCGACCGTTAGCGCGATCTACGTCGCCATCGTTGCCACGCGCTTCGAGCGCGGCGGCCTCTCGGTCACCGGATGGAATCCCACAACCAAGTCCGACCTCTTCCTCGGGCAAAATATGCGGCTGTTCGTTACCATCCCCGATCTCGGATGGCTCTTCATGATCGCCACACTCGCCGCGCTGGTTCCGCTGGCGCTGTACTTCATCGGCGAAGTGGAAGAAAGACGATTCGTTCTTCGGCATCGCCAACCGGGCCGTGTTCATCGGCATTCTGTTGCAGATTGTTGTGCTGGCTGCGTTCGCCTTAAGGGCGCGCGATGGCAATTACCCGTCACCCGACCAGGATGGACTCTTCCCGACCAGCCTGGCCGCCAGCCCCTTCTTACTGGGAGGGATGGTGACGGGTATCTTTGCTTCTCTGCTCTACCTGATGCTGCTCTGGCGCCGCACCGATCTGCAGGGCCTGCTGCCCCCGGCTGACACGCTCGATCGTGTCACCTACAAGACCATTTGCATTGCCTTCCCGCTGCTGACCTTCATGATCGCCACCGGCGCCTACTGGGCCAACCGGACCTGGGGCTCGTATTGGAGCTGGGATCCGAAAGAAACCTGGGCGGCGATCACCTGGCTGGTCTATGCGGGCTATTTACATATGCGGATCACGCGCGGATGGCGCGGACGCAGGGCCGCGTACTTCGCCATCCTGGGCTTCGGCGTCGTGATCTTCACCTTCCTCGGCGTCACGTATCTGCTTCCGGGCTTACACGCGTACGCATGAGGGACCAGGGCTGAACGCCGCGGCTGAGGAAAGATGGCCCCAAAGAATCAGCTCCAATCGTTCAGCCCTGAAAAGAAGAAGCAATTAGCAATTAGCTGTTGGTAGAGCGAACCTTCAGGTTCGCGTCCGGGGTCGGGTAGTGCGGCGCTTCAGCGCCGCGTAACGAGCGACCTAAAGAATCTGAGCCGGGCTTCAGCCCGGCGGCATAGGAAGAACGGCTTCTAAGATTTGTCATCCTGAGCGAAGCGTCCGCATGGTTTTTCCGAGTCGCTTCTGTTGCGACTCGGGCGGACGCGCAGTCGAAGGACCTGCTTTTATGACGGCGGCACCAACAATTGAACTCACGCAGGGTGACGGAATGCCATCAGCCGCCCCAGCGACGAACTCTCCCGTCACTCGCAAGCGCCACATCAACTGGGCGCTCAAAGCCGTTCTGCCCATCGCCGCCATCCTGCTCAACGGACTTCTGCTCTTCATCCTGGTGTCCGCATCGCTCTCCGTCGGCGAAGGTCACATCGTCATCACCATCGCTACCGCAGGCGCATTCCTCATCTGCATCGCAGTCATCATGGTGCTGGCTGTCTCCGTGCGCCGCCCCATGATGGAGCTGCAAGACAAAATCGCGCGCGTCAGCCTCGGCGACATGGACGTCTCCGTCAGCTTCGCCAATCGCAACGACGAAATCGGCGACCTGGGCCGCGACTTCAACGACATGGTCGCGCAGCTCAAGGCCAGCCTCGAAGAAATCCAGCTCCTGCATCAGACCCAGATGTCGCGCGCCGAGCACTTTGCCACCCTGGGCGAACTCGCCGCCGGACTCGCGCACGAAATCCGCAATCCGCTCGCAGGCATTGCCGGCGTCATCGAGATCGTCGGCCGCGATCTGCCGCCCAACAGCCCCGCGCGCAGCGTCATCAAGGACGCCAAAGAAGAAGCGATGCAGATCAATCGCATCCTCACCGATCTGCTCGAAACTGCGCGTCCCAAGCCGCCGCAGTTCCAGGTGAAGGACCTCGGCACCACCGCCGAACACGCCGTCATGTTCGCGCGCCAGCAGGCGATCACCAAGCGCATCATGATCGAACTCGACAAGGGCGAAGACATTCCGCCCATCGATCACGATCCCAACCAGATCAACCAGGTGCTGCTCAACCTGCTGCTCAACGCCATTCAGTCGATGGACAAGCCCGGCTCGATCTTCGTCACCCTGCGCCGCGACAAAGACGCCGTGCTGATCACCGTCGCCGATCAAGGCAAAGGCATCCCGCCGGAAAACCTGTCCAACATCTTCCACCCATTCTTCACCACGAAAGGACACGGCACCGGACTCGGCCTGTCGCTGGCGCGCCGCATCGTCGAATCCCACGGCGGCACCATCACCGTCCGCAGCGAAGTCGGCAAAGGCACGCAGTTCGTCCTCCGCCTGCCCATCGCCCACCACAGCGCGCCGGCGTCCTAGATTTTTTCCAGCAAATTCGTTAACGGGACGTCGCAGCCCTTATCCAGCGGATATCCCGGCACGCCCGCCAGTTTGGCCAACGTATACAAGTAGGTTGTGAGAAAGTGACGGCAGGCAGCGTTGATGTTCACGTTCAGGCCGGGATGGAGTTCGAAAAACGTGTTGACGTGCGCATAGCCCATGTCCACCAGGGGCAGCAAGGGCACAATGTCCAGCCGGTTCGCCATTCGCACCGAGTTGGCTACAACCTGGTTGTAGGTGTCGACGAACTGCGGGTCGCCGGTTCGCGGGCTGGCATAGGTGTAAACGAACGGTGTCTTATAGGCGGTATGGGCCGCCACATCCAGCGCCAGAAGCGTGACCAGAGCTCCGCCCAGACTGTGACCACAGATCGTCAGCGACGTTACCGCCCGCGGGAACGTCAATCCCGGCAGGGCCTGGACCACCGTCTGCGAGGCCGGATCGGCGCCTACGCGAAGCGATAAATATACTGCGGTGAAGCCGTCGTCACTTTCACCTGCTCCCGGCAGAATGGGACACGTGACGCGGCGAAATTCGGCGTCGTGGATCCACTCCGGGACACCGTTGGTACCGCGAATTGCGATGACCACGCCCCCATCGGGACCTTGCAACACCAGCCCAAACGACACGATCTTGTCTTTGTTTTCCGGGCTAATGTCGGTCGCCAGATCGTTGCCGTAGATCGAGGTGACGACATCGTAGTTCACCCCATTAACCGGTTGCGCGGTTCCGGCCCGACTGGTCAGATCAGCAGGGTCAATATTCGCGGCCGCCTTCACGCAGCATGCATACTGAAATGCCGCTTTCACATCGACTGCCATATTGCCGTTCCCTCCGCGATTATTGCAGCAGCCGCAGTTCATGCGAACCTCAGCCGCTGCTTCTCACCTGTGCAATATAGAGGAAAGAGATAGCGCGGAGCCAGTGTGATCCGCTGGACCAGCTTCGGCTAGACC
>CAVONC010000024.1:0-7607 GCA_963697175.1 uncultured Acidobacteriaceae bacterium | reverse complement strand
CCCACGCCAACAGCGCCTCGGGGCCGTAAAGGGTAGAGATGGCCTTCAGGCCGAGAGGGATCTGCGGTTCGATTGTTTCAGCGGCCGGCTTTACAGGCCGCTGAAAGGTCGTCCCACGCGCGCTTCGTAACAGGGCACGACTTCAGTCGTGCCGATAGGCCGCTTATTTCCCTCATCCGGAGCCGGCTTCAGCCGGCGGCAGAAAAAGTCTGTATCGTGCCTTGGTCGGGTAGTGCGGCGCTTCAGCGCCGCGTTCAAGCGCTTTATTTTGTGTTCCCGAGCCGGCTTCAGCCGGCGGCACAATCCGACGTATCCGACATTTTTCAGCAGGCTGTTCAGCCGTCGGCACTGGGGTTCAAACTACTCTGACTTTCTCCTCATTACCTTAGCGCCCAGCTTCCCGATACCCACCCCGATCCAATAAAACACCACCGAATTCCCCACCAGAGTTGGAATAATGAAGAACCAATTCCTGAATGGATCATAGGTAATGCTCCCGAAGGCGAACATCGGATTCAGCGCGCGCAGCAGCAGCAGATAGAGCAAGCCGAACGGAATCGCTGCCGGAAATTCCACCAGGTCGCAGACCCAGCCGGTGCAAGTGAAGGCCTGGTAGATCAGAACCGAACTGAATGCCAGGTAGAGGACAACCAGCACCCATCCGAGCTTTGATTTCGGCATTCTCATCGCAGGATTTCCGTATGCTATGCCGACAACGCACCGCTGTCGATTATCTTCCATACACCACAACGCCATGTCGCGCAGATCGGGGCGATAATGGGCACATGCCGGCAAAGGCGCCTTTCGAATCCCAGCCGACGCTGCGTGGCAAACTCGTCGAACTCCGCCCGCTTCGCCCCGACGACTATCGCGAGCTCTATGCGGTCGCCTCCGATCCCCTGATATGGGAGCAGCATCCCGCCAGCAATCGCTACCAGGACGAGGTCTTCCAGGAGTTCTTTCGCAAGGCTCTGGAATCCGGCGGGGCCTTCGTCGCCATCGATCGCCGCGATGGCAAAGTCATCGGCTCGTCGCGCTTCCACAGCTACGATCCGGCAAACAGTGAAATCGAGATCGGCTGGACCTTTCTCGCACGCTCGCATTGGGGAGGCGCATACAACGGCGAGATGAAAGAGTTGATGCTGCGGCACGCGTTTCGCTTTGTCGATCGCGTCGTCTTTCTCGTCGGCCCGCAGAATCTGCGCTCGCGAAAAGCTGTGGAGAAGATCGGCGGTGTTTACGTGGGATCGCGCCTCAACGCCGAAGGCCGCGACAGCGCTCTCTACCAGGTCACCGCATCCGACTGGCTCAAGCGTAAGTTTGGGTAGTATGGCACCAAATTGTGCCTTCTTGACTCAACCGCACCGCGAGCCCAATCTACCCGCATTCGCATAGAATTCGAAGGAGCAGAAGCGATGAAGACGAATCGGAAACTAACGCTGGCAATGCTTGCCGGCGTCCTGATCGGGATCGGCGGAGCTATGGTCATACAGGCGCAGCAAACCAAAACGGCGCCCGGTTATTTCATCGCGGAGGTTCAGGTGAGCGACTTGGCCAAGATGAAGCAATACGGATCCCAGGTTCCGGCAACCCTGGCGCCCTTCCATCATGAATATCTGGTGATCAGCGACAAGATCCAGGCTCTCGAGGGCGAAGCGCCGAAGGGTGGCGTCGTCATCATCGCCTTCGACAGTGTGGAGCAAGCGCGCGCCTGGTACGACTCACCCGCCTACGCTGCCATCCGGCCTATCCGGCAAAGCGCGGCCAAGACTCGCGCCTTCATCGTCGAAGGCGTAGCCAAGTGATCCTGCGCGTTGCTTCCTGATCGGTATCTCCCTCCTCCGCGATAGAATGTTCAGTCGCATTGGGAGAGATTCCTTCATGGCTACAACCACCACCCGCACGAATCCGCTCACATTCCTTACCGATCAACTCAACGACCTCAAGCAGAAAGGCACGTACTTCAAGCTGCGCGTCCTCGACGACGAGCAGGCACCGGTCTGCACTTTTGACGGCAAGAAGGTCATCAATCTCGCTTCCAACAATTATCTTGGGCTGACCACCCATCCCAAGCTGCGCGAAGCCGCGCTGGAAGCGACCAGGAAATACGGCGTCGGATCGGGCGCGGTGCGTACCATCGCCGGCACCATGAAGATCCACATGGAGCTGGAAGAAAAGATCGCGCGCTTCAAAAACGTCGAAGCCTGCGTCGTCTTTCAGTCGGGCTTTACCGCCAACGCCGGGACGGTTTCGGCGATCCTCGGCAAAGAAGACTTCATCATCTCCGACGAGCTCAACCACGCCTCGATCATCGACGGCGCACGCCTTTCGCGCGCGAAAATCAAAGTCTTCCGCCACAAAGACGCGGCGCACGCCGAAGAGCAGTTGGAATCGATCAAGAACGAGCCCGGCCATAAGCTGGTCATCACCGACGGCGTCTTCTCCATGGACGGCGACATCGGCGCACTGCCGCAGCTGACCGCGCTGGCCGAAAAATACGGCGCCATCATGATGGTCGACGACGCGCACTCCTCCGGCGTGCTGGGCCGCAACGGCCGCGGCACCATCGATCACTTCAATCTGCACGGCCGCGTCGATATCCAGGTGGGAACGCTGTCGAAGGCCATCGGCGCGCTCGGCGGCTATGTCTGCGGCACGCGCGATCTCATCGAGTTCCTCTACCATCGCGGCCGACCGTTCCTATTCTCGACGTCGCATCCGCCGTCCGTCGCGGCTACCTGCATCGCCGCCTTCGACGTTCTGGAGCAGGAGCCGGAGCGCATGGAGAATTTGTGGAAGAACACGCGCTACTGGAAGCAGGAGCTGGGCGCGCTCGGCTTCAACATCGGCGGTGTGAACACGCCGGCCAGCGAGACGCCGATTACGCCGATCATCATCGGCGACGGCAAGCTCACCATGGATTTCTCTCGCGAGCTGTTCAAGGAAGGCGTGATGGGCACCGGCATCGCGTTTCCGACCGTGCCCGAAGGCAAGGCGCGCATCCGCACCATCATGACCGCGACGCATACGAAGGATGAACTCGACCAGGCGCTGGAGACGCTGAAGCGCGTCGGCAAGCGGATGGGGATACTGGGATAAAGAAACTCCAGCTGATCCTTTTGAAGGGGCACGCCTTCAGGCGTGTCATGAGGCAGAGGACGCTCGGCTTTAGCCGCTGAGGGATCTCGACTTCATCCAATTATGCGAACGGTTCAGGAGAACGAATGACCTCCGGGGCTAAAGCCCAGTTCTCTGTCGTGCCCTACGGCGCAGCTGAAGCTGCGCCCCTTCAAAGCGAAAGTCGGTCCACGCTCGCTTTCTGCTGGGGCTGGTGGACGTTGGTCCCGATCACGCTTACTGCGGCAGTGCTTGCCGCACCATATTGCTCGACTCACGGCTCCGTAGTGTTTGGATTTGCTCTGCAGCGTGCCTTCGCTCTCGTCTGCCATCAACGCCCGGAGCGCTCGTTCTGGCTGTTTGGTGCGCCGGTCGCCGTCTGCGCGCAGATGCCTTGGAATCTATATCGGAGCAGCGATTGGACTGTTGCTGCGCACCTCGCGGCAGATCGCCCTGCGAGTCTTGATTGCAGCAGCGGCGATCAATATCATCGACGCGGCGGCTGAATTCGCCGGCCTGCACGACAACTGGATGATGGTTCGGTTCGTGCTGGGATTGATGTTGGGAGCAGCGGGCTCGCTGCTAATCGCGTCATCGATGCCCGCGACGGTGTCGCCGGCTGGATACTCTGCCAAGACGCCGGCCTGAGGGCCAGCTCTACCTAGGCCGATGGTCAGCTTACCGTCCGTGACAATTTTTGTGGAGACATTTGGTACTGAGACGGATAATGGAGCGATGAAAAAAGCCTTATGCATTGCGCTGTTGGGCTTTGTTGTTCCATGGCTGTGCGCCCAGGAGACGAGTCCGGCTCCTTCCAGTCCGCAAGCACCATCACAAACCAACTCGTCCGGTTCCGATGCCGGAGGTGTCAGTCCGCCTGGAGGTAGCGCCGGGCCTGTCAATTCAGTTCCGGCTCGTGTCGGAGGGGCGGTCGGAGCACCAAAGGCGATCTATACACCCGACCCAAATTATCCCGAAGCTGCGCGCATAGCCGGCTATCAAGGAACGGTTGTCATTTGGCTGATCATCGACACCGACGGAACCCCGAAGCAAATCAAGGTTGTGCGCAAACTGGGCATGGGATTAGACGAGGAAGCCGTCGCCGCGGTGAAAAAGTGGCGCTTCAAGCCCGCCACGAAGGACGGAAAACCGATTCCAGTTATGATCAACGTGGAGGTGAACTTTAGAACCGGAGTTTCGCAACCCGATCTTCCCCTGCATTCGCCGGCACAAGCGAAAGGGGTTCCACCGCAGTTTCCGGGCGCTGACCTGACGAAATATCCGTTGGTCGTTTACGTCTCTGATATCACGCCAATGCCAATGGGAAAGCGATATGAAGTCAGGGCAAGCGCTTCCTTCGACTCCGGCGAGCAATCTAAGACAACGCAATCGATGCTGGTCTGCGAATCGAATCAAAAACACTGCTCCTTGCTTTGGAGCGGCTATTACCCGGCGCGCTGGATCGTGGAGAACCAACAAGTCGAACTTATCGGGCAAAAAGGAAATAGCAAGAGCTGGGAGAAGGCTCAGTACAACATGCAGCCCACCAAGAACCCGTAGCGATCCAAAATGTCACTGAAAGTTGTCAGCAGCCCATGGGGAGAACCGGGGAATCCGCGTCTCCTTCTACCCCTCGTGCACGACCTTCCCATCCACAATCGTCATCACCGCTCGCCCGGTAAAACTCCAACCGTCAAACGGGGTATTCCTCGATTTCGAAAGCGATTGCGACGCGTCGAAGGTCCACTTCTTTTTCGGATCGAAGATGGTTACGTCGGCGTGTGCGCCCTTGGCGAGCGTGCCGCGTCCAGTCAGGCTGAAGATCTTCGCCGGATTGGTCGAGAGCAGCTCGACAATGCGCCACAGCGGCAATTTGAAGTGATGATGCAGCACGGTGAGTACGATCGGCAGCGCGGTTTCCAGGCCGGTGATACCGAAAGCCGCGCGCTCGAACTCGACCTGCTTCTCGTGAAAGGCATGTGGCGCGTGATCGGTGGCGATCGCATCAATCGTTCTGTCAAGGATTCCGGCAATCATCGCATCGCGATCGGCCGCCGACCGTAGAGGCGGATTCATCTTGTAGTTGGTGTCGAACTCGCCGACATTCTCGTCGATCAGCGTGAAGTGGTGCGGCGTGACCTCCGCAGTGACTCGAAGCTTGGCTTTCTTCGCGCGGCGCACCGCCTCCAGCGCCTCGTGCGTGGAGAGATGCGCGACATGCACATGCCCTTTGGTTTCGCGCGCCAGCTTAATGTCGCGTTCCACAATGCTCGACTCCGCCGAATTCGGCATGCCATGCACGCCCAGCCGGAACGAGGTTGCGCCATAATTCATCGAGCAGCCCACGGTCACGTTGGTATCTTCCGCGTGCTGCACCACGGTCATCTTGAGCCGCGCCGCCGTGCGGAGCGCGTTGCGCATAACCTTGTCGTCGAGGATGGGCTTGCCATCGTCGGTTACTGCGACCGCGCCGGCTTTCTTTAACGCGGCAAAGTTGGTCAGCTTCTCTCCTGCGCTGCCCACGGTCGCTGCGGCGATCGGAAAAACATTCACCAGCGCGCCCCGCTGTGGGGATTGCATCCAGCGCGTGATCTCCGCCGAGTCGTTAACAGGAACGGTGTTCGGCATCGCGCAGACGGAGGTGAACCCGCCGGCCGCTGCCGCTGCTGTGCCTGTGACGATCGTCTCCTTATGCGGCTGGCCCGGCTCGCGCAGATGAACATGCAGATCAATGAAGCCAGGCGCGACAATTGCACCTTGCACATTCAATGTCCGGCTCGCCTGGCCGCGAAGCTTGCCCGGAGGAGCGACCGCCGCGACCCGGCCATCGCGCAGTAATACATCCATTTCGTGATCGATGCCGCTTGCCGGATCGACCACGCCCGCGTTGTATGAGAAACGATTCCATATCGTTGCACTTCTTGAAGCCGGGCGGAGCCCGCTTCAGCGGTGCAGTTGACGACTGAGTGCAAGCCGGCTTTAGCGGCTGAGGAAGAAGCATTACCTCAGGCGCTAAAGCGCGATTAGTGCTACCGCTCTATATGTACGCCTGAAGGCGTACTCCACCCGCGTACTCCACTCGCTGGCTCTCGAAGCTTTCTCAATCTAACGCAATCCGTCTATCCGTGTGCCTGCGCAGCTCCCAGCGCCATGGCCAGAATTGCCATCCGCGTCTTCACTCCATTGCGCACCTGCTCATGAATCACCGACTGCGGCCCATCAGCCACCTCGCTCGCCAATTCGATTCCGCGAATGACCGGCCCAGGATGCATCAGAATCGCGTCCGGCTTGGCCAGCATCATGCGCTGCGGCGTCACCTGGTAGTGCGCGATGTAATCCTCCACGCTGTGATGCCGTCCCTGCAACCGCTCTTTCTGGACACGCAGCGCCATCACCACATCAGCACCTTGCAGCGCGGCGTTCAAATCGTGGTTGACCGTCACTCCCGGCGCCAGCGTCGCCGCAACCTCAGGCACAAAGTCGCGTGGGCCGCAGAAGATCACATCGGCTCCAAAGCGCGACAGCAACTCCGCATTCGAGCGCGCCACGCGGCTGTGATACACATCGCCCACGATCACCACACGCAGTCCACGCAGCTCTTTCTTGTGATTGAGAATGGTGAGCGCGTCCAGGAGCGCTTGCGAGGGATGCTGATGCATGCCGTCACCCGCGTTCACCACCGGCACGTCCATGTATCTCGCCAGCAAGTGCGCCGAGCCGCTGTTGGGATGCCGCATCACGATCACGTCGGCGCCGATGGCCTGTATGGTCCAGCCGGTATCGATCAGCGATTCGCCCTTTTCGATGCTGGACGACGTGGTCGTGACCAGCGTGGTCATGGCGCCAAGAGCCTTGGCGGCGAAATCGAACGAGGCGCGGGTCCGCGTCGACGCTTCGTAGAACAGCAGCACCACGCGCTTGCCATGCAACACCTGCGAAGGACGATTCGGATCCATCTGCCGGGCCAGCGCCAGGATGGCTTCAATCTGCCCGGTCGTAAGCTGGTGGATGCTTAGCAGCGAACCCAGTGTGGGCTTCATTGTCCTTCCGGCACCTGCTCCATCAGCAGCACCTTGTCGGCGTCGTCGCTTTCCCGCAGTCGGACTTCGATGATTTCGATAGGGGTGGTCTGGATTTTGCGGCCGACAAAGCTGGCTTCAATCGGCAGCTCGCGATGTCCGCGATCGATGAGCACGCAGAGCTGAATACGCCGTGGCCGCCCATGATCGAACAGTGCGTCCAGTGCCGCGCGGGCCGTGCGCCCGGTGTAGAGAACGTCGTCCACCAGGACAATATCTTTGTCCTGGATGTTGAACTCCATTTTGCTCTTCTTCACTTCAGGGCGAATGCCGATGGTGGAGAGATCGTCGCGATAGAGGGTGATGTCCAGCGTGCCCACGGGCACCTCGGTCTTCTCGATGCGGCCGAGAATCTTCGCCAGCCGCTGCGCCAGAGGCACACCGCGACGCATGATGCCAACCAGCCCGAGG
>CAVONC010000023.1:0-7146 GCA_963697175.1 uncultured Acidobacteriaceae bacterium | reverse complement strand
GGCCCATGCACGCCTGATAGGCAGATTCCAACAATCCAGGTCCCAGTTCTCGATGGATGGCAACCGCAGCTCCGATGATCTCCTCCGTAAGGTCGCCTTCCATCAGGTGATGACGGTCCGACGTGCCTTCCTGTTGATCGCTAGTAAGCCGTTCCACGTTAGATTCCACTTTCAAGACTCCGTGTCCTCTGTGCCTCCGTGGTGAAATTGCCTCATTCACGCCCAGAAAGTCCGGTCCAGCGTCCGGTACTGGATGGCTTCGGCGATGTGACCCGGCTCGATGACCTCGCTGCCGATCAGGTCGGCGATGGTGCGCGAGACTTTGAGGATTCGGTCGTGGGCGCGGGCGCTTAGGCCTTGCTTCATCATGGCGCGCTCCAGCAGGTGCTCGGAGTCGGTGCCCAGCTCGCAATATTTGCGGATCTCGCGCGAGCCCATCTGGGCGTTGGCGTAAATGCGCTCGCCCTCCGACTTGAAGCGCTGCAATTGCACCTCGCGGGCCTTGATCACGCGGGCGCGAATGTCGGCCGAACTCTCAGGCACCGAGCTTCCACGCAGCTCGCGATAGTGCACCGACGGCACGTCGATGTGGATGTCGATGCGGTCGAGCAGCGGCCCCGAGATCTTCGACACGTAGCGCTGGATCATCATCGGCGAGCAGTGGCACTCGCGGCTGCGGTCGTTGAAGTAGCCGCAGGGGCAAGGATTCATCGCGGCGACCAGCATGAAGCGCGCGGGAAAGGTGAGCGACATGGCGGCGCGCGCGATGGTCACCGTGCCGTCCTCGAGCGGCTGGCGCATGACTTCGAGGACGTTGCGCGGGAACTCCGGCAGCTCATCGAGAAAGAGCACGCCGTTGTGCGCGAGCGAAACTTCGCCCGGCCGCGGAATCATGCCGCCACCGATCAGGCCGGCGTCGGAGATGGTGTGGTGCGGCGAACGAAACGGCCGCGTGCCGACCAGCCCGCTGGCGGCGTCGAGTACGCCGGCAACGCTGTGGATCTTGGTCGTCTCCAGAGCTTCGTCGAAGGTCAGCGGCGGCAGCACCGTTGCCATGCGCTTGGCCAGCATGGTCTTGCCCGAGCCGGGCGGGCCGATCATCAGCAGGTTGTGGCCGCCCGCGGCAGCGATTTCGATAGCTCGCTTGGCCGTCTGCTGGCCGCGCACGTCGCGGAAATCGACCGCGAAATTCTGCGATGTTTCCAGCAGCGCTCGGGTGTCGACCTTCACCGGCTGGATACCGTTGCCGGTGTTCAATAGCTGAACTACTTCGATCAGCGAGTGCACGGGATAGACATCAACCCCTTCGACCAGCGCGGCTTCGCGTGCGTTGACTTCCGGCAGGATCAGCCTACGAATATTGTTGCTGCGCGCCGTGACAGCGATGGGCAACGCGCCGCGTACGCCGCGCAGCCCGCCGTCGAGCGAGAGTTCGCCGACGAAGAGCGCATCTGTCGGCGGCTTGTTGTTGAGCCCGCCATAAGCGCCGAGAATTCCCAGCGCCATCGGCAGATCGAAGCCCGAGCCTTCTTTGCGAATGTCGGCAGGCGCGAGGTTGATGGTGGTCGTGGTCTGAGGAATGTCGTAGCCGCTGTTCTTCAGCGCGGAACGGATGCGCTCGCGGCTCTCGCGGACGGTGGTGTCGGGCAGACCGACGGTGCAAAAGGTGTCTTTGTCGGACTTAATGGGCGCGATATCGACCTCAACCTCGATGAGGCTGGCGTCGATGCCGTACACCGCGGCGCTAAGAGTTTTGTAGAGCATGCGCGGGAGGGCATGCCTACCACATTGTCGTTAGGAATAGCAGATTGGGGCGTGGATGGGTGTGACTGGGCGCACGGGCGAGGGTGATGGGGTGCGAGAAGCACCGAATCGACAGTGGGTCGCTTGCGATAAGGGGATTTATCAACAGTTACCGCCATCCATAGATCGTTAAGCGCCGTGCGTTCTTTGGCAGGATGCGCAGGAGTGGCCTAAGAACCCCTCCCTACTTCCAATGCGCAGGAAATAGCTGGCCTGCAGCCGCCGAGGACAAGGGAACGCCCACTTTCTGCAGGGCAACCGACAGCTGCGGATCGGCGCCTGCTGCTAACTCTTCAGGGCTGGGAAGTATGATCTCATCCGGTGTGACGCCGACGTGTTCCAGGCTCTTTCCGTCGGCCATCTTCAGGTCGGCAACCGTCACTTCGACGCCGCAGAACACCGCCTCACCAAGCGCCGCGCCTTGGGTCAAAGAGAAGGTGCGCGCTTCCATAACAGCTCCGGCCGAGCGATCTCCAATGACAATTCCACGCTTTTCCAGTTGCACCACGCGCGCGAACAACTCTGACGCAGAAGCCGAGCGGCTGTCGATCAGCACAACCAGCTTGCCTGTGTACGCGTGGCTTCCACGCGACTTGGCGATGAGAGGTTTCGCTTCTTTCTTCTCGTCGCGATCAGCGATCTTCACGTCGTGATCGAACACTCCGCTCACCAGCCGCGATAGGTTCTCTTCGGCGCCCCCGGGATTACCGCGTAAATCGATAATCAGTGCCTTGTGTTTGTTCGCCTTTCGTAGCAGATCGTCGATCTGATCGTCGCTCACCAGAAAACGCGGCAATTTCCAGATCAAGATGTCGCCATTTTCTATGGTGATCGGGACCTCCCAAAGATCTCCTTCCTCAAACTCTCGCACAGCGAGTTTTGCAAGACTGTATTGCGCTGGTAGTGGATGGACTTCCGACATAATCATCAGCTCACGCGGCTGCCCTTCAGGACTCGACACTACAAGCCTCATACCCGACCGAGGCGCCAGGTAATGAAAGGCGAAGTAGAGCTTTCGCCAATTGTCGCGAGTGGGCTGGAATCCGTCGATGGATAAAATCCGGTCTCCGGGTCTGAGGCCCTTGGCTGCAGCATCCGAACCAGGTTTTACTGCTGCAACAAAGCACCTTTGACCGACAAACGAAGCCTCCCACCCGTCACGAATCAAATAGGGTCGCGGAGGCGGCATAAAGTTAGTATGAGAGTCGTTAAGAGCGTCCAGGAACCACGCAATGATGCCGAGCGCTTCGTTGAACGAATTCATGGCGCTCATTCTTTGCGTGGCGTCCTTGTAACGTGCGTCGAGGTTCACGCCATGAAAACTAGGATCGTAATATTCCTTCTCGACCTTATCGCGAACATCCTTCAGCATCTGCTCAACTTGCTGACGCCGCAAGGTGCTCATCTCGTCTACATTTTTCTTATCGCCGGCGAGACCAGGCCAGGCAAGCGAGGCGATTAGAACAGATACCGCAACTGTAGGCGAGTAGATGGCGCGGACTATGGTATGAGCAATCTGCGATATGAATCCGGCGTGGCGCAATGGGCCAAATTCCTTAGTTATCCCGGCGTCACTCGATGGAAATGACGGCGCGAGACTTGGCTTAGAACTCAGCACGGGTCGTTCTTAGCCGATATGCCAACGCAATGGCGCTCATGATTATGAGATACCCAAGCCATCTGTGCCCCGCAACTATTTTGTCAAGCCCTGCCTGAAGGCAAAATCGTGCAGCACAAGCTCAATATGTCAATCGCATCTCGAAGTAGCCTCTGCCAACTCATGACGACAGTTCCTCAGGTGCCTTGCGATTCCAATCCTGCGGCCCGGTTCATTTTCTCGGATAAGCAGATCACTCATGCCGGGTACATTGTGCAGGGACTTACAAATTCAGGCAAGACTCTTTTTGACTCATTTGGTGTTATCAGGCCTTATCACAAGCGATTCGGAAAAACGGATATTCTGACGCGGCTCTTGCCGTCGGCCGAAGCCGGCTCTGAAAAGGTAAATGTGCGTGCGGGGATGTGAGCCTGAAAGGCCCGCTTTACATTTTGAGCGCCAAAATTAAAGGGCGGAATTCTCGTCCGGAAGCGCAGCGCCCAGTTGCACATCCGATGCCGTGAGGCCAAGAATTCCGCCAACCCAAGAGAAGAACCGCTAAAGGAGGAGCCGAACTAACTGAACTTTGGTATCGCCTTCCAACACCGTGATCTGCGGCGCAGGATGTCGATAAACGGATTGTTGCATTTCACATCATCAACGCCAATGCCCCATGAGCCGTAGAGGAGTACAACTTCGGTGGTAGAGGCGGCAGTTTGCAATCAGCAGTCAGCAGTCAGCAATCAGCAGTCAGCATCAAAAATAGACAAATCAGCAATCAGCAGTCAGCCTTCAGCCGCCCACAGTTGAAGCGTTTGAACGCTAGCGTGGGCCGTCTAGCTCGCGTCCAGCCGCCCTTCGCGACCACAGTCTTAGAAAGGGCTGGCGCTGCGTTGAAGCGCCGCTCGACCCGTGCTCGCCTGGCTCACGGTAATCTCTAGGCCCCTTCGCTGCTTAAGCGAAGCACCAGGGTAATGCTGATTGCTGACTGCTGACTGCTGACTGCTGACTGCTGACTGCCGACTGCCGAATCTCTGATATCTTCATCCCATGCCCCTTTCGCCCAACATTTGCGGCGTGATTCTGGCGGCGGGATTCTCCAGCCGCATGGGTCGCGACAAGGCGCTGCTTCCCTGGCCTCCCGTGCCCGAAGGCGCGCCGGCGGCGAATACCTTTCTGGGCGCGACCATCGATCTGCTGCAGATTTACAGCGAGCTGGTCATCGTGGTTGCGGGCAAGAATGAGCCGCACATCATGCCGGTGGTTTACGCGCACGGCGGCTTCCTGGTGGTCAATCGCCAACCCGAGCGCGGACAGTTCAGCTCGCTGCAGGTTGGGCTCCAAGAGGTGATGAATCATGGGCGCGACGCGGCGTTCATTTCGCTGATCGACCGCCCGCCGGTGCTGCCGCGCACGATGAAGACGCTGCGCGAGGCGTTTCTCTACGCTGATGCCGATGTCTGGGGCGTTGTGCCGGAGGTGAAGCGCGGCGACGAGACCATCCACGGGCATCCCATCCTGATCGGGCGCGAGCTGATCACGGCCTTCCTTAGCGCGCCGGCAACCGCAACTGCGCGCGATATCGAACACGAGTACCAGAAACACATTCGTTACATCCCGGTGGACGATCCGCGGCTGGCGATGAACGTCGACACGCCGGAGGATTACGCGCGGCTGACGAGCGCTGAGATGCTGGCGGCGGAGAAAATTGTTTGAGTTCGCTTGCTCCGCGCGCGGCGCAATTCGTCGACTCCGTGCTGGCGCTGCGGCCTTCCATCGCCGTCTTCGACTGCGACGGCACGCTGTGGAGCGGCGACGCCGGCGCCGACTTCTTCTACTGGGAGATCGAGCGCGGGCTGGTCAGCTCCGGAGATGGGCGAGTGGGCGCGCGCGCGATACAAAGACTACGAAGCCGGCATCATCAACGAAGAGCAGATGTGCGGCGAGATGGTCACCATCAATCGCGGCCTCTCGCATGAAAAGCTGCAGCGCGCGGCGGAAGAATTCTTCGACGAAGTGGTCAGCCATCGCATCTTCCCCGAGCTGCAAGAGCTGACGCGCAGGCTCGCCGAGCAGGGTTGCGAGCTGTGGGCCGTTTCCTCGACCAATAACTGGGTGGTGGAAGTGGGTGCGGCGCGCTTCGGCATTCCGCTCGAGCGGGTGCTGGCGGCGTGCGTTCACATCGAGAATGGCAGCGCCAGCGACCGACTGATCCGCGTGCCAACCGACGAACTGAAGGCTGTTGTCATTCGCGAAGTCATCGGCAAACCGATGGAAGCGGTCTTCGGCAACTCGATTCACGACCAGGCGATGCTGGAGATGGCGAAGTGGCCGTTCTGCGTGAACCCCAATCCTGACCTGGAGCAGATCGCACGCGAGCGGGGATGGACGGTGTATTGGCCAGAGGGAATGGGGGGCCAGGGATCGGGGGCTGGGGACTAGATGCTGTTGACTATCGAGCTATACTGTCGCGAATGTGCCCTAGTCGTAGAAAAGTTTGCATCTGGCTGGTGCCGGCGCTGCTGCTCGCCTTCGCGGTGTTTGCCGGCGCGCAACAGGACCCCCGGGAGCTGCTTTCCAAGTCGTTTCAACAAGCCGATCTCTGGAAGCAAGGCCCGGTCAAGCTGGTGGCCAAGTTCGCCATGTACAGGTCCAACGGCAAGGTACGGACGCGGCAATATACAGTGTTCTGGGCGGGACCGGAGAAGTGGCGTGTAGAGTGGAGCGATCTCGACCTTCAGCGGACGACAACGAATGGCGGCAACTCCGATCAAACTCAGCACGACTTTGGGCAGATCACCATCCTTAACAATGGTAAGTTGTCGTACTTCAGCAATCAGCCCAAGCTGCTGAAGCCCGGCATCTGGTTCGAAGCCGCTCTCGCCGCCCTCGACGGCGGCTCACCCGCCGGACCTTATTCGCTCGCGCCGCTCGACTATGAGAACGCCAAGTTTCGCGTCTCCAAGGAGAAGATTAACGGTACCGAAGCGCGGTGCGTGTCGTTCGGCAAGCCGAAGAACATCCGATGCATCGATCCCGCGAGCGGACATCTCCTTACTGCAGACAACGACTTGGGCAGCTTCGAATACAGCAACTACACGACTCTGGGCAGCAACTCCTATCCGCAAACGGTAAAGGTAAGTTCCGTGTGGAACGGTTATGAGGGTGACGACTACTTCTACAACCACGGCGTTGCTTATCCATCAAGTTTGAAGCCTGTCTCTATAAAGACCCCTAAAGAAGAGGCCCAGTTAACCGTGACCAGGGGTGAGAAGTTCCCCGATTCACTTTTCGTCGCGGCCGAAAACAGTAACACCGTGGACTTTGCCTCTTGCGCTGACGTGGCCGCCAATTTCACTCCTCCCCGCCTCGTCAAGTCGGTGAAAGCCAAGAGGCCCGAGGCTGCGCGCAAGGCTTCCAGGTACGGCTGGCTGTGGGTGCTGGCCACCGTGGGCAAAGACGGCTCGGTGCAGAAGACCACTATGTTGAGCGGCGATTCTATGTTGAGCACCGACGCCATCGACGCCGTTCAGGGGTACAAATACACTCCCTACCTGCGCTGCGGCCAGGCCGCAGAGTTTCAGCAGGTATTCGTTGTGGCCTTCCCTCCGCCCGGCCCGCCGGTTTACGCCACCCCGAGTCACTTTTGATCCATACGGGCTTCGTGATCAAGTGACCAGCCCACCGTTTGCTGTCGTTCCTGCTCCTAATCCCTTACCTCCGGCTTCGTAACAGGGCACGACTTC
>CAVONC010000022.1:0-7611 GCA_963697175.1 uncultured Acidobacteriaceae bacterium | reverse complement strand
GCACATACAAGCCTGATACGCAGATTCCAGCAACCCCGGCCCCAATGCGCGATGTACATCGATAGCAGCGCCGAGTATCTCGTGGGTCAAGTCGCCTTCGATCAGATAATCCGGTGCTGTTGTGCTGACGTTCATTCGCCAAAGCCTTTACTCACCACGGAAGCACCGAAGCACGGAATTTCATGGAACTCTTCGGATGACGCCTCCGAGTAGCTGATGTGCTGACGTTCATGGCTGCGGTCGCCTTGCGCCCGAAGTTCCTGATTCCAGAATTCCGTTATTCACCACGGAAGCACCGGAGACACGGAATTTCATAGAGCTCTTCGGATGACGCCTCCGGGTAGCTGATGTGCTGACGTTCATGGCTGCGGTCGCCTTACGCGCAAAGTTCCTGATTCCAAAATCTCTTTATTCACCACGGAAGCACGGAAGACGCGGAATTTCATGGAACTCTTCTAGTTTCATAAAGCTCCTCTGATGATGCCTCTGGACCACAATCAAACATTGAAATCAATCTTCCAAAATTCCGTGCCTTCCGTGCTTCCGTGGTGAAACGCTCTGCTCACGCCCAAAAAGTGCGGTCCAAAGTCCGGTACTGGATGGCTTCGGCGATGTGTCCTGGCTCGATGACCTCGCTGCCGATCAGGTCGGCGATGGTGCGGGAGACTTTGAGGATTCGGTCGTGGGCGCGGGCGCTTAGGCCTTGCTTCATCATGGCGCGCTCCAGCAAGTGCTCGGAGTCGGTGCCCAGCTCGCAATATTTGCGGATCTCGCGCGAGCCCATCTGGGCGTTGGCGTAAATGCGCTCGCCCTCCGACTTGAAGCGCTGCAATTGCACCTCGCGGGCTTTGATCACCCGCGCGCGAATGTCGGCCGAACTCTCAGGCACCGAGCTTCCACGCAGCTCGCGATAGTGCACCGACGGCACGTCGATGTGGATGTCGATGCGGTCGAGCAGCGGCCCCGAGATCTTCGACACGTAGCGCTGGATCATCATCGGCGAGCAGTGGCACTCGCGGCTGCGGTCGTTGAAGTAGCCGCAGGGGCAAGGATTCATCGCGGCGACCAGCATGAATCGGGCGGGAAAGGTGAGCGACATGGCGGCGCGCGCGATGGTCACCGTGCCGTCCTCGAGTGGCTGGCGCATGACTTCCAGGACGTTGCGCGGGAACTCCGGCAGCTCATCGAGAAAGAGCACGCCATTGTGCGCGAGCGAAACTTCGCCCGGCCGCGGAATCATGCCACCACCGATCAGGCCGGCGTCGGAGATGGTGTGGTGCGGCGAACGAAACGGCCGCGTGCCGACCAGCCCGCTGGCGGCGTCGAGTACGCCGGCAACGCTGTGGATCTTGGTCGTCTCCAGCGCCTCGTCGAAGGTGAGCGGCGGCAGGACCGTTGCCATGCGCTTGGCCAGCATGGTCTTGCCCGAGCCGGGCGGGCCGATCATCAGCAGGTTGTGGCCGCCGGCGGCAGCGATCTCGATGGCGCGCTTCGCGGTCTGCTGGCCGCGCACGTCGCGGAAATCTACCGCGAAATTCTGCGATGTTTCCAGCAGCGCTCGGGTGTCGACCTTCACCGGCTGGATACCGTTGCCGGTGTTCAATAGCTGAACTACTTCGATCAGCGAGTGCACGGGATAGACATCAACCCCTTCGACCAGCGCGGCTTCGCGTGCGTTGACTTCCGGCAGGATCAGCCTACGAATATTGTTGCTGCGCGCCGTGACAGCGATGGGCAACGCGCCGCGTACGCCGCGCAGCCCGCCGTCGAGCGAGAGTTCGCCGACGAAGAGCGCATCTGTCGGCGGCTTGTTGTTGAGCCCGCCATAAGCGCCGAGAATTCCCAGCGCCATCGGCAGATCGAAGCCCGAGCCTTCTTTGCGAATGTCGGCAGGCGCGAGGTTGATGGTGGTCGTGGTCTGAGGAATGTCGTAGCCGCTGTTCTTCAGCGCGGAACGGATGCGCTCGCGGCTCTCGCGGACGGTGGTGTCGGGCAGACCGACGGTGCAAAAGGTGTCTTTGTCGGACTTAATGGGCGCGATATCGACCTCAACCTCGATGAGGCTGGCGTCGATGCCGTACACCGCGGCGCTAAGAGTTTTGTAGAGCATGCGCGGGAGGGCATGCCTACCACATTGTCGTTAGGAATAGCAGATTGGGGCGTGGATGGGTGTGACTGGGCGCACGGGCGAGGGTGATGGGGTGCGGGAGGCACCGAATCGACAGTGGGTCGCTTGCGATAAGGGGATATTACGCCAGTTAGCCCGATAGGCTCGAGGACGGCGGGAAGTGTAGCACGAGAAAAAAATGATGGTGCGCTAGCGACGAAAGTTTCCTGTCGCGATTTTCAGCATCCTTTGTGGGCTCACACTTGTGCGAAGCCCCCGTCAACGAACAGTTCGGCTCCGGTTACGTAACTGCTTTCATCGGAGGCGAGGAAAAGCACGGCCTTGGCAATCTCATCGGGCGTGCCACCCCTTCCCAATGGGATATTGCTTATCGTCAAGCTCTTGCGGTCATCGCCGGTTCCAGGCGCCGCTGAGGCTAGGAGCGATGCCAGTCCGGGTGTGTCGATAACGCCAGGACTGATAGCATTGACACGAATCCGACGGTGCTTCAAGTCCGAGGTCCAGCTTCGTGCGAACGAACGCAGCGCGGCTTTGGTGGCGCTATAGACGCTATTCATCGGCAAGCCTTTACTGGCGACGATCGAGGCGTTCAGGATGATCGAAGCCCCCTCCGGCAAGAACGGCAAGGCTTTCTGCACGGTGAAGACCACGCCTTTGACATTGATGTCGAAGGTCCAGTCATAAAGCTCTTCCGTGATCTCGCCAAGAGCAGCGAACTTCGCTACGCCCGCGTTCGCGAACACGATGTCAAGCCGGCCTTTCTCTCGCTTGATCTGCGCAAAAAGGCGATCGAGATCCGCGAGTTTCGACACGTCTCCTTGGACGGCGGTCACGTTCTTGCCGATCTCGCTTGCCGCTGCGGCTAGCTCGGATTCGCGACGTCCGGTAATGAAGACATAAGCTCCTTCCTCAACGAAGCGCTTAGCGGTCGCTAAGCCGATGCCACTGTTGCCGCCAGTAATAAGTGCGATTTTCGCCTCAAGCCTACCCATGTCGTACTCCTTATCAATTTGGGCACTACGGGGGATCAGATGAAATCCGGGGCGAAGCGGTCGCAGACATCGATCCGCTGCGTTTCGTGTTTTGGCTGCAATCGGGACGGTCCCTATGGATTACTTGTGCTATGGCGATTTATCGTCAGCTAGAAGCTCAGCGTTTTCAAAAGCGAGCGAGGGTATCACTTTGGACATGGGGACTTATTGTTCTCAGGGAATCTGTAGTCTGTCATTTCTGGGACTGCGGCTGGCGAGACGTTGCTCCACGATCTCCCAGCATTAGCGGTAGCAAACAGCATATCGGTGATGCCGCAACGGACATATGCCCACCCGTGATTCTCGTCAATCATGTTCAACCCGGACAGTTCGGTAGGACACGCTGGTAAGTTCGACTCAGGAAACGGCGGCAGCGATGGCGCTTCGGCTTGCTGCGTCTTGCTCAGCCCTTTAGCAGTAAACGTTGTTAGCGTTAGCGTCTGTTTTGGAGCTTCTCGACTCAGTTTGGACAACTCTCCCCGGATAATGCTCGACCCAAGCAATTCCAACGCGTCGTGATTCCACCCACCCCGAGTAGGCAGGGCGATTTCACCCTTCCACGTGAGTCCTCCATCCTCCGTCAGGAAGAGACGAACCTGGTCGCCGGTAGACGGCATGAAATAAGCAGCAACCGAAACTCGCTTTCGATTTTCGATCACGATTCCATAGTCACCAAACGCGTTGCCGAAGGCGTCGGGTACGCTGGGCGATACATCCAGCCAACTTCGGCCGCCATCTTCTGTTTTCCAGACCCGCAGCGACCCCGATGTCGGATCAGTCATCCAGCCTTCCTTTGCGTTGGTGAAACGCACGCATCCCGACTTGGACGGATCATTAGATGAAGATTTCCAGCTACGACCTCCGTCCTTCGTAGTCAGTAACAGGAGGTCGTCATTAAGCGGGTCGGCAAAACCGATTCTCGCCCAGCCGTGTTTTGCATCGGCAAACGTGACGCAGCCCAGGCCGTCGGCCAGAGCCAAGCGGCGAGAGGAATCTGGTAAACGCACGTCGGTTGTCGTCCAGTTCTTCCCAGAGTCGCGAGTGAATGCCAGTTTCAGCCCTGCCTGTAAATCGGGATGGGCAAAACCATTGCGAGCACCGCAAAGCGGATCAAGGAACACCCAACCGCTTGAGCGGTCAAGAAAGAATATTGCCTCCCAACTGGTAGCGGTCAGGAATGGGCGGAGTGATGTCTTGCCAATGCGCACCCCAGTCAGTCGTCCAGTACAGGTGTCGTTGCGCAGCCGTGGTCCAGTTACCGCCCTCTCTGTACCACCCCGCCCCGTCGGAAAACAATTGTTGAGCGATGAGCGGACAAGGGAGGAGCAAACCCAACAGAGTGAGAGCAACGCCTGGCGGCTCTTTTCAAAGTGGGACGCATGTAACACTAATGACACCAGTTATAGCTCGTTAGTTCCCAATTGGAGGTTCGTTGGCGAGAACAGGCATTATCACAAGCGATTCAGAAAAATGGATATTTTAACGCGGCTCTTGCCGTCGGCCGAAGCCGGCTCTGAAAAGGCAAATGTGCGTGCGGGGATGTGAGCCTGAAGGTCCGCTCTACCTTTTGTCGAGCGCCAAAATTAAAGGGCGGAATTCTGTCCGGAAGCGCAGCGCCCAGTTGCACATCCGATGCCGTGAGGCCAAGAATTCCGCCAACCCAAGAGAAGAACCGCTAAAGGAGGAGCCGAACTAACTGAACTTTGGTATCGCCTTCCAACACCGCGGTCTGCGGCGCAGGGTGTCGATAAACGGATTGTTGCATTTCACATCATCAACGCCAATGCCCCATGAGCCGTAGAGGAGTACAACTTCGGTGGTAGAGGCGGCAGTTTGCAATCAGCAGTCAGCAGTCAGCAATCAGCAGTCAGCAATCAGCAATCAGCAGTCAGCCTTCAGCCGCCCACAGTTGAAGCGTTTGAACGCTAGCGTGGGCCGTCTAGCTCGCGTCCAGCCGCCCTTCGCGACCACAGTCTTAGAAAGGGCTGGCGCTGCGTTGAAGCGCCGCTCGACCCGTGCTCGCCTGGCTCACGGTAATCTCTAGGCCCCTTCGCTGCTTAAGCGAAGCACCAGGGTAATGCTGATTGCTGATTGCTGATTGCTGACTGCTGACTGCTGACTGCTGACTGCCGACTGCCGAATCTCTGATATCTTCATCCCATGCCCCTTTCGCCCAACATTTGCGGCGTGATTCTGGCGGCGGGATTCTCCAGCCGCATGGGTCGCGACAAGGCGCTGCTTCCCTGGCCTCCCGTGCCCGAAGGCGCGCCGGCGGCGAATACCTTTCTGGGCGCGACCATCGATCTGCTGCAGATTTACAGCGAGCTGGTCATCGTGGTTGCAGGCAAGAATGAGCCGCACATCATGCCGGTGGTTTACGCGCACGGCGGCTTCCTGGTGGTCAATCGCCAACCCGAGCGCGGACAGTTCAGCTCGCTGCAGGTTGGGCTCCAAGAGGTGATGAATCATGGGCGCGACGCGGCGTTCATTTCGCTGATCGACCGCCCGCCGGTGCTGCCGCGCACGATGAAGACGCTGCGCGAGGCGTTTCTCTACGCTGATGCCGATGTCTGGGGCGTTGTGCCGGAGGTGAAGCGCGGCGACGAGACCATCCACGGGCATCCCATCCTGATCGGGCGCGAGCTGATCACGGCCTTCCTTAGCGCGCCGGCAACCGCAACTGCGCGCGATATCGAACACGAGTACCAGAAACACATTCGTTACATCCCGGTGGACGATCCGCGGCTGGCGATGAACGTCGACACGCCGGAGGATTACGCGCGGCTGACGAGCGCGGAGATGCTGGCGGCGGAGAAAATTGTTTGAGTTCGATTGCTCCGCGCGCGGCGCAATTCGTCGACTCCGTGCTGGAGCTGCGGCCTTCCATCGCTGTCTTCGACTGCGATGGCACGCTGTGGAGCGGCGACGCCGGCGCCGATTTCTTCTACTGGGAGATCGAGCGCGGGCTGGTGAGCCGCGAGACGGGCGAGTGGGCGCGCGCGCGCTACAAAGACTACGAAGCCGGCATCATCAACGAAGAGCAGATGTGCGGCGAGATGGTCACCATCAATCGCGGCCTCTCGCATGAACGGCTGCAGCGCGCGGCGGAAGAGTTCTTCGACGAAGTGGTCAGCCATCGCATCTTCCCCGAGCTGCAGGAGCTGACGCGCAAGCTCGCCGAGCAGGGTTGCGAGCTGTGGGCCGTTTCCTCGACCAATAACTGGGTGGTGGAAGTGGGTGCGGCGCGCTTCGGCATTCCGCTCGAGCGGGTGCTGGCGGCGTGCGTTCACATCGAGAATGGCAGCGCCAGCGACCGACTGATCCGCGTGCCAACCGACGAACTGAAGGCTGTTGTCATTCGCGAAGTCATCGGCAAACCGATGGAAGCGGTCTTCGGCAACTCGATTCACGACCAGGCGATGCTGGAGATGGCGAAGTGGCCGTTCTGCGTGAACCCCAATCCTGACCTGGAGCAGATCGCACGCGAGCGGGGATGGACGGTGTACTGGCCGGAGGGAGTGAGAGGCTAGGGATCAGGGGCTTGGCCGGGTGAGGTCGTGTTACGGATGCTCCTTTGGTACCCGCCCAACACTCCAAAGCAGCCCGAAGGGCGAAAGTGATTAGCCCAGTGCGGAAGCGCTGGGTAAGGTGGACGAAGCAATAACGAGTCCCTTCAGAGATGGCACAACGATCATGAGATCCCTCTTACTCGGGTTGCTCGTCTTCGCGCTGTCGATCATGGGCGCAGAGCGCTGCGTTCGCGCCCAGGCGCAAAAGGCCACCTCGCCTCCGGATGTCCAACAACTGCTGCAAGAAATGGCGGAATGGTCACCGGATCCGTGCGGCCCGCCTCGCGGTGAGGATGTGGAGTGGCACTCCGCGCAGAATACAGAGTTTCGGCTGCTTTCGCGGGCAGCGGACATAGTGACGCAGCAACTTAACGCTGTCTCGTCAAGTCCGGAAACGCCGCACGACCGAGCAGCAGAAGCTCTAAAGAAACTGGAGCAGTTGAGTGCGGAGATCAATGCTACCTGCCGCAAGAGAATCGATTTCATTTTCAGATACTCGATCTGCCGCCTGCCTTAATCGTGAAGGTAAGCATCCGGGAACATCAACGATTCTTTGTCTTTGGAATTCCCGCGGACTCTCCAAAATCCAATCACGCCTGGCAGCAGATTGGTTGGAACGATGAATCAAGCCAGTTCACGGTACCTCCGTCCCGCGTCGATCTCTATCCACTACATAGAGGCCCGTCAGGCAACGCACGATTCCTCGCCAGCATGATTTACAGCGGTTGCGCCAGCAGCATTGGCATTGGCAATGATGCGCTAGAGTGGGATCCGAAGGAACTTGGAAGCCTTGCGCGAATCATCAAGGAAGAAGGATCGTTTGGGTTGGACGACAAAGTCGCTGGTTTCCCACAGATCGGCAAGCTACAAACACAAGGACCTT
>CAVONC010000021.1:0-445128 GCA_963697175.1 uncultured Acidobacteriaceae bacterium | reverse complement strand
TCTTGCAGCATCGTGCTTCGCGTTCGACGTGTGTGCTTATTGCTGAAACCTGCCGTATTTTTCAATTGCGGCGGCTCCTCTTCGGTGCCTTGTAGAAGTTACGAAAAACGCACTATGCTGTTGTAATCCGTTGCGCGCCTGATACCGCGTCCGGCAAGGAGTGCTCGTATGTCCCGGTCTTCGTCGTTCCAGGCAATCTCGCATTTCTGTGTTTGCCTCCCTTGTGTTGCTTTTATCCGCTGCCGCCTTCGCGCAGAATTATGTAGCTCCCAGCATGCCGGTGGTCGGCTCGCCGAACACCGTAACCGCCAACGCGCCTGTGCCTCGGCCTGCCACCACGCCCTGCACGGTTACGTTGTTCTCGAATTTCGATTTTGACGATTTCAATCCGCGACCGTTCAGCTACACGCCGCCCTCGCGGATGTCCCGGGCCTTGGGCTGCCGTGGTATTTGAAGCCGACTGGTCGGTCGATGCCGGCGTGCAATACGATCGCACCACCAACATCTGGCTGGGCGGCAACGTGATTTTCTTCGGCACCACCGCCGAGCCGTCAGGGAACTTTGTTCGCCAGTGGCACACGGAGAGCAATCTCACCGAGATCAGCCCGCTCTTCACCATTCCGCAGCAGGGCACGGCAATTCTCTTTAACCTGGTTAACGATCAGTACACCAGCCACTATCACGGCAGCGCCTATCTGCAGTTCTATCCGCTGGCGCAAGGTCAGAATCCGCCTCCTGCGGCCAACGTGGTTCTGCCGCTGTCGGCCGGGCCCACCGGAGGAACGGTCACGCTGAACACGCCAACCGATCAGCTGACGGGAACCTTCACTTTGCCGACCAACGTCGAGCGCGCTTATCTTGACGTCTGGGCGCAGAGCCAGTCGGGCGACGAGTTCTGGTATGTCTGCGCGCCCAACAATCTTGCCGGCGAACTCTTCACCTGCGGCAGTCACCGGCTTCCGCGAGGCTGAGGTCAGTATCGATGGCACGGCAGCGGGCGTCGCGCCGGTCTATCCCTGGATCTTCACCGGCGGCATCGATCCATTCCTGTGGCAGCCGATTCCCGGCGTCCACACGCTCAACTTCGAGCCCTATCGCGTCGACCTCACTCCGTTTGCTTCGATCTTGAGCAATGGCGCGCAGCACACGGTTGCGGTCAGCGTCTACAACGCCGATCAGTATTTTTCCGCGACGGCAAACCTGCTTGTGTATCAGGACCTGGGTTCGACGCAGCTGACCGGCGAGGTAACGACCAATACCATCACTCCGCCCGATCCGGTGATCAATCAGAACATCATCAACAATGGCACGTGGGCGGCCGGGCCGCTGGCTATCAATTCATCGCGTGGCTTCACCGTGGAAGGCTACGTCAACACCTCGCATGGCACGGTGGACACCAAGGTCGTGCAGAGCATCGACTTCAATAACGGCCAGAGCTATTACGTCCTGCAGAACGGCTCAGTCGACGACCAGTTTGTCGGGCTGATCAGCACCATCTCTTCCGCAACGACGACGACCGCAGGCAGCAACGTTACCACCAACGACGTCCAGTACTCCTGGCCTCTGGGCCTGCGTTACGCCTATACCGCCAATCCCGACGGATCGTTTGTGCAGTCCACGCAAATCAACCAGGGATTCAGCAAGGATGTGCTGGTAGAGCTGAACGGAACTCCGACCTATTCCAGCAGCTTGCTGGACAAAGTCTCGCCCACGGACACGCTGAGCGTAGATTCGTCCGGCAACTACACTCTCAGCAATCAGACGAATTCCGAGACCTACCAATACTCCAATTCCAATGGCGCCTGCTGGAACGAAACCCTAAAAGCCTCGGCTGGCCTGATTACGTCGGTGCAGGGTGGAAGCTGCACCCGAGGACAGAAGACAAAATAGGTAGTGCGGGCCTTCAGGCCCGCGTCAAGCTCGGTACTAAAGAATCAAGAGTCGGCTTCAGATTCTCTGTTCAAGAAAAGTCAAAAGCAAAGTCAAAAGCAAAAGCTCTGGGGAAGGGAGAAGAGATCCTCCCCCGAGCACGGTTATGCGGCGGCACCGACGGCTGCCGGCGGGACAGGAAACAACCGGCTAGCGTCAAACCAGGCGTCGTGTTTGAACATGCCGAAGGCGGCATGCAGCAACTTGCGCATGATCGCCACCAAGGCCACCATCTTGCATTTGCCGCGTTGCTGCAGCGCGCCATAATAAGCCGCGAACTGTGCCTGATGATGAGCCGCACTCAGCGCCGGCATGTACAGCGCCCGCCGCAGATGACGATTGCCCACCTTGCTGATGTGCGGCCGCTTGCGCAGCGACGATCCCGACGAACACTGGCACGGGTCCAGGCCGGCATACGCCACCCACTGTCGCACCTCGGCATCGGCGGGTAGCAACGCCAGCTCGCCCAGCAGCTGCAAGGCGCTGGTCTCGCCCACTCCGGGCAAGGAGAGCAGCAGTTGGAAACGCCGTTGCAGCTGCCCATCGCCAGCGATGATCTGGCGGGCGGCCCGCGTCAGCCGGGCTTGCGAGCGCTCGATCCATTGCAGGCTGCGCCGCAGTTCCAGCACCACGATCTTCAAACTGGTCGCGGTCACCGACAGCGCATGCAGCCGGTTCTTCTCCCGCGTGGCCGTCTCCGTCAGCGCATGCAGCCGCCGTACCACCACGGTCAGCGACAGCGCCGCCGCCGTCGGCCGCTGCCAGCGACGAAACGGCATGCGCGCCGCATACTCGGCCAGCACCCGGGCGTCGACCGGATCGCTTTTACTGCGCTCCAGCAGCGCCTTGGCGAAATCCTTCACCGCCCGCGGATTGGCCATCATCACCTCCAGCCGGCGGTCCGCTTGCAGACACAACGCCACATCCAGCCCGTACAGCCCGGTCGATTCCAGAGCAATCCGCACCCGCTCGGCGGCGCCCGTGAGATACCGTTTTAGTTCTTTATGCCCGGCGGCAGTGTTAGGAAAACTGCGCTCCCCCTCGCACTGCCCCTGGCGCCGCACGCTATGATACGCACTCTGCACTCTTGTCCACGGTCGCCTCCTCGCGCTAGGCTGGTTCCCTCCCCTGACCGTCTCCGGTCGAGCTTGATCATGCTGTATGGCCTCCGATTCTCCTCGGCCTTGGAGAAGAGGGCGGGGGCCCTCGAAGCTCAGGCTCTCGTGCAGGCACGGGCCTCGCCACGTCGGCCTCCCCGGAACATCGGCCTCCCTGAGAACATGCCAGGGCGACACAGCCGTCAACAGCAAGCCGGCGGCTGAAACCCGTCGGCCAGCTGAGCAGCACGCAGAACCAAGTCCTGCCCCGCGGGACAGCGATAGCCCAGCACGCAGCGCCCGCTTTTGGCGCGGAGTGCTGGGTAGCGCGCTCCAAGCAACGAGAGGGAGCCCCGAGAGGGCGCTTGAAGCGCGCACTACCCAGGCGTTCTATCGCACGGTCGCTTTGCCGGTTGCGCGACACCGGAACCTGCTCGACGATCTCGATGCCGAAGCCTTCCAGTCCCGGCACTTTGCGCGGGTGATTGGTGAGGATGCGGATGCGCTTGAGGTTCAGGTCGGAGAGGATCTGCGCGCCGATGCCGATTTCGCGCTGCGTCTTGCGCTGGCTTTCGGGCAATGTCGGCAGGCGCTGCTCGTGATGGAACTGGATGGTCATGCGCTCGCCCAGGCGCTCCACCGAGTAGCCCTTCGACGTGGAGTGCAGATAGATGAGCGCGCCGCGGCCTTCCTCGGCGATGCGGCGCATGGCGCCGTCGAGGGCGTTGCGGCAGTCGCACCAGTTGGCGCCAAAGACATCGCCTACCAGGCAATGCGAATGCATGCGCACCAGCACCGGCTCGTCGCCGGCGTTCTCGACATCGCCCTTCACCAGCGCGATGTGCGAATCGCCGTTGATCTCCGACGCGTAGGAGATCATGCGGAACTCGCCGTAGGCGGTCGGCACCATGGCCTCAGCCAGCCGCTGCACGTAGCGTTCGTGCGCCATGCGATAGCGGATGACTTCGGCGACGGTGATCATCTTCAGATTGTGCCGGCGGCAGAACTCGCTGAGCTCGGGCACGCGCGCCATGCTGCCATCGTCGCTCATGATCTCGCAGATGACGCCGGCGGGAACCATGCCCGCCATGCGCGCCAGATCGACCGAAGCTTCGGTCTGGCCGGCGCGGACCAGCACTCCGCCTTTGCGCGCGCGCAGCGGGAAGACGTGGCCGGGACGCGCGAGATCGTTGGGGCGCGTCGCGGGATCGATGGCAACGTGAATGGTGTGCGCGCGATCGTAGGCCGAGATGCCGGTGGAGACGCCGTCTTTCGCGTCGACGGATTCAGTGAAGGCGGTGCCGAAGTTGGAGGTGTTCTCCGCCGACATCTGGCCGAGGCGCAGATACTCCAGCCGCTCCTCGGTCATGGCGAGGCAGACCAGGCCGCGTCCGTACTTGGCCATGAAGTTGATGGCGTCGGGCGTGATCTTCTCGGCGGCCATAGTGAGGTCGCCTTCGTTCTCGCGGTCCTCGTCGTCGACGACCACGATCATGCGGCCGGCGCGGATCTCGTCCAGCGCGGTTTCAACATCGCAGAATGGAGCTTGCGGAGACATAGGGCGTAAAGAAGATTCTAGCAGGGGATGTCAGCCGCGAGCTTCGAGCCGCGAGCAAGAGCAGCCGAGGCGAACGGAGATTAATGAGGCACGCGGGAAAAGCAAGGTCCCTCGAACCGCATCAGCCAAGAAGCTCGGTGCTCCGCTCGGGATAACACATCAACAGAAGCTCCGTGTATCACAAATCACAAAAGCTAGGGCGGCCATTTAAGCCGCCCTATGCTTTTTGCTCGAAGCTCGTGGCTCGAAGCTCGCAGCTTCTTTACGCCTGCGCCGGCCGTTCAGGAGCCACGTTCGGCTGCTGTCCCGGAGCCGGCTTCAGCACCTGCTGCACATCGTCCTTCACCGGCGGAGGAGCATTGGGATTCACCTTCACCGGCAGTTCCTTGCCTTCGATGAGCAGCTTGATTTCGTTGGCATCGAGCACCTCGCGCTCCAGCAGCGCCTGGGCGATCCTCTCCAGGATCGGACGATTGCCCTCCAGGATGCTGCGCGCCGAGTTGTAGCCATCGTCGACGAAGCGCCGCACCTCGCCGTCGATCTTCATCGCGGTCTCTTCGCTGAAGTCGCGATGCTGGCTGATCTCGCGGCCCAGGAAGATCTGCTCTTCCTTCTTGCCGAAGGTGAGCGGCCCCAGCGACGCCATGCCGAACTCGCAGACCATCTTGCGCGCCAGTTCGGACGCCTGCTCAATGTCGTTGCCCGCGCCGGTGGTCATGGTGTTGAGGAACAGCTCCTCGGCCACGCGTCCGCCCATCATGATGGCCAGCCGCGTCTCCAGGTAATCGCGCGTGTAGGTGTGCTTGTCGTCGATCGGCAACTGCATGGTCACGCCCAGCGCCATGCCGCGCGGAATGATCGTGACCTTGTGCAGCGGATCGGCGTGCTCGCGCATGGCCGCCACCAGCGCGTGTCCGGCCTCGTGATACGCCGTGACTCTTCTTCTCCTCGTCGGAGAGCATCATCGACTTGCGCTCGGCGCCCATCAGGACTTTGTCCTTGGCCTGCTCGAAGTCCCACATCAGCACCGTCTTGCGGTTCTGACGCGCGGCAACCAGCGCAGCCTCGTTCACCATGTTGGCCAGGTCGGCGCCGGAGAAGCCCGGCGTGCCGCGAGCCAGTACGCCCAAGATCCACGTCGTCATTGAGAGGAATCTTGCGGGTGTGCACGCGCAGAATCTCTTCGCGGCCACGAACGTCGGGACGCGAGACCACCACGCGGCGATCGAAACGGCCCGGGCGCAGCAGCGCCGGATCGAGCACGTCAGGACGGTTGGTCGCGGCAATCAGGATCACGCCTTCGTTCGACTCGAAGCCGTCCATCTCGACCAGCAACTGGTTCAGAGTCTGCTCGCGCTCGTCGTGTCCACCGCCGAGACCGGCTCCGCGATGACGCCCGACGGCGTCGATTTCGTCGATGAAGATGATGCAGGGCGCATTCTTCTTGCCCTGCTCGAACAGGTCGCGGACGCGGCTTGCGCCCACGCCGACGAACATCTCCACAAAGTCCGAACCCGAGATGGAGAAGAACGGCACATTGGCTTCGCCGGCAACCGCGCGGGCCAGCAAGGTCTTGCCGGTTCCCGGAGGCCCGACCAGCAGCACGCCCTTGGGAATGCGTCCGCCCAGCTTCTGGAACTTCTGCGCCTCGCGCAGGAACTCGATGATCTCCCGCAGCTCTTCCTTGGCTTCATCCACGCCGGCGACGTCCTTGAACGTCACCTTCTTCTGCTGCATGGAGAGCAGGCGCGCGCGGCTCTTGCCGAACGACAACGCCTTGTTGCCGCCGGTCTGCATCTGGCGGATCATGATGAACCACAGCGCACCCAGCAGGATGAACGGCGCCAGGTTGAGCAGCCACGTCGGCCAGCCTCCGCCCTGCGCGTCCTTCACCGTGATGTTGACGCCCTTGTCGCGCAGCTCCTTGTACATGTCGGGATAGTTGGTGGGCGCGATGGTGTGGAAGCTTGCCTTGTCGTTCTTGAACTTGCCGCGGACCTCCTGGCCAATGAGCGTGACTTCACTGACATTGTTCTGGTCCACGTTGGAGAGGAACTCTGAAAAGCTGATGTCGCGTTCCTTGGCGCCCGAGTTCGCGCCCTTCACGACCTGCCACAACAGCACGCCGGAAAGCACAATCACGAGCCAAAACACGACCGTTTTGACCGTTGAATTCACCGAAAACTCCTGTTGAAAGGGGCCGACACGACTTCGTGCCTAAAGACTTAGATGCTCCCCTCACCTGCCGGATTTACAAATTCCGACTCACTACCGATTGTAACCCGCCGCTAACCGAATCGGGACAATAGACTTGTTCACAAAAATAAGGCCCGGCGAGGACTCATCCGGATTTGGCACGGGCTACTTTTCCCAATTGTTTAGCTTTTCGATTGACGGCCGCCCTTCCACCTCTATTGACGCGTGAGCGGGTCAGTTGTAAGACCTCCTTGCAGAATTGTCGCTCGGCGTTCGGGATCGTCCCGCTCTGGTCGACTGGTCGAACGTTCTCTGAAATCGTCACGCGTTACCTTCTCAAACTACCGGCCGTGCGCCATTCGGTGCGCTGTACATAACGAGAGTACGCACCTGCGGTGTCATCCTGAGCGGAGCGAGGCGAATGCCGAGCGCAGTCGAAGGACCCCTATGGTGGCGCATCACTCGTCTTGTGTCATCCTGAGCGCAGTTGAAGGACCCCTACAATTGGCGAACCCATCGTCCTCCTTCGAATGCCGATTTGCGGGTGCCCCAGGTCTGGCGCTTTTCCAGACCTGGGAGAGCCAAATCTCCGGCCAACTGCCGAAGGCCTCGCGTCCGTCCTTTGGACGCTGACCTCGCCTCCGTGGCCCCCGAATCCTTCTCTCGCTTCAATCCGCATTAGGACTCCTCGCTTCAATCCGCATCAGGACTTCTCGCTCCGATCCGCATTCGGACTCCTCTTGACCTGTCATCCCGACCGAGGACTTCAGTCCGACCGAGGGATCTGCGGTCTCTTCGACGTGAGGCGTTGTAGTACTGGCCCCCCTTTTTTCAAAGTCTTCATTCGAGATACTTTATACAAAAACCTTATCCTAAAGTCCTAAATCCAAAAGGTTTAACGCCTAAATGTTTGACTGTTAAACCACTTAAGCCAGCGCCGGAACGGCTCGGACCATCCAACCGGTCCCGGATCGAGGCTCCACCTGCGCGCCAGCCGCATCAGCCGCTTGGTTTGCTCATGATGATGGCGGCAATACCCCCGCCTCTTCATCGCAATCCCGCGACACGGCGTTCCATCGCGCTTGGTGTAGATGCAAAGCTTGACTGCTCTCATAAGTGGTTCTTCCAACAACTCCTGTGATCCCGAGCTAACCAACGATCTCTGCAACCGCACAGATCGTGTCCTCCCGGGCGAGACTCTGGCCTGTTTTTTGAAACAGGCCGGGCGAGTCGAGGGATCCCTATAACGAGGGATCATTTCACTCGCCTCTCAACGATATCGTTTGGTCAATGGGGGAAGCTGTGACAACTACAACTATCGGGGGATTACGAAAGTACATGTCCTAAAGTGCTATGGCTGGACCTTGGTGATTATGGCGGAGTTTGTAAGCGAGCCCGGAAGCAGGTCACTTGCGATATGGCGATGCCCTGACGGTCACGATTTGCGGAGACCCATGTTCCGCTAATAGTCCGCTAATACAGGCCGCTGAAAAGTCGCCCTGCGACCGGTTTGTAACAGGCACGACCTAAAGACCGGTTCGTAACAGGGCACAACTTTAGTCGTGCCGATAAGCGCCTTTCTCTCATTCCGAGCGGGCTTCAGCCCGCGAGGAACCTGCCTCAGCCCTCAACCCGGACAGCCTCGATCCTCACCCCTTCGCCCGTACCGCTCCAGCCATACGCCTTGGCGACCGGAAATCCTCGCACCCACACGATCTCGCCTTCGCACAGCGCCACCGGCCACGTCGGGCGCTCGTCAGCCGAAATCTTCTTCTCCGCAAACAATCGCTTCAGCTTCTCCTCCGAGCCACTATGCGCCGGCCAGAACCGATCCCCCGGCCGCCAATTCCGAATGATCAGCTCCGCTCCCACCAGATCGCGGCTAAGCAACTCGCCCGGCGTCATCTCGCGGCCGAACTCTTCTGGAACAATCGTCGCCCGCAAGGTCAGCCCTAATTCGTCGATTCGCGCCTCGCCCGGAATCGGCAGCACAATCTCATATTCAGCAGCGCTAGCTTGCGAGCACGACCGCAATTCCAGCCACCGTTTTGCATTCACTGCAATCAGGCCGCCGGGAAGCTCAGTCCGCGACAGCTCGCCCAGCGCGCATCGCCGCAGCTTCTCCACATGCTCGAAGTCAAGTGCTAAGCCATGATCTTCGGCAAAGCACTTCACCAGCCGGCGCTGTACCGCTAGCGGCAATTGCGCAAAACTTTCGATCCCAGGAGTCGGATGCCGCAGAAGCGCTTCGGTCGGTTACGGTGGAAGAGCCGGCCTTCAGACCCGTGTCCGCATGTTTCCCTTCAATACGGTCAGCCTCAATGCCGCTTTTCAGTGGATTAGTAGCGGTCTCTTCAGTACCCTCATCCGCAATGTTGCCATCTTCAATATTGTCATCCCGACCGAGGACTTCAGTCCGAGCGGAGGGACCTGCTTTCTCCGCGGTGTCAGACAATCGCCTTTCGGTGGAAGAGCCGGCCTTCAGGCCGGCGTCTGCGCGCGGCATTCCTTCGGGCTTTAGCCCCGGGCCGCGAGCCGCCAGCTCTCGCTCGACCTCCTCCCGCCAATATTCTTCTTCTGCGCGCGCAATCTCCGCCGCATCGCTCAGCGCCCGCCGGATGTTCGGGTTGTACTCCCGCTCCAACAGCGGCAGCAGCTCATGCCGCACGCGATTGCGCAGGAAACGATGATCCAGATTGCTCGCATCCTCGCGCCAGCTCTGACCCAGCGACTCCAGGTACGCTTCCACCTCATCGCGCGTAACACTCAAAAGCGGGCGCACAATGCGAGCCGTTCCGCGTTGAAGGGGCGCAGCTTCAGCTGCGCCGTCAGACGCTTCTCCAGAAAGGGCTTTAGCCCCGGCGGATTCGTCTGAGAGCTCCGGGTTAAGAACCGGCCAAATCCCCGCCAGCCCGCGCGTCCCCGCGCCGCGCAGAAATTTCAGCAGCACCGTCTCGGCCTGATCGTCCAGCGTGTGCGCGGTCGCGATTGCATCCAGCCGCTTCGCAGCAGCCAGTCGCGCGAACCACTGATATCGCAGCTCGCGGCCCGCCGCTTCCACGCTCAGCTTATTGAGCACCGCGTGATCGCGCACATCCCCAAGGCCGGCGAAGAACTCCAATCCCGACTGTCTGGCCAACTCGGCAACAAAAGCCTGGTCCGCGTCCGACTCGGCGCCGCGCAGTCCGTGATTGAAATGCGCGACGGCCAGCACGATGCCAATCTCCTCCCGCAGCTCCAGCAGCACGCGCAGCAGCGCCACCGAATCGGCCCCACCCGACACAGCGACGGCCACGCGATCGCCTGCGCGCATCAGCTTCTGCTCGCGGATATATTGGAGAACCTTTTCGCGCACCGGGTTATTATCGCTCTTCGCGTCTCGCTGTTCGCTGTTCGCTTTTCGCTGTTCGCCAGAATGGCACTGTCATGGCCGGGACCGGGCCGGCCACTTGGCGACATTTTTTCGAACATTGCGGGGCGCTGGCTCGGGTAGAGCGGGCCTTTAGGCCGGCGTCTCAGGGATCCCGTTATCATTTCCAGAGCGGGCTTCAGAGGCTGCTGAAAAAGTCGGATAAGCCGGATTGTGCCGCCGGCTAAACAGGCCGCTGAAAAAGTCGCCCCGCGAGCGCTTTGTAACAGGGCACGACTTCAGTCGTGCCGATAAGCTGTTTATTTCTCGTCCGAGCCGGCTGGAAGCCGGCGGCACCTGACGATGTTGACGAAAATCTACTTGAATACGCTGCTCGCCCTCGGCCTTGTCGTGCCAATCGTCGCCTCCGACACCGCAGTCCCCTCCTGCCGCAAGGACCCGCGCGTCGTCGCTGCCTGCTACACCGTCCACGGCCGCCTCAACAATTGGAACGGCAATCCCACGCGCCGCATCTGGATCACCGGGACGAAGAGAATGCTGGGGCTTCGCGATGGAACAGAATTGCCCATCGTACTAGAGAAACCTCTCAGCGATTTCGATCACGAGGTCTACGGCGATTTCGAGTTCTGCCCCTTCACTCCACAGAAATCCGGCGTGATGCAAGTCGGATGTCTAGCCGCGGTTAAGAACTATCAGACCAAACCAAGAGAACAACATTGACCGAAAACATTTTTCTGTCTTTTCCGTGCCCTCCGTGCCTCCGTGGTGAAAAGGCTTTTCGGAGTTACTTCGACAGCGCCCCCAGCGCCGCGCGAAAGATCGCGTCGAAGTTCTCCCGCCCCGCTGCCTGCACCGCCCGCTCCACCGCCTTCTCCGCCATGGCGCGCTGGTAACCCAGATTCGTCAGCGCCGAGATCACATCCTCTTCCACCGCCGAATGCGTCACCACCGCCTGCGCCGCGCCGAAGCCTTCCAGCTTGTCGCGCAGCTCCACGCACATGCGCTCAGCGGTTTTGCGGCCGATGCCGGGAATCTTGGTCAGCCGCGCAAAGTCGTTGCTGCGGATCGCGCCCACCATGTCGGCCGCCGCCATCCCGCTCAGAGTCTTGATCGCCAGCGACGGCCCGATGCCGCTCACCGTGATCAGCTTCTCGAACAGCTGCTTCTCTTCGGCGCGCAGAAATCCGTAGAGCGCCAGCGCGTCCTCGCGCACGTGGGTGTGGATGTGCAGCGCAACCTCCGCGCCAGTCGCCGGCAGCTCCGAAAATGTGGGGATGGTAATGACAACGTCGTAGCCGACGCCGCCGGCCTCAACAATGGCCTGGTTGGGATGCTTCGAGATCAGCCGTCCGCGCAAATGTGCGATCACGCGCACATTGTAAATGGCGCGACGAAAAGCATTTCACCACGGAAGCACGGAGAACACTGAAAGAGGCAAAATCGAAACGAGAGCCTTGATTTCGTACTTGGCGGGAGGGCTGATGCGGGGAGCAGAATGGTGAATCTCGCTGGTCTTACTGACAACTGGCAACTGGCCACTGACCACTGGTTTTTACTGCCTTCTCCTCCGGTGCACCGCAAACTCAAATCCCGGATTCGGCGGAAATAGCTCGCTGATCTTCCGCAGCCGGTCGCCTAGCGCATCCGGAGCCAGCAGCGGATAGTCGCGCTCGCGCAGGTCCTGGTAATCCACATCGAGAAACAGCGACAGCATGTACACCGCGATCGCATCGGAAAACGTCGTCAGCAGATATTCGTGCCGCGCCTTCTCGGCTTCGGGACCGTTCGTCGTCGCCACTTTGCGCAGCTCATAGGCGTCCAGCGAAGTCTCGCCGCGCGCCCGGCCCTCCACCTGCTTCCACACCAGGTCGGAAAACTCCTGCGAGACGCCGACGCGGTCCACAAAGTTGTGACCCACGTTGATGAAGAATTCGAAGGCGATGGCGAAGCTGTCTTCCATCAGCCGCGTGGAGATGAAGACGCACTGCGAATCGCCCAGCGTCTGGTTGCGATGGCAGACGGCGCTGTCGGAAAGCTGCACATCGTAGCGGTCGGCGATCATCGTCTCATCGCCCAGGTTGAGCGTGAGCGGCACAAAATAATACGCCTTGCGATTGAGCGCCGCGGCGATGGTGCGCGGCACCGCGTTGATCATCCGCTCCAGGTCGGCGATCCCAGCCGTCACATCTCCCATCACGGCATAGCAGATACCGTTGCCGGCCTGCGTCACCGGCGCCATGCGCACCACTTCCGCCGGAGTTCGAGTTACGGCCTGCGACGTCGAAGCCATGAATAGTCGATTGTAACGCACCCGCAACAACGTCGGCCTGAACGGCTCTATAAGTGTGTTTTCGCCAGAAATTATCTGACAAACGCTCCGGGCCGTTATAAAATCCCGCCGGGTATTTCGTGCGAGGACTCCCCGGCCATTTTCCCTGCCCGGGTTGATTCGCGGCCGGCTGGCTGAAAGTGGACCCCTCTTCCCCTCCCGCGAGCCCCATCGCACTCGTCTTCCCGGGCCCTCGACGTCTACAGCCATTTGCGAGGAGCACAAGCCGATGCCAAGCCAAGCGCAACCTCTCACCTCCTTTTTTCGCGTAATCGTTCTGGCAGCAGTCACCGCGTTCCTGATCACGTCGGCTGCGCTTCCCATGTCCGCACAGAATACCGTTCCCCCAACCGCGGTGCAGGCAGCAGAATGCCGCAGTTCGCCAAGCGGCTCGCTCATCCGGCATCGTCGCCCAACCCAGCACGGGCGCATCAAGCCTCTCGCACCCGCCCGCCGCAAGGCAGTGTTATCTACGAAAACGGTCCCATCAACGGCAACACGGACGCCTGGACAATCAACTTCGGCTTCACCGTCAGCGACACCATCACGGTAGGCGACAGCACCGTCACCGGCATGAGTTTCGGGGCTTGGTTGTTTGCCGGAGACACCTTGAACTCAGCCGAGATTTCCATCACCTCGGAGCCCAACGGCGGCACCACGTACTTTGATCAGACGGTGCAGTTCACTCAGGGCGAGCTGCGCCGTCAACGAGTACGGCTACAACGTCTGTACCGAGACCAGCACCAACTTCAGCGCCACGCTGCCGTCGGGCACCTATTGGGTCAACCTGCAGAACGCCAGCGTTCCCACCGGCGATCCAGTGTACTGGGACGAGAACAGTGGAGTCGGATGTCAGTCGCCAGGCTGTCCGTCGCAAGCCGACAACAATAGTGTCGGGACCATTCCTTCGGAATCATTCAGCATGCTGGGGAGCGGCGGGCCGCCCACGTGCCAGTCACAAGGAGATCTTCCGGGCATAACCACCCACGATTCAAATCTCGATGGAACAACTTATATCGGCGGTAGCAACGGCTTTGCGGACGTTAGCTCGTCGGCTGTCCACTGGAGGGAACAGGTGCTGCACAGCTTCGGGAGCGGCTCGGACGGGAACCAGCCCGACTACGGCAGCCTGATCCAGGACAGCGCCGGCAATCTTTATGGCACTACCGTAATGGGCGGCGCTCACGGCTGCGGGATGGCATTCGAGTTGTCTCCCAGCGGTGGCGGCTGGACAGAGACGGTGCTGCACAGCTTTATCAACAACGGCGTGGACGGATATTTTCCCCAAACCGGCTTGATCTGGGATACCGCCGGTAATCTCTACGGCACCACCCTCTATGGCCCAGGCTATGGCACGGTGTTCGAGTTGTCTCCCAGCGGCGGCGGCGGCTGGACGGAAAAGGTGCTGTATGTCTTCACCGGCGCCTATGACGGACGGTATCCCCGAGGTATCACCTTCGATTCCGCCGGCAATATCTACGGCACGACGTCAAACGGTGGTATTTACTGTTCGCCGTACCAGGGCTGTGGGACGGTGTTCAAGTTGTCGCCCACCCAAGGTGGAGGCTGGACCGAATCAATTGTGCACACCTTTGGCGACGGCAAGGACGGAGTCAATCCCCTGGCTCCCCTGATCTTCGATTCCGCTGGCAATCTTTACGGCACGACCACTGCCGGCGGCGTTGGAATAAGCTACGGTACGGTGTTTGAGTTGACGCCAACCGAGGGCGGCAGTTGGACCCTGACGACGTTATATAACTTCGGTGCCCTTCCCGACGGACAGCAGCCTTGGACTGGCGCCCTGGCCTTCGATGCCGCCGGCAATCTTTACGGTACGACCGCTTTCGGCGGCACCAATCGCAATGGGACGGTCTTCGAGTTGTCGCCCAGCGGCGGCGGTAGCTGGACGGAGACGGTGTTGCATAGCTTTGGCAGCGGCTCGGACGGGGTTGAGCCTCTCGGCGGCCTGATCGTCGATGCCGACGGCAATCTTTACGGCACGACTTCGCAGGGTGGCGTAGACGGCGAGGGGACAGTGTTCGAGTTCTCCCCCAGCGGCAGCAGCTGGACGGAGATGCTGTTGCATAACTTCCTCGGCAACCGCGCGGATGGTGGTTTTCCTTTTGCCGGCCTGACCTTCGGTGCCGATGGCAATATCTATGGCACGACGGCATTGGCCGGCGCTTACTACGGCGGGACCGTCTTCGGGCTGAAACCTATCTATCCGTGTCCTGTCTGTGGTCCCGATGGCTTCGGTGAGGTTGAAGCGCTCCCAGCCGCGAAGCCTGATTAGATAACTACGGCGAGTAGCACCGGGTGCCCCACTCATTCGCGGGGTTCGAATGAGTGGGTTCCCACAGTCGCAACCCTCTATCGCATCACAGACGGGTCCACCAACGTTACCAGCCACTGCGAGGAGCACAAGCCGATGCCAAGCCAAGCGCAACCTCTCACCTCCATTGTTCGCGTAATCGTTCTGGCAGCAGTCACCGCGCTCCTGATAATGTCGGCTGCGCTTCCCATGTCCGCACAGAACACCGTTCCCCCAACCGCGGTGCAGGCAGCAAGAATGCCGCAGTTCGCCAAGCGGCTCGCCCATCCGGCATCAACGCCCAACCCAGCGCCGGCCCATCAAGCGTCTCGCACCCGCCCGCCGCAAGGCAGTGTTATCTACGAAAACGGTCCCATCAACGGCAACACCGACGCCTGGAACATCAACTATGGATTTGCGACTAGCGATACCTTCACCACCAACGGCACTCAAGTCACTGGAATGACCTTTGGTGCGTGGCTATTTCCGAACGACACCATGTACTTTGCCGAGGTGTCCATCACCGCAGAGCCAAACGGCGGACCCACCTACTTTGACCAACTCGTCACTTTCACTCAGGGACCATGCACCTACAACCAGTTCGGCTACAACGTCTGCACCGAGACCAGCGCGAACTTCACCAGTCTTGAGCTGGAACCGGGAACCTATTGGGTGAACGTACAGAATGCCTCCGTTACCAACGACGATCCCGCGTTCTGGGACGAGAACAGCGGAGTCGGATGCATGTCCTCCGGCTGCCCGTCGCAAGCCGACACAACCGACGTGGGTACCATCCCCTCGGAATCGTTTACGCTGCTGGGGAACGGCGATCCAGCGCCCCAGTGCTTTAAGTCACAAGATAATCTCCAGATCATCTCTAACCTCACCCAGATGCAGGCGGGCGCCAGCGGCCAGAACGGCGTGGTCGTCGACCGGGCCGGCAATGTCTATGGAACATTTCCTAACGGCGGCAGCAACAGCGCTGGTCTTGCCTTTAAGCTAAGCGACCGCTCCGGATGGATTCTCGATCCGCTGTACAACTTCGCGGGAGGCAGCAGCGGCGGTCAGCCGACCGGGCTGATCGTAGGCCCCAACGGCAGCCTCTACGGCGGCGCGCAGGGAGGTATTCAGAATTGCAGCACCGGCGGCAGCCAGTACTGCGGAGTCGTCTTCAACCTGACGCCTCCGCCGACTGCCTGCAAAACCGCTCTGTGTTATTGGAGCGAGAAACCGATTTATCAGTTCAGCAGCGAAGCTGACGGCGCGGGCGTCGTCAACCTCACCGCGTACGACCAGCAGGGCAACCTGTACGGCACGACAACGGCCGGCGGAGTGAATGATTACGGTACGGTGTTTGAGCTCACGCCATCCGGCGGAGGCTGGACCAAAACCATCCTCTACAACTTCAGCCCCGGCGAGATCTCCAGCCCAATTCAGGTGCTGGTAGGCAACGACGGCAACCTCTTCGGACTCACCGGCAGCTCTCTTTACCAGGATGGAGTTCTGTTCCAGCTCGTGCCTTCCGGCGGCCAGTGGACGCTGAAGGAGCTCCGTTGGTTTGCACAAAAAGATGGCATCGCCGTTTCTTCCCTTGTCCTGGACAGCACAGGCAACAATCTCTATGGCATCCTGCCGACGTCCGGCCAGATCTTCCTGATGGCAAGGTCTGGTACCGGCTGGTCGTTCTACTCGACCAACCCTGAGGGCGCCGGCTATCTGAATAGTCTGACCATCGATGCAAACGACATTGTGTATGGCACGGCATCGTCCTCTAGTAATGAGCAGAATCCCTTCTTTTACGAAGGCTGGGCTACGAACGGCTTCTTGAACATTCAGCTCCTCTACTACTTAGGATACGAGTATTTCCCGACCGGGGGCAGTTTGGCCGTCGATGCCAATGGCAACCTCTATGGCACCACTTCCCCCTGTGGCACCTACAACTCCGGAACGGTCTGGCAGTTCGCACCGTAGCCGGCAGCAGAGTAGCGCCGTCCCAAGTCAGTCGGGCAAGAGTAGCGCCGGCCTCTGGCCGGCTGTAACGCGGGCCTCCGGCCCGCGCGTATCTCTCGGCAGCGTGATCGACATCTCCCCACTCATTCGCGCTGTTCGAATCTGTGGGAACCGGGCTCCTCTTATGATCTGTCATCCCGACCAAGGACTTTAGTGTCTGCGTGAGAACTGGGTTTGCCGGGTGCCCCACTCATTCGCGCGGTTCGAATGAGTGGGTCCCTCAGGCCACAATCCTTAGCTGCGACCCAATCTAGATGCGCCCGGCCGCCGCCGTATCAGGCTAAAATGTTGGGATGTCGTACTCCGCTGCCATGCCGGCTCGCCGCTCCAAGCTTTCCATCGCCTTCACTTCCACCGTTCGCGTGCTCTTCACCACCCTGCTGTTCGTCGGCGGAGGCATGGGCGCAGGCCTGTTCCTGGGTATCGTCGGAACGGTGCTTTATGGCATCATAAGTGGTAGCAAAGTCGACATGACCAACGCCTACAAACACGTCGCCATCCCGGTCGCCATCCTCGTCGGCTGCGTTGCGCTCGTCGGATCGGCGGTGCTGGAAGTCCGCTCCCGCCGAACACGAACATCCCTGTAACCACCTGGTCCCTTCGCTCTCCCCTTTAGCAAGGCGAAATTGAATCCTAGACATAGGTACAGGAAACCTGTACGCTTAATTCAAGGAGTTCAAAATCATGCCGGTTGAGACAACCTATACGAGCCTGCGCGAACGCCTGGCGTCGGTACTGGACCAGGTAGCCAATGATCATGAAGTCGTCATCGTCCGTCGTCGAGGCGCAAAGGATGTGGCTCTGATTCCAGCGGACGAATTGGCAGGATTGCTGGAGACAGCACACTTATTGCGGTCTCCTCGAAATGCTGAACGGCTAATGGCGTCAATTCACGAGGCCCGTCAAGGCAAAGGCAAACGAATGACGCTGGACCAACTGCGCCGGGAAGTTGGTCTCGATGCGGAAGACTGAGCGCGACGCCATTTTCCAATCGCGCTTCCTCGAAGACCTCCTGTATTGGACAAAGACTGACCGTAAAACTGCCGTGCGCATATTGGAATTGGTGCACGCCGTTCTGCAAGATCCATTTGTCGGAATAGGCAAACCCGAACTGCTTCGATTCGGGCTGGCTGGTTTCTGGTCGCGGCGGATTACTCAAGAACATCGGCTCGTTTATGAGGTATCGGAAACGCAGATTCGATTCCATCAAGCTCGCTACCATTACTAAGATTGCAAGAACCGCGCCAAATCGACGCGGGACTGGACCACATCATGTCTGAAATCATTCATGTGAAATTGCCCGACGGCAGCGTCAGAGACGTGCCGCGCGGGACCTCCGCCCTCGATATCGCCAAAAGCATCAGCCCTCGTCTCGCCGACGCCGCACTGGCTGCGCAGATCAAGCCGCTGTCGTCAAACGGCAGCGGCGGCAACGGTCATCACCCGCCTGCGGAACAAGCCACCGCACCCGCCTCCGCCCATGCGCCCGCCGCGAAAGATGGCCCGCAGCTCATCGATCTCGCGCGCCCGCTGGAGGAGGACGCCGAGCTCCGCATCCTCACCGATCGCGATCCCGAGGCGCTGGAAGTCTATCGCCACTCGTCCGCGCATCTGATGGCCGCCGCCGTTCTCGAGCTCTTTCCCGAGACCAAGCTCGGCCACGGCCCGCCGACCGAGTCCGGCTTCTTCTACGACTTCTATCGCGAGAAGCCATTCACGCCCGAAGACCTCGAGGCGATCGAGAAGAAGATGCAGGAGCTGGTGAAGCAGGACCTGCCCTACGCGCGCGAATTTCTGCCGCGCACCGAAGGCCTGGAGCGCTTCAAGTCGGAAGGCGACTTCATGAAGTGCCACTTCATCGAGCAGTTCACCCAGCCCGACGAGAAGATCTCCATCTACAAGACCGGCAAGTTCACCGACTTCTGTCGCGGCCCGCACATCCCGTCCACCGGGCGCATCAAGGCGTTCAAGGTGCTCAGCATCGCCGGCGCCTATTGGCTGGGCGACGAGAAGAATCCGCAGCTGCAGCGCATCTACGGCACCTCGTTCTTCAGAAGAAGGATCTCGACGACTACCTGCACAAGCTGGAGGAAGCCAAAAAGCGCGACCATCGCGTGCTCGGCAAGCAGCTCGACCTGTTCTCCATTCAGGAGCTCGCCGGGCCCGGCCTCATCTTCTGGCATCCCAAGGGCGGCCTCATCCGCAAAGAGATGGAAGACTGGATGCGCAACGAGTACCTCAAGCGCGGCTACTCGCTGGTCTACACGCCGCACGTGGCGCGCACCGATCTGTGGAAGACCAGCGGCCACGAAGGCTACTACGCGCAGAACATGTTTACGCCCATGGAACTGGACGACGCGGTCTATCGCATGAAGCCGATGAACTGTCCGTTCCACATCCTCATCTATCGCGACTCGCTGAAGTCGTATCGCGACCTGCCGGTGCGCCTGGGCGAGCTCGGCACCGTCTATCGCTACGAGCGCTCCGGCGTGATGCACGGCCTGCTGCGCGTCCGCGGCTTCACCCAGGACGACGCGCACATCTTCTGCACTCCGGAGCAGATCGAAGACGAAGTGGTCGGCTGCATCGACTTCGCGCTGGCCACGCTGCACACCTACGGCTTCGAGCAGTTCCAGGTCGAGCTGTCGATTTGGGATCCGAACGATCGCAAGACCTACGCCGGGCAGGACGATCAGTGGGAGCTGGCGCAGCGCTCGCTGGAGAACGCGCTCAAGCGCCGCAACATCGAGTACAAGACCATCCCCGGCGAAGCTGCGTTTTACGGCCCCAAGATCGACATCAAGCTGGTCGACGCCATCGGCCGCCTGTGGCAGCTCTCCACCGTGCAGTTCGACTTCACCCTGCCCGAGCGCTTCGGGCTGGAGTACGTCGGCGAGGACGGCAGGCGCCATCAGCCGCTCATGGTGCATCGCGCGCTCTACGGCTCCGAAGAGCGCTTCTTCGGCGTGCTGCTCGAGCATTACGCCGGAGCGTTTCCTGTATGGCTGTCGCCGGTGCAGGTGGTCGTCATCCCCATCGGCGAGAAGCATCACGCCTATGCCAACGAAGTCGGCGAGAAGCTCAAGGCCGCCGGCGTCCGCGTGCACGTCGATCTGCGCAACGAGAAGATGAACGCCAAAATCCGCGAGCACGCCATGCAGAAAGTCCCGTTCCAGCTTGTTCGTTGGCGACAGAGAGATGGAAGCCGGCGAGGTCAACGTCCGCGTCCGCGGCCAGGAAAAAGCCGAAGGCTCAGTGAAGGCCGAGGCGTTCGTGGAGCGGGTTGGACTACATCATGTCTGAAATCATTCATGTGAAATTGCCCGACGGCAGCGTCAGAGACGTGCCGCGCGGGACCTCCGCCCTCGACATCGCCAAAAGCATCAGCCCTCGTCTCGCCGACGCCGCGCTGGCCGCACAGATCAAGCCGCTGTCGTCAAACGGCAGCGGCGGCAACGGTCATCACCCGCCTGCGGAACAAGCCACCGCACCCGCCTCCGCCCATGCGCCCGCCGCGAAAGATGGCTCGCAGCTCATCGATCTCGCGCGCCCGCTGGAGCAGGACGCCGAGCTCCGCATCCTCACCGATCGCGATCCCGAGGCGCTGGAAGTCTATCGCCACTCGTCCGCGCATCTGATGGCCGCCGCCGTTCTCGAGCTCTTTCCCGAGACCAAGCTCGGCCACGGTCCCGCCACCGAGTCCGGCTTCTTCTATGACTTCTATCGCGAGAAGCCATTCACGCCCGAAGACCTCGAGGCGATCGAGAAGAAGATGCAGGAGCTGGTGAAGCAGGACCTGCCCTACGCGCGCGAATTTCTGCCGCGCACCGAAGGCCTGGAGCGCTTCAAGTCGGAAGGCGACTTCATGAAGTGCCACTTCATCGAGCAGTTCACCCAGCCCGACGAGAAGATCTCCATCTACAAGACCGGCAAGTTCATCGACTTCTGCCGCGGCCCGCACATCCCGTCCACCGGGCGCATCAAGGCGTTCAAGGTGCTCAGCATCGCCGGCGCCTATTGGCTGGGCGACGAGAAAAATCCGCAGCTGCAGCGCATCTACGGCACCTCGTTCTTCTCGCAAGAAGGATCTCGACGACTACCTGCACAAGTTGGAAGAAGCCAAAAAGCGCGACCATCGCGTGCTCGGCAAGCAGCTTGACCTGTTCTCCATCCAGGAGCTCGCGGGGCCCGGCCTCATCTTCTGGCATCCCAAGGGCGGCCTCATCCGCAAAGAGATGGAAGACTGGATGCGCAACGAGTACCTCAAGCGCGGCTATTCGCTGGTCTATACCCCGCACGTGGCGCGCACCGACCTGTGGAAGACCTCCGGCCATGAGGGCTACTACGCGCAGAACATGTTCACCCCTATGGAACTGGACGACGCCGTCTATCGCATGAAGCCGATGAACTGTCCGTTCCACATCCTCATCTATCGCGACTCGCTGAAGTCGTATCGCGACCTGCCGGTGCGCCTGGGCGAGCTTGGCACCGTCTATCGCTACGAGCGCTCCGGCGTGATGCACGGCCTGCTGCGCGTCCGCGGCTTCACCCAGGATGACGCGCACATCTTCTGCACTCCGGAGCAGATCGAGGACGAGGTGGTCGGCTGCATCGACTTCGCGCTGGCCACGCTGCACACCTACGGCTTCGAGCAGTTCCAGGTCGAGCTGTCGATTTGGGATCCGAATGATCGCAAAACCTACGCCGGGCAGGACGATCAGTGGGAGCTGGCGCAGCGCTCGCTGGAGAACGCCCTCAAGCGCCGCAACATCGAGTACAAAACCATCCCCGGCGAAGCTGCGTTTTATGGCCCCAAGATCGACATCAAGCTGGTCGACGCTATCGGCCGCCTGTGGCAGCTCTCCACCGTGCAGTTCGACTTCACCCTGCCCGAGCGCTTCGGGCTGGAGTACGTCGGCGAGGACGGCAGGCGCCATCAGCCGCTGATGGTGCATCGCGCACTCTACGGCTCCGAAGAGCGCTTCTTCGGCGTGCTGCTCGAGCATTATGCCGGAGCGTTTCCTGTCTGGCTGTCGCCGGTGCAGGTGGTCATCATCCCGATCGGCGAGAAGCATCACGCCTACGCCAACGAAGTCGGCGAGAAGCTGAAGGCGGCAGGGGTCCGTGTCCACGTCGATCTGCGCAACGAGAAGATGAACGCCAAAATCCGCGAGCACGCCATGCAGAAAGTCCCGTTCCAGCTTGTTCTTGGCGACAGAGAGATGGAAGCCGGCGAGGTCAACGTGCGCGTCCGCGGCCAGGAAAAAGCCGAAGGCTCAGTGAAGGCCGAGGCGTTCGTGGAGCGGGTGAAGGGGCTGATCGAAAGCAAGAGTCCCACATTGTAGGAGTTCATATTCCTTAACTAGGTGCACTGGCGGTTAGCACACGGTTTATTATTCCCTGCCCCGTGGGCGCTTGGTCAATTACTCGGCGTCAGCGCTGGACCCCGTCCCCGAAGGGGACAGCATATCTAAGCCCAGCGTTTCAACGCTGGGTAGGCGCCACAACGGAATCCGAGTCCCGTGAGGGACGGTATATGAACTGCGGTCTGTGCCCCGCGTCACCGCAGATGGAGCGGAGCCCCGATAGCCTGCCGGTATGTCCCACACCCACGCCTGGGTGCTCGTGCACTGCGTCTTCAGCACCAAGGAGCGCGCCGATCTCATCCCCGACCCGGTTGAGCTGTGCCGATATCTGACCGGAGTGGCGCAAGCGAAGAACATCACCCTGCTTGCCGCCGGAGGCACGGCCAACCACATCCATCTTCTGATTCACGTACCACCTGCCATTCCTTTGTCCAAAGCAATACAAGAGCTAAAGGGCAACAGCTCGCGTTGGTTGCACGAACGCGGAGTGTGCTTCGACTGGCAGGAAGGGTACGGCGCGTTCAGCGTCAGCCAATCGCAAAAGCAGACGGTGGCAGATTACATCGCGCATCAGGCGGAGCATCATCGCAAGTGGAGTTTCGAGCAGGAGTTCATGACGTTGTTGCGCAAATCCGGAGCGTCCTTCGATTCTCGTTATGTGTTCGGATGAGGCATATGCCGTCCCTTGCGGGACTCGGTCTCAACATCACGCCTACCCAGCGTTGAAACGCTGGGCTTAGATATGCCGCGCCTGCGGCGCTGCCTCACGCTCGCTTTCAGGAATTCAATACGAAGACCAAGGCGGGTCCGTCGCCGTCGACTATGTCGGACGAGTCCCCGGTTCGGCGTACCGCATTTTGGCAGTCAACCCTCCCCTCTGCTGACAACGCCCGCAACTAAGCCTCTCGCCGACTCCCTAGCAACCAAACCCGCATCAACACTGCTCTAAATCAACAGGCCCGGTTGAAAGAGCGCTTCCCAGCGAAGCATTCTGGCTGGCGACGGGTTTACTCATGTGAGCCTTCGCGGTATCGCCGTGCGACTAATGCTTGCACTCGCCGACCGAAATGCGATATGAAGTCGCAACAATCGCGGTGACTCGAAGCTTAGGAGGCTGGTAACAGGGCCAACCCATGATCCCGGAATCGCACCCGCTGCAGGAACTCTTCACCGAACTCATCCACAACTCATTTCCACCACGACATCGGCCTGCACGATACCGAGCTGCAGGACTACGTCGTCAACATGCTGGCCGAGTTCTGCGAGAGCGAGCAGCTCTTCAAGATTTGCGACGCCGGCGGGCGTCGGCTGGGCGATGTGGGCGAGATGCTGCTGGAGAGCGATCCCGTCTACGGCCCGGCGCCGTCGTTCGATCGCGAGCGCCAGGTGCGCAAGCACATTGGCGACTACACGCTGTTTCTCTCCGGCATGTTTCCCGAGAGCATCAATCACTATCGCCTGCGGCGGCAGCGGCTGGAGAATCTCATCGACTTCATCAAAGCGGGCAAGGAGAGTTATTACATCGTCTCCAAGTTCGACCAGTTCGAATACGCGCGCCTGGCGCCGCTCTTCGCGAAACTGGCGCGCGAGTTCGAGTCCTGCGTCTACTGCCTGAACCTGGTGAAGGGCGATCTCGACGAGATGCAGCATCCCATCACCCGCCGCGCGAAAGAAATCGTGATGTGATGCCCCGTTTATCCGCGCAGGCGGCGGATTCATACGATCCGGCATGAATGTTAGGGCTGTTGACCAGGCGAAGCGTAGTACGTCTAACCCATCGTAGAGCAAGCAGGGAACAGCAGAAGCTGCTCACTCTCCTGAGAGCAACTCCTGAGGTGATGCCAAAGGCCCGGACAAAACTCCGGGCCTTCTTGCGTGCGATACTAGAAGGTGGAAGAGCGGGCCTTCTCTTAGGCGCCTTTGGTGCCGATTTCCCGAAGATACCTCGTTCGAAGGCTCGTCTCAGGTGCGAGGGTTTGTGTCAGGGCACGACTTCAGTCGTGCCGAAAGGTCAGATCGGAATTCGGGCTTTAGCCCCTGCAAGATCCGTCCTCAGCGGCTAAAGCCCCTCATCACTGTTACTGGATTGCGGCACGACTGAAGTCGTGCCCTGACACAAAGCGTTTACGGAACAAAACTAAAACGTCTATGGAATCCATCGATCCAAAATCCGTCAAGGTCAACGTCACCACCGGCACCGGCGTGGAGATCGAGTGGAAGGACGGCCACCCGAGCGCCTACAGCTTTCCTTTCCTGCGCGACGCCTGCCCCTGCGCGCTGTGCAACGAAGAGCGCGAGAAGGACGGCCGCCATCCGGGCGATCCTCTCAAGCCCATCGCCGGTTCGTTGCCCATGTTCAAGGCGGCGGCGCGGCCCACCGAGGTCAAGCCGGTCGGCAAGTACGCCATCAGCTTCGCCTGGAACGACGGCCATCAGCACGGCATCTATTCCTGGCAGTACCTGCGCGAAAACTGTCCCTGTCCGGAATGCAAGGCGCACCGCGCCATGGAAGCGCCCATCGTCGGCAGCAAGCCAAATTAACCAACCCTGTTTCACCACGGAAGCACGGAATACACGGAAGAATTCTTGAATTGTTTCTTACAGGGTAATGCGTTCTGGGATCACACCGCCGATGATCTTGCGGTTTTCTTTCAATTAAATTCCGTGGCTTCCGTGCTTCCGTGGTGAACAATTCCGTTTCGAGTATCCTGAACTTTGTCCTCGTATTTGTCCCAACTCAACCCGCAGCAGCGTGAAGCCGTCGAGGCCGTCGACGGGCCGGTGCTGATTCTCGCCGGCGCGGGCAGCGGCAAGACCCGCGTCATCACCTATCGCATCGCGCATCTCATCGACGGCATCGGCGCCCCGCCGGACTCTATCCTCGCCGTCACCTTCACCAACAAGGCGGCCGCCGAAATGGCTGGCCGCGTGGAAGCTATTGTCGGCGCGCGCTCGGTCGCCAAACCGCTAATCTCGACCTTCCATTCGTTCTGCGTGCGCCTGCTGCGCCGCGATATCGACACGCTGCAAATCAACGGCAAAGGCTATCGCAAAGATTTCGTCATCTACGACGAGGTCGATCAGCAGGCCGTCGTCAAGGCGGCGATGAAGCGGCTGGGCATCGACACCAAGCAGACGACGCCGAGCAGTGTGCTGGGCCGAATTTCGTGGGCCAAGAACCACATGCTCGATCCGCAGCAGGTTTATCTCGAGTCGGCCGATCCGCAGACGGAGAAGATCGCGCACATCTACGAGGTCTACCGGCAGGAGCTGGCTAAGTCGAATGCGCTCGACTTCGACGACTCTGCTGCTCTACGCGGTGCGCGTGCTGAAGTCGTCCGCCGAGACGCGCGAGCGCTACAACCGCCGCTTTCGTCACCTCCTGGTCGACGAGTATCAGGACACGAACCGCCCGCAGTATGAGCTGATGCGAATGCTCGCCGGCAGCGAGCACAACGTCTGCGCCGTCGGCGATGAGGACCAGAGCATCTACTCCTGGCGCGGCGCGGACATTCGCAACATCCTGGAGTTCGAGCAGGATTTTCCTGAAGCCCGCATCATTCGCCTGGAGCAGAATTATCGCTCGACGCAGAACATCCTGCAGGCGGCATCGGCGGTGGTGTCGCGCAACGTCAAGCGCAAGGGCAAGAATCTCTGGACCGACCGGCAGGGCGGCGCGCAGCTCGGCTACTACGAAGCACCCGACGGCGAGAACGAAGCGCTCTTCGCCGCCGATTTCATCGCGAAGTATCTGCGCCAGGGCCAGACCGAACACGGCGAGACACCGCGCGCGGCGATCCTGTATCGAACGAACTCGCAATCGCGGCTGGTCGAAGAGGCGATGCGCCGCTACCAGCTGAACTACCACGTTGTGGGAGGCTTCAGTTTCTACGAACGCGCCGAGATCAAGGACATGATCTCGTATCTGAAAGTCCTCGGAAATCCCGACGACTCGATCGCGCTGCAGCGCGTGATCAACGTGCCGACGCGAGGCATTGGCAAGACCACGATGGAAACCGTCGAGCGCATCGCGCTGGAGACGGGAACGTCGATGTGGGGCGCGATCAACGAAACGATTCGTCAGAGACTGCTGCCGCCACGGGCGCTGGCTGCGATCAAGAGTTTTGTCGACCTGATTGAAGACGCGCGCGCGATGCATCTGGGAGTTTTTCGCGAGAGGGTAGCAGAGACGGCGGTTGCTGCTTCGGAGGCCAGAGAGGACGATTTGCAGCACGACATTGACTTCTCGGCGGACATGTTTGAGGAGCAGGCGGAGATTTCTGGTAACGCTAAGGACCACAGATCCCTCGGTCGGACTGAAGTCCTCGGTCGGGATGACAGCATTGAGGCGGATGCCTCGACGGATGGCTCGACGGATGACCTCGACGGATTTCTCGGCAGACTTGTTCGACGACCAGCTTTCTGCCGCTTCCGAGGACAGCAGGTCCCTCCACTCCGGCGCGCAACAGAAGCGCGCCTCCGGTCGGGATGACACTGATGTTGTAAGTGGCGCTGAGGGCGAGCGCGTCGAGGGCTTTCGCGCGCCGGGTGATCCGGCCAATACCGCCGAGCTGCTGAAGTTCCTGCTCGATCGCACCGGCTACATCAAGCTACTGGAGCAGGAAGATACCCCCGACTCGCTCGCCCGCATCGACAACCTGCGCGAGCTGGTGAATGCGGCGATGGACTCGCGCGATCGCGGTGAGACGCTGAGCGAGTTCCTCGATCACGCCGCGCTGGTCAGCGACGCCGACCAGTACGACGAGAACGCGCGGGTCACGCTGATGACGCTGCACTCGGCCAAGGGGCTGGAGTTCCCGCTGGTCTTCCTGATCGGCCTGGAAGAAGGATTGTTCCCGCACTCGCGCACGCTGCTCGCGCCCGACGATATCGAAGAGGAGCGGCGGCTGTGCTACGTCGGCATGACTCGCGCGATGGACTCGCTGGTCCTCACGCGCGCGCGTTACCGCCGACGCTACGGCACCGATATGCCGGAGGCGAGCGTCCCGTCGCGATTTCTGGAAGAAGTTCCGGAGGAGCTGTTGCAGGATCTCGGCTCGGCGTCGCGAAGGTCGTCGTCACATCCGACGAGCAGCGATTACGGCACCAGCCGCCATTACGCTTACGAAGATGAGGATCAGCGGCCGCAGCACGGGCGCCGCAACACGCCGCAGCGCAGCTCGTACAGCGGGCCGAGCTACAACTCCATCGACAACATCGCTGAGTTCTTTGCCTCACGCGGCAAGAAGTTTGCTCGGCCCAAGGTTGAGATTCCGTCGCCGTCCGGACGAATCGGATTTCGTCCCGGCCAGCGCGTGCGCCATCCCAAATACGGCGAAGGCACGGTCTATAAGCGTGAGGGCGACGGGGAAGACGCGAAGATTACGGTACAATTTCCAAGGTTCGGTTTGAAGAAGCTGGTGGAGAAGTACGCGCAGCTGGAAAAGGCGTAAGCGGGCCTTTCGGCCAGCGTCCAGACACCACTTCGTGTCAGGGCACGACTTCAGTCGTGCCGATGAAACGTTTTTATTGTCATTCCGAGCGGCTTCAGCCGCGAGGGATCTGCTTTACGGACCATTTCCGGATTTCGCAGGGGCTAAAGCCCGAGGCTTTTTGGGTGATTTTTCGGCACGACTGAAGTCGTGCCCTGACACAGAACAAACGTAGCGAAAATTCTGACTAATTGAGGAACCTAGATTTCATGGCAAATACCAAGAGCATTACCGACAAGCTGGAACGCAAGAAGACCAAGCGGACGGCGCGCAAGAAGGCCGCTCCCAAGGCGCCTCGCACTCATGCGCGCGGAGAGAAAAAGCGCAAAGTGAAGAAGATGGCTCGCGGCACGTCCAAGCGGTAGAAAAACAGGTTGTCGGTTGTCAGTGCGGGGCCGCGGTCGCGGCCCCATTCTCTGCTGCGATCTCGATCGGTGTCACCAGCGAGCGCCCAGGATTTTGTCTTGGGTCACTTCACAGCTCGTCGATCGCTTTGGCGGCGGCGTTAATGGCCTCGGCAATCTTGCGAAGCTGCTCCGCGCTCATCCCTTCACGCGAGACGCGCGCGATCACCGCGCTGCGCAGGTTCATAAAGGCTTTCCGGATCTCCGGCGACCGGCCGCGTTCGAAGCTCTTTCCCGCCTCATCCAGGCGCTCGAACAGCTCGTCTACCTGGCGCTTATGGGCCTGGAGATACTCCAGCCCCTCCGGCGTCACCGAATAGACCTTGCGATTGCTCTCCGCCGATGCTGTCGCCAAACCTTCCTCCTCCAGCATCGTCAGCGTGGGATAGATCACCCCCGCGCTCGGCGTGTATCCGCCGGCCATGCGCTCCTCCATCGTCTTGATCAGCTGGTAGCCATAGCTCGGCTGCTCCGAGAGCAGCTTGAGGATCACCAGCTTGATGTCGCCGGCATCGAAGAAGCGCTCGCGGCCGCCGCCCCCGCGGTGTTCGAAGCCCCAGTGGCGTCCTCCGCGATACCCATGCTCGTGACGTTCGTGCGATTCGCCGCAATCCTCGCGTCCGGAAAAATGCCGGGAGCCGCATCCGCGACCTTCTCTTACTACAAAAATTTGGTCAATCATGTTTGTTTCCTTTCTTCGCTATATCTTACGTTATAGCTTACGTTATAGCTTACGATATGACTTACGATATATCTTTGTCAACACAGAAAATTCGATCCCCTCGCAGAAACCTCCGCGCTAACTTATAAATGGCTGTTAGATAAGTGGTTTACGGCTTGGCTGGACTCGAGGACGACGACGGCGTGGCAGTATTAGTCGCGGCGGTCGGTTGAGGCTGATCCAGATCGACGAGCAGCGAGCCTGCCGGCTGCTGCAAGGCAAACTGATCGTCGCGCAGCGGGTCGTTGATGACCAGTTTCACCACGGTCAGGCGGATCGAGTACTCCTCCTGCGGCCGGTTGATCTGGATGACACTCGGAAATCGTACGCCGTTATAGTCCTGGTAAACCTGGTAGGTCGCCTCGGTGGCAACGGCTCCGTTTTCGTCGTAGATCAGCTGCTGATGCGGCACCAGGGTGGTGCGGTCGAAAATGATCTTGCGCGACAGATACCATTGGTCGCCCTTGCGCTCAAGGATGTCGATGACGTAATCCGGCTGCTCCAGGTTCTTCCTGTTCTTGGGGTCGTAGATGATCTCAGTGCTATCCTCCAGCACCGCAATGTCGTTCTGCAGATCGATCGCCGGCATCAGCAAGGCGTTGTAAATCACCTGCGGCCGCATGTTCTCCAGTGAATTCGAGGAGAGATGGGCGACGCTGCCATGGCCCACGTAGAACTTGTTTCTCGCCGGAATCGACAGTTTGAACTGGTCGCCCTCGCTGACCATGTCGAAGGCCTTGTTCCGCACGATGGGAAACAGGCCGATCATGCGCAGCATGTCCGGCTTGCGCACCAGAATGTAGCCGCGAATCTCCTCGTAGTCGGTAACTTTCCCTTTCTTCTCGCCGCCGACGGAGCTCGCGATGTCGACCGTTGCGTTCAGCGTCTTGATCTTCGCCGCTTCGGTATTGAGGCGATCGATCAGCTCCTGCCGCGTAGCTGTCTCCAGCTTGGCCGTGCTGGTGCGCATCTCCGCCGTCCGGGTGCGGAACAGGCATCCGGTACCTCCCGCCAGCAGGGCGAGCAAGGCAAGTGCGGCGAGGATCCTGGTTTCGCGCATAGTTTCAACGGGAGAGTTCGAAGCCCGTAGTATACGGCAGATGCATGGCTCGGCTGCTCCGACTCAGGCGCTACTGCGAGGCTGCCACCGCTCGGCGATAGGCAGCCACGTTGCGGGCGTGCTCCTCCATACTGCGGGCAAAGCGGTGATGGCCATTGTTGTCGCTCACGAAGTACAGGAAATCGACTCGCGCGGGGTGCATGGCGGCTTGCAACGAAGCCAGTCCCGGATTGGCAATCGGTCCCGGAGGTAGCCCTGGATATCGGTAGGTATTATAAGGCGAATCGTACTGCAGGTCCGACTGATAGATCGTACCCCGATAACGCCCCGCCAGCAGCGCCGCGTAGATCACGCTGGGATCGGCCGCCAGCGCCATGTTCCTCTGCAGGCGATTGTAGTAAACGGCGGCAACCATAGGCCGCTCCTTGGGATCAGCTGTCTCCTTCTCGACAATCGACGCCATGGTCACGATGCGATGCGTGTCCGTATTGCCCAGCAGGCCGATGGTCTGCGCCTCCCGCTTGAAGCGATGCACCATTGCAGCCACGATGTCGTGTGCTGTGTCGATGCGGGTGAACTGATAAGTATCGGGAAACAAATAGCCTTCGAGAGTCTTGGCGTCCGGATCGACGTCGCGCAGCAGGAAGGTGTCGCTCTTGGCCGCGGTGATGAAGTCGGCAGCCGGGCCGAGTCCGGCCTGCTCCACCGCCGCCGCGATGTCGTAGATGTTGAAGCCTTCGGGAACGACGACGGTGCGGGCGTAGACATCGCCTCCCACCAGGCGGTGCCAGACCTGGAGCGCGTTGGCCGGCTGGTCGAATTTGTACTCACCAGCCTTCAGCGTCGGCAAACCCTTGGCGTACTGGACCATGAGGAACGCCGCCGAACTGCGGATGACGCCCTGCTGCTGTAAGTTGCGAGCGATGTGGCGGGTGCTCCAGCCGGGGCGCAACAGGACAAAGGTCGCCTGCGACGGCGTGACCGGCAGTAGCGCCGCCCAGGCGAACCAGATGGCAAACGCCAACACCAGCACGACGACGAGTTTCAGCAATGCTCGCATGAGGTCTAAGTAGTTTAGATGAAGGGGCGATGCGCGGTGCTGCTATGCCGAACGTGGGTGGAAATCCAAAAACACTAATTGACCACCAGCAGGGGTTTTGAGTGTAATTGCCTGTTCGCGCCAGCTATCTGCGAGCAACCGCCGACAGTCCACTTCTACGGCTTGCCGACTAACCGTCCAAGTGGATTCCCGGACACTGGGGCGGTTCTCGTTCCTAATCCGGCCGCATCTCCAAGAACCAGACTTCGGGACAATATCGACCGGCAGAACGGATTATTGTTTGACCTGCTGAACGCGCGCATGAAGGCGTTTACTCCGCCTCGACCATCCCAGTCTCAAACGGAGGGGCCGCTCTCGTCTCCTAAAGACCTGGCTTGGACCATCAGGGTACTCACGTTCGTGAGATCCCGCAAAGGTTGTATTGACGCCCTGCACATTGTGACTCGAATCACAGCTGGCCTTCCTGTGCTAAACGTACGATCTATACAAACTGGTGGCTGGGCGTGAATCGGTACGCTGATGCTCGTTGTCGCAGCGCAGGCCGAACCCGGTTGCCCGGCTCGAACCTACCGACTACGTCAACGATCACGCTGTTGGCGTCACGAATCAGAGTACGGTTAGGAGATAGAGTGCAATGACTACCGCCAACGAAGGCCAGGGCGATGCCGCTGTAACGTGTCCGAAGTGCGGTTCAACTCAAGTACGCGCCGAGAAACGTGGATGGGACTTGACCACAGGCTTTTTGGGCAGCAGCAAGACTTACATAACCTGCATGCAGTGCGGCGACAGATTCAGACCGGCCAACGCACCTAGTTACTCGGCCTCGGCAGAAGGAAAACACGATATCCGAGTCGAGTGGGTAGTGCTCGCACTGATTGTTATCGGCTGCCTTCTAGTCGGACTACTCGCAAGAGGGTGCTCTCCGAGGGGGCGCTGAGCCGCAGGCCGGCCTGCGAGGGCGGGAACGCTTTTCGGACGGCAGTCTCATAGCACGCTCCCACGGCTCGGGAGATCTCGCATCTCGGTGGCACCACCTGCGGTCTCGAAGGAACCGCGAGCCTCGCAACTGCAGTTCACATAGACGGACCACAATGATTCCTCTAGCCTTTTTCGTCTCGCTTCTTTTCCTATACAGCCTTTTGTCGCGGCGGATAGAGCGGACAATCGTCACGGCGCCCATAGTGTTCACGGTTGCGGGAATGCTGATGTTTCCCGCCTTGCAGGGAATTCTGAAGGCCGGGTTCACTGCTAACGTCGCACTCCACGTTGCCGAAGTCGGCCTAGTAATGCTGCTCTTTACGGATGCCAGCCGTACCGACCTGAACGTTCTGCGCAATATCAGGAACCTTCCGGCGCGATTGCTGAGCGCGGGTATGTTGCTGACGATCGTTCTGGGCGCAGTCGTCGCGCGGATAGTGTTTCCGCAACTCTCCATCTGGGAAGCAGGAATCCTGAGCGCTATCCTTGCGCCGACCGACGCCGGTCTTGGACAGATCATCGTGAACAGCCCGCGCGTGCCCATGCGCATTCGTCAGGGGCTCAATGTGGAAGCCGGCCTCAACGACGGACTTTCCGTCCCGTTCCTCCTGTTCTTCATCGCCATCGCGGCCGCCAAAATCCAAGGTGGAAAAGGCAGCCTGATGGAGTTCATGGTGGAGCAGCTTGGCTTTGGCGTACTTGTCGGTTTGGCCATCGGCCTTGCCGGCGGATGGTTGCTGGGCCTGGCGCGCCGCAAGCAGTGGATCGCGGAATCGTTCAAACAGATCGGCGTAGTCGCATTACCGCTGCTTTGCCTGGTAGTGTCCGACATGGTTGGCGCAAGCATGTTCATCGCCTCGTTCGTCGCCGGCTTGGCGGTGCAGGTCGGATTCAAGGAAGCCGGTAAGCAGAGCGTCGAGTTCGCAGAGGAGTGGGGACAGTTGCTGAACCTTGCCGTGTTCTTCCTGTTTGGCATGGCGGCAGTGCGGGATTGGCCGCAGTTCAGCGCGGCATCTTGGATATACGCGCTTCTAAGCCTGACTATTGTGCGGATGTTGCCGGTGGCAATTGCGCTCATTGGTACGCGTCTCAGTGCGGCCAGCGTGATCTTCATGGGTTGGTTCGGCCCGCGCGGCCTGGCGTCCATTGTTCTCGGCCTAGTCTATCTGGAGCAGGAGACGCATTTCCCGGGTGAGTCGACCATACGTTTCGCGGTGCAGGCGACCGTGCTACTTAGCATCTTTGCCCACGGCCTAAGCGCGATGCCCGGCATCGGCCTCTATGCGCGCAAGATCGCATCGCTCTCTGCTGACGCCCCGGAGCACCAGGATGCAGGATGAGCGGTTAGAGGGAAAGACTTGGGGGATTGAGTTGGCTTTTGCTCATTCAAGGACGCGGCTTGTCAAAAAATATCTGGATCCGGCAGACCGACTGGAAGAAGTCCTGTGCGGCCTGATCATGGTGCTCGACTTCACCCTCATCGCGGGGCTGACGGCGGGAGCCGGAAAACAAGGAGTACGGCACCTGTTGATTGCCGCTCTCGGCTGTAACGTCGCCTGGGGCATCATTGATGGTGCTCTGTACGTGGTGGGCAACTTAACGGCTCGCCGTCAGCGCCGGCGTTTGCTTAGCGAAATCAGGAACGCTCCCAATGAGAGCGCGGCATTCTCGGCAATTAGTGTCCACCTTGACCCCCTGCTGGAGCCCGTGACGAGTGCGGAAGACCGCACTCGCATTTACCGAACTGTTCTACCCACAATGTTACGAATCCGATTGCCCGAGACTGGCCTCGTCAAGGACGATGTCTACGGGATGGCTGCGATCTTCTGGATCGATTTCGCGTCGGTGTTCCCGGCCGTGATCCCGTTTCTGATCTTTCGTTCCGAGCCGCTCTTCGCTCTTCGAGTTTCGAATGCTCTGCTGATCGCATCGCTGTTCGCCGCCGGATTCATGTGGGGAAAGCACACAGGCTCCCACCGCTATCTGGCGGGATGCTGCGCGATGCTGTTTGGCTTGGCGCTTGTCGGCGTTGCCATTGCGCTCGGCGGATGAGCCGACGGTAGTGCTTGAGGCGAGCGTCAGTTTTTGAGCGCCATTACGGCATCACGACCGCGACAGCAAGATTTGCGAACAGCTGTATTCCGCGAATCCTTATCTGTGATGTCAAACGACCACGCTTCGCTTTCGGCATCGTCGCCGGACGTTGGCTTCGGTTACGGTTGCAGCAAACGGTCTATCACAAAGTGAGGTCAGCGCAGATAGGTGTCGTGAAATCGCCATATCACTAGTGATCCTACTCTTCGGAAGATTGGCCCGGAAGCAGCGGCACAAGTCTCACGTCTGTTTTGATGTCCTGCGGAACTCCAGATACGCCTGCAGAATCAACACTGCGGCCAACCGATCGACGACCTCGGCGCGGCGCTTGATGCTCATCTCCGTCTCGCGCAGGAGCCGGTTGGCCTCCACCGACGTCAGCCGCTCGTCGAACAGGTTCACCGGCAATTTGAACCTCCGCCGCAGCTCATCGGCGAACTCATGCACCTTCTCCGCCTGGATTCCTTCGGCGCCACTCATGCGCAGGGGCAGTCCCATCACGATCTCGCTCACGGCGTACTGCTTGATCAGCCGCCGGAAATGATCGAAGTCATTCTTCTTGTTGCTGCGCCGATAGGTAGGTAGGCCTTGCGCGGTCAAGCCCAGTTCGTCGCTCACGGCCAGGCCGATGTTACGCGCACCGAAATCCAGCGCCAGGATCCGGCGGGGCGGAGCGGCCGGTTCTGCCAAAACGTTTTCCATCGAGATACAGCAAAAAGTATCATGTCGCGAATCTTATTGTTGCGAGTACCATAAGCAAGATGCCAGACCAGCTTCTGGACAATCCGAAGCCGGCGCGCAAACCGCGCGACCCCGACGTGGAAACCAATGCCGCGGGCGGAGCGGCAGCCATTCCGCAGGTCAGCATCAATCGCTCGACCGTGGCCGAGCTGGAGCGGCGGCGAATCTTGCACATTCAGGCGGCTGCGCTGGTGATCCTGGCTAGCGCTGCGGTGCTGTCGCTAATCTACGTTGCCAAGCTGATCCTAGTCGTCGTCCTCATCTCCATCCTGCTGTCGTTCGTCCTGGCGCCGCTGGTGGACCTGATGGTTCGCTTCCAGATTCCGCGTGCCGTGGGCGCCCTGGTCGCGGTGATGTTGCTGGTGGGCGCGCTGGGCGCTGCCAGCTATGTCTCCTACAGCCGGGCGCTGGACTTCATGCACGAGGTGCCGAAGTACAAAGCCAAGATCCAGGCTATGGGCGCGAAGATCCGCGAGCAAGCTCAGCAGATTCAACAGACCGAAGATACGGTGCTGTCCGACGAGCAGGATCAGAAAACCGTAACCGTCAGGCAGTCGAGCAGCTGGACTGACCTGGTCAGCCGCAATGCCAACTCGGTCTCCGAGCTGATGCTGGCGCTGACGTTCATCCCGTTCCTGGTCTTTTTCATGCTGAGCTGGCAGGACCACGTGCGCTCGGCGACGGTCATGCTCTTCAGCATGGAGAACCGCAACTCGGCCTACGTCATGCTCGGCCTGATCGCGCGCATGATCCGGTCGTTCATTGTCGGCAACTTCATCATTGGCGTGTTCATCAGCGCCTGCAGCATTGCAGTGTTTGGCGCTATCGGTCTGCCGTACTTCTACTTTCTCGGCGCGATCAGCGGCTTCCTCAGCCTGATCCCCTATCTCGGCGTGCTGCTGGCGCTGCTGCCGCCGTTGATCGCCGATCTTGGGCACCTTTCGACCGTAACTGCGTCGCTGATCGTTCTCACCGTGCTGGGGCTGCACCTGATCGCGATGAACGTGCTCTATCCCAAGATCCTGGGCAAGCGCTTGCAGTTGAATCCTTTGGCAGTGACTCTGTCGCTGCTGTTCTGGGGATGGCTGTGGGGAGCGATGGGACTGATCCTGGCAGTGCCGATCACGGGCGCGGCGAAGGTGATCTGCGACCACATCGAGCGCCTGCGGCCGTACGGGGCGTGGCTGGGGGAGTGAACGCTGTTCGCTCGCTCGCTCTTCGCTCTTCGCCGTTCGCTCATCGCCAATCCGACGACAATAGAGGTGTCATCCTGAGCGGAGGCGCGCAGGGTTTGCGCACCGGAGTCGAAGGACCGCTATTCTGGCGCAACGCGCTGCTCACCTCTGGCGAAAGGCGAAGAGCGAAGAGCGATCCCGCGAATGGCGCAAAACTGCTGCCGCCCATTAGAATCAATCGTTGGCAATCATCCATACCGGAGTCCTCATGGCACACATGGTCAAATGCGTGAAGCTGGGTCGGGAAGCGGAGGGGCTCGACGCGCCGCCCTTCGACGGCGAACTCGGCCAGAAGATCTACAACAACGTTTCCAAGCTCGCCTGGGAGCAGTGGCAGGAGCACATGAAAATGCTGCTCAACGAATATCGCCTCCAGCCCTGGAAGAAAGACCACCAGGAGTTCATCGTGCAGCAGATGGAAGCCTACTTCTTCGGCGAAGGCTCGGAGAAGCCCAAGGAGTTCGTCGCGCCGCCGCAGTAGTAGCAGCTGTCAGCCGAACAGCTACTCCGGTGGAACGTATGGGGAGAAGCCCAGCGACTTGTCGTCCTTTTGCACCCAAAGGCTCGCCTTGCGGGCGATTCGGTCATTCACCGTAACAATCACCACTACGCCGCTCGGGGTACCGAACGTAGGTGCTCCTCGGCCACGAGGAGGGTAGCCCACCGCGTAGATTTTGTGGCTCTTGATGACACCCCACTCGCCGCCCGGTCCCCAGTCCTTGATGAAGTCGTTATAGCTGTAGCGGGAATAGCGGTCGGGATGCTGCTTCCAGTTGGGATCGGCCATCCACACGCCGTAGGCCTGTTCGTAGCTCGCCTGCTGCAGAGCGTCGAAGAAGTGATCGACCACCCGCTCCTCCGGCCAGAAGCGCAGCTGCCACCAGACCAGCCCGATCACCAGCACCGCAAAAACAATGGCGATGATGATGTTTCGCCGCTTGCGTCCTTGCGCGGGATCGTACGGCTTGGCCTCGAACAGGGTCATGGCCCTAACAGTTTACACGGCGATGCGCGGAGTGAGGGACGATGACAAGCGAGAGCCTTGGCATGCGAGTGGGCAGCGGAAAGTCCGAGCTGCTCCGACCGAAAACTCGAGGGGGCGGCCGTGCGACCTCGACGGCTCTACTGCTTGAGCTGCTGCAACTTCTGAGCGGCCAGCTGAGCGACCCCGGTACCGGCCGATTCCTTCTGCATCTGCTCGTAGATGTGGCGGGCTTCGTCGGGCTGGGCCATGGCTTCATAGAGCGTGGCCAAGGAAAGCTGCGCCGCGGTCTTGCCGACCGACGCGGTGGGATGGTCGATCAGCTGCTTGTAGATATCGACGGCCTGCAGATTGCGGTTGGTGTCGTGATAAACGGCGGCCAGCGCCATCTTGGCCAAGCTGCCAATCTCGTGATAGCGGCCGTTCGCCACTTCCTGAAGGTCTGTCTCCGCCGTGGCATTGTCCCCCAGATCGCGGGCCGTGACGCCGGCAAAGTAGCGCGCCATCGCCGCCGACTGGGTGAAGCGGTACTTCTCCGCAATGTGGGTGAATTGCGTATTCGCGGCCTTGTCGCGCTCCTGGCTCGAACCGTAGCTGGGCAGATCCGGAGTGGCCGGCGTGCCCGCCGGGCGGACCGGATAGCTGTACTTTTGGATCGCCTGCGACAGCTCCGCGCTAGCCTGCTGGTCGCGATAGAGGATGTAAGCCCAGCCGCCGCCGACCAGCGCCAGGATCACGAGAACGATAACCGCGAGGGCGATAAGTTTGGAGCGGTGGTCGACCGCCCAGGAGATGGTTTCGGCGGTGGAAGTCGTGAAAGCGTCCTGCTTCAGCTGATGTCGAGTGTAACTGCGCAATCGGTGATCCTTCTCTGGTCTGTGACTTACGTCAGTCAGGTGGGAATGGAGTAGTTTAGCAGTCTGCCGAATTGGGGGTCAAACCGCCGGCGCGAGGTGGCAGTGGTCCGTTTGAATGGATCCGGTTATCGTCGAGGGTGGAGCATGCCTTTGAGGCGTGCATAAACGTCCGAATTTCAAGATGCGCTTTAGCGCCTGAGGTAATTGGTGCCAGACCTCAGCGGCTAAAAGCCGCATACCAAGGAGGATATTTCACTGCACGCCTGAAAGGCGTGCTCCACCCTCGGCAGAATTTCACTTGCGAATTGGTAGCGGCCAAGGTTGAGCGTTAGTGCAAGAGTTTTCACACTCATGGGCGTTCGTCGAGTTGAAGATCACCGCAGCGTGGCTCGGAGCGCCACCAAATTCTGATTCCTTCACTCATCAAAGTGATCACGCGATTCAGCACTTAACGAGGAGTTTGCGCGAACTGCGAAAAGTGATTTTTCGCATTGCACCCGCAGTGCAGCAGTCGAAAAAAAATTTTCGCACGTTAACTTTCCGCGAATCAACTGCTCACGCGCAAACCCTGTAACATGGCGCATAATTTCGCTGGCGCAAGTTTTTTTTCGTGCTAGTATCCGTGGAGCCAATTAGAGTCTGTGTTGCACAAATGCGGTGCCATTCTCTCTGACACCGCTAAAAACAGGTTCGCGTGATGTTATTTTCCGGTCGGTTTGTACCGCACGTTTTTCGAGCCGTATTCGGTCCCGTTTCCCACTAACTGATTCTCTGCTGCGAGGCGCTTCGCCTCAGGACTGCCATTATGTCTTCGTTTGATATTGCCTCCGCTAATCCATGGGTGCGGGTTCTCGACGCACTGCAAAAGAAGGTCAATCGGACTTCCTACGAAACCTGGTTCAAGCCCACGCGCTTCGATCACGCGCAGGGACCCATCTTATTCGTGCGCGTTCCGAACTCGCAGTTCTGCCACATCGGCGAGCGCTATGGCGATCTGATCAGCGAGGCCTTCGAGAACCTTGGCCTCGAATACCGCGACGTGGAGTTCATCACGCCCGAGGAACCCAGCGGGGGCGCAGGCAAAGCTGCCGTCGGCGCCACGGCTCACTCCGACACCTCGCACATTTCTGACAAGCCCGTATCCGGACCTATAACCCAGCAACGTTTCGATTGGGATGGAGCGGCACAGTTGAACCCGAAATACACGTTCGACGACTTCGTTACCGGATCCGGCAACCAGTTCGCCCACGCCGCAGCGCGCGCGGTGGCCGAGAAGCCTTCCAAGGCTTACAACCCGCTCTTCCTGTACGGCGGCGTCGGCATGGGCAAGACCCACCTGATGCAGGCGATCGGCCACGAGATCAAGCTGCGGCAGCCGGACAAGTCCATCTGCTACGTCTCCGGCGAGCGCTTCACCAACGACATGATCAACGCGCTGCGCTACAGCAAGATGGCCGGCTTCCGCGATAAGTATCGCAACATGGATGTCTTGCTGGTCGACGACATCCAGTTTCTGGTCAACAAGGAGCGCACGCAGGAAGAGTTCTTCCACACCTTCAATGCTTTGCACGAGTGCCTGCGGCAGATCGTGATCGCCAGCGACCGTCCGCCGAAGGAGCTGGCCGAGATCGAAGACCGGCTGCGCAGCCGCTTCGAGTGGGGGCTGATCGCCGACATCCAGCCGCCGGACCTGGAGACCAAGGTCGCCATCCTGCAGAAGAAAGCGGAGTCGGAGCGGGTGATGCTGCCGACGGACGTGGCGCTGTTCATCGCCTCCAGCATCCGTAGCAACGTCCGCGAGTTGGAAGGCGCGCTGATCCGGCTGACGGCGTATTCGTCCCTCACCGGCGGCGAGATCAATCTGAATACCGCTCAGGAGGTTTTGAAGAACCTGATCGATTCGCAGGTCCGCAAGATCACCATTGAGTCGATCCAGAAGGCGGTGTGCGAGCAGTTTGGCCTGCGCCTGTTGGAGATCAAGGCGAAGAACAACTCGCGCGTCATCGTCTTTCCCCGGCAGATCGCCATGTATCTGGCAAAGCATCTGACCGATGCGTCGCTGCCGGAGATAGGCCGTCAGTTTGGCGGCAAGCATCACACTACAGTGCTGCACTCGGTTGACAAGATCGAGGAGACGCGTAAAACCGACAAGGATTTAAACAGGGTGCTCACCAAACTGACAGAGACTTTGGGCCTGTAAACCGCGCCTCGGGCGCGGTTTTTCACTTCTGGAGGACGTTTTCTCCCGAGCAGGCTGTGGATAGAATGTGGAATCAGTGGAAGGCATGGACAGAACTTTGGCGACTGCCGGGAATTGCACGGCGACCCACGGGCCGGACGGTCGCTTTTCTACAACTATCAGGTGATACGCCGACAGCGGCCACGCGGTTTTGCTTCAAATATCCACTTTTCCGCAGTGCCTACTGTTACTACTGGTTTTATATGTTTTTGATTTGATATAAGGAGTAGCAGTAATAAAGGGCCGGCAAGAACGCCTGCGAGGTGGGACTTATGGCTGTCGAGGCAACGGGAGCAATACAGGGTACGGCGATGGAAATCAGTGTCAGCAAGTTTGAGTTGCTGCGGGAGCTGACGGCGACGCAAGGCGTGGTCGAGCGCAAGACCACCATCCCGATTCTCTCCAACTTTCTATTCGAAGCAGCCGACGACCGGCTCACCATCACGGCCACCGATCTCGACCTCAGCCTGCGCACCTCCTGTGCCGCCAAGGTGAAGAAGGAAGGCGCCTGTACCATCCCCGCGCGCAAGCTGTACGACTACGTCAAGCTGCTGCCCGACGTTGATATCTCGATCAAGCTGCTGGAGAACCACTGGGTCAACATTCGCGCCGGCCGCTCCAATACCAAGATGGTCGGGATGGCGCGCGCCAACTTCCCCGGACTGCCAACGTTCCCCGCGACGGGAATGGTGAAGATTCCGGCGCAGACGCTGCGCAGCATGATCGCGCGGACGATCTTCGCCATATCGAGCGAGGAATCGCGCTACACCCTGAACGGCGGCCTCCTGGTGCTGAAGCCGGAGTCGATCATCATGGTGGCGACCGACGGCCATCGCCTGGCGCATATCGAGAAGCAGGGCGAGCAGTTCGAAGTCACCGGCGAGAACAAGACCTTGGTCCCGAAGAAAGCCATGAGCGAGATCTACTCGCTGCTGCAGAACAGCGAAGTCGACTTCATCGAGTTCGCCAAGGACGACTCGACGCTGTTCTTCCGCATCGGCGAGCGCCTGCTGACCTCGCGCCAGCTCACCGGCCAGTTCCCCAACTACGAAGCCGTTCTGCCGCGCGAAACCACCAAGTCCGTCGTGGTGCACGGCGCCGACCTGAACACCGCCATCCAGCGCGTGGCCCAGTTTGCCGACGAGCGCTCGCGCGCCATCCGCATGAAGCTCGACAAGAACGAGCTGAAGATTTCCTCCTCATCCACCGATTCCGGCGAGTCGGAGGACTCGATCGAGACCGCCTATACCGCCGATCCCCTCACCATCGGCTTCAACTCCGAATACCTGATCGACTTCCTCAAGGCCTCCACCGGCGGCGACGTCCGCCTGGAGTTCAAAGACGCCCAATCCGCCGGCCAGATGCGTCCCGACGACGCCAGCGACGACGGCTTCAAGTACCGCTACGTCGTGATGCCGATGCGGATCTGAGGGCTTGGATTGGAGAACCCATGAAGATCAAAGTGATCGTGCACGAGGCTGACGAGGGCGGCTTTTGGGCGGAGGTTCCTGCCATCCCTGGCTGCGCAACGCAAGGCGACACATTAGAAGAACTACTCGCGAATGTGCACGAAGCGGTTGAGGGCTGCTGGCTAGATAGCCAAGTCACTCAAACCATATGATTCCTCCAACTGGCCGACTTAAGGCGAAGCGGCGTCCTTTTCACGAGATCGTCTATGACATGCGTCACGTCGTTTTTAGTGTGGTGCGATTGCGGCCCCAACAAAATGGGATGAAGGGCGCGAAAGCGCTAGGCACGGGCTTTTTCGTCGCGTCGTCCATCTTTCTGACCTGCGATCATGTCATCAACAATCCATCTGATCCGCACCAACCAGGCGACTCGTACTCCCTTGTGGCAAACCTAACGGGTACTACAGGCACGCTCTACTATGTGGACAGTCCGCAAGTAGGAACGGAAATCCATCTCTTCCCTAACATGGACTTGGCTGTTCTAAAGATTAGCAGTGCCGCCCAAACTCAGCCCTACGTCGCTCTCGGATACGGCGACGTGTATGAGGGAGAAGACATCGGCGTGGTAGGGTACCCGGTTCCCGAACTGCGGGTTGTGAATGGAAACCTGACCCTCAATGGGCTGGTGTATCGGGCTGCGAAGGGACACGTCACGGGTAGGTACGTCGCGAGCCTCGATACCACCCTACTGGACATTCCGATTGTCGAGGTCAATTTTCTTTTCGTCCCGGGGAATAGCGGCGGCCCAGTATTCTCAGCAGAAACGGGACGAGTGATTGGATTTGTTAGTCGATACCGGACGCTTAAGATTAGGGAGACGGTGGCGAATGTTACGATGATTCAGCAGCTTCCACTCGGAATGTCCAGTCAGTACATCGAGAATCTAAACGCCATTTACTCCTTGGCGTTCAAGCTTGACCTCGTCAGAACGACGATTGAGGGTTTCGGAGTCTCGCTGTAGATCTAACCGATCACTGACACCCGCGATCTCCCCTGAGTACAAAACGTACTCCCTGTCGATCGGGTCCGTATGCGAGCACACATGCGTATTCGTGATGGTAATGGTCTTCAAGTCGTCACCCGCTCTTACTCTAACTTAGGATGCACCAGTTTGTCGGCCAGTGCAAGAATTCTCGCTTGGGTTGGTTAACATTTCGGAATACTTGTCCCAATTGCGGCAGGTAATTCCGAAATGAGACCTTACCTCGCGCCGCGCCCGAATCGTTCCAAATCTTAGTCCCGTCCCCCCTGCTAACCCTTTTCCCCCACCTTCGTCTATCTCAACAAGCAGGGAGCGATGCTCATAGGGGCATGCGGGACGTTCCACTCCGCTAGTTCGCATGCCCCGGGCACCGCATCACGCCCTCCTTATTCTCCTCATTCGCAACGGAACTTGCAGGCGCTCCTTCTCGTACCACTACGAGGAGGAGCACTGTGAGTAAACGCTCGGCCATCTTCCTGTTCTGCTTCGTTTTCCTGGCCATGTCGGCCTTTGCCGATGAATGGACCAAGACCTACCAGGTCGGCAGCAACGCCAGCCTTCACGTCGACACCAACGACGCATCCATCGAGATCACGCGCGGCGTCAGCAACACCATCAACGCACGCGTAACCGCCGACGGTTACAGCATCGGCAACAGCGGGGTTCGCGTAACCGAGCGCCAGGATGCCGACAAAGTCGATATTCAGGTCCACATTCCGAACGAGTGGGGCTTCCACATCGGCACGCATCGCGGCGTCCGCGTTGAGGTCCAGGTCCCACCGACGTCGGCGCTCGACCTGCATTCCGGCGACGGCCACATCTCGGTGAACGGCATCTCCGGCCAGGCGCGCATCGATACCGGCGACGGCCACATCGACGTGCAGAACTTCAATGGCTCGCTGCGCGGCCATACCGGCGACGGCCACATGACCATCGACGGCGTCTTTACCGATCTCGACCTGCGGACCGGTGACGGCCACGTCGATCTGACCGTGCGTCCCGGCTCCAAGCTGAACGGCGGCTGGCTGATCCATACCAGCGACGGCGGGGTTGACGCGCGCCTGCCGCAGGATCTGGCGGCTGAGCTCTATGCCCACACCGGTGACGGCCACATCACGCTCGACATGCCGGTCACGGTCAGCGGCTCGATCGAGCACTCGCGGATTCGCGGCAAGCTGAACGGCGGCGGCCCGCTGCTGGAAATCACCACCGGCGACGGCAGCATCCGCATCGGCAAGTTTTAGGGTTGTGGATGTGATGATTGACCCGCGCGAAGACATGGGTGCCCCAGGTCTGGCGGTTTCCAGACCTGGGAACTCAACAGCCTCATCAAGTCCCTCCCCTCCGCCGATAGAACCATTGAAGCAGCTATCGGCCCGTGGACCCCTTAACCAATGACCGCTCCCCTGTCCATCGCAGCCGCCGCAAGGCACTCCTGTTCTGCCAGCATCCGGTCGCGCAGGAGCGTTTCCTCCGCCTGCTGACCCGCGCCGGATTCGAAATCGCGGTCCACTCCCAACTTCGCCTGCCCAATCCCGCGACCGGCAAGAATGGCCACGCGGCCTCGCTCGCGGTTGTCGACTGCAGCGATCCCGATTCCTGTCTAGAATTCGTCAGCAACCTGCGCCATAAGCAGCCGCAGTTGCCGGTGCTGGCTCTGCTGCCCAAGCTTCATCCTTCGCCAACGTTTGCGCTGTTGCGAATAGGCGTGAAGGGCGTGCTCTCCTACGGCCAGGCGCAGCGCGAACTGCCCCGCGCGGCTGCCGAGCTCGCCGGCGGCGGCCACTGGATCCCGCGCGAACTCCTGACCGACTTCCTCGAGTCGATCCTGCCCGAGCTTCACGGCAGCGAGGCGCTCAATCCCGCCATCAAGATCAGCCGCCGCGAGCGCGACGTCCTCGACCTGCTGCTGGAAAATCTGGCGAACAAAGAAATTGCCGCCAAGCTTTTCGTCTCCGAGCGCACGGTGAAGTTCCACGTCTCCAACCTGTTGAGCAAGTTTGGGGTGCAGCGCCGCGCCGAACTGATCGTCCTGTGGATGCGCCGCGCCACCGCCGCACCCTGGGAGTCGCAAGGGCGGGGACAGGCGTTGTCGACACACATCAACTGACATTCGGTCAAACTAATTTAGCCGTGACAGGGCCGGAATCAAGATTATAATCATAGTAAAGACAGTGCAGGATTGTGCATTCTTTTGCACCATTCTTGTGCAGAAGAGTGCAAAAACGTGCGCCAAAGGCTAGGGCGCATTGGAATAGAGATTGCAATTGATTGCACTGTCGTGGTCACTATGCGCTCGACCCAAAGGGAAGAAAGGGAGAAAGAATATGGCGGATCGTAAGCAGTTTCTCGGAGTTCCAGAGACCGATCCAGAGTTGCAGCGGCTACTCGAAGCCACAAAGGACAGGGAAGCCACCGAAGAAGAATTGCGAGAGCAAAGAATCAGTTTTGCGTTCGGGAACGCTTTAGGTTCGGAGTCCATAACGAGAGAGAGCGTCCGAGAAGCCTCGGAACATCTTAAGCTGCGATAACCAAGAGTGGCCCGCATGGGAGTGCGGGCCATCGTACTCGTAATGTCCGTTCGAAAGAAAGACGATCCAGCACTATACGATAAGATTGAGCAGCAGAATCTCATACGCCAGTATGAGCTTCTGACGAACTGCGTTGAAATTGGCCTGCGCAAAGGGATAGAGGCCTTCGACAAATATACTCTATGGGCGCTCAATGCCGCCGCAGTAGCAAACATCTCCCAATTTGGTGGACGCTATCGCGAAGATCCGATCTACGTCGGCAATCATAAGCCCCCGCATTTTAAGGATGTTCCGAATCTGATGGATCGGTTTTTTGCGATTGTTCACGAGAACTGGACGATCAATGAACACCCAACCATGATCGCGGCCTATGCACTATGGAGGCTGAATTGGATTCATCCCTTCGTCGAGGGCAACGGACGAACAGCGCGGGCGGCCTGCTACTACCTGCTATGTATGCGCCAAGGGAAACTCCTCCCAGGGAAAAAGATCGTACCTGAAAGAATACGAGAAAATAGAGACCCATACGTCGCGGGGCTTAGGGACGCTGACGCAGCATGGGACGATGGCGACTACAACGTGAACGCGCTCGCCACGTATTTGCAGAGACTGCTTAGAGAGCAGCTTGCAGATGCAAACACGGAAGCTACGCCCGCCCAGCCTCCTCCGGCTCCGGGACGTTAAGCACAAGATTGCTGTTAGCTTGGAAAAGCTCGCTGCGTGGATCGGTAAAACTGATCCTAAGTCCCCGGCGGACACTGATCAGAGAAGCAGAAACTGCTCCGCCCCTGGCTGATCGTCCCGCCGCAAGTTGCCACCACCCCCCACCGCCCGTTATACTTTTCGTTTGCTCAGTCGAAACATGAGCTAGTGAGGAGCGCCGTTTTCGCATGCCGAAGCGCACATTCCAACCCAACCGTCGTCGCCGCTCAAAGACGCACGGATTTCGTTCTCGCATGAAGACCAAGAGCGGCCGGGCGGTGCTGTCGCGCCGTCGCGCCAAGGGACGCAAGCGCGTCTCCGTGAAACCTGGCTACCGCGAGTAAACCACAGCAGCCGAATCCTGCGCTAACCATCCCAACCAGTCCAAGGCAGGATTTGTTGGGGCCTCGCAGCCTTATCCGATGGAATTTGTAGGGGTCGCCGAGCCGGCCATGCCAAAAGCTTGTCCGGGCGCCCGGAGGCGAGCGCTGAATGCCTGCTAACGTGTCTGCCGCCGGCGGCCGGTTTCCTAAGCCTCAATCGCGACCGTCGCTGGCGCCAGGGGGTGGGAAGTCCGCAAGCCCATCGCCCACGCCTTTGGCGGGCTGGGGTGCGAAGTCGAGACGCCTGCTGAAGCACGCCGACTTTCAGCGGGTGTATGAAAACGGGCGCAGGCAGTTTACGGGCAACATGACCGTATTTTTCCTGCGGCGCGCGCCCGAAGCCACGCCGGCAGATGGCCCGCGAGTGGGATTGACGGTCGGCAAGGTGCTGGGCGGAGCGGTCGATCGCAACCGCATCAAGCGCCGAATGCGCGAGGCGGTGCGGTTGTCGCCGCCATGCGAGGGACCGGTGGACGTGGTCTTCAATCCGCGGAAGAGCGTGCTGACGATGCCGTTTGACCAACTGCTCAGTGAGGTATCGCGAGGTTTGAAGCTGGCGGAACAGCGGGCGCGAGTGGCGGAGAGAAGCGAAATGAAGCAAGCGGTTCAATTCGTCTTGCGGACGTACAAGCGGTTCGTCTCGCCGATGCTGCCGCACTCCTGCCGCTTTGTGCCGACCTGCTCGGAGTACGCGATGGAAGCGGTCGAGCGCCACGGCGTAGTGCGAGGCTCATGGCTGGCGATCAGAAGATTGCTGCGCTGCCATCCCTTCGCGCATGCGGGCGTGGATCTGGTGCCGCAGCCGATGAGGAAGCTCTGATTGCCGGTTGCAACCGCGCAAAGGATTTTGCAGTGTATCAGGGCACGTTTTTAAACGTGCCGAACAGATCGGTAGACGGTAGGGCTTTAGCCCCTGCGTATTTGGAGTACAGCGGCTAAAGCCGTGAATTTTTCCTGTGCGCGTTTCGGCACGACTGAAGTCGTGCCCTGATACGAACCAACGGAAGCTAGAACTTGGCTGAATATCGTAATCCCCAATCTGACGGCGGTAGTACCGGCGGCGGCGGCGATAAGCGCATGCTCATGGTGTTCGCCGTCACCTTTGCGCTGATCATCATCAGCCAGATCTTCCTGTTCAAGAAAAAGCCCGAGACGCAGCAGCCGCCGACTGCGACCCAGACCGCGCAGAGCACCCAGCCCTCAACTCCGGCGTCGGCGTCAGCGTCATCCGCACCAACCCCAAGCGCGAACCGGCCTGCTGGGTCCGCTGCAAAAGCGGTCGAAGCGAAAGCCGCCAGCAGCGAAGTCGAAACCGTCGTCGAGAACAACTTCTACCGCATCGTCTTCACCAATCGCGGCGCGCGTGGTCAAGTCCTGGATCCTGAAGAAGTACAAGGACGACGACGGCAAGCCGCTCGACCTGGTCAATAAACAAGCGACCAAGTTCGGGTATCCGCTCAGCTTCTATACCTACGACGACACCCTGCGCAATCAGATCAACTCGGCGCTCTACGTGGCCAGCGCCGGCGGCAACATCACCGCTCCCGGCGAGCTGAGCTACGAATACGCCAGCGGCGACATCAGCGTCCGCAAGAGTTTCGTCTTCGGCGAGACTTACGTAATCTCGATCGAAACTGAAGTCACCCGCAACGGCCAACCGGTGCCGGCGTATCCCATGTGGCCCGCGGCGCTGGGCGACGAAGCCACTGGCCCCGCCTACGCGTCGCAAAAAATCGAGTACATGGCCGATGGTAAGGTCGAGCGCATTGCGCCCAAGAAGGTCAGCGGCGGAAATACCATTCGCGGGCCGTTTAACTGGGCCGGTCCGCAGGATCAGTTCTTCGCCGCGATGTTCCTGCCCGACAATCCCGACACGGCCGTGATGATCACGCAACACGGCTCGATCACCGTTCCCAAAGATCCCAAGAATCCCGACCCCAACAACGTCGTTACCTACGAAGTGCTGGGCGCTGCGGTCGGCGACAACAGCGGCGTTACCAGAGAGCGGCTCTTCGTCGGACCGAAGGCGCTGAACGTTCTGGAGTCGGTGCGCTCCAACACAGGCCCGGGACAGATGAACGGTCCCGACCTGCGCGATGTCGTGGACTTCGGCTTCTTCAGCATCATCGCCCGTCCGTTGTTCCTGTGGCTGAAGTGGACGCATGAGCACATCGCCGGCAATTGGGGCGTATCGATCATCATCCTGACCGTCATCATCAACCTGGCACTGCTGCCGCTGCGCATCACCAGCATGAAGTCGGCGCTGAAGATGCAGAAGCTGCAGCCGCAGATGAAGGCCATCCAGGATCGATTCAAGAAGCTGCCGATGCGCGATCCCAAGCGCCAGGAGATGAACGCGGAGATCGGCGAGCTGTACAAGCGCGAGGGCGTGAATCCCGCCGGCGGCTGTTTGCCGCTGATCATCCAGATGCCGTTCCTGTTCGCGTTCTACTCCATGCTGGCGAACGCGATTGAGCTGCGGCAGGCGTCGTTTTTATGGCTGCACGATCTGTCGTCGCCGGACAAACTGTACATTGTGCCCGCAGTCATGCTGGTCAGCACCTACCTGATGCAGAAGATGACGCCCAACTCCGGCATGGATCCCAAGCAGCAGCAGATGATGACGCTGATGATGCCGCTGATGATTACCTGGTTCAGCCTGAATCTGCCGTCGGGCCTGAGCGTGTACTGGGTCGTCGGCAATATCATCGGCATCGCGCAGCAGTACATCATGAACCGCAGCAGCCTGGGCCGCGAGATGCGCGAAGAGATGGAAAAGCGCGCGCGGAAGAAGAAGGACAAGTAACAAGGAATGTTTCACCACGGAAGCACGGAGAACACGGAATGGTTGAAGATTGTGGACGAACTTGACGTAGGCTCTCCAAGCGGACGCGAATTGCCCTAGTCCGCGGTCGCTCGGCGGGACGGAAGAAGCCATTTTGCTTGCCGAAAGCTGCTGTGCTATGCGGTGGGTAGGCGAATGCGAAAGTGTATGATGTGCCCCGGGCGAGCCGGACAGCACGAGCGAAGCCAGATTCTTGATCGTTTTAAGAATTCCGTGCTCTCCGTGCTTCCGTGGTGAAAACGGTTTTATAAAATGCCGATACCCGACAAAGTCGCCGCCGCCAAGAAGATCAGCGAGTTGCTGAACAACGCTTTCGCTGCTGGAGATTTTCGCCTGCGCTACAAGATCATCGTCGATCCGGTGGTCGGCGCCGAACGCGAATGGGAGCGTCCCGAGATCCTCGTCGAGCTCTCCGGCTCCGACAGTCCCATGGTCCTGGAGAACGGCGGCGAGCTGCTGCGCGCCTTCGAGCAGATTGCGCAGGAGATGCTGCGCCTGACTCCTGACGAGCACGAGAAGCTCAGCTTCGACTGCCAGAACTTCCGCTCAGCGCGCTTGCAGGAGCTGCGAATGGCCGCCGACGTCGCTGCGCAGCGTGTGCGCGAGACCGGCGTACCGTACGCCTTCGCGCCCATGTCATCGCGCGAGCGCCGCATCCTGCACCTGGCAATGCGCAATCTCGACGACCTGCGCACCGAAAGCGCCGGCGAAGCCGCAATGCGCCACGTCGTGGTCTATCCCAAAGACTACAAGGGCGCGCCGCCCGCGCCGCCGGTCTCGCGAAGGCGGTAGGACGCTGTTCGCCTTTCGCTGTTTGCTTTTCGCCAGAACATTCGTTCTTACAAGACTGTCATCCTGAGCGGAGCGCCCGCACGCTTGTCCCCGATCGCGTTTTTTGCGATCGGGCGGGCGCGGAGTCGACAGGACCCCTATACCCGGCTCACTCTCTGCCTGCGATCTGGCAAAGAGCGAAAGGCGAAGAGCGAACAGCGCCCCCGCCCCACTACAATCCTTCCATGCACCTCGACGACACCATCGTCGCCATTGCCACGCCGCCGGGACGCGGAGGCATCGGCGTGGTGCGGCTCTCCGGATCCGAGGCGCGCGACATCGCCCGTCCCATGCTGCGACTGGCGCATGATCACGAGCTCGAAGCCGCCCGCGCGCACTTCGGCGAGCTGATCGATCCCGCGACCGGCGAGCGCATCGACGAAGTCGTTGCCACATTTTTCGCGAAGCCGCACTCCTATACGACGGACGATGTGGTCGAAATTTCCTGCCATGGATCGCCGGTTGTTCTGAGACATGTCGTCGAGATGGCGATTGCTGCTGGCGCGCGTCTAGCCGAGCCCGGTGAGTTCACCATGCGAGCGTTCCTCAATGGCCGCATCGACCTGACGCAGGCGGAAGCGGTCCGCGACCTCATCGACTCGCAAACGCTCTACCAGGCGCAGGTCGCCGCGCGGCAACTGGAAGGCGCGCTTTCTAAGCGATTACAGCCGATCAAACAAAAGTTGGTTGAGCTGATCGCCACCATGGAAGCCGGCGTCGACTTCGCCGAAGACGATGTCGCTGTCATCCCTGACCAGCAGATTCTGGCGCGCATGGCGGCAATCCGCGCGCCGCTGGAAGAACTGCTCGCCAGCTTTGCTTTCGGAAAAGTTGTCCATGAAGGCCTGACGCTGGCCATCGTCGGGAGGCCCAATGTCGGCAAGTCCAGTCTGTTTAATCGCCTGGTGGAGCGGGAGCGTGCAATCGTCACCGCGACCCCTGGCACAACCCGCGACCTGGTGACCGAAACGGTTTCGATCGAAGGCATTCCGGTGCGGCTCATCGACACCGCCGGGATGCGGCAGACGCTCGACGAAGCCGAAATCATCGGCGTGCGCAAGTCGATGGAGGCCCTGGCCGACGCCGACATCGTGCTGGTGCTACGCGACGCCTCGCGCGGCGCCGAAAGACCTCTCACCGATGACGAGCTTCGCCAGGACGAGCGCCTCCTCGAACTCGTCGTCGGCCGGCAGGCAATTGTCGTATGGAACAAAGTCGACTTGACGACGCCTGGCAGGTTGTCATCACGAGGAGGCCTTCAGGCCGACGAGGGATCTGCTGTTCGCGGCGGATCACAAGACATGAGAAACAGCTTCGCCGGCGATCACGCTCATCCGGTCGTCGCCGCATCGGCGCTGACTGGAAGAGGCATCGATGAATTGCGGGCTACGATTTTGCAAATGGTCGGCGGCGATGGCGTGCAGCAGGAGCGCGGCTTCCTCACCAATGTTCGCCACCAGCGGCTGGTGACCGACGCGATCGCCGCGCTCGACAAAGCGACAGCCGCAGTCCCGCAGAAGATTCCCGCACGAGATGATCCTGCTCGATCTCTATAATGTGCTTCGTCCGCTGGACGAGATCACCGGCACAACCACAGCCGATGACATCCTCAACCTGATCTTCAGTTCCTTCTGCATTGGGAAGTAGCTGTTCGAAATGTCCGTGAGTTCCAATCCCAATCTCTTTGTCATCACCGGCGGCCCGGGCGTCGGCAAGACCACGTTGCTGCGCGAACTTGAGCGTCGCGGATTCTGCTGCGTGCCGGAGGTCGCGCGGGAGATCATTCGCCAGCAGGTCGCCTGCGGCGGCGACGCTCTACCCTGGGCCGACACCGCGCGATATACCGAGCTCATGCTGCATGGCTCAATCGAGGTGTACCAGGCGAACAGTTCGGCTACATGCCCGACCTTCTTCGACCGTGGCATACCCGACGTGCTTTGTTACGCGCGCCTCATCGGACTGGATGGCACGGCCGATATCGAAGCGGCTTGCGAAAAGTACCGGTACAACCAGACGGTGTTCATTGCGCCGCCGTGGCGCGAGATCTATTCCACCGACAACGAACGCAGGCAGAGCTTCGACGAAGCGGTACGAACCCACGAGGTGATGGTGGAAGCCTATCGGAGCTGCGGATATCGGCTGGTTGAGCTGCCGCGCGTCAGCGCGGAAGAGCGGGCGGAGTTTGTGATTGCCCGCGTTAAGGGCACCTGTGCCGCCGGCTGAAGCCGGCTCGATATAAATAAGCCGCTGAGACGCCGGCCTGAAGGCCAGCGCTACCGTCTCGCGAAGCGCAATCCCAAAATCGCCATCGCTTCGGCCAGCGCGGGATGCTGGCGCTCGACTCGCTCAGACTTCATAGTGCGAAGACGGCAGGGCTCGAACAGCGCCCAGTTCTCCAGATTGTGTCCATAGCGCGAGCGGAAGTAAATTCCCGGCAGTCCCATGTCATAAACCACGCGCGACACCAACATGGTTAGCGTGCGCGGCGACGAACTTTGCAACGCCGCGGCATCGAGATCGGGAAAGCCCAGCCGCAGACATTCCGACGCCAGCCTGCGCCGCAACAGCGCGATCCACTCCACGCCGCAGATGTCGGCATAATTCCCTTCGGACGACGCCGTTCCGATCACGCGATTGGAGCACCAGTTCAGCGGCACCTCGCCGATGGGCAGGAAATCGTCGTCGCCCTCGATCGCGCGCAGCTCTTCGATCAGCGCGAGGTCCGGCCGGAAGCGCGCCAGCGTCTCCACGAAGCACGACACCTGCTGGCTCGACGCGTAGAGCACGCGGTATTCGCTCTCGGGATCGTCGAAGCGATTGCCGAAGGTGCCATCCTTGGCGCGCGACCAATCGGGCAGTTGCCACGCGTCGGGATGGCGCGCCACGCGGTAGATGGGTTGGGTGGGAGTTCGAGTCTCGGCAGCCAAGCGCTATCCCCCGGCAATGAATGCGCGCGCGGCCGCCAGGACCTCGGGCGCAACGACGGCGAGATCGCCTTCGCGCAGCAGACGGAGCGGAACGCGATCGCCAAGCTCGGGATTCACGCCCATCAGCCAGGCCTGAACCACTTCGCGCGAATCGTGTTCCAACAGTGTGCGAACCACCTGGAATGTGAGGCGCAGACGCGGCTCGACTTCGCCATAAGGCCGGCCGCCGGAGATCCAGCGCTCAATGGCGCGCACGTCCTTCAAGCCGGCAACATAAGCAACGAGCTTGCGGCCGACAGCGTCCGTCAAGCGCTCAACCAGCTCGGAGAACTTTAACGTCAACGACTCGCGATGCGCTTGCAATCCCGGACGCGGGAGCGCTTTGGTAGCCACGATCACTCCTCGAACCGCGCGTTTCCGTGGAATAGGATGCAGAGATCACCTCAGAAATGCAGCTAAATCACAAGTAATTCACAATCAATTTTCATATTACGCTGCGGAGCGCGGGTCTGCATAGACGAACAAAAGGCGAATACAGTAAGTAACTCCTCTCGGAGAGCCGTGAGGTTTGCTGGCGAAGAGCGAGAAGCGAAAGGCGAAGAGCGAACGCCGCGGCCTCTCTCACGGCCTGGTATCCGGAATGGTGATGGCGCGAAACATGTAGGGCAGGGCTTCGGAGATGATCATCGCCGCGACAATGAGCGCGCCGCCGAGCGCCTGCTGCGTGGACATTGGTTCCTTCAGCCACAGGACGCTGAGGATCGCCGCGGTCACCGGTTCGATGCTGAAGAGCAAAGCCGCTTCCGTCGGGCCAAGGCGCGTTTGCGCGACCGCCTGTCCCCAGAAGGCAAGGATGGTGGAGAACAGTGCGAGATAGAGAATGGGGCCAAACACTGTAATCCGCGGCAGCGTCTGCGCGAGGTTCTGGAAGCCGAGGGGCGCCGGCAACAACGCGGTACCAACCAACGCTATCAGCCCGCAAACCAGAACCTGCGATCCCGCCAGCAGCCAGGCGTTAGTGCGGCGAGCAAACGCGCCCATCATGATAAGGTGCACGGCGCAGAGGATGGCGCAGACCAGCGTCTCCAGATCGCCGCGATTGACCTGACCGAAGCCGCCCAGCGCGGCATAGCCGCCGGAAGGCGAGCGCACCAGCAGATAAAGGCCGAAGGTGGCGATGATGGCGCCGATGGCCGAGCTGAGCTTGATGCGCTGGCCGATGGCGACGGCGATGAGCGGCGTGAACAACACATACAGTCCGGTGATGAAGCCGGATTTCGCGGTGGTGGTAAAGCGCATGCCGTCGGTCTGCGACCAGAAGATGACGGCGAGAATCAGGCCGAGCCAGATGCCGTCGAGCACGCCGCGGCGCACGATGGCAATGCGCTTGGCGCGAATGATGGCAAACATCAGCAGGCCGGCGAGCATGAAGCGCAGGCTCATCAGCGCGCCGACGGAGATGCCGCCGTCGAGCGCGAAGCGCGTCATGGGAAAGCCCAGGCCCCAGATCGCGGCCGTCGATGCGATGATCGCCGCAGCGGCGGCGTGGGAAACGGCTGCAGGCTGGGAATTGCTGTGCATGTGCTGGTCGCGGCTCGTTCGACGTTCGGCTCAGAACGGTTATTCGAGCGAAGGACGGGGCCGCAGCTTCATCCTATCGTGATCGCGGCTGACTGGGTTTGCCTCGCGCCGAGGACGAATCGCGGATTGGCGATTCAGGCTGCGATGACATCACCGTTCCACAACAGTCCAACCGACTTGCGTCCTTAAGGAGGGCGGATGAGAGTCATCGTCGCTGTGTTGTTCTGCTCGTGTACACTGTCGGTTTTTGCTCAGGACTGTCGCCGCGTTCTGGGTGAGCAGCGCGCCGACGCCGCTTCGTTGAAGCAGGTGGAGGATCACTGGAACGAAGCCTTCATGCGCGGCGGTACCGAGTATCTGGAGTGTTTGCTTGCTCCCGAGTACGCTAGTGTCTCGCCGATGGGTGCGCATGACCGCGCATGGGAGTTGGAACATGCCGGCAAGAACAAGGGAAGTTCCGTGCCGATCCCGGATGTCCCCGGAATGACCTTCGAGATCTACGGCAACACCGGCGTGATGCGGCTGTTCAAACCGGCATCGGCCGACGGCAAGCAGGCCGCGCAATACATGGCGGATATCTTTGCATTCCACGATGGCGCGTGGCGCGCGGTGTACTCGCAGCACACACCGGCGCAGCAGGCGAACCACTAATCATGCGAACCGAAAGCTACGGTCCCTGCATGTTCTGCTGTGCCCGGACAAACGGGTAGTTGCTGATGTGAACGCTGCCCTGGAAGGGACGATGGATCTCGGCAATGGCGACCAGGCCCAGCGCGATCAGCAGGGAGAAGGCAAATACCTGAAGGTTGTGCAGAAGAACATTGGACGAGCCAAACAGGCACGATGAAGCAACCGTCACCCCGCCTCCAATGATGAGCACGAACCAGAGCACCGGAGGCAAGCGAGACAGGCTTTCCAGAACGCGAGTGCGACGATGCTCGGTGAGCGAGGCCAACTCATTCAGGGCATGATCCTGGGCGGTGCTCTCACTCTGCGATGCCGCCTTGACCGCCATGAGTGTCTTCCACATGTGGGCGTTGACCGCCTGACTGGCGTTGGGCAAACGGCCCGCGTCCATTTCAGGCCAATCCTGGTGGATGACCACATCGGCGTATTGATGCGCGAGATTCCTAAACTGCACGCGTTGCTGATCGGGCAGGCCTTCGGCCAGCCAGTAGACGCTGACCAGATCGTTGGCCTCGAATTCCACGTTCGACTCCGCCTGGCCAAAATTCGTCCACACGGCGTAAAGCATGAAGCCGAGAATCACGGCGTAGGTGGTGCCGAGAACGCTGAGCTGCCAACCAATCTGGTCGTTGTGGGCGTGACGCCGCTCCGGCGGCCAGACCCAGTTCACCAGCGCCAGGAACAGCAGAGAGGCGGCAACGGCCGCGATAACCGCGAAGACACTTTGCGTTGTGGTCAGCAATGCGTTTCTCCGAAGATTCAAGATTATAGAATGCCGCGCAAAATCCTTGGTCCGAGTGCGGTATCTATATAGGCGCAGCAGATTTCATCGTTAGGGAGGACGCAATCATGCAGCGGCAGAACATAGCCGGCAATTCGCCGTATGAACCGATCGTGGGATTTTCGCGCGCGGTGAAGGTGGGGCCGTTCGTTTCGGTTGCGGGAACGGTGGCAACGGGGCCGGATGGGAAGATTGTCGGCCTGGGCGATATCTATGCGCAGGCGGTGCAGATCTTCAAGAACATCGGTAGCGCGCTGGAGCAGGCGGGCGCTGGCTTTCGCGATGTCGTGCGCACGCGCATGTTCGTCACCGACATCAGCCAGTGGGAAAAAGTTGGCAAGGCGCATGGCGAAGTCTTCCGCGACATTCGTCCCGCCGCGACCATGGTGGAAGTGACGGGATTCGTCTCGCCGGAGATGCTGGTGGAGATTGAAGTGGATGCGATTATTGCAGCGGAGTTGAAGTAGCACCACAATCAGCGTCTCAACAGCTGGGTCCGGCCGAGAAATTCTCAGTCGAGACCGTGCACCGCTTCATCGAACCACCGAAAGGTAATCACATGAAATCCTCCCTGCAATTAAAGAAGATTGGAATCTGGACAGCTTTCGAGAAACAACCTGCGAGCAAGCTGAAGGAAGCTGTCGCCGAATTGGAGCAACTGGGCTACGGAGCGGTGTGGTACAGCGAAGGGTTGGGCCGCGAATCGCTGACCCAAGCGGGGCTGCTGCTATCCGCATCGTCCCGCATGGTGATTGCGACGGGGATCACGAACATCTACGGCCGAGATCCGGTCACTGCCGCGTCCGCACAGAAGACCTTGAGTGAAGCCTATCCCGACCGCTTCGTGCTTGGACTGGGCGTGAGCCACATTCCCCTGGTGGAGAGCTTGCGCGGGCATGCCTACGAAAAGCCGGTGGCGAAGATGAGCGCTTACCTGGATGCGATGGACAAAGCTCCGTACAACAGCGTCGCTCCTGCGTCGATGTATCGCGTGCTCGCGGCGCTTGGTCCCAAGATGCTGGAGCTGTCAGGCAAGCGCACGAATGGCGCCCATACCTACAACGTCACGCCGGAGCACACGGCCACGGCGCGCGAGATCCTGGGTGCTGGGCCTTGGCTCTGTGTCGAACAAGCCGTGGTGCTGGAGGCTGATGCTGCGCGGGCGCGGCAGATTGCGCGAGCGTTTCTTGGCTTCTATCTCACCCTGCCGAACTACACCAATAACTTTCTGCGCTTAGGGTTCACGGAAGACGACAGCAAGAACGGCGGCAGTGACCGGTTGATCGACGCCATCATTGCCTGGGGCACGCTGGACGCGGTGAAAAAGCGAATTGAAGCGCACCTGGCTGCTGGCGCCGACCATGTCTGCATCCAGGCGCTGCCGGCAGATCCCAAATCCATGCCATTGCGCGAGTGGCGGGAGTTGGCCGGAGCATTGATCGCGAAGTAGCAGCGCGCAGCGTTCTGGGCCGTGATTTTTCTATCCGAAATGCTGAAGGCGTGCGATGTGAGCGGACAATGCCGAAACCGCGCTCACCGCGTTGGCCAGGCGTTCATCGGCTGTGATCATTTGTGTGTCGAGGCGCATGGCCAGTGCAAGATAGAAAGCATCGTAAGCGCTGCGACCTGTGGCTACAGCGAGGCAGTGCGCGTCGCGCGCCAAGGCGCGGCAAGGAATGGTTTCAACTGCAATCGTTCCGAAGTCGGTCATTAACCGCTCGCCCTGCGCGGGCAAGAGATGGCCGGCACGAACTTTCTTCCAAGTCGTATTAGCCAGCTCAGCGAACAGCAGGTCGGGTGCGAAGTAGGTGTGGTCCTGATCCAGTAGGCGGCGCGCTGCGGCGCTGTCGACCTCTGGAATAAACCACTTGATGACAACGCTGGCATCAACTACGAGGACACTCACCGCTCTTCTCGCGCTTTACGGATGAGCTTGGTGCTGTCCGGTTGGGGTGTGCCTTCCAACTCGCGAAGCCAGCGCCGGGAAAGGCGGCGAGTTTCCGCCACGGTACGAACGCTCGCCCTCTGCAATACATCGTGGATTTCCCCTTGCAAAGACCTGCCGTGCGTTTTGGCAGCCGATCTCAGGCGGGACAGAACTTCGGGATCCAAATCGCGAACCAGAACATCGGGCATAGTAAATTTCTCAGTCGGTATCAATATGATACCACTCATGGCTGGCGACGCCAGGTAAAAAGCCAATGTTGAAAGCCGGCCTTACTGCGTTACTTCGAGGCCGATTCCCTGGCCATCAAAGACTCGCTGACCGGCGGCGGGATAGGTGTGCACGACCATGCGCGTTCCGTGGGGAACGGTCTCGGGTGAGTTCTGTTGCGGGGCGTTGGGCGGGTTCGATTGTGGAGCTGCGGGAGGGTTAGGTTGTGCGCCGGCATTCGGTTGCGCGGTGGGAGCGGGAGCTGACTGGCTCTTGATGCCGCTGACGCGCAGTCCGGCGTTAACGATCGCGTTGACCGCAGCGTCTTCGCTCTGGCCGACCAGATCGGGCATGACGAACGATGCGCGCTCTTCGCTGGCAGCGAGCAGCAGGCTGATCTTCGGCTCCGATACATTGACGGCGTTGGCCGGCGGACTCTGGCCGACGATCTGATCGCTGGGCGCGCCGGGAATGGTTGCGGTCGCGATGCTCCCCAGCTCCAGGCCGCGTTTGCGAATGTTGATCTCGGCCGCGCGTTCGCTGGTGCCGACAAGATCGGGGATGACGACGCGCTGCGGGCCCATGCTTTCGGCGACGCGCACACTCCATCCGCGACGGACCTTCAGTCCGGGTTGCGGCGCTTGCGACATGACGCGGCCGGGCGGCACGTCGGAACTGAAATAGCGATCGCCTTCATCGAGGACGAGGCCGTGATCGGCGAGCAGGCGCTCAGCTTGCGATTTCGAGAGCCCGACGACTTTGGGAATGGTCGTCTGGCGGCCGTGAATAGCGAAGCGCATCGCGGTCAGCGCCGACGCGACGAATACGACGAACAAAACCAGCCCGCGCAAAAGCCATTTAAAGAAGCGTCGCATGTTTAGTTCGTCGGCCTCGTCGACGTGTCGTGAATCATTCGGATTCTCGTTACCTCAGGGGCTAAAGCCCGCATTTCAAGAACGCGCTTTCGGCACGACTAAAGTCGTGCCCCGTTACAAAGCGCTCGACCTCACAGTGAGCTACGTTGAGTTTTCAATAGCTCTGCGAACCTTGTCTGCAAGCTGGTGCCAATGCTTTTGGTGATCTTTACGGGAAGCAATTCCGAGACGCATTCTGCAATATGCCAAGGCCCACTCAAGTTCTCCTTTGTTCTTGTGTTCGATGGCGGTCTCAATCCGCTTAAGTTCTTTGAACCGGGTCATGCTGCTCTCAATGAGCCTCGCTGTCGCCGGGAGCGCCGCCTTCGGGTTCGGGCGTGTCGACCTTCTGCGCGACCGCGCTCTTCACTTCGGGCGGAGGCGCGGCGAAGTCTTCCGACTCGCGTCCCTTCAGCGCGACGCGCATGAAGTCCATCCAGATGGGCAGCGCGGCCATCGCGCCGGTTTCTTTGTTGCCCAGCGTCTTCTTCTCATCGAAGCCGACCCACACGCCGCAGGTGATCGACGGCGAAAAGCCGACGAACCAGGCATCGGTGAAATCGTTGGTCGTTCCGGTCTTGCCGCCGAGCGGGTGATTCAGTTTGCTGGCCTGGTAGCCGGTGCCGTGCAGCACGACTTCGCGCAGCATGCTGACCATGATGCGCGCGGTGCGGGCGCTGACCACGTCGCGAACTTCGGGATAATCCTCTTCCAGCACGCGGCCATCGTAGTCGGTGACCTTGCGAATGTAGCGCGGGATGACGCGGACGCCGTCGTTGGGAAATGTGGTGAAGGCGGCGGTCTGTTCCGCGAGCGTGATATCGGCCGCGCCCAGCGCGACCGGCAGATAAGGCAGCAGCGGCGAGGTGATGCCGAACTTGCGCGCGTACTCGATGACGGTCTTGATGCCGCCGACGCGCTCGGTCACGCGGACCGCGGGAACGTTGCGCGACTCGGCCAGCGCGTGGCGAAAGGTGATGACGCCTTCGAACTTGCCGTCATAGTTGTGCGGCGCCCAGACGCCCTGCGCGCTGGGAAAGCTGATGGGCGCGTCGAGGACGGTATCGTCGGGCGTCATGCCTTCGTCGATGGCGGCGGTGTAGATGTAGGGCTTGAACGACGAGCCGACCTGGCGCAGCGCCTGGGTTGCGCGATTGAACTTCGACTGCTCCCAGTCGCGGCCGCCGACCATCGCCTTCACGTCGCCGGTGGCGTTGTCGAGCGCCATCAGCGAGCCTTGCACGCCGGACTCCTGCTCCAGCGAAACGCGGCTGGCGGTGCCGTTCAACTCGGCGACCTTGACGTAGACCAGATCGCCGACGCTGAGGAATTGCTGCGGCGAGGTGTGCCTGGTCCACTTGATCTCTTCGGGGCCGAGACGCGCTTCGTAGTTGCCGAACTTGACGGTCGCGGCCATCGGCTCGACTTCGGTGACCAGCGCGTGAATGTAGCAGCCGGGCACGATGTTGCTGTCCCAATCGACGTGGTGATAAGCCGGCGAGCGTGTCGCCGTTGGCGACGACGTTCAGCAGATTGCCCTTCCATCCGTGACGGCGCTCGTAGACCGCGAGGCCATCGCGCACGCCCTGCTGCGCGGCGTGTTGCATCTCGAGATTCAGGCCGGTGTAGACGCGCAGGCCGGCTTCGTAAATCCTGTCGCCATATTTCTTCTCGAGGTCCTCACGAATCTCCTCGACGAAATAAGGAGCGATGTCGTTGGGCTCGGCTTGCAGCTTGAGGACGAGCGGCGAGCTCTTGGCGCGTTCGGCTTCGGCGGCGGTGATCTTGCCGTCCTCCAGCATGTTGTTGATGACCAGATTGCGGCGATGCAGCGCGCGCTCCGGACTGTTGACGGGCGAATAATAATTGGGCGCTTTGGGCAGCCCGGCGAGGACGGCCGCTTCCTCCAGCGTGAGATCTTTGGCCTTCTTGCTGAAGTAATAATTCGCGCCGGCCTCAAAGCCGTAGACGCCGTGGCCGAGATAGATCTGGTTGGCGTAGAGGCTGAAGATCTGCTCCTTGGTGAAGCGGCGCTCGATCTGGATGGAGAGCAGGACCTCCTGCATCTTGCGGCGGAAGTTGCGATCGGGCGAGAGGAACAGATTGCGCGCCAGCTGCATGGTCAGCGTAGATGCGCCCTGGGCGCGGCTCTCCAGCATCACGTCGCGCCAGGCGGCGCCGAAGACGCGCCACACGTCGACGCCCCAGTGCCCTTCGAAATCTTTGTCCTCGGTGGAGATCAGGGCGTCGCGCAGGACTTTGGGGAAGTCGCTGTAGCTGTCGATGACGCGGCGCTGCAAAGCGAACTGGCCGACGACGCGGTTCTGGTCGTCGTAAAGCTGGGTGATGGTGGCCGGGCGATAGTGCTCGAGTTCGGTGACCTGCGGCAGGTCGGTGGAATAGACGAAGACCATGCCGGTGGCAGCGCCGGCGGCGGCGGCAAGGATGATGAGCAGAGCAAAGAAGGCATTGCCGACGAGCTTCAGTCCGACGCCGCGCGGGGGCGCAGTATCGGTGGCGATGGGAGGGTCTTCGACAACGCGCTTCATGGGAGGACTAAAGCCAGCATAGCACTGAGTTCGACAGGTTGAGGGCCGTTTGAACACGGGCGAGGACGTGGGCACCCGACTAGCAACTCGGGTTACCGCTCAGTCGTCCTTGAGCCCCTGCAAGACGCTCAAGGATGCCGTCTATGACATAGTTACTGAGGGTGCCACGCTGTTCGAGCGTGATTAGGTTCTTGTGCTGTCCTATTCCCCACCTCATAACGCCCCACCTCTGCAGGATCGTTACCTCACCCTCATCTGCTTTGTCAGCTAATTCCAGCGCGGCCTCCTTTGCCGCTTTCGCAGACGGTAATTCTCGCGAATACCAATCTGGGATCCGATCTGCATTACGAGAGTAGTAGGGGACCAGCTCGAGGATCGCAAATCGACTCGAGAGATCATCAAGTGCTCTCTCGTAACTGATGTTCTTTGTCGTGGCATAGTGCCATAGGGTAGCTTGCAACTCGCGGTTATAGTAGACGAACCAACTACTCCACCAATATTTCGGGTCTAACGCTAGGCATTGTTGTCTCCTGCGATGAAGATTCTCCTGTAGCGCCTTCTCAAACGATGGACACGCGTCCGTTCCATAATCAGCGTAACCAACGCCCGGGTTGATCATTAGCAGGATGATGTCTGCGGAGCTCAGATCTCCAAGGTAGGGGACCGGAGCGAGATGGAAGTGAAATCCATCGAGGCAAGGGCTTGCGATTTCGCGAATTTGTTCCGCGCGCAACCGTTCGCTATGAGCTGGCACGGACAGCACTCCAGGGGCTTCGATCACCGTACGATCCTCCTTGTGAATGCGCCCTTTTCCGAATGAGAATCCAGGGTCTTTCCAAACCTCAATTAGCTTCTCGACGCCGCCACTCTCACGCATGGTTTCTCCCCTTGATGCGAACTCCCCGGATATTTACCACCAGGAGCAGGTTGACTCCCCGCATGGACACCCTACAATTTTCGCTCAGCCAAGCGAGCGTCGTAGAGGTTTTGCAGGTTCATCCAGAACTCTGGACTCGTGCCGAAAAAATGGGCCAGCCGCAGCGCGGTATCGCCGCTGATATTACGACGGCCATTCAGAATCTCCGTGATGCAGTTCGTCGGCACCTTGAGCTGTCGCGCCAGCTCAGCCGCGCTCATATGCAGCTCGCGAAGCTCTTCGGCCAGGTGTTCGCGGGGATGAATAGACAGTGTTGCCATAGGGTTACGGCCTGGCTAACTTTAGCACGCAGGTCCGTGGTCCGGCGCGGAGTGCTTCTTTCCTGATTTACAATCATCTATTTGCCAGACGCCTTATTGCTGTTAGACGAACGTGCGTTCGGACAGGGGCGAACCGCAGATCCCTCGGTCGGGCTGAAGCCCTCGGTCGGGATGACAGTGTGGAGGGACCGCCTGGCGGCAGGACTGAAGTCGTGCCCTGTTACGAGGCGGGCGGAAAGCAGATCCCTCGCGGGCTAAAACCCGCTCGTGATGACAAGAAGGAATAATGAGGAGTAGCGACTGGACGCGGCGCTGAAGCGCCGCACTACCCGATCAGGCGGAGTGCCTTCGGATTGGGGCGAACCGCAGATCCCTCGGTCGGGATGACAAGCAATAAAAGGGGACGCTTATCGGCACGACTGAAGTCGTGCCCTGTTACAAGGAGCAGAGGAAAGCAGATCCCTCGCGGGCTAAAGCCCGCTCGTGATGACAAGAAGGAATAATGAGGAGTAGCGACTGGACGCGGCGCTGAAGCGCCGCACTACCCGATCAGGCGGAGTGCCTTCGGATTGGGGCGGACCGCAGATCCCTCGGTCGGGCTGAAGCCCTCGGTCGGGATGACAAGCAATAAAAGGGGACGCTTATCGGCACGACTGAAGTCGTGCCCTGTTACGGGGCACGGAGGAAAGCAGATCCCTCGCGGGCCTGAAGGCCCGCTCGTGATGACAAAAATTATTAAAGCCTTGGACGCGGCGCTGAAGCGCCGCACTACCAAATCATCCCCAAATTGCATTCATCCTTAGCAGAGATTGGAGCACGAACTTGGCAGACACTATTTATGACGTAGCCATCATCGGCAGCGGACCTGCCGGATACACTGCGGCTTTTCGCGCCGGGCAACTGGGGCTGAAGACCGCCATGATCGAAAAGCACGAGAAGCTGGGCGGGACCTGCCTGCACGTCGGCTGCATCCCGACCAAAGCGCTGCTGTTTAACGCCGAGGTCTGGGACCACGTGAAGGAAGGCGCCGAGCTTGGCCTGGAGAACACGGCCGGCGTGACGCTGAACTGGGACTCGATCCAGAAGCGCAAGCAGGGCATCGTCGACAAGCACACTAAGGGGCTGAGCTTCCTGGCGCGCAAGAACAAGGTCGACGTGGTCCGCGGCTGCGGCAAGCTGACCGGCCCGGCGCAGGGCGGCATCCACACCGTCGCCATCGAAGGCGGGCAGGTGAAGGAGGTCAAGGCGAAGGCCGTGGTGCTGGCGGCGGGATCGACGGCGCGCATGCTGCCGGGATTGCAGGCGGATTCGCAGATCCTGACCAACATCGAGGTGCTGGCGCTGGGCGCGATTCCCAAGTCGCTGATCGTGATCGGCTCGGGCGCGGTGGGCGTGGAGTTTGCCAGCATCTACAAGTCGTTTGGCGCGGATGTGACGATCCTGGAAATGCTGCCGCGCTACGTTCCCGTCGAGGACGAGGAAGTTTCGAAGGAGCTGATGCGCGTCTATCGCAAGCGCGGCATCAACGGCTTCGTCAACGCGAAGGTCGAGAAGATCGAGAAGACGAAGGACGGCGTTTCGGTTACGTTCACCGTCGACGGCAAGGCGCAGACGATCCAGGCGGAGAAGGTGCTGGTTGCGGTGGGACGCGCGCCGGTGACGGACAATGTGGGCATCGAGAAGACGAAGATCCAGGTGGAGCGCGGCTTCGTCAAAGTTGACGAATACATGCGGACGGCCGAGCCGGGGATTTACGCGATTGGCGACATCGTTGCCGGGCTGCCGCAGCTGGCGCATGCAGGCGCGATGGAAGGCATCGTCGCGGTGACCCACATTGCCGGCAAACCGACCAAGAAGATCAGCCCGCTGCGCATTCCGAATGCGACCTATTGCCATCCGGAGATCGGGAGCGTGGGGATGACCGAAGCCAAGGCCAAGGAGCTGGGCCACGAGGTGAAGATCGGGAAGTTTCCGTTCACCGCGAACTCGCGCGCGTCGATCGTCGGGCAGCACGAGGGATTCGTGAAGATCGTGACCGACGCCAAGCACGGCGAGATCCTGGGCGTGCATATTATCGGGCCGAATGCGACCGAGTTGATTGCCGAGTCGGTGGTGGCGCTGGAGCTGGAGTGCACGGCGGAAGAGCTGGCGAACATTATTCACGCGCATCCCACGCTATCGGAGGCGATGCTGGATGCGGCGAATGCGGTGTTTGGGATGGCGATTAATTCTAGCCTAGCAATTAGCAACTAGCGATTAGCAATTAGCGAAGGCGCTACTTGAATGGACCTGACGACTAGGCAGCGGAAGCTCGGGTGGGGAGACTTAGCTAGAAAGAGACGACCATGAAGCTAGCGGAAGCACTGGCGGAGCGCAGCGATTGCCAGAACAGAATCGAAGAGATAAGGAAGCGGCTGACTCGTTCCGCTCGCGTGCAGGAAGGTGAGCAGCCGGCGGAAGACACGACGGAGCTGCTTGCCGAGACCGGGCGCACCTTTGCGCGTCTGCTGGAACTGGTCAGCGCAATCAACCGCACCAACGCGAAGACTGCGTTCGACCACGAGCGCTCGATTTCGGATGCCATTGCCGAGCGGGACGTGGTAGGCAAGCGTCGCGATTTCCTGGCTGGAATTGCAGAGGCTGCAAGCACCCGGCAGGATCGCTATTCCAAGTCGGAGGTGCGATTCGTGGCGACCGTGTCTGTGGGAAAATTGCAGACAGAAGTGGATCAGCTCGCAAGAAGGTATCGCGAGCTGGATACACGGCTCCAGGAACTGAACTGGCAGACCGAATTGATCTGAGTAGTTGGTAACTCTTGTTTGCAGCGAGCACAAGCCCAGCCGGGGGCAAAGCCGGCACTCGGTGACTTTGAAGAGCCAGAGTCAGTGGGTTCGATCCCCACCTAGTACATTGCAGGCTCCGCACAGTCACAATCGCACGACGTATCGATCACAAGTTACTTCCGTGTGCTGGGCAAACAAGGGTGAGGGTGGGACAGGGGACACTCAGATCGTTCGGGATTGTGGCAAACCGGGACCCCGGCGCGATTAACATCTGAACGCCGTTGTCGGTTGGTTTCGCCCGCGCCTGTTGTCAAGGTCCGCATCTCCCAGGTCTGGAAAAGCGCCAGACCTGGGGCACCCGCGCGATTAACGCTTAGCGCGAGGCCCAGGTTAGCGTCCAAAAGAAGGCCGCGAACCTGGGGCACCGGATGATCCTGCAACTATAGGGGTCCTTCGACTGCGCTCGGCTGCCGCCTCGCTTCCGCTCAGGATGACACACAAAATGCAAAAGAAAAAGCCGGAGACAAGCTCCGGCTTTTTGCTTTGAGTGACGAAGGGGTTATTTCATTAGCTTGCGGCGGATGGTGCCGAACGCTCCGACCAACCCGGTGCCCAGAAGGAGCAGAGAGGATGGCTCGGGAACGGTCTGGCCGCTGCTGCCGACGACGTCGAAGGCGCCGATTGAGGTCACGCCGTTCGAGTTCCAGGTGCAACCGTTGCCGCTGCCGTTGGTGCAGCCGCTGGTGGCATACAGGTCAGTGCCGGTTGCGCCGGTGCTGTTGAGGTTCCACGCTTCCCAGGTAGTTGCGCTGAGATTGGTGGGACCGATGACCAGGAAGTAATCCTGGCCGGCCGTCAGGCTGACGCCGGTAATGCCGGTAATGCTTACCAGGCCGCAGCAGGAGCCGAAGTTGGTAGAGCTGCTAAGGCCGTTCCACTGGTCGATAAGCGTGCCCGGCTCGTTGCCGCTGGCAGAGTAGAGGCCAACGAAGAAGGAGTTCACGCCCTCAACGTAGCCAATGCCGATGTCGATCTGGCTGACACTGCCGGTTGCGCCGGCCATGAATTCATTCGCAGCGGTAAAGCTGGTGCCCAGAGACCCGGTACCGGCAACCGTCCAACCCGAGCAGCAGTTGTATACGTTGCTACCAGTTCCGAGGTCACTGAAGAAAGTTGTTTGAGCCATCGCCGGCATGCTGACGCAGAGAGCGAGAGCCAGGAGACAAAGCGACCACGCCAATTTCCTCAAGGGTTCCTCCTCCGATTAAAAGCGAACATCTCGAGCTGTTCGATCACGAACCCACAGACAGGGGCAAGATGGGATGTAGGACCATCCTGCCAGGGGCTTACGTCCAAGACGCGTACCCGGACGCAAAACCGTCCCGGTCATGATGTTGCAATCCTGATTCCGTAGTAACCGTATGATAATAAATGAGGTTTTCTGAATTCGAGTGCAATCTGTTGCATTAGAGTGGCCAAAGTCTTCCGCGATTCCGTGATTCGGTGGAGCAGCGGCGCGAGCCCTGGCATCGAGAGATGCGCCACTTTAGGGGGTCCTTCGACTGCGCTCGGCGTTCGCCTCGCTCCGCTCAGGATGACACCGTTGGCTCAGGATGACACAAAATGCAAAAGAAAAAGCCGGAGACAGGCTCCGGCTTTTTGCTTGAGTGACGAAGGGGGTTATTTGATGAGCTTGCGGCGGATGGTGCCGAAAGCTCCGACCAATCCGGTGCCCAGCAAGAGCAGGGAGGATGGTTCAGGAACGGTCTGGCCGCTGCTGCCGATGACGTCGAAGGCACCCAACGTCGAGCCGCTAAAACTGTTCCAGCTGCAGCCGGTGGCACCGCCCTCCGGGCAGCCGCTGCTGGCCTGAAGCAGCAGGCCGTTAGCGCCTACGCTGTTGAAGTTCCAGGCTGCCCACAGCGTCGAACCGGTGTTCTCGGGGCCGATTACCAGGAAGTAGTCCTGGCCCGAGGTGAGACTGATGCCGGTGATGCCAGTGATGCTAACCAGGCCGCAGCATCCGCCAAACTGCTGGCTGGCGCTGAGGTCGTTCCACTGTCCCAGCAAGGTGCCGGGCAGGTTGGCCGAGTCGGAGTAGAGGGCAACAAAGAAGGAGTTGGTACCCTCAACATAGCCGAGGCCGATATCGATCTGGGTGAGGCTACCGGTGGCTCCGGCCATAAACTCGTTGGCGTCGTAAACGTAGCTGCCAAGAGTCCCGCTGCCGCCCATCGTCCAACCCTCACTCGAGTTGTACACGTTGCTACCAGTTCCGAGGTCACTGAAGAAAGTTGTTTGAGCCATCGCCGGCATGCTGACGCAGAGAGCGAGAGCCAGGAGACAGAGCGACCACGCCAATTTCCTCAAAGGAATCCTCCTCAGCGTCCAAGAGACGAGCCGGACGCAAGCCATCGATAGGTTGATGTTGCAATCGGAATTCCGTGGCAACTGGATGAAAATAAACGAGGTTGTTCAATTTCGAGTGCAATCTGTTGCATTAGAGTGGCCAAAGCCTTCCCCGTTTCGGGAGGGGAATCGGAGTTTTTTGGGGCTGAAAGGCACTGTATATGCAATGGATTTTAGCGGGATCGCAATCGCCGCGAGGGGTTCGAGCAGCGTCCAATAACCTTTACAATGCTCAAGGGCAGATCCCTCGCGGGCTGAAGCCCGCTCGGGAAGAGAGAAATAGGCGGCTGATCGGCACGACTGAAGTCGTGCCCTGTTACGAAGCGAGTGCGGGACGAGGCTTTCAGCAGCCGGTGAAGTCGTGCCCTGTTACGAACCGAGCGCGGGACGAGGTTTCTCCAGCAACCTGTGAAGTGTCTGCGTGAGTACTGGATTCGCAAGTTTGCGGTGGGAGAAGACTGCCGAGATTGGGAGTAATACAGCCGCGCAGCGGCGGCAGCGCAGTGAGCCCGGGGCGCAAGCCCCGGGTAGCAGTGGGAAAAAATCGGAGCCGCGGCAGCGGCGACAGGGTTCTCACGCGGCCGGTGAAGTCGTGCCCTGTTCCAGAGCGTCCCGAACCAGACTTTTTCAGCGTCTAACCGTTTGACTTTGAAGAACCGACCTCCAAGCCTGACGATCCCCGCCACAGAGCACCCGCGGGAGCCTTTCGGGGATGTTGAAACCAGCAAACCAAGCTCGCTGAGCCGGCGCGAAATGCTGTCGCTGCTGGCGAGAGGCGCGCTCGCCGTTCCGCTGGCCCACAGCCCTCTGTTGGCGGCGGTCTCCAGGACGCACCGGCAGCAGTCGCAGGCGATGCCTCCGGACGTGAGTCTGACCGATGACGAGCTGCTGGAGGAGATCGTCAGCCGGGCGTTCGACTTCTTCTGGAATGAGGCGAGTCCCAAGACCGGGCTGGTGCGCGACCGGGCGTTTGCCGACGGCGGCACCGATCCGCGACGCGTGGCCAGCATTGCCGCGACCGGCTTCGGATTGGCGGCGCTGTGCATCGGGCACCGGCGCGGCTATCTGCCGCCGCATGAGATTGGCACCCGCGTGGTGAGGACGCTGCGCGCGCTGCTGGAGCGGGTCGATCAGGTCAACGGCTTCTTCTTTCACTTTCTCGACATCGACACGGGCAAGCGGGTGCGGTTCTCGGAGGTGTCGCCGATCGACACCACCATCCTGCTGTGCGGCGCGTTGATGGCGCGCGAATATTTCCGCGACGCGCAGATCACGCAGCTGGTCAACGCGATTTACCGCCGGGTGAACTGGCAATGGATGATGAATGGCGGCACCACCTTTGCCATGGGATGGACGCCGGAGTACAAGTTCATCGGCGCGCGCTGGGACGTCTATTGCGAGCTGATGATGATGTATCTGCTGGCGATTGCGGCGCCGGCGAACAGCATTCCGGCGTCGTCGTGGAATGCGTTCTCGCGGCCGATGATGGAGTTCGAGGGCTTCAACTACATCAGCGGGCCCGATCCGCTGTTCGTGCATCAGTACTCGCACGCGTGGTTCGACTTCCGCAACGTGCGCGATGCCTACGCGAATTATTTCGACAACTCGGCGACCGCGACCTATGCGCACAAGCAGTTCTGCTTGTCGATCCGCTGGCGCTTTCCCGATTACGACGACAACACGTGGGGAATTACGGCGTCGGATTCGCGGCTGGGCTACCAGGCGTGGGGAGGGCCGCCGGAGATTGGCTACATCGACGGGACGGTGGTGCCGTGCGCGGCGGGAGGGTCGCTGCCGTTTATGCCCAAGGAGACGATCGCGGTGCTGGCGAATCTCTACAGCAAGTTTGGCGCGCGGGCGTGGAAGAAGTATGGCTTTGTCGATGCGTTCAATCCGCGGACGACGTGGACCGATCTGGATGTGTTGGGGATCGATCAGGGGATCACGATGCTGATGGTGGAGAACTATCGCACGGCGTTCATCTGGGACACGTTTATGCGCGGACGGGAAGCGCAGCGGGCGATGAAGATGGTGGGGTTTCAGGGGACGTCGAAAGCCGCGAGTACGTCCGGGTGATAGGTGATTATAGGGGTCCTTCGACTGCGCTCGGCATTCGCCTCGCTCCGCTCAGGATGACACATCGTTAAGTAGCGAGGACCCAGGTTAGCCCAACAGATGGGCGAACCTGGGGCACTGGAGCTTTCCTATTCCGTCCGAGACCCACACATTCGAAAACCGCGAATGTGTGCGGCACCGGAGCCGAAATAAACGTTGTCGGTTGTCAGTTGTCGGTAGCGAGGACCCAGGTTAGCCCAACAGATGGGCGAACCTGGGGCACTGGAGCTTTCCTATTCCGTCCGAGACCCACACATTCGAAAACCGCGAATGTGTGCGGCACCGGAGCCGAAATAAACGTTGTCGGTTGTCAGTTGTCGGTAGCGAGGACCCAGGTTAGCCCAACAGATGGGCGAACCTGGGGCACTGGAGCTTTCCTATTCCGTCCGAGACCCACACATTCGAAAACCGCGAATGTGTGGGGCACCCACAGTGACACCCACGGTAGCACCCACACTGACACCCAACTGACACCCACGCTGGTGCTCGGCGCTAGCGCGCCGGTCCCAGGAAGATGTTCAGGACCGGATTATTGCCAGTGGGGAGCAAGACGAACTTGCTCTGGAACTGGTTCGATCCGGTGGGCGCCACAACATAGAGAATGCCGACGGTCTTACCGTTGTTCTGCACCACGGCACGTCCCGTGCTGTCGACGGTGTAGGTGTAGATGAGATTGGTTGGCCCTCCCGGCCCGCTGGGAGCGCTGCTGTATTGCGAGCCGGTGATGTTGCCCTGCCCGTCCGCATACAGAGCAGTGACGGTATCGGTGGCCGCGGCAACCGCGGGTGAGATGGTTCCTCCCCAATATCCGCTACCGACAGCCGCGTTGCTGAAGTCGGCGCCACTCTGCGCTTCGATGCTGCCCGAGGTACTCGCCGCGTCCGTCCCCACGACAAATCCCGGGTCATTGCCGCCAAGGTAGAAGACGGGAGGAGTGTCCTTCCATACCCCGGTGAACATCTGCAAGGTGACCCGGCCGGTACTCTTATCGACACAGTATTGACCAGTGATGGATTGCTTCTGGTTGAGGGTGCCGGCCTGGTTTTGGTCATAGGTGAAGGTGGCAGTATCGAAATTCCCGCCCTGGCAGGTATTCGAGCTGCTGCCCTGTCCGACGAACAATCCGGTGGTGACATCGGAGCTGCTGCTGTCCTGGGCCTGCAGCTCGAGCACGTTGGGCGTGGTCAGATCGGCATTATTGAAGCCGGTGGCGCCCACGATCTGCCGCGAGAGGGACCACAGAGTCTGGTTAGCACCGTTGTTGCCGACGGCATCGGTAGAGACCAGCTCCACTACGTTCGTATTGATGATGTAGTAGGCGAAGGCGTTGGGTTTTCCTTTGGCAAACGTCAAGCTGGCATTGCAGCCGCGTCCGAAGGAGTCGACATCTCCCTGCAAGGTGCCGCCGAAGGTAGTCTGCAAGGTGGTGCCGCCATCGTTGGAATCGAAGGCCGGTCCCTTGAAGTCGCCATCGGGATCTTCCATGACGAGCTGGCCGGCAGCGACATAGCGATTACCGCCGGCGTCAGCGCCATGCAGGTTAATAGCGAAGTTGGCCTGGAGTTTGTCGACGCCAATGTTGGGGGTCTGCACCCGGATGGATCCGGAGCCGCGAGTGGCAGGATCGGTATTGTCCTGAATCAGGTTGCCGGTGCCATCCAGACGAATGGCGATGGTGAACTTATAGGTGCCAGCGCTGGTAACCAGAGTCAACGTGCCGGTTCCGTTTCCGCTGCTCCCGATGGAGTAGGTGGAGCTGGGTGCAGCCATGATGACCTGCTGCTGCGGACCGGTCTGGCCCGGGAAGCCCGTGCAGGGGCCGACGGTTTCGCCGCTTCCGTTGTTCAGATCAAGTTCGCCGGCGGTGATGTTGCCCTGGCCGTCGGCGGTGAAGGCTCCAATCATGAGGACGGGCTTGCCGTTGTTATATCCGGTGAAATCGAAGCTGTAGTTGCCATTCAGCGCACCGTTGCCGATGCCCGCGATAGAGATGCTAAAGGCTGAGGTGGTTACGGCGGGAGGAGTTTCCGAATCGGTGACCTGAACGGTGAAGTTGTAGGTGCCCGACGCGGTGGGCGTGCCGCTGACGGCACAGGTGGTTTGCCGGCTGCTGGTGCAGGTGGGCGAGATCGTGATTCCCGGAGGCAAGGCGCCGCCGGAGCCGTTGTCACAGGAGCCGTTGGCTTCCTGCACGCACCAGGAATAAGGCGCGGTGCCGCCGGCCACCGCCATCTGCTGATTTCCGTAAGGGATATAGATTTCGCCGGAGGGCAGTGAAGCGGTGGTCACGCCGAAGATGGAGAGCGTGACCAGGGCGGTGCCGACCGAGGGCGTCGTCTCGGAGTCCTTGGCTTGTATGGTGAATTGCGCCGGAGCCTGGGCCATGGTCGGAGTTCCGGAGATCACGCCGGTGGAGGAGTTGATGGTCAAGCCGGCAGGCAGTGCGCCGCCGGAGCCGTTGTCGCAGGCGCCGTTGCTGGGCTCGACTACGCACCAGGTGTAAGGAGCGATTCCACCGGTGGCAGTGAAGTTTGCCGTGTAAGGCTGGTTGGGCGTACCGGCGGGCAAAGTCAAGGTATTGGCAAAGCAGGAATTGCAGGTGACTTCGATGGCTCCGCCGACGATCAGGGTGAGGGGCTGGCTGGCGGTGTCGTTCTTAGAGTCGGTCACCTGGACGGTGAACTTAAAGGTACCGGGAGTGGTAGCCGTGCCGCCGAGCAAAGCGGTCGTACCGTCAAAGGTGATGCCGGTCGGCAGAGTTCCGGAGGTGATGCTCCAGGTGTAGGTGCCTGAACCGCCGGAAGCCTGAATAATAAAAGTATAAGGGACATTGACCGTGGCTTGCGGCAGGACGGTGGAGGTGATGCCCAGCGGCTGGGTAGGAGTTTTGCTGCCACCTCCGCCTCCGCCGCAAGCTGCCAGAAACACGCTAATTAAGAATGCTAAAGATAACGCAAGAATCCTCGATGACCGCATCGGTATCTCCTCGTGAATGGGTAAGCAGTGTGCTCTGGCCAAGGCCAATCGCTGGGAAACAGTAATCTCTTCGCGGCGAGTTCTATAGGCCTGCTGGTGCGCGCTGCGGTGCTCGCTGAGACTGGCAGGGCGCGGCCTATCACCGTAACTGAGTTGGGGAACATCTTACTCCGAAGCGGCGATTGCAAGCGAGTGGAAATTGGGGATTGGACTGGATCGGGAGGGGTGGGGGACCGATGTGGGACGATGGGAGAGATCGGTGCTGTATAGGGGTCCTTCGACTGCGCTCAGGATGACACACTGTGAGAGAGCGTGCACTTTGCCCAGGTTAGCCCAAAAGATGGGCGAACCTGGGGCACCGGCTCCGCTCAGGATGACACCGTTGGGGCGGCGCGTAGATCGTCGCCCAGGTCTCGAAACCGCGAGACCTGGGGCACCCGCAGGGTTTTCACGTCACTGACGGGAGACTGTGGAATATGTCAGGATAGGAGTCATGAAGTCCCGCAGGCGTAGGTTGATTGTCTCCAAGGTTGAATACGGTGCCCCCGTGGCCGCTCGCTGTTCCGTGTGCCATAGCCCGATTGAGGTTGAGTTGGGCGACAAAGAACCGCTGAGCGCGGCCCATCAAAAATTGGCCGAGAAGTTCGACTCCCACGTTTGCGATGAAGCTTCCAGCCGCTCCACCCAGCGTGTCCCCGAGGCGACGGGGGCGAAGTAGTGCGCTTGCGATAGTGTGGCGAAGCTGGGGCACAGTGCGTTCCTGGTATAGGGGTCCTTCGACTGCGCTCGGCGGTCGCCTCGCTCCGCTCAGGATGACAAAACGTGGAGGGGAGCGTGCGTATCGCCCAGGTTAGCCCAAAAGATGGGCGAACTCGGAAGCTCGGGCGGATCTGGGGCACCGGCACCGCGATTGTTCCGTCTTCATTCCATCAGTCCACGATGAACAACTTCGCTCCGTGCGCCGTCGAGGAACGGTGCGCCTCGGCGTTATCGGCAACCTGATAGCTCATGCCGGGCGTGAGCGTGAACCTGCGGCCGTCCTTTAATTCCGTATCGAGTTGGCCCTCGACGCACAACAGCACGTGGCCCTTGCTGCACCAGTGATCGGCGAGATAGCCGGGCGTGTACTCCACCATCCGAACGCGAAGCTCCCCGAAGTTGCGAGTTTGCCAATAGGCCGCGCCTGTCTCACCTTGGTGCTCGGTGCGCTCAACCTTAGCCCAGTCGGTGAGTACGAATGGGATGCCGGATATTTGCACAAGAAGACTCCCTCAGGAAGACATGATAACCAGATGAGCGGGCGTTCAAGTCAGGGGATTCTCGCACTGCCGGCGAACCGCAGATCCCTCGGTCGGGCTGAAGCCCTCGGTCGGGATGACAGACGTGGAGAGGCGCGTGGTTCGCCCAGGTTCCTTCGCCCAGGTTAGCCCAAAAGATGGGCGAACCTGGGGCACCGGGCCCAAAAGATGGGCGAACCTGGGGCACCGGACCGACGCGAACCTGGAGTACCAGGGTCAATAATGTGGATGACAGCAGCGTGGTTAGCGCAGGACGGCGATCAGCGGTTTCTGCTTGGCGATGACTTCGCCGATCTCGACCGCGTCGACGCAGGCGTTGCGCAGTTCGGTGAGCAGGCGAGCGGTATCGGCTTCAGCGACGGAGATCAGCAGGCCGCCGGCGGTTTGCGGATCATAAAGCAGAGTGAGCCGATCGGGCGGAATGCCGTCTTCCGCTTCGACGCAGCTTTCGGCGAACTGGCGGTTGGCCTTCAGACCTCCGGGAACGTAGCCGTGTTGAACGCACTCCAGCGCGCCGGGCAGCAGCGGCACCTGCGAGGCGCGAATGCGCAGGCTGACGCCGGAGCCTTTGGCCATCTCGCGCGCATGGCCGATGAGGCCGAAGCCGGTGACGTCGGTCATGCTGTGCACGGCGAATCCGCCGGCGCTGATGACTTCGGCGGCGGCCTTGTTCAGCGTGGTCATGGAATGCACGGCGGCGCGAATCCAGGTGAAGTCGGCGTCGCCGCGCTTGATGGCGGTCGAGATGACGCCGGTGCCGATCGCCTTGGTGAAGATGAGGCGATCGCCCGCCTGCGCGGCGCTGTTGGCGAGAACCTTCTGGGGATGAATGGTGCCGGTGACCGAGTAGCCGAGCTTCATCTCGTCATCGCGAATGCTGTGCCCGCCGATGATGGTGCAGCCGGCCTCGACCATCTTGGAGAGACCGCCGGCGAGCATTTCCTCGAGCACTTTGGGATCGCCCTTGTCGGGGAAGCAGACCAGGGTGAGCGCGCTGATGGGCCGGCCGCCCATGGCGTAGATGTCGCTGAGCGAGTTGGTGGCCGCGATCTGGCCGAAGACGAATGGGTCGTCGACGATGGGGGTGAAGAAGTCGACGGTCTGCACGATGGCGAGCTCGGGCGTGAGTTGATACACGCCGGCGTCGTCGGCGGTGTCGAAGCCGACCAGGACGTTGGGGTCATGTTGCCGGGCTAATTTCCCAAGCACCGAGTCCAGCACCGCCGGACTTAGCTTGCTGGCTCAACCGGCAGCTTTGACCATCTCCGTGAGACGAGTTGTCTTGACGTCGGACATGTGAGTTCATTCTAGAGCAGAGGGGCAGCTTGAAGAGGAGTTTCAAAGTTTCGAGATTCTAGAAGCAGTTTCGAGTTTCAAGTTTCGAAGAATTCGATGGTCAGCCGCCAGGACGCGCTTGACGAGGAATAGACACCGGGATAAAGTTCCAGCGCATTGGGGTGGTTCGCGGCAAATCACCATAGGAGGAGTTGCTATGGGACAGCATACAAATTCGTACGGCACGTCACGCTGCAATGGAGCAACCTGGCGCGGAGTGCTCACAATTTCGCTGGGAGTGCTTGTCGGGCTGACGATGATGCGACCAGAAGCGGCGCGGGCGCAGACCTTCAGCGTGCTGCACGAGTTCACCGAGAGCGACGGCGCGAATCCGACAGCCGGACTGACGATCGCGGGCGCGGGGACCTTCTACGGAACTACCGGACTCGGCGGAACTCAGGGTGGTGGGGTCGCCTTCAAACTGGCGCAGCGCGGATCGGGCTGGATTTTGACGCCGCTTTACGAATTCGACCCCAATATGAATTACCAGCCAGCGGCAGGATTGACGATCGGCCGGGGCGGGATCTTGTACGGAAGCAACACCGACAATGGCAGAGGCGGCTCGGTATATGAGCTGCAACCGCCGTCCAGTGCCTGCAAGGCCGCGCTCTGCTATTGGAGTGAAAGCGTGCTCTATAACGTCAACGGAGCGGATGGATTCCCGCCCAGCAGCGGCAACCTGATCTTCGATCAGGCGGGAAACATCTACGGCACGATGAACGGGGGATACAACGGTAGCCCGGGAACGGCGTATGAGGTGTCGCAGTCGGGCGGCCAATGGAGCGCGAGCGTACTGCACACCTTCATCGGAGGCGCGAATGACGGGTGGGCGCCGCAGTCGAGCCTGATCCTGGATGCGGCCGGAAATCTCTATGGGACCACGGCGTTCGGTGGAGCCGACCAAAGCTGCGACATCGATGGCATCGCGGGGTGCGGCACGATTTTCGAGTTGACCCCGTCGGGCGGCAACTGGACGGAGACGATCCTCTACAATTTTTTGCAAGCGGCGGGACCGGGACGAACCCTTACGGCTCGTTGATCAGCGATGGCGCGGGCGGCTTCTATGGCACGACCTCTATCGGAGGCGCAGGCGGGAACGCGACCGTCTTCGAACTGAGTCCTTCCGGCGGCGGCTGGAATTATTCCGTGCTGGCCAGCCTTCCCAACTGCCAGAGCCGCACCGCGGTGACGATGGATAGCGCGGGAAATCTTTTCGGCGTGTGCTCGGAGAGAAGCATGGTGTTTGAGCTGAGCAAGTCCGGGGGGAGCTGGGTGTTCACCGACCTGCACGATTTCCATGCCACCGACGGCGCCGAACCGCTGGGCCCGGTGGTGTTGGACGCCGAGGGCAATCTGTATGGGACGACGTATGAGGGCGGCAACGCTTGCGGCGGGGTAGGCTGCGGCGTGATCTGGGAGATCGCGGGAGTGGGGGCACATTAAGCACAGTTTCGAGTTTTGAGAAGCAGTTTCTAGTTTCGAGTTTCCAAACCCATTCGCGATGCGGCGGTATAATCACGCCATGGCTCACCCAGTGATCCACGTCTCGGAAGAAGAAGCCGCTCGCGACTTCGCCGGGCTCATGGCCCGGGTGCGCGCGGGTGCCGAGGTCGTCATCGAGAGCGACACGCATCCGGCAGCGGTTCTCCGCGCTGCAGCTCCGCCGCGCCGGTCCATTTCAGAATCGATCGCGATGGCCGAGGCGCGCACCAAGGAGATAGGCTACAAGCCGGTCATGGACGCCGGATTCGCCGCCGACCTGGAAGAGATCATCCGTAACCGCAAGCCGCGCGAGATCTCGGCATGGGATTGACAGCTTGGGCCTGATCCTGGATACCAGTATCCTGATCGAGAGCGAGCGGCGCGGCCAAGGCGTCGAAGATATCCTTCGCAGCATGCGGGACATGCACGGCGAGATCGATGTCGCGCTCTCGGCGGTTAGTGCCGTGGAACTGACGCATGGCATCTATCGCGCCAGGAGCGAGGCCGACCGCGACCGCCGCCGTGTCTTCGTGGAGGGCGTCTTGCAGGAGCTGATCGTGCATCCCCTCACACTGGAAATCGCCCAGCTTGCCGGACGCATCGAGGGCGAGCAGGCAGCCCGCGGTGTTTCGATTGCCATAGAAGACCTGATCATTGGGGCGACGGCCCTGCATCTCGGCTTCGATGTCGTGACACGCAACGTGCGCCACTTCCAGGCGATCCCAAGCCTCAAGAAGCAGTTTCAAAACCCACCCACGTCTCGAAAACGCGAGACGTGGGGCACCCGCAGGCTTTCCGTTCCACTTTTCAGTTTCGAGTTTCAAGTTTCAAAATCCATCCAGGTTTTGAACCACGCGAGAGCTGGGGCACCCGCGCACCCGCGGTGTTACGAAACAACTCACGGTTTTGAAACTTGAAACTTGAAACTTGAAACTGGTTCATCACTTTCTTCCTGCTGCTTCGACTGAGTTTGTGGGATCGGCGCCTTCCCAGGTTTGATCTGACGTTGGTCCGTAGGTCGACATCACCGGCTTGTTGAGCAGGCGCAGATAAACCGTGAGCTGGGTGCGGTGATGGCAGGTGTGCAGCACGCGCCGCCAGAAGACCCAGATGCGCTGGCGGGTGAGGCCGAAGAAGGGCACGTCGGCCATCCACCAGTCCGCCGATTGCGCGGCGAAGAAGGTGAGGCGCGGACGCGCGAGCTCTTCCATGCGGCGAATGGAGGCGGCAAGCGACAGCGTTTTGGGAAGCACGTCGGCGGGCGGCGGCTCGGGCGTGCCGACGAACTCGCCAAAGAAGCGGCGCTCGGAAAGAAGCTGGTGCTTGACGATGTCGGCGACGGTGGAGGACTTGGGATGCGGGCGGTAGATGAGATCGTCTTCGGAGAAGCCGCGCCAGACGTCGATGACCTTGTTGGTCTCGCCGGCGTAGGTGTCGAGTAGATGCTGGAAGAGCGGGTTGGCGGCGCGGGGAATGTCGGCGTCAGGGATGGCGATGAAGTCGTAGTGCATGGAACGTAGGATTCGGTGCGGGTGGGAAGAGTTTCGGAGAAAGTGGGGGACGAGAGATCGTCGGTGATTATAGGGGTCCTTCGACTGCGCTCAGGATGACACTTCTTTCCAGACCAGGACCCAGGTTAGCCCAAAGGATGGGCGAACCTGGGGCACCGGGCGCATCGGATCAATTCACTTCGCACGAACCGCAGATCCTGCCAGGACAGCGAACCGCAGATCCCTCGGTCGGGCTGAAGCCCTCGGTCGGGATGACAGATCACGGGCACCCGCCGAGAATCCCCACTCAAGGCCAAAAGACGGCCTTGAATGGGGCACCCGCGCACCCGCGCACCCGAAACTGGAACTACGAAATCGGTTTTCGACTCCTACATTGTGGGATGTATCACATTGTCAGACTCGGGTTTAGGGAACACTGAAGACGGCGCCTTCGGGGATCGTGGCGCTGTTACGGCGGCCCTGGTAGATGTAGGTCACGTTGAGGGTTTTGCTGACGCCGTACGCGGGATCGCCGAAGTTCTGCGGGTTCGCCCGCACCGAGATGCGATTGTTGCGCACGTAGCCCTGCAGGCGATTGGTAACGTCCTGGGTCTGGCGGCCTGCGCCCCAGGTGGCCGAGATGATGTTCAGGCCGTAGTTGTTGCCCGGCTGATTGCCGCCCCATCCGGGCTGATTGCCTCCCCACCAGGAGGGAGGCCGGCCGCCCCAGCTGGGAGCGGGCGCGCCGCTGAACATGGCGGTGTTGAGGATCGCGCCGTCCTTATAGTGAAAGTCGCGAACCTTGCCGGCGGAGTCGCGGGCAACGATGCGCAGCGTTTTGTTCATGCCGGGAGCGGGATTGGCGCCCATGGTGCCGGTGTTGATCTGGAAGTTGGGACCGCTGACGCGCTGGCGCAGCGTGCTGGTGACATCCTGACGCTGCTGGCCGGCGCCGTAGTCGGCACTTTGGATCCACCAGGTTTGCTGGGCAACGCAGGGAAGGGCGCAGAGTAGCAAGATGATCGCGAACCTGTGTTTCATGGAAGTCTCACGTTGTGGGATGCGCGGTAGTGTACTACAGGAGTGTCGCAAAATCCCCACTCAAGGCCAAAGGACGGCCTTGAATGGGGCACCCGGCGTACCGACTATAGGGGTCCTTCGACTGCGCTCGGGATGACACATCGTTTAACACCGGAACCCAGGTTAGCCCAAAGGATGGGCGAACCTGGGGCACCCGAGCAACCTGATGACCCTGACAGACCCAGGTCTGGAAAAGCGCCAGACCTGGGGCACCCGCACAACCTGATGACCCTGACAGACCCAGGTCTGGAAACCGCCAGACCTGGGGCACCCGTTTCACCGGTATTCACAAGACATTCTCTCCTCCACGGTCAGTGGGTGAACATGATGAGGCGGGCGTCGGGTTTGGGCAGCAGGATGACGAAGCTGGTCGGCGAGATCATATAGACGACCGCCGGCGCCTTATCGTCCTGGGCTTCCGCTGAGCCTCGGCCATTGCTGGTGATGTTGTAGGTAACGTTGGTGGCCAAGTTCTGATCGAGGCCGTCGGCGGCGCTGGAATCGCCGCTGACGACGAGCGTGCCTTTGCCGTCAGCCGGGCCGGCGTCGATTTCGTTGCTGGCGTTGAGGTAGTCGAGCGGCGGCAGCGAGCCGCCCGCGTAGCTTCCCGACATGGAGGCGTTGGAGAAGGGGCCGCCGGTTTGCGGCTCCATCATGCCGAAGATGCTGTTGGAGCCGGTACCCACAAGCATGGCTTTATTCTGGCTGACCAGAAAGCCCGCGGGACAACCTCCGCCTTGACAAGTGAAGCTCACTGCTCCGTTGGCTGCTACCGAGTAGGTGCCCTGTGAGGGTTGGTCCTGTTGCAGGGTGCCGGCCTTGTCTTCATCCATGGCGACAACATTGTCATTGCCTTTGCCGTCGAAGGTGATGATTCCGACGGTGGATTGGTCGAGGCCGTCGCCGTTATGGATGTCCTGTGCATACAGGACGGTGGCGCCGTTCAGCGAACTCTTGCTGAAGGTCCCGCTCTGCTGCAGTATCGAGCCCGCCTGGATGGGAGGGCCGTTGGAGTCGACATTGGTGATCGCCATTTCGCCGGTGGAAACCACATAGATCACCTCATGCGCGGTACCCATGCTGCTTTGGATGGTGACGGTGGCGCGGCCAGTTTGTGAATTCACCGCCGCCACCGATACCGGTGAAGGTCGAGGTCCTAAAGGTTCCGCCATCGTTTTCGTCGCCGGTCCCATTGGTGATGTTCCCAGAGCTCAAAGTGAATTGGCCGGCCTGAACGTCGCGGGTTCCATTGTCGGAGCCGGTAGTCCCCAGCACCCAACCGCCTTTGAGGGCGCTGAGCGCGAAGGCGCTGGCGGTGGCCTTGCGCAGCACGCCGGCGCCGCGGCTGCCCTGGCCGGTGGTGTCGTCGTACTCGATGATGCGGCCGTTGCCGGTGGAATCGAGATCGAAAGCCAAGGTCATCGGTCTCCGTCCCGAAGCTTGCAGGGTAATGGTGTTGAGACCAACGGTGGTGATGGAGTAGGTGCCGTTGAAATTAACTATGTACGGCTGGCCAGTGACCGAGTTGCCATCCAGCACACCGCTGGTGATGTTGCCATTGCCGTCGGAGATGAAGCTGCCGGCCATGGTCCACGGGCCTGAGGTGCTGAAGCCGTTGAGGTAGAAGGCGTAGTTGCCGCTGAGTTTGCCGGGATCGCCGCCTCCGCCTTGCGCGATGGTGATGCCCAAGGACGCGGTGGTGCTGGCGGGCGGGTTCTCACCGTCGGTGAGCTGCACCGTGAAGGGGAAGCTGCCGGCGACGAGGGGCGTGCCGCTGATGCTCCCGGTGGAGGGGTTGAGCTGCAGACCGCTGGGCAGGCTGCCGGAGGAGATGCTCCAAGAATAAGGATAGACGCCGCCAATGGCGGACAGGGGAGCGTTGTAGGCCGAGCCGGTAGTTCCGCCGGGCAATGAAGTCGTGGTGATGCTCAATGGCACCGCGGAGGTGATGGTGATGCTGAGCGGCTGCGTGGTGGATGCCGACGGCAATTCGGAATCGGTGACCTTCACCGTAAAGTTGGAGACGCCGCCTCCGTTGGGCGTGCCGCCGATGACGCCGGTGCTGGGGTTGAGATTCAGGCCGCTGGGGAGAATGCCGCTGGCGATGCTCCAGGTATAAGGAGTGACGCCGCCGGTGGCCGCCAGCGCCGTAACGTAAGGCGAGTTCTGGGTGCCCGAGGGCAGCGAAGCGGTGGTGATGGTGAGCTGCGCGAGCGTGCCGGCGACGTTAATCGCAAGACCGGCGCTGATGCTGGCGGGCTGCGATTCGGAGTCGGTGACCTGCACGGTGAAGAGATAGTTGCCGGTGAGGGTGGGCGTGCCGGAGATCATGCCGGTTTGCGAGTTGAGACCGAGACCGTTGGGCAGCGATCCGGAGGTGAGGATCCAGGAATAAGGTTGCACGCCGCCGGCGGCAGTGAGGGTCGCTCCGTAGCCGTAGTTCAGCGTGGCATTGGGCAGCGCGGCGGTAGTGATGGTGAGCGGCTGGACGGGCGCGAAGTAACTGAAGATGTCCATGATGAGGTTGGTGGGGTTGTAGGCGAAGGCATCGACGTCGCCATTGAGGGTGGGGACGATGGCCATGTTGGAAGTGACCGCGCCATCGTAGGCATTGAGGGTGGAGACCACGGGCATGCCTTCCGCGTCAGGCCACAAGGTGAGATAGCCCATGGGACCGCTCTGCGGAACGACGGTGGCGTTGAAGACGTAGGCCTGCGCGGCGGGGACGTTGCAATTGCTGCCGAGAACGTTGACCGGGATCATGCCGCTGAAGGCGCCGGTGGTGAGCGGACGAGTGTCGAGGATGCGGCAGGGGGTACATGGGATAGAGCGAGAGGCCGCTGGGCATGCCGTCGCTGGAGCGGGTGAGGGTGGAGGCGAAGTAGCCGTTGATGTCGATGATGACATCGGTGGCGTCGGTGGTGAAGACGCTGATAGCGCCGCTGGTGCCGGCGGGCACGATGGCCGCGTTGGCGACCACGGTTCCGGTGGGCGCGTTGAGCGTAGAGACCACCGGCATTTGCGCTTCGCCGGTAGGCCAGACGGTGAGATAGCCGAGCGTGGTCTTGGGGACGACGGTGAAGTTCAGCGAGTAAGCCTGCGCAGTGTCAGGAATGTTGCAGGCGCTGGCCAGGACGGGAAAGATGCGCTGCTGATTCTGAGTCATGGAGGGAGCGCCGAGCGGGCCGCTGGGACCGCGGGTATCGGCCACGCGGCAGGGAGTGAGCGGGAACAATCCCATGGTGGACACGGCGGCGGGGGCGAAGTAGCCATCGATGTCGAGGATGACGTCGGTCTTGTCGGTGACGTAGACGCTGACCGCGCCGCTGGTGCCGGCGGGGATGATGGCGGCGTTGGCTTTGACGCGGCCGTCATAGGAATTCAAAGTGGAGACCAGGGGCTGGGTCTGACCGGTAGGCCAGGCGGTGAGGTAGTTGAGCGAGCCGCGCGGGACGACCGTGACATTGAGCGAATACGCCGCAGCGCTGCCGGGGATGTTGCAAGCGCCCTGCGGGATAGCGAAGCTGCGGGTAGAGTTGGCGCCCATCACCGGTCCACCAAAGGGGCCGATGGGCTGGCGCGTGTCGGCGACGCGGCATGGCGGCACGTTGACGAACTGCAACGCCGTTTGCGAATGCAGCGAAACGGAAATAGTGAGGAGAACGAAGATGAGGAACAACCACGGGGCCCGAGTGCCAGCTGACATTGATGCGCTCCTTAGACCGGCGGCGCAACGGGGGATGCGTCCGTTGGAGCCGCGACAGGGTGGCCGCTCGCACCGGCCACGTTCAGCAACATTGTGGTGCGGGGGATGAGGGAATCGCTATAGGCGGGTTCACCGGGGGATGTGATGAGGTTCGGGAATGGGACGCGGGCCGGAATGGGACGGAGCCGTTGCCGGTGATGCGAGTCGGGGCGTGCGGGGGATTTGGCGGGACGGAGTCGTTGTCGGTTGTCAGTTGTCGGTGGGGGATTTGGCAGGCTATAGGGGTCCTTCGACTGCGCTCAGGATGACACTCGTTAAGGCCAGAGCCCAGGTTAGCCCAAAGGATGGGCGAACCTGGGGCACCGCGCGTCGCTCCGCTCAGGATGACACTGCAGTGGCCAGTGGCCAGTGGCCAGCGGTCCGCGGTCAGCAAAAGCGGAACCGTAAGTTAGTTTCGGGATTTGGTTCAGGTACCGACCAACGCGCGGCCGGCACCTTCGCTCTTTCGCGGGCCATGATGGTGCCAGGAACGTGCCGTGTCGGGCGTCACCGACAATGGCACAGGTTTCGCGGATACTGGAATCACCCCCTTCCTGGGCTGTAGACGATCTACAGCCCCCCTGCCACTGAGTCGAATCTGGCCGAGAATCGCTCGCATTCCAGGTGGTGCCGCATGAAAGCCATGATGGACAGGCCGCATGTCCTCCGCATAGACGACAAGATCGCAGACGAATCAACGTTGGAGCCGGCGCGCCGCACTCCTCACGAAAGAGTGGCCGCACATCTGAACTGGCTGCTGCCGACGCTGTGCGTCGTGCTTGGCGTGATGTGGTTTTTCTTTGTACGGCGGTGAAGTGACAGTTGTCAGCCGCCGGTTGCCAGTTGCCGGTAGGAAGCAAGAAGTCTGTCAGTTGCCGGTGAAGCAGGTCCCTGCTTTGACCGCGCGCGGCGCTGAGCTCCCATAGAATGCTCGCCCAGGACAAGGCGTGCTCGGCGAGGATGAGGACGTCGACGTTCTCGTCGAGTGCCAGCCAGCAAATCAGATCCCGGCGCTCACTACGATTTAGGTTCCAGAAGAGAAACTTGGGCATAAAAGCAGGGACTAGGGATTAGGGGCCAGTGGCTAGTTTCTCATGGGTGTCTAGTCTTCTATCGGAGTCTGAATATAGGGTGAATTAAGTAGTGGTTCTACTGTCTGTGCAAACAATCGCATAAAAAGCAGTAAATCGGCACCTCAGAGCTATTGACGTAATTTGGCGCTGCTTATAAATTCGTGCTCACCTAAGGTTCAAATCCTAGTTTCTTTCAAGAGACGTAATAACGGGAGCAGCCACTTCGGTCTCTTAGCGCTCACCTGCCCCGCCAATAGCCGTAGTCCATGGTTTCTATCCCGCTTGCGCGTGTAGCGCGAGACGGTGGAAGTGTCTATTCATACTCGGTGATCTTCGGCACTAGATAAATGCTGGACATGTCGCGATCGCGAGGTCGGCTGGCGTGCATGGGTACTTCTGTCTAGTTAGTTCTGCGGGTGGGGGATCCGATGAAGGTCCGAATCTGTGTGGGTTTGTTCTTGTTAGTAATGGTGAGCGCGACGTTGGCAGTGGCGCAACAAAGTGGCGATGTGGCAGTTGAGATAATCAGCGGCCAGATAGCATGGATCAACTCCATGGTGGCTAAGGGCAAGATAAGCCAGGCGGACGCGAGCGCGCAGATTACAAAGCTGAAGATTCAGCTCGCCGACTTGATACTGAATTCGCAGCCTGCGACGCCGCAGGCAGGAATGGGATCGGCCGCCGGCGGCAACGCAACGCCGTTGCGGAGTTCCCCAGCTCCCGGTGCGTCGGAATCGACCCAAAGGACAGTTGGTGCTGCAAGGACAAATGCAACCCCCGCGGCACAGTCCGTTCCAGCGACGCCGGTTCCGATGGATACGAACGTCGCGTCGGCTACTGCGACCCGGCCAGCCGCGTCGCCAGCGGGCGCATCGGCACCGGGCGCAGCGCCGCATGCTGCCAGCAACGGAGTTGCGCAGCATAATCCTGCAACAGGCGGCACGAGTGAAACGGTCGCGCAAGGTGAGGATGGCGCGCCAGCCCCGGCTGCAAAGGCAGAAGAGGCTGAGGCTGCACCTGGCCCAGCTTGTCCTTACCAAGATGTGGATTTGGGATTGCCGATCCCAAAGCTTGGCGCAATTGAGGTAACCACTGACCCGATCAAGGGGACAGTGCCCAATTCGTCCGACGGCACGGTCGCGTCGGGGACGGTACAGCTTTGCAGCGATGGCAAGCTGCTATTGGCGACGGGGGCGAAGGTAGGGACGGACGGAACTGTCAGCGTCGCCGCGTCTGGCTTGAAAAGCAAGCTGACTACCGGAGAGAAGATAACCGCGCAGTACACCGACAATTCAGGGAAGAACGGTGACGTCAGCTCCGCGGTGGTAGTGGGAAGCTGCTCGGCGGCGGCCGGCGCCGGTACCGCGCCGAAGCTGACAATCTCGATCGACGACAAGGGCTTGGCAAGCTATTCCGGCACGTCCGCCGATGAGGCGAACACAACGGTTCGCGTCTGCGTAAACGATCTGCCGAACGCCGATGCCAAGACGGCCAGCGTCCAAAACGGAAAATTTAAGGGCGGTAACACTTTCAGCGTTAAGTCGGGGGAGAATATTGCGGCGCAAACGTGCAGTAGTTCTACCTGCGACACAGTGGGCGAGAAATATGGTCCACTAAGTGCCCAGGTGCCGGTAACCAGCACGTTGAAGGCAGGAGCGGCTGATAGCAATAAACCTTACGTGGTACTCATTGGAGGTGTCGAATACGGAGGCTACAGCTCGCAGGCACAAACGACCGACGGCTTTCTCAACATTTTCTATAGTGGACCTCGAAGTACCAGTGGCTTTAGCGGGTGGGGCCGAATTCGACTCACTAACGCGCCCCAGACGGCGACGAATGGGGTGGTGAGCGTTATTTCTAATCCGACCGGTCTAACCACTTACGACTATTCGAATGTTGGGCAGGTACTCGACTATGTCTTTGGTCCATCCTGGAAAATTCCCCGGACAAAAGGATGGGACATAATCGCCGGGTTCGGGGCGATCACTCCCTTATCGTCCGCCAACGCGCCGGTGGTTTTTCTGGCTCCGGCGCCGGGCACGCAAAATTGTTCGACGTTAGTGAGCCGTTTCTCTTCTGGCATGGGCTATTCTCCTGGATTGGTAATGGCTCCGGCGGGATCATCCACCTGTCTGGCGGGCGGATATACTGCCATCGCATTCACGAATCAAGACCGCTCGAATTTTCTTATGAAGTATGGAGCGGGGGTTCGCACCTCGTATAAGTTCGGTCCCAACGCTTGGGGAACGGCGGATGCCACGCTCGGTCAAGACGCTTCCGTGACTGGAGGCTACCTGCGCGGAGTAGTGTTCAAGGTTGACGCTGACATTCCGATACCCACGGGTTCTTCGTCATGGCTTTATCTCTTCGGCTCAGCCTACATGCGGCTGCACTCGAACGAGAATTTGCCCCCGTTGATTCTCCAGAGTCCCCCTCAGTCCGCGCCCGTCACCGTACCTTCACCTACCGTGTTTGAGCTCCCATTGCGGCAACCAAACCGAGACTACTACCGCATAGGGGCAGGCCTAAACATTTCGCAGTTGTGGTGTAAGACGTTCGGCTCGGGGTGCTCAAGCTTCGAGCGATGCAGGAAGCGGCAGCAAGAATCTGACGCCAGCCCCGAGCAGTCTGTCATTCAGTGGCAAGGTTGGAGCCAAGGTGGCCGCGCAGCCCATAACCGTGACTAATAACTCTGGCGACACCATAACAGGCATTACCTACGCGGTGAGCGGGACCGACAAGAGCAGCTTTACCGCCAAGGACGACGCTAAGAAGCCATCATGCAAGCCGAGTGTGGCTTCAAAGGGGAACTGCACAATTGACGTTACCTATACTCCCAAGAAAGGATCGCAAACAGCCACTCTGACGATCACCTATAGCGGTGGGACTGCGTCCGTTGATCTGACAGGAACCGGGCAATAGTGGGCCGAGCCCCCGCAGATCCCTCCGCTCGGACTAAAGTCCTCGGTCGGGATGACAGCAGCAGAGGGGCAACCGACGATAGGGGCCCTTCGACTCCGCCGTCGCGCTGACGCGCGACCGCGGCGCTCGGGATGACAACGAAGAGAGCGGATCGCTTATCGGCACGAGGCGAACGGCTTTCGCGGTGCGGGCAGAAAACAGGTCCCTCCGCTCGTCGCTGCGCTCCTCGGTCGGGATGACACAGAACAGTTGTCGGTTGCCGGTTGTCAGTTAAAGCAGATCCCTCGTCGGGCTGACAATATAAGAAGAGGGCGCATTCGGCACGGCTGAAGCCGTGCCCTGTTACGAAGCTGACTCCTACCACGCATGATTCTTCGCCGCAAAGTACTTCATAATACATAACACTTTACATATCGCGAATCGTCGGTTTCGAAGCTCGCGGATCGATGCTCTCCCACGTCTCGAAACGCGCGAGACTCTTCGGCAAGCTCAGGGCAGGCTGTGGGGCACCCGCTTGAGACTTCGTGGCCACTCGCGAACCGCAGATCCCTCGGTGGGGATGACAAGAGAATGCGGTCGGTACGGCTAAAAGAGGCCGCTGAAAGAGTCGAACCGCAGATCCCTCGGTCGGACTAAAGTCCTTGGTCGGGATGACAGCAGCAGAGGGGCAACCGACGGTAGGGGTCCTTCGACTCCGCAGTCGCGCTGGCGCGCGACCGCTGCGCTCAGGATGACACATCAGTAGCTAGTGGTCGGTGGTCAGTGGTTAGTTAAAGCAGACCCCTCGTCGGGCTGAAGCCCTCCTCGGGAGGGCAATCCATCCAAGAGGTACTAACTGTCAAAACCAGACACGGCGGTTAGGCGATCCGGGCGGCTCACGCCTCGATGCTCTCCCACGTCTCGAAAGAGCTGCCGGTTACCTCAGCGGCTGAAGCCGCACGGGTATTCAAGATCCTGACTGCACCGCTGAAGCGATGCTCCACCCGGTCCAACCCCTTCCGGGCGAGTTTCCTCTGTAATACAAAGTACTTTGCAATGACTGTTACTTCGTGAGGCGAAGGCTAGTGGCTCGAAGCTCGTTGCTAATTGCTAGCTGCCAGTTGCTGTGGTTTGCGCTACGCGGGCGATGATCTCGTCGGCGAGGCGGAGATAGGCTTCGGCGCCGCGGGAGTGCGGGTCATATAAGATGGCCGGCTTGCCGTGGCTGGGCGCTTCGGCGAGGCGGATGTTGCGCGGGATCGCGGTCTGGCAGAGCAGGTCGCCGAAGAAGTTGCGCAGCTCGGCGGCGACGGATTGCGCCAGGTTGGTGCGGTCGTCGAACATGGTGAGGACGACGCCTTCGACGGCGAGCGCGCGGTTGAGCTCGAGGCGGATGCGGTCGAGGGTGTCGAGCAGCTCGGTGACGCCTTCGAGGGCGAAGTATTCGGCTTGCATCGGGATGAGGACGGTGTCGGCGGCGACCAGCGCGTTGAGGGTGAGGAGGTCGAGGGCCGGCGGGCAATCGAGGACGATGAAGCGGAAGCGCTCGCGGATGGGATCGAGGGCGTGGCGGAGGCGGTACTCGCGATAGTCGAGCGAGACCAGCTCGATGTTGGCGCCGAGCAGATTTTTGTGCGCCGGGATGATGCTGAGGTGCGGCAGCTCGGTGGGCTGGATGGCGGCGTCGGCGGTGACGTCGCCCATCAGGAGCTTGTAGGTCGAGGGGCGGTCGGGGTCGCGGAGGAAGCCGAGGCCGCTGGAGGCGTTGGATTGCGGGTCGCAGTCGATGAGGAGCGTCGGCGCCTCGCGGATGGCGAACGAGGCGGCCAGGTTGATGGCGGTGGTCGTCTTGCCGACTCCGCCCTTCTGGTTCGTGACTGCGATGAGACGTGACATGGTCGTGCTTTGCGGCTGTGCGATCGCGCCGGAGCTTTGCGCCGCGTCGGACCTTGTTGCTCCCGGCTAGCGCATAATCTGGGTCGCGCTGGGCCGGGGATGGCTCGGACGGCCGTTGCTCCTCGGCGAAGCCGCTTTAGCAGCTTAGAACGCCAGCCGCGCGGGAGCAAGCTTGAGTTGGAGCGGCTGGCGAATTCCGGAGGAAAAGCTGTGCAATTCGGCCGATTGCGGCGGAAGATCATGATTCGGCAGTCGATGGCGGGATCGGAATTGTGGAAGACCCGACCGGAAAGGGCAGCGCGACCTTGCGGTTCAGGCGTCGATGGATTCAGGCGCGGATGTCGCTGGGAATTCAGCGGAAGCAAAAATGTTCCACGAGGAACATTTTCTGCCGGAATCGGGGAGCTTTTGCGGAAACACGACCGGCGACTCCCCCGAGCGTCGGAATCGTTGGGTCGCCCAAGAAGGTGGATTCGATCTCGGCCCGTTAGGAAATAGATGTTCCACGAGGAACATTCGCGTGACATGCCTTCGCACGCCGCGTTCCTCCAGAGGTCTTATCGTTCTGTTTTGGGCGGCGCGCGATCTCCCCGAAGAACATTCCCGAAAGTCGTCATCCGGCACGACACAAAAGCATCCGAGCATCATTAAATGTCCGGAAAAACATCTTCGCGAAAAGACACTAAGAAGCCCGCCGCTCCAAAATGTTCCACGAGGAACACTTCGATTATATTCACCACTCCATGTCGCATGCTTGGCCGTAGATGCCTTGCACTTCCCACCAGAGCCAACGCCCGCCAGCTGGCAGCCACAAGATTTCCCACTTTCCGATATACTTAGTCTCCGCCTCTCTTTTCCGCCAGTTTTTCCACAACCAATTTCCCTTTCCCCCGCCTGCACCGCGCCTATAATGATGCCGACTTAGCCAAGCGCCCCATTCGAACGTTCGCTCGAACCCTCGCGGCGCCGAGTCAGCGCTCCCGCTAACGTCCAACTGTCGAGCCCCTATGACCACCGAAAAGCGCAAAGTCCTCGGTCGCGGCCTGGAAACCCTGCTCCCGCCGCGTCACCTCCCGCACGCTCCCGTCGCCGTCCCCGCGCCCGCCGCCTCCGGCCCCGCCAAGGACGACGACGTCCGCCACATCCCCATCGACCAGCTGGAGCGCAACCCTTACCAGACCCGCTCCGCCACCATGGATCCCGCCTCCATCGCCGAGCTGGCCGCCTCCATCAAGGCAGTAGGCATTCTACAGCCTATCGTGGTGCGCCCCATCGCCGGCGGCCACTACCAGATCATCGCCGGCGAGCGCCGCTGGGAAGCCTCGCGCCAGGCCGGCCTCGCCTCCATCCCCGCCCTCATCCGCCACGTCTCCAACGAGCAGGCCATGGAGATGACCATCATCGAGAACCTGCTGCGCGAGGACCTCAACCCGGTCGAGCAGGCGCGCGCCTTCGAGCGCCTGGGCCGCGACTTCGGCCTCACCCAGGACCAGATGGCCATCCGCGTCGGCAAGGACCGCGCCTCCATCGCCAACTTCATGCGCCTGCTCAAGCTGCCCCCATCGGTGCTGTCGCTGATCGAGCGCGGCCACATCTCGCTCAGCCACGCCAAGCTGCTGCTCGCGCTGCCCACCCCCGACCAGATGGACCGCCTCGCCCTGCGCATCTTCGAGGAAGGGCTCTCCGTCCGCTATACCCAGGACACCGTCGACGCCCTCGTCCATCCCCATCCCAGGGTCGCCAAGGAGCGCATCGTCGAGGCCAACGTCCGCCACGCAGAAAACGTGTTACAACAAACATTAGGCGTGAAGGTGCAGATCAACGATCGCCAGGGCACGGGCAAAATCGTCATCGAGTACCACTCCCTCGACGACTACGACCGCATCCTCGCCGCCCTCGGCGTCAAACAATAAGCTACGAGCGACTAGCCACGAGCCACGAGCTTCGAGTCGCGAGCACAGAACTCCGAGCCCCGACGGGTGGCCCACCCAAGCTTCGTTTGCTTGGGTGGGGCTTTTCGTCTCCCAAGTCACAGACTCATAGCCACACTCGCCGCTACCCTTGACTCATGCCATGGGGACTCAGGCGATACCAGCAATCCGGCGATCTGCATTTCATCACCTTCACTTGCTACCACCGCGAAGCCCTGCTGGTGAGCGCGCAGGCCAGGCATCTGGTGGAGCGAGCGCTGGAGCAGGCCCGCCGCCAATACGTTTTTTGGGTGAGCGGCTATGTCATCATGCCCGAGCACGTGCATCTGCTCGTCAGCGAACCGGAACGTGCGCCGCTGGCTACTGCGCTGCAAGCCATGAAGCAGTCGGTGGCGCGGCGGCTGATCGGCGATCGCAAGCACTTCTGGCAGGCGCGCTATTACGATTTCAATGTCTATACCCGGAAGAAGCGGCTGGAGAAGCTAAGCTACATGCACTGGAATCCGGTGAAGCGCGGTCTGGTGAGAGAGCCGCAGGATTGGGCGTGGAGCAGCTTCCGTCATTATCTGACCGGAGAAGAGGGCATGGTGGAGATTGAATCCGAGTGGACGGGAAGAAAGCGTGAGCGGATGGGTATCGTGCCGCGCGTGAAACTAGTCACTCCGGTCAGCTTTGGCGATAACATCTGAACATCCCCACCCAAGCAAACGAAGCTTGGGCGGGCCACCCGTCGGTTGGCGTGTGTAATGAAGCTCGGGAGGTCAGCGAGCTGCCAAACGCTTCCCTCGCTTTAGCGGCTAGAAGCGGTTTACGCCGCAAGAGTGCGAGTAAATAGCACGCCCCTGTACTTCGATTGTCGTGGATTGTCGGGCACCGGAGGTCAGGATCTAGGATTGCGAATCTTCCGGACGATCACTTCAATAGTTGCAATTACTTAATCGTGAAGTTAGCTTGGCGCCACTCTGTTTGGCGTCCTGCCGAATCGGAGGCTCGGATTTCGAGCCGGTAGGATCCTTTCGGCAGTTTCTCAATTGCGAGCTTCAGTCCGATTGGAATGACTGCGTTTCCTGGGATGATCCAATCGGCCGCGCTCATCCGACCTGTGTTCATCACCAACGAGCCTGTCTTTAGATCAGTAATTTCTCAGGCTATAAGAAACGTCGACTTTGTTCGCCTCAAGCAGTGGCTCGTAGATTTCGAAGTAAGCGGATAGCGCATTGCCCTTCCATATTTGCGCACCCGGCACCGGCAGGAACTGTACCTCCTCGACGAGCGGCGGCGCCGTGGGAACAGGAGCGGGCAAGATACTCTTGCTGACCAGAGGCGTTGGAATCAGGGGATCGGGGGTGACACTCGTTGCGTCACGGACAATCAAGGATGCATCGCGGGCAATGCCGTTTAGTACAACATCGCTTAAGCTAAGGCCATTTTGAGTGAATGGTTCCACGTGAATAGGAGCTTTTCCTCGCCCAAAGTTCGTGCCATCACTCACGACCAAGAGTACTTCGTAGTGACCGGGTCGTAATTCAATCTGCGTGTCGAATAGGCTAGGGGTCGGAACTTTCTCGCCGGGAATTTTCTTGAATGATTCGGTCATGGGGGTGTCCCATGTATCGCATGGAAAAGTATCACCAAACTTTCTTTCGAGTTCGCCGGTCGTCGTGTAGACCATTCCAAGAACATAGATAGCCGCGTTCCTAGGGCAAGGATAATTCCACACCGGGTGAGGCAATGTGAATTCGGTAGCGACTTGCACGGTTGCCGGCGCTTTTGAATCGTGCACCTCGACGACATAGGTGAAGTCGGTCGCCGGAAGTACAGAAGCGGCCGAGGCTGCCGGATTTTCTCTCGCCAGGGACAACACGCCCGAGGACCAAAAGGCGAAAGCTCGCGCGGAAACGCCGATTTTCCCTTGTGCAGCGGACTTTGCGAAGCTCTGCATTTTCGCGCCCAACTTCGTCTGCTCCAAGCTCGTCGCCGCATCAGAGCTTTTCACTGCGCAATATTGTTTCCTGCCCGTCTGAACATAGTGATTCTGCGCAACGACCCGTATCGCATGACATTCGCCGGGCTGAAGCATTGGAGGAACATAACCGATCAAGTAAGTGGATGAAGGTGTGTACGGCCCCCCAATGCTAGGGAAGACCGTTCCCCAGATTCCACTTGAGGTGGCATCAATTCTCCACTGGGTTGTTACACCACCACCAAGCGCGGCGAAGTCGGCCTCCTTGAAGTAGTTGATGGATTGCTCCACACCGTTATCGAAGACGTGGAAATCCTTAAGAGTCAAACCCTGTGCGGGCCGAGGCAGGAGTTTGAAAAGACTCCGGAGGTTTAGCGGAATATTCGCTAGGGTGGATTGCGGAATCCAGGACGCGTCGCCCGGATGTTTCTTATCAACAGGGGTCCAGACCTCCGCTTCGACAATAACCTGACGTGCGTGGGCATAAAACTTGGGAATTCCAGGCGTGGAGTTCGTTGCCTGGGACGCCGTACTGCCGCCCAGGGCTTGCGCTCGCGCCGTGAGAGGTAGCAAAAAAATGGCGCAGGCAAACGCACTAAGCATTGAACGCGAAGACATCGCTGCCCCAGTATACCGTCCTTCGCCGTACTTGAGAGCGAAAGTGCGGGAACCGAGACAGAGCGAGAGAGGTCGAGGGAACATAGTTGAGAGAGAGGCGGGTGGCCCACCCTTTCGAAGCGCGTCCGACGGAATGATAACTCGGGTGCCCCACCCTTCTCGGCGTCTTTTGCCGAGAGGGTGGGCCCAGAGCTGTGACCCGCATCACGGTGCCGGCCTTCTCCTGGTTTCTAGACTTTTTGCATGCCTTGGGGCTTGAAACGGTACCAGAACACCGGCGACCTTCACTTCATCACCTTCAGTTGCTATCGCAGGCAGCCATTCTTATCTACTTCTCGCGCGGCGCCATCGGAGGGCAGACCTTCGCGTATGATGCCTACGGCAATATCACAAAGACCGCCAACGGGATTGGACTTTCCTTCACCAACGGACCCTATGACGGCGGCCTGAACAATCATATGAACGGTTTAAGCTATGACGGCATGGGCAATGTGACGCAGGACAACTTGGGCAACCCGTACACCTACGACGCCGAGGGTCGTCCCGTGTCGGCGGCGGGCGTGACGATCACCCTGGACGCTTTCGGACGGGTCGTGGCGGAGCAAGGCAACCAGGGCAACCCGACGTGGGGCTCGCTGGTTTATTCCCCAACGGGCTGGAAGTTTGCCTTGATGAACGGAACCAGCTTGGTCAAGTACCGCGATCCGATGCCGGGCGGATTGGTGGCGACGCACAACGGCGACGGCACTGGCTATTACCAGGATGCTGACTGGCTAGGCTCCTCGCGCATGGGAGACGCGGGCGAGCTCACAGTGCGCTATGATCGCGCTTATGCGCCCTTCGGCGAGGTCTACGCCGAGTGGACGGGCGCCCAGAACCCCAGCGAGAACGCCTGTCACCCGTAGGGGCGCCCACACGACGAACGATCTGCTTGCTGCCGGGACTAGACACCCATGAGAAACTAGCCACTGACCGCTGGTTTCCCATGCCCAAGTTTCTCTTCTGGAACTTGAACAAGTCCGAGCGCCGCGATCTGGTTTGCCGGCTCGCCCGGCTGGAGAATGTCGACGTCATCATCCTGGCCGAGTCGGCGCTGCACACCGCGCGCTTCCTGGAAGAGATCAACGACGCGCCGCAACATTATCACTACGTCCCCGGCGAGTGCGGCCACATCTCGCTGTTCACGCGCTTCCAGCCCAGCCTGTTCCCCGCCATCCTGGAGAGCCATCGCATCTCCATTCGCCGTCTCGATCTGCCGGCGCGCGCCAAGGTCACCGTCGTCTCCGCGCATCTGCCCAGCAAAATGGAGTTCGGCGAGGACGACCAGATCTTCGAATCGGTGCATCTGGCGCGGCTTATCGAGCAGGCCGAACTCCACGAGGGCCACCAGCGCACCATCGTCATCGGCGATCTCAACATGAATCCCTTCGAGAGCGGCATGGTCGCCGCCCGCGGAGGCCTGCACGCCGTCATGAGCCGCCACGTCGCCGCCCGCGCCACGCGCAAGGTGCAGCAGGAGAACTACAAGTTCTTCTACAATCCCATGTGGAGTCACTTCGGCGATCGCGCCGGCGCCGCCGGAACTTTTTACTATGACTCGTCCGAGCCGCTCTGCTATTTTTGGAATATCTTCGATCAGGTGCTGCTCCGTCCCGACCTGCTCAAAGGTTTCCAGCATGAGCAGCTGCGCATCGTGACCGAAGTGGACGGCGTCTCGCTGCTGAAAGAAGACGGCTGTCCCGACAAAACTATCGCCTCCGACCACCTGCCGGTAGTCCTGGAGGTAGATTTTTGAAGCAGTGGCTAGTGGTCAGTGACCAGTGGCTAGTTAATGCTGAGTGTTTTGGGTTAGCTAATTGCTAGCCGCTAATTGCTTACAGCTTCCTTATGGACGACCTTTGGCCAACTAACATTGCCGACTCGAACCTGGTCACACCGGTCTCTATCCTTAAAGAGCAAGCCGCCCTGCTGGGTGATAAAACTAAGGAATTAGTGAAAGGTGAGATCGTCAGTCAGACCACCGGCAACCTATTCATTCACTCTTTTAATCTACTGGCTCCCACGCTCGGCTATCGCTACGAACTCTTCCAGGTCACCCACCAAGTCAACTTTTATCCCCTCGTCATCCGGCACCTCAACAATACCTATCAGCTCAAATCCGAAGCCGAATTCAAAGACAAGCTGAAGGAAATCTTCTCCGCGCAGCATACCTTGAACACCATCCACTCCATCCTCGCCCAGGTCCGCTCCTGAGCCCAACTTAGTACGGAACATGAATGATGTGTCATCCCGAGCGCAGCGTGGCGGACGCCGAGCGCAGTCGAAGGGCCGCTATAGTCAAGAATGACTCATGCCTCCGTGACAAAGAATACTGCGCGATCCTGAACGCAGTCGCCGGTGCCGGGTGCCCCACACATTCGCGTTTTTTCGAATGTGTGGGAGTCGCCGATGACACCGACCCCGCCGGTGTATAGTCATATCCGCTACAAGCCCCACGCTAGACCCCGGCCCCAGATCCATAGCAATCGCGATAACCACTGGAGGACAACTGTGTCTGTATTCGCCACTCGTCTGTCGAAGCATCTGCTCATCGCCGCAACCTTACTGCCCCTGGCACAACTGGCCGTTGTTCCTGCTCAGGCGCAAACCCAAATCACAACCTGCGGTACCAATATCAAGCTGGCCGGAACTTACATCTTGGCTAACGATCTGTTGAATTGTCCCGGCGACGGGATTGACATCACCTTCGGTCACGTGACCCTGGAGCTGGGCAATCATCAGATCACCGGCTCCGGCACGGGTACCGGCATAAGAGTCGCCAGAACTGGTCTCGTGGTCCGGGAGGTAAAGATCCATGGGCCGGCCACCATCGCGAACTTCGATAAGGGAATCGTAGTTTCCAGCTCGCTCAACGGAGAGGTGAACCAGGTCACGTGCACCGGCAACAACACCGGCTTTACCTTCGAGCTGCAATACGACTCCGCCGACAACCAGATTCACGACAACATCGCCACCATGAACCACGGCGCCGGATTCGTCATCAATGGCGAGTGGAGTCATTACGAACGCAATCGATCCAGTGAGAACGTTGGCAGCGGCTTTGTGCTGACCCCGAACCACGCCGAAAACAATTTCGTGAACGGCAACACTGCCGACCAGAATGGCAGCGACGGCATCGAGGCACAATCCGGCGCGGTCCACAATCTTATTTACGAGAACCACGCCACCGGCAATTCCACGCTCGACCTGGCGGATAACAATCCCGCAGGCTGCCCCAACACCTGGTATCGCAACGGCTTTGGCACTTCCAATAAGAAATGCATTGAATGAAGGATGGCGCGGGTGCGCGCTCCTCTTATGATCTGTCATCTTATAATCTGTCATCCCGACCGAGGACTTTAGTCCGACCGAGGGATCTGCGGTTCCCTGTCGTGGCAGGATCTGCGGGTGTCTGGGTGCCCCACACATTCGCGGGTTTCGAATGTGTGGGAGGCCAGCCTCTCGATCTCCGTCCGGTCAACCAATTTTTTTTCGTGCAATCGAAATCACAACAGTCCTATAGTGTCCGGAGTGTTGCAGGCGCAGTTCCGATGCTCTGAAGACGGGAGAACAACTGATGCATGGCCGCGCATTATTAAGGATAACGTTCGCAATCTTTACCGTCGCGTTATTGGCGGCCGGCAGCGGGGCTAGCGAGAAGGTGCTGCATAACTTCGGCACCGGCAACAATAACGGCCAATCCTCCTTCGCCGCCCTCATCTTCGATGGCTCCGGCAATCTCTACGGCACCACCGTTATGGGCGGCAGTAAAAATGGCGGCTCGGTCTTCCAGATGAGCCCCAACGGCAGCGGCGGCTGGACGACGAACGTACTGTATAGCTTCGGCGCCAGTAGCACCGATGGGCAACAGCCCTACGCCGGCCTGGTCTTCGATACTGCGGGAAATCTTTACGGCACCACCTCCGCCGGCGGCAGTGAAGGTTACGGCACCGTCTTCGAGTTGACCCCCAACGGCAGCGGTGGCTGGACGGAGGTCACTCTACATAACTTCGGTATCGCCTCCACCGACGGGATCTACCCCTACGCCGGCCTCATCTTCGATAGCTCGGGTAATCTCTACGGCACTACTTCCAAAGGCGGGAGTGAGGGTCAGGGCGCTGTGTTTGAGATGACGCCCAACGGCAGTGGAGGCTGGACGGAGCGAGTGCTGCACAACTTCGGCGTCAGCGGCAGCGACGGCCGATACTCCTACGCCGGCCTCCTCTTCGATGCTGCGGGCAATCTCTACGGCACCACTTCCCTGGGCGGCAGTAAAGGTTACGGCACCGTCTTCGAGCTGGCGCCCAACGGCAGCGGTGGATGGGCGGAGAGAGTGCTGCATAACTTTGGCATCAGCGGCAACGACGGCCGATACTCCTACGCCAGCCTGATCTTCGACGCCGCCGGGAATCTCTACGGCACCACGGTCGGGGGTGGCAGCACGAATAACGGCACAGTCTTCGAGATGACGCCGAATGGCAGCGGAGGCTGGACCGAGCGAGTGCTGCATAACTTCGGCGTCAGCGGCAGCGACGGGACCGGCCCCTACTCAGGGGTGATCCTCGATGGCGCGGGCAATCTCTACGGCACCACGGAAGCAGGTGGCAGTCAAGGTGATGGCACCGCGTTCGAGATGACCCCGAACGGCAGCGGCGGCTGGACGGAGCGAGTGCTGCATAACTTCGGCCTCAGTAACACCGACGGCCAACTGCTCCACTCCAGCTTGATCCTCGACGGCGCCGGCAATCTCTACGGCACCACTTCCCTCGGTGGCAGTCAGAATGACGGAACCGTCTTCGAGGTCCTACCTTAACTAGGCTCTGGGTGCCCCACACATTCGCGAGTTTCGAATGTGTGGGAATCAGATCTCAACGTGATGGGTGCCCCAGGTTCGCCCATCTTTTGGGCTAACCTGGGCGGAGCGCTCCTCTTTATGATCTGTCCTCTTATGATCTGTCATCCCGACCGAGGACTTTAGTCCGACCGAGGGATCTGCGGTTCCCTGTCGTGGCAGGATCTGCGGGTGCCCCACGTCTCGCGCGGTTCGAGACGTGGGTATCTACACCGCGGGAATCTTCGTCCCATACGCCAGGCTGGAATACCAATCGCCTCGCCCTTGCGGCGTCAGGTCCAGGAAGTGCCACATCGGCGCCAGCAGATCGATACCGCGCTCCTGAATCTCCGGTCCCATCCGGGGATGCGCGCTGTAAAAGTGCCGCACGGCACCGCTTGCGTCGCGCGTGAAAACCGAAACCGTCGAGTCCTGAGCGCCCTCGCGGTCTTCGCTGCCCAGGTCGTACTTAAACGTGCTCTTCCCCGCGCTCAGCAGCCGCACCTTGTCCCAGCCTCGCGCGCGAGCGTGGGCGCGCAGCGTCGGCAGATCGGCGGCCGCCACCACCGCGAAGTCCAGGTTCTGCGCCAGATGATGCGCCACCCCATTCGCACCGTCGATCCACGCCGTGCACATCGGACAAGCCTTCGTCTGCTTCTTGCCAAGCATGAGGTGATAGATGACCAGCGCGCGATCCGGCTTGGTAAACAACTCGCTGAGGCGGACCCTCCGCACCGGCTCATCCCCCGTGTTCAGGTCGCGCGGCCCCTCTTCAAACTGATAATCCTCCATCGCAGCGCCTTCCGGAAGATTGCGGCGCATCTCAGCCACGCGCTCGCGATGCTGCATCAGCTCGATTTCGGCCCGCCGCAGCTCCTCCCGCTTGGCCAGATACTCGGGCGATTCGTTGGTCAAATTGGTTTGCCGGTACGTTCCCTCAACCACTGCGTTAACCATGATGCCTGCCTCCGCCTGTCATTTGTTCCTAAGCAGTGATGAGATGCAATCCATCGCTCACACGCTCCAGTCACTAATCACGAACGACTAGCCACTCGTGCCCTGGCTGCTACCACTCCGCCTGAGCTCCTTCTTTATTTTGTCATCCCGACCGAGGGCTTCAGCCCGACCGAGGGATCTGCGGTTCGAGACGTGGGCGACTAAACCGCGGGAACTGAACGCCGGGTGCCCGACACATTCGCAGTTTTCGAATGTCTGGGAGCCGAAGATCTTGAATACGGCCGCTCCATGTCTCGCGCCGTTCGAGACCTTGGCGACTACACAAAGTGATTAGCCCAGCGCGGAAGCGCTGGGTAACGTTGCCCCTATAAACTCCGAGCCGGCTTCACAGGCCGCTGAAAAAGTCGATTTTGGGATGTTTTGAAGGGGCGCAGCTTCAGCTGCGCCGTTGCAAGTCTTTTGTTTTTGTCATCACGAGGAGGCCTTCAGGCCGACGAGGGATCTGCTTCTCGACTTTTTCAGCAGCCTGTTCAGCCGGCGGCACACACTTCGATTTTTGCTTGCCAGTTCATCCCATTGCGTTCATACTGCGCAACACCCCGAACCCACAGGAGGAACTATGCGCCCTGGCTACTTCGTCTCTTTGCGGTTGTCGTTCCTGGTTTCGCTGCTGTCCATCGCAGCGGCGGCGAACACCATCCACGTGCCTGCCGATCAGCCCACCATCCAGGCCGGAATCAATGCCGCTAACAACGGCGACATAGTCCTGGTTTCTCCCGGAACCTATCCCGAGATCATCAACTTTAATGGCAAGGCGATTACCGTCAGCGCGCTCACGCCGGGTACAGCCACCATCAATGGTAATGCGAGTGGGTCGGTCGTTACCTTCAACCATTCCGAGACGGCAAATTCAATCCTTGAAGGCTTTGTAATTATCAGGGGTTTCGCTAGTACGGGCGGGGGTGGAATCTATATCTCTGGCGCATCACCGGTCATCCAAAATAACACCATCACTGGCAACTCGGCCGGAATCGGCTCGGGGATCTGGGTTAACTTCGCCTCACCGCAAATCCTCAACAACTCGATTACTTCGAACATACTGATCGGATCAGGCGGTTATGGCATAGGAATCGCCATTAATGGTGCCGGCAGCTCGCAAATTATCGGCAACCTTATAGCCAATAACCGCAGCTCTGGATGCTCGTTCGGCGGCGGCATATCTATGGATGCGGCCAACGCTCCCTTGATTGAAAACAACATCATTCAAAACAACGCTTGTGGAAATAACGGCGGGGGCATCGGCATGGTCAACGACTCACCGGCCATTCTGGTCCAGAACTTGATTTATGGGAACCAGGCGCAGCAGGGCGCAGGCATTTCTATGTTAGTGCCATCTGGTAATGACGGTCCTACCCTGGTCAATAACACGGTAGTGAATAATTCCGGCTCTACCCAGGGTTCAGCCCTCTATGTCGACGGATTTCCGCAATTCACCACCATCTATAACAACATCTTCTCCGATATTGATAGTGAGACGGCAGTCTACTGCGATTCTACCTTCAGCAATCAAACTCCTCAGTTCCATAACAACCTGGCCTATAGCTCAGAAGGTACCGACGTACATGGACCTTGCACCGCTCAGTTTCCTGGCAACGGCAATCTCGAAGCAGCCCCCGATCTGGACACTAACTTCCGCGTGTTAGGGCTTTCGCCGATCATCAACCAGGGCGATCGGCAGGCTCCGTCATTGCCCACCCTCGATCTATTCGGAAATCCCCGGCTTGGCTATTACACCAGTGGAAACGGATCGCTGGAACTCGGAGTTTATGCCTATGTACCCGTGGCATTCTCTACTCCCAACCTATCATTTCAACCGGCAAAGCTTGGTTCCAAGAATTTTCAGACGCTCGGAGTCCATAACTTCTCTCAGGAACCAGTTACTATCTTGAACTTCCAGGTCACGGGTGACTTCACAAGCTATACCAACTGCTCCCAGCTACCAGTGGATGGCAACTGTTACGCTGTAGTCATCTTCACGCCCACTAAGTCAGGAAACAGAAGTGGTCAGATAAGCATGTGGACTTCGGCGAACCAGCAGCCAACCTGGACCGGCCTGACCGGCCAAGGTCTCTCCGCAGCCAGTGCCGCATCCAGGCTGAAGAGTCCTCGCTAGCAGGCTCAGCAGGTTGCTGAAAAAGTCCGGGTGCCCCACACATTCGCGGGTTTCGAATGTGTGGGCCAGAAGCCCAGGGGCGACACGAGCTCTGATCACTAACGACTAATCACTAACAACTAATCACTAACGACTAACCACTAACGACTAATCACTAACTGCTAATCACTAACGACTAACCACTAGAAGTCATCTGAAAATGCTTGTGTCAGGGCACGGCTTCAGCCGTGCCGTATGCCACTCATGAATGACTTGGGCTTTAGCCCCTGGAAGTCCTGAGTTTGCAGAGGCTAAAGCCCGGTCGTTGGATGCATCCATTATCGGCACGACTAAAGGTCGTGCCCTGACACAACCCAGAACGATTTATGAGATGACTACTAATTACTAACCCCTAGCCCCGAACCCCGAGCCCCTAGCCCTAGCTCTCCGGCTGATACCACTCCGGCGACGGCCCGGTCGCAGCCTCGATCTCGGGAACCAATGTCCGTTCCAACTCGGCCACCAGCGCGCCCAGGTTCTCCACAAGTTTCTGCCACTGCACGGCATCGCCAATCGGGTACTGTGCACCGGCCGGCACCTTCTCGGTAGGTGGCAGCGTGAGCGACGCCTTAAATCCCAAACCATAAACCTTGAACATCGCCAGCAAATTGTGCGACCACGTGCCGCAGTCCAGGTTCAACTCCAGCGTCAGATTCGCCGCCGTCCGCCGGCGCAAGCTAAAGCCGGCATTTCCGCCGCGAACGCTATAGCCCATCGGCTCGAAGACCTGCTCCAGCGCCGGCTTCTTCGGTCCAGCGTTCGCACCCCCAGCCAGCTTGAGCTTGAACATCTCCGCCAGCTCCGGCAGATCGTGCGGCAACCCAGCCTCCTTCACCATCTCCGGCATCCGATCGCGATACTTCACCGAAATCGCCTTCACCGCAACCGCCAGTTCAGGCTTCGCACTCGGCACCATCATTCCGCTTGGCAGCCGCACGCCCGGAATCGGCCCGCTTCCCACATTCTCCGGCAGCGGCGCCTGAATGGTTTTCTTCGCTTTGCCGCACGCCGCCATCACCGTCGCAATCGCCCCCGTCGGCGCCGGCAGCTTCTTCGCGCCCGGCTCCACCTCCGCTACCGTGCATGCGGACAGCGACCGGTTCCGCCCATTCACCCACCAGCTGTCGCTGATCACAACTCCCGCCATCATGGGCACCGGCACCGCCATCATAGGCGTCAGCTCGCCGAACTCCGGCGAATGAAAATGAAGGGCGACACTGGCAAACGGGAACGATCGCGGCACGCCTGCAGCGATGGCTTGCAATGTTTCGTACGGCATCGCTTCATTTGCGCCGGCAGACATCGGCCCGTTCGAGAGCCGCCGCGTGGGCGGAAGTCCCGGCATCGGCGGCGCCTCGGTGACGAAGCGCGCCAGTTCGGGATAGCGCTTCACCGCGCGGTCTACGATCGACGACTTGACCGCCATGCCATCGCCAAAGTTAAAACGAATGAACGGCTCCAGCCCCGCATCGATAAAGCCCTGGCGAACGCGATTCAGCATCTCCACCAGCGGCTCTTTCCTGCTGGCCGCAAAACTGGTTTGTAGCACAACGCGCATAACAGTCCGCTCCCAAGTCCGGCCAACAAAATTCCCCGGCCAACAGAATTCGGCTTTCCTTTTGGACTAGAAAGGCGGCTACATTGTACGCCGACCGTGCCCCAGGTTCGCGTCCTTCTTTTGGACGCTAACCTGGGGTCTCCTACCCTTCACAGCACCGGCCATCCCTCATGCGGAGCCGCCGGCCGCTTCTTCTCTTGCGGATGCTCGCTCTGCTTCGTACTCTTCGCCGGCGTCTGCCATCCATCACCCTTGGCACTTTGCGGCGCAAAGTAGCCGGAGAGATCCATGATCAAGTACGTCGGGCCATCCGCATATGCGTTAATCGAGCCATTGAGGTTGGGCACAATCGCCATGTTCGATGTCACCCAGCCATCGTAAGCGTTCAGCGTGGATACCACCGGCCTCTGCTGCTCACCCACCGGCCACAGTGTCAGATAGCCCATCACCCCCTGCGGCACCACCGTCGCGTTGAAGATGTAGGCCTGCGCGCTGGAGTCCGGCGCACACGGGCTGCCCGCAACATTCACCGGAGGATTCAGTGTGCCCTGGAACGCCTTCCCGTGATTGGCACGGCTGTCGAAGGCACGGCATGGCGCCAGCGGATACATCGACAATCCCCCGCTGCCCGGCACGCCATAGTAGCCGTTGATGTCGACCAACACATCCGTGCTGTCGTAGGTATAGATCTTGATATCGCCGTTGACCGGTGATGCCGGAACAATAGCGCCGTTGGCCACCACCGTCCCCGTCGGATTGTTCAGCGTCGATGCCATGGGTTGCGTCTGGTTGGCCGGCCAGATCGTCAGGTAGTTCAGCGGATGTCCCCCGGGATTGGGCACCACCGTGACATTGAAGGAATAGGCCTGCGGGTCGCTGACGCCGGTCAGGCATGAGCTCGAAAGAATGGGAAAGTCTCGGATCTGCCCGGCTTCCATGCGCGGTCCGGCCAGCGGGCCTTTTGGCGTTTTCCGCGTGTCCAGCACCCGGCAAGGCGTCAGCGGGAAGAACTCGTAGCTGTTCGACGTAACCGGACCGAAGTAGCCGTCGATGTCCAAAACCACATCGGTCGTGTCGGTGACGAACACATCGACCCCGCCGCTGGCGCCCGCGGGCACGATCGCGGCGTTTGCCTTCACTCGGCCATCATACGAATTCATCGTCGAAACCAGCGGCTGCGGCTCGCCGCTAGGCCAGATGGTCAAGTATCCCAGCGATCCGCGCGGCACCACGGTTACGTTCAGCGAGTAAGCCGCCGCGGTCGCAGGTGTGTTGCACGGCTGTTGCGGGAGAAAGATATGCTGCGACGTTCCCCCCGCAAGCGGGCCCTTGCCCGTCGGCGGCCGCGTATCGAACACCCGGCACGGCGTCACCGAATACCACTGCATCGGCGAAGCATTCACTCCTTGCACCACCGAAATCGTGTTGTCATCGTAGTTGGCAACGTAGAGCCGGTTGGTGCCCAGATTGATACCGTTCGCCCAGGCCCCGTTGCCCACCTGCATGCTGGTCATCGTATTGCTGTTGCCATCGATCGTCACCAACTGATTGTTGCCCGAGGGAATGTAGATCTTGTTGGTTACCGGATCGACCAGGGTGCAGTACTGTCCGGGATAATTCGTACAGGCGCTCACGTCATAGGGCGTCGCCAGAACCCCGGCAATCTTGTCGCTCCCATTCACGATGGTGACATTGCCATCGCTGGTCGGCACATACACCAGGCCCGTCACCGGATTGATCGCGAGGTCCTCGGGAGTCTCCGGCAGCGCCAGCGTCGCCGTTACCTTACCCGTGGCCCCGTTGATCACCTTCACCGTGTCGTCCGCGTAGCTGGTCACATAGATCTTGTTGGTGACCGAATTCACCGTGATGTAATTGGGCGTGTTGCCCACCAGGATGGGGCCGAGGTCCGTGTTCGTTGCCCCATCGATCACGCTGATCGTGTTCTCGCCCCAGTTGCAAACGTAAATTTTGTTGGTCGCGGTATTGATCGCCAAAGCCCCCGGTCCCACCCGCACCGGGATCGTCGTCGTTAAATTCGTCGCCCCATCAATCACCGTCACCGTGCCTTGGCTGCTGTAATTGGTCACATAGATCTTGTTGGTCACCGTATTAATGGCGATGTCCCATGGGTAATCACCCACTTGAATTGACTGCGGCTTGTTGGTATCGCCGTAGATCAAGGTGACTGTTCCGTCATCGTTGACCACATAGATGCGATTGGTGAGCGGATTCACTACCAATCCTTCGGGATCGCTCCCCACCGGCACCGTGGCGACGACCTGATCGTTGGCGGCGTTCATCACGCTCACCGTCTGGTCAGAGTAGTTGACGATGTAAACCATGTTGGTGGCGGGATTCACTGCCACCGCTGACGGCTCATAGCCCACCAGCACCGTGTCAAGCAAGGTCTGGCCGCGCAGAGGCTGATACGCAAGGAATACGATGACAATCACAAACAACGGGAAAAGAATGCGGTGACGACTGGGCATTGCGTCCTCCTGCAGGGTGTCGTTGAGGTGGGAAAGGGTTAGGAATTAGTTGAAACCAATGCCCGTGCAGGGGAGCGGGGCATCAAACCGATTCTTGCACCAGCAGTCTGGAAGCGAACAGGAAAATCCGCCACACGTGATTGTCGAGTTCCGTCTTGGGAATAACGACGCCGCTGCGGGTGCCCCACACATTCGCGCTTTTCGAATGTGTGGGAGCCAAACGGCGGTGCAAACGGCGGTGCCCCAGGTTCGCGTCCTTCCTTTGGACGCTAACCTGGGGTGCGCTACTCCTTACCGCCCATCCTTCTCGCCGTCATTTGGCGAGAGGATGGGCCGTCTGGTTCCCCTTCCCACTCTTCGACGGCATCTTCTTGGCCCACTACTATGGTAGAAAGTTATCCATCGCTTGCGGAAGCGAAGGGGGTCCGGTGACTCTCCCGGTCTTCAAAACCGGCGACCGGCATCTTCGATGTCGGTGGTGCGTTCGACTCGCACACGCTTCCGCCACTTCTCCACCACGATCGGCGATCGCCAACTCACTTCGCCACAAACATCACCACGCTGCGCGCCTTTACCGGATAGCTCTCCTGTGACAGCAGCGGAAATTCCTGACCATCTTCCGCGATGTCGTTGGGTGAGGACTGCGCGGTATCGACCACGCCGAACCACTCGCGCTCGCCGATTTGCGGCAACTCGAACTCCAGCTCGCCGTGATGCGCATTGGCGATGAAGAACAGATCCTCGCGCGCATCTCCGTCATGCAATTGCGTCAGCTGCATGGCCAAACTGCGCGACTGGGCACCCCAGTCGGGCTGGACGCGCTTCACCCCGTGCCACGTGATATGGAAGCCGTGTTCGCCGCTGAACTCGAAGCTGTCGCGGCGCAGCAACCGGCAGCGCCTGCGAAAGGCGATCATCAGCTGGAAGAAGCGCAGCAGACCGGCGTTCGCTCTCCGCCAGCTTCCAATCGATCCAACTGATCTCGTTGTCCTGGCAGTAAGCGTTGTTGTTGCCCTGCTGAGTGCGGCCCATCTCGTCGCCCGCAAGAATCATGGGCACGCCGTGTGATACCAGTAGAATCGCGGCAAAATTCTTCTGCTGTTGCAGGCGCAGCTGATTGATGGCCGCGTCGTCGGTTGAGCCTTCGGCGCCGCAATTCCAGCTGTAATTCGCGCTGGTGCCGTCGGAGTTGCTCTCGCCGTTGGCCAGATTGTGTTTCTCGTTGTAGCAGACCAGATCGTTCATCGTGAAGCCGTCGTGACAGGTCATGAAGTTAATGCTGTGATACGGCTCGCGCGCGCTGGAGAGATACAAATCAGGACTGCCTAGCAGCCGCGTCGCCAGCGGCGAGGTCATGCCCGCATCGCCCTTCACGAATTTGCGAATGTCGTCGCGGAAGATTCCATTCCACTCCGCCCAGCGTCCCCACGACGGAAACGATCCCACCTGATAGAGGCCGCCCGCGTCCCAGGCTTCGGCGATCAGCTTGATGTTTGCCAGCACCGGATCGTAGGCTAAGCGCTCCAGCAGCGGCGGATTCTGCAGCACCGAACCGTCCTCGCCGCGTCCCAGAATCGATGCCAGATCGAAGCGGAAGCCGTCGACGTGCATCTCCATCACCCAGTAGCGCAGGCAATCGACGATGAAGTCGCGCACCACCGGGTTGTTGCAATTCACCGTATTGCCGCAGCCGCTGAAGTTCTGGTATTTCCCGCTGCCGCACTCCAGAATGTAATAGGTCGAATTGTCGATGCCGCGGAACGACCAAGTCGGACCGTGCTCATCGCCTTCGGCCGTGTGGTTGAAGACGATGTCGAGAATCACCTCGATGCCCGCCTGGTGAAAGGCGCGCACCATCTCCTTGAACTCGCGCAGCTGGTCGCCGCTGTCGGGATTGGAAGAGTAAGCGGCATTGGGCGCGAAGAACGCCGTCGATTGATAGCCCCAGAGATTGACCAGCGGCTGGCCGGTGAAGGGATTCGCGCGGTCGGTGTCGGTCTCCTCGAATTCATTGACCGGAAGCAGTTCGACCGCAGTCACTCCCAGCTTCTTCAGATAAGGAATCTTTTCGATGAGGCCGGCGAATGTGCCCGGATTAGTCGACGCCGGATGTCGGACTTTGCGTGAAGCTGCGAACATGCAGCTCATAAATAATACTGTCGGCCAGTGGAACGTTAAGCGGCCGATCGTGCTCCCAATCGAAGTAATTCTCCACGACCAGGCTGTTGCGATAAGGCCGCTTGCCCGGCTTGAACTCGCCCCAGGCGCCGCCATTGGAGAGCGCCAGCCCATAGGGATCGAGCAGCACCTTCGACGGGTCGAAGCGATAAATCCGCGGATCGGGATTGGGCTGCATATCGAAGCGATAGCCGTATTGCACTCCCGCGTCGAGCCCTTCGACGAAAACATGCCAGATCTGTCCGGTGCGATTGGCCAGCGGATCGAGCGGGATCTCAACGTACGGATCCTCGTGCCTCCGGCTTGAATAGGACGAGTGTGCAGGAGGTCGCGTGGTGCGAGAAGACGGAGAAATTCACGCCGTGACGGCGGACGGCGACGCCCATGGGCAGCGGCCTTCCACGCTTGGCGCGTTCTCCCGGAATGGAGGTAGCCGTGGCTTTTTTCGGCGCGTGCTGGGTAAAGCTCCTGGTGGCCATGCGCGTTGCTCATTGTGCGCCAAGAGATAGAGAATTGGTATAGGGAAAATTAGTTCTCGATATCAAAGGTGGCGCGTCCCACGCGCGCTTTGTAACAGGGCACGACTTCAGTCGTGCCGATAAGCGGCTCATTTCTCTCATCCCGAGCGGGCTTCAGCCCGCGAGGGACAGGCGTTTCCGGCTTTTTAGCCGACGACACGCCAAGCGCGCTATGGCTTTTTCAGCACCCGGCACACCGCCACCACCTCATTTTGGTAAGGACAATCAAGATTCGCCGTACTCCCACTCTGTGGGATATGACTCCCACGTTGTAGGACTACCCATGTGACTCCGTAATCCTGCTGCAAGCGCTGGAAGTCGTCAGCCTGGAAGTTCTCCCATCCTCGCTGCGCCTGGACCTGCTGCTCCCACTGCTCGGCAAGCACGGGAAACATGCTGACCGGGCCGTTATCGTGAATACTGGCCAGGGCGCTGCGCTGGGCGATGGCGCGAAAGCCATGCTCGTCCTCGCCGGGCAAGTTCATGTAATTAGGATGGAGCGCGAAGATAGCATCGGGCGGCGTGTTGACACGAATCCACTCGAAAGCCTGCACCCACGCGTTCCTGGGCGCGCGTCCCGGCAATTCCAGGTGCTCACTCGCAGGAAACAGCTGGCGCTGCACAAAGAACATCGCAAAACACAAAGGCAGAAAGAGCGCCAGCCATCGCCAGACGTAGGACTTCAACATCGATTCTGCCAGCACTCCTCCCAGCAGGACGAAAAGCAGAATGAAGACCAGATGCAGGCTGCGCATCGGTTGCAGCAGGGCAAATCGCGCCATCGAGGGGATACAGACCACGAGTCCGATTGCCAGGAAGATCAGCGTAAAGAGGATGAGCGCGCGGCACAGCGGCGCGACCTGGGGCAAATCGTGCTTGCGTCCGTAACGCGCAGAGCCACCACAACAGCAGCAGCGGAACCACAATACCAAGCCACTCCGACCACTGCCAGCGCGTGACCAGAAAATACGAAATGTTCTTCGCCAGCAGATCGCGATAAACCGGCGATGACTGCGGAAAGAAGCTCCATGGAATCACCAGCAAAATCGCCACAACCGGGGCCGGTGCAAGTGTCGATCCGGAAACCTCCGCCCGCCGGAATTCCAGGAAAAGCAGCACCAGCAGCGCGATTCCGAAGACTGACATCAGCGGATGAATCGCCGCGATGAGCACCATGCCAATGGCGGCGAGCACAAACCTGCGCTTCATCGCCTCCGCCAGCAAGAGAACGATCGCTGCGGTCGACATGTCGCGCGGATTCAGATACTGATCCATGATGTAGAGCGCGGTTCCAGCGACGGGAATTGTGAGCAATGCAGCCACCAGAGCCACGCTTCCCCAGGGCGCGCGCTTATCGCGGAAGCAAATGCGCGAGATGCGCCAGCATCCCAGCAGAAGAAGAAAGATACAGGCGAAGTGCCAGAGGAAGATCGCCCAATCCAGCGGCAGATGGGTGATGCGCACCGAGGCGGCAACGATGTTGGCAAACAGCGTCATGCGCGCGTGCGACATGAAGTACTGGTCGTTGAAGGGATAGAGCGCGGGATGGAGATGCTTGATGACGCCGGGGAGATAGAACTCGGCGTCTTCAATGCCGGGGTGGTAGCCATGCACGAGCACGGCGCCGACGCTGATGAGGAACAGCAGAGCGATCTGCCTGCGGCTCAATCCCGGCCCTCCCGGATTCTTATTCGTGGCGCAGGCATTCTACCGGATCGAGGCGGGCGGCATTGTTGGCGGGGGTGATGCCGAAGGTGATTCCGACGGCGCAGGAGACCACCAGCGCCACGATGGCTGACGTCGCTGACACCGGCACATGACGGTCGCCGAAGACTTGCAGCGAGATCGGTATACCGATTCCTATGACCGTCCCTACCGTGCCGCCGAGCAGAGCGATCAGCACCGCTTCGCACAAGAACTGCAGCAGAATGGCACTGCGCGTTGCGCCCACCGCCTTGCGCACGCCGATCTCGTGGATGCGCAGGTGCACCGTTGCCATCATGATGTTCATGATGCCGATGCCGGCGGCGATCAGCGTCACCGCCGCAAATAGCAGCAGCACCGCAGTGAAGGCGTTGGCGGTTTTGTTGGCCAGGCGCAACACGTCGGTCATATTGTTGACGCTGTACACCGATCCCGCACGATGACGGGCATTGATGATCGCTTGGATTTTTTCGGTAGCCGCGGGAATGCTGCCGGCGTTGTACATGGAGAAGTAGATCTGGTTCACCGCGGTGGTGCCGCTCATGGACTGGGCCACGCTATAGGGAATCATGATGGTGCTGTCCTCGATCTCGGAGCGGCCCAGGGTATCGATACTTTCGCGGAAGGTGCCAATGACGACAAACGGCACCTCCTCGATCCTGATGGTCTGTCCCAGCGCCTGATCGAGTGAACCGAAGCGCTCGCGTGCCAGGCTCTCGGTGAGGAGTGCAACCTTGTTGCCGGCCTCGGAATCCTGCTGATCGAAGAATCTTCCCGCGCTGACGATGATGCGCCGCACCGTCTGATACTGCGGATCGACGCCCAGCACCAGGATGTCCTGCTCCTTGCCGGAGCCGATCACGATGCGCGCATGCATGTTGAGCACCGGCGAAGCTTCTTTCACGCCGGGAACCGGCCTGCTGAACCGCGAGCATGTCTTTGGCGGTGAGGTAATCGCCGATTCCGTTGCTGGCGGCGGCGCTGGAGACGCCGGTGTACTCGGCCCAGATGACATTGGTGCCGACGCCCTCGATCTGAGAGAGCACGTAGCGCTTGCCGGTCAGTGCGACGGTCACTACCAGGATCAGTGCCGCCGTACCCACCGCCATGCCCAAGGCCGTCATCGCCGCGCGCAGCTTGTCCGCCTTCAGTGAGTCGATTCCCATGATCAGGATCTCGCGGAAGACGAGCGTCCGCGAAAGATGCAGGCGGGAGAGGCGAGTCAGCGGAGGTGCGATGGTTTGCGGCATAACAGCGTTACGAAGTTTGAGACCTCAAGATGGTGGAAGCGCCGGACTTTCAGGCCAGCTCCTCTGACTCCTTCTTTTTTTGTCATCCCGACCGAGGGCTTCATCCCGACCGAGGGATCTGCGGTTCGAGCCGCGGAGCGGCGGCACGGGCCGCGACACACTCTCTTTAGCGCGTCGAAAGTTCGACAACACCATCCAGCCGGCTTTTAGCCGACGGCACAGGAGGTCGACTGCGACTTTTTCAGCAGCCTGTAAAGCCGCGCCCTCCACCGTCTCGGGGCAATTTCCTTCGGGCCTCCACCATTAGACGGCACTCACTTGCCATAGATCCAGGGCTGCAAAATGTCGGCAGCGGCCTGCGTGCCTTCGGCCGACCAGTGATCATCGCACGGCAGGAAGTAGGGGCGATAGTTGCCGCCGGAGCGCGCCGCCATCTCCGGCAGCAAATCTTTGACGCGAATCCCGACCTCACTTCCCCAGGCTTCCAGCGCCGGTCCCAGACGATCCTGCCCGTCGCGATATTGCCGAAAATCGTTGGCGCGCGGAATGAGGAAAACGTCGACCTTAGCACCGTGATTGTCTGCCACGCTTTTGATATCCAGCAACGATTTCTTCAGCCGGATGAGATCGGTATCGCTGTAATCGTTGTAACCCGAGTACGTGCGGTGCTGGGTCGAGTACACCCGCGAAGCCAAAATATATTCCACGACGTGATAGGTGGCAAAGTAAGAGCGAAAAAATGCCTGCACGCGCGTCCCAAAACCCTCGCGGGCGTGCGGATCGAAATCGCCCCTGTAGGCGACGGAAAGATCATTGCGATAGTAAGGAAAGTAGCGGCCGGGATAGTGATCGTCCATCCACGGGCCATCCATCTCGTGAAAATCGTTGTCCGGCAACACGCCCACCAGCACGACATTGTGGTCGAACTTTGACGCCAGGCTCTCGTACACCAAAGCATATTGCAGAGGACTGAAGCCTCCGCCGGTGCCGAAGTTGAGATGCTCGCGGCCGGTTCGCGCCTCCAGAACATTGCTGAGCCGCTCGTTCACCGGCAGTCCAAAACCTTCCATGAACGAATCGCCGAGCACGACGGTGCGCGGGCGATCGGAATGCAGAGTGCGCTCAACATCGCGCGCGCCGTAGCTGTTGGTCGAGTACTCGAAGCTGAAACAGCCTTCCTGATGAATGAAGTGTCCGTTGGGCGGATGCCACATCCCGAAGACCGGATTGTAGGTGCCCCAGAATTCGTAGCGGCCCAGATGATAGGTCGGGCGAGTGAGCGGCCATTTCTTCAGATGAACCAGGACGATGCTGGCGAGCTCGATGGAGACGGCGAAGACGAGGAGATTGACGGCGATGAGTTTCAGGGCGTAGAGAAATTTCGAGCCACGAGGTTTTGGCGGCGCTTCGGTTGTGGTGCTCGTGGGTGAGCCGTTGGTGAGGGTGGGCTCAGGCATGATCATCGTTAGACGTTCGGGCGGCGGAGGTGTCGCCGGCTGAAGAGGCTGCCGAAAAAGTCGAAAAGCAGATCCCTCGTCGGCCTGAAGGCCTCCTCGTGATGACAAAACAGAAGACTTGCAACGGCGCAGCTCAAGCTGCGCCCCTTCAAAACCTCACCGCTCTTATCTACTGATGACCACCATGGTCACGCCGATGCAAACCAGCCCGATGCCGACCCAGCGCTGCCAACTCACGCGTTCGCCAAGGAAGAAGATGCCGCCGACCGCGCCCACCAGATAGCTCAATGCGGTGACGGGAACCACGAAGCTGACATCCTCGAAGGAAAGCAGCGTCACCAGCGAGAAGAATGCCGTCGCCATCATCGCCACGCCAATCCAGATCCACTTCAGCCGCAGCGCACGCCCGAGCAGACTGAAAGCGTCGGACACCCGCAGCCGCTCCAACTCTCCGGTTTCCCTCATGGCGCGGCCCAGGCAGAGCTCGCCTCCGGTGCCGACAACAATGACGAGGATGAAAAGTATGTATTCGAGGGTCAACTGGCGTTCCCTGTGGTGCGGGGATTGGTACCTCGAACGAAGGAAACGCCCAGACAAATGACGGCAATACCGGCCCAGTGCAATGGCGCCACTTTCTCATGCAGAACGAGGACGCCAAGTACGCCAATCACCGCGTAACCCAGAGCGGCAGCGGGCTGCACGAAGCTGTAGTCGGCGACCGAGAGGGCCAGCATGTAAGCAATGATGAAGGCGATCAGGCAGCTGATTCCGGCCCAGATGGTGAAGGAGCCGAAGATGCGAACGAAGGCGCCGACCAGCTCCGACAGCGGCCAGACTTTGATTTGGCCGACCTGCTTGGTGCTTTTGGCGAGCAGCAGATTGCCTACCGGACCGGTGATGATCATCACCCCGATCAGCAGGTAGGTCTTCAGATGGAGCGTGTGCACCGATGAGGGTGCAGTTTCGGTTTGGGGTCTGTGGTTGGCGAACTCACTGCGGATGCTTCCTTCGGTTATGGTACACGATGGCGCGAGCCGGCCCATGCCCAAGCGCAACGAAGATTAGATATGGCTTAGAGCTCCATAGCCTTCCCAAAGATGACCGAGCCGCCGGCACGGCGGTTGCCGGCAACTAAATCAAGTAAGTGTCATCTTTCCACAATCGAAATCCATCTAATGGCATAAGCCAATGGCTGGGGCCGCGGGTGATTACGCCTTTGGTGGCATCAGGCGAGCCAAACCATTGTGATAGTTTAGTTACAAAGAGTTTTACGGGCCCCACGCTAGAAATACATTAATGTGCGGGATAGTTGGTTTCACACATAAGAGCGGGTTGCCGCGCCCAGAGCGGATTGCCGAAGCTGCGGCGACACTGATCCATCGCGGACCGGACCAGCAAGGTGTCTACGAAACTGCTACCTGCTCGCTAGGTGCGACCCGGCTCAAAATCCTCGACCTCGAATCCGGCGACCAGCCTTTTCACTCAGACGACAGCGATACCACCATCGTCTTCAACGGCGAAATCTACAACCATCTGGAACTGCGCGCCGAGCTGGAAAAGTCGGGCCATCGCTTCCACACCCACTGCGATACGGAAACCGTTCTACACGCGTTTCTGGAGTGGGATACGGCCTGCTTCCAGAAGCTGCGCGGCATGTTTGCGATCGGCATCTGGACCAACTCCGCCAGGCGGCTGGTGCTGGCCCGCGATCGCGTAGGCATCAAGCCGCTGTATGTCGCGCGTGACGGCGAAGAGCTTTACTTCGGCTCCGAGCTGAAGGCCATCCTGATTCATCCCGAGATCGAGCGCAATCTCAGCTTGCCGGCCCTCGACTGCTACCTCGCGCTGAACTACATTCCCGCGCCCTGGACCATGATCGAGGGAATCTTCAAGGTGATGCCGGGGACGTGGGTGGAGTGGCGCAACGGCGAAGTGCGCTCGGAATCGTATTGGACCCTGCCTGCGCCGCACGCCGAGAACTACACGCTCGGCTCGGCCTGCGAAGAGCTGGATGCGCTGTTGCAGCAGTCGGTGAAGGAGCACCTGTACTCCGACGTGCCGCTCAGCGTGTGGCTCAGCGGCGGTCTGGATTCGTCGACTATCCTGCATTACGCCTCGCGGGCGTCGTCCTCGCGGGTGAAGACATTCTCGATTTCTTTCCGCGGGCGCAGCTTCGACGAGAGCAGCTATATCCAGAACATGGTTTCGGAGTACGGCACCGATCATGCCGAACTCGACCTGAATCCGGACGAAGATCTCGATCGGCGCGATTCAGGAGTTCGCGTATTACTCCGACGAGCCGAGCGCGGACGCGGGCGCGTTGCCGCTGTGGTTTCTAGCGAAGCTCAGCCGCACGCAGACGGAAGTCGCGCTCAGCGGCGAAGGTGCCGACGAGTTGTTTGGCGGATATCTGACCTATCGCGCCAGCCGCATCGCCGCGAATCTGCGGCGGCTGCCGGCAAGCGCGCTGCGCCTTGGACAGTGGCTGATGCAGGCGTGGCCAGTGTCGGACGACAAGATTGGATTGGATTACAAGGTCAACCGGCTGCTTGCCGGCAGCTTGATGTCGGCGGAGCGCGGCCACGTTTATTGGAACGGAACGTTCTCCGATCGCGAAAAGCAAAGGTTGACCTCGGAGGCGCTGCCCACGGCGCTGGATCGCGTGCTGGCCGACCTGCGCGGGCAACTCGGGCGCAACGGCAACGATCTGAACGCCTACCTGTGGTTCGACCAGAAGTACTACCTGCCGGATGATATTCTGGTTAAGTCGGACCGCATCAGCATGGCGCATTCTCTGGAGGTGCGGCCGCCCTTTCTCGACCATCGCATTGTCGAGTTTGCGAACCGGCTCCCGGCATCGCTGAAAGTTTCAGGCTCGCGGCAAAAGGTGGTTCTCCAGCAGTTGATGATGGACAAGCTGCCGCATTCGGTGCTGCACCGGCCGAAGGTGGGCTTCGATATTCCGGCACATGACTGGCTGCGCGGCCCGCTGCGCCAGCTGCTGGTCGAGACGCTGCGCGAGGGCGCGGCAGAGTATCCCGAGGTCTTTCGCCCGGCTGTGCTCGAGTCCCATCTGCAAGATCATTTGGAAAGGCGCGTCAATATTGGCTATCACTTATGGGGATTGATGATTCTGTTGTTGTGGATGAAAAAGTGGAGTATCAGGCCGCCACGGCCTGCCACAGCAACGCGACAGGTTTCGGTTACCGGAGTTGGAGTTTATACGTAATCCTGCTGCTGGTGGCGGGATCGGTATACCTCACCGGGATCATCTCTCCTCCTTCGCTGCAAGACGACGTAGACGCGGTACAGGCGCAGATCGCCCGCAACATGCTGGTCACGGGCGACTGGGTTACGGCGCGCCTCGACGGCGTCGCCTACCTGGAGAAGCCGCCGCTGATCTACTGGCTGATGGCCGGCTCCTACAAAATCTTTGGCGTACACGATTGGGCGGCGCGGCTGCCGATCGCGCTGTTCTGCATCGGACTTTGCCTGCTGACGGCGGCTTTCGGTGTGTGGGCGTTTGGCCGGAGGGCCGGCTTCTATGCGGGCTTGTGTATCGGGACGTGCGTTGGGCTGTATCTCTTCACCCGCGTTCTGATTCCCGACGTCATTCTCGCGTTCACCATCACGCTGGCGATGTGGGCGCTGCTGCGGGTCACCGACGAAGCAGAGACGCGACCGGGACTCTGGGCGTTTCTGCTGGCTGCGAGTCTCGGGATCGGGCTGCTGTTGAAGAGCCTGATCGGCGTGCTGTTCCCGATTGCCGCCGGCATTGATTTACCTGTTCCTGACTAACCAGTTATTTAAATCGGCGAACCTGGAAGCGGCTGCATCCCTTCAGCGGACTGCTGGTCATCCTGCTGATCGCGGTTCCCTGGCACGTGCTGGCGACGCTGCGCAATCCGCCGTACTTCTCGCTCTCCATGCACAGCGGCCAGGGAGAATATCACGGTTTCCTGTGGTTCTTTTTCATCAACGAGCAGCTGCTGCGCTTCCTGAATCTGCGCTACCCGCGCGACTACAACACCGTCCCGCGCCTGTGGTTCTGGCTCTTTCATCTGGCGTGGCTGTTTCCCTGGAGCGTCTATCTCCCGGCGGTCGCCAAGCTGTCCTTCAAGCCGCTTGATCGCGCCGGACGCACGCGACTCCTGGCGCTCTGCTGGGTTGGTTTCATTCTGGTGTTCTTCACCTTCTCAACCACTCAGGAGTACTACTCGATGCCGTGTTACCCGGCGCTGGCGTTGCTGCTGGGCTCGGCAATGGCGGTCGAGAATGTCTGGATACGCCGTGGTACCGCGGTCTTGACGGCACTTGCTTCCATCGCCGCTGCGGCCGCGATCGCGATCCTGGTTCTGGTACGCAACGTGCCCACCCCGGGGGACATCTTCACCGCGCTGACCTCGCATCCCTCTGCTTACACTTTGTCGCTCGGACATATGGAGGACCTGACGCTGCAGTCGTTCGCATACCTGCGGACGCCGCTGCTTCTAGCCGCTATCGCCTTTCTGATCGGCGCGGTCGGAACGTTCCGCGCGCCGGCGAAGCGGGCGTTTGTCTGCGTCACGCTGATGATGCTGTTGTTCTTCCAGGCGGCGCGACTGGCGCTGGTGCGTTTCGATCCGGACTTGTCCTCGAAGTCCCTGGCTGAGGCGATTCTGCACTCGCCGGATGGCAAGCTGATCATCGATCGCCACTACTACGCGTATTCGTCGGTGTTCTTCTACACCAATCGCACGGGGCTGCTGTTGAATGGCCGCAGGCTGAACCTCTCCTACGGTTCCTACGCGCCGGGCGCGCCCGATCCTTTCATCGACGACGCGCAGTTTAAGGAACTTTGGTCGACGCCGCAGCGATATTACCTGGTGGCGAATGATCTTGGCTCTGCAACGGCTGGAGCCGCTGGTGGGACGCGACAAGCTGAACATCGTCGCGAGCCGCCGGCGGAAAGTTCGTGGCCACCAATCTGCCGCTGCCAAACACCACATTGCCGCCCGTCGCCGGGCAGCATGCTGAGCTCGACCACAGCTCGCCGATGCCGTCTTGCGCTTGGTCATCCCACCAGCCGGCGGCCCAGTGGGGAGCAGCTACACAACTTCTGAGCTTGGTCCGAGGTATCCACTTTGCACCGCTGTGGCACGCGATCAAGTGGAGAAATCCTGCAATCGCGGCGCAAACCCGGTATATTCTTAAAGGAGGGAACTTATTGGCAGTTCATCGCACATGCCTTCCAAACGACCGGGTTGACCTCGCCGTGCGGGAACCTCGGAGCAGTAGCAGTAGCATTTCAGGCGCCGCGCTACACATGAGCCCTGAGGAGGATGCATGAGAATTGCAGTGCTGGGTGGAGATGGTTACTGCGGGTGGGCAACCGCACTGTACCTGTCCCAGAAGGGACACCAGGTCGCCATCGTCGACAACTTCATCCGCCGCAAATGGGATTTTGACCTTGGCGTCCAGACGCTGACTCCGATTCGCTCTCTTCGCGACCGGCTACAAGCCTGGAAAGATCTTACCGGCAACCACATCGACACTTTCGTCGGCGACATGACGGATTACACCTTCCTGTCGGCGCACATTCGCGACTTCGAGCCGGACACTGTCATTCACTTCGCTGAGCAGCGGTCGGCGCCGTATTCCATGATCGACCGCGAGCACGCGACCTTCACCCAGGTAAACAACCTGGTCGGCACGCTGAACCTGCTATTCGCGCTGCGCGAGTACAAGTCCGATTGCCACCTGGTGAAGCTGGGAACGATGGGCGAGTACGGCACGCCCAACATCGACATCGAAGAAGGCTACATCCGCATCGAGCACAACGGCCGCGCGGACTTGCTCCCATTTCCCAAGCAGCCGGGCTCGTTCTATCACCTCTCCAAGGTGCATGACAGCCACAACATTCATTTCTGCTGCAAGGCTTGGGGACTGCGGGCCACCGACCTGAATCAGGGCGTCGTCTACGGCACGACGACGGATGACACCGAGCTGGATGAAGCGCTCGTCAACCGCTTCGACTACGACGAGATCTTCGGCACCGCGCTGAATCGCTTCTGCATCGAAGCGGCGGCCGGTCATCCGATCACCGTCTACGGCAAGGGCGGACAGACGCGCGGCTTCCTCGACATTCGCGACACCATTCGCTGCGTCGAGATCGCCTGCATGAATCCGGCTGAGCCGGGCGAGTTCCGCGTCTTCAATCAGTTCACCGAGCAGTTCTCGGTGCTGGAGCTGGCGCAGATGGTGAAGTCGGCGGCGCAGAAGCTGGGCCTGAAGGCTGAGATCCAGCACCTGCCCGATCCGCGCGTCGAGGCGGAGACGCATTACTACAACGCCAAGCACTCGAAGCTGGTCGACCTGGGTTTGCAGCCGCATCTGCTGTCGCACACGCTGCTGGATTCCATGATCGGCATCGCGCTGAAGTACAGCGATCGCATCGACCAGTCGGTGTTCCTGCCGCATGTGAACTGGAGAAACGCGACCAACAATCGCAACGGCAACGGCCGCCTGCGCACGCCGACCCCAGCCTCGCTGATTGAGTCGGGCGTGTAACGCGTTCTTACTCACCACGGAGGCACGGAGATCACGGAGAAGATTCATTACCAGAGATTCCGTGCTCTCCGTGCCTCCGTGGTGAAATGATTTTCGCCTGAGCAGTCGAAGAGGCCGTACCACCTTCCCCAACCTCGGAGTTCACTTCCTCAACCCATGATTGCCCACATCATCGAAATCGTCGGAGCCTGGATTGTCGGCGTCATCTCCGCCGCGGGCTATCCCGGCGTAATGCTGCTGATGGCCATCGAGTCAGCCTGCATTCCCCTGCCCTCCGAAATCATCATGCCGTTCTCCGGCTACCTGGTGTACACCGGTCGCTTCTCGCTGCTGGCGGTCGCGACCTTCGGCGCCCTGGGCTGCAATCTGGGATCGGTCGTGGCCTACGAGATCGGCTACTTCGGCGGACGCCCGCTGGTCGAGCGTTACGGCCGCTACATCTTCCTCAGCCAGCGCGAGCTCGCCATCGCTGACCGCTTCTTCGAACGCCGCGGATCGCTCGCCGTGCTCATCGCGCGCCTGCTGCCGGTGATTCGCACCTTCATCGCGCTGCCCGCCGGGATCGCGCGCATGAATCGCGCGAAGTTTCACATCTACACCTTTGTCGGCTCGTGGCCGTGGTGTTTTGTCCTGGCCTACATCGGCATGAAGCTCGGCCAGCGATGGGAAACCGATCCCCGGCTGAAGATGTGGTTCCATCGCCTGGACGCGGTGATCCTGCTGGTGATCGTGATCGCCGTCGGCTATTTCGTCTGGTCGCACATCTCGCATCGCGTGGGCGCCAAAGGCCGAGCGGAAGAAGCCGCCGACTAGGGCGCCGATGTCCGCTTCCCTGTAAATTGTCATCCCGACCGAGGACTTTAGTCCGAGCGGAGGGACCTGCTTTCCGTCTGCGGCGCAACCATGTCGGACAAAAAGCAGGTCCCTCGACTCCGCGTCCGCCCGTTCCGCAAAAGATGCGGAACGGAAAAACACGCGGACGCTGCGCTCGGGATGACAAGAAATAAGGGTTCGGTGAGCGGCCTTTTGGCGGTTTGTAACAGGGCACGACTTCAGTCGTGCCGCCGAGCTGTTTATATCTCGCCTGAGCCGGCTTTCAGCCGGCGGCACAAGACAATCTTTTCTCCGCGACATTTATCGCGCTCATCTCGCCATTCCTCTCCTGATCTCAACTTGCCGCGCGGTCGCACCGCAATTTGGCAGATCAGGTTAGAATGTTTCATCGATATCGAGGCCGTCATCTCTGCTGGCTTTTCCAGCCGAAGCGGAAATTTATGATTCATCGCCGGGCGCGAGGAAACTCGCGCGCCAATTCGCTGAAACTCGCGTCACTCATCGCGTGTGAGCTGATAGTAGCGTTCGGCCTAGTCGCCTGCAGCCGCACCAGTGCGGATACCGCTCAGGGTCCGCCGGCCATGCCGGTCAAAGTCGAGACGGTCAAAGACCAGCCCATCGGCGATGCCTCCGAGTACGTCGCCACCATCAAGTCACGCCACTCCGCCACCATCATGTCCGACGTAGAGGGATGGATCTTCGACATCCGCGTGCACTCCGGACAGCTGGTCAAGAAGGGCGACACGCTGATGGAGATCGATCCGCGGATCCAGCAGGCCACCGTCTCCAACTACGACTCCCAGAAGCGCTCCAAAGAAGCGGCGTTGGCCTGGGCCAAGTCGCAGTACGAACGCGTTAAGGCACTGGCCGCCAGCGGCGTGATGAGCCAGCAGGATCTGCAACAGGCGCAGTCGAACTATGACGGCGCGGCTGCTGACGTGAAGGCGTTAGACGCGCAGATCGACCAGTCGAAGGTGCAGCTGAAGTACTACAGCGTCTTTGCGCCAACGGACGGCATTGTGGGCGATGTTCCGGTCCACGTTGGCGACCGCGTCACCAACACCACGCCGCTGACCACGATCGACGAGCGCAGCGGCCTGGAAGTCTACATCCCGGTGCCTTCCGAACACGCGCATGACGTGAAAATCGGCACGCCGGTGGAAGTGGTCGATCAGGCCGGCAAGGTGCTGCTGAGTACGAATGTGTATTTCATCTCGCCGCAGATCGATACCGGAACGCAGTCGGTGCTGGTGAAGGCGCCGGCGGATAAGGCGGCGGATGTGCTGCGCGCGATGCAACTGGTCCGCGCGCGAATTGTTTGGAGCACCCACTCCGGCATCACGGTACCGGTGATCGCGGTAACCCGCGTCAGCGGACAGTTCTTCGCCTTCGTAACCCAGGAGGACGCAGGCAAGACGGTGGCGCATCAGGTGCCGCTGCAGTTGGGTGAGATCACCGGCAATGATTATGCAGTGCTCAGCGGCCTGAAGAAGGGCGATCAGGTGGTGGTCGCCGGTGGCCAGAACCTCGCCGACGGTGTGGCAGTGCGGATTGAGCAATAAAAGTTGCTCGATACTGGAGGGGCAGGACCTTCGGCGATTCGCAGATGCTGCTCTTCGCTTTGATGGCTGGATCTGGCTTTGATGGCTGGAATCTCGCTTTGAAGGGGCACGGCTTTAGCCGCGCCGTCAGATGCGCGAGGAGATTGGCCTTTAGGCCCAGAGGTCGAGGTTCCGCAGCGGCTAAAGCCGGATTCTGCGTTGGCTTTGACGGCACGCCTGAAGGCGTGCCCCTTCAAAGCGGATAGGGCGAGTCGAAGCACCTCTGCGGAGGTAGGCTCGGGTATAGAGGTCCTTCGACTCCGCTCAGGATGACAGAAACTTAAGGGTGACATTCGTTGTTTTCCGACTTCTTCATCAAGCGCCCGGTCTTCTCCACCGTCACCTCGCTGTTCATCGTGATCGCGGGCGCGGTCTGCATTCCGTTCCTGCCGGTCGCGCAATTCCCCGACCTGGCCCCGCCGCAAGTCTCGGTCAATGCCTTCTACACCGGAGCCAACGCGGTCACCGTCGAATCCGGCGTAACCACCATCCTGGAGCAGGCGATCAACGGCGTGGAAGGCATGCGCTACATTACTTCCACCAGCGGCAACGACGGCAGCAGTTCCATCAACATCACCTTTGAGCTGACGCGGCCGCTCGATCTCGCAGCCGTCGACGTGCAGAACCGCGTGCAGGGCGTCCTGGGCCGACTGCCCGACGCGGTGAAGAATACCGGCGTCACCATCAACAAGGTGTCGACGTCGTTCGTCCTGGCCGCCGGGTTCTACAGCGACAACAATCGCTACAACGAAGAGTTCATCAGCAATTACATCGACATTTACGTCAAGGATGCGATCAAGCGCATTCCGGGCGTGGCCGATGCGCAGATCTTCGGCGAGCGCAAGTACTCGATGCGTCTTTGGCTCGATCCCTCGCGGCTGGCAGCGCGTGGCCTGACCGCATCCGATGTGGTCGACGCGCTGCAGCAGCAGAATGTCCAGATCGCCTCCGGCCAGGTCGGCGCCGAGCCAACATCGACCAATCAGATGTACCAGATCAGCGTGCGTGCGATCGGACGCCTGGTGGAAGCCTCGGAGTTCGACAACATCATTCTGAAGCCGGGCAGCAACGGCGCGCTGGTGCGGCTGGGCGACGTTGGTCATGCCGAACTTGGCGCCGAGGACTACAGCGGCAAGCTTCGCTATAACGGCTACAGCGGCATCGGCATTGGCGTCAGCCAGTTGCCCACGGCCAACGCGCTGGATGTAGATAAGGCCGTCCGCAGCGAGCTGGCGAGGCTGTCGAAGCGCTTCCCGCCCGGCCTGCGCTATGCCGTCGCCTTCGACACCACGACCTTCGTCGGCGAATCCATTCGCGAAGTGCTGAAGACGCTGGGGGAAGCCATCGTCTTCGTCATGCTGGTGATGCTCGTCTTCCTGCAGGACTGGCGCAGCACCCTGATTCCGGCCGTCGCCATTCCGGTCTCGCTGGTGGGAACCTTCGCCTTCATCAGCCTGCTGAATTTCTCCATCAACACGCTGACGCTGTTTGGCATCGTGCTGGCCACCGGACTGGTGGTGGACGATGCCATTGTGGTGATCGAAAACATTAAGCGCCACATGGGCGTGGAGCACAGCGACTCGCATGTCGCCGCGTCCCACGCCATGGACGAAGTGACCGGCGCGGTGGTCGCCACGTCGCTCGTGCTGGTTGCGGTGTTTGTTCCAGTCGCCTTCTTTCCGGGAACGACGGGGCTGCTCTACAAACAGTTCTCGCTGACCATCGCGTTCTCCATCGCGATCTCCGCCTTCAACTCGCTGACCTTCACGCCGTCGCTCTCCGCGCTGCTGCTGCGTGCCGAGAAGGAGACCAAGAACGTCTTCTTCCGCGCGGTCGAGCATGTGATCCATCGCGCCACCGCCTATTACGTTTATAGCGCCAAGAAGGCGCTGAACTTCCGCTATGTGGTCCTGGCAATCTTCTTTGCCAGCCTGGCTGCCACCTACGTCGTCTACAAGATGGTGCCCACCGGCTTTGTTCCCGACGAAGATCAGGGCTGGTTCATGGTGACCGTGCAAGCGCCGCAGGGAGCCTCGGTGGAGTACACCTCGCAGGCCATGCGGAAGGTGGAAGCGGTGCTTGCCCAGGAGAAGGACATCACCGGCGCCTTCAGCGTCGTGGGATTCAGCTTTAGCGGCAGCGGCGCCAACAAAGGCATGATCTTCCTGAATCTGGCCAATGCCGACAAACGCAAGAGCGCGCAGGACTCGGCAGCTGCCGTCGTCAATCGCCTGCGCGGCCCTCTAAGCCAGCTGACCGAAGTGCAGGCGTTTCCCTTCCTGCCGCCGGCGATCTCCGGCATCAGCGCCTTTGGCGGCTTCACCTTTGAGGTGCAGGACCAGGGCGGCAACACCGTCGAACAGCTTTATAACGTCACGCAGAACCTGGTGCGCGATGGGAACTCGCGCAAGGACCTGAGCGGCCTGTTCAGCTCCTTCACCGCCAACGATCCGCAGTTCGTGGTCAACATCGACCGTGCCAAGGCGCGCAGCCTGCAAGTGCCCATCCAGCAGATCACCGATACGCTGCAGGTTTACCTGGGCTCGGCGTACGTGAACGACTTCGATTTCAACAATCGCGCCTATCGCGTGTACGTACAGGCCGACCAGGGCTTCCGCCGCCAGCCGCGCGATATTCGCGAGTTCTATGTCCGCGCCGACAACCAGCAGATGGTCTCTCTGGACAACGTGGTGAACATCACGGAGTCGACCTCGCCGCAGGTGATCAGCCACTACAATCTGTTTCGCTCGGCGGAGATCAATGGCTCGGCCGCGCCGGGATTCAGCTCTGGGCAGGCGATTCAGGCGATGGACCAGGTCGCGCAGAAGCTGCCGCTGGGCTTCAACTATTCGTGGTCTGGGCTTTCGCTGGAGGAGATCAAGTCAGGCAAGCAGTCGGCACTGCTCTTTGGACTGGGATTGCTGCTCGTCTATCTGACGCTGTCGGCGCAGTATGAAAGCTTCGTGCTGCCGTTCATCATCATGCTGAGCGTGCCGATGGCGATGCTGGGCGCGCTGCTGGCGCAGGCTGCGCGCGGCCAGTTGAACGACGTTTATTGCCAGATCGGATTGGTGATGCTGATCGGCCTGGCGTCGAAGAACGGCATTCTGATCGTGGAGTTCGCCGAGCAGCTGCGCCACAAAGGATTGTCCATCAAAGAAGCCGCAGTCGAGGCAGCGCGCATCCGCCTGCGCCCCATCCTGATGACCTCATTCGCCTTCATCCTGGGCGTGCTGCCACTGGTGTTCGCCACCGGCGCAGGTTCGGAAAGCCGCCACTCGGTCGGCACCACGGTATTCGGCGGAATGATCGTGTCCACCGTGCTGAACCTGTTCTTCATCCCGGTGCTGTACGTGATTGTGAAGACGATGCTGGAGCGCGAGAAGGCGCCGGCGAACGCGTGATTTATGGTGAATGTAGCGCGGCGTCATTCAGACTGGAACTTCAACCGCTTCAAATAGTCGTCCAACTTATCTTCCGGAATTCCTTCGCCACGCTGCAGTTCTTCGATGCCCTGACGAATTCTGGCATCGTTGGCGTCACGGCTTTCCAACAGCCAGCGGTCCTGTTCTTCCTGGGTTTCAAGCAAGTGGAGCAAGACTTCCTCGAGACTCTCAGATCCTGTCAGCAGCAGCTGTTTATGGATCCTGGCAGCCAGCGCGTTGTCGCGGATTTCGATATTCATCACACAAGCCTCGTGTGGCTTGATTGTTAGCTGAGACAGAATTCCTGTCAACTCATGCTTCCCGAAGGACCGCCATCACGCGCTCTTCATTCCGGTGCTGTACGTGTGAAGTCGATGCTGGAGCGCGAGAAGGCACCGGCGACGACGTAATAACTTGCCCGCCCTGCGCTCAGAACAACCTGCGACGCAGCCACGCTGCCAAGCCCAGGATGCCGGAACCGAACAGCATGATGCTGCCGGGCTCCGGAACCGAGGAGGACGCTTGACCGTCCGCGCCACCACGGAAGGTAGAGGTGGTCTGGCCGAGTAGAGTGAACGCCTCGGAGGGAATCGAACCCACAGTGTTCTCTGAGGCCAGCGACACGGGCCACGCATGGCTGCCGGGCCCTCCGAAGTTCTCGTCCCAGAAGACGGGATCGCCGCTGGGCACACTGGCATTCTGCAGGTTCAGCCAGTAGGTGCCGGCATTGAGTGTCGGGCCGAAGAACGTGGTGTTCTCGGTGCATACCTGGTAGCCGTACTGGTTGGCGGCGCAGCCGCTCTGCGTGAAATTGACGAACCCATCGAAGTAGCTGGTGCCGCCGTTTTCACCCGAGGTGATCGACAGTTCAGCCGAGGTCAGAGTGTCGCCCGGAAACAGCCACATTCCGAAGCTAGCGCCAGTGATGGGCGTATCGAAGTTAGTGAGGGTGAATGTGTCGCTAACCACAAATCCGAAGTTGACGGTCCACGCATAGATGTTGCCGTTGGTCGGCCCGTTGCTGTAGAGGGTCTGCGCCATAGCGGGAACAGTCGCCAATGTCAGAGCGATAAGTGACAGGGAAATGGTGCGCAGCTTCATGGTGAGCCATCCTCTCAAGCGAACCTTGGCTTGGCATTTGACACCCGCCGAAACCGAAAGTCAACGCGGCATGTAGGAGGTTGAAGCTGGAGCGCGACAGGTGCCGGCGACCGCCCCTAGCGGAGCTTCCTGGGTATCCGGCGGAATCCCCCGGACAACGCGGTCGTGCCTTCCCTGTGCTACAGTACACTCGTCGTACTCAATTATGAGCGCACATGCGGTCCTACCATCGGAACCAACGGCTTCAATGGCGATCTACCGCCTTCCTGACGCACCCTACAAGCTGAAGAAGCCATTGCTCATTGAAATCGAGAGGGACGAATCCGGAGCCTACGTCGTTTCTGAGCCAGCTACTGGCGTCTTTCACTACAACCTCGACCTTGGAGCAGCCGTGACCGAATTCCTCCGTGTCCTCGTGGATGAATTCGAGTTTCTCCAGAAGAACCAATCAACCTTGTCGCCGGCACTCGGCGCGGAGTTAGAGCGATTTCGGCTGTATCTCGAACCGGCCTAGACGAATGGCAGCTCTGGACTCGGACAAGGTGCGGCGTGCTCTCATCGAGAAGATGGAGTGCGAAGAAGAACGTGCGGGCGATCATATTCGCTACATACTTCGCGATGGCGACAAGATTCTCTGTCGCACCAAGATCTCTCATGGTGCCAAGCACGCTATCGGCGCCACGCTGATCGCGAAGATGGCACAGCAATTCAGGTTGGGAACCAGTGCAAATTTCGTGGCCATGGTCCAGTGCACGAAAAGTGCACAGGAGTGCCTGGAAATCATTCGTAGTGCGACGAGCTAGCTTCCACATAGCATGTGAGTGCCGTTTTCCCTGAAAGGTACTGCATCACCCCCGCGCTTGACCGGCGTCACAGAGTTTCTGTGCGAATCGCGTTAGAAAAGTAATAGCAAGGTTAATGAAAGCTTCAGCTGCCGCGAAACTGCGACTGGCTCCGGCTTTCGCTGACGTCCCCACCGCGTGGGGAGAATGGTCGCCGTATGGTCACAGCACAGCTCACACCGGTCGGGGTGGGCATTCACCATGTGCTCATCGCGACAGATTTTTCCACCTATTCCAACACCGCTCTGAAGTTCGGCTTACAGCTGGCCAGGAGCTACTCAGCGACGGCCCATGTCGTCTTCGTGGTTCCCTCTGACGAGTTCCTGATCGCCGGTCCCGAGGCCTACGTGGCTGCCAAAGATGCGGCCACTCGCGATCTGGACGAGTTGAAGGCCGAGTTGCAGAGCAAGCATTCCTACGTTGAGGGTCGCGACTACCACCTGTGCCTGCTGGAGGGCGACGTAGCGCAGACCGTTCTCGACTTCGCCCGCAACAAACACATTGACCTGATCGTGCTTGGGACCCACGGCCGCAGTGGACTGGGCAAGGCGCTGATGGGCTCGGTTGCCGAGCGAGTCTTTCGGCAATCGCCGGTCCCGGTACTGACTCTTAGGGCCCAATCTTCGCCGCATAGCCCGCGATCACAGCCCACGCAACATTCTGGTCGCGGCTGACCTGACGTCCGCTTCCGCGCGGGCCGCGAGTTTCGCCACAACCCTCGCCCAAGAGAGTCATGCCAAGTTAACGCTGTTGCACGTCGCGGATCCGAAGAAGCTGGAACCGGTCCCCGACAAAGCCGCCGCCAAGCGCGCAATTGAATTGCGGCTGGAAGAACTCGCCGGCCGTCCGTGCGAAGGTCTCGACCTCGCGGTGCGCGTGGAAGTTGGAAAAGTTGTGCCCACCATTCTGCATGCTCTGGACGAGATGGAAGCGGACCTGCTGGTGATCGGGGTCCATCCCTCTCGCGGGCTGCTGGATCGGCTGATATTTCCCCATGCTTATGAACTTGTGTGCGAGTCGTCGTGCCCGGTGCTGACGCTCCGGGAGAGCTCTCGGCCCGCAAACATGAATTGAACCAGTTGTTGGGAGGAAGAATGCAGAAGAATAACGTCGTACTTGATGAGGCGCCCGCCCCGGCTATCACGCCGGATCTGATCTCGAAGATCAAAAAGGAGGATATGCAGCAGGCAGTGGTCGAGCGCTTCAGCGGTGAAGCGGCGGCCAAGCGCAAGGCGACGAAAATTCGCCAGCGGTAGCCCTATTAGGTGCCTGCCGACGATCGGCGCTGATCGGTCGATTGGCGGGAGCGAGAACAGAGGATTGTTCTCGCCGCCGGAAATTCGAACGAACGTTATTTCTAGAATCGCCTTACCCGGAGATCCGTCCCTGACGATTGAGTTGCCGGGCCTTGATGTTCCTGCGAAGCGCTTTCCCCGTGAGTTGTGCCGCTGAATCTCTCCCCCGGCAATGCCATCCAATCCTCAGTAACCCACAACCTATGGGACGCGGCGGCTCGCTCCCGGACAAGCAGAACCATGCGGATTGGCATAACGTGTTACCCCACCTACGGCGGCAGCGGAGTAGTCGCCACCGAGCTCGGACTGGAGCTGGCCCAGCGCGGCCACCAGGTCCACTTCATCTCTTACTCGCAGCCCATCCGGCTGAATACGCTGCTACCCAACATCCACTATCACGAAGTGGAAGTCTCGCGGTATCCGCTGTTCGAATATCCGCCGTACGATCTCGCGCTGGCGACGCGCATGGCCGAGGTCGCGGAGATCTATGAGCTCGATCTGCTGCACGTGCACTACGCCATCCCACATTCGGTGAGCGCGATGCTGGCGCGGCAGATGCTCTGCTGCGATCACGCGCGCAACAGCCGCCGGCTGCCCTTCGTCACCACGCTGCACGGCACCGATATCACGCTGGTGGGAGCCGACCCGTCGTATCTGCCGATCACGCGCTTCTCCATCGACCAGAGCGACGGTGTCACGTCGATTTCCAATTATCTGAAGACGCGAACGCTCGAAGTCTTCGACGTGAAGACGCCGATCGAGGTGATTCCCAACTTCGTCAACTGCGATCTCTACGAGCGCACGCCCGAAGTCGTCCAGAGCCGTTCGGAGTACGCGAGCGCCAACGAGAAGATCCTGGTTCATCTTTCGAACTTTCGCCCGGTGAAACGAATTCCCGACGTCATCGAGATCTTCGATCGCGTGCAGCAGAAAGTTCCGGCGCGATTGCTGATGATTGGCGACGGCCCGGAGCGCTCCAGCGCGGAGTGGCTGGCGGTGCGCAAGGGAATTCATAAGAAGGTCGATTTTCTCGGCAAGCAAGACCGCATCCACGAGAAGCTCGGCGTTGCTGACGTGATGCTACTGCCCAGCGAGTTGGAGTCGTTTGGACTCGCTGCGCTGGAAGCGATGGCCTGCGAGGTCGTGCCCATCGCGACCAATGCCGGCGGCGTGCCCGAGGTCATCGATCACGGCAAGACCGGATTTCTGGCCGAGGTCGGCGACGTCGACACGATGGCGAAGTACGCGATCGACATCCTGAGCGACGAGAAGAAGCTGAAGCAGATGGGAGAGCAGGCCCGCGCCAGCGCGCAGGCGCGATTCTGCGCCAGCAAAATCATTCCGCAGTATGAAAGGTATTATCGGGCGGTGTTGGATCGCGCTTCATAAATCGCGCCCACGACCGAGCCGCCCATGTCGTCGGCGGTCAGCACCGGCAGCACCAGCCGTACCAGCGTGCCGCGGTTGGGCTCGCTCTCAATCGCCATATCGGCGGCATCGCCGTACAACACCTGCAGCCGCTCCATAACGTTCTGCATGCCGATGCCGGTGCCTGACGACACCCTACGCTCCGAGGTCATGCCCACGCCGTCATCTTCCACCTCAATTACCAGCCGCTGATCGGCGCGGCGACTGCGCAGATAAATGCTGCCGCCCTCTACTTTGTTCGAGAAACCATGCTTGACCGCGTTTTCCACCAGCGGCTGCAAGATCATGCTGGGCACCAGATCGTCGAGCGATGCCGGCTCCAGTTCCTTCACCACGCGCAGCTTGTCGTGGCCAAAACGCGCGACTTCGATATCGAGATAATCGTCGAGAAATTCCAGCTCCTCGCGCAGCGGAATGAAGGAATCGCCCTTGCGCAACAGCCGTCGCAGAATGTTGCCCAGCTTCACGATCATGGTGCGCGCGGAATCGGGATCGGCCCGCACTAGCGAAGCGATCGAGTTCAGCGTGTTGAACAGGAAGTGCGGATTGATCTGGCTCTGCAGCGCTTCCATGCGGGCCTGCAACAGCAGCCGCTCCTGCTGCTCGAGTTTCATCTCGATGCGAACGTTGTTCAGCACCTTGAGCGCGATGGCGACAGACATGACCGTGCCCGCATAGATGGCGAGCTTCACCCAGATGTTGGGCGAGTAGAGCGCGAAGATGCGGCGCGGCCACCATAGGTGCAGCTGGATGTGAACGAATTCCAGCGCGAGAATGAGGAAGAAGAACGAGGTCTGCCAGTCGATGAACGACTTGCGAATGCTGCGCCGGATCCAGTGATAGATGCTGAGGTCGAAGAGCGGCGAGAACGACCAGATGGCTTCGCGCTCGGGCGCGATGTGGCGCAGGAAGCCGGCCGCGAATCCGGCGAGAACGTACATGGGCAGCGACCACCATTCGCCCAGCAACAACGACGGAAGCGCGAGGAGAATTCCGCCCGCGGTGCCGACGAAACGCCCGCCGATGACGCCCAGCAGAATCGCGCCTTCGAAGGCGATGTCCGCTGCCTGGAAGTTGCGCACCGCGTGGCGAACCAGCACGCCCAGCGCGATGGGCGTCCCCAGGATGAAAACGATCTCCAGCTTCTCGCTGAGGGTGCGCTCTTCGCGAAACAGCAGGACGCGGAAGCGCCGCGCGCGGACCAGCACGCTGCTGATCGCCGCGGCCACGCCGAGGCGGATCAGGACAGTAACGAGAATGAGACGCGAGTCCATGGAAATCAGGGGCCAGGGGGTTAGGGGATAGAGGCTAGAGTGCGGTTGAACCCTTGCGAGGATGCACTGGCTGCACGGCCTGTATTCCTAACCCCTAGTTACTAGCCCCTAGTCCCTACTCTTTTATGTTATCTGCTTAGCTGCCTCAACAAGCGCCGACTCCGCGCGGTCGCCGTCGGGCGCGCCGCCCTGCGCCATATCGCGATTGCCGCCGCCGCGCGTTCCCAGCGCCTGCACCGTTTGCTTCATCAGCGCGCCCATGTCGTGCGGCATGCCCGGCGTCTGCGCGAAGACCAGCGACGGCTGCGCGCCTCCACAGGCCAGCAACGCGACAACCTGGTCTTTCTTCGTCAGCTTCTGCGCCAGCATCTTGATGAAGCCGAGATCGCGATCGGCAAAGTATTGCGCGATGAGCTTCTGCCCATTTTGCGCCGTCGCTGCCTGGGCGAGACGCTCGGCTTGCAACTCCGCGACTTCCTCCAACAGTTTATGCTGCGCTTTCTGTGCCGACTTGATCTCGTCCTGCGACTTGCGAATCTGCTGCGGGACTTCCCAGATATGCGTCGAGAAAAGCGCCGCCGCTTCGCTTAACGACTCGAAGTCGTGCCGCGCCGTAGCGACCGCGCGCAGTCCGCAGACGAACTCCACGCGCACGCCCTGCTTCACTTTTTCGGTCTTGCGCACCAGGATGCAGCCGATCTGCCCGGTGCTGTGGACGTGCGTTCCGCCGCAGGCGTTCAGATCGAAATCTTGAATGTCGATGAGGCGCAGCTTGTCGCGTTCGGCCGGAGGAATCTTGCGCACGCCCATGCTGCGCGCCTCGTCCGGCGTGGCAAAACGAATCTCGACGGGACGATCTTCCGCGATGACTTCGTTGGCCAGCCGCTCCGCCGACTGCAATTGCTTCGGGCTGATCGAGTCGGTGGCAAGATCGATGGTGCAGCTCTCATCGCCCATGTGAAACGAGACGGTGGCGAAGCTGTAGAGTTTCTCGAAGGCCGCTGACAGGACGTGCTGGCCGGAGTGCTGCTGCATGTGATCGCGACGGCGGGCGGCGTCGATTAGACCGCGAACAGTTGCGCCAGATTGCAGCGCTGTGGCGTCGCCCTCCAGGAAGTGCAGCACCTCGCTGGTCTGTTCGTCCTCCGTGACTTCGGTGATGGGCAGGCGAGCGCCGGCGATCTCCAGCCAGCCGGTGTCGAAGACCTGGCCGCCGCTGGTGGGATAAAACGCCGAGCGATCGAGCGTGACCAGCGAGCGCCCGGACGGATCCGTCGCGACCGAGACGACGCGCGCGTCGAATTCGTGGAGGAAGGAATCGGTGTAGTAGAGACGGTCGGTCACTCCACAATTATCCCAGAGTTGGGCGTCGAGCCACATCAGAGCCGCTGAATTGTCAGAGGATCAAATTCGCCAGAAAAGTACTTCTGCAGTGCGTCCTGGAAGACCTGATTATCGTCGGTAGCCTTTGCGAATAGCGTCATCGAGGAGCGGAATTTCATACTCGTCGATGCCGCCGAAGATCTCTTCGATGGAACGTCCCTTCACTGAATTGACCAGCTGTGTGCACTCCCTCAGTCTCGGACCGAGAATTGGATGTTGGAGATAAGCTTGAGCCTCAGTCAACGAGGCGATTGCATAGTACTGCGACATAGAACTATGCCCGAGTCCCTTGATCTGCGGAAATATGAACCATATCCAATGGCCGACTTTCCTCCCAGCTTCTAACTCTGAGCGAGCGGCCTCAAACTCGGCTTGTTGAGCGTCAACGAAACGCTGCAGGTCAAAAGGATCCGGCATGCCATTCCTCATGAGACTTCGCCAGCGCCAGGCAGCGACAAGCATACCCACAGCGAAACTTAGTTGTCACTAATTCGCGGGACTCGCCGCCTCATGAGTCCTGCGGATGGCTTCGTCCAGCGGGACGCGCGGCTGCCAGCCGGTGGCTTGGCGGATGCGGTGTGTGTCGTAGCAGCGGTTCTGGAGCGAGCGTTCGAGCTGATGCTTCGACAGGCGGAGGTCGCCCATGGGAACGATGGAGCGCAGCGCTTCCATGATGGGCGAGGCAAGGTGCAGCGGCCACGGAGATGAGAAGCGCGTCTTCGTGCGGTCGATGGAGCTTTTCAGCTTGTGATATTCAGCCAGGGTCAAATCGTCATCGTCGAGAACGTTGAACTGGCGGAAGCCCGTGGCGCTGCTCGCGGCGGCTTGCATGGCGTCGATCAGGTTCTCGACGTAGTTCAGCGGAAAGCGATTTTGCGGATTGCCGAAGACGACGTTGGTATTGCCCATGCGGAAGGCAAACATCCCGAGGGGCAGCGCGCGCCCCGGACCGAAGATGATGCCCTCGCGGAGGATCACCGTCGGCAGGCCGGTGCGCTTGGCGAAGGAGCTGACCACGCGATCGGCGGCGATCTTCGATTGCGCATAGGGATCGCGGAGTTCGGGGTGATCGTCGAAGGGAGTGTCTTCGTCGATGCGCTCGCCTTCCATGACTGGACCGTACACCGCGAGCGAGCTGGCATAGACGAACTGTCCGACGCGCTGATGCGCGCAGGCATTGAGAACGCGCTCGGTGCCGGCGACGTTGGTTGCGAAGTAATCGCGCATCGCAGCGGAGCCGACTTTGGCGGCGAGATGGTAGACGATGTCGGCGCCCGCGACTGCGCGGGAGATGGAGTCGGCGTCGGCGAGATCGCCGTGGATGATTTCGACGCCGGTAGATGCGAGGGCGTCCGCGCGCGGCGAAGGACGGGCAAGGACGCGGACGGTTGTCCCCTTCGCGAGGAGGTCGCGAACGAGGAAGCCGCCGAGAAAACCGGTGCCACCGGTGACGCACACGCGCATGAAAGATTCTTCTCTCCGCGGCGAACCGCAGATCCCTCGGTCGGACTGAAGTTGGCCAGCAGCTAATTGCTAATTGCTAATCGCTAATTGCCAATTGCTTTCCCGTCCTCGACCGCTGTTCGACCGTATGTTAGATTACACTTTCGATTTTCAATCCAGCGCTGGACAGTTCTGCGGCTGGCGCTCCGGCCAGTTCCTGGTGTTCGTGAAGCACGTTACCCTGATTCCTCGAGAGACCCATTGACGATCGCCGGCTACATCGTTCTGATGCTCGCCGCCATCCCCGGCATTTACTACCTGCTGGCGATCTTCAGTTCGCTGCGCTATTTTCACGTGGCGTGGCGCGAGAACCCGCCCAACCGCGATTTCACGCCGCCGATCAGCTGCCTGAAGCCGATTCGCGGTCTCGATGATGACGCGTACGAAAACTACGCCAGCTTCTGCCGCCAGGATTATCCGGAGTACGAGATCGTTTTCTGCGTTGACCCCGACGACCCCGCGCTGCCGGTGCTGCAGAAGCTGATCGCCGATTTTCCCGAGCGCAAGATTCGCCTGGTGCTTGGCTCGGGGCGCAACGCCATCAACGACAAAGTTGGGCGCCTGACGCGGCTGGTGAGCGAGGCGCAATACGATCTGCTGGTCATCACCGACGGCGACATTCGCGTGGGGCCGGATTATCTGCGCGCGGTGGCGCATCCGTTTCGCAATCCCAAAGTCGGCGGCGCGACCGCGATTTATGTTTCGACCGAAGAGACGTCGTTTGTGCAGGAGCTGCAATCGGTCGGCATGATCTCGGATTTCTTTGCCGGAATTTTTGTGGACTGGCAGCTTGAGGGCATCAAGTTCATGTTCGGGCAATCGATCGTGACGACGAAGGAGCGCATTGCGGGCTTCGGCGGATATGAGGCGCTCGAGAACCGCCCGGCGGACGATCTCAACGTTGGGCGAGGGGTTGCGGCGCAGGGATACGAAGTGAAGCTGCTGCCGTATGTGGTGAAGACGGTCGCGGATTTTCAGTCGCTGAAGGATTTGTTCTACAAGCGCGTGCGCTGGATGACGGTGATGCGGCTGATGCGGCGGCGCGGGCACGAGGGACTGATCTTCACCTGGGGATTGATCTGGGCGCTGGTCGCGGTGGCGACGGTCCCGACGCGCGCGGTGGCGATTGCGTATCTTGGCAGCTACGCGGTGCTGCGCGTGGTGCTGACGTGGATCATCGGCGTACATGGCATGAAGCAGAAGGGCTTGTGGAAGAAGATGCCGCTGATTCCGCTGTGGGACCTGGTGGCGTTTATGATCTGGGTCGCGAGCTTCGGGCGGAAGACGATTCGCTGGCGCGGATACGAGTATTACTTGCGCGATGGGATACTGGTGCCGGTGAATCCGGCGAATACGCCGAAGTAAGCTGTGAGCTATGAGCCATGAGCTTAAGGCTTCGCGCTCCGAGCGACTAGCCGCGAGCTCTCTTAGGTCGCCAGCAAAATGCTGGGCCGCAGAATGGACGGCTTTCAACTACCTGCAGATCGATGATTCAAACTGTGGACTTGGCTCACAGCTCATAGCTCACGGCTCACAGCTAAGGACGCATCATGAATATTCATAAATCGAAGATCGCAATTGCCGGTGCGGGGATTTATGGCGCGACGACGGCCATCCGGCTGGCGGAGCAGGGGCATGAGGTTCACCTGTTCGATCCGCTGGGGATTCTGAATGCGGCGTCGGGGATCAATCAATTCCGCATTCATTCGGGATATCACTATCCGCGCAGTCCGGAGACGATTCAGGAGACGATGGGCGCGCGCGCGGAATTTCTGGAGAGCTTTGCGCCGGCGATCGTGCGCAACAGCCGGCATTATTACGCGATTCCGCATGAAGGCTCGCAGACGCCGCCCGAGCTGTTTGAGCAGGTGATGCGCGAGCACAACATCCCGCTGCGGCCTTGCCGGCCGGAGTGGATGAACTTCGATTTCATCGACAAGTGCTATGAGGTCGAGGAGCAAATTTACGATCCGGAGATTTTGCGCGAGGAACTGACGAAGCAGATCGAAGCGCTGCGCATCCGCCGGCACAATCACGAATTCCGGCAGGACATGCGCGGCGATTACGACTTCATCGTCTGGGCGACGTATGGGCTGGGGCCGTCGCGCGGGCTGTTCAAGTCGGTGAAGTATCAGGTGGCGGAGAAGATTCTGATTGAGTTGCCGCCGCAGCTGCGGGGGATTTCGCTGGTGGTGGTCGATGGGCCGTTCACGGCGTTCGATCCGTATGGCAGCTCGGAGCGCTCGATGTGGGGCTCGGCGAAACATTCGAATCACTGGACCTCGACCGATCCCAATGAGCCGATTCCGGAGCAGTTTCGCGGGCTGCTGAATGGGCCGCGGTTTGAGCCGATCTCGTGGACGCGGCATGAGGCGATGCGGAAGGACGCGATGCTGGCGGTGCCGGCGTCGGCGGAGGCGAAGTATCTGGGATCGCGGTTTACGATTCGCGTGGTGGAGAACAATCCCAAGGAAGACCGCGGACGCTGTATGTGCAGGAGACGGCGCCGGGGGAGATTCATATCTTCTCGGGGAAGGTGGTCAGCGCGGTGAAGGCGGCGCGGCTGGTGTGCGAGAAGGTGGCGAAAAACAGTAGTTAGCGATTAGTTGTTAGTAGTTAGTGATGCGTTTGTTGTCAGAAACATAGGATTTGTCATTCATTTGCGGATTTGTCACTCCTACAGTAATTGACATTTTTTGGATAATTGCCATTGCGAGCCAATTGTGGCAGGAATCTGCTTTTGCCCAGGGAAAGGAACCGCAGATCCCTCGGTCGGACTGAAGTCCTCGGTCGGGATGACAGAGCAATAGACGGGATCGAGAATTTCGCGGCTCGGGGCTCGTAGCTCGCGGCTCGCGGCTCGGCGCTCGTGGCTCGAAGCTCGTAGCTAGCCGCTGATTCCCAGCCACTCGCCCAGCTTGGCGATGGGGCAGCGGACTCCTACGAAGAATTGGCCGAAGGCGGCGTATTCGGCGCTGACCTGGTCGAAGCGCATCTCGTAGATCAGCTTCTTGAAGACCAGCGGATCGGGCGCGAAGAGGTCGACGCCCCACTCCCAATCGTCGAAGCCGATGGAGCCGGTGATGATCTGCTGCACCTTGCCGGCGTAGCGGCGGCCGACCATGCCGTGCTCTTCCATCTGGCGCTGGCGCTCTTCGATGGGCAGCGTGTACCAGTTGAGCTGCTCGCCGCGCTTGCGATCCATCGGATAGAAGCAGAGATATTTGCTGTCGGGGATTTTGGGATAGAGGCGCGGGCGCATGGCTTGGCGCTGGCGCTCCATCGTCTGCTCAATTTCCTTGTTCCATTCTTCCGAGTGCGGCGCGACACCGCGCTCGGTGAGCTGGCGATAGAGCTTCACGCTGGAGTCGTAGAGGCCGAGCTCGATGATCGAGAGGTACGAGTGCATCGGCTCCAGATATTCCTGGAGCGCGGTGCGGTTCAGTTGAAGCTCGGCGGCGTTGAGTTCTTCGAACGAATCGCGGAAGTGTACCAGCAGCAGGTCGCCCTTGTGGCCGAGCAGCGAGTAGACCGCGCTCTGGCCGGCTTCTTCCGGCTGGGACAGGGCCGCGACCGCCTCGCGCGCAATCTCCTGCTGGCGCGATGGGCTGAGCTTGCGCCACTCCGGCCAGCGGAAGCGAAACATCTGGTGGAGGACGCTCAGGCCCTCGATAGTGAGAGGGACGGCGTGGAGGTCGGAGACGGCGACGGCGGCAACGTTGGTGGAAGACATGATGAAAACCCCGTTCGACGTATTGTGGCGCTTGGCTGATTGTAAATGGCTATAGGGGTCCTTCGACTCGGACTAAAGTCCTCGCTCAGGATGACAAGTTGATTGGGGAGCAGCGTCTATAATTCTCCTTCGTCATCAGGAGACAACATGCCACGCGGCATCATGCCTCGCCGGCCATCGCGCAGCGGACGTCAGGACAAGGTTTCGGCTGTCTCCCACTCAAGCAAAAGACGCTTGAGTGGGGCACCCGGCACCCAAGCCAAAGGCCCCGCCCTAGCCAAAGAGGGTGGAAAAAAGCAGGTCCCTCGACTCCGCTCCGCTGCGCTCGGGATGACAAAACGGGGCACCCAGGCGAAGTCAATCGCTCCACGCCGAAGGCACCGGCGAAGATCAAGTCCGCCGCGAAGCCCGTCAAATCCGCGACAAAATCCTCCGGCAAGCCGGCGAAGGGATACAATCCGCTGGCGCCGGAGCGGGTCAACGAAATCCTGAAGCGGCTGGATGATCGTTATCCCAATGCCAACTGCGCCCTGCATCACTCGAGCGCGTGGGAGCTGCTGGTGGCAACGATTCTGTCCGCGCAATGTACCGACGTGCGCGTCAACATGGTCACGCCGGTCCTCTTCCAGAAATATCCGACGCCCGAGGCGTTTGCTGCGCTTCAGCCGGAAGATCTGGAAGACGATATTCGCTCGACTGGATTTTTCCGCAACAAGTCGAAGTCGCTGGTAGGAGCGGCGCGCAAGGTCATCAGCGATTTCGGCGGCGAGGTGCCGCGCAACGATGGACGAGCTGCTGACCATTCCCGGCGTGGCGCGCAAGACGGCGAACGTGGTGCTCGGCAGTTGGTACAGGATCGCCGATGGCGTGGTGGTCGACACGCACGTGCAGCGCATCTCGCGGCGGCTGGAGCTGACGAAGAACACCGATCCGGGGAAGATCGAGCAGGACCTGATGAAGGTGATCCCGCGCGAGAAGTGGATTCTGTTCTCGCACCAGATCATCTTCCACGGTCGCGCGCTATGCCTGGCGCGCAGTCCCAAGTGCGCCGATTGTCCGCTGGAGAATACTTGTCACGCCGGCGATAAGACGTGGAGCACGGTGGACGTGCATAAGAACGCGAAGTTGTGAGGGCTATCGATGCGAGCCAATCTTGATTCGCCCGGTTCGTCGAGATTCGTTACGTTGATGCGGCGAAAAGCCGGGTAGATGCGACGGGCAGAACCGCAGATCCCTCGGTCGGACTGAAGTCCTCGGTCGGGATGACAGAAGTAATAAGAAGTCCTGCGGTGCGGGATGACAGAAGTAAAAGGTGCGCCTGGACACGGGCCTGAAGACCTGCCTTACCCGGGCAGCCCAATCCATGACCCTCTTCAGACTGCCGCCAGGAAATTCCCAAAAGCCCCCGGCGTCGCAGGCCCGGAGATATTTCTATTGCAGCTTGAAGGACGCGAAGTGGCCGTACTTGTCGAGATCCAGGCGCAGGTTGCATTGGCCGGGCGCGACGTGCTCGAAGGCTACGCCTAACTCGGCCTCGGGATTGGGCAGTTCGCCTGAATCCATCGGCACCCGTACCAGATCGTTCTTCTCGTCGTAAGCGCCGGTCATGTCCGTGCTTTTGGAGACAATCAACGTCCACTGCTTGGAGCTCGGAATGACGAAGAGCGTGTAGGCGCCAATGCCGAGGTTGCGGGAGCCGACCTGGACAGCGGTGTTGGCGAACAGCGTCATCGGCTTGCCGCCCGGCGCCCAGACCTTGCCGAAGGGGACCTGCGTGCCGACTCCCTTCTTCAGATTGACAGCCACATGCTGGTATTGGACGACCAGTTGTTTTTCGTCGTCGAAGTTACAGGTCGTCGTGCCGGTTGCAGAGGAACTTTCCTGGGCCAGGACTGCGCCGGCGGAGAAAATGAATGCGAAGATGATGACGCAGGAAGTGACGCGGTGCATAACCGGCCTCCAAAGCCGACAGTTTAGTAGTTCGCAGGATTCCGGTCTGTGATATTAAACCGGCAAAGTGCGAAATGGCCATGCCCCGTTAGTCCTATGCACTTAGGAGAACACAATCACCACGGAAGCACGGAACTGATTTCAAGAAGATTGGTTTTCAAGGGGATTCCGTTCCCAGAAGATTTCGTTTTCCAGAAAATGCCGTGCTTTCCGTGCGTCCGTGGTGAAAATTCAGCGGGAATATCGCTGAAATTGCTACCATTTAAGCGGGAGCCGATGAAACTGTCGCGGCGTTTTCCGCATCTTTCCAACCGTACTCTCGGCCAGATGCTCCATCCTCCCTGTTGGCAAGTTACGGAACGACCGCCGGCGCGGCCACACGGTTACTGCGTAAGCTGATGACGGAAAACCAGAAAACTCACGCCAGCGCGTGGCAAGAGCGGCTCTCGGCGATGCGTAACATGCCGCCGGTGCTCAAGATCGTCTGGGATTCCGGACGGCTGGTGGTGACGCTGGGCTTTGTCTTCCGGCTGTTTGCGGCGTTGCAGCCGGTCGGCATCCTGTACGTCGGCAAGCTGATTTTCGACACGGTCGCCCACACTCCGAAGCATACCGGCTTTCCGCAGCGGCTGTGGTGGCTGGTGGCGATTGAGTTCGGCATCGCCGTCGTGGGCAACATCCTGACGCGGACGATCGATTACACCGATTCCGTCCTGGCCGACAAATACACGCGGCACGTCAGCATTCGTGTGATGAAGCACGCGGCTGAGCTGGACGTGATCGCGTACGAAGACCCGGTGTTTTACGACCGGCTGGAGCGCGCCCGGGTGCAGGCGACCGACCGGCTGGCGATGATCCAGATGCTGGGCCGGCTGGTGCAGCAGGTGATCACGACGATCACGCTGTCGGCGACGATTATTTACTACTCGCCGTGGCTGCTGCTGCTGCTGATTGCGGGCGTGGTGCCGGCGTTCGTCGGCGAGAGCCACTTCGCGTTTCTGGGATATGCGAAGAACTTCCGGCAGACGCCGATTCGCCGCAAGCTGGATTACCTGCGGCTGGTGGGCGGCAGCAAGGAAGCGGCGAAGGAGCTGAAGCTCTTCGGGCTTAGCAAGTTTCTGACCGACCGCTTCACGCGATTCTCGGATCAGGTCTACGAAGAAAATGTCGCGCTCTCCAAGCGCAAGCTGATCTGGGGAAATTTGCTGTCGATTGTCGGCTCGCTTGGCTACTACTCGGCGTATGTGTATGTGATCTGGCGGACGGTAGTCGGCGCGCTGAGCATCGGCACGCTGTATCTGCTGGCGGGCGCGATCCTGCAAGCCAGCACCAACATCCAGATGATCTTCTCGACGCTCTCCGGCGTGGCCGACCAGGCGCTGTTCCTCACCGACCTGCTGGCGTTCTTCGAGATGCAGCCGACGATCCAGTCGAAGCCCAATGCGCTGCCGGCGCCGCGGCCCATCCAGCGCGGCTTTGAGTTTCGCAATGTCTCGTTTGCGTATCCGGGCAGCGAGCGGCGCATCCTGAAGAACCTGGACTTCACGCTGCACATTGGCGAGCGGGTGGCGCTGATCGGCGAAAATGGCCAGGGCAAGACCACGATCGTGAAGCTGATCACGCGGCTGTATGACCCGACCGAGGGCCAGGTGCTGCTGGACGGCGTTGACCTGCGCGAGTACAGCCTGGAAGATCTTTACAAAGAGATTGGCGTAATTTTTCAGGATTTCATGCGATATGAGATGACCGCCCGCGAGAATATCGCGGTTGGGCGCATCGAAGAAATTGGGAACACCGGGGAGATCGTGTCGGCTGCTCATAAGAGCCTGGCGGATGAGGTGATCGCCAAGCTGCCCGACAGCTACGAGCAGATGCTGGGGCGGCGCTTCGAGAGCGGCGTGGACCTTTCGGGCGGCGAGTGGCAGAAGCTGGCGCTGGCGCGGGCGTATTTGCGTGACGCGCAGCTGCTGATTCTGGACGAGCCCACGGCGGCGCTGGATGCGCGCAGCGAGTACGAAGTGTTCGAGCGCTTTGCCGAGCTGACCGGCGGCAAGATGGCGCTGTTCATCTCGCATCGATTTTCCACCGTGCGCATGGCGGACCGCATTGTTGTGCTGGCCGATGGGCGCATCTCAGAAGATGGCAGTCACGAGCAGCTGATGGCGCTGGGCGGGCAGTATGCCGAGATGTTCGAGTTGCAGGCGGCGAGTTATCGATAAAACATGGCCGTAGCCAATCACAGAGACGTGCTGGAGATCGCCGATCGGGCGGAGTCCGTGTCGGAGAACGCCCCGCAGCGTGAGGCCGGCCTCGGCCAGGCGGCGCGGCATTGGGCGAACGGGCTCGCGTGGCTGCCGGCCGTCCGGCAATCCAGTCACTACGCCGATCGCGTGGCCGCGCTCAATCGCCGGCTGGAGCCGATGCTCGCTCAGCTGGATTTCACGCTCGATCCCGACGAGCAGCTTCCTGAAGACCTGCAGTGGATGTTCGACAACGTGCGCCTGGTGCGGATGACGCAGGGCGATGTGAAACAGGCCGCGGCTTCGTTGCGGCGCGTTCCGCATGCGCGCACGCCCGACAAAACGGTGATGCCGCGCGTCGTGGCCATCGCGCAGGATTTCCTGCGCGCCGTCGAGTATCAATATTCCGATCGCACCTTCGCGGCGTACGTCGAAGCCTTCCAGTCGCTGATCGTGCTCAACATGGACGAGCTGTCGCTGCTAGGGCCGGCGCTGAAGCTGGTGGTGCTGGAGGAGTACGTCACGCGCGGCGAGGAAGTGCTGCAAGCGCCGGAGGGCGAGCGGAACATCAGTATGCTGATCGGCTCGATGCGCGATCTTTCGGAAGCGCCATGGAAGGAATTGCTGGAGCCGCTGATCGTCTTTGAGCAAGTGCTGGCGCAGGATCCGGCGAAGGCCTACGCGCGCATGGATTATGCCAGCCGCGAGCTCTATCGCCACACGGTGACGCATTACGCCGAGCACTCCGACTGCTCGGAGATGGAGATTGCGGGCACGGCGCTGGAGCTGGCGGAGGAATCGACCAGGCATCCGGCGAGCGATTCGCGGCTGGCCTGGCGACGGTCGCATGTGGGCTATTACCTGATCGGCGAAGGCGCGCGCCAGCTGCGGGCTCGCGCGGGAGTGCGGCTGCCGTTCAGCGAAAGCGTGCAGGAGTTTCTGCGCCGCCATCCCGACGAGTTCTATCTCGGCGGCATCGAGATTCTGACGCTGCTGATCGTGCTGGTGATCATGACGCCGGTATTCAGCATCTTCAACACATTTCTGGGGCGCATCTTCGCGATTCTTGTCCTGCTGCTGCCGGCGAGCCAGAGCGCGGTCGAGGTGATGAATTACCTGACCACGGCGCTGCTGCGGCCGCGCATTCTGCCCAAGCTCGATTTCTCCGAAGGCGTTCCCGACGATTGCGTGACCATGGTTGTGGTGCCGACCTTGCTGCTTAGTGAGAAGCAAGTGCGGCAGCTGGTCGACGATCTTGAGGTTCGCTATCTCGGCAACTCCAGCGCGAACCTGCACTACGCGCTGCTCAGCGATATGCCCGACTCGGCCGAGGCGCCCAACGAAGACGATCCGCTGGTGGAGCTGGCGGCGCGGCTGATTCGCGATCTCAACAAAAAGTACGAAGGCAACGGCTTCGGCACGTTCTCCCTGTTCCATCGCCATCGCATCTACAACCCGCGCGAAGGCGTATGGATGGGCTGGGAGCGCAAGCGCGGCAAGCTGCTCGACTTCAACCGGCTGATCAACGACAAGTACGACAGCTTCCCGGTAAAGATTGGCGACCTGTCGCTGCTGCCGCGGGTGCGCTTTGTGCTGACGCTCGACAGCGATACCGAACTGCCGCGTGGCACGGCGCATCGACTGGTGGGCGCGATGGCGCATCCGCTGAACCAGGCGATCATCGACCCGCGCGAGAACATCGTTGTTGCGGGATATGGGATCTTGCAGCCGCGCGTCGGCATCAGCGTGCAGAGCGCGTCGCAGTCGCGCCTGGCCAGCATTTATTCCGGGCAGACGGGATTCGACATCTACACGCGCGCGACCTCCGACGTTTATCAGGACCTGAAGGGCGAAGGCATTTTTGCCGGCAAGGGAATTTACGAAGTCGAGACGCTGAGCCAGGTGCTGGAGCATCGCTTCCCGCGCAATGCGCTGCTCAGCCACGATCTGATCGAAGGCGCGTACGCGCGCGCCGGTCTGGTCAGCGACGTCGAGTTGATCGACGATTATCCTTCGCACTACAGCGCCTACAACCGCCGCAAGCATCGTTGGGTGCGCGGCGATTGGCAGATCGTGAGCTGGCTGTTCGGATCGGTGCCCGACGAGACTGGCCGCCGCGTGCCGAATCCAATTTCGTTTCTCTCGCGCTGGAAGATTCTGGATAATCTGCGGCGCAGCCTGGTTGAGCCGGGAATCTTTCTGCTGTTCGTGCTGGGCTGGACCGCGCTGCCCGGCAGTCCGCTGTACTGGACGCTGGTAACGATCGCGATTCTGTTTGTGCCGCCGTGGTTCCAGTTTGCGTTCTCGGTGGTGCGCGCGCTGATCGCAGGACAATTCAGTCCGATTCGCGATGCGATTGGCGGACTGGGCAAGGCGATGGTCAGCGTCTTCCTCACGCTCACGTTCCTGGCGCATCAGACGCTGATCTCCATCGACGCAGTATTTCGCACCTTCTATCGCCGCCTGATTTCGCGGCAACGGCTGCTGCAGTGGGAGACGGCGGCCGAAGCCGAACTGGTCATCAGCAAGCGCACGTTCGTCGATGTGCTGCTGAACTGGACGCCGGCGGTCGCGCTGGTGGTCGGCGTGATCGTTCACTACTCGCATCGGCACGCGCTTCCCGAGGCGCTACCGATTCTGTTTTTGTGGGCGATCAGCAAGCCGGTGTCGGTGTGGCTGAATCGTCCGCCGCGTCCGCTGCACCGGAACATCACGGTGCAGGATCAGCGCTTTCTGCGGCGCGCCGCCATGCACATCTGGCGCTACTACTCCGAGTACAGCACGGCGGAGCACAACTGGCTGATACCCGACAATGTGCAGGAAGAGCCGGCCAGAATCGCTGCACGTCTCTCGCCGACGAATCTCGGATTTCTCTTCAACGCGCGGCAGGTGGCGTGCGAGTTCGGATATCTCACCGTGCCGGAGTTTGTGCAGCAGACGTTGCGCACCCTCGATACGGTCGCGCGCCTGTCGAAAGATCACGGGCACCTCTACAACTGGTATGACACGCGCACGCTGGTGCCTGACAAGCCGCGCTTCATCTCGACCGTCGACAGCGGCAATCTGCTGGCGTCGCTCATCACGCTGAAGGGCGGATGCCAGGATTTGCTCTCGCGGCCGCTGCTGAATCCCGCGCTGCTGGATGGCTACGCGGATTTTCTGTGCGCGCTGGCGGAGCACGGCGTCATCTCGAAAAAGATCCCACAGAGCTATGAGAAGCCGAGCGCAGGAGCACTGGCTCGATCGCTTGTTGTCTTCGGTGGAAATTCCGGCGCCGAGCGAGAAGCAGGCAGATGCGAAGTGGTTTGCCGAGCAGGCTACGGGACTGGTCGATCAAGTGCGGCGCAGCATCAGCGAATATCTGCCTTGGCTGCGGGACGAATTCACGCCGTTGCGCGCGGACAACACGCTGACCACGCTGATGGATTGCGACAAGCTTGCGCTGTCTCGCTTGCCGGAGTGCATCGCGCAGTTGCAGGCCAAGGTGGAGATGAGCCTGACGCTGGGGATGGAGCATCCCGAGCTGCGCGAGAAGCTGCTGGAATTGCTGCCTGCGGCGCGTCTGAATTCGCTGCGACTGGTTGAGCAGCTGCGCTCAATCGCGGCGCAATGCGAGCGAATGGTGCGGGAGATGGATTTCGCCTTCCTGCTCGATCGCCGGCGGAAGTTGTTGTCGATCGGCAGCGATGGCGAGACCGGCAAAGTCCATGCCGCGTGCTACGACCTGCTTGCGTCGGAGGCGCGCATCGCGGCGTTTCTCGCGGTCGCGAAGGACGACATTCCGCAGGAGAGCTGGTTCCTGCTGAGCAGGTCCCACGTTGTGGTATATGGGCGGCCGGTGCTGATGTCGTGGACCGGAACCATGTTCGAGTACCTGATGCCGGCGCTGTGGATGCGCTCGTTTCCCGCAGACCATGCTGGAGAACACGAAGGAAGCTGCGGTGTTCGCGCAGCAGAATTACGCGCATGACAAAGGCATTCCGTGGGGCATTTCGGAGTGCGCGTTCGCGAAGGTGGAAGAGAACGGCGCGTATGGATATCGCGCGTTTGGTGTGCCGCAGGTGGCGATACAGCAGGATGAAGATCGGCTGGTGGTCGCGCCCTATGCCACGATGCTGGCGCTGGCAGTCGATCCGGCCGAGGCGGTTCGCAATCTGCGCTGGATGACGAAGAAGGGCTGGTTCGGCAAGTACGGATATTACGAGTCGGCCGACTTCACGCGCGATGTGCGGCCCTCGCGGCGGCAGCGGTTCGCGCTGGTGCGCTCGTGGATGGTGCATCATCAGGGGATGAGCCTGCTGGCGATTGCGAATTTCCTGAAGGGCGGCATCGTGCAGGAGTGGTTCAGCCGCGACGCGCGCGTGCAGGCGACGGAGTTGTTGCTGCAGGAGCGTCCCGCAGGACAGGTGGCAGGCAAGCCGGAGAAGAAGCGGCGTGGGAAAGCGGCGAAGCGGAAGACGAGGCCGGTGGCGGTGAGTAAGGCGCGGGTGGTGGTTGTGAGAATGTGGAGTAATGCGGGTGGAGTACGCCTTCAGGCGTACATTTCTGGCGCGCCAGGAAATTGCGCTTTAGCGCCTGAGGTAAGGGCTTCGGTTGCCTCAGCGGCTAAACAGGCCGCTGAAAAAAGTGGGCAGCAGGGCGTTGTGCCGCCGGCTGAAGCCGGCTCCGGACGACAAAATAAGGCGCTTAACGCGGCGCTGAAGCGCCGCACTACCCGAGCCAGCACGCTGAAAAGCGTAAGCGTGCAACATTTGCGGCGTTGGGGGATTCTCACTAGAAAGAGCAATGAATCGGAGTCATACTAACTTGAGCAAGGAGGAGCTATGAACGAAAACGATACGGACTACACCAGCCAGGGGGAATATCGCTCCTCGGACAGGAACTTCGGCTTCGGGCTGACGCTGCTGTTCATTGGGCTGGCGGCGGGCGCGCTGACCGCGCTGTTGCTGGCCCCCAAGACCGGCAAGCAGATGCGTCGCTCACTCCGGCGGAAGTATGAAGACGCCCGCGATGCCATGGAGGATCTCGGCGATCAGGCCAGCGATTGGGTCGATCGCGGCTCGGAGTGGGCGGAAAAGGCGAAGCAGCGCGTGGCGCCGTTGAGCAAGCCGTTCCGGAGATAGGTGAAGCCGGTCTCAGCGATCGAGGATGCGCGGGTTTCAAAGCCCGCGCATCCAGGCATAAAAACTTGTGCCGCCCCCGAGGGGCTCGCGGCTGAGCACCGCTCACCCAGCGCTGAAGCGCTGGGCTTTCTTATTTCGCGCCCAAGGGCGCTTGTTCTCGGCAAAGCGACTTATGAAGCGGCCTTCCTGATATACAATCCTGGCGACGTTCCGATCCAGCGAAGATCTGTTCTGCTCCGGGAGAATCGTGGGCCTGCTCTTTCAACTCGCCGTTTTCGTGAATGGCATGCAGGCTCAGCAGTCGAGGGTCGCGCACTGGCCATGGTGGCTGCGGATACTGGCGGTGGTGGGAGTCATCGTCTTCATTCGCATAGCGGTTACGTTTGCCCGAAATAGCGGCCGCCCGCAGTAAATCGCATTCTCTGAGGGACTAAAGCCCGAGTTCTTCGGCGAAATTCCGGCGCGACTGGGCAGGCTGCTGATTGCGACCCACGTGCTGTCGGCTGAAAGCCGACTCAGAAAAAGAAGAAAATGAAAGGCTTGGACGCTGGCTTAGAAGGCCAGCTCTACCCCGCGGCTTGCAATTGGTCACACCCGGCAAAATATCCTGTTCAGGCCAGACGAAAGTGGGGTTATAATTCTGTTCACGAAAGCCTGCTCCCGCTTCCGGGCTGATCTGTTGGGGTAGGTTGGCGCCGAGTCTTCTTTCATTCGCCTCGAATTACTTGCTCTCAAGCTGATGGACGCGTTGGTATCGCCTCCGGTCAGAGCTCCTGGCTTTAAGGGTAGGTAATGGAACCGAACGACAAGCGCGACGAACAAAATGCCATTCTGATGTCGGAGAGTCGCGATAGTCGCGATCGTCTGGCTCCCCACGATCCCAGCGAAAAGCCGATCTTCGCTCCCGGCGACGTCATCTGCGATCGCTACCGCGTGATTCGTTTCATCGCGCGCGGCGGCATGGGCGAAGTCTACGAAGTGGAAGATTGGGAACTGCAATCGCGGATTGCGCTGAAGACCATCGCACCCGAGCGCGCCTCCTCGACGAAGCAGGTTGGGCGATTCCGGCAAGAGATCCAGCTGGCGCGCAAGGTGAGTCATCCCAACGTCTGCCGGGTCTTCGATCTCGGCCGCCACAAGACAGGCTCGGGCAACGATGTGCTGTTCCTGACCATGGAGCTGCTGCCCGGCCAGACGCTGTCAGGTTACCTCGAAGAACACGGCCCGATGTCGACCGAGCAGGCGCTGCCCATCGTGCGGCAACTGGTGGGAGCGCTGGCCGCGGCGCATCACCTGGGTATTGTGCATCGCGACTTCAAGCCTGGCAACGTGATGCTGGAGGAGACGGCGCACGGCCTGGTGGCGAAAGTCACCGACTTTGGACTGGCGACCAATCCGGAATCCGACAAGACGGTTTCGCGCTCGCTGACGCAGGTTCTGGGCACGCCGGAGTACATGGCGCCGGAGCAGCTGCGCGGCCAATGCAGCAATCGCACCGACATCTTCGCGCTGGGCCTGACCGTTTTCCAGATGCTGACCGGCGCGCTACCTATGTCGCCGGATACGGCGTCGAAAGGTCTGAAAAACAGCGAGACCGGCAAACGCACCGGATATCGCTGGCGCGGCGCGATCAGCAAATGTCTGGCCTCGAATCCCGCTGAACGATTCGCCAGTGTCGAAGAGTTCTGGTATGCGATATCGGGAGAGCGCGTCGCCGGACAATTTGGTTGGAAGGCGATTGCCGCGAGCACGCGGCGATATTGGATCCTCTGCGCCGCCGCGGGATGTCTGGTGCTGGCGGCGATCGCTATGCTGAGCGGCCTGGTGCCCAATCCGTTCCGCCGGCTGCCGCAGCAGAAGCACATCGCCGTGCTGCCCTTCGAGAACATCGGACACGACGCCTCCAATCAGGCTTTCGCCGAAGGCGTGGCCGAGAGCCTGACCAGCAAACTGTCGCAGCTGGAGCGCTATCAGAAATCGTTCTGGGTGGTGCCGTCCAGCGACACGCGCAACATCAAGAGCCTGGACGAAGCCTATCGCAACCTGAATGTCACGCTGGCGGTGACGGGAAGCATCGAGCATACTGCCGACGGCGTGAATCTCACCGCCGATCTGGTCGACCCGCAGAACCACCGGCAGCTGGCATCGCGCTCGATTCATGTCAGCTCTTCCAACCTGGAGGAGATGCAACAGCGGGTGTGGGAGTCGGTGGCCGACATGCTGGACTTGCAGGTGAGCCGGCAGATCAAGAACGAACTCGCGGCTGGTGGAACCAATCAACCGCACGCCTTCGAGTTGTATGAGCGCGGGGTCGGTTACCTGAAATCCCGGGATGCGGACGACACGAATCGCGCTATAGGACTGTTTAACCAGGCGATCGTCGACGATCCGCAATACGCTCAGGCGTACGCCGGGCTGGGTGATGCGTATTCGACGAAGTATTCGCTGACCAAAGATCCGCAGTGGATTGCATTGGCGACCCAGAATGCTGCTCGCGCCGTACAGCTGAACGACCGCCTGATCCCGGTGCGCACCACATTAGCGCACGTTTATCTGGAGACCGGACAGCTGGATAAAGCGCTGGCCGAATATCAGCAAATCCTGGAACAGGATCCCTCGGTGATCGAGGCGGTGAGCCGTATCGGCCAGATCTACCAGGCGCAGGGCAAGTATCCTCAGGCGGAGAGCGCGTTCAAGGACGCCATCGCGCGGCGGCCCACGTACTGGCAAGGCTACGCCGACATGGGCGCGCTTTACTACCAGCAAGGTCAGTTTGCCAAAGCCGCCGAGCAGTTTCGATCGGGCATTGATCTCGCTCCCGACGAAGCGCTCGGGTATCAGAATCTTGGAGGTACGTATCTCGCGCTGGGTCGCAATCAGGAGGCAATCGAGGTCTTGAAGAAGGGACTGAGTATCCAGGCCAGTCCCGATGCCTGGACCAACCTGGGCGCGGCCTACATGTACGTCGGCAAATGGGAAGATGCGGCCGAGGCGATGAAGAAAGCCACGGAGATGGTTCCCAACGATCACGTTTTGTGGCGCAATCTGGGCGACAGCTACGATCAGATTCCCTCGCGGCGTGCCGATGCTCGTCAAGCCTACGCAAAGGCCTTGGAGACGGCGACTGCGGCCTTTAAGGTGAATCCCAAGAATCCCGTCGTCCTCAGCGGAATCGCGCTCTACCAGGCGCACCTGGGCGACAGCAAGCAAGCCGAGGAATTCATCAATCGTGCCCTGGAGATCGCTCCCAAAGACAGCGACACGTTATTCACATCGGCTTTGGTTTACGAGCTCATCGGCCACCGCGAACAAGCATTGAAAGCAGTTCAAGCAGCAGTCAAAGCCGGATTTTCTCTGGACGAGGTCGAAAAGGAGCCTGAGCTTCGAGGCCTGCAGTCCGATCCTCGTTATCGGCAATGGGTCCAGGAAGAAAAGAAGGCGGAAGTAAACACCGGGGTCACCAAAACTTCTTAGGAGGAGAAAAGATGACTTGCAAGTCCGTGATGCGTCACGTTGTCTTGCTGACGCTGGTAGTTTCGCTGTGTTCCTTAGGATTGTGGGCTGACAGTACGTCCGATCCCTGTCCTTCCACCACGCAATGTACGGCTACCTGTACCAGTTCACCTTGCCAGGTGCAGGTCACGCAAAGTGGAAATACCCTAAGTTTGTCGTACAACGGAACGAACGCCTCCGTCTTGTGCGCGGCCGACGATAGCACCGTGACCTGGGCTACTTCGACCGCGACCCCGTCCATGATCGGGGCCTTCTTCAGCGCGTCCCATTATCCCGGCAGCACGAATGTAATTACTGGCAGCAACGCAGTTGCTGCCTCTTCCACCATAACCGCACCTAATCAGGCGGAGAGTTGTTATGTCTACCAAGTCGTAGTTTGTAATGCTGCGGGCAGCTGCGGCGTGCTCGATCCCAAGGTCGTGGTGACTGGAGTTCACGTGGAGGGCAAGCACAAGAAGAAGAAAGCTGAGTAGTGCTTTCTCGCTCTGGGTGCGCCACATGTGTTGCGTCTTTGAAATGGCCAAGGAGGAACCATGAAGCGAAATGCTGTGGGCCCCATCTGGCTGGGTTTGACGCTTGCAATGTTATTCGCTCCCATAGCAGCTAGCGCTGACAATACTCCAGATCCCTGTTCGGACACCTCGTGTCCGGTAATCTGCGGAGGCGGTGGCTCGGCCTGCGTCGTTGTGTTGAAGCACGACAAGTCCAACGCCACCGCCCAGGTGCTGGTGAATGGCTCGCCTGCCCCGTTGTTCTGCGTCGACAGCGGAACCAAGGTGAAGTGGGTCACCGCCAACGCACGCTCGTCCTACGCGGTGTCGTTCAATCCGAAACACACGCCGTTTGGCGAGAGCCTGTTCCTGGGAGACGACAAGCATCCCTACACTAGCACTGCGACCAATCACGGCGGCAACGATCGCTGCTATGTCTATTCGTTCGTGGTGTGCAACAAAGAAGGAGAGTGCCAGCACGCCGATCCCAAGGTCGTGATCAAGGGATCGCCGTAAGGTAGTGCGGCGCGGAACGGGTAGTGCGGCGGGAACGGGTAGTGCGGCGGGAACAGGTAGTGCGGCGGGAACGGTAGTGCGGCGCGAACGGCAGTGCGGCGCGGAACGGGTAGTGCGGCGCTTCAGCGCCGCGTTAGGCGAATTAATCTTTCCTTCCAGAGCCCGCTTCAGCGGGCGGCACTGCCGTCGGCTGAAAGCCGACTCTAAATCCATAACAATGCGCAAACGCGGGCCTGAAGGCCCGCACTACCCAGCAACCCAGGAACAAGCTAAACTGTCTATACAAACTTGCCATGACAAGAGCGTGAATTGCACTTCAGCTGGGACGAGCGAAAGAACCGTGCGAACCTGCGAAAACATGGCGTCAGCTTCGAAACCGCCGCGCTGGTTTTCGATGACCCATACCATGTCTCGACCCAGGACCGTGAGGTCGAAGGTGAGTTACGCTGGCAGACCATCGGAATGGTGAGAGGTATACAGATTCTGCTGGTGGCTCACAACCTCGCGGAATCTGGTGAAGAAGAGGTTGTCCGGATCATCTCGGCACGAAAGGCGACACCGCAGGAGCGGAGCATCCATGCACAGGAGAGCTAAACCCGACAGGGCACGGGCAGCTGCCCGGTCGCTCACCGGCAAACAGCGGCGAGAGCTGGCTGCGATCGCCGCTCTGCCCGACAACAAGATCGACACCTCAGACATTCCGGAGCTGCCGGCGAGCGCCTGGAAAGACGCGGTTCGCGGCCGATTCTATCGTCCTGTAAAGCAGTCGGTCTCATTGCGGCTGGATGCTGACGTTGTGGCTTGGCTCAAGAAGCCCGGCCGGGGATATCAGACCCGGGCAAACCACATCCTCAGAGAGCGGATGCTGGCCGAACTGCGAAAAATGCGGGCGTGATTAGTACAGCCGGAAGTTCACTTCGACGTTGATCATCACCGGGACGGGGTGGCCGTCCTTCTTGGCAGGATCAAAGCGCCACTGCCTCACAGCTTCGATGGCTTTCTCATCCAGACCCATGCCCAGCGAGCGCTGTACACGGATGTCCTGCGGCTTGCCTTCGGCGCTCACCACCAGCCATAGCACCACGGTTCCCTGATACTTGGCCTTGCGCGCTTCTTCGGAGTACTCCGGATCAGGCTCGTACAAAACCTTGGGCGCGCTGACGCCGCCGCCCACGCGATAAGCGCCGCCGCCGTATCCGCCGCCATGTCCCGGACCAACGCCCGGACCGGTTCCCGATCCCACGCCGCCGCCGCTGCCGCTACCAATGCCGCCGCCCATGCCGGTGCCGTTCGACGGCGGTCCGATCACCTTGGACAGCGGATCGCCCAGCGCGCCCAGCGTCGGCAGCTTGATTTCAGGCGGAACAACCACTGTCGGCAAAACCGCCAGCTTGGGATTGTCGTTGCGGATCACGATCGCCGGAGGCACGATCTGGTCCTTGGAAAGCTTGGGCAGAGCGCCTTTGGGCGCATTCAGCTTGTCGCGATCGCCGCCGCCGCCTCCACCGCCGGCCTTCGTCTTGGAGACGTTCATCGGCAGATACGGGCTGATGTCGGTGACCAGGCCGGTAACCTGTTGCTTAATCACATCCTGGTGCGTGGATACCCAATAGCTCGACCAGATGAGCAGCCCCACCGCGATCATATGCAGAACAAACGAATAGAAAAAGGTGCCCTTGCGCTGGGGATACAGGCCTTCACCCTCGCCAAATAGATGCGGGGATTACCTGATCCTCGGGCGCAACTGGAACCGTTTCACTGACCGGTTTTGGAGCCGCGGAAGTAGCCATCGGGATTTACTACAGTATAGACCCGAATAGTTGCCAAAGGTTCCATAAAAATGTGTGGCACATGAAGGGGCTTTGTCCCGTATGCGATGCGCTTCATCCCGAAACGACTTCCAGCCGGGTGTAAGATTTCACAAAAGCGCGTTCGCATGACACGTCTTTTCGCCATCCTGCTCACCCTGTCGCTGTTCACCGGCGTTCCCGTCGCTCAGGAAATGCACGACCACGGTGCGCCCGAGCAACTGGGCACGGTGTCGTTCCCCACCTCCTGCAGCCCGGCGGTGCAAGCCGAATTTCAGCGCGGCGTAGCTCTGCTACATTCCTTTGCCTACTCCGCTGCGGAAAGCACATTTCGCGAGGTTGCCGAGAAAGATCCCGCTTGCGCCATGGCTCACTGGGGAATTGCCATGAGCTATTACCACCAGCTTTGGGAGCCTCACATCGCGCCGGCCAACGTCGCGCTCGGACATCAGGAGATCGAGCGCGCCCAGCAGATCGGCGGAGGCTCCGCTCGCGAGCGTGAGTTCATCGCCGCCCTGGCTCTCATCTATGCGACCGACAACTCTTCCTTCGCAGCGAAAGCCCAGCGCTACGCCGACGCGATGCAAAAGCTGGCAGCGGACAATCCCACGGATGTCGAGTCACAGGTGTTCTACGCGCTGGCGCTGCTGGCCACCGCTTCTCCCAACGACAAGACCCATGCCAACCAGAAGCGCGCCGTCGCCATTCTCCAGCCGCTCTACGCCAAGTATCCGCAGCATCCCGGCCTGGCGCACTACATGATTCACGCTTGCGACAACGCGGAGATGGCGTCGCAGGGTCTGGCCGCAGCACAAGCCTACGCCAAGATCGCGCCCTCGGCGCCGCACGCCCTGCATATGCCGTCGCACATCTTCACCCGGCTGGGAATGTGGGACGACTCCATCGCCTCCAACCTCGCCTCCGAAGCCGCGGCTCGCCAGCATGGCGACACCGGAGAAGAGCTGCACGCCATGGACTATCTGGTCTACGCCTATCTGCAAAGCGGCCGCGAGCAAGAGGCAGCGGGCGTAATCGCACAGCTCAAGACCATGCCGGAATTCAATCAGGGGGACTACAAGGCCGGCTATTCGCCAACCGCCATGCCGGTTCGCTACGCGGTGGAGCGCAAAGATTGGGCAGCCGCCGCTGCCATCGTGCCGCCGCCATCAACCGCACAGGCACAGGTGATCGCGATTGCTGTGTGGGCGCGAGGACTTGGGCTGGCGCGCACGGGACATGCCGGCGACGCTCGCGCCCAGGCGGCGATCTTGATGCAGTTGCAGCAGCAACTCCAGGCAGCGGGCAGAGACTATTGGGCCGGCCAGGTCGCGATACAGCGGCTCGAAGTCCTGGCATGGGCGGCGCAGGCAGAAGGCAAATCGCAGGACGCCGTCGCGCTGCTGCGTCAGGCTGCCGATACCGAGGATGCGGTGGAGAAGAGTCCCGCCACGCCTGGCCCGATCGTTCCGGCACGCGAGCAGCTTGGCGAATTGTTGTTGCTGATGAATCAGCCGCAGGCGGCGCTGAAGGAATTCCAGATCTCGCTGGGGAACGCTCCCGGACGGCGCGGATCGGTGACCGGCGCGGCTCGCGCCGCCCAACTCGCCAGCGAAGGGTCAGCCGCGGCCAAGCCTGGCGGTTAACCCGACGCAATGATCCGGTGCCCCAGGTTCACGTCCGTCTTTTGGACGTTAACCTGGGCTGGCGACGATCACCCGCAACGCCTCCCGTCTCACCCCAATCTCCACCGGCGTCCGGCAAATGTACTCCCCGTCGGCGAAGACCTCGCTCACCGGATCGGTCTCAATCCGCAGCCGCGCCGCCTGGAAATATTCCACTTCTTTCATCCCCAGATGCCGTCCGCGATAGACCACGCGAAACAGCCGCAGCAATCGCATCTTGCCCAGCAGGCGCACGAAGCAGAGGTCGAGCAGCCCATCATCCATCTGCGCACGATGCGCCAGCCGCATGCCCTGGCCGTATTGCGGGCCGTTGCCCGCGGCGATCAGGAATCCGCGCTCGTCCACCGCCGTCCGCCACACGCCGCCGCTCTCTACCGAAACTTTGATCTGCGGCGGCTGAAAGCTTCCCAGCGTCTGCAGCAGCGCGATCACGTAGCCGCCATGCCCGCGCAGCCAGCGCGACTGCTTCAGCGCCAGCCGATTCACCGCGGCATCCAGCCCGGTCCCGGCAATGCACGCGAAGACTGTGCTCCGCGCGATCTCGTCCTCAGCTTCGGTGGCGCGCCGCAGCTGCGACTGCATGATCCGCGCGCCCATCTGCGGCATGTCGCGCCGCGGGCCGTCGGGAACGAAGTGCATTGTGTCGAGTGACTCGTCGCGCCAGGGAACAGTTGCGCTCGCATCAATCCTGTAATCCTCCAGCGGCTGAATCGTGCCCAGATCGATGGCGCGAACGTTGTCGCCCCGCGCGCAGAAACGCTGCCATGCCTGGAGCGCCATCGCGACGTCATTGATGCCGATCGACTGCGCGAAATCATTGCCGCTGCCCACAGGCACAACCAGCGTCGGAATCTGTTTCAGCGCCAGCCCGGCGAGATGGCGATGCACGGTGCCGTCGCCGCCGAAGATCACGGCTGCGTCGGGCTGGTCGGTGGGATCGAGTTCGTTGCCGGAAAACAGATTGACGCCCGGCAACTCGAATCGCCGGACGTCGCGCTCCTTGGCGTGGAGTCCCAACAGGGCAACGGCGCGCATCGCCCAATCGTACAGGAGCGCAAGCGAAGGTCGGTGCCCAGCGCTTGCCCTGAGCCCCAGATTCGCGTCGGTGCTCCAGATGCGCCCCCGTGCCCGTGCCCCAGGTTCGCCCATCCTTTCGACTAATCTGGGTTAACGGACAACGCTCTCTCCGCTGTCATCCCGACCGAGGACTTTAGTCCGACCGAGGGATCTGCGGTCCGTCATTTGCATAGCCAATAAGTGCCCCTTTAGCATAAAACTTAGAGGCTGCTTAAGAATTGGACAGTCGGTAGCGCGTAGGATGCCACTGGATCGCGCAGAAATGCCACTAGGAGCGATCCGAGATGGTCAGACGTACCAAACCATGTTGAATCCGAGATCGTTCGCCTACGGGCCTCTAATGCGCAAATCCCGCGCTGAAAAGAATCTCACCGCTGAGCTAAGTTATTCCCAAAATGGGACTTATTACGCCGATGAAGGCGGATAACCGCGGGTGCACCGCAGATCCCTCGGTCGGACTGAAGTCCTCGGTCGGGATGACAGCAGTGAGGAATTAGGGTCGTTTGCCTGAGCACTGATTGCGGGAGGACTGACTACTGAGGCCTGACTGCTGCCTGCTAAGCGCCGATAGCCGACACCTGATAGCAGGTCAGCCGATAGCTGATAGCCCGACAGCGAATCTCTAACCTGCTCGCAGCTCGGGGCTCGGCGGCTCGGGGCTCGAAGCTAGTTGCTAGTCGCTAGCTGCTAATCGCTTCCTTCAATCCAGCCTCACCAGAAACACGCCGCCTTCTTTCACGTGCGTCTTGCCGGCGACCTCTTCCGCTTTCCGCTTGTCGTCGCCCTCAGGACGAATCCGCACCCACTCGCCGGTCGGCCCGGTGAACTGGATGACCTTCGCGTCTTCGTAGCGATTCTCCAGCTTCTCTTTCAGCTTGCGCGCCTCGCCCTCGCTGTGGAACGCGCCGATCTGCACGCACCAGCGCCCGCCATCAAAGATCGACGCCGGCGCCGACAGCACTTCCAGCTTGACCTCGGCCGTGCCCGCCTGCCACACGTCGACCGCCTTGGCCGCCGCCAGCGACAGATCGACAACGCGATCGCCCACGAACGGCCCGCGATCGGTAATCCGCACCATCGCCGAGCGCCCGGTCGTGAGGTTGGTCACCCGCACCATCGAGTTCAGCGGCAGCGTGCGATGCGCCGCGGTCATCGCGTTCTGGTTGTAGATCTCGCCGTTAGCGCCGCGCCGGTTGTGATACGGCGGCCCGTACCAGCTCGCCATGCCGGTCTCGACATAGATGGGCTTGGCCTTGCGCGGCGACGATGGCGTAGGTTGAGTGCTGGCTTCGGAAGGCGACGCCGGCTGCGGCGCAGCTGATGGTCGGCGGAGGCGGAACGGGCTGGCTGTGCGCGGTCTTGTGCCCGCCGCACGCCGAGAGCAGCAACATAAGCATTGCGACGACGCCAAGCAGTGCAGTTTCGTCGGATTGCGATTTGAAAGGGCACGCCTTCAGGCGTGCCGCAAAAGCGCAGAAAAAAACCCGGGCTTTAGCCCCGGCTCCGTGCCGGCAACATCTGGTTTTCTTGCGCAAAGAGGCGAGATGCTTGCAAGGTCGAACCCCGGAGGGGTGGAAGCGCATTTAGCCCAGGACGGAGCGCAGCGGAGTCCTGGGTAAGGCGTGAAAAAATCACAGAGCCCCTTCAGGGGCGGCACATGATCCATGCTCGGTGCCCCAGGTTCGCGCGTCGTTTGCGCTAACCTGCGCGAGCGACGATTTACGGCTTCTGCTTTCGCGAATCCATATGATCGGCGGCCTGCTGCAGCTTCTCGCTGGCCACGCGTAGCGCGTTGGTCGAGTGCTGGCGAATCGCCGGCACCAGCTCGTCGTTGATGTAGTTGATCAGGGTCTGGGTTTCTTCCTCGATGCGCGCCGAGGCGTCGCCCAGCAAATCGTCGAGCCGCTCCCCGGCCGTCTGGAAGGGACGGCGGGCGTTCTTGTTTGGTTCGGTCACAGCCAGCCACCTTGCGAGCAGCAGAAATCGTCAGGCACAGAGATTATGGGCTGGAGCACTGCCGGCGGTCAATTGGCGAGGCGGATGCGAGGGAGGCTGTGAGCCGTGAGCTATGAGCAGTGAGCTATGAGCCGTGAGCCAAAAGCCACTGCACCTTACAGATTTGTCATCCCGACCGAGGACTTTAGTCCGACCGAGGGATCTGCGGTTCCGTCTTGCGCCTCGTCATCCGCCTGAGTACCTCACTCTACTGCTGTCATCCCGACCGAGGACTTCAGTCCGACCGAGGGATCTGCGGTCCTCTGCAGTGGCCGAATCGGCTTTCCCCATTCCTCCGACAAGTCCTGCCAAGTCGGGTTCAGCGACTCAATCAGTCGAATCTTCTTCTCCCGCCGCCAAGGCTTGATCTGCTTTTCCCGAGCAATCGCATCGCGAATGTCGCCGTAGATCTTGTACCAGACCAGCCGATCGATGTTGTACCTCGCGGTAAAGCCTTTGCACGCTCGCTCTTTGTGTTCGCGCACTCGCCGCACGATGTCGTTGGTCACACCGACGTAGAACACATGCGAACGGCTGGCCATGATGTAGACGGCGTATCGATGTTCTCGCATGACAACGATCCTGCCCGGTGCCGCTTTACTCCGCAGTGAGAGTCGTCACACTCCGGGCGGACCGCAGATCCCTCGGTCGGACTGAAGTCCTCGGTCGGGATGACAAATCATAATAGGGGCGCTCTGTTGCGCTCTGGTCGGGATGACAAGGCTCACGGAGTAGTTTTCACGCAGTTCCTCACAACGCTGTCATCCCGACCAAGGACTTCAGTCCGACCGAGGGATCTGCGGGTCCTCCCCGCGGCCGTACTCCCGACCGAGCGATCCGCTCTTTGCCCGCTCGCACGCCCCGCGAGCCTCTGACCCCTATCCCCTAACCCCTGCTAATCTATTTCTTATGCCGCCCACGTCCTGCTCACCGGCTCCGAAGTCCGCCGCATGTTTCTGGACTATTTCGTCTCCAAGGGACACAAAGCAGTCCACTCCTCCTCGCTCGTCCCGGCCAACGACCCCACGCTGCTGTTCACCAACGCCGGCATGAACCAGTTCAAGGACGTCTTCCTCGGCCTGGAGAAGCGCGACTACAACCGCGCCACCTCGTCGCAGAAGTGCGTGCGCGCCGGCGGCAAGCACAACGATCTGGAGAACGTGGGCTTCACCAATCGCCACCACACCTTCTTCGAGATGCTGGGCAACTTCAGCTTCGGCGACTACTTCAAGAAGGACGCCATCGCCTACGCCTGGGAGCTGGTCACCTCGCCCGACTGGTACGGCATCGACAAAGACAAGCTCTACGTCACCATCTTCAAGGGCGAGCAGGGCATCGCGCGCGACGACGAGGCCTATGAACACTGGCGCGCGACTTTAGAGAAAGATGGCGTCCCGCTGGATCGCATCTACGAGATGGGCATGAAGGACAACTTCTGGATGATGGGCGACACCGGCCCCTGCGGCCCGTGCAGCGAGCTCCATTACGACATGGGCGTCGCGGCCAGCGACGCCGGCCACACCGACTGCCAGTTCGGCTGCGAGTGCGGGCGCTACGTCGAAATCTGGAACCTGGTCTTCATGCAGTTCGACAAGCAGCCCAGTGGCGAGATGCGTCCGCTGCCCAAGCCCTCCATCGACACCGGCGCCGGCCTGGAGCGCGTCACGGCGGTGATGCAGGGCGTGATCTCGAACTACGACACCGATCTGTTCACCCCGCTGATCAAGCGCGCGGCCGAGCTGACTGGCACGTCGCTTGAGACTGAGACGAAAAAAGAAGATGTCGAGCAGTCGCACAAGCAGGCAGCATCGCTGCGTGTGATCGCCGATCACGCGCGCGCATCAACGTTCCTGATCTCCGATGGCGTGCTGCCCGCGAATGACGGTCGCGGCTACGTGTTGCGCAAGATTATCCGCCGCGCGATCCGTCACGGACGATTGCTCGGACAGGAGAAGCCGTTTCTGTTCGAGATGGTGTTCGCCGTCCGCGACCTGATGAAGGACGCGTATCCGGAACTGATCGAGAGCGCCGAATCGTGTCGCGGAGATGATCAAGAGTGAGGAGACGCGGTTTGCGCACACGTTGGATATCGGCCTCGGCCGCTTGGAGGAGTTGCTGAACGAAGTTGGTCAGCGTCCGCCCGTGCCAGAAAAACCGCTCGAGGAAATTCTGGACTATGTCCGAAAGCCGCGAGTGATACCAACCGATGAGGACATATCGCGCATGCGTGTCCTTTCCGGGAAAGACGCATTCAAGCTTTATGACACATTTGGGCTTCCACTAGACTTCATGACCGATGCGGCGCGTGATCGCGGCATCGGCTTCGATTTGGCCGGTTTTGACGAAGCCATGGAAGAGCAGCGCCATCGCGCGCAGGCTTCGTGGAAGGGCGGCTCGAAAGCCACCGCCAACCCGATTTACCAGGCGCTGCCCAAAACTGTCTTCGAGGGATATCGCAAGACGCTTTCCACAGGGGCCGAAGTTCTGGCCATCGTCAAGCCGCACGATGGCGCCGGCATTGGCGCGCAGGAACTGAACCCCGGCGAGCGCGGCGAAATCGTCCTCGACCACACGCCCTTCTACGCCGACGCCGGCGGACAGGTCGGCGATGTCGGCTGGCTCTACGCCGACGATCACAACACCCTCGTCGCCGAGGTCGGAGGCGCGACCTACCCCGTGCAGGGCGTGCGCGCGCATCGCGTCGTCGCCAAGCAGACCATCCACGTCGGCGACAAAGTCGACGCCATGGTCAACGACGAAGTCCGCCACTCGACCATGCGCAACCACACCGGCACGCATCTTCTCCACGCCGCGCTGCGCAATGTGCTGGGCACGCACGTGAAGCAGGCGGGCTCGCTGGTCGATCCCGGCCACCTGCGCTTCGACTTCTCGCACTTCGCCTCGCTCGACGACGAGGAGCTGCAGGACATCGAAGACCTCGCCAACAAGGAAGTGCTGCGCAACGATCGCGTCGAGGTCATCGAGGACGTGCCCATCGACGTTGCCGTCAACGAGTACAAGGCGATGGCGCTCTTCGGCGAGAAGTACGGCGACCGCGTGCGCGTCATCCGCATCGGCGACTTCTCCACCGAGCTGTGCGGCGGCACGCACACCGCCGCCACCGGCGAGATCGGGCTGATCAAGATTCTGAAAGAAGGCAGCGTCTCCAGCGGCGTGCGGCGCCTGGAAGCCGTGACCGGCGAAGGCTCGCTGCGCCACTTCCGCAAAGATCATCAGCTGGAAAACGTCGTCTCGACGCTGGTGCGCGGCGACGACGAGTCTCCCGCCGACGCGTTGAAGCGCGAGCTGGAGCGCCGCGAAGACGAGCTGAAGAAGCTGCGCAAGGAGCTGGAGCAGGCGCGCATGAAGTCGGCTGCGTCGTCGGTCTCGTCGGCGACGGAGAACGTGCGCGAGGTCAAAGGCGTGAAAGTCCTGGCCACGCGCGCCGACAACCTCGAGCGTACGCAGCTGCGCACGCTGGTCGACAACCTGCGCAACAAGCTGGGATCGGGCGTGGTCGTCATGGGATCGGTGAGCGACGGCAAAGTCGCGCTGATCGTCGGCGTCACCAAAGACCTGACCTCGCGCGTGCAGGCGGGCAAGATCATCGCCGAGGTCGCGAAGAAGGTTGGCGGCTCCGGCGGCGGCCGTCCCGACATGGCCGAGGCCGGCGGCAAAGATCCCGCCGCGCTGGACTCCGCGCTCAACGAAAGTTATGACGTGGTAGAGCGATTATTGCAATAAGATGAATGCTGCAATTGCCGAGTCGTTCCCCAAAGGAAAAAGGAGACGCCATGCGGAAAGTCTTTTTGCTGGTTCTTGGAGTGGGAATCTTCGCCATCAGCCTGTGCGCGCAGGATGCAGGCCAGATGTCAGGGATGACCACCGTCAAGGGCTGCCTGCAGTATCAAAGTCAACATTACTACCTCACCGAAAGCAACGGTATGCAGCACCTGCTCACCGGCTATGCCAACAAGCTCAAGCCCCATGTCGGTCACGAGATTGAGGTGACCGGAACCGAGGGCACCAAGACGACTTCCACCACGCAACAGGGCGCTGCCTCGACCGCGCACCAGGCGCCGGACATCAAAGTGTCGAGCATTAAGCACATTGCCGAAACCTGCACGGCCGGTAAGTAGTAACGGTTGAAAGATTCGCTGCCCAGCGGCGTGTGCTGACCGCACGCCGCCTTATTCCTGACATCGTAGCGCGGAACGTCCCTCCGATTTGTCATCCCGACCGAACCTACCCCCTCGTTGATTTGTCATCCCGACCGAGGACTTCAGTCCGACCGAGGGATCTGCGGTTCGGCCGGAGCGGCAGCCACCGTCGGCCGAGCGATCAGGACCGAGCCCGAAGGGCGGCACCGCCGCCGCGGAGCCCGTCAGTCATGATTTGTCATCCTGGCGAGCCGAGCGCAGTCGAAGGACCCCTATCGCAACGAGAATGCCCACAATAGCGCTCCTTCGACTCCGGCGGCCAGAGCGCCGCCTCCGTTCAGGATGACAGCTCTTCCGTGCCCTCCGTGCTTCCGTGGTGAATTCTCTTTTGCCCGCAAACTCCGGGACGCCGCCCCCACAAAACACGCATAGGCTGTTCTTCCAGAAGCGAAAAAACGTATCCGAATCGCATAAAAGACTGCATCCGGATACCCCTCTTAACCCTCTAACACCTATAAGGCGGTTAGCTATGGCAATCGGTGAAACGGTATACGTAAACGGCGTCCGCGAGCAGCTATTGGCCGGACGCGCGCGACTTAGCGAGGTAGTAGGCGAGAACCAGAGTGAGCGCCTGCTCGCGCTGCTGGACGAAGTCGACAGCGCTTTGCACCGCATCGATCACGGCACATTTGGCGTGTGCGAGATCTGCGAGGGCACGGTGGAAGACGAGCGGCTGCGCGAGAATCCGCTCGCCCGCGTTTGTCTCGACTGCCTCACGCCCAAACAGCAACGCGCGCTGGAGTACGACCTTGAGCTGGCCGCGCAGATTCAGAAAGGCTTGCTGCCGCCGTGCGACGTTGCCTTTCCCGGATGGGACATCTCGTACCACTACCAGCCGGCCGGTGTGGTCGGTGGCGACTATTGCGATCTCATCGCCGGCGACGATGGCGACCTGCATTTCGTGATGGCCGATGTCTCCGGCAAAGGCGTGGCTGCGGCGATGCTGTCGTCGAACCTGCGCGCCATCTTCCGCTCGCTCATCCCTGTCGGCCTGAGCACCGCCGAACTCATGACGCGCGCCAACCGGCTCTTCCGCCAGAGCGCGCTGCCCACGCAATACGCCACGCTAGTCTTCGGCAAGTCGACCATCGCCGGCGATCTGGAGATCGTCAACGCAGGGCATCTTCCCGTGATGCTTGCCGGCAAGACGGGAACTCGCTTCATCGAAAGCAGCGGCCAGCCGCTGGGCATGTTCGACGATCAGCTCTTCACCCCCGCGCGGGCGCGCATGCACTCCGGTGACACGCTGGTGCTCTACACCGACGGCATCTCCGAAGCGGAGAACGACCTCGGCGACGAATACGGTCTGGCGCGCCTGCAGACCATCATCGAACAGCACGGCGCGGGATGCCCGATGCAACTGGTCGACGCCTGCAAGCAGCATCTCGACGGCTTCCGCGGCCGCAACGAGCGCTTCGACGACGAGACGCTGCTGGCCATCCAATACGCGCCGACGGCGCTGCATGAGCACAGCCCTCGCGCCGCGGTTGTGTGAGCGGTGCTTACGAATTGTCGGCAAACTCTGTTTACCCTGCGGCGCGGCCTGAGTTCTCGCGGAACTAGAATCCGTCGAGAAACTGCTTTGTGTCAGGGCACGACTTCAGTCGTGCCGAAGAATTCGAGAAGAGAATTCGGGCTTTAGCCCCTGCACGCAGAATCCGCAGGGGCTAAAGCCCGCATGTAAAGAGCCTCTTGCGGCACGACTGAAGTCGTGCCCTGACACAAGTCTGATCGATTCCGGGGTACATTTCCGGACTCCAACTGAAAAGCCACGGCGGCCCGTGGCGAACGCAGCGCAGTCGATCCTTTCCCTCCCGAAGATGAATTTTCGGTAAAGACGCGTTCCCGCACATCTCTTTTCACATTGCTCCGGTATCATCCGTCGCACCAATCTCCATGAGCTTCGCGATGAAACAAGCAATGCTCGCCGGCGCTGCAGTATCTCTGGCCTTCGTGCTGACCGGGTGCGGCGGCGGCAACGGTATCTATCAATCTCTGGCGGTGACCCCTACCATCATGGTCTCGCCGGCCACGGTGAATGTGCAGCAGGGAGCGAACCAACAGTTCGCCGCCACAGTTACCAATAGCGTCGACGACACCGTGACCTGGGAGGTCAACGGCGTCCTCGGCGGCAACATGCTGACCGGTACCATCGACATCAACGGTGTCTACACTGCGCCGCCGGTTGTGCCTCAACCGCCCAACGTGACCGTCACCGCAGTGCTGTTTGCGGCCACGAATTATTCCGCCAACTCGATTCTCACCGTCACCTCGGTCGTCTTCAACAACTCCTCGCTGCACGGCAACTACGTTCTCAGCCTGCGGGGCATCGATGCCGGCGGCGCGCCCTTCTACGCCGTGGGAGCGATTACCGCCGACGGCAATGGCAACATCACGGGCGGCGAAGAAGACCTGAACGACCTCAGCTCGGGATACGCACACGCATCGTCGGTCACCGGAAGCTACACGGTTGGCCCCGATGGCCGAGGCACGCTGACCCTCAGCAGTTCGCTAGGCACCTTCTCCTATGCGTTCGCGATGCGGGCGGGCAACAACGCCGGCCTGAATGAGATGGACAACGTCGTGATCAACGCCGCCGGCAGCCTCGAGTTGCAAACCGCGGGCGTCGGCGCGCCTTCCGGCAATTACGCCTTCGGCTTCACCGGCACCACTTCTGCCTGTGGAGCGCTGAACTCCATCGGCCTCTTCGTAGTCAGCGGCAACGCCGTCAGCGGATCGCAGGACGAGAATTGCGGAGGCACCGTCACCGCGAGCCAGGCATTGAGCGGCTCGTACGGCACCCCGGACAATCTGGGACGCGGCACCGGTTCGTTCTCCGCGAACACCGGCTCATCCGACCTGGTCTACTACGCGGTTTCGGCGAACCGGTATCGCTTTCTGTGTCTCGACAAAGGCGCGCCGTTCCTGGGCAGTGCCGATCTGCAAACCCAGACCTCGTTTGCCGCTTCCGACTTCAACGGCAACTACGTGATCGCTACCTCCGCCCGATCGCAGAGCGGCTCGTCCAACGCGCTGATTCTGATCAATGCCTCGGGCGGAAATATTCCCGGCGGCTATCTTGATATCAACGACACCGGCAATGTCAGCTTTTTGTTCGTGACCGGCGCTTATAGCCTGAGTGCAAACGGCTACGTCTCGGGCTCGCTGAATACCCCGTCGGCTTCGCTGCCTTTCAGCATGTACCTGATCTCACCGAGCCAGGCGTACTACCTCGACCAGGAGACGACCGCCTCCGGCGGCGGCTCGGCCTACCTGCAGAACACTCAGTTCGCGTCGGAGGGGAATCTGGGCTGGGCCGGCAGCTACGGCAACGAGCAGTACGGCTACTTCACTGCCGGCGGCATCATTTCGCCGGGCAACAGCATCAGCGTCAGTGGTCAGATTTCGGCCAATGGCGCCGGCGCTCTCTCCGGCACGCTCGACAACAACGATCCCACCGATGTCTTCCCCGACCTGCCGTTGCAAGGCAGTTACAGCGCGGGCATCACCGTGGTCGGCCGGGCAACCGGCAAGATGACCACTTCTGACGGCACGCGCAACTATGTTTACTACATCGTCGATCAACAGCGAGTCGAGATGCTGGAAACCGACACTAACATCACCGCTCTAGGCGATGCCATTCGGCAGTTCTAGAAGCAGTTGTCGGGAGGCGGTTGTCAGTTATCAGTTGTCAGGTGTCAGTAGGGGTTATTGCATACCAGCCTGAGAAGTGCATAGTCCCACAATGTGGGACGGCACAGTTCTTGCGCAGCCTCCAAACGCTGCTACACCGCGCGACCCACAACTGCGCGTTCCGCAGTTCCCTCACTCCACAAACATGCAATCACCGTAGGAGTAGAACCGGTAGCGCTGCTGCACGGCGTGTTCGTATGCCTGCAGGATTCGCTCGCGCCCGGCGAACGCCGCCACCAGCATCAGCAGCGTCGACTTCGGCAGATGAAAATTGGTCAGCATCGCACCCACTACACGAAACTCGAATCCCGGATAGATGAAGATGTCCGCCTCACCGCGCTGCGCCGCGATTCGCAAATCGGGTGATGATCCAGACGGGGTGGCCAATTCGAGCCGATTTTGCTCGGGCGGGATCCGGGTGCCCCACGTCTCGCGGTTTTCGAGACGTGGGAGGTTTCTCGCCGCATACTCTAGCGTCCGCACCGTCGTCGTCCCCACTGCAACAACCCTTCGCCCCGCTTCTCGCGCGCGCTGAATCTTCTCCGCCGCTTCCCCGGAAATTTCATACCGCTCGGTATGCAGCTTGTGCTCCTCGACCACTTCCTCGCGCACCGGCTGAAATGTTCCCAGCCCCACATGCAGCGTGACCTCCGCGGTCTCGATGCCGCGCTGCCGAATGCGTTCCAGAATCTCGTCGGTGAAGTGCAAACCCGCTGTGGGCGCGGCAACCGAGCCCAGCGGCTTGGCATAAACCGTTTGATACTGCTCCCGATCTTCAGCTGTATCGGGGCGATCAATATACGGCGGCAGCGGCACGTGACCAATGCGGCCGAGCACCGCGAAGAAATCGTCGACCGGATCGAAGCGCAGTTGCCGCTCGCCGAACTCGCCCCGCCCGACGATCTCGGCCGCCAGTTCATGCGATGCTTCATCGGCCTCGCCGCCAAAGTAAACGCGTTCGCCGACTCCCAGCTTCCGCCCGGGATGGACCAGCGCCTCCCACTCCATCGGCGAATCGGAAAGCTGCTTCGTCAGCAGCACTTCGACTTTGCCGCGCAGGAAATCCTTGGTCGCCGGATTCTGCTGCGACACGCGCTGCGCCCGCGAGCCGCTGCGGTGTCCGTACAACCGCGCCGGAAAAACCTTGGTGTTGTTGAAGACCACCAGATCGTCCGGCCGCAGCAGATCGGGAAACTCGCGGAACTGCCGGTCTTCCACCACATCCAGCCCACGTTCGACATGCAGCAGGCGTGACGCGGCGCGGTCAGCCAGCGGTTGCTGGGCGATCAATTCCTCAGGCAGGTGGAAGTCGAAGTCAGAAACCAGCACGTCACCATTGTCTCGCAATCTCAACCGGTGCCTGCCTGGCTAGTGCACAAGTCACGTCGGAATGTTTTTCTTCCCTTTCCGGGCAGCCAAAAGCTGCGGTACGATAAGGTGTCGCCCTTGTTTTTGGTAACCCTCTCGTCTGCATGAAAACGGAGCAGCAGCATCGGGAAGAAATCGTCCGCTTCGGCAAATTGCTGCACCAGACTGGTCTGGTGGCGGCAACCGACGGCAATCTCTCCGTTCTCCTGGAGGACGGCAACATTCTCAGCACGCCAACGCTGATGAGCAAAGGCCTCATGGAGGTCGACGACCTGGTCATCGTCAATCGGCAAGGCAAGAAGTTGAGCGGCGCGCGCGATGTCTCCAGCGAGATCGCCATGCACCTTCTGATCTATGGCAAGCGCCGCGATGTTGGCGCGGTCGTGCATGCCCATCCGCCAACCGCCACGGGTTTCGCCGCAGCGGGACTGGCGCTGGATCGCGCGCTCTGCGCGGAGCTCATCGTCACCCTGGGCTCGGTGCCGCTGGCCAATTACGAAACTCCCGGCACACCCGAACTGGCCGAAGCGCTCGCCCCTCTCGTTCCCGACCACAATGCCATCCTCATGGCGAACCATGGCGTGGTGACCTATGGCGTGGACCTGCTCAACGCCTACATGAACATGGAAACGGTCGAGCACTTCGCCAAGATCGCTCTGGTCACGCACATGCTCGGCCGCCAGCAGACGCTGAGCGATCAGCACGTCGACAAGTTGCGCGAAATCCGCACCAAGTACCTCGCCAACAACCACGTCATGTCGCACGGCAAAGACTGAACCGCAGCAATTAGCAGTTAGCCATTAGCCATTAAACGACTCCTGCCCGACAATACCCCCGCTCTTGCCGTTCACTTTTCGGCATATAATCCCGCTGTCCACTTTCGGACACTTTTATCCGGCATAGGACAGAGCCGCCCTCCCCGCTCGTCGCGCAACCGCCCGTAAGCCACTGATCCCACAGCAATTACTTGTCTCCAAAAATGGCTCTCCGCTTGCACAATGGACTACGTAATGGATATCGCCCGTCCCGAAATTAAACGTCAAAAGCGCCGCCGTCAGATCATCTGGTCGGTTGTCGCGCTGGTCGTGCTGGTAGGAGTCACGGTGGGCATTTCGCGCCTGAAACCGGCTGCGCCGACCGTCGACCGCAGCACCATCTGGACCGACACCGTGAAGCGCGGCTCCATGCTGCGCCAGGTGCGCGGCCTCGGCTCCCTGATCCCCAGTCACGAAGATGTTCGCCAGATTCCCGCGGAAACCGAAGCTACCGTCATTCGCATTGATAAGCTGCCCGGCTCGCAAGTCACCGCCGACACGATTCTGGTCGAGATGGTCAATCCGCAACTGGAGCAGGAGGCGCTCGACGCGCAGCTGCAGGTGAAAGCCGCCCAAGCCGAATATCAGAGCCTCCGGGTCAAGCTCGACAGCGACCTGATGAACGAGAAGGCGGGCGCGGCCACGGTCAACGCCGACTACAACGAAGCGCAGCGCCAGGCGCAGACCGACAAGTCGCTCTACGATCTCGGCGTGATCTCCGGCCTGGCTGCGAAGGCCTCGGCCGGCAAGGCGCAGGAGATGGTCACGCGCGATCAGATCGAAGACGAGCGCCTGAAGGTCAACAAGGAAGCCATCGCATCGCAGCTTGCCGTGCAGCAGGCCAAGGTCGACCAGATGCGCGCGCTCGCGCAACTGAAGCAGCAGCAGCTGGACAAGTTGAAGGTGCGCGCCGGCGTTGATGGCGTGCTGGTGGAGATGCCGCTACAGGTTGGACAGCATGTGCTGCCCGGAACTGAGCTGGCGAAGATTGTCCAGCCGAATCACCTGATGGCCGAGCTGAAGATTCCTGAGACGCAGGCGCGCGACGTGCAGATCGGCGAGCCCGCTTCTGTCGACACGCACAACGGCGTGATCGCGGGCGAAGTCAGCCGCGTCGATCCCGCGGTGCAGAACGGCACGGTTACGGTGGATGTGAAGTTGACCGGCGAGCTGCCCAAGGGCGCGCGTCCCGACCTGAGCGTCGACGGCACCATCGATCTGGAGAAGCTGGACAACGTGCTGTACGTCGGCCGTCCGGCGTTTGGGCAGGAGAGCAGCACCATCTCGATGTTCAAGCTCGATCCGACGGGCAACAACGCATCGCGCGTGCAGGTGAAGACCGGCAAAGCGCTCGGTGAACCAGATCGAGATCGATGCCGGATTGAAGGAAGGCGACACCGTGATTCTCTCCGACATGTCGCGCTGGGATAACACGGATCGAGTGAGGTTGGAGTAACGCTATTCGCCTTTCGCTGTTCGCTTTTCGTCAAGGCAGACCGGGCCACGAATTTGGTGTTGTCGCATTCGCGAACCGCGAATGAAGAGGTTGCGTACATAACACTGCCAGAGCGATTGGCTTCTGGCGAAAAGCGAGAGGCGAAGAGCGACTCCTCCCAATCGCAATCACTTACGACTGGACAAAACACATGACCGAAGCTGGAATTCCGCTGATCGAAATCGAAAACATGACCAAGGTCTTCTACACCGACGAGGTCGAGACCCATGCGCTGGCCGGCGTTCACCTCATGATTCGCAAGGGCGAATATGTCGCCATGTCCGGCCCATCGGGCTGCGGCAAGTCGACGCTGCTCTCCATCATCGGACTGCTCGACACGCCCACCGGCGGCAACTACCGGCTCAATGGCCAGCCGGTCGAGAACCTCGATTTCGGCGATCGCTCGCGCATCCGCAACCGCGAGATCGGTTTCATCTTCCAGAGTTTCAACCTCATCGGCGATCTCACGGTCTACGAGAACGTCGAGCTGCCGCTCACCTATCGCGACGGCATGCCCAGCGCCGAGCGCAAGCGCCGCGTGCTCGATTCGCTGGAGCGCGTCGGCATGGCGCATCGCCTGCGCCACTATCCGTCGCAGCTCTCTGGCGGTCAGCAGCAACGTGTCGCTGTGGCCCGAGCGCTGGCGGGTTCGCCGTCCATCCTGCTGGCCGACGAGCCTACCGGAAACCTCGACTCGCGCAATGGCGAAGCCGTGATGGAGCTGTTGCAGAAGCTGCATCGCGAAGGCGCCACCATCTGCATGGTGACCCACGATCCGCGCTTTGCCGCGCACGCGCAGCGCGAAGTGCACCTGTTCGACGGCAAGGTCGTCGCCGAAGAAGAACTGCGCCGCTTGATGCAGGAGGCGCAATAAAGGAAGCGATTAGCAATTAGCCATTAGCAATTAGCTCTGACCTGCCACTGCGGGCTTTCTTGGCGCATTCCAGCATTGGCATGAGTTGGTGGACACGTCGCTACTTGCTAAAGAGCCACGAGTTTCAAAGGCCAAAGCTAATTGCTAATTGCTAATCGCTAATGGCTTCTTTTATGTCCGGACTCCTTCAAGATCTTCGCTACGCATTTCGCCAGCTGCGCAAGAATCCCGGCTTCACTGCCGTTACGGTTCTGACGCTGGCATTGGGCATCGGCGTGAATGCCGCCATGTTCGCGGTCATCGACGCCGTGCTGCTGCGGCCGCTGCCGTTTCCCAAGCCCGATCAGGTCGTCCAGATGAGCGAGTCCCGGCCAGAAGAATTGTCCGGTCCGCTGGCCAGCATCTCCCCTCTGCCCGACATGCGCGATTGGCGCGCGCAGAGTCACTCCTTCCAGGACATCGGCTGGTACACCGAAGGCGTCCGCAGCGTGAATGTCCCGGGCTTCTCCGATTTCATCCCGGTCATCGCCAGCAGCTCAAATCTGTTTTCCCTTTTGCAGGTCCAGCCGGCGCTGGGCCGCAGCTTCCTGCCGGAAGACGATCAGCCCGGGCACGGCGACGTGCATCCTTCTCAACGACGTCGCCTGGGAGAAATTTTTCGGCAAGCGTTCCGATGTGATTGGCCAATCGCTGAAGCTGGGCGACAAGGTCTACACGGTCATCGGAGTGATGCCGCCGGGCTTTGAGTTTCCCTCGGTGGGTAGTGGTCCCACAGTGTGGCAGCCGCTGATAGCGACTCCGGAATACGAATCCCGCGATTCGCGCACTCTGACCAGCGTGGGTCGCCTCAAGCCCGGAGTTTCGGCCGCCTCGGCGCAAGCCGAGCTCAGCGGCATTCAGGCCAATATTGCCAAAGCCTATCCCAAGCTCGAACTGGACAAGCGCGTCGCGGTGAAACGCTATCGCGATGTGCTGACCGGCAATGTTCGGCCGGCGCTGCTGGCGTTGCAGTTCGCTGTGCTGGCGGTCTGGCTGATCGCCTGCGCCAATGTTGCCAGCCTGCTGCTCTCGCGCACCACCGGACGCCGCCGCGAGATCGCAATTCGCAGCGCGATTGGCGCCGCCCGCGCACGCCTGGTCCGCCAATTCCTCACCGAGAGCCTGGTGCTTTCCTTTACCGGCGCAGCGCTGGGTTTAGCGCTGGCTTTCGGCTGCGTGCGCGTGCTGCAAGTTTTATCTCGACCTCTACCTGCCGCTCTCCAGCCACATTCACATTGATGCCCGCGTCGCGGCTGCGCTGGTCGGCTTCTCCATCGTGTCGGCAGTGCTCTTCGGATTGGTTCCCGCAGTGCAGGCCGCGCGCGCTCCGGTGCAGGAAGCTCTGCGCGAAGGCACGCCCAGCGCCGGCGCCAGCCGCCGTCAAAAATACTTTCGCGATGCGCTGGTGGTTGGCGAGATCGCGCTCTCGCTGTTACTACTGATCTCCGCTGGCTTGCTGTTGCGCAGTCTGCTGGCGTTGCGCAGTTTGCCGCTGGGATTCGTCCCCCACAATGTGGTAACTACTTCGATCTTTCTGCCGCAGACCGGCGGCGGCATCATGGCAACCGGCGGCAAGTACGCCGGCAAAGACATCTCGCAGGTCTTCTACCGGCCTTTGCTCGATCGGCTGTCGCATCTGCCCGGCGTCGACTCCGCCGCAATAACGACGGTGATGCCGTTGATGCCGAACTTTCAGACGCGCGGCTCCTTTGAGATCCTCGGGCGCGCCAAAGATCCGTCCAACAAAATGGTGGCGGATGTGCGCATCGTGAGCCCGAGCCTGTATCGCACCCTGGGCATTCAGTTACTCCAGGGCAGGTTGCTAACCGATGACGACGGGCCGGCCAATGCTGCCGTGGCCGTCGTGAATCAGGCGCTGGTTCACAAGTATTTCCCCGGCCAGAATCCGCTGGGACAGCAGTTGAAGATCGCCGATAGCGGTCCGCATCAGGTCGCGACCATCGTCGGCGTCGTCGAGAACACTCACCAGACGTCGATGTCGCAGGATGCTCTGCCCGAAATCAACCTGCCGTATTCGCAACTCGTGCCCGGCGACGAACTGCAGCCCATCCTGGCGGCGTTCACCAACGTCGCAGTGCGGACGCACATAGCGCCGTCGGCGGTGATTCCCAGCCTGCGCAGCACCTTGCGCGACCTCGATCCCACGCTTGCGGTGATGGACATTCGCACCATGCAGGAACTGGTCGACACCTCGCTGGGCAGCCAGACTTTGGCCGTGCGCCTGCTGTGGATCTTTGCCGGCTCGGCGCTGCTGATCTCGATTGCCGGCATCTACGGCCTGCTCGCTTACAACGTCAGCCAGCGCACGCGCGATCTGGGAGTTCGCATGGCGCTGGGCGCGACGCGCGGCAATGTAATCACGCTGGTGTTGCGCCAGGCGGTTTTTCTTCTCGGGATCGGAGTTGGCATCGGCGTGGTGGCGGCGATTTCCGTCGGCAGCGTGTTGCGCAGCTTTTTGTATGGAGTTGTGCCCTACGATGTGTCGACGATTATCGCGGTGTCGGTGCTGTTGTTGGCCAGCGGATTGTTCGCCAGCTATATTCCGGCGCGCCGCGCGTCGAGGATCGATCCGGTGAAGGCGCTCCGGTGGGAATGAAAAAGCCACGAGCTGGGAGCTTCGAGCCACGAGCTTCTGGCGCCACGAAGGTTTAGAGGATTTTGACAAGCTGTCGAGTAGGCAGCGAACTGAGGAAATCACAGAGACGAGTTCCGCGCTTTGGCTCGTAGCTCGCGGCTCGTGGCTCGCAGCTATCTCATCATGATCACTCTGAAAAACGTCGAACGCAGTTACAAAACCGGAGCGGGGCAGACGTGGGTGCTGCGCCGCGTCGACCTCACCATCAACGAGGGCGAATTCGTCACCATCATGGGACCGTCGGGCGCAGGCAAGTCGTCGCTGCTGAACGTCCTGGCCCTGCTCGACGATCAATGGGCCGGCGAATATTGGTTTGGCGAGCAGCCTGTCCACCTGATGAAGCGCAAAGACCGCGCCGAGCTGGCCAAGCGCAAGATCGGCATGGTCTTCCAGAGCTATCACCTGCTCGACGATCTGACCGTGCAGGAGAACATCGATCTGCCGCTCTCGTACAAAGACATCCCGCGCGGTCAGCGGCAGGGCATGGTCGCCGAAACGCTCGACCACTTCCAGATTGTCGCCAAGAAAGATCTTTATCCCAACCAGCTTTCCGGCGGACAGCAGCAACTGGTCGGCGTCGCGCGCGCGGTCATTCACCGTCCGGCGCTGCTCCTGGCCGACGAGCCCACCGGCAATCTGCACTCCAGCCAGGCCAAAGAAATCATGGAACTGTTTACCAAGCTGAATCAGGAAGGCACGACGATCGTGCAGGTCACGCACTCGGAGGTCAATGCCTCGTACGGATCGCGCACCATTCAAATGAAGGACGGCTGGATCGTCAGCGACACCGGCAATCCAGCATTAACGCCCAGCGGGGAGGCGGTCGGTTCATGACGGATCGGTCGCTCGCCTTCCGCGATTCTCATCTTCGCTTTGTGTGCTTCGCTGGTCTCAGCGCAAACGCAGCAGGAGACGCCGACTCCCCCTGCGCAACAGCAGACTTCCAATCCTCCCGCGCAGCAGGAGACGCCGAACGCTCCCACGCCGCAGCAGCCTCCCGCAATGACGACGCAGCCCTCTTCGCTGGGAGGGATGTCGATTCGCACGCCCGCGAACCTGGCGATCCCGCATTCCAACGATCCGGTTCGCGCTTACCTGCCCAGCCTGGTTCCCAAGCCTGATCTCTCGAACTCGCCGCGGCTGGAGCAGCTGATTCGCGATGGCAAGCTCTACATCTCGCTGCAGGACGCCATCGACCTGGCGCTGGAAAACAATCTCGATCTGGCGATCGCGCGCTACAACCTGCCCATCGCCGACACCGACATCCAGCGCACCAAGGCCGGCGGCTTCTTTCGCGGCGTCAATACCGGTATTGTGCAGGGCACGGTCGGCGGAGGCGTCGGCGGTTACGGAGCAGGCGCTCCCGGCGCAGGAGCCGGCGGCACGACTGGCGGCGCGGGCGGTGCGGGCGCTGGAGCCTCCGGACTGGTGCAATCCACGCTCGGCATCGGTACCAATGTGTCGTCCTACGATCCAATCCTGAGCGGCACCACCAGCCTGGAGCACCAGACGCTGCCGCTGTCCAACATCACGCTTTACGGCGTGCCGTCGCTGCAAACCAACGTCGGCCTGGTGAACCTGAACTACAGCCAGGCGTTCCCCACCGGTACCAGCTTCAGCCTCGAAGTCGACAACAACCGCACCGCCAGCAACAGTATCTTCAACAGCCTGAATCCAACGCTGAACTCGTTCTATCGCTTCACCATTCAGCAGCAATTGCTGGCGGGTTTCGGAACCGGTCCGAACCTGCGCTACCTGCGCATCGCCAGGAACAACAAGAAAATTTCCGACATCGCCTTCAAGTCGCAGGTGATTTCGACCGTAACCCAGATCGCCGATATGTATTGGGACCTGGTCAGCGCCTATCAGGGCGAGAAGGTGATGGAGCAGTCCGACGCCTTCGCGCAGCAGAGCCTGGACACCGCCAGGAAGCAGCTTCAGCTGGAAGCCATCCCGGCGATGGATGTGCTGCGCGCCGAGGCCGAAGTCTCCAAGCGCGACCAGGACCTGACTGTGGCCAAGACCACGCTTCAGCTGCAGGAATCGCTGGTGAAGAACGCGCTCACCAAGAATCTCGACGATCCCACGCTGGAAGCGATGCCGGTGATTCCCACCGACACGCTGGAGACGGTGCAGGAAATTCCCGAGCGCCCGACGCAGGATCTGATCGACGGAGGCGCTTGCGACCCGGCCGGAAGTGTCGGAGTCAGACATCGATCTTAGCAATCGCGAGATCACGCGCAAAGCCGCTGCCAATGCGCTTCTTCCCACGCTGACGCTGGTGGGATTTTATGGCAGCAGTGGAATCGCCGGCGACCTGAACCCATTCTTTGCCGCCGGGCCCAATCCGCCGCTGGTGCCTACCAACTGGTACGGCGCCTTCCAGGATGCGTGGAACAGTTCGTCGCCCGATTATCTGGTCGGACTTGACTCTGAACGTGCCCATTCGCAATCGCGTGGCGAAGGCCGATCAATATCGTTCGGAGCTGGAATATCGCCAGGCCGAGGTGCGCGAACAGCAACTGAAGAAGCAGATTCGCATCGAAGTCCGCAACGCCGAGTATGCTTTGGAGCAGGGACGATCGCGCGTGGATGCCGCTCGCAAGGCGCGCGATCTGGCGCAGAAGACGTTTGCCATCATGCAACAGGAGCAGACGCTGGGCGCGGGATCGAATTTCCAGACGCTCGCCGCGCAGCGCGATCTCGCGCTCGCCGAGCTGGACCTGGTGAATGCCAGCACCGCGTATCAGAAATCCAAGCTGGAGTTGCAGCGCTCGACGGGAACCACGCTGGAGGAAAACAAGATTCAGATCCAGGCCGCGGTGGACGGCGTAGCACGCTGATCAATGAAGGAAAATAGAGCAACGCTGTCAGCGCCGCGTCTAGACATTAACGTGTAGGCAGTTCAGAGCTAGTGCAGCGTGGTCCACATGGACCACCTCACAGCCCGCCATTGTGCAATTGCAAGACGCTCGGCCTGAAGGCCAGCTCTACCAGCTCAAGTATGGAGGAACATCTTGCCGCGCACACAAACCCGAGAACTCCGCAACGGCGAAGACGCTGCCAGTGAGGCGCGCGATCGCCAGCGTACCGGCCGCATCCTGGCAGCTGACGATCAGCCGCACATCCTGGAAGCGCTGGAGTTGTTGCTGCGCCCGGCAGGCTTCGCAGTCGATACCGCGAAATCTCCCGCCGCCGTTCGCGAGGCCCTGGCCAGCGAGTTCTACGACGCGGTGCTCATCGATTTGAACTACACCCGCGATACGACCTCCGGCCAGGAGGGCCTCGATCTGCTCTCGGAAATCGTCGCCCTCGATAGCAGCATGCCTGTCATCGTGATGACCGCATGGGGCAACGTTGGACTGGCGGTCGAAGCCATGCGCCGCGGCGCGCGCGACTTCGTTCAGAAGCCGTGGGAGAACGAGCGCCTGCTGGCGATCTTGCGCGTGCAGGTCGAGCTGCATCGCGCTCTGCAGCGCACACAACAGCTCGAAGCCGAAGCCAGACTGCTGCGCGCCGAAGGCCGTCCGGAGTTCATTGCCGAAGCTCCGTCGATGCAGCCGGTCCTGCAGACCATCGCACGCATCGGTCCGTCCGACGCCAACGTACTGGTCACCGGCGAACACGGCACCGGCAAAGAGGTGGTCGCGCAGACGCTGCATGCGCTGTCGCCGCGCGCGTCGATGCCGCTGGTTGCCGTCAATACCGGCGCGCTTCCCGAAGGCACATTCGAGAGCGAGCTCTTCGGTCACGTGAAAGGCGCGTTCACCGACGCCCGCATGGATCGCATTGGCCGTTTCGAACTGGCCGACAACGGCACCATCTTTCTCGACGAGATCGGCAACGTTCCCATTCGCCAGCAGGCAAAGCTGCTGCGCGTGCTCGAGACCGGCGAGATCGAGCGCGTTGGCTCCTCGCGCACCAAGCACATCAACGTTCGCCTGATCTCGGCAACGAACTGCAACCTGCAGGAGGCGATCGCCGCCGGACAATTTCGCGAAGACCTGCTCTTCCGCCTGAACACCGTCGAAATCCCGATTCCTCCGCTGCGCGAGCGCCGCGAGGATATTCCGCTGCTTGCCGCGCACTTCCTGAAGCGCTATGCTGCGCGCTACCGGGCGCCGGTCACCGGATTCGCCCCGTCCGCTCTGCAAGCCATGATTCAATACGCGTGGCCAGGTAACGTGCGCGAGCTGGAGCACACGCTGGAGCGCGCCGTGCTCATGTGCCAGACGGGCGAGATTCAGGTTTCCGATCTCGGGCTGAATGTGCAGCAGCGCTCGCAGGGACTCAATCTGGAAGAGCTGAGCATCGAAGAGGTCGAGGGCATTCTGGTTCGCAAAGCGCTGCAGCGCTTCCACGGCAACGTGAGCCAGGCGGCGGAAGCGCTCGGCCTGAGCCGCGGCGCGCTGTATCGCCGGATGGAACGCTATGGACTCTAGTTCAGGCGGCGAAGGTAGGCCTCCTGTCGCGCTGATTACCAAACCGGCGCTCGATCCAAGCACTGACTCGCTCGCTGCTCTGACTACCAAGCCTGCCGCGGAAAGACGGCGCACCGCTGAGAGCCAATCTCATCGCACGCGCGGCTTTCACCTGCTCTACGAAAAACGCATCGCGTTGTTTGCCATTCTGGCGGCGCTGCCGGGCGTCGCCTTCGGCACCACTCTCATCTGGACCCACGACTGGAGCCGCGACACCAAGATCTCGCTTACCGTGCTGGAGATGTTTCTCTGGCTGGTGCTGACGCTGGCCCTGCTCGATCAGATCGTTCGCCCCCTGCAGACCTTGACCAACGTGGTCGGCGCGCTGCGCGAAGAAGATTATTCCTTTCGCGCGCGCGGCGCCGCTCCCAACGACGCTATGGGCGAGCTGGCGCAGGAAATCAACTCCCTCGCCGACATCCTGACCGAACAGCGCGTGCAGACCATCGAAGCGACGGCGCTGCTGCGGCGCGTGGTGGAAGAGATCGACACGCCGCTGTTCACCTTCGATCCCGATCACGTTCTGCGACTGATGAACGCCGCCGGCGAGCGCCTGTTGCAGCAGCCGGCAGCGCGCCTGCTGGGCAAGACCGCCAGCGAACTCGAACTGAACGCCTGCTTCGAAGCCGACAACGAGACGCTGGTCGCGCTGCCGTATTCCGCTCCCAACGCGCGCTGGATGGTGCGCAAACGTTCCTTCCGGCAGAACGGCGTGCCGCACACGCTGATCGTGCTGTCGGATGTGAGCCGCGCCCTGCGCGAGGAAGAGCGCAGCGCCTGGCAACGACTGATTCGCGTGCTCGGCCACGAGCTGAATAATTCGCTGGCGCCGATCATCTCGATTGCCGGAAGCCTGTCGTCGCGCCTGCCGCTGGAGGAGCTGCCGGACGCGCAGAACGCCGACTTCCAGCGCGGCCTGAACATCATCGAGTCGCGCACCGCGTCGCTGCATCGCTTCCTGCAGTCCTATCGCCGCTTGGCACAGATGCCCTCGCCCAAGCTGCAGCCGGTTGAAGTGCGGCCGCTGATCGAGCGCATCGCCACGCTGGAGACGCGGCTGAAGGTCGACATCTCGCCCGGCCCCGATCTAACGTTGATGATCGATCCCGACCTGATCGAGCAGATGCTGATCAACCTGGTTCGCAACGCGGTCGACGCCGCGCTGGAGCAGGCGCAATCGCCGCAAACCAGCGAGCCGGCGCCGGCAACAGTGGGAGTGCGCTGGGAGCAGTACACTCACACAGTCGCGTTGATGGTCGAAGACAACGGCATCGGCCTGCTCAATCCCAGCAACGCGTTTGTGCCCTTCTACACCACCAAGCCGGGCGGTTCGGGGATCGGCCTGGTGCTCTCGCAGCAGATCGCCGAAGCCCACGGCGGCTCGATCGAGTTGGCGAATCGCGGTGATGCGCGCGGCTGTCGCGTGAAGGTGACGCTGCCGTATCGGCATTCGTGATTCTGGCAGAAGGCGGGTAGAGCAGGCCTTCAGGCCTGCGTCCGCCTCCCAATAGACAGGAGTAGTTCAGGCGCTGCAAGGCTGCGCCCTCAGCGCCTGAACTCTGACCGGAATAGGGGCGCCGAACACGGGCCTTAAGGCCCGCTCTACCCGAACCTATGCTGCTCTACGGTTTTTTCTGCCGCCGCCCCACTGGTCGTCGCTGGAGCGGGTATGTCCTTCTCACCCTCCGGCGCCTTCTGCTCCCCATACTGCACCAGAATGCTGATTCTGCGATTCGCCGGGTCGGACGGATCTTTCGCGTTCCGCGGCTGCTGATCGGCAAAGCCCCGCACCTGCGCCACCTGATCCGGCTTCAGCCCATGCTGCTGCATGATGCGGCGGCTGGCGTTGGCGCGGTCCACCGACAGCTCCCAATTCGTATAGTTCCCGCCTGCTGAAAAGGGTTGCGAATCGGTATGTCCTTCCACCGAGATCTTGTTCGGCGCCTTGCCCAGTTCCTCGGCGATGGTCATCAATAGTTCGCGGCCATTGCCATTAGGATCGAGTTTGCCGCTGTCGAAGAATGTGCCGTTCTTAGTCTCCAGCAGTTCGATGCGCAGACCCTCAGGCGTCACCGTCATCTGGATTTGATTCTTCAGCTTGTCGAAGTTGGCGACCTGACGAATTGCTTTCTCCAGCTCGCTCTTGACCTTGTCCATGTTTTCTTTGGTGATTTCCTTGCTTGGTTGCGGCAGCACCTTCACTCCGGTCAGCTTGCCGGTGCCGGCCGGGTCTTTGAAATATCCGCTGATGGCTTCCTGAACCGGTTTGCTGGTGTTCATCAGCCACAGCACGATGAACAGCGCCATCATCGCGGTGACGAAGTCGGCGTAGGCCACCTTCCACGCGCCGCCGTGATGGCCGCCGTGTCCGCCTTTGCGCTTGATGACGATCGGTTGAGTTTTTGCAGCAGCAGCCATCGATCGTTCCTCAGGACGCAGCCGCAGCTTCCGCGGGCGCGGCATCGCCAGGCGCGGCTTCGGCAGCGGCTGCGCCGGATTGCTTGCAGTTCTTCTCGAACTCGGAGAAGGTTGGTCGCAGATGTCCGGGCACGGCACGGCGTCCCATCTCGACTGCCAGCAGCGGCGACGTCCCTTTCATGAACGCGATCATGGTCACCCGCAGCACGTGCAGATACTCGTGCTCCTCGTGCGCCAGCTTCGCCAGGTTCGCAGCGATCGGCCCGATGAAGCCGTAGCACATCAGAATGCCGAGAAACGTTCCGACCAGCGCGGCGGCGACTTTCTTGCCAATCTCCTCCGGCGGCCCGCCCAGGGCGCTCATGGTCATAACCACGCCGAGCACCGCAGCGACGATGCCCAGCCCAGGCAACGAATCGGCCACGCTGCTGAGCGCCCCGACCGACTCTTCACTCTCATGCGCGTGGACATCCATGTCGACTTCGATCATCTGGTCGACATCGAACGCCTCGACGCCACCCATCAGCACCATGCGCATGGTGTCGCAGACAAAATCGCGCGCGTGGTGATCTTTGACGAATGCGGGATAGGCTTTAAAGAACGCGCTCTTCTCCGGCTCTTCGATGTCGTTCTCCACCGAGTTCGGACCATCGCGCCGGATCTTGTTGAACATGTCGTACATCATCTTCAGCGCGTCCAGATAGCGCTTCTTGGTGAACTTCGATCCCTTCAGCACCTGCAACACGCCGCTCATGACGCCTTTCAGCGTATGCAGGGGATTGGCGACCAGCAGCGTGCCCAGCGCTGCGCCGCAGATGATGATGGCTTCCGAAGGTTGAATCAGCACCCGGATGGGGCCGTGCTCCATCAGGAAGCCGCCAATCACGGCGCCCAAGACAACCAATATTCCGATGATGGCAAACATGCTTGTTCTGATCCCTGATGCTTACCTCGGCGCTGCCACGACCCGAGGACGCTTGAGCCATAGCAAATCGCCGGACGCGCGCGTCCATTTGTTTCTATCGGCACAGCAGGAGAAATCTTGCGTCCTCTAAGTGCCGGAGAGCGGCGCGACAACTCCTCACCCCGTCAGCTACACTTGACCTCCTACACACAATGGCATGGTTTAAGCGCGAATCCGTCCCCCTCGACACTTCGGGCGAGAAGCGGGTCAAGACCGAAGGCTTGTGGGTGAAGTGTGACAACTGCCGGCAGATCATCTGGAAGAAGGATCTGGACCAGAACTTCAACGTCTGCCCCAAGTGCGACCGTCACTTCCGCATCGACGCCCGCACCCGTCTCTCCTATCTTCTCGACGACGGCAAGTATGAAGCCGAGGACAACAATCTCGTCTCCACCGATCCGCTGCACTTTACCGATCTGAAGCCCTATTCCGACCGTCTGAAGCGCTCGCAACAGGAGACCGGGCTGAACGACGCGGTCATCAACGCGCGCGGCAAGCTCGAAGGCAAGCCCGTGATCGTCAGCGCCATGGAGTATTCCTTCATCGGCGGCTCCATGGGCGCGGTGGTCGGCGAAATGATTACCCGCGCCATTGAGAAGGCCACCACGGAGAAAGTGCCGCTGATCATCGTCTCCGCGTCCGGCGGCGCTCGCATGATGGAAGGCGCGATCAGCCTGATGCAGCTGGCGAAGATCTCCGCCGCGCTGGCTCGCATGGAAGACGCCAAGGTTCCCTACATCTCGGTGATGACCGATCCCACCACCGGCGGCACAACCGCCTCTTTTGCCATGCTGGGCGACCTCAACATCGCCGAGCCGGGCGCGCTCATCGGATTCGCCGGGCCGCGCGTGATCGAGCAGACCATCCGGCAGAAGCTGCCCGAAGGCTTCCAGCGCAGCGAATTCCTGCTGGAACACGGCATGCTCGACGCCGTCGTGCGCCGCCACGATCTGAAGGCCTACATCGCGCGCTCGCTGGACTTCATGCAAGCGCCGGCGTAATGACCTTCCGCGTGACACCTGCGAAGCGGGGCTGACCGATCATGTGCCCGTTGCGGGAAATGGCCAATCTACTAGAACCAAACGTGCTTAAAGTTTTGTAAAGTTGGTTGCAACCCCTAACAATAACGGCTAGTCTATGTATGCGGATGGGTAAATCCTGAGCCAACCGCGATGTCCACTGGATGTCGTAAGCGCGGTGTAAACGCGCCGGACTCAGGGACCATCCACCAGATTGTGACAAAGGCTCCCATTGCGGAGCCTTTTGTTATTTATGATCCCTGCGGCCCCGTTGGCAGCGATAATCTACATTGACGAAAGCGGTGACTTGGGGTGGACGTTCACTTCCCCCTATGGCGCTGGAGGCTCTAGCCGCTATCTCACGATAGCTGCAATCTGCGTTCCTTCCGAAAAAAAGCATATCCCGAAGCGCGTAATCCGAGACTTATACAACATGTTCAACTGGCCCACCAGTACTGAGAAAAAGTGGGCCGACATGACACATGATGAACGATGCGAGTTCGCCAACGCCGCGCATTTGATGTGCGTAAAGAACCCGGATATTTCCTTACATGCGATTGTGGTTAAGAAAGAAAACGTCCAAGCACATATTCGCCATGACAGCAATAAGCTGTACAACTACATGCTCCGACTGGCGCTGCTGGATCGGATGGCCACCTATGAGCGAGTTACCATAATTCCCGATCCGCGATCTATCAAGGTGAAAAGCGGAAACAGCCTGCACGACTACCTATTGACTGAATTGTGGTTTTCCAAGAAGGTTACGACTGATCTTCAAACGCACCCGGTCTCCAGCGACAAATGTGCGGGAATACAGTTCGCCGATATGCTTGCCGGGGTTGTTCAAGGGCGTTTTGAGTTTGGCCGATTCGATTGCTTTTTGACGCTGGTATCAAATCTAACCTTGAAGCGGCTTTTCTTCTAAATTCAAATTCAGCCACTACCCAGTTCCAAGAGCAGTAGGAAGATGTCCCCGCTTTTGATATCCTCCCAACAACCACTTCGCCAGCTAGTCCCGCATCATGAAAATTCTTATTCTTACGACTGATCAGGAGTTGGCGTTGCTGCGCCAGCGTGTGCTGGAGTCGGCTGGGCATCAGGTTGTCGCTGTCGTCAGCGAGAGGGAAGCGCTGGAAGCCGCGGAGCAGCAGGTGCCTTTCGACGTCGCGCTACTATGCCATCGCATGCCCGACGCGACCGCGCGCAAGATCATTCGCATCTTCCGTGACGGCAAGCGGCCGGGCAAGGTCATTTACATCACGCCGATCTACGGCTTGTGGCCGGAGGTCGAAGCTGATCGTTATGTCGTTGGCGCGGACGGGCCGGACGCGCTCCTCAGCATTGTCGCCGAAGTGGGGTCGTAAGCTGCTGCCTAAGTGTGGTGCCCGGATTACCCAAACTGGCGTTGGAATCGACCACCGTCTTTGCTAAGCTTTTTGCACTATGTTGGACACATCCCAGGATCTGCTAACTCGCGCTGCCGAAGCGAAACGCGAAGGCCGGCTTACCGACGCCCGGCGTGATGCTTCGCAGGCCGCGGGGCTGTTACGTCAGCAGCCATCCGGCGTTGAACTGGCCAAAGCGCTTCGCCTGCTGGGCGAGCTGGAACGCAAGCTTCATCAGGACATTGCCGCGCGCGCGCACTATGAGGAAGCAGTGGATCTGTGCCGCTTCTACGCCGATCCGCTCACCCAGGCGCACACCATTCGTCACCTCGGCGACCTGTATTACGATGCCGGAAATGCCGAACTGGCTGAGCCTTGTTACCGCGAGGCTCTCGATCTCTATCGCGGCCAGGTGAACGCGCCTCCGCTCGAGCTTGCCAATGCCATTCGCAGCATGGCGATCTTGAAGAGCAATAACGGCGACATGGAGCAGGCCAAGGTACTCTGGCAGGAAGCGCGGGATCTGTACGCGCTGGTCAATGTGCCGGAGGGCGTCACGGAAAGCTCGAGCCAGCTGGCTCGCCTCGCCGGGTAACAGACAACGTGGCGCTCACAGCTGCGCCACATCGCTTCAAGAGAATCGGCCGGATCAATCCCACTGCCTCGCCGATTTATGCTGCACCCACGACGAAATCGTGTTACAAGAAAAACACAACATCCGTTGCTAGCCGGTGTCTATACCGCTAGTGACGGAAATTCCGGGCGAACATGGACCGGTGCCAGCTGCCGGTTGGGGGAGGTGCCACATGGATCTGATTACGATCGCTGTGGTAGGGATCATTGTCGTGAGCTACGTGGTCGGTTCGCTGACCAGCTCAGTAGACACTGAGCAAAAACTACCGCATCGCTATTAGTTGCGAACGACATTACCAGAGGCGTGCGTATTGGCGCCTCTGTTCGTGTTTTTGAAGGAAGCTTGTTGCGAGCAGGCTACTCTGCTCGCAACGCGTCCACCGGATTCACCGATGCCGCCCTCCGCGCCGGAAGATAGCTGGCGAGCAACGCCGCGACGGCAAGTACACCAGCGACCGCAGCCAAGGTCGATACATCCCACGCCGCCACTCCGAACAGCAGCTTGCGCATGAGAGCTGCCGCGGCGACAGAGCAAGCCAGCCCCACGACGATTCCGGTGCCCGTCAGCCATCCGGCCTCGCGCATGACGAGCTGATAAACTGCGCTGCGTTGTGCGCCCAGCGCCATGCGCACGCCGATCTCGCGTGTTCGCTGGCTCACCGAATACGCAATCACGCCGTAGAGTCCGACCGCACTCAGCAGCAGAGCCAGTGCGGCAAAGCCTCCGACCAACGTCGCCGTGGAACGATGCAGGTACGCCGCCTCCGAATCGCCAATGCGGCGCTCCATCGTGTCCTCTTCGAGCGTGGCGAAGTCGGGCGCTGCCTGATGCACTGCTCCCAGCAAGCTCGGGATCATCGCCTCCGGCGCCTGCGAAGTGTGCAGCACGACGGAGAAGTAGCTGCTGGCGCTTTGTTCGAAGGGGACGTACACCGCAGGCCAGATTTCCTGATCCAGCGAGGATTCCTTGACGTTGTCGACCACACCAACAATCTGTCGCAGCGACTTCTCAGACAGCGTGGTGTCGCCAATCTGCTTGCCGATCGGGTCCTCGCCCGGGAAAAATTTCTCGGCAAGTTTGCGGTTGATGATGACCACCCCCGGATGTTTCGCGTCGTCGGTCGAGGCGAAGTTGCGCCCGCTCACCATCGACGCTCCGATCGTCCGGAAATAGTCGACGCTGACGTCACGCTCGTTCACCTCGTTATGTTCGCCATTGAAAGGCCTGCCGACGATCCGGATCCACGTCGTGTTGCCGTTGTAGGTCACGGGCAACATCGTGGTAAGCGCCGCCGACTGCACGCCCGGCAGCGCCGACACAGCTTGCAGGATATTGCGCGCCGGGGGAAGAAGCTGCTCGTCCGTGTCGTAGCCGACGTCGGGTGCTATCACGCCGACCGTCGCCAGGTGATCCGGCTGAAAATTGATCTCAACATGCAGCAGCTTGTAGAAGCTCTTGCCGAGCAGGCCGGCTCCGACCAGCAGGATCACCGCCATCGCCAGTTCCACCACCACCAGGTTCGATCCCAGCCGCTGCCACGATCTTCCCGCGTGTCCGCGGCTGCCTTCCGTGAGCCCATCGCGCAAGTTGGCGAACGAAAGCCGCAGCAGCGGCGTCAGCGAGAACAGGATAGCAACGCATAGCGCCGTCACACCCGCAAAAGCCAGCACCCCCACGCTAAAGCCCGCTTGCTTCAGGAACGGCAGGTTCCCCATCATGTTTTCCGAGATGAGGCCAAGAAGAACGCGCATCGCGACGTACGCACCCGCCAGACCCAAGCCGATGCTGGCGCCCACCAGCACGAAGCCTTCAGTCATGAATTGACGAATGAGCCGCCCCGGTCCCGCGCCCAGCGCACCGCGGACGGCGATCTCGCGCTTGCGGCCCTCCGAGCGCACCAGCACCAGGCTGGCTACGTTGATGCAGGCGATCAGCAGCAACAGCACCGCGCCAGTCAGCAGGATCAGAAGTATCGGACGAATGTCGCCCAGGATGGCGTCGCTCAGCGAGAGTACAGCCGCGCCCTGGCCGTTGTTGGAGTCGGGATATTCCTTTGTCAACTGCGCTGCAACCGCGCCAAGGTCGGCCTTCACCATCGCCGCGGTGATGCCGTCCTTCATCCGCGCGACCCCGATCAGGTTGTGACAGCTTCGCCGCTTCTCGCAGCCGCCTTCCGGTATCAGCGCCGCCCAGAATTCCGTACGCCCACGCAAGGCGAAGTGAAATTCTTTCGGCAGCACACCGATCACGGTGTAGGGCAAGCCGCTCAGCGTGATCGACCGGCCCACGACATCCGGCCGTCCGGAGAACCACTTCTGCCAGCCGCCGTAGCTCAGCATGACGGCATGCGGCGCTGACAGGCTATCTTCCTGGGGCAGGAAGTCGCGGCCAAGAATTGGCGCCACGCCGAGCGTGCGGAAGAAGCCTGCACTGACGCGCGCTCCCGGTGCGAGTTGCAGGCCCGACGAAGTGTGAATGCCATACGAGCTGCCCGTCATGACATCCAGCGAAGACAGGCTCCGGTTCAGCTTCTTCCAGTCTTCGTAGTCTTTGTACGAGATGTTGGCGAGCGGAATGGTCGGCACGCTTTCGGTCACAAACAGCAGCCGTGCCGTATCGCGATACGGAAGCGGCTTCAGCAAAGCGGCGTCGACGAAGGCAAAGATCGCGGTGCTGGCGCCCATGCCCAGCGCGAGGACAAAAACCGCCGTAAACGCGAAGCCGGGATTCTTCAGCAGCTGTCGCAGGGAAAATCGCAGGTCCTGGCCGACGCTCTCCAGCAGCGGCATCGTGCCGCGCTCGCGGTAAGCCTGCTTCGTCTGCTCCACTCCTCCCAGCTTCAGGATTGCCTGGCGCCGCGCTTCGTCCTGCGACATGCCTGCGCGGAGGTTGTCCTCGATCTGCATCTGCAAGTGGCTCTCGATCTCATCAGCAAACTCGCCCTCGCGGCGTTGCTTGGAGAAGATGCCGGCAAATCGTAACATCCAACTGCGCATCGATTTCATGGCTCTACTCCGCCCTCAAGGTGATAGCCGGATCAACCTGCGCCGCTCGCCGCGCCGGTATCCAGCAGGCAATCGCTGCTACCGCAGCCAGCACTGCGACTACTCCCGCGTAGGTCAGCGGATCGAGCGGCGAAACACCGAACAGCAGCGTAAGCAGCGCGCGACTGGCGACAATCGCTCCCACCAAACCGATTGCGACGCCCAGTCCCGCCAGCGTCATTCCCTGGCGCAGAATCAAACGCAGGATATTGGCAGGCGATGCGCCCAGCGCGGCCCGCACTCCGATTTCGCGCGTACGCTCGGCGACGTTGCCCGACAGGACGCCGTAGATTCCGGTAGCGGCGAGAATCAATCCCACCAGTGCGAAGGCTTCGAACAGCACCAATGCGAAGTGACGCTGCGCTTCCGAAGCCGCGACCAGGTTCTCCATGGTAGCGACGCGCACCACTGGCTGGTCCTTGTCCACCGACCAGATCGCCCTTCGGATCGCCGGCGCCATGATCGCTGCGTCGCCGCGTGTGCGCACCACCAGCGACTGCACATCGTCCACCCAGTGCCACTGCGTGGGAGTCGTGTAGAAGGCCTCGGCGTCGGTCAATCCCAACGACAACTGCTTCACATCGCCTACCACGCCGACGACCGTCGCCCAAGGCTTGTCAGGATGACCGTAATCAGGACCGATGCGAACCCGCTGCCCGATCGGATCCTGACCAGCAAACATGCGCTTGGCAGTACGACTCACTGAGAAGAACCGCGACCGGTGCGCCGGCTCGATCGCGCTCATTGAGCAGCACGGCCGCGCAGCAACGGAATCTTCATCACGCCGAAGTAGCTGGGATCGACCGCGTATCGAAAGCCTTCGGACGAAAGATCGCCGGGATGCGCCTCAAACTCCACGCCGTAGCTGTCGAAGTCTCCGCTCAGCGGCAGCTGGCTGGTGAACGCCGCATCGACCACGCCGGGAACCTGCCGCACCGCCCGCAGAGCATCCTCATAGAAGCGCGCGCGATCAGCGTCCTTGTCGAAGCGATGACCGTATTCCTGCACCCGCATGGTGAGCAGATGCGATGCATCGAAACCTGGAGGAATCGCAAACAGCCGCTGAATACTGCGCAGCAGCAATCCCGCGCTCACCAGCAGCACCAGTGCAATCGCAACCTCCGAGACCACCAGCGTGCGGCGCGTCATCTGATGACCGCCGGCGGTTGTTCGTGTGTTCTGCTGCAAGCCGGTGTGCGGATCGCTGTGCGAAGCGTGCAGTGCCGGCATCAGCCCAACCACCAGTCCGACCAGAGTCGTAATGCCCAGCGCAAAGAGCAGCACGGTATTGTCGACGCGAATCGCATCGACGCGAGGCAGGTCGGCTGGACTCAACGCGACCAGCAGACGCACGCCGCCATTGGCCAGCAGGATTCCGATCAGACCGCCAATCCCTGCGAGCAACAAACTCTCAGTGAGCAACTGCTGCACCAGGCGCATCCGATTCGCACCCAGCGCCGCTCGCATAGCGAATTCGCCGCGCCTCTGCGCGCCACGTGCCAGCTTCAGGTTGGTCACGTTCACGCACGCGATCAGCAGCACCAGCACCACCGCGCCCAGAATCGCCAGCAACGCCGGCCGCACATCCCGCGTAATGTCCGCCTGCAGCGGGTTTACAAGCATTCCTTTGGGAACGCCGCCGGAGCTGTCGAATCCCTTGGCATAAATCTGGCCAAGCGTGTGCAGAATGACGCCGAGTTCGTTACGCGCATCGCTCCTGCTGACGCCCGGTCGCAGCCGGCCGATCATCTGCAGGTGATGGCCCCACTCGCGACCGTCGGCGGGGAGAGAGGGATCGTATTGCAGAGGCGCCCAAAGCTGCGCCGTGGGCGCGAGCACATTCTCGAACGACTTCGGCATGACGCCGATTACGGTGTAGAGATTGTCGTCGAGTGTGATCTGCCGGCCCAGGATCGCACGATCACCGGCAAAACGTCGCCGCCAGAGACGCGTCGCTCAAGACGACGACATTCGGTCCGTTGTGCTGATCGTCAGCGGCATCGAAGCCGCGGCCCAGCACCGGCTCGACGCCAAGCACACGGAAATAATCTGCGCTGACCCGCTGGCCTTCGAATCGCTCCGGCTCGCCGCGACCGATCATCGTCGGCTGCCACGGCTTCATCGCAGCCACGGCTTTCGAAGGAGCGGTTGCGCTCCTGCAATCCATGAAATGTGCCGAAGCATACGGCCTCGCGTGAGCCGTCGTTCTGCTCTTCCCACAGCATCATCACGCGGCTGGGATCGGGATACGGCAGCGGCTGGAAGAGTATCGGATTGACCGCGCTGAAGATTGCGGTGCTGGCGCCAATGCCCAACGCGAGAACGAGAACCGCGGTGAAGGCGAAGCCGGGCCTCTTTCGCAGTTGGCGCAAGGCAAATCGAACATCGTGCCCGAGCGCTTCCAACGCGGGCACGGTGCCGCGTTCGCGATAGATCTGCTTCGTCTGCTCCAGCCCGCCGAGCTTCAGCATCGCCTCGCGTCGCGCCTCTTCCGGCGTCATACCGGCGCGCAGATTGTCCTCGATGTGCAGTTGCAGATGGCTTTCCATCTCATCCGCCATCTCCTGCTCCCGGCGCTGCTTGAAGAACAGGCCGGACAGGCGCACCATCCAGGCTCGCAAGCGCTTCATGCCTGCTCACCACTAGGCGCGAGGAAGCGGCCGACGATCGCGGCTGCCTGCTCCCAGTCACGCGCTTCTTTCTCCAGCTGCCTGCGACCCGTACGCGTCAGCTTGTAGAACTTGGCCTTGCGGTTGTTGTCGGACGTTCCCCACTCGGACGCGATCGAGCCTTCCTGCTCGAGCTTGAGCAGCGCCGGATACAGCGTGCCATAATTCAACGCAAGAAGATTGCCGCTGGTCTGCTCAATACGGCGGGCGATACCGTAGCCGTGCAACGGCCCCATGGTCTCCAAAGTCTTCAACACCATCAATGCCAGCGTTCCCTGCCAAACGTCGGTCTTATCGCCCATGCCCGGCCTCCCTATGGTGAACCCATAGGATGATGACATGCTTTCTATTGGAAGGCAATAGGTATATCTCAAATCCTGGATTTAAGCTGCAGACCGCAGGTTTCAGGGGATCAAATGCGGTGCAACGATGCTGATAAATTCGTGCGACGAAATGATTTTGGTTTTCTTCCAGAATTTTGGGAAGTGACGCAGGTTGCCGGTTACAAGATAGTCGGCGCGTGCCGAGTCAGCGCACTCGAGAAACTTGTTGTCACCGGAATCCAGAGTGACATGCAAACGTCGCGCCGGAAAGACGAGATGCGAGCGGCTCGCGATGAGTTGAAGCAGTTGTTGCTGCAGTCCCTTACGAATCTGGAGTTCTGGCCGCGACAATACGAGTCGATATTCGCTGAGAACAGCCTCGGAAACATACCAGCGCGCCGGCTTAGCCGAAGCTAACAGGACAACCGTGCGCTGGAGTCCTTCAGGTTTCAGAGCGGCGGAGACCACGACATTGGTATCCAGAACCAACCGCAGCGGAATCATCGATGTTTGCGTTCTTGGGCGCGACTCGCCCGGATCGCGCGGTCGATCTGTTGTGAGGTCAAGCGATCCGTTCCCTTACGCTGCGACTCTTCCCCAATGATCCGCAAAATCTCCGGTTCGGGTGCTGCCAGCCGAACATATTCGCGGATTCCGAGCAGCACAGCTCTCGGCGTCCCACGCTTTTCGATCACCAAGGAGCAGCCTTCCTTCTCGACCTGGCGGAGAAGCCTGCCAAAGTTGGCACGCGCTTGTAACGCCGAGACGACCGGCCCGTCATTCTGATCGGCTTTTCGCATTCTCTTAACTCTCCAGTTCGACAATTCGAACTGTACAGTTAAATCTTGACGACAGTCAATCGAACACTTCTGCGACACACCCGAGCAGGATGCCACGAGAACAACCACTTCGGCTACAATGTAGGTCGCTTCTGCGATTTCCGAGCGCCCCATGACACATGCCTGGCACGACATCTCTCCCGGCGAAAACCTGCCGCTGGAGTTCCGCGCCGTCATCGAGATCCCCTCCGGCTCCAGCGTGAAGTATGAGTTGGACAAGCAAAGCGGCCTGATCAAGCTGGACCGCGTGCTGTATTCGGCGGTGTACTATCCCGCGAATTACGGCTTCATTCCGCAGACGCTGGCCGAGGATGATGACCCGCTCGATGTGCTGGTTTTTTGCCAGGAAGCGGTCGTACCGTTGACTCTGATTCACGCCCGCGTCATTGGACTGATGACCATGATTGACGGGGGTAAACGCGACCACAAAGTTATCTCGGTCGCAACCCAGGATCCGGAATTCAACAGCTACAAAGAAGCTGCCGAGATGCCCGAGCATCGCCTGGCCATGCTGCGGCGTTTCTTTCTCGACTACAAGCAATTGGAAGGCAAAGCGGTGGAAGTCGATGACATCCAGCCGTCAAAGCACGCCACGCCGATCATCCAGGACGCTCTCGACCGCTACAGCGAACAGCGGCGAAAAGGATTCGGCCAAAATCATTAGCGGTAACCTCATCGACAACAGGGAGTTTTGTGAGCACAGGATTGGCGTGTGAATAGTGCGGCCCCCAATACGCTGAATGAGCAGTCGCTAGCCACCGACACGGGTAAGGCTCGCTTCTCCCGTGCGATCGATGTCCTCTCTTACGTGATTCTGGCGGGCGGCTTTCTCACCGCGCTCTACTCCTGCCTACATTGTGGTAGTCAGCTATTCCAGCCTGCCTTTCTGGGATGGGTGGGTGGAAATCGATTTCCCGGCGACCGGCGATATGTCCGCGCTGGAGTGGATTTGGACGCAGCATAACGAACATCGGCTGCTGATCTCCCGCCTGTTCATGCTGGCCGATCTGCACTGGTTTCACGCGCGACAGACGCTTCTGCTCGTAACCATTTTCGTAGTCCTGTGCCTGCAAGTCGTGGTGCTGGCCTGGAGCATGCGCGCGGTTGCTGGCTGGCGGGGGTCGTTATGGCGGACGGGTGTGGGCCTGGCGGCATTCTGCCTCCTATGTCCCTCATTGTGGGAGATGCTGGTTTGGGGCGAGTGTGTTTGTTTTGCACTGCCCGGATTGTTCGCGATTCTGTCGATTGTCGGGCTGATGCTCTACTGGATCCGATCGCGAGAAGAGCTGACCAAGGCCCACGCGACGAAATTCCTGGTTCTGTCGGTTGCCGCCGCTCTCGGGGGCAGCTGGTCGCTGCTGAATGGAAATCTGCTGTGGCCGCTGTTATTCTGCGCCGCCCTATTGCTTCGCCTGCGGCGCGCCGCCTTCACCTATCTCATCGCCGGCGCGCTCAGCATCGCCCTGTATCTGTTCGACTACATCAGCCCTTCCTATGCACTGAACTCCGCCCGAACGCCGCTTACCACCGGCGCATATCTGGCCACCTATTTCGGAAGCACATGGGTCAATGACAACTTCCGGCTTGCGGTACTTTTCGGCTTGGTCGGATTGGCAGCTTGTCTCTGGCTGGTGTTGCGTCTACGTGAATACGTGCGCAGCTTCCGGCCGTTCCACGTGCAACTCATTTTCATCATGTTGTTCTGCGCGGGAACAGGCTTCATCACCGCATTCGGGCGGTCGGGCTTCGGACTGCTGCAGGCGTCCACATCGCGTTACCAGGCGTTTGCTTTGCTGTTCTGGTGCTGCCTGGGGTTGCTGCTGCTGGCGAGCGTGGCCTTGCGTCCTAAGGGGCGCGAAGCCGTCACTTTGGCGATACAAGTCGCGATTCTCTGCATCATGCTCGGAGCATCGCTATTCGCGAGGAATCCGCTGATACACGCGCGTGTGCACGGTTTCAAGCTCCACACCGCAGAGGCGTCTCTCATCACTGGAGTGCCTGACATCGAAAACCTGAAGTGGGTGTACCGGCAACCGGACTATCTGTACAGCTTGGTTCCGTACATGCGCCGGGAGCAGTTGTCGGTTTTTCGCGATCCGATTTCGCAGCTACTCGATAAGTCGCTGGCAACCGAGTTTCAACTGGCTCCTCCCACCGACTGCACCGGAGCGCTGGAATCCAGTGTGGCGATGAACCATGCGATGCCGCCGATGCTTCGCCTGACTGGCTGGGCCTGGGACCTCAGGCATCAGGCGCCGCCAGCGGCCATCGTCACCGCCAGCGAAGGCATCATCACCGGCGTGGGTGCAATGGGCGATTGGCGCATCCTGGACAAGGCTTCTCATCCCTGGATGAAAACCAACTTCATCGGCTACACCGGATATGTTCAGGCGTCACGGCCGATGGGACCGGTCGAAGTCTACGCCATCTTGAAAGGCACTCCGGCGACGGCCTGCTTGATCGGCTCAGAAAAGTGAGGTGCTTCGCGGAATCACTTTCGATATCCCACATTGTGGGATGTACGGCTGAAAATCGGTATTGTCTTCCCCCCAGCCTCGACCAGCGACGTTAATGTCCCGGCTTCCACTTGTTCAGAAACGCCAGCAGATCCTCCGGAGCCAGCGACCGCGCTTTCTCGAACTCGCCGCCCTGCTGGCTGTAGAGGAGCTTGCCGCTCGGGTCGAGCACGGCGAGCGCAGGAATACCCTTCTTCATCGGCACATGGTATTGCTGCATGATGTCCTGATTCTTGTCGCCCTCGCCGACATCCACGTGCACCACTTCATAGTTGCGGCTCAACACGCCGGCAAGATCGGGACGATGAAAGGCCAAATCGAGGACGTGGCAGTCGTAACACCAGTTCGCGCCAAAGACGATGAGAACATTCTTGTGCTGCTTGGCGGCTTGCGCCAAGGCCTGCTTGATCTCTTCATGAGCATCGAGGCCCGGCGTGTAGATGACCTTGTCGGTCGAAGCCGGCTGTTCCAGCCTTGTAGCATCGGTGCGCTTGGATGCGATCAGCTTCCAGCTTCCTCCCTGCTGCTGCCAGAGTTGCGCTTCGGTTACATATTGCACATGATCGCTCGAACCCACGCCTGAGTGGATTTCCGCTTCAAAGACGACCTGTTGCACTCCGGATTGCTGCGCCTCCGACTTGACGACGTTGATCTTCATGCCATGTGGCTTCAACCCCATCCAGAAGGAAATCTCGGTGTCAGTACTGCTCGGGCCGGCGAGAGTGGCAATTTGCGGCATAGGTTCTGTGCTGTAGAGAGCGCGCAAGGCAGTCACATTACCGGCGACCACGGCTGCCTTCCACTGTTCCAGGGGAGGAAAAAGCGGAGTCGACTGCGAGGCCTTCGATGCAGGATGTCCCACATTGGAGGACTGTCCCACAGAGTGGGATAAACCCATCACAAAGCCCATCCAGACCATCATCCAGCCCAATTGTCTGCGACCAAACTTCATCACTGCCTAATGTCCTCCATGATATGGATGGCCCTTCAAGATGCTGAACCCGCGGTAGAGCTGTTCCAGCAACACGACACGCGCCAGTTCGTGCGGTAATGTGATTTTGCCGAAAGAAAGAACGCTGTTGGCGGCGGCTCGGGTGCTGTCGCTCCAACCGTCCGCCGGGCCCACGGCAAACAGCAGCTCTTGCGTATCGTGAGACTGATGATATTCGAGGAAGTTAGCGATCTCTTCCGAGGTGAGCTGGCGGCCGCGCGAGTCCAGCAGCACCAGCACCGGCTGCGTGCGTCCTGAGCTTTTCTCCAGCAGCTTGAGCAGAGCGGCTTCCGACAGCAGCTCGTGCGCGTCGGATGCGGCGAAGCGCGACAGCCGCTTGAGATATTCCGCCGTCAGGGATTGAATGGGCGCGCTCTTGGTCCGGCCGATCCAGGCGATGTGCAGTCTCACGGCTCAGGAGCTCTCGCGCGGAGTCTTGGTGGAAGCACGTTTGCGCGGCGCGGATTTTGCGGCCTTCTTGGCCGGCTTACTGGCCACTCGTTTGGCGGCCTTCTTCGCTGCAGGCTTGGCGGCAGGCTTCTCAAGGTCAGCCAATTCCCGGCGCGTCGCCGTCTTCCACAGGCGCTCCAAATCATAAAACTTGCGCGCGCTCTCGGAGAAGACGTGGACGACGAAGTCCACATAGTCGATGAGCACCCAGTCAGCCTGGTTGTAGCCTTCCCTGTGCTTGGGCTCAACTCCAATCGCGCTGAGCTGGTGGTCGACTTCGTCGGCGATGGCCTGCACCTGGCGCGGGTTTGCGCCGGAGCAGAGCACAAAGTAATCGGTGAAGCCGCTGGCCTGCGCATCCAATTGCAGCACGCTGATGTCCTCGGCCTTCTTCGACTGGCAGGCTCGCACTGCCACGGCAACCTGAGATCCCACTTCATTGTTCTTCATGCAACTTTCGCTATTCGCCTTTCGCTATTCGCTTTTTCGCCTTGCGACTTCCTGACTGCTCCCTGATCCTCAGCCCCTAATCCCTCGTCTTCGCTTTACGATACAGCCCTTCCTTCTTGATGTATTCAGCGACTAGATCCGGCAGCAGACGCTTCAGGGCGCCGCCGCGATCAACCGCCGCGCGGATCTGCGTCGCCGACACGTCCTCATGCGTCTCCGGCAGCATATGCAGCGTAGCACCGCGCAGGACCAGGGTTCCATCCATCGCCTCTTTGCGAAAAAGTTTGGTGACCGACGACTGCGGCCGTAACTTTTCCGGCAGCGCTGATGCCACGTCGGCGAGAGAATATCCCGGACGCGCCGCCACAATAAAATCACACTCGCTCAACAGTTCTTCCGCCTTATACCAGGTGGCGATGTCGCGGAACGCATCCATCCCTATCAGAAAGTATAAGTGGTCGCTCTTGCCCAGTGTCTTTTTGACGCGACGGACGGTTTCGATCGAGTAGCTTGGCTTGCGCTTGCTCTCCGGGATCGTCTGATCGGGCGCCTCAAGCAGCGAGGGGATGAACTCCTTCTCACCCGCCAGGCCGAGCGTGACCATCGCGTACCGATGATCGAAGGCTGTGATCGGCGACTTCTGTTTGTGGGGCGGAATGTCGGCAGGAACGAACCAAACTTGTTTCAGCTGGAATTTCGCCGCCGCAGCGCGCGCCACAACCAGATGTCCGCGATGGATGGGATCGAAGGTACCGCCGAAGAGTGCGATATTCATGCAGGCTATCTGTACAGTTTCCGTGTTCCGGCGACGGGATGCAAGGGGCGGCTCGAAAACCCAGCGCGGGCCATCTTCCGGCCTCGCCAAAAAAAGTCGCGATCTCTACTTCTTCTTCTGAGGCGTTGATTCAGGCGGCGGAATCTGGCCGCTCGGCGGTTTCTGGGTTTGCGGTCCCAGATCGACCGGCGGCGCGCTCAGCACCTTTTTGAAGAACGCGTACGGGACTTTCGCGGTCAACACCGCTTCGCTTTTGTCTTGCTGCACGGCGAGGCTGTCGAACGCGGCCTTCACATCCTTGTCCGGCCCGCCCTCGTCCATCGAGATCTCCAGCGACTTGAACAACACGAGGTAGGTCGCAACTTCCTCGGTGAAGCGCTGCGCCTGGCTCTCATCGCGCAGGATGAACGTCAGCGCGCAGTCGCACCTCGTTCAGCGGCCGCGCCGATGCGATGACTACGCTGCCACGCGGCAGCAGGCCGCTCCACGCGCCGGGCAGCAGAAGCTCGCCATGATCCTCGGAAGCTTTGGCCGCGGGGGTGCGCGCGATCGTCCACACAATGCTGCCCAGCGGCACCCGCCGATAGTAATCGCTGACCAGCTGCGGCCCGGAGAATGGCAGTGCGGCCTGTTTGTAGCGATCGATTATGCCGCGGATCACGCCGGGATCGTCGACGTTGGAGGCCGCGACAATGTCGATGCCCAGCAGGGCAACGCGCACCGTGCGATCTTCAATTGGAATGACGTAGATGTCGTAATCCTGGTAGTGCTCGGTCGAGACGGCGACCTTGTGCAGCCAGTCAGTGACGCGCGTGTGGTCGAAGTGGCCTTGCAGAATCTCGCTGTAGCGCGTCTCCGCCGGCTTGCCTTTGGCGCTAGCGACTCCGTAGTGAATGGCGAACGCCGCCCGGTCCAGATCGCGCTCAAACTCGAAGCCGGTTTCCCGCACGAATTCTTCGTAGTCGGACTCGCGCTCTTTCGGCGGATGCTTGGCAATGTCGGTGAGCAGCCGGATCGGCTCCAGATTGATGTAGAGCACCGCATCGGAGTCGGGCAGCAGACGCACCACGTCCGGCGCTGCGCGCTTTCGCAGCAGGACAGCAGTCACAATGCCGCCGACGATGACCACAATCGCGACGACAACCCAGACGATATTCCTGCGGCTTCGCATCGATCTGATCGATGATACGGGAAAGGCGGGTCGGTGAAAAACTTTCTGAGGGCGGTTGGTCCTCACGTTTTTCTGCGTCGCCCGAATTGACTACGGGACGGTCCGGCGTTAGTCGAAAGCGACCTCTGGCCGCAACTGAGTGCCTTGCCGAAGGGCCGACTTTACTGGCTCTCGACGGGGCCGCGCAGAATCGCTTCCACCCTGCGCAAGTCATCTTCGGTGTCGACTCCAACCGTGTCATACGGGGTTTCGGCGACGTGGATGGCGACGCCGTTCGCCAGGAAGCGTAACTGCTCCAATCGCTCGGTGCGCTCCAATCGCGATTCGGGCCAATCATGAAAGCGATCGAGCGCCGACTTGCGATAGGCGTAGAAGCCGAGATGCTTGTAGTAGGGCACTGTTCCGGTTCTGTCGCGGTCAAAGGGAATGGTGGCGCGAGAGAAGTACAGCGCCCGATCGTCCAAAGAGGTCACGACTTTCACAGCATTGGGATTGTTCACGTCCTCTGTGTCGCAGATGGTCTTCAGCGTGCCCACTTCGACGCCGTCACGTTGCATGAGTTCAAGCAGCACATCGAGATGTTCGCGGCGCGCCAGCGGCTCGTCGCCCTGGATGTTGACGTAGACGTCGGCCGCGACGGTCTGCGCGACCTCGTGGACGCGGTCGGTGCCGCTGCGATGCTCCGGCGAGGTCATGCGACAGTGCCAGCCGTTCTGGCGGCAGACGGCGGCGATCTCGTCCGAGTCGGTAGCGACGATTACGTCTTCGAAGCCGGGGCAGGCGCGAGCCGCGTCGTACACGTAGGCGAGCATAGGACGGCCGGCAATCTCGCACAGCACCTTGCGCGGCAGGCGAGTTGAGGCGAGGCGAGCAGGAATGATGGCGATGGCTTTCACGTGATTAGTTTCCATGCCGGGAGTGGCAACTGGCAACTGGAACTGCTCCCGCCCCAGCCAAAAGAAGGCTGGAACGGGGCACCCAGCGGCTTGCGTCAGCGTCGCGGCCCAGGTTAGCTAAAGGACGGCGAACCTCGGGCACCGCACTGGCCAGAAGAGAACCGCAGATCCCTCGGTCGGACTGAAGTCCTCGGTCGGGATGACACTTCTACCTTGATTGAGGATCGCCCCCAGCCAAAATCAGGCCGAACCGGGCGCCGGGCAATTGCTAATCGCTAATGGCTAATTGCTTCCTTTCGTTTGACCGCAACCAATCGCGAAAAATAGAATCAATAACTTAGAACGACTTGTGGGGAAACTGGCCGTGCCTCTCTACGAATACCAGTGCAAGAAGTGCCATAGCCTGACCGAGCGAATCCAGAAATTTTCCGATCCGCCCCTGGCTGTCTGCCCGCATTGCGGCGGCGAGCTGGAGCAACTGATTTCGGCGCCGGCGGTGCAGTTCAAGGGCTCGGGATGGTACGTCACCGACTACGCCAAAGGTTCGTCCAAAGGCAAGGGCAAGGACGGCAACGGCTCCGCGGCGGCGTCTTCCTCGGAGAGCAAGTCGGAAGCTTCCAAGGGCAGCAGCTCCGCCAGCACAGAAAAAGGCAGCGCCGCTTCCGACAAGCCAGCCGACAAGAAATAGCGGAAAGGCGGTGACCGGGAGCTATGTTCAACCGTCACAGATGCATGTGATTTGCGTCGCTCGCCTGCGGGTTAATGCTAGGTTTCTCGACCGGGCGGGCATTAAAATTGATTTGTTCGAACACTCGTTCGCACCCGGCTCTTTTTCGAACTTATTCTTCTCAGTTTCTGACAGGAGGTTCCGGTCATGTCGAAGGATTCTTTGACCATCACCGACCAGCGCAACGGCAAGACTTACGAAGCACCGATCGAGCTCGGCACGGTTCGAGCCATGGATCTGCGGAAGATCAAGACCTCTCCCGACGATTTCGGTGTCATGACCTACGATCCCGCGTTCATGAATACGGCATCGTGCAAGAGCTCCATCACCTTCATTGACGGCGACAAAGGTATCCTTCGCTATCGCGGCTACGACATCGAGACGCTGGCCGAGCATTGCAATTACCTGCAGGTCGCTTACTTATTGCTCTACGGCGAGCTGCCCACCCCGCAACAGGACAAGGACTGGACGTGGGAGATCACGCATCACACGATGCTGCATGAGACCACGAAGCAGTTCATCGACGGCTTCCGCTACGACGCCCATCCCATGGGCATTTTGGTAAGCACGCTGGCGGCGCTGTCTACGGTTTATCCCGAGGCCAAGGACATTCACGATCCGGTGAACCGGCAGAAGCAGATCGTCCGGCTGATCGCCAAGATGGCTACGCTGGCGGCGTATTCCTATCGTCACCGTCGCGGCCATCCCTACGTTTATCCCGACAACGATCTCAGCTACCCCGAAAACTTCATGAACATGCTGTGGAAGATGACCGAACCGAAATATATGGCGAGTCCGGTCATCGCGCGCGCGCTCGACGTGCTCTTCATTCTGCACGCCGACCACGAGCAGAACTGCAGCTCGACGACGATGCGGGTCATCGGCAGCGCGCAGACCGATCCTTACCTCTCGATGGCGGGCGCGGCGGCGGCGCTGGCCGGCCCACTGCATGGCGGGGCAAACGAAGAAGTGCTGAAGATGCTGGATGAGATCGGCTCGGTGAAGAACATTCCGAATTACATCAAGCGGGTAAAAGAAGGCGAGATCAAGCTGATGGGATTCGGGCATCGCGTCTACAAGAATTACGATCCGCGCGCCCGCATCATCAAAGCGGTTGCCGACGAAGTATTCGAGGTAACGGGACGCAACGACCGGCTGGACACTGCCCTGGAGCTGGAGCGCATCGCGCTGCAGGACGATTACTTCGTTACCCGCAAGCTGTATCCCAATGTCGATTTCTATTCCGGGATCATCTACCAGGCCATGGGCTTCCAACCGGAAATGTTTACGGTACTGTTCGCCATTCCGCGCGCAGCCGGCTGGCTGGCTCAGTGGAACGAGATGGTGCAGGATCCGGAGCAGAAGATCGCGCGTCCGCGGCAGATCTACACCGGCATCGACCATCGCCAGATCACGGCGAAACAAGAAGAGTCGGCAGAGGTGAAGGTCGGATAGTAACGCTGGTGATTTGCAATTAATGAGCGGGCCTTCGGGTCCGCTCTCTTAGTTTGGAACATGGCACCACAGAGACACCGTGGAACGGACTGGCTTCGGGACTAGAAGCGATCTCATCAATCGTTTTTGAAAGGGCACGGCTTAGCCGTGCCGCCCAGAGCCGCAAAAAGCGCGGGCTTTAGCCCCTGAGGGAAATCGCAGTTTACCCACCCATCTAATTCATTATGAGATCGCTTCTAGCGTTTCTCGTGCTGGTAGGATCGGGCTACCTACCAGGCTCGGCTCGGGCCGCGCAGGATTCGCGCCGGAAGCAGAATGATCGCCTTCAGCAGCTCCAGCACGCCGTCCACCGCAATTCCCAGGATTCGGAACGGCAGCAGAAGCAGCCAGACGATGGGATACAGCACCAGGACAAACAGGGCCAAGGGCCAACAGAAGATCAGCAAAACGCACCACAGCAGGAAGCCAAACATGATTGCACCTGATCTTTTATACGCAGGACGAGATGCCGAAGTTCCGACCTGGCTGATCCCAAAGCTGGACCTAGAACCACGCTGAATACGAAATACCTGCGTCATTGCACTTATTTCTTGACACACCCCCGTCCCCGCAAGTAAATACTCGCTGCACATCACATCACAGCTGGCGAGGAGCGAGTATGAACAAGGCAGACCTGATTGAGAAAATCGCAGCCGCTCACGGTGTCAGCAAGACGGCGGCGGGTGGGGCCATCGACACCATCATCGACTCAGTCACGAACACGTTGAAGAAGGGCGGCCGGGTGACGCTGGTCGGCTTCGGAACCTTTTCCGTGTACCAGCGCAAAGCGCGCAACGGACGCAATCCCCAGACGGGAGGCGTCATCAAGATTGCCGCTCGCCGCGCGGCGAAATTCACCCCCGGTGTTGAACTCAGAAAAGCTGTCGCCAAGAAATAACGGCCGAGCGGCGGTCATTGTCCGCAGCTTAAGGCTGGTAAAGCCACGCGTTGGGGACGGCTCCGGCCATGGGATCGTCGCCGTAACCGCCGGCAATCAGGACGCGGCCGTCATTCAGCAGAGTCGCGGTTGAGAAATAGCGTCCCTCTCCAACCGTGCCGTTTACCGGCCGAAAGCTCTTCGTCGCCGGATCGTAGATCTCGGGCCGCTCGGCGCCGCCGGCAATCAGCACTCGTCCGTCGGGCAGTCGCACCGCTGTCTGGATCAGCTTGAAGCGCCGAAAGCTCATCTCCCCATCATTGCTGAAACGTCCCGTCGCCGGATCGTAGAGCTCGGCTGAGGCGTACTGCCCGCGCCAGTCGCGATTGTCGGAACCGCCCACCACCAGCACCTTCCCGTCTGGAAGGAGCGCTGCGGCGAGCTTGTGGCGCGGCACATTCATATTGCCGGTCATTGAAAAGCGTCCGGTCGCGGGATCGTAAATCTCCGCGCGTGCCTCGATATGCGAGCTGGGATAACTGCCGGAGCTGGAGCCGCCGACGACTAGCACACGCCCATCCTTAAGCAGCACAGCCGTGTGCATTTCGCGCGGCACCTGCATGCTGCCGGTTGCGATGAATCGTCCACTCGCGGGATCGTACAGCTCTGCGGAACTGAGACGCTCGTCCTCATGCGCGCCGTCGCCTCCAATCAGCAGGACCTTGCCATCGTTAAGGAGCACGGTAGCTGGATGACTGCGCGGGCTGGTCATGCTGCCGGTTGGGTGAAAGGTTCCAGTAGCGGGATCGTAGATCTCAGCGGTGGCGAGGTTGGCGCCGGCGCCAGGTGATCCTCCGGCGATCAGCACCTTGCCAGTGCGAAGCAGGATGGCGGCGTGACCCTCGCGCGCGGAGGACATGTTGCCAGCCGCGGAAAATGCTCCTGTCCGCGGATCGTAGATTTCGGCAGAGGCGTCGTACTTGCCGTTGCGTTCCATGCCGCCGGCGATCAGGACCCTGCCGTTGGGAAGAAGAGTTGCGGACTGCGAGAAGCGCCGCACCGACAGGTTGCCGGTCGCAGTAACTTGGCCGGGCTGAGCGGGTGAGGTCTTGGAGCTTGTTTGGCCGCTTGCGAAGGTTGAGAGTGAGGCCAGGAGAAGAGCGGCTAAGCGAAGAGTGGGCCGAGAGTGTTGCATGCTGCCTCCGGTTAGTCGAAGGGACGGCTGGGGAGAAGAATGGTGAGCGAGTCGGCGGAACACGTTTCATAGACCGTTTTGATTGCCTGCGGGTTTGTGTCAGGGCACGGCTTCAGCCGTGCCGAAAGAGGCCGCAACTGAATGCCGGCTTCAGCCGCTGGGCTTGCTGGTACAGGGGGCTAAAGCCCGAGTTTTTGTGTGAATTTTTCGGCACGACTGAAGGTCGTGCCCTTACACAGACCTGATCAATGAGACTGGCCGCAGTTGCCGTCCTGTTCCCCGAGCACCTCGTCGCTCTTTGGGCGGTAGCCGTTGATGAAGTCGCGCGCGGTCATCCGCTTCTTGCCTTCAATCTGCAATTCGGCAAGGTCGAGCGCCGTTTGATTCGCGAAACCGAGCAGCAGGCGGTCGTTTTCGATTGCGAAGTGAGCAGGAAGAATTGCCGCGACGTCGCGCGCGGGTGTCGCTGCATAGATGTGCAGCATCTTGCCGCGAAATCGGGTGAAGGCGCCTGGCCAGGGCTGAAAACCGCGCAGGCGATTCCAGGTATCGATCGCTGTTCGCGCGAAATCAATCTGCCCATCCTCGCGCTTGAGAATCGGCGCCAGCGTGGCTTTTGTATCGTCTTGCGGCTGCGGCGTGATGGTCCCGTTTTTCAAGCCGGCAAGCGTGGAGATCATCAGTTCCGCTCCGGCCTGCGCGAGACGTGGGGCGAGGGTCATGGCAGTATCTTCTGGCCTGATCGGCTCTTCGACCTGTTGCAGGATGTCGCCGGTGTCGAGGCCGGCATTGATGCGCATGGTAGTGACGCCGGTGACTTGCTCGCCCATGGCGATTGCCCACTGAATCGGCGCGGCACCGCGATACTTCGGCAGCAGCGAGGCGTGCAGGTTGATGTTGCCCAGCGGCGGCAGATCGATCATCCACTGCGGAATGATGCGTCCGTAGCCAACGACGATGATCGCCCCAGGAGCGATCTGCTGCAGCTGAGCGCGAAACTCGTCGTTGTTCTTGATTTTGTCCGGCTGGAGGACCGGCAGGTCGAGTGCGAGCGCGACACGTTTGACAGGCGAAGGGACAACTTCCATGCCGCGGCCGCTGGGCCGGTCGGGCTGCGTTACGACCAGCTTCACGCGAAAGCCGGATGCCACGAGCTTTTCGAGCGTAGGCACGGCGAATTGGGGAGTGCCGCAAAAGACGAGATCGAGCATAAGCAAATTAGCAATTAGCAATTAGCAATCAGCAATGCTCAGCGTTTAGCAATTAGCTTCAAAACATCGGCAGGGGCTAAAGCCCTGTCCCAATTTGTACCCTCTCGGCACGACTGAAGTCGTGCCCTGATACGAACCTGCACTCAGCAAGGGCGCGGCTTCGACTCGGTGATCACGGATTCGCACCCCCCTGATTCGGTGCTCACTCCCCGCGGTTGAGAGTCGCTTTTAGCTAGGCTTGCTAGTGGGCTAATTGCTAGTTGCTGCTCTTCTACCATTCTCCCAGCTTCACCAGTTTGCGGACTTTGCGTTTGAGCATGTCACGCTTCAGGGCGCTGATGTGGCTAAGGTAGAGTTTTCCGTTGAGATGGTCGGTTTCGTGCACCAGGGCGCGCGCCAGCAGCTCTTCACCGGTGACCTCGATGGTCTTGCCGTTCAAATCTTGCGCGCGCGCCGTGACTTTGCGCGGCCGCGTCACGTTCTCCCGGAACTCCGGCAAGCTGAGGCAGCCTTCGGTCGACGTCAGCTTGCCTTCGGTGTGAATGATCTCGGGATTGACCAGTACGATCTTCGCGTCCGGATCTTCCTTGAAGGTGACGTCGATGACGGCGATGCGCTTGCTGATGCCGATCTGCGGCGCGGCCAGGCCGACGCCGTGCGCCGCGTACATGCTCTCGAACATATCGTCAACCAGCTTGCGCAACTCGTCGTCGAAGCTGGTGATAGGGGCTGCCGATTTCTCCAGAACCGGGTCGCCATATTTCACGATGGGATAGATCATTAGAAGTTTCGCAGTTGTTGGCAGTAGCCCTCGAAATTTCGCCGTACTTCCAGCAGAGAATCGCCGCCGAACTTCTCCAGCGCACAACGCGCAATGGTGAGCGCGACCATCGCCTCAGCGGCCACTCCTGCGGCCGGAACCACACACACATCGGAGCGCTCGTAGGCGGCCTTCACCGGTTCGCGGGTGGCGAAGTCAATGGACGCCAACGGACGCCGCAGCGTCGAAATCGGCTTCAGATAACCTCGCACACGAATGTCTTCGCCGTTCGAGACGCCGCCTTCCAGCCCGCCGGCGTGATTCGAACGCCGCGTGAATCCGGTGAACGAGCTCTCGCTGCCCCGCTCGTATCCTATTTCATCATGCACCGTGGAGCCGAGTGAAGCGGCAGCCTGCACTGCATCGCCGATTTCGACCGCCTTGACCGCCTGCAACGACATCACGGCGGCTGCGAGCTGCGCATCGAGCCGCTCGTCCCAGTTGGCGAAGGTGCCGAGGCCAGGCGGGACGTTGTGCGCAATCACTTCGAAGATGCCGCCGACGGAGTCGCCGGTCCGCAACGCAAGATCGACTTGTTCCTTCATGCGCGCTTCGCTCTCAGGATCGGCGCAGCCAAGCAGGACTTCGTCTTTCGCGGCGAGCCCTGCGATCGCGTCCCATGTAACCGGCTTGTCGAGACGCGCGCTGCCGACGGCGATGACATGACTCAAGACTTCGATGCCGAGTTCGCGCAACAGGAGTTTCGCGATTGCTCCGGCCGCGACGCGCGCAGCCGATTCGCGCGCCGAAGCGCGCTCCAGAACGTAGCGGGCCTCGGGGAAGTTGTACTTCACGGCGCCCGCGAGGTCGGCATGACCGGGACGCGGCGATGCGACACGCTTGTGCTTGGCCGGATCACCTTGCTCAACCGGCAAGGCCTCAGTCCAGTTCTGCCAGTCGTTGTTGGCGAGCAGCAGCGCGATGGGCGAGCCGATGGTCTTGCCATGACGCACGCCGCTGAGAATGCGCGCGGTATCACGCTCGATGCGCATGCGGCCGCCGCGTCCATAGCCTTGCTGCCGCCGCCAGAGTTCGCGATTGACGAACGCAAGGTCAACGGCGATGCCGGCGGGCATGCCCGACAGCAGCGCGACCAGCGCCTCTCCGTGCGATTCTCCGGCGGTTGAGAAGCGAAGCATAGGGAATGAAAGATTGTAGAGAGAGTGGCTGGTAAGTAGCAACTGGCGAAGAGTGGCGAGCCCCGAGCTTCGAGCCACGAGCCTGGCGAACAAAACATGGTTAGGCAAACGTCCTTACGGCGGCTGTTACATCTGAAGGATGCTAGACTTGAATCTACGGAGAAACCATGGGTTCAGATACAGTACGGGAAATCGAGCGCGCTATAGACAAGCTCAGTGAGCAGCAGTTGCAGGAGCTGTATGCGTGGCTTGACCAGTACCACCCCCAACCCATCGATGCGCGCCTCCAAACCGACCTTGCCGCCGGCCGCCTCGACACAGCTATCCATCGTGCGCTCGACGACGAACGAAATGGCCGAGTTATCGCGCTGATCCCCTGAATTCATTGAGAGCAAACAATCTCTTCTTCCAGCAGCTCCTTGTCCTCTTCTGTACGTCCGCTGAGCACAAAGGACGCCGTTTGCGTGGCCTTGCCATTCTCCACGCTGGTGATCACGTAGGAGCAGCCGATCCAGTGGGCTTCTTCGAGGTCGGTGGGCGACCAGTGCGCCGGGTGGTCCGGGTGTGAGTGGTAGAAGCCGACGACGTCGAGGCCGCGCTCGTGAGCTTCGCGCTGGGCGCGGATAAGTTCGCGCGGATCGATGTCGTAGCGAGTTTGCGGAGAGTCGGTGCAGATGTTATTGCAGCGGATTGCGCTGTGGACAGTGCGAGTGTCGCCTTCGACCGTGCCGATCAGGATGCCGCAGCATTCGTGCGGGTAGGTCTCTTCGCCGTGGCGGCGGATGGCGGCGTAATCGGAGGGCGAAATCTTCAGCATGGCGGCGAACCGCAGATCCCTCCTCGGACTAAAGTCCTCGTCGGGATGACAAAAACTAAAGGGGACCTGGACGCTGGCCTGAAGAGACTGTGTCGCGACCGGGTGTCGCCGCTCCGCGGCTCTCCATTTGTCCCACCTGCCCCCGCGGGCTTACGCCCGCGGCTAACACAAATGTCGCCGCTGCGCGGCTGGTTCGACCGCATTCTCGGCTGTTTGTTCCACCGCGAAATTCTTTTCCGGTTGCGACAACGTCTCTGAAGGCCGGCTCTACCGGATCACTGATGCTCGTCGCCCAGCGGAGCGTCGCCGCAGGTTGGGCCGGAGGGCTGGTACTTCGACGTGTTCTGCTCGAAGCACCACTTCACCAGATCCGGCGAAAACTCGTTCACAACACTGCTCGGCACGTCGGACTGCTTGATCTCCTTGAACTGAAACGTAATCTTGCCGTCGGGCGCAACCGTCGCCAGCAGGTAGCCGTAGATGTCGCGTCATGGCGATGTTTGCCTGATCGAGGTTCGACGGCAGGCGATAGCGCACCGCTCCGGCGCTGCCCATGATCCAACCGTCGAGGACATCGTCCTTATGGCACGCGCTGTTGTAGACATTGTTCATCACGAAGTGCGAGTGGCTGGCCAGGACGTAGACGTTCTTCCCCGTGCTCTTGCGGAAGGCGGACAGCTGCGCGTAAACCTTACGGCCCGTTTCCTGCTCCTGCGCCGAGTCGTTCATGCTGTGACCGGCGGAAGAGCTGTCGGGCAGCGCGGCATGCATACCGAGAACCACGCTGCGAATCGCGCTGTTCTTGGCGTCGTTCGCCAGCACCTTCTTGATCCATGACATCTGGCCGGCGTCGAACATGTCGGCAGAAGCGTTGTCCATGCTGATGAAGTCCACGCCGCGGTCGATCCAATGGTAGTAGGTCTTAAGCATGTAATCGCTGGGATTGTCGGCCAGCCGCTGGCGCTGGATGACCGGCTGATTGAGCCAGTCGGCAAATTGCGCGAGATAGTCACCGCGCGTCTTGGGCGCAACCAGTTCGTGATTGCCGATCTCGAGGAAGACCGGCAGATCGCCGAAGGGCGTGAGCTGGTGCTGAATGAAGTCGGGCCAGGCGTCGGCGAAATATTTCGAGATGCTGGCTTGGGGATGAGTCTTGCGGTAGTCCTCGTCGAAGTTGGACATGGCGCGATAGTCGCCGAGGTGCCAGTAGAAGGCAGCGCCGTCAGCGCGCACGCCGGCGGCGATGGCGGGCATCACGATGTCGCCGCAATTGCGCGAGTCGCCGGAGACGGCGAACTTCCAGTCGCCGGTTGAGGAGTGCTGGGCTTGCGCGGAGAGATTGAAGCTGAGAGTGAGGATGAGTATGAGTGTGCAGCCGCATCGAATGGCTGCACGGGCAAGTGTGGACATCGAGTTCCCCAAGCGCATGATGATAACGGACAGTGGCGAAGGGGGCAATGCAGGCAGGCAGCGCACGCTCGACTCCGCTTGCCCCACCCTGGCCAAAGGAAGGCCGGAATGGGGCACCCGGGCTCCCAGGCGAACGTCCAACAGAAGGCCGCGAATCTGGGGACACGGATGCTGGCAGTGCTCGCAACCCAGGTTAACCGGCTCGCAACCCAGGTTAGGCCAAAAGAAGGCCGAACCTGGGGCACCGAGCTCTATCTCTACCTCCTCATGATTGCTATTCCGGCGGCAAATGGATAATCTGCTGCCGTCTCTCTGAACTGGATGGAGGCATGGATGCGGTTGGTGATTCGCGGTGTCTTTTGTTTTGTATTGAGCTTGACTGTGCTGGCCGCTGTCGCGGGCGCAGCGACCTCGAAGCAGGATTCTGCCAAGGGCGACGAGGCGCGGTTAAAGGGCGGATACCGCTTTGAGCGCGGTGGCTGGGTCTATGTGCACCTGGAGGGCGCGCCTGCCGACATTGGCTATCAGCACGGATATCTGCTGGCACCGGAGATTGAAGACGGCCTCCGCGTCGTGCAATTCAGAGACGTCCGCCGCACCAAGCGCGATTGGGCCTTCTATCGCGCGACCGCGCAGAACATCCTGTGGCCGCACATCGACGAGGAATATCAGCAGGAGCTGCAAGGCATAGCGGACGGGCTGAAGGCGCGCGGCTCGAAGCTGGATGTGTGGGACGTGGTCGCGCTCAACGCGATGGAAGAGATCCCGGACTACTACGTCCCCATGCTCGACAAGCAGGAGAAGCGCGCCGACGCTCCCGACCTGAAAGCGCCGGGCAACTGCAGCGCGTTTGTCGCGACGGGGTCCTATACCAAGGACCACAAGCCGGTGATCGTGCACAGCAACTGGACCGATTACGCGACCGGCAAGCGCTGGACGATGATCTTCGACATCGTGCCCACGCACGGCTATCGCATGATCACCGACGGCTTCCCGGGAATCATCGTGAGCGACGACGATTTCGCCATCAACTCCGCCGGGATCATGGTGACGGAGACGACCATTGCCGGGTTCTATGGCTTCGATCCCAATGGCAAGCCGGAGTTCGTGCGCGCGCGCAAGGCGGCGCAGTACGCCAGCTCCATCGATCAGTACGTGAAGATCATGCTGGAGGGCAACAACGGCGGCTATGCCAACGATTGGCTGTTGGCCGACAACAAGACCGGCGAGATTGCGCGCTTTGAGGACGGCCTGAAGGTCCATCGCGTGTGGCGCAGCAAGGATGGCTACTTCGAAGGCGCGAACTTTCCCAGCGACCCGGAACTGATCAAGACCGAAACCGATTTCGATCCCACCAATATGTCGAGCTCGCCCAACGCGCGGCGCGTGCGGTGGCAACAGTTGCTGCCGGCGAATAAGGGACAGATCGATCTTGCCATGGGCGAGAAGTTTCTTGCCGATCACTACGACACCTTCGAAGGCAAGGAAGACCGCGGCTATCGCGGGCTTTGCGGACATGGCGATACTTCTCCGACCGCCGATGCCGCATGGGACGAACCTCCGTACAATCCCATGGGCGCCGTAACTGCGCAGGCGGCCGACAGCACCATGGCAAAGAACATGACGCTGCAGGCGCGCGCCGGACATCCCTGTGGCGAGGATTTCCTGGCCGAGCCGTTCCTGAAGGAGCGTCCCGAGTTCGACTGGCAAAAGCCGATTCTGGTGGACATGAAGGGCAATCCCTGGACGGAGTTCAAGGTCGGCGATAAGCAGTAGATGAGGATGCGAGGCTTTCGAACCGGAGGACCCTCGTCTCGGCGCGGGTCGGCGGGATCCCAGGTTAGCGTCCAAAAGAAGGCCGCGAACCTGGGGCACCCAAAAATATTCCTGCGACTTGCGTGTTGCAACAAGCATCTTCTGGACAGGGCTAAACGTTGGCGGACTCATCGTAAACGGCGGCCGCCCTGTTCAGGAGGACAAGTTGCGTAAGATACTTTCTACTTCCAACGACTTCACACTCACCATCCTGCGCCTGGTACTGGGCATCGTCTTCTTCGCGCACGGCGCGCAAAAGATGCTGGGCTGGTTCGGAGGCTACGGCTTCCACGGCACCATGGGCTTCTTCACGCAGACGATGGGCATTCCGGCGCCGCTGGCCTTCTTGGCGATCTGCGCCGAGTTCTTCGGCGGGCTGGGGCTGATCGTCGGCCTGCTCAGCCGGATTGCGGCCTTCGGCATCATCTGCAACATGATCGTCGCGGTGCTCACCGTTCATATCCACAATGGCTTCTTCATGAACTGGACTGGGCAGCAGAAAGGTGAGGGCTTCGAGTATCACCTGTTGGCGATCGCGATAGGGCTGGTGATCCTGATCAAGGGCGCGGGAGCGCTGTCCATCGATCGCGCTTTGAGCGGCGCGGAGCAGTAACAAAAAGCCTCCGCCGCAGCGGAGGCTCTGGAAGTAGGAACGGGTTAATTCTTGGCGGCTTCGCTCTTGGCAGCTTCGGTTTTGGCGGCTTCGTTCTTGGCCGCTTCGTTCTTGGAGGCATCGCTCTTGGCGTACTTGCGGCGGAAGCGCTCGACGCGGCCGGCGGTATCGATCAGCTTCTGCTTGCCGGTGAAAAACGGATGGCAGGCGGAGCAAATTTCCACGTTGATATCGCCCTTGTGGCTGGAGCGGGTCAAAAATGTGTTGCCGCACGCACAATGCACGCGGACTTCGTCGTAAGCGGGATGGATCGCTGCCTTCACTGGAACTCCTAACTGGTAGATAGCAAACGTACATTCTACCGGATTGCATGCTATCGCGGCAAACCGGCGCTGCTAATTGATGCTGCCAGGCGGCTTCCGGATTCATGCGGACCCGCCCGCGGCCAAAGGGCAAGAAAGGAAACACCGCCGGATTCAGCCTTAGGAAGGCCGCTGTTAGAAAACAGGTATACAGGTCCGGGCCTCTGCCGATCGTCGAAATTAGACCCTGTGCTCATGGCGCACAACCGGCTCTATTGCGGTGCGGTGGTCCTGTCGCCACAACCCCGCGGCCGCGCGCCCCGTTCTGTCATTCTGAGTGGAGCCAACCGGACCCTAAGGACCTGCTTCATTCCACTCCCGTTGGCCAGGGCGGGACATTCCTCTCCGCACAAACGGCCGCCAGGCCTTGCGCACTGCGTGAATTGTCAAAACTTTGTCGCAAGCCAGTTTGCGGCCCTGTGTACTACCGGCTGCGTTCTATAATGTTGCGACCTTTGACTCGGCAGTACGCGGCTTGATCCGCCATCCTGCTCGTCGCCCGCCCTTTTTTGTCCGAGCCTTCACTTTGAGGAGAGAAATGAAGCTTTTGCGTAGTTTCGCTTTCGTCGTCATCGCCTGCGCGGCTGCGAGCCTGTGCAGCGCGCAATCCTGGCAGCCTTTGAATAACCAGCCCAGCTTCACGGCGGGGCACATGCTCCTGCTGACCGACGGCACCGTCATGGTGCATCACGAAGATCCCAACGACGGCTACTCCGACTGGTGGAAGCTCACGCCCGACATCAACGGCAGCTACGTGAACGGCAGCTGGTCGCAGCTGGCCTCGCTGGCGTCGGACTACGGTCCGCTGTTCTTCGGTTCGGCGGTGCTGGCCGACGGCCGCGTCCTGGTCGAAGGCGGCGAACAGAACTTCAGCCAGTACGTCTGGACGAACAAGGGCGCCATCTACGATCCCATCGCCAACAAGTGGACCAGCGTAAGTCCGCCCAGCGGCTGGAGCAGCATCGGCGACGCCTCCAGCGTTGTCCTGTTCAACAAGACGCTCATGCTGGCCAACTGCTGCGACCGCCAGCAGGCGCTGTTCAATTCGACAACCCTGACGTGGACCGCGACCGGCTCCGGCAAGTTCGACTCCAACGACGAGGAAGGCTGGACGCTGCTGCCCAGCGGCAACGTGCTGACGGTTGATGCCTACACCGACTTGAACGATCCCAGCGGCACCAACTCCGAGCTCTACAATCCCAGCAGCGGCTCCTGGTCGAGCGCCGGCAGCACTGTCGCTCAGCTGTGGGATTCGCACGGCTCCTACGAAGTTGGACCTGCAATGCTGCGGCCCGACGGCACGGTCTTCGCCACCGGAGCCAATGGCGCGGGCGCGGGTCACACCTCCATCTACAAGCTGAGCACGCAGACCTGGACGCCGGGTCCGGACTTCCCCAACGGTCTCGACATCGCCGACGGTCCCGCGGCTTTGCTGCCCGACGGCAATGTGCTGCTCAGTGCCAGCCCTGGCTTCAATGAGCTCAACACTTTCTTCTTCGAATGGAATGGCAGCTCTTTGATCTCCGTACCGCGCCCGCCGAATGCGCCGCTGGACTCTTCGTGGTACGGGCGCATGTTGGTTCTGCCGACCGGACAAGTGCTCTACAGCGACGGCAGCAACGACGTCGAAGTCTATACGCCAACCGGCACTGCGTATCCCGGGCTGGCGGCTAGCGTCATGCTGACCAACGTAGTGCTGCCGCGCGGCAGTTCGATGGTGCTCTTCGGCTTCAAGTTCAACGGCGCATCGCAGGCCAACTCCTATGGCGACGACGCGCAGGCGGCGACCAACTATCCCATCGTCCGCATCACCAACAAGTCGACGGGACACGTCTTCTATTGCCGCACGCACGACCACAACACCATGGCCGTGGGCTACAACGGGCCGACCTACACGCATCTCGATATCCCGTCCAACATGGAGTCGGGTGCGAGCTATCTGGAGGTCGTGGTCAACGGCATCGCCTCGCAGAAGTACACCATCGGGATCAACTAAGGTTCTAGGCTTTTTCATCAATTGCCGGGTGCCCCATTCAAGGCCATCAGTTGGCCTTGAGTGGGGATTTCCGTCGCTACAATCGTCGTACTCACCCTCCCCCCCGAAAAGTCGCGCGGTTATTGAATCGAAACGCTTGCTCGTTAATGTACGCATGCAAGTGAATCGTTCTCATGGCTGAAGTCCTCGTTGTACAGCCGCGACCATCTGGGCATCCCAGGGACGCGTGTTGAAGACGAACACGTGGCGATCGAGCAGCGGCTGCGGCCACGGCTCGTCGGTGGCAAGACCCACGCTATGGCGGCACAGCGGATCGCGAAAATCTTGCCCGCTGCTGAGCGCGTGCAGGATGTTGCCCTCGTCCATGCCCATGCGGAAGAGCATGGGCACCGCTTCGTCGATCGGCAGCTCCGCGATCCAGTCATCGGCGAGGCACCAGGAGCCGAGCGCGGTGATCGACAGCCGCCGATCCGCCGGCCATTGCGCACGAACCGTCTCCAGCAGCTGGCGATAGAAGTGGCGCTGGGAGCGGCGCGCGTCGAAGTCGACCTGCAACTCGCGAACGCCGGGCAGATCGCTGAGATGAAGGATCTGGCGAGCGACCTCGGCACGATAGGCGTCGGAGAAATCGGTTGGTGTCTGCGGCGTGATCTCGATTCGCACCACCGCGGTCAACGGAGTGCTGGGACTGACGCGCAGCGGTTGAAAGCGTGGCCGCAGAACGGGCGAGGCGTCGAGGTAGACGGAGCCGGCCAGAAACGCGACTCCCACATCGCGAGTGTTCAGGAAGGTCAGCTGCTCGGGGCGTTCCCATGCCCACAAGATCAGATGGGGACGGCCGTCTCTGCGGACAGCGCTGCTCCCATTCAAAACCAGCAGCAGCCCAATCGCGACTGGCAGAATCTTGTAGCGGGACATGGAAGTGGCGAGGACAGTGTAGCGCCGGCTATCGGCAAGTCAACAGATTCCGGGAACGGTTTTGGGGAAAGCCGCTCCCTCTCGAAGCCGAACCGTCTTTGTAATACTGCTGCGCACGTTCGACGTCGGCCACCGGCAATTCGGGCACCGGCGGGCCAAGCGAGCTGGGTTCCTCCTGAGCGATCACGAAGCCATCGTTCGCAACAACAGCTAGGACAGCTTACGCCTTCGCCGCTTCCGGCTTGCTTTGTAACTGTCGCAGGACGTACTGCAGAATCCCGCCGTGCTTGTAATACAGAACCTCCTGCGGCGTATCGATGCGCACCGTCGCGTGAAGTTCGATGACCACGCCATCCGGCTTGGTCGCGCGAACTTTCACCGTCTTGCCAGGCCCGAAGTTCTTCAGCACATCAACCAGGCCAACGATGTCGAACGACTCTTCGCCGGTCAGGCCGTGGACTTCTGCGCTCTCCTCCGCCAGGAACTGCAGCGGCAGAATGCCCATGCCGACCAGGTTGGAGCGATGAATGCGCTCGAAGCTTTCGGCCAGCACGGCGCGAACGCCGAGCAGTCTTGGCCCCTTGGCGGCCCAGTCGCGTGACGAGCCTGAGCCGTACTCCTTGCCGGCCAGCACGATCAAGGGCGTTCCTGCGGCGCGATATTTTTCCGACGCGTCGAAGATCGTCATCTCTTCGCCACTGGGCATGAAGGAGGTAAATGCGCCTTCGCTTGTGCGGCGTGAGCTTGTTGCGCAGACGCACGTTGGCGAAGGTCCCCCGCATCATGACTTCGTGATTGCCGCGACGCGATCCATAGGAGTTGAAGTCCACCGGCTTCACGCCATGAGCAACCAGGTATTGTCCGGCAGGGCTATTCGGCTTGATGGAACCTGCGGGTGAGATGTGATCCGTGGTGACGCTGTTGCCGAGATAGCAGAGCACGCGCGCACCCGAAATATCCTTCACCGGAGCGGGCGTCGCCGGCATGTTGTCGAAGTACGGCGGATTCTTCACATAGGTGGATTGCTCCTCCCACGCGAAGGTCTCGCCCTCGGGAACCTTCAAGCCGCGCCAGCGTTCGTCGCCCTTAAATACGTCGCTGTAGCTCTTCGTGAAGAGATCGCCGGTGATGTATTTGCGCACAACCTCGTCGACTTCTTCCGACGTGGGCCAGATATCTTTGAGATAGACAGGCTGACGCTTGCCATTTTGAGCGTAGCCCAGCGGCTCGGCGTAGACATCGAGATCGATGCGGCCGGCCAGCGCATACGCAACCACCAGCGGCGGCGACATCAGATAGTTCGCGCGTACCTCGGAGTTGATGCGGCCTTCGAAGTTGCGATTGCCGCTCAGCACCGAAGCGACTACGAGGTCTTTCTGCGTGACCACGTCGGAGACCTCCTGCGGCAGCGGGCCCGAGTTGCCGATACAGGTGGTGCAGCCGTAGCCAACCAGGTGGAACTTTAGCTTCTCAAGATAAGGCATCAATCCGGAGCGAGTGAGGTACTCGGTGACGACCATCGATCCCGGCGCGAGCGAAGTCTTCACCCAGGCCGGTACAGTCAATCCCTTTTCGACGGCCTTCTTCGCGAGCAAACCGGCCGCGACCAGCACATAGGGATTCGAAGTGTTGGTACAACTGGTGATCGCGGCGATCACGACGCTGCCATGATTCAGCGCCTTGTCGAGCTTGACGTGCTCCTGCACAGCATCCTGCTGCGAATCCATGCCAGCCGGATGTCCGCCTTCAGCTTCCCAACGCTCTTCCTGCTTCGGTGGGACGTGCTGGCCCGGCTTCAACAGGCTCGGCAGCGCCTCCTCGAATGACTTTGCCGCAGCCGAGAGTGCGATGCGATCCTGCGGACGCTTTGGCCCGGCGATGCAGGGCTCAACGGTTGCGAGATCCAGTTCCAGCACGTGTGAGTATTCGGCTTCCGGCGTCGCGGCGGTGTGGAACAGCCCCTGCTCTTTGCAATAGGCCTCGACCAGCGCGATCTGCTCTTCGCTGCGGCCGCTCAGGCGCAGATAGTGCAGCGTCTCCTGATCGACCGGGAAGATGCCGCAGGTTGCGCCGTATTCCGGTGCCATGTTGGCGATGGTGGCCCGATCGGCGAGTGGAAGCTTCTGCAGTCCCGGTCCGAAGAACTCGACGAACTTCCCGACCACGCCGTGCTTGCGCAACATCTCGGTCACGGTCAGAACGAGGTCGGTCGCGGTTGCGCCGGCGGCGAGTCTGTTCTTCAGCCGAACTCCAACCACCTGCGGAATCAGCATCGATACCGGCTGGCCGAGCATGGCTGCCTCGGCTTCAATTCCGCCCACGCCCCAGCCGAGCACGCCGAGGCCGTTAATCATCGTGGTGTGCGAGTCCGTGCCGACCAGCGTGTCAGGATAAGCCATCGGCTTACCCGTCTCGCCGTTCGCGCCGACAAAGACGACGCGCGCCAGATATTCGAGATTGATCTGGTGAACGATGCCCGTATCCGGCGGAACGATGGCGAAGTTCTTGAATGCGGTCTGTCCCCAGCGCAGGAAGGCATAGCGCTCTTTGTTGCGCTGGAATTCCAGGTCGGCGTTCAGCTGAAACGCCTGCGGAGTGCCGAACTCATCCACCTGTACCGAGTGGTCGATGACCAACTCAGCCGGCTGCAAGGGGTTGATCAGCTTCGGATCGCCGCCCAGCGCCTTCATCGCATCCCGCATGGCAGCCAGATCGACCACAGCCGGCACGCCAGTGAAGTCCTGCAACAGCACGCGGCTGGGCATGAAGGCGATCTCCTCCATCGGGACGGTCTTGCCCTTCCAGGAAGTGAGCGCGCGAACGTCATCGGCCTTCACCGACTTGCCATCTTCGCGGCGCAGCAGGTTCTCCAGCAGAATACGGAGCGAATAGGGCAGGTGCTTGATGCTGCAGCCATGCTTTTCCACGGCATCAAGACGGTAGATCTCAAACTCCCGATTTCCCACGCGAAGGACGGAACGACTGCCAAAACTGTTCATGGATGAGTCCCTTCTTAACCCTGCTTATATTGAGGATGGAATGGAGGGCGCAGATTCCAGCAAATGCGGAACCTCTTATCTTAATGGAGGGGGGCGAAATCCGATAGCTGGCCAGATCACCCATTAGTCGCAGATGCGACGAGAAAGCGCTTCGCGTCGGGTGCCCCACTCTAGCCTTCTGTTGGCTAGGGTGGGTTCAGCGCCGGCACCGCGCGAAAACAGCTGATTCTTACCGTGCTTTCTTTTGCAACTCCAGGCACTCGTCGTGCAACTTGGCGTCCTGGGTCAGCCCGTCCGCAATGACGCACTCGTCGAAAGCGGCCTTTGGATCCGATTCTTTCAACAGGTTAGTCAGCATGATGTGCGGAGTCGGCCAGTCGGGAGCGTACTTCGCCGCCTGTCGCAGCTCGGCGACCGCCATCGTCATGTCCTTCTTCTTCTGATAGACGATGGAAAGGTTGTAGTGCGCGCTGGCGTTCTTGGGCTGGAGGCGGATGGCCTCTTTGTACTCGGCAATCGCTTCGTCCGTACGGCCGGCATCATCGAGGACGCTGCCCAGGTTCATGTGAGTCTCGGCACTGTTCGGTTGCAGGGCCAAGGCGGCCTTGTAGTGCTGAATCGCGCCGTTGAAGTCGCGACGGAGGTACAGCACGTTGGCCAGGTTGTTCTGCGCGCTCGCCATCTTGGGATTCAGCCGAACCGCTTCCTGATATTCGGCCACCGCGCCGTTGAGATCGCGATTGTGCTTCATCGCAAGTCCCAGATTGTTGTGCGCATTCGCATCGTCTGGTTTTATTCGAACCGCCGCTTTCAATTCCGCAATTGCTTCGGAATAGCCCTGATGATCGAGATAGAGCCGGCCCAGGTTATAGTGCGCTTCAAAATAATCGGGATAAATCTTGATTGCCGCCTGATATTCGGAGATGGCATTTTCCGCGTTGCCCTCGCGCTCGAATGCTATTCCCTGGCGGAAGTGGTGCTCGGCGTCCACAGGAATGGGGTGCTCAGGTTTTGCAGGCGCGGTTTGCCCCGGTGCTGTTTGCGCTGGCGCTGTCTGCGCAGGAGCGGGCGCCTGCGTCTGTGGCGTAGGAGATGTGGGAAGCGTCGTGGGCTTCTGTTGCATGCCGGGAGCCGGCTGCGGCTGCGGTGCGTCTTGAGCGCGGCACAGTGGGCTATTGGTTAGCAGGAGAATCAGAGCAGCAAACAGGACGGGCCGAAACGGCCCTTCAATGTGATATCTCATGATCGAAGTACAGTGAAAGTATACCGTTTTGTGCGGAACGAAAACTGGCGACGAAAGCGGCTCACCCTTGGTGAGCTTTGGGTGCAGGCTCGTGGATGGCAGCGAGGGCCTTCTTCATGTTCTTGAACTGGCCGGTCTGGTAGCCGTAATCCTGAACCGGTAATCGCAAGGCCTCCAGCTTAATCGCCCGCGACCGGTTGCCGGGATTAGGATGGTCGGAGAGAAAAGCGATCGCGTCAGCGGTGTCCTGCGATTTGATCTTTTCGAAGAACCTGGCTAGCTCATCGGGATCGTAACCGGCTTCCGCCATCAAATGCGAGCCCATGATGTCGGCCTGACTCTCGTCGGTACGAGAGAACTTAAGCAAAACACTCTCCGCTCCAAGCCCGATGCCGAGTTGCGATAACTGCCCCATCAGGCTGTCGCTGCTGGTCAGCTGTCCAGCCAGCGCCAGCGGAATCTGGATGAGGTCGGCCTTGCTTGCCTGATTGGTACCGTGCCGCAGGATCACATGCGACATCTCATGCCCCATCACACCGGCGAGTTGGGCTTCATTGTCTACGACCTTCAGCAACCCCGTATTGATGAACATCGGCCCGCCCGGCAAAGCGAAGGCGTTGATCGTCGGATCGGCGACGACCTCGAAGGTGAAGGTGAATCCGCTGTCTTTCGCCTCGCGCGATGCAGCTAGCCGTTTGCCAACAGCGTTCACATAGGCGTTCAGCACCGGGTCCTTGACGATGACAACTTTCTTGCGAATCTCGGCCGCAGCTTCCTGGCCCAGTTGAATGTCCTGTTGCTTGGTGAAGAGATTGAAGCCCGGTTTGAGCTGAGTCGGTCCCTGGTCCTGTGGCGTACTGCCCAGGAACAGCATCGCCACGGCAGCGATTCCCATCAGCCGCTGCACATGACCACGGAAGCTGCGTGAACCAACTCTTAACAACGTTCTGCTCCTCGGAAATTTTACATCGGCAATCAGCTCCGATCCGGGAGCATGGAGCGGCCACTCAAATTGGTTAGGTTGGCAAGGTAGTGTTTGCAGTCAACAGACGACTCCTATATACATCGAACATCCGGGAACGGCCGGGAAGCCGCCCTCGCTATGGATCAACGCAGCTTCCAGAGATTACTACGTCGCACGGTTGCTTTGCCCGTGCTGTTGCTGATGTTGCTGGCCGCCGTCCTGGCGGGCGAAAGCCTGCTGCTCTACGCTTCCCTCCACTGGGTCGATCATTCTGACCAGGTTATTGGTACCGCGCGACAGTTGCAGCGGCAGATCGTGGAGATGGAGACCGATCTGCGCGGGTACTATCTCACCGGCGATCGGGCCTTTCTGGACTCCTACAACGACGCCAAGTCTAAGGTGCCCGATCAACTCGATTCCCTCCAGCGGCTCACTTCCGACAATCCTGCCCAGCAGGCGCGGCTCAAGGTAGCTCGCGAGGTCGACCAGCGCTGGCTCGAATGGGCCGCCCGGCAGATGCCGGGTGGCCGCCAGAGTTCACCTTCGGCAGAAGAGTTGCTCAAGGGTCAGCAGTTGCTGGACCAGACACGCCAGCGCCAGCGCGACTTTGTTGCCGCCGAGGAATCGCTACGCTCCCAACGCTCTGCCCGGGCCAAGGCGTTGAACGCGGCGGTGATTGGCTCTGCCGTCGGTCTCTCGTTACTGGTTGCAGTGTTGCTGCTCACGATTACCCGCCGCGAACTGATGGCCCTGTCTTCGACCTATGAAAAGCACCTGCAGTCCGAAGCCCAGCAACTGCAGCAGCTGAAAGAAAGCCGCGAGCAGATGCAGATCACCCTGAAGAGCCTGGGCGAGGCTGTGGTTTCCACCGATCAGACAGGGAAGCTCGTCCTTCATCAATCCGGTGGCGCAGCTGCTGACTGGCTGGGATGGGTTGAATGCCGTAGGGACATCCGTTTAGTGAAGTCGTCCGCCTCACCGATGAACAGACTCACCAGCAGGTGGATGATCCGATTGAGGCAGTGCGCCGGGCTCAGAAGGTTGTCGGTTTTTCAAATAGCCTGGTGCTCTCCAGTCGCGATGGCAGACGGTATCCCGTCGAACTGACCGGAGCACCCATCTTCAACGACAGTAAAGATGTGGTCGGGATAGTCGTGGTCTTTCGTGACGTGACCCAACGCCGCCAGACGGAGCAGATGCTGCGCAGCAGCGAACGATTGACCTTGGCGGGAAGATTGTCAGCCACCATCGCACATGAGATTCGCAATCCTCTCGACACGGTAACGAATCTGGTCTACTTGCTCCAGCATGAGCAACAACCCAATTCCACCTCCTCCCACTATCTGGAGATGGCCAGCGACGAACTCTCGCGCATCGCGCAAATCACCAGCCAGCTACTGACCTTCCATCGCGAGGCGAGGAGCCCGATCGCGGTGAGCTTGACCGAGGTATTGGAAAGCGTGCTGGTGCTATTTGCACCGCAGATCAAACAGAACCACATCGTTGTGGAGCGCCGCTTTAAGTGCGATCGCACGGTGCGTGGCTTCCCCGGCGAGTTGCGCCAGGTCTTCTCGAACCTTGTCGGTAATGCAGTTGAGGCGATGTCAGGCGGTGGCCGGCTGGTGCTGCACACCCGCATGTCCAGTCTGGCGTCCGATCCTGCCTGCAAAGGCATACGGGTCACGGTGCTCGACAACGGCCCGGGAATTCCGATTGGAATACGCCGGAACCTGTTTGCTCCCTTCTATACAACCAAAGGCGAGAAAGGCACTGGTTTGGGACTTTGGGTCAGCCGGGGGATTCTTGACAAGCACGAAGGCACAATTCATCTAGGCAGCAGTATTCGCCAACCGCGACACGGTACCGCCTTTTCCGTGTTTCTGCCGTTCGAGCAGAAGCTGGGGCTGCTGGATATCCGACACACCGCGCCGACAGCGTGACTGTAAGAGGCGCAGGCTTTGCCCCAAAGGAAAAGCCCAGAGTGATCTGGGCTTTCTCTAACGTTGAAGCGTTTCGAACGCTGTTACCGCGTACGATCAACGGCGACGACAGCCGACTCTTCCGAACTCTTCAGGCTCACCAGATACCCGATCCCGAAGAATGCCGCCGTAAACAGCAGATCGGAGGCAACCGCATTGCGGAAGAACGGCAGACCGGCTACGTAGCAGGCCATCAGGCCGCTGAAGGTCTTGGGATACATGTGCCAGACCATCCAGACGGCGAAGTTGCTGATCACGAAAAACGAGACCGAGCCGATCAGGGCCGAAGCGCCAATCCGCAGCGGCGAGAAGCCTTTGATGAGCACGCTGCCGAGCAGGATGATGGCCGCGTACCAGGCGAACGTGACGAAGTGGTCCGCGGTGATCGGGTAGCCATAGGTCACGCGCGTGAGATAGACGTCGGAAGCGGCCAGCAGGGCGACCGGAATCCACATCTGCTTGCGCGGCATACGCGCGCCGAAGTACAACAGAGCGGCAACCACAGGCGTAAAACTGAAAGGCAGCGCGATGAATCGGATGTGAACGGCCGCTGCAAAAATGACAAAAAGATAAGCCAGCATCGGGTCACCTCAATCTTTAGATTGTCGACTTCGCGAGCGAGTCCGTCAAGGGTATGGCGCTCACTGCCGCGATCCTGCTAAATACAAAATCGATCCTACCGTTCGCGGCCGGCCTGCTCCAGCGCTTCAACTGCGGCTGATCGGCTGGAGTTCATACCTTCCTCGATCACCCTCAAGTTTGGGCTGAGCAGCACGTAGCCGCTCAGTGGCGCTTGTCCCCGAGAAGATGGATAGGTATATCGCAGGTCCTGAAACTCTACCAGGTGCCCGCCGCGTTCGCCCAGATTCGCTTCACGAACATAAGGAAAGACCGCCCAGTCGAGATAGACCCGCCCCATGTAGGAAGCCTCGGCGGCATTCAGAACATCGGTCACCGGCGGCTTGTAATACAAGATACCAGTGTCGGAATCGACGTCGGGTGCGAGCGAATTCACCGGCACGGTTTCCAGGAAATCCCGAGTCTCCACCACGCCGTGCCAGCGAAAGGGATTGATCATGTACGGATAGGCCGCCAGCCGCAAGGGCTCGGCTTCGTGATACACGAACGAGTTCATTGCACTGACGGCGCGGCGATGCTGGTAGTCGCGTACTCCCCAGATCGCGACGACGCAGATGAGTGCCACAATCGCCCCGACACGTCCGCGTGGCCCTTTGCTGCGCGCCCCGATCTCCTGGCTGACCAGCCCGAGCAGTCCAGGGATTGCGAGTCCTCCGACCAGAGCCAGCTAACATTAGCGGCTCAACAATGAACACGATGTCCCATGAATACCAGCGATAGTTGAACGGCTCGAACAGCCGAATACCGTAGGCCGTTGTGTAGTCCAGCAGCAGATGGCTCAGCGCTGCCAGCAGTGCGCAAAAGTAGAGAAAGCCCCAGCGCACCGGCGGTCCAGATTGTGCTGCACGTGCGGGACGCTTGCGGGATCGAAACCGATGCAGCAGATAAACCAATCCCAAAACCGCGACCGCTATGAACGGCACCCCAACAAAGCTGTGGGTGATACCGCGATGGTGCTGCAATCCGGCGATCGGGCCCTTGATCCCCCAGACCACGTCGATGTCTGCCGCTTCGGCGGCAAGCACCATGGTTACCGTGGCCAACGCGCTCTTGCGGTTGAAGCCGGAGCGTCCCATGCATGCGCCGGTCAGGAAATGAGTAACGGGATCCAAGTCGTTCCTCGAAGAGAGTTCGAACGCAAGAGAGCTATTGTACGAGGATCTGGTGCAGAGAACGCACCAGCGCGGTTATTCGTGCTGCGTCTTGCCGGCGAGCAGATCCAGCGCATGCGGCAGGATGTCGATGACAGATTGCAGCGAATCGACTGCGCCACTGGGACTGCCAGGGAGGTTGAGGATCAGGGTTCGTCCCCGTACGCCGCAAACGCCGCGGCTGAGAGCTGCCAAGGGATTCTCTTCCGATCCTGCGGCGCGCATCTTTTCCGGGATGCCCTCAATGAACTTCGAGCAGACAGCGCATGTGGCCTCAGGCGTGACATCCCGATCCGCGACTCCGGTGCCTCCGGTGGTGACAATCAGATTCACCTGATCGCTGAGCCGGATGAGCTGTTCCTCGATCGTTGGCTGATCGTCAGGCTACGACGTCGTGACTCGCGACCGCGAATCCATGCTGCCGCAGTACCTCGACCGTCGCCGGACCCGAACGGTCTTCGCGCTCTCCGCGCGAACAGGAATCACTGATGGTGAGGACAGCAGCAGTGTGCATGGTCGGTACTTGGTACAGAGAAATACTAACCCGCGCGACGATTGCGGGTCGAGGCGCGCCGGTACTCGCCGCTCTTGCCGCCGGATTTTCGCAGCAGCATGATGTCGCGGATCTCGATGCCCTTGTCCAGCGCCTTGCACATGTCGTAGACGGTGAGCGCAGCGACGGAAGCCGCGACCAGCGCTTCCATTTCGACTCCCGTCTCCGCCTTTGTGCGTGCCAGTGCGCGAATCGCAACGCCATCCTTCTGCACCGTGGCTGTGACGTCGACCTTGCTCAGCGGAATGGGATGGCACATGGGAATGAGTTCTGCCGTTCGCTTGGCAGCCAGAATTCCGGCGACGCGCGCTACTTCCAGCGGATCGCCTTTGGGGTTTCGCGGCAACGCACGAATCACCTCGCGGCTCATCGCGACGAAGGCGCTCGCCTCAGCTTCGCGGATGCTGGGCTGTTTGCCGGAAACGTCAACCATCGATGCGCGTCCGGCGGCGTCGTAGTGAGAGAGCTGCTTCGAATCTTTTCCAGGTTTTGCCTTGCCCACGACCTGGCTCCGGTACTCATCCCATCAGAACAACAATATTGTCACCGCATCACCCGCGCGGAATCGATCTTGATCCGGTGGTACCACAATGTAGCAGTTCGCTTGCGATGCGGCCATCAGGTCCCCCGAACCCTGCCAGCGTAGCAACTCCACCTCTGGCCGCTCATGCGTTCCTCCGAGCCTCGCAGGCAGGAACCGCGTCAGTCCCGTGCGACTGCTGAAGTCCGATTTCAGTCGGGCTTGAGCGAAGTTAAGCGGCTGTGGCGTCGGATCCTGACAGAGCATCGAGCACCGGTCGCGCGAAAAGTTGAAACGTTACCATGGTCGAAACCGGATTGCCCGGCAGTCCAAAAAATGGAGTACTGTCCTCGCCCGACTTCACTTCTCCGAAGACCACCGGTCGTCCCGGCTGAATCTCCACACCGGTAAAGAAAAGGCGGGCGTCCAATGAGGCAAGCACCTGCTCCACCAAATCGTACTTACCCATCGACACGCCGCCAGTGATCAGCAACAAATCTGCTTCCAGACCTTTGCGCAAAAGAAGCGCGAGTTCGCCAGGTTCGTCCCGGGCTACGGGCAGGATCACGGGCTCGCCGCCGGCGGCCTGCACCTGTGCGGCCAGCGAGTAGCTGTTGGAGTTGCGAATCTCGTTGGGTCCAGGCTGCAAGTTGATGTCGACCAATTCATCGCCGGTAGCCAGGATGGCGACTCGCGGCCGGCGAGATACCGCGACCTGGGCACATCCAATGGCCGCGGCAATCGCGACGACGGTGTGATTCACCCGAGTGCCACGTGACACCATGATCGCGCCGCGCTGTGCCTCCGCGCCCTTTGCGACCACGTTATCGCCGGTAGTTACTGGACGCTGCACTATGACTGTATCGCCGGTCCGCCCGGTAAATTCGACCATCACGACAGCATCCGCTCCCGTAGGAACAGGCGCTCCGGTCATGATCTCGACGCATTCGCCCTCTCGAACAATGACAGCACTCTGTTCGGAGCTTGCTCCGGCTTTGACCTCGCCGATACACCGCAAGTGCGCCGGGACCGTCTGCACGTCGGCGGCCCGAACCGCGAAACCGTCGCGTGTGGAGCGGGGAAACGGCGGAAAGTCACGATCGGCGCGCAAGTCCTCAGCCAGCACCAGGCCGTAGGACTCCAACAGGGAGAGCAATTCAGGTTGCGTGGGAGAAAGCGTCAGGGCATATTCTTCGACGAGGCGCCGAGCGTCGCCGAACGACAGGAGTTTGGAATCGACAACACTTCCCATAGAGCAAACTGCCAAACCCGATTCTACTGAACGGACACGATCTGCGGAACCACTACGACATTGTCGACGGCGGCTCTTAACGGTGCTTGGGATTTGGGGTGTGGAAAGGCAGGCCTAAGGACGCGATCGCTCGACGGACCGCGTCCCGATCAATCCCGCCGCTAGCAGTGCGGCAGCCTAGTTCTTTTTACCCGACTTCGGTTTGCCGTAGCTGGTCACAACCGAGGCCCCAATGCTCGCCAACATCTGCTTGGCCGCGTCCGCATACTTGCCGGTCGGCTGCAACTCCAGATATTTGTTAAGCGCTTCTGAGGTTCCGGGAGGAGCCACCATTTTGTTGTCCTTCATAGTGGCTTTGCCGATCAGGTCGACGCCCTTCCAGTAATAGGCCTCGGCGCGATTCGGATCCAGCTGGATGGCTTTGTCGAAGGCCGCGACGGCCTCATCGATCTTGCCGGTGTTGGTCAGCACCGCTCCTTCGTTGTAGTAATACTGAGCTGCGTTCGTCGGGTCGGCCTGAGCAGCAGCGGCGTATTGCTCAATCGCCTTATCCGTCTGTCCGGCTTTCGCGTAAGCATCGGCCAACTGGCCCATATAGGGTCCCGAGGTGGGTTTAATGGCGAGCGCCTTCTGATAAGACTCGATGGCGTCGGTATATTTCTTGGCTCCGCGTTGCGCGTCGCCTAGATAGGCCCACACCAGATCCTGATTGGGGTCGACCTGGGTCGCCTGCTGCAGAAGCGTAACCGCCTGGTCGTAATTGCCCGCACCTTCCAGATCTTTCGCCTGCTTCAGCGTGGCATTCAGGCCTTTGATCTTGGAATTCTGCTGCTGAGCGGCTGCTGCAGCCTTGTCTTGCTCTGCCGCCAGCGCTGCATCCTTGGCCAGATCGAAGTCCACCTCGCGCTCGCCGGTGGCTTCAACCACCACGTTGCCGTGCGAATCCACCTCCTGGCCCTTGATAAAGAGGGTGGCCCGGTAGACTCCTAAGCCGATGCCTACCGAGTAGAACGCACCCTTCGAATTGGTTTTGAGCGTGTACTTTGTTCCCGTCTGAGTGCCAACGAGTTCTACTGTAGCCCCAACAATAGGCTTGCCGTTTTGGTCAGTGACAACGCCCTTGACCACTCCCGTAATTTGCGCCCATACGGGGGCGGAACACATAACCAGCAACAGCAACATCAGGGAAAAATTAAAATATTTCTTCATGGCTCCTCCAGCGCCTGAAACCGAATGACTTTGCTCCCGCAACGGTCTCCAGCGTTGATTTTCGAGATCTACCTTCATGAAAGGTCCTGAACCGCAGTCGGCGACAGGTAGGGAATAGGATCGACAGCGCCCGCCGCTGCAAAGGCCCGCAGCCGTAAGACGCAACTGTCGCAACTGCCACAAGCCAGATCGTCGCGACTGTAGCATGACCACGTTAAATCGAAGGGAGCACCCAATTCAAGGCCACGCGTCACAATCTGGGATTTGCGCATTGCAATCAGCGGCGTCTCAATCTGGATACAACCTTCCTTGGTTCCAGCACGCACCGCCTCGTTGAAAGCGCGATAAAACTCCGGACGGCAGTCCGGGTATCCCGAGCTATCCTGCTGCACCGCTCCTATATAGATGCGCGCGGCGCCAAGCACCTCCGCCCAGCTCACTGCGGCCGACAGGAAATGTGCGTTGCGGAAGGGCACATAGGTCACAGGTATTTGTGCGCCGATCTCCGAGCCAGCTTCCGGGACACCGATCAGATCGTCGGTCAACGCCGATCCGCCGATGGCGCGAAAGAATGGCGTGCGGACGACCAGCCGCCGGTGAATCCCCAGCCGCTCACAGATGCCAAGAAAGGAAGTCTGCTCGCGTGCTTCCGTGCGCTGACCGTAACTGATGTGCAACGCCGCAACCGCGTCTGCGCCGAAATTATGCACAGCCAAGGCGGCGCAGACGGCGGAATCCATCCCACCGCTGAGCGAAACCACGATCTTTGCTTGAGCACTTGGCATTTAGCAGTTGGCACTTAGTTGTTCAGCTCAGGTTTGGCTAACTGCCAAGTGCTAAATGCTAACTGCCGGGTGCCCCGTTCTAGCCATCGGTTGGCTAGGGCGGGGTAGTTCCGCCTGCCACTGCACGCCTACACGCCCTTCAGCGCCGGATCCCAGATGAACTTGTGGATCTGCAATCCCAGGCGCGCGTCTAGTCCGTCAGCCAGCATCCACTCCGCGAGAAGTCGCGGATCAAGCAAGCAATGCGAGACATCACGGCTTCCCGTGGCATCCTTGCGAAAGGCTGGCGAGAGAATTACGGAGCCCACCCGCAAGCTCAAGTCGTGATCGCGGATGAACGCACGCGCAAATTCGTAATCCCCTCGGCTGGCGATCACAAACTTCAACTCGTCGCTCGGCCCGAGGAACTCCAGGTTCTCCATGCGAAACGTGTCGCGTTCACCAGAATCAGGGCACTTCACATCTACGATCTTAGCTACCTGCGACGGAACGCGATCCAGTGGCCGCTCTCCGCTTGTCTCCAGCAACACCTTATAACCGGCGCCGATCAGTCGCTCCATGAGCGGAACGGCCTCGCGCTCTTGCAACAGCGGCTCGCCGCCCGTAATCTCTACCAGCCCGCCCTTGGGTGAAAGGCGTTCGACTTCCCGCATCACTTCATCGACCGACATGCGGCTACCACCCTTGAAGGTGTATTCGCTGTCGCACCAGACGCAACGCAGATTGCAGCCCGTCAGACGCACAAATACGCACGGCAAGCCGGCATACGACGACTCCCCCTGCAGCGACTTGAAGATTTCGATGATCTGCATCGGTGGAAGAGCAGGCCTTCAGGCCTGCGTCATGCATCCCATAGTTCCGGGCTTTAGCCCAGGCTTATTCGTAATACCGCGCTGTGGTCGTATCGGTTTCCCAGATGGTCACGTCCTTTACCCGCACGCGCCCATTGGTGTCCTGACCCAACCGCCCGTTGATTTCGTCAAAGAAGTACTTCGCCAGATTCTCTGCCGAAGGATTCATCGTCGTGAACGGCTCCAGTTCGTTAATCATCTCGTGGTCGAGATAGTTGATCGCCGGACGCAAAACGTCCTTCAGCTCTTTGAAGTCAAGGAGCAAGCCGGCTTGATCCAGCTGCGCGCCGCTTAAAGTGACGCGCACGCGATAGTTGTGCCCGTGCGGCTTCTCGCACTTGCCGCGATAGTTGCGCAGGTAATGCCCGGCCGAAAACGTGTCTTCAACGGTAACTTCAAACATGGTATGGACCGCAGCCGAAACTAGTCGCAGAACGGCAGCTGACAACTATTCTAGCGTGTTTGGCGCGTGAAATCGCCGCTCAGCGCCTCGCAATCACTGCGGCAAAGAAGCCGTCGCACGGCTGCAATCCCGGAATGGTGCGCAAAAATTGTCCCCGAACAAGTAAGTCCACATCGTCCCACACGAGGTCACCAGTTAAACGCAGACGCTCCAACTCTTCGCGGCAGTCGAGCAACTTGTATTCGGGCTCGTCTTGCAACACCTCGTCCACCACATCTTCGTTTTCTTCACGCTCCAGCGAACAGGTCGAATATACCGCGCGTCCGCCCGATGCGAGCTGCCGCAACGCTGCACGCAAAATCGCAACTTGCTTTTGATGAAGATCGGCGAGGTCCTCACGTTTGAGTCGCCACTTGATCTCGGGATTGCGCGCCAGCGTCCCAGTTCCCGAGCACGGTACGTCCGCGAGGACGCGATCGAACCCACCGGATGTCGGTAGATTCAGCGCGTCCGCCTGAATGACCTGAACATTGGCTGCGCGAACACGCTTTCGCAGCAAGTTGACGCGATGGGGATGCAGCTCAGCGGCGATGATCTCGGCCGTGGGATTCCGCGCAGCCATCGATGCAGTTTTGCCGCCGGGCGCAGCGCAGCAGTCGAGCAGCCGCGATCCTCTGCCCACCAGCCCAGCGACTAGTTGCGACGCTTCATCCTGAATGAAGACGCGGCCCTCGTGAAATGCTCGCGTTCGGGTTATGTCTCCGTTAACGACGATCCGCGCACTGGCGAGCAGCACGCCGGGAGTGAAACCAATGCCTTCCGCTTGCAGTTCTGTCTCGATTTCCCCGTCGTCGAGACGGATTGCCGTGCCCGGGATGCACTGATCGTGCCGGCAGATTTTTGTGGCGAGCTCTATCCCGAATTCGGCGATCCAGCGCTCCACCAGCCATTCCGGATGAGCCGATTCTCGCGCGAGAAGACCCGATGAGGAGGCGGTGGAGATTTCGGATGACCGCTCGACTTTGGTTGCCACGATCTTTCGCAACACCGCATTGGCGAATGGCGCCGCCGATCGCTTGTGCGCTCGCTTCACCAACTCGACACTGTCATTGATCGCTGCGTGCGCCGGAATCCGGTTGAGATAGAGTAACTGGTAGGCGCCGATGCGCAGCGCAGTGAGTACCTCGGCATCCATTCTTGCTAGCGAGCGCGCCGAAGCTGCAGCCAGTGTTTCATCCAGCCGCGAGCGCCAGCGCAGAGTGCCCATTACCACCTCGGTAGTCAGGGCACGATCAGCAGGGCTGAGTGCTTCCATCCGGCTGGAATGCAGGAGCTCGCTCGCATAGGCATCCTGCTGATCGACTCGCAGCAAAATATCGAAGGCAGTCGCACGGGCGGGGGAAATGGGCATGACGAAGGCCTAAAGTATTAGTTCGTATCCGGCTTACTTTCCCGTTTTGGGAATACGTCCGCGACGAACGTGCGCGGCATCATTGACGAAACGACACCGAGCCGCCAACAATCGAAGTAACTACAATAATGGTTACCCCGATGCGTATTCTCGTCGTTGAAGACGACGCTCCACTGGCCAACTTCGTTCGCAAGGGTCTCGAGGCGGAACATTACGCCGTCGACGTAGCCTCTGACGGCGAACTGGCCCGTCAGATGGCGCTCGAAACCGGCTACGATCTCGTCGTCCTCGACCTCAATCTTCCCAAACTAGACGGTATCAGTGTTCTGAACGCCATCCGTCCGCAAAAGCCGTCGCTTCCGGTCCTGGTCCTAACCGCCCGCAGCCGCATCGAAGACCGCGTGCAGTCACTCGACACCGGCGCGGACGATTGCCTGATCAAGCCGTTTTCCTTTACCGAACTGTCCGCCCGCGTGCGCGCACTGTTGCGGCGGGGGCCACGCATTGTCGAAACCACTCTGCGCGTGGCTGACCTCGAACTCGATCGTGTCGCCCGCAAAGTCGAACGCGCCGGCAAGAATATCGAGCTGACCTCCAAGGAGTTTGCTCTTCTCGAATACCTCATGCGCAATGCCGGCCGCCGGGTCACCCGCGCCATGATCGTCGAACACGTCTGGAACCTGTCCTTCGATACCAGCACCAATATCGTGGACGTATACATTAATTATCTCCGCAAGAAAGTTGACGAAGACTATTCGCCGCACCTTATCCATACGGTGCGCGGTGTCGGCTACGAGCTGAGCTGCCGCCCCGGGGCGCTGATGTGATGCCCGATGAGGATCCTGGCCGCGAAAAGGAAAAGTACAATCTCATTGTATCTGAGGTTTTTCACAACCTCAGCCAGCCCTTGACCGCCCTGCACTGCTCGCTCGAGCTTAGCCTGCAGCGCGATCAGACGGTGGAAGAGCTGCGTGCCGGTATCCAAACCGCATTGGAAAATGCTGAGCGTCTGCGCCAGCGATTATTGCTGGTCCGGGCACTGGCTGCGGCATCCGACGCCGGCGATCTTTTGCAGCCAACCGATCTGGCCGAACTCTTCCGCGATCTGCACCAGGACATGCTGCCCTTGTTTGCAGCTTCGGGCGTGGGCCTCGAACTCGACATCGATCACCACCCGATTCTGGTGCGGGGAAATAAAGATCGGTTGTTGCAAGCGCTATTTTGTTTTCTGGAATATCTGCTCCGTTATGCACGGACGGGGAACACGATTGCAATTCGCGTGGGTGCGTCCGGAAAACAGGCCGAGGTGGTCATCCGGGCGGATAGTTCTCTTCCCATCGGAATTTCTGCCGAGTCTTCTGCGGCTGGGATTGATCCCGGGCCTTATTCCTGCGAGGTCGAAATCGTCCGCCGCAGCTTTCGCGCTCCCGGGGGTGAGTTTGCCCTGGCCTCCTATGGCCCTGAGGCAACCATCTGGCGAGCTACCTTGCCGTGTTCTAGAGCCGCGTTCCAGAAAGATTCCGCCATCGGTTGACTCGGGGAACTGCGCCTTCTGACCCAGCGGCTGGGTTTCGTCTCTTCTCCGCAATTTCTCAAGTTTCTTAAAGAACTTTAATCACCAGCTAATGCTCGTCCAAGGTTGGCGGGGTACAACATCTTCATGACTACCCCAACACACCCATTCGGCGCAGCTGATCCTGCCGTCATCGTGGCCAGTTCCAATTCCAGCCTTCGCCAGCAAATCCTGCAGAGCTTGACCCTGTCGCGCATTGCCGCAGCGGAGGCGTTTGGCGGAGCCGATGCTCTGGGAAAGTTGGAGAACAGCGAATGTCAGCTGCTGCTGCTCGACCGCCGGCTGCCTGACCTGGATGCGGAAGAGTTACTGGAGATCATTCATAAACGTTTTCCGGGAATCGACGTTCTGCTGCTGGACGAGGCTGGACATCCCGCGCTGCCGTCGCAATGGCGCAGCCCCAGCGCGTTGCGCTTATTCGAAACCATTGACCGCTGGAGAGCTCCCAGCGCCGCGCTTAGCCAGGCAGGTAAAACCCCAGCCCCCGTCGAAGCCTTACCTGGCATGGTCGGGCAAGCCGGCTGCATGGCCGTCGTCTATCGCATGGCACGGCTGGTGGCGCCGCGCACCACCCCGGTCCTCATCACCGGAGCCAGCGGCACCGGTAAGGAAGTTGTCGCCGCTGCTGTTCATCAGCTGAGCGCGCGCGCCGACAAACCATTCGTCGTGATCAATTGCGCCGCGATTCCGGAGGCGCTGCTGGAGTCGGAGCTGTTTGGCTATGTCCGCGGTGCTTTTACCGGAGCGGTGCAATCGCGTCTGGGTCGCATTCACAGCGCCCATGGCGGGACACTGTTTCTGGACGAGATCGGCGATATGCCGCTGGGAATTCAGTCCAAGCTGTTGCGCTTTCTCGACCAGGGCGAGGTGCAGCGATTGGGAAGCTCCGATGTTTTCCGCGTCGACGTGCGGGTAATTGCCGCCACCAATGCCAACCTCGCCGAGCTTACCGATAAGAAGCAGTTCCGCGAAGACCTGTTTTATAGGCTGTCGGTCTTTCCGATTGAGCTCCCCGCACTCGCCCAGCGCCGCGGCGATATCGCCGCCCTGGCGCATCACTTCCTCTTGAAGTTTCAAGTGGCTCACGAAAGCAAGGTCCTGTCGCAGGAGTGTCTGCGACGGCTGGAGCAGCATTCCTGGCCCGGCAATGTGCGCGAGCTGCAGCACGTAATTGAGCGGGCCTCCATCCTGGCCGAAGGGGGAGAGATTCTTCCCGAACACCTCGGGCTTGACAGCGGTGCGCTACAGCTCAGGTCGGCCAGCGGTCATTTTGCATAAGAAGAATCCAATTCCCGGCTGCCGCCACCGGCAACCATCGTGCATGAGCAGCTAGGCAGATGTTGCCCACTACCCAATTCGTTCGCCCTCCCACCCGGCAGGATACGCTGTTGCGGCCGCTGCCTGCATACCACTCGGCAAGAGGCGCCCGCGAGCCGATGATCGGAAGCTCACCGGTTCTGCTGCAGGCGCTGGAGAAGGCACGGCAGGCGGCGCGCAGCGATGCTGACATTCTGCTGGAAGCCGAGAGCGGCACCGGCAAAGAGCTGCTGGCGCGGCTGATTCACGACGAAAGCCCGCGCCGCGGTCGTCCGTTCGTCGCCATTAATTGCGCGGCCGTACCGGAAACGCTGCTGGAGAGTGAGTTATTCGGCCACGTCCGCGGCGCCTTTACCGGAGCGCTCAGCAGCAATCCCGGCAAGCTGGTTCTGGCTTCGGGCGGCAGCCTGCTGCTGGACGAGATTGGAGAGATGCCGCTGTTGCTCCAGCCCAAGCTGCTGCGCGTGCTGCAGGAGCGCGAATTCTACCGGCTAGGCGATTCGCGGCCTATCCGCGTGGACCTACGCGTCATCGCCGCCACTAACCGCCGGCTGCAAGTGATGGTAGAAGAGGGCTGCTTTCGCGAGGATCTTTTTTATCGGCTCAGCGTTATTCCGCTCTCCCTGCCGCCTTTGCGCGAGCGTGGCGAAGACATCATCGAACTGGCGGAATACTTTGCCGCGAAGTTTGCCGCTCCGGCTGCACCGCCGCCGATCAGCGACGGCTTCCGGGCGGCGCTGCGCGCACATCTCTGGCCGGGCAATGTGCGCGAGCTGGCCAACACCATGCGCCGCGCCGTTGCCTTATGCGATGGCGAAGAGATCGGAGCGCATCAGATGCCGTCTGCGCCTGCCGGGCGCGGGACGAACCCCCATGTCTGGCTGCGTCCCGGTCTGTCCTTCCGGGAGTTGGAGAAGACCCTGCTGGAAATCACTTTGAGCGCAACTGCGGGCAACCGCACCCAGGCGGCCGAGTTGCTGGGAGTCAGCCTGCGCACCGTGCGCAACAAGATTCGCGAGCACGGCCTGCCGCCCCGGAGAGTGCTATGAGTTCGGTTGAAACTCCGCTGGTCAATCTGCTGACCCATGCCCTGGACCTCACGGCGCAGCGGCAGGGATTGGTAACCGAGAACGTCGCCAACATCGACACGCCCGGGTATCACGCCCGCGATATCGACTTTCATTCCGAGCTCCAACGCGCCCTGACCATGGAGCATGCGGATCCCGTCGGCAGCACTCCCTTCGTGCGCCAAGTGCCTGGGCTGATCGAGCGCCCCGACGGCAATAACGTCAACATCGATCGCGAAGGTCTGCTGATGGCGCAGAATCAGCTGCAGTTTCAAACCGAAGTGCAGCTGCTGCATTCCGAATTCAGCCGCCTGCAGGAAGCAATCAGCGGAGGCAGCGGGCAATGAATTTGTTTGGCATGTTTCAGATCAGCGGCTCGGCCTTGGCAGCCGAGCGGGTGCGGGCCGAGGTCGCCACCAGCAATCTCGCCAATGCGGAAACCACACGCACCGCCGAAGGCGGCCCCTATCAGCGGCGCATGGTGGTGTTCAACAGCCAGCCGCAATCGCAGTTTCATCTGCTGCTGGCCAGCTCCATCGATAGCGGAGGCCTGCAGCCCGCCGGCGGCGTGCGGGTGGGAGACGTGGTGAGCGATCCCACGCCACCGCTGCGCCGCTATGAGCCGGGACATCCCGATGCCGATGGCGACGGCTATGTCGCGTATCCGGCGATCAATCCGGTGCAAGAGATGGTGGACCTGATGGGGGCGGAGCGCTCCTACGAGTTGAATGCCAGTGCGGTGCAGGCCGCCAAGCAGATGATTCAGCAGTCGCTACAGATTCTGAAGTGAAGGGCTAGGGCCGATCCGTGGCGGTCGATTTCTCCAACCCGGGGCTCAGAATTCTTCCGGTGGATGTGCCGCCGGCGGCAGCCTCCGCGCCCGCCGGCGCCGCCAAGGGCAGCTTCGGCGATACCCTGAAGGAAGCCGTCGCCGATGTCGACAACCTGGCGCTGGATGCGCGCTACAAGGTCAGCAACATGATCGAGAGCAATGGATCGGACGTGCACGACGCGATGATTGCGGTGGAAAAGGCCGATTTATCGTTTCAGCTGATGCTGCAGGTCCGCAACAAAGTGGTGCAGGCGTACCAGCAGGTCGCAGGAATGCAGTTCTAACGCGTAGGTAGCGGTGGACAAGAACCTCACATTCGCGCAGGTGATCGAGAAAGCCAGGGCGTTCTTCACCGGGCTCACCCTCAAACAGCAGGCTCTGCTCGGGGGTGGCGCGATTCTGGTTGCTGCCACGCTCTACGTCTTTGTGCAGCTGCTGGCCAAGCCCGACTACAAAACCCTTTATTCCGGACTGAGCGCCGCCGATGCGCAGGACATCACCGCATCACTCGCAGCTAAGAAAATTCCTTATGAACAATCGCCCGATGGCGCCAGCATTCTAGTCCCGGCCGATAAACTGGACAGCGCGCGGCTGGAGATCGCCTCGCAGCCCATGCCGCACTCCGGCCGTCTCGGCTTCGAGCTCTTCGACAAGCCTAACTGGGCGGGCAGCGATTTCAGCGAGAAGGTCAACTATCAGCGAGCGCTCGAAGCCGAGCTGGAGCGCACCTTGAGCACGCTCAGTGCGGTCTCGGCGGTGCGCGTGCATCTGGTGATGCCGGCGGAGTCGCTTTACAGCGAGCGCGACCGCAGCGCGAAAGCTTCGGTGATGGTGAAGCTGCGCCGCGGCAGCCTGCCGCAGCAGGAGGACATGGCGATCCGGCAGCTGGTCGCGGGCGCGGTCGACCGGCTCACTGCGGAGAACGTTGTGGTCGTCGATGCGGATACCAACCTGCCGCTGAATCGCTTTGCCACGACCGGCGAGGGGGAAGCCCCGGAGATCGACCAGGAGCTGGCGAAGCGGGTGGTGGAAACGCTGGAGCCGGTGGTTGGTCCGGCCGGGGTGCGCGCCAGCGTTCATGTGGAGTATGACCTTAGCTCCGGCGAGGAGACCCAGGAGACCTACGATCCCCAGAGCGCCGTGCCGCTCAGCACCACCCGGACGGAAGAGGCACTGGGATCGGGTTCGCTGGGCGGGATTCCGGGCACCAGCAGCAATCTGCCGAATGCCAAGGTTACTGCGCCGGCGAAGTCCGACACCCAGAGCCAGAGCTCGAAATCCGAGAGCAGCACCTATGGGGTGAACCGATTGATACGCCACACCATCCAGCCGGCCGGGCGGATCAAGCGAATCGCGGCTGCCCTGCTGATCGATGATGCGGTTGACATTCAAGTGAAGAACGGCCAGCGCTCGGCGGCGCGGCGCAAGCGTACGGCCGACGAGATGAAGCAGATCGAGGGACTGGCGGCAGCGGCATTGGGCATTGAGGAGAAGCGCGGCGACATGTTGGCGGTCGAGAATCTCTCTTTCCAGAACCTGCAACAGGAGGCGCCGGTACCGCCGACCATGCTGGACAAGATCCAGCGCAACCTGCGCGAGTGGACCTGGCTGCTGCGCTATGCCGCGCTGGCATGTCTCTTCGGCAGCGTCTACCTGCTGCTGCTGCGGCCGGTCAAGACGCAGGTACTGACCGCGCTGCGCGCCCTGCCGGCGCGCCCTTCCACCAAACTGATTTCCGCGGGCGAGGTGCAGGCAGCGGGCGAACTCGCCGGCCAGCGCCCCACCCAATCGCTGGACAACATCCTCGATGTCTCCGACCAGGAGAATAATCCGGCGATGAAGAAGCTTTCCGTTCTGAAGAGCCACCTGGTCGACAAGGTGAAGGCGGAGCCGGCGGGAGCATCCCAGCTGGTGCAGAACTGGTTGCGTGAAGGCGGGGTCGAATGAGCGCGGCTGCGGCGGTGACTCCCGACCTGAATGGCGTCCGCAAAGCGGCGGTCTTGCTGGTGCTTCTGGGAGAGGAAGCTGCCGCCGCGGTCTATCGTCATCTGAGCCAAACCCAGTTGCAGCGGCTGACGCAGGAGATTCGCGAGCTGGGCGGAGTGCAGCCCGACACCGCGGTCAACGTGCTCGAAGAGTACCGCCGGCTAAGCCTGGCACAGGACTATCTGGCCCAGGGCGGTGAGAGCTACGCCCGCTCGCTGCTGGTGAAAGCCTTCGGAGTCGAAGGCGCCAAAGCCCTGCTGGACCAGGTCAACCGCGCCCAGGTGCTCACCGCCAATCAGATGGACGCCTTGCAGAAGGCGAATCCCAAGGAGCTGGCGCGCTTTCTCGAAGGCGAGCAGCCGCAGGCCATCGCCATCATCCTCGCCTACCTCGACACCAAAGCTGCCTCGGCGCTGTTGATGCGTTTGCCGGAGGAGGTGCGCGTGGAGTCGGTCAAGCGGCTGGCGCTGTTGCGTAACTTTTCGCCGGAGATGGCGCAGAAGGTCTCCGTGGTCCTGCACAAACGGTTGCAATCGCTGGGCGAGCAGAACCGGCGCATCTTCCCCGGGGTCAAGAGTGCCGCCGACCTGATGAATGGCCTGGAGCCGGAGGCGATGAAGTCGGTGCTGGACGCGATCGAAGCCGAGGACGCCAAGCTGGCGCTCAACATCCGCAACCTGATGTTCACCTATGACGACCTGCTGACGGTGGCGGAAGGCGGCATTCGCGAGCTGGTGGCTCGAGTCGACAAGAAAGTGCTGACCCTGGCTCTGAAAGGCTCCTCCGATGAGATGCGCAACCACATGATGAAAGCCATTTCGGCCCGCGCCGCCGAGATGTTGAAGGAAGACATGGAGGTCATGGGCCCGGTCCGCTCGCGCGAGGTCAATAAGGCCAAAGAGGAAGTGATCGCCGTAGCCCGACAGCTGGAGACCGAAGGCAAGATCATTCTCAAGCCGGAGACAGGAGACGAATACATTGTCTGAGCGCGGGTTTCGAGATCGAGCTGTCCAGAGCTTTTGCTATCCGGCGATTCCGCGAGTGGGGGCGCCGGAGTTGCCCGGCTTCACCCCAGCCGAAGTGCACCGCCAGCGCGACTTCGCGCTGCAGCAGGAACTCGCCGCCGCGGTGGAAGCGGCGCGCAAAAAAGGATTTCAGGAAGCGCAGGCTCAGGCCGGCGCAGCTGCTACCCAGGCCATCGAGCAGGAGCGTTCGGCGGTGACCGCAGCGGTACGCGACTTCGAGCAGCAGCGGGTGGAGTACTTCCGCCGGGTGGAGAGCGAAACCGTTCGTCTGGCTTTGTCCATTGCCCGCAAGGTGCTGCACCGCGAGGCGCAGATGGATCCGCTGCTGCTGGCCGGTGTGGTCCGCGTCGCTCTGGACCAGATGCAGGCGGGCACGCGTCTGGTACTGCGCACCTCGCCCTCCGCGGCGCGCACCTGGGCCGAGTTCTGCTCCCAGCATCTGCAAAAGGAGCACAATATCGAAGTCGTGCCCGACAGCACCCTGGAAGGGCACCGCTGTATTCTGCAGGCCGAGGTGGGCAGCACGGAGATCAGTCTTGACGCGCAGCTCGGCGAGATCGAAAGCGGATTCTTCGATCTGCTGCAAGCCAAAACCGGGAATGCATCATGAACGCCGGCGTCCTGCTGCCGTACTTCAACGCCTTGGAGTCTCATCCCTCGATTCGCTGGCAGGGAGGAGTAACCCAGGTTGTGGGCAATCTGGTGGAATCGAACGGGCCGCCCTGCAGCTTGGGAGAGTGCTGCCAGATTCGCGATTCCTGCGGTCACACCTACAGTGGGGAAGTCGTCGGCTTCCGCGGCACCACGGTTCTGACTATGCCGTTGGAGAAGCCGAGCGGGGTGCGCTTCGGCGATCCCATCGTCGCTCTAGGCGCACGGCCTGCGCTGGCGGTGGGTGAACAACTGATCGGACGCGTCATCGACGGAACTGGCCGGCCGCTCGACGGGAAACATCCGTATATCGGCAGTGATCGCCGGCTGCTGGATGGCCTGGCTCCATTGGCTCTTGAACGCTTGCCGATTCGCGAGCCGCTGGGCTGTGGGGTCCGCGCCATCGACGCTTTCCTCACCTGTGGGCGTGGTCAGCGCCTGGGTATCTTCGGCGGCAGCGGTGTCGGTAAGAGCACCCTCATCGGCATGATGGCGCGTGGTACCGCGGCCGACCTCACCGTGCTGGCGCTGGTGGGCGAGCGTGGCCGCGAGGTTGGTGAATTTCTGGAAGCCCTGGGAGAAGCGGGACGAAACCGGTCGGTGGTGGTTGTCTCCACTTCCGACCAGTCGCCACTATTGCGCATTCGCGCGGCGTTGGCCGCCACCACCATCGCCGAGCACTTTTGCCACACCGGCAAGAGCGTGCTCCTGGTGATCGACTCGCTAACCCGCTTCGCCATGGCGCAACGCGAGATCGGCCTGGCAGCAGGTGAGCCGCCGACGGCAAAGGCCTATACCCCTTCCGTATTCAGCATGCTGGCGCGACTGGTCGAGCGTGCGGGACGATTCGCCAACGGCAGCATCACCGCTTTTTACACGGTGTTGATGGAGGGAGACGATCAACAAGATCCGCTGGTCGACGCGCTCCGCTCCCTGGTTGACGGGCACATCATGCTCGACCGCGGCCTGGCTGCGCAGAACCATTACCCGCCTATAGCAATTCTCGATAGCTTGAGCCGCCTGATGCCGGCGGTCGCTTCCGGGGAGCATCTCAGCCGCAGCCACCAGTTCCGCTCCCTACTGTCAGCCTATCAACGCTCGGAAGACCTTATTCGCATTGGCGCCTATGTCAAGGGCACGGATTCGGTGCTCGATCAGGCGATATCTATTCTTCCTCAGCTCCGGGCCTTTCTCTGCCAGACGCCGCGAGAGCAGATCTCTTTCGCCGACACCATCGCTCGTCTGAGCTCCATCCCCTGCTGAGGCGTTCTATGGCTTTTCGGTTCACGCTCCAATCGGTGTTGCGTTACCGCCAAAGTCTGGAGGAGAGGGAACGGCTGCATCTGCAGTCTCTGCTGGCTAAGAGGGCGGGGCTCTTACAGACATTGGAGCAGGCGCGGGAGACGCAGCGGCAGCTGCAAGCCGCCATGCAGCGGGTTATGCAAGAGGCGCCTACCCCAGCCATTGAGATTCACTTCTCGCTTTCCAGGCTCAACGGAATTGCAGGTTGGAAGGAAGCGCTACGTTCGTCTTTAGCGTTAGTCGAAGACGAGATTACCCGGCAAACGGAGCGCTATCGCGTGGAACGGCAAAAGCGCGAGATGCTGGAATCGCTCCGCAACTCGCAATTGCGGGACTATAAAGTGAAGCAGCAACGTCGTGAGCAAGCCATGCTGGACGAGCTTCACCTGCTCAACCGGGCGCGTCGTCCGGCGTAATTTGCCTACTCAGATAGGCAAAGCTTGCCCAACCTGTTGGCCGCCGATCTATCGGCAGTTTCCTGTTCTATCGGCACAGCGCAAAAGTCCTTCAATGCACAGCAGTTTCGGGTTGTCGCAAGAGCCGGCGGCGATCCTGGCGATTGGAAATCGACCTGCTGTCTGAATTGTGCAGGCTTGCATTATGGGTCCGGTCATCGCCAACATCGGTCTTCCGCCGTTCGCATCCACCCCCAGTGGTGGGCTGATGCTGAATGACGTTGGACGGTTCGGCGAGCTACTGCTCGCCCAGCAGCTTGGTCAACCTGCGGTGCCGGTCGCCACGACGGCTCAGCTTCCGCCGGCGACGACCGGTTCCGTTGGCAGCGCGATGTCTCTCAACCCGCAGTACGCAACCGTACCCACGGACACGCCGTCTACGGCTCAGTCAGGACAAGCCAATCCCGACCAGCTGTCGGCCGGCTTCATCTCGCAAGCAACAGCAATTACAACCGTCCCGACTCAACCAAGCATCGTGACAGCTTTGGCTGGTAGCGGGACGTTCCGCAGCCCGCAGCCCGCGGCCATACCCACTTACCAGTCGTTTCTCGCTCATTCGGAGCAAGACAATTCCGGTGAGTTCTGGCCCGCCAATGCCTCCAAGGAAATACCAATAACCATTCCAACCCGTATCGTGACAGCGGGCCCGGTGGTTAGGCCGGATAATCCGGAAGCGCCAGCCACCTGGGCGGCAGCGATGACGGTAGCTTGTTCTGCTGCAACCAAGGAGCTTCCATTAGCGACCCGGGTTGGGAAACCATCAGCCGGCCAGAAAGAGAAGAAGAGCTCCCCGGACGACTTAGCAGCAGTTGCGAACCGGGTTGCAGCCGGGTCAGCTCCAGTTCAGCAGCTCGATCTCCGCCCGCTTGTTCCGACCTCTTCGGCGCAAGAGGAAACAACACCGACCGCGCCGCCTGAACCTTCAATCGCCACGACCTCGCTGGGAGCGGAGACTGCGGCACTTGGGACAAGCATAAGCGATGCTCCGGCGGCGCAGGCGGCGAATGGCCCACCCGCTACGGAATCGGTTTCCAGCCCACCGCTGCCGCCAGGGGCTCATCCATCCCCGGCAAGCGCTGCTCGGTCCAGCCAGGCAAATCCATCGAACAACGACAATCTGGTCCGTCCAACTGAGTTACGGCCTCCGAACGATGCCGGTCAAGTGGCGAGATTGCAGATTCCAATACAAAGTGACTGGAACGCGAGTCGTGACCGCATCGCCGGAGATTCGAACGCATACGTCTACCCGCAGCCTTCAACCCCAGTTTCTTCCAGAGCGGCAGCCGCAGCCGAGCCGTATGAATTGGACTTGCCTCGGCAGACCGCTGGGCTTCCAGAGGCCGCGCACCTGACCGCCGAGAGCGTCTCGACCGCAGTCGGCACCATGACGGCTGGAGCTAAACAGAAGTCGGTGAGCGGCTTGGAGGAAACAACAGATCCTACAGCACAGCAGCAGGCCGAGGGTCAGCCGCCATCGCCCGCCTCGCCGACCTTAGCCGCTCAACCGAATGAGATCCCCTCAGCCGAGCAGGCAAGGTTCGCGGCTGACGTCGCGCGTAGCGGATCACCGACGGCGAACCGTTCTGTCACTAATCTTGCAGGCATAATTGGCGGTGCGATTCCTTCGGCTCGTCCCGAGTCAAGCCCAGCGCAGGACGACACGAACAGTCCGCAACCGATTCTGCAAGCTGGCCGCTCCGTCGCTCCAGCCTCCTCCTCAGCCGAGCAGGCAAGGTTCGCGGCTGTCATCGCGCCTCGCGAATCACCTGCGACGAATCCTTCTGTCATTGATCTCGCAGGCACAACTGGCGCCGCGGTTCCTCCGGCTCGTGCGGAGTCAAGTCCAGCGCAGGACGATACGAACAGCCCGCCACCGATTCCGGGATCCAGCCGAGCCGTCGTCCCCGCTTCGATCTTCGCAATGGACTCGGCAGCGAACTCAGAGAGTCTGTACGCCGGCATCGAGCTACCTGCCGGACGGGATCAGGCTTCTGTCCGCATTTCTCCTGGCGTTCTTCCCGAAGATACTGCTAAGGGTGGACCCGCCGACCCATTCGAAATTGGCGGCGCCGACCTCCTTTTCCTATGCTGCAAGAGCAAGGACGGCGGCACCACATCCGGTTACCAGTGGGGTGACGGCTTCACCGGCAGCAACCCGGAACCAGCCGGCATCTGAAACCGAAAGTGACGTAAAATCACGCGCCGGTCAACCGGCTTCGTCCTCCGACGCAACTCCCGAAAACGTGCGGGATGTGCCGGAGGGACCGAATCCTGCCGTTCCAACCGTCGAAATCAAAGTCACGGCCCAAGCAGAATTACCCGCTGCCGCAGCAGTTGCCATACTTCCACCGGACGACTCTGTAGTCGCACAAGAATCGCCTGGAAAAGCGGCCTCTCAAAACCCGCGAAAAGTCTTCTCGGGGCCATCGACCAGGGCAGACTCGTCCTCCGGCTGCGATGCCGACCCTAAGCCTGCCTCGATTGCCTGCCCCAACTGGCTATCCCCTCAGGCAAATCAGCCTCGCACGCACGACGCGACGGCATGGTTGCAAGATCAAACCCAGCCTCCCGCTGCCACGGGTGCTCATGCCAATGAGGCGGCGGCCGCACCCGTCCCTCAGGTCCAGGCTCGGAGCGGCCCCGACAGCTCTGCCCCTAATGGGGAACTGGCAAACACCCATACTCCGGGGCCAGCCGCTTCTCCCGAAGCCAACGCCGCCCCGCGGTCAGCCCCTGTAATTCAAAGCGCGCGGGTGCTGGAACGCGTGGGACAAACCGAGATGAGAATCGGAGTTACAGCGGGAGATTTTGGCAGTGTGGAGGTGCGTGCCAGCGTGACCCAGGACCGGCTCGGAGCGAGCATTACCGCAACCCATCAGGATCTGCGTGCCGCCATGATGGCGGAGATGCCGACGCTGGAGCGGGCGATGGAACAACATCAACTGCGGCTCGACCAGTTCGATCTGAGCGCCCAGATCGGCGGCCGGAGTGGCGGCGCGTCGCCGCAACAGCAATCCCAATCGCGGTCCGGATCGCAGGCTAGCTTCCACGTCACCCGAGCGGATGCACTCTCCGCGCGGCGCGACGATCCGTTGCCGTCATCCGGGCTGGAGCCTTATTCCACCCGGCTTAATGTGCATGCCTAGACAGAAGCGAGGTAACCCATGTCCACTACCCCATTAACCTTGAATCCTGCGGCGCCATCCGCGTCAGCTCCGTCCTCTACCTCCAGCAGTTCCGGCAGCTTTGGCGGTGGCCTGGATGGCATGTTCATGCAACTGCTGGTCACCCAGTTACAGAACCAGGATCCGCTGTCGCCCATGGACCCTTCCACCTTCGTCACCCAGTTGGTCGGAGTAACCCAGCTTGATCAGGTGTCGCAGATCAATCAGCTGCTGCAGAAGTCTCTGGCAAGCTCCAGCAGCGCAGCCAACTCCAGCACCTCAACCGCCAACATACCAGGAGGCCAATAATGCCGCTCTTTTCGATTCCTCTTTCCGGCTTGACCGCCAGTTCCACGGCGATGTCTACCATCGCCAATAACCTGGCCAACCTGAACACGGTGGGCTACAAGGGAAGCGATACCCAGTTTGCCGACCTTTTTTACCAGACCCTGGGAACCAACGGATCGGGCGATCCGCTGCAAGTGGGCGCGGGCACCAATGTCGCGATCACCTCCATCAACATGAACTCCGGCAGCCCGGAAGCGACCAATGTGCCGACCGACGTCGCCATCATGGGCAGCGGATTTTTCGTGGTTCAGGAGCCGGACGGCACTAACTACTATACCCGCGCCGGCGATTTTCAGGTGGCTCAGGATGGTTACCTCCAGACCGCCAATAACGAGCAGGTCATGGGTTACGCCGCAGTCAATGGCACAATACCGGCGGGAGCGGGCTTGTCTCCGCTGCAGCTCAATATGGGAGAGATCAATCCTCCGCTGGCTACCAGCAATGTCTCCTTGACGACGAACCTGGATGCCAGCGCCACCGTAGGTCAGGGAGACTCGTCGCTGTCGACTCCGATGACGGTTTACGACTCGCTCGGCACACCCCATGTACTGGACTTCAATTTCACCAAAACCGCGGCCGGCGCCTGGACCTGCGCCATTACAATTCCCAACTCCGACCTGACGCCACCTCCGACCTGGGCCGCGTCGACCGGCTACACCGCTGGTCAAACCATCATTCCTCCGGCAGGCAACGGGCACATCTACAAGTGCACCGTAGCCGGGACCTCGGGAGCCACTCCGCCGAGCACCTGGCCAACCAACGGTGGAACCGTGACCGATGGGGGGGTTACCTGGCAGGACATGGGAACATCGACCACGATCAGCACCACACAGCTTACCTTCGACAGCAATGGCAAGCTGACCTCTCCCACCGGCAACGTCACCAACATTGCCGCCAGCGGACTGGCCGACGGCGCCAGCAACCTGAAGCTGACCTGGGATCTGTACAACAGTTCCAACAGTCCGATGATTACCCAGGTGGCCAGCACCAGCGTCACCTCCAGCAGTTCGCAGAATGGATGGGGCAGCGGCTCTTTGACCGGTTATACGATCGGCTCCGACGGCACCATCATGGGCAGCTTCAGCAATGGTCAGAATGCCGCCCTGGGCCAGATTGCGCTGGCCAACTTCGCCAATCCGCAGGGGCTGCAGCGCATGGGAAACAATGATTTCTCGGCCAACCTGGCATCCGGATCGGCAACGGTGGGGGCGCCCGGCACGGGCGGGTTGGGCACGGTCTCGGGCGGGTCTTTGGAGTTGTCGAACGTGGACATTGCCACCGAATTTTCCGCCCTCATCGTCGCCCAGCGTGACTATGAGGCCAATGCCAGGACGATCACGACCTTCGATCAGGTGATGCAGGACACCATCAACCTGAAGCAGGCATAAACTTATTCCGGCTTTCGGCCGATAACAGAATCGTGACGCAAAACGAGATCCCGCACCTCCGGCTGTGCTGGTGGTGCGGGACTTCGCACCGGGCCCTGTAGTGACCTGGCGAGAGCTCCAACCTCGGCCGTAGGCTATGCTCCGCGCAACCGGTGGCCGATGCGACGTTTAGAAAGCTCTAATTTTCGGAGGCTTGCTGAGTAGCGTCTAATCTGCCAGGGCCGATTTCTCAGTTTCTGTTTGTCTTTCGTGCTGCGGTGCCTTGCAGGATCTTTGCCTTACGCAGTCGAACTAGCCTAGGCAGAACAACTTCGGGCCGCGACTTCTCTGGTCTCTTGCCTTCCTTCCGTTAATCCTTGCGGTACTTCGCTTGCACGCCTCTCTATGTGCCGGAACGCGTAATCCAAAGACGGCTGAACAGCGGAAGGCCCGGATGACAAACAAACAGCTGCCCGCCGACACTAGCGGCGCTTCCTCTAATGCCGCCGTGACGCTCGAAAAATGGCGCCCGTTATGGTGGCTGCCTTGCGAGTTGTCGCCGCAGGTGTCGGTTGCGAAATTCACGGTGCGCGACCTGTTGCGACTGCACCCAGGCAGCATCGTGCCGTCGCAGCTCAGTTGCAGTGCCGAGATTCCCTTACATGCCAACGGGCAACTGATCGGCTGGACGGAACTGGATTCAGTGGGTGAATACATTGGCGCACGGATTACCGAGTTGGTTTGAGGGCTGCATATGGAAGTGAATGCCAAAGATCTGAATACGGACAGGATGTTCGACCGCGGCTGGTGGAAACACTTGTGGAACGCGCTGCCGACCCTGCGAGTGCATCGAAAGTCACGTCAGTTGCGGCTCTGCGAGAGCCTCTCGCTGGGTGAGAAACGTGTGGTCGCGGTAATTCAGTATCAAGGGCAGCGTTTCCTGGTGGGTGCCGGCGCGCACTCCGTCAACCTCCTCTCCCGGCTGGATAAGTCGGCCGATTTTTCTGAGCTGCTGAGCGAATGGTGCGAGCGGCAAAAATGACGGGTCCACGCCATCCCGGGATGCAGATCGGCAGTCTGCTTACGATGATCGCCCTAAGCAGTCTGCGCTGCGCTGCCGGCAGCTTTGCTCCTGCCAGCCCCCACCTGGAGATTCCAGGAGTAAACGCCAGCGGCGTGCCGTGGACAATTGTTCTGCTGCTGACTCTGCTGACCCTCGTCCCGGCACTGCTGCTGTCGATGACGCCCCTGGTGCGGCTGCTGGTGGTCTTTCACTTCCTGCGGCAGGCGCTGGGGACCCAGAGCGCGCCCACCAATCAGACGCTCATCGGATTGTCCCTGGTGCTCACCTACTTTCTTATGCAGCCGGTGGGAGCCGCGATTTATCAGCAGGCCATCGTTCCTCTGGAACAGAACCAGATCACGCCCTGGGTGGCGATTGATCGTGGTTCCGAGCCGGTGCGCCACTACATGCTGAAGTTCGTGCGCGAGAAGGATGCCGCGCTGTTTGTCGATATCGCCAAGCTGCCGCCGCCGCGATCGCCGGAGGAGTTGCCGATGCGCGTGGTCGCGCCCGCTTACATCCTCTCGGAGTTGAAGGTTGGCTTTCAGATTGGCGCGGTGCTGTTCCTGCCGTTTCTCGTGATCGACCTGGTGGTGGCTTCGATTACGACCTCGGTGGGCATGCTGCAGCTGCCGCCGGTAGTGATCTCGACCCCTATCAAGATCCTGTTGTTTGTCATGGTCGACGGCTGGAACCTGCTGGTGGGTTCGCTGATGAAGAGTTTTACCTGATGCCCGGAAACGAGGTAAGTCATGTCGCCGGAAATCGTCGTCACTCTCGGACAGTCGACGCTCCAGACCGCGGTGCTGCTGGCGGCGCCGCTGTTGATCGCGCTGGCGCTGGTGAGCCTGGCGATCAACGTGGTTCAGGTCCTCACTTCGCTGCAGGACAACACCATTTCCAGTGTGCCGCGGCTGCTGGCCACGGCCGTGGGCGCGATCCTGCTGATGCCCTGGATGCTGCGCAAGCTTTCGCTGTTCACCCTGCAGGTCTTCGCCGACTTTCGGCCATTCCTGCGTTAGCCAGCCAGGGAGAGGAAGAAGCGTGCCCGTCGAACCGCAACTCGAAGAGATGATAACCGCGATGGCCTGCGTCGGCACGCGGGTTGCCGGAGTGCTCGTCTTCGCGCCCTTTCTCGGCAGCCCAGCCATTGCCCCGCGTATCAAGGCCGGCTTGGTAGTGGGGTTGACGGTGCTGCTGTATCCGGTCTGCGGCCCGCGCGGGCTGTCGTTGACGGCGGGAGGGATGCTGCGAGTGATGCTCTCCGAAGCTCTGGTCGGGTTGTTGCTGGGGCTGTCGGTGCAGTTCGTCTTCGAGGCGGCAACCTTCGCCGGTCAGGTGATGGGCACGCAGGTGGGCTATGGCCTGGTCAACATCATCGACCCCAACACGCAGGTAGACACGCCCGTGCTGTCGGTCTTCACCCAGACCCTGGCCATGCTGATTTTTCTTCAGCTCGGGGTGCATCGCTGGATCATCCGCGCGCTGGCCGCCAGCTTTGCCTATCTTCCCGCCGGTTCCGCGGTGGCCACCGGCGAGATGACTCGCCACCTGCTGCATGCCGCCGGCGGCATTCTGCTGGCGGGCGTGCAGATCGCAGCCCCGGTGTTGATTGCGACGCTGATGATCGATCTGATTCTGGGATTTCTCGGCAAAGCCTCACCCCAGCTGCCCGTTCTCTTTCTTGGCCTGTCGCTGAAGAGCATGGTCGGACTGGCGCTACTGGCGCTGTCGCTGAAGTACTGGCCGGCCATCTTCGATCGCTACTTTACCAGCGCGATTCATGGCGGCGAACAGCTGCTGCAACTCGCCCACTGACGATCCATGGCAAACGACGACAAAACCGAACGAGCAACCCCACGACGGCGCGACAAGGCACGCGAGCAGGGGCAGATCGCGCGCAGCCGCGAACTGGGGGGAGCGCTGATCGGTTTTGCCGGGTTGCTGGTGGTTTTGTGGATTTCCGATGGTCAACTGGAACAATGGCGGCTGAGCTGGCGCTCCTGGATCAACCTGGCGTGGCAGAGCGACGTCAATCCCGCCACTCCTGTCCTCATCTGGGCCGGAACCTCCGTCTTGCGCTGGATTCTGGCCCCAGCCGCATTGATCTGGGTGCTGGCGACCGCGAGCAGCATCGCTCAGGGCGGCTTCGTATTCTCCGCCGAGTCACTCACTCCCAACCTCGAGCGCATGAGCCCAGCCAAAAAGCTGGGACAGATGTTCTCCCTGTCCGGGCTGGCCCCGATCGCCAAATCGCTTATCCCTTTTTCCGTGCTGCTTTATCTCGGCATCACTATCCTGACGCGCGATTGGGAGCTGCTCATGCGCGCCGGGCAGATGCCTGTGGGCAGGTTGGGTCAGCTGGCCTACGATCGCGCCCTGGAGATCTGCTGGAAGTCGACGCTGGTGCTGCTGTTGTGGGCGGGCATCGACTACCTCCTGCAACGGCAGAAACTGGAGCGCGACCTGCGCATGTCCAAGCAGGATCTGCGCGACGAATACAAGGAGACGACGGGAAATCCCACGGTCAAGGCGAGGCTGCGCCGGCTGCAGCGCCAGATGCGGCGCCGCCGCATGTTGAAGGAGGTCGAGCGCGCCACCGTGGTCGTCACCAACCCCACCCACTTCGCGGTGGCGCTGGAGTATCGCCCCGAGATGGCCGCGCCGGTGGTGATCGCCAAGGGCGTCAACACGCTGGCGGAGCAGATCAAGGAGGCTGCCCGCTGGTACGAGATTGCCATCGTCGAAAATCCGCCGCTGGCGCAGGCACTCTATCGCAGCGTAGAGATCGGGCAGGCCATTCCGGCAAAGCTATACGCCGCCGTGGCAGAAATTCTGGCATTCATCTTCCGCGCCCAAATGCGGGCGCAGCAGGCAAGAGGAAGAACTTAGCCTATGGCGAACACCGTCGACAAGCCGCAAGCAGGGCTGGGGAAGCGGGCCGCGGAGTGGATCATTCCGGTGGCAGCGGTGGCGCTGGTCTTCGTCATGCTGGTGCCGCTGCCGGGCTTTGCGCTCGACTTGCTCCTGGCCGTCAGCATCACCGCATCGGTGCTGGTGTTGCTGTCGGCGGTGCACATTCTCCGGCCTGTCCAGTTCTCGGTTTTTCCCAGCCTCTTGCTGCTGCTGACCCTGTTCCGGCTGGCCCTGAACCTGGCCAGCAGCCGCCGCATCCTGCTGCACGGCAATGAAGGCGCGAGCGCTGCCGGGCATGTGATCGAAGCTTTCGGGCAGTTTGTTGTCGGCGGTAACTATGTAGTGGGCTTCGTATTGTTCCTGGCACTGATCGCCATTCAGTACATGGTGGTCAGCCACGGCGCGGTACGCACGGCGGAAGTCACGGCGCGCTTCACTCTCGATGCCATGCCCGGCAAGCAGATGGCGATCGATGCCGATCTCAATGCCGGCATCGTCGACGAGAAGGAAGCCCGCGCGCGGCGCGAGCAGGTGAGCCGCGAAGCCGAGTTCTACGGCGCTATGGACGGAGCCGCGCGCTTCAGCCAGCGCGATTCGCTGGCGACCATCCTGATTACCGCCATCAACATCATCGCCGGCTTCCTCATCGGCGTCTTTCAGCTCGACGTGCCCTTCCGCGAGGCCCTGAAGACCTACACCATTCTGACCGTGGGCGACGGCCTGGTCACTTTGATTCCCTCGCTGCTGGTGTCGGTGGCCGGCGGCATCGTAGTCACGCGCTCTTCGTCGGACAACAGCCTGGGCACCGATGTTGGCCAGCAACTCTTCTCGCGCAGCCGCCCGCTGTGGATCGCCGCCGGCGCCATGTTCGCGCTGGCGGCGGTTCCCGGCCTGCCGAAATTGTCCTTCCTGCTGATTGCCGTCGCCGCCGGATGGCTGGCGCGGCGAGCCAAGAGGGAATTCGAAAAGCCTGTGCCGGCGGCGCTACCCGGGGCCGCTCACGGAACCACGGGCGCCGGCAGTACCCAGCAGGAAGCTCTCGAAGGGCTGTTGAAGCTCGACGACATCAGCCTGGAGGTCGGCTATGCGTTAGTGCCGCTGGTCGATGCCAAACAAGGCGGGCAGCTTCTGCAGCGCATCAAGGCGTTGCGCCGTCATCTGGCTTTGCAGCTGGGCTTCATCGTCCCGCCGGTACACATCACCGACAACCTCAAGCTGAAGCCGCGGGAGTACGTCGTCTTCCTGCGCGGGGTTGAGATTGCACGCTGGGAGCTGCGGGATGACTGCCTGCTGGCCATCAGCTCGGAGAGCGAGCCGCCCGAGGTGCCGGGCTTTCCCACCAGCGAGCCGGCCTTCGGAGTCTCGGCGCGCTGGATTGTTCCCGGACTGCGCGAGCAGGCGCTGGCTCTGGGCTACGCGGTGGTGGATCAGACCTCGGTGATCGCGACCCACCTGGCCGAAGTCATCAAGCAACATGCCTACGAGCTGCTGAGCCGGCAGGAGACCAAGCGCCTGCTGGACCGCTTAGGGGAGAGTCAGCCCAAGCTGTGCGAGGAACTGGTCCCCAAATTAATGAGCCTGGGCGAAGTGCAGAAGGTGCTGCAGCAGCTGCTGCGCGAGCAGGTTTCGATTCGCGATCTCCCCACCATTCTGGAAAGCCTGCTGGACACGGCCGCGGTTCACAAGAATCCGGTATTGCTGGTGGAAGGCGCCCGCCAGGCGTTGGGACGGGCGCTGGTGCATCCGCTGCTCAGTGAGGATGGCGGGCTGCGGGTGGTGACCCTCGATCCGGCGATCGAGGACGAACTGACACGCGCTTTTTCCGGACAGGCTCCTATCGGCAACCACTCACTGGAGCCGTCGTTTGTGCGGCGGATATTGGATGGGTTGAAGAAGCTGGCCGGAGAGCAGGTGCGGATGGCCACCCCGGTTCTGTTCTGCGGTACGCCGGCCCGCTTTCATCTACGCCGTCTGCTGGAGCCTTTCCTGCCTAAGGTGGTGGTGGTGTCGCCGGGAGAGATCCCGCCGGTGGTACAGGTGCAGTCGCTGGGAATGATTCGATAAGAAGGATGGGCAAGCATGAGTGCAGCCGAAACTTACGAGCAGATGAGTGAGCGGGCAGCGGACAACTGCGATGAGCTTCTTCTGGAGCAGTTGCCCCAGGTCAAGTACATCGCGCGCCGTATCCATGAGCGTTTGCCGCAGCATGTTCCTTTCGACGACCTGCTGCACGCCGGCATCGTCGGGCTGATCGACGCCATGCATAAATATGACGCCAGCAAGAACGTGCGTTTCGCCTCCTACGCCAAGTTCCGCATTCGTGGCGCCATCCTGGACAGCCTGCGCGACCTGGACTGGAGCCCACGAGACCTCCGCCGCAAGGCGCGGCGGCTGGAATCCGCCATGCAGAAGCTGCAGAGCGAGCTCGGCCACTCGGCTTCGGAGCCCGAACTGGCGCAGGCCATGGGGATGACGCTGGAGGAGTTTCAGCACATGCTGGATGAGATTCGCGGCCTCGAGGTCGGCAGCCTGCAGATCGAGTCGCTAGAGGATGGCCGGGAAACCGATCTCAGCGAGACCATCGCCGGGCCGCCCGATCGGGACCCGCTGACGCTCTACCTGCAGGGAGAGCGCAAGCAGATACTGGCCGATGCCATAGCCCAGCTGCCGGAACGTGAACAGCAGGTGCTGGCGTTGTACTACCAGGAGGAGCTCACCATGAAAGAGGTGGGCGCGGTGCTGGGCGTGGGCGAGTCCCGCGTCTCCCAGATCCATTCGGTCGCCGTGGCGCGGCTGCGGGCTGCGCTGGAGAGCACGGGTCAGGCGCAAGAGGGGTTGCTGCAGCCGGCCAGGGCAAGCAGCCAAGGGCAATTCATTAAGGTGCAAATAGGGCCATGGAAAAGGTCTTAAGTCAGGGAGAGATCGACGCTTTATTTCGGGCCGCGCGCGGCGGATCGGCGCAGGACGACGGCTCCGCCCTGGGCGCGCTGGTCGAGCCTTGGGATTTGCATCAGGCGGGCCTGCTGGGCAAGGAGCAGCTGCACAGCATCAGCCAACTGCACGAAAGCTTTGCCCGCAACCTGACCGGGGCGGTGGGCGGCTATCTGCGGGACAAATTCGAAGTGGCCCTGGTGGCGGTCGAGCAGTTGGCCTACCGCGATTTCCTGGCGCGCTTTTCCGACGCGACTTACTACAGCAGCTTTCGTCTGCCACCCAACGACGCCAGCGGCATTCTGCACATCGATTTGAGCCTGGCATTTTCCATGGTGGATCTGCTGTTAGGAGGAAACGGCCAGATGCCGCAGATCATGCGCGAGGTCACGGAGATCGAGGCCAACGTGCTGGAAGGCATCGGCCAGGTCATCTGCCAGGAGCTGCAGGTGGTGTGGCAGCCGCTGGGGCTGCACGTCGAGTTCGAGCGCCGGCAGGAGACAGCGCAGGTGCCGCGCATTATGCCGCCGCAGGAAAAGACGCTGACCCTGACCTTCGATGTCACCATGACGGAGTCGAAAGGCATGTTGAACATCGCTTTCCCCTCGGTCGTCTCCAGCGCCCTGATTCGCAAACTGAAGGCGGAGATGGTGTACCAGAGGGCCCGGGGGGTCGCGGGCAACCACGAGAGTATTGGCCAGCGCCTGCTGAAGTCGAAGGTCCAACTCGAACTGGCGACCCCGGCGATCTCCGTGCCCTTGATGGAACTGCTGGAATTGCAGGTGGGAGCGGTGCTGGGGCTGGAGCAGAGGATCGATGAGCCGGCGATGCTGCGGATCAAGGGACGGGATTGCTGGCGGGCGCGGCCGGTAGGCAGCCTCAACCGGCGCGCTGCGCAAATACTACAGACAGTGGTGGAAGCGCAAGAAGAGGGATAAGCGATGAGTGTGCAGCCAGGAAACAAAGTTGACACCTATTGCCAGGCATGGATCAGCAGTCTGGCGCTGCTGCTTTCGCGAATGGCCCCGGCCGACTGGCAGGTCGAGTCCGCCGCCGTTCCTGCCGACCTTGCGTCGGTGGCTTGCCTGCGAATAACCGCCCAAGGCGGAGTGTCGGGACAGCAATGGTTGAGCTTGGCTGCGGACGACATCAAGCTGCTGCTGGGTATCTTCCTGGGCGAGGAAGTCACGGTTGGCGGCGCGCTCGACGAGGCGCAGCGGGAGGCCATGGAAGAGCTGGTGCGGCAGTGGTCAGGACTGGCTGCCAGCGCCCTCAAAGCCGACTTCGGGGAGGTTACGCTGCAGGTGGCACTGGAGCCGTCACCCGAGCATGTGAGCGGCATGAGCAAATTGCTTCGCGCCACTGACGATGCCCGGTTGATTACGGCGCTATTAGACTTGGACTCCGATCTGGTCAATGGGTTGAATCAATGCGCTACCGACGTCGAAATGGAACCCGATAGCACCCCCCCTGAGGGCCCGGCGGTGGACGCCGTTTCGTCATCGGTCCTGCCTTCCGCTCGAACTTCGGCGCGGATCGACGAGCTCCTGCGCCAGGGTAATCTCGAGTTGCTCATGGATGTCGAGCTGCCCGTAATGCTGCGCTTTGGCAGCCGCCAGGCCACGCTGCAGGAGGTATTGGAGCTAGCCACCGGAGCCGTGCTGGAACTGGACCGTGAGATCCGCGAGCCGGTCGACCTGATGTTGAATGAGAAGGTGATCGCGCGGGGCGAGGTAGTAGTGGTGGACGGCAATTACGGCCTGCGTGTGCTGGAGGTCGCTTCGCCGCAGCAGCGAGTGAACAGTCTTTAGAGTCCGTGGTGATCCCTGATCTGAGGAGCATAGGATGTCTCTTTCTTTGCGCGCGGTATTGCCCAGCAGCTCGCCCATAGCCGCTCTGACCTCATTGCCTGTCTGCGCCAGCCGCTTTTGTCCCCGACCCCCCACATTGTGGCAGAGATGGTGGGCGCGCCATGAAGGCATTCGGCTGGAAGACCAGTGGTATTGCTCACTCGATTGCTTTCAGGCCGGGTTCTTTGAGTCGCTGGAGCGTGCCGTCTTTGCCCAGCCGCGGAGCATGCCTCGGCGCAACCGTCTGCCGTTAGGACTGATCCTGCTGTCTCAGGGCGAGATCACCAACGAGCAGTTGCACGATGCTCTTCAGCAGCAACGCGCGGCCGGAGCCGGCAGGGTCGGCGAATGGCTGGTGAAATTGGGCGCAGTAACGGAAGAAAAGGTGACGGCCGCACTGGCCGCGCAGCAGGGATGTCCGCTGCTTGCCCTGTCAGAACCGCACCCGGTGCCCGAGACGATGCATTGGCCGGATTTGCTGGTCGAGCGCTATCTTGCCGTGCCGGTTCTCTATAGCCAACCCCGGTCGGTGCTGTATGTCGGCTTCCGGGAGCGAGTGGACCATAGCTTTCTGCTGTCGCTGGAGCAAATGCTGCATTGCCGTACCCAGCCCTGCATCCTGCCTCCAGCCACCTACCGGCGGCAACTGGAGATACTCGCCTTCACCCTGCAGAGCGAGACTATCCTGATCCGGGAGCGGCAGGATGGCGTGTCCATGACTCGGACGATTGGCAACTATGCCGAGCAGGTGCGGGCGCAACGCTGCCGCCTGACATGTTGTGACGATCTTCTTTGGATCCGTCTGGAGCGTGCGGTGGGTTTGCCGGTCGACTTTCTGTTTCGCTTGCCGAAAATCGGAGTAGTTTGAGGGCCAGCTGGCGGGCGGTGCCGGCTAAAGGCTGCCGGGCCCCTGCCGATGAAACAAGCGGTGTCTCCAAGATGGATCTCGCAGTCCGGGCGCGCACGCCTGTCAGCCAATCCGCCAGTGGCAGTACGCGTAAGCGGCGCGAAGCGCTGGCCTCATCCTCGCTGGTCATCCTGCCGGTACGCACGCGTTCCGTGTCCCTGCTGAAGCTGTTGCTACGGGACAGCGCCATTGACCTGGAGTTGGCCAGTTCGGTGGTGGGCCTTGACCCGGGAATGGCGTTTGGCGCATTGCAGCTGGCGAATGCCCGGCGCCACCAAGGCGATGATCCGATCTGGCAGCTGCCACTGGCCGTGGTGGAAGCCGGACGCGAACTGCTGGAGTATTTGCTTCAACACGCCCCGACGATTGAGTCCCCCGGTAACTCCGCTCGACGGGTCCAGCTGGAGAAAGTGGTCGATGATGCCGTAGTGCGGGCGTGCGTCGCTCATTATGTGACGCGCGAACTGGGGCGGTCGAATCCCCGAAAAGCATTTCTCTGTGCGCTGCTGTTCGAGTTGCCGCTCTTGGCGCATGGTGCCGCAGGGTCGCCATGCTCTCCGGAGGGGCTGCTTTCAAGGATGGGTCATATCCTGCCGGCTGGCATGGTAAGGGCAATGATGGCGGTTGATGCACACCCCGGTTCCCCGAGAGATCCATTGTTGGCTGCGGTTCTCGTGGCCGATGCGGTTGTCAAAGCACAACCGGCCGAGTTCGAGCGTTGCCTGCAAGCGTGTTCGTCCGACTCACTTTGGGGTAGTTGGGATGACGTTGACAGAGCCCAGCATCGAGCGCTGCTGAGTCAGGCTTCGGATATCGCGGTCTGGGCCGCAGCCAGCCTGCATCGCATGGACCCGTGGGAATTCATGGCCCGTCTGGAGAGCCGTAATTCTTGGAGATGATTATGGAAGGCTTATGTACCTTGATCGTTGATGATTCCTCGGTGATGCGCAAGATCGTGGCGCGGGCGTTGCAGCAGGGCGGGGTCTCGATTGCCGAAATACTTGAGGCCGGCAATGGCTCGGAGGCTCTCGACATTCTGCGCCACCGCAAAGTAGACCTGGTGCTCAGCGATATCAATATGCCGGTGATGGATGGGCTGGAGTTCGTGCGTCAGCTGCAAAGTGTGGAAAATGCCAAAGGCGTGCCGGTGGTCATGATCACTACCGAAGGCAGCGAGTCGCACGTCATGCAGGCAATCTCCTGCGGAGCGCGCGGCTACATCCGCAAGCCGTTCACCCCGGATCAGATGAAGAAGCACGTGCTGCCACTCCTGCAGAAAGAGTAGGCATCCCGACCAAGGCATAGAGCCCGGGAACTTAGGCAACCGTTCTTCGGACTCCGACTTCCCCGTGCTCATTCCTAAGCGACTTCTAATCGTACCTCCGGCAACGCTGGCCACTGTCTTGCAATCTCCTCAGCGGAGTCAAGTGCGATGGACAGCGGACTTTATGCGGCATGTGCAGGACTGGTGGCTAGAACCCAGGCCTTGGATCTGGCGGCCAACAATCTGGCCAACGTCAATACCAACGGGTACAAGGGGCAGCTCGCCACCTTTCAATCGGTGCTGGCCAATACGAGCAGCAGCGCAATCTCCAATCCCATTGCGCAGGCGGTCAACGATTACGGCGTGCTGGGCGACAGCCGCACCAACCTGATGCAAGGCACTCTCGAGCACACCGGCAGCGATCTAGACCTCGCCCTCCAGGGCGACGGCTGGTTCGCGGTGCAGGCGGGCAACGGCAAGCTTTACACGCGGAATGGCAACTTCCACGTCGACCGCAACGGCCAGCTGGTCACGGCTGACGGCAATCCCGTGCTGGGCACGCAGGGTCCGATCACGATTCCACCCGGCAAGCTGTACGTCAGCGGCGACGGCACGATCTCAGTCGACGGCGCGCTGGCCGGCCAGGTCCAGGTGGTGCAGTTCGCCTCCGGCACGGCGCTAACCCCAGCCGGCAGCAGCTATCTCTCGGCGCCGGAAGGCAGCGAGGCTGCCAGCCAGGCGCAGATCACGCAAGGGTCGCTGGAGAGCAGCAACGTCAATCCTGTTTCTGCAGCGGTTGATCTGGTATCGCTCCAGCGCCATGCCGACCTGCTGCAGCAAGCGCTTACCGCCATTCACTCCAACTTCAATCGTATCGCGGCGCAGAGCTTGCCGCAGATCTGAGGAGCGGATATGTTTCGCGCGCTCTATACCGCCGCCACCGGCATGGTGGCGCAGCAGCTGAACCTGGACAATGTCGCCAATAATTTATCGAACTCCAGTACGGCGGGCTTTCGCAGCCGGCGTCTGCAGTTCCAGGATCTGATCTACCAAAACCTGGTGATGCCGGGCTCGGCGGCGACGCAGAATACGACTATGCCGGCCGGGTTGCAGGTTGGACTGGGAACGCGTACCGCGGCTTCGGAGGTCATTCAGACCCAGGGGGATTTCGACACCACCGGCAATCCGTTGGATCTGGCCATCCAGGGCGCAGGGTTCTTTCAGGTGACCATGCCGGATGGGCAGACGGGCTACACCCGCGCCGGCATGTTCCATCTCGACAACCAGGGCAACATGGTGACCGCGGACGGTAATCCCCTCAATCCCCAGATTGCCATCCCTCCCAATGCGCTGACCATTACGGTGGGCACCGACGGTACAGTCAGCGTCACCCAGCCGGGGCAAACCCAGGCGCAACAGGTGGGAGTCATTCAGTTGGCGACCTTCCAGAATCCCGGCGGACTCAACAGCGTAGGGCAAAACATGTTGCTGCAGACCACCGCCTCCGGCGATCCCATCGTGGGCACGCCCGGAGGCGCCGATGGATTAGGGACGCTGCAACAGGGCGTGCTGGAGCAATCGAACGTGAATGTAGTGCAGGAGTTCATTCAGATGATCATCGCGCAGCGCTCCTACGAGGCCAACTCAAGGGTGGTAACCGCTGCCGACCAGATGTTGCAGGAGCTGAATAACCTGTCGCACTAGGAGGCAGAGTGCAGCCGGAGAAAAATCCCGAAGGGCGAGCGATACAGCTGCTGCTGGTTCTGGTCTGGCTGGCGATGGCGCAGAACGGAGTGGCGTTGCCCAATTCATCGCCGATCCAGCAACAGGCTGCCGCAGCCGTGGTCCGCGATCTGCACCTGGATTCCAGCAGCGGCGAAGTCGAGCAGAAGCTACAGGTGCTGGCTCCCTTCACAGCTTTGCCGGCAGGGGCGACCGTCCATGTTGTCTCCGCCCGGCCGGGCTTCGCTGCGGCCACCTGGCTGTTGCGTCTCGACTGCGACTCACGGCGAGAATGCTTACCCTTTCACGCGGTTTTGCGAACGGCGCAGTTCGACCAGCCGCTCTCGCGACCGTACCAACCGGTTTTCCGGAGATCGGACGTAACCGAGACCCGAGGGTTATCGCGAACTATGTTGGTTCGCAGCGGCAATGCGGTCGAACTGGTCGAGCAATTGCCGGGGGTGCGCTTGCGGGTGCATGTGGTTTGTCTGCAATCGGGCGGGTTGGGGGATCGTATCCGGGTGGAGAATCGCGAGACCCATCGCGTGCTTTCGGCTACCGTGGCCGGCCACGACCTGGTGAAGGTGGAATGATGACCGTGACCTATCGACGGATCACCGTTGCCCTGCTGGTGTGCTGCGCGGCCATCGTGGCCACCGCCACCAACCGCAAGGCCAAGAAAGATCCGGCGCAGTCGCAGAGTTCGCTACCGCAGTTTCTGGCGCGGGTACAGGGGCAGGCAGTGCTGGCGACAACCTCAGCCGGAAGTCTGTGGCCGCTGGAAGGCAGTCTTTTGACCAATCTCGCGACCGATTACAAGGCCCAGCGGCTGAATGATCTGGTGATTATCAGCATCGTCGAACAGACTCTGGCCCAGGCCTCGGGCGCAGTGACGGCGCAAAGGGATTTCAACTCAGGCTCGGGGGTTACGGCGATCGCCGGCCAGGTGAACACGGCTTCCTTCAATCCGCTTTACGGCCTTACTTCCAGCAGCAGCTTGAAGGGCGCGGGGACAGCCAACAGCCAGTCGCTGTTGCAGGCCAATATTTCAGGGCGGGTGGTTGCGGTTTTGCCGAACGGCAACCTGGTGGTCGAGGCGGAGCGGCAGGTGACCTTTAATCAGCAGAGTCAGATCATCATTCTTCGTGGCGTGGTGCGGCCGGGCGACATCAGCTCCACCAACTCGGTGCCATCCACGTCGCTCAGCGATCTCGAGCTGGAGCTGAAAGGCAAAGGGGTAGTCAGCGACTCCGTCCGGCAACCGAACCTGTTTGTCCGGCTGCTGATGAAGCTGCTGAACTTCTGATGAAACTCAAAGCACAAACCGCTTCTGCTATCTGCCTGTTGCTGGCGATTCTCCTGATGCCCTCCTCGATTGCGGAGGAGAACAAGACCGACCTGGCGATTCGCGATCTGGCGTCGATCGAAGGGGTACGGGAAAATCCCCTGATTGGCTATGGCATGATCATCGGTTTGAACCGTACGGGAGACTCGCAGCAGACCTTATTCAGCGTCCAGACCTTGGCCAACATGCTGCAAAAGATGGGAGTAACGATTCCCGCCTCCTCGTTGAATGCGGTTACGGTGAAGAATGTTGCGGCGGTTTTTCTCACCGCTTCCCTGCCTGCCTTCGCCCGGCCCGGAACCCACATCGACGTCACCGTCTCCTCAATTGGCGATGCCAAGAGTCTGGAGGGCGGCACCCTGTTGCTGGCGCCGCTCTATGCCGCCGATGGTCAGGTCTATGCCGAAGCCCAGGGGGCGGTTACGCTGGGTGGATATACCGCCGGCCATGCGGGCACGAACTCCAAGCAGGTGAACCATCCCACCGCGGGAAGAGTTCCCAATGGAGCACTGGTAGAGCGCGATGCGTCCATTGATTTGCGCAAACTGAGCCATCTCTCCTTGCTGGTACGCGATCCTGACTTCCGCATCACCCGCGACATGGCGGCGGCGATCAACCATGAGGTAGGGCGTCCCGTAGCCACTGCGGTCGACAGTGGACGGGTAGACATGCAGGGTCTGCCGAGTGAGGGATTGACGGAGATGCTGGCACGTCTGCTGAGCTTGAAAGTCGAAATTCATCCGCGTGCCAAAGTCGTGGTGAGTGAACGCACCGGCACGATTGTCATGGGCCGGGATGTTCGCTTGAGCGCGGTCTCCATCCTGCATGGCGATCTCTCGATCGAAATTGCGACCGACTACCAGGTTTCGCAGCCGGCACCTTTCAGCAATACCGGGCAAACAGCGGTTGTTCCGGAGACCACCCTGACAGCGAAAGACGAGAAAACGAAGCGCATCGAGCTGGGTGAAGGCGCCAGCGTCGAGCAGCTGGTGAACGGCCTGCAGGCAATCGGGGCTACGGCGCGCGATGTGGTGGCGATACTGCAGGCCATCAAGGCCGCCGGCGCCCTGCAAGCCGATCTGGAGGTGATCTGATCATGGCCTCGCCGATCGCAGGGGTTAACCACCTCCAGTCAACCGAGGGAACGGGCGCGGCGCCCTCTCCGAAGCTGGTCAAAGCGGCACATGAGTTTGAGGCCATCCTGTTGCAGAGCTGGATGGAAAAGATGAACCAGAGCTTCGTAGGCGAGAGCGGGAGCCAGGATCCTGCCCACGACACGGTGAGCAGCCTGGGTACCGAAGCCATCGCTCAGGCGCTGGCGGCACGCGGGGGAATCGGCATCGCAAAGATGATCCTGCGGCAGCTCGGGCAGCAAACGCAGCCGGCCGAGGGAGTGCAAGAAGTCCAATCAAATGCTCTAGTTAATCAAGGAGTACCCAGTGGCCGATAAGGTGAGGAGCAGCTGCAGAAAATTCCGCTGTCCAACATTAAAGTCTTCTCACCAAACTGCCGATGACCCTGTTGTAAGCAATCATGGATTGAGGTGCTGCGATGAGAATTGATCTGAATCCGTCGTCGATGCCGGAGCTGGAACGCAGTAACGGTTCAGCCAATGCGGGCAAAACCGCAGAAACCATTGCCGGGGCGAATAGCTCAGTAGCGGACGATGTGGCCCAACTATCGACTGGCAGCGATTCTGTGCAGTTGTTGAAGGCGCAGCTGGGCTCGGTTCCAGAGCTTCGGCAGCCGCGGGTCGATGCCTTACGGCAGGCAATCGCAGACGGCAGATTCAAGGTTTCTCCGCAGCGGACCGCTGCAGCCATGATGTCCGATAGCGTCCGGACGCCAGCAAAAGAGTGACGGCTTGGGTTGCGGCAGGAGCGTGAGCCATGGATCTGAGCGGGACCGAACGCCTGGAGGCGTCAACCCGAATTGAGGAGCGGTCTCTCAGGGACTCCAGCGAGGACCGCCGGCAGCGCACCAACCACCGGCACCGGGACGGTTCGTCTACGGAGGATGAACTGCCGGCTGAAGACGAGCGCGAAGATCATCAGTTGGACGACCTGGCCTGAAGGAGATCAATCTCCATGCACGCAACCGTCACCGCAGCCGAGGGAGCGCAAGTGCGCAACGTCGAAGTGTCGGCGATTGATCAGGAATTGGTGTTGCTGGAGACCATGAAAACTTTGCTGGAAACGGCTATGCGCTCGCTGGCCGGAGGCGAAGCGCTGCCGCTTCTGGAGGTGAGCCGGCACATCGTTCAGACGGCGCAGGAATTGACAGAATTCTCGCTACGCATGGGCGCGCTTCCCTGGACCGAGCAAGCGCAGCAGCAGCGGCGCAAGTTACTGGCTGAGCTATGCCAGCAACGCGCCTTCTGTCGTGCCATGCTGCGGCGCTGGCGTCGTTCCATCGCGCTGCGGCAGCAGTTGCTCAGGCTGCAATCCGAGCCCTTGCCTTATACCGAATCCGTCGGGCGAAACTGGAGCTGAGATGAGCGGACTGACGGGCACGATGTGGATTGCGCTGAACGCGCTGCAAGCACAGCAGGCGGGGATGCAGACCACCGCCAACAACGTCGCCAACCTGAACACCCCGGGCTATAGCCGGGAAGTACCCGAATTCGTTGAAGCCGACCCATTCGTGCAAGGCACAATCGTTTACGGCGGCGGCGTGAAGGTCGAGGGCATTCAGAGCCTGCGCGACAGCTTGCTTGACCTCCAGATCAGCGAGGAGACCCAACAACAGGGCAACGCACAGGCCTACGTCAATGCCATGAATCAGGTACAGACCTTGTTTCCCGACGACACAACCGGTATCGGGCAGCAGATCAGTGCCTTCTTTCAAAGCATCAACAGCCTTTCCACGGATCCTTCCGACACCACTCTGCGACAGAGTGTACTGACGGCTGCGCAGAACATGGCGACCTCGTTCAACAACACGGCCGGCCAGCTAAGCAATGTAAGACAACAACTCGATACCGATGTGACGCAGCAGGTGGAAGAAGTCAACCAAATCTCGCAGCAGATTGCGACCATCAATGGCAAGCTGGCGCAGGCCAGCAATGGCACTCAGGAATACGGAGCCTTCGTCGATCAGCGCAGCGCCCTCATTCAGCAACTCTCCGGCCTCATCGATGTTTCGCAAATAAACGACGGCATCTCGCTGACCGTGACCACCAAGCAAGGGACGCCTCTGGTGGTCGATGGCACAGCCTATGCGCTCAGCACGTCGCTCAACACCGATGGCGTGCAGCACATCTACTCCGCCCAGGGCCAGGACATCACCGGCCAGATTTCCGGCGGACAACTCGGGGGGACACTCTCGGCTCGCGACCAGACAGTGCCGGCGCTGCAAACTCAGTTGGACTCGTTGGCCGGCGGCCTGGTAACCGGGTTGAATCATGCCCAGAGTCTGGGTACAGACCTCTATGGCAAAACCGGCTCCGACCTGTTCAACCCAATCGCCGGCACGGGTGCGGCTGCCGATATGGCTTTGAACTTTACCGATCCCAACATGATCGCAGCCAGCTCCGACGGTAGTAGCGGCAGCAACGGAAACCTGGCGAACCTGTCGGCGGTGGCGAGTGCTCCCGTTTCCAACGGCATGGCCCCCAGCGACGCCTACGGCAATCTGGTCTTTCAGGTTGGCACCGCGGTCAGCAACCAGACCAGCGAATTGGCCGCCAGCAACGCCATGTTGCAGCAGCTGCAACAGCAACAATCTTCCGTCAGTGGCGTCTCGCTCGATCAGGAAGCCTCCAATCTCATGCTGTATCAGCAGGCCTATCAGGCATCGGCGGAGGTGATCTCCACGGTGAATCAGATGCTGCAGACCATTATGAATATGGGAGCCGGTTCCGGGCCATGATAAGTACTCTCCAGTTATCGCATCTAGTGCTCAATGCGCTCGATACGGCAGACGGTGCCGAGCAGACCGCGCTCACCCAACTGACCAGCGGGCGACAGGTGAATTCCCCCTCCGACAATCCTGCGGCCGCCGCGCAGGAGGTCAACATCTCCTCGCAGATGAACAACTGCGACCAGTACCTGCGGAGTATCTCGAGCGTTTATTCGGAGCTGCAGACGACGGATTCGTCGCTGAACTCCGTGGTCACCGCTTTACAAGCGGCCATGAGCCTGGGCACGGAGGGTGCCAACGGCACATTGACGCAGCAGAACCGCAACACGGTTGCTCAACAGATCAACGATATCTCGCAGCAGGTATTCAACGTCGCTAACCTTTCCTACAACGGAATCTATGTATTTGCTGGAACCAATAGCTCGAAGCCACCTTATGTGTGGGACAGCACTGCTCCCGGCGGAGTGAAATATCAAGGCAACGATGGGTTGAACAAGGTCGAGATTGCAGAAGGGGAGTCGCTCGCGGTCAACCAGCCCGGCAGCAATCTGTTTTCGTCGCAGGATGCAAATGTCTTTGTGGCGCTGAACGATCTGTCGACCGCTTTGCAGGATTCCAGCAGCACATCGGACGATATCGGCAACGCGGTTACGGAACTGCGAAACTCCTACGATCAGCTCACCTCGGCACGAACCTTCTACGGCACCACCATCGATCAGCTTGCCGGCACGGAGAACTTTCTCAACAACGAGAATGTTCAGCTGGCACAGCAACAGAACAGCACGGTAGGGATCGACCTGAATGTTGCGGTTACCAACCTGACCAATGCCGAAGAGGCACGCACGGCAACGGTAGAGGCTGCCACCACCTTGCGTGGTGCGAGTTTGATGGATTACCTGTCAGGGTCGAAGTGAATTGCGCCGCAAGGAGTGATAGGCTGTTGCGGTCATGACCGCCGACGAAGTCACACAACTTCTGCAGCTGAAGCCGCATGCCTTAGAAGGCGGCTTCTTTCGTGAAACCTACCGTTCGCGCTGGATGGTCTCCGGGGAATATCTGCCGCAAGGCATCAGCGGATCGCGCTCCATCGGCACAGCCATCTACTACCTGTTCACGCCGGAGTCGTTTTCCCCATTGCATCGACTGTCGGGAACCGAGATCTTTCACTTCTATGCCGGAGATCCGGTGCTGATGCTGCAACTGCTGCCGGATGGCGCCTCGCGAATGATCACGATGGGAAACGATCTTGCTGCCGGTCAGCAGCCGCAGGTAGTGGTGCGGGGAAATGTGTGGCAGGGCACCAAACTTGCGCCGGGCGGGAAATGGGCGCTGATGGGCACAACCATGTCACCGGGTTTCGATCCCGCGGACTACGAGCACGGCGAGGCCGAACCACTGATCGCACAATACCCGGACGCGGCGGCGACGATTCCAAAGTACATAGGGTAAGTCCGTCGTTAGCCGCACTTCCCCGTCCCGTGACACGTCCTTGCCTTCGATGCGCAATTACCCGGTTCGGCCAATTCGCCGTCCGGCCCGACACAGGTCTGGGTGTGCATGCACCAGAAGATGCCGTCATTCGATGGCGGCACCGTGGCATCGTGTTCCGCTTCGATGAATTGGCCTTTCCAGCGCAGGGCCGGACACAGGCCGTCGCGCTCGGTACTGAAGCGGTCGGCATCGAGATTGAGCATCACGCGGAACCTCCAGAGATCTGAGCGGCTTGCAAGATGGCGCGTTTCACGGCCACCTTCGTCAACGCGATTTTGTATTTGTTCTGGCTGAGCGGCTTGGCGCGCACGACGGCCGCTTTTGCCGCTTCCATGGCTGTCTCTTCTGTAATTGTCTTTCCGACGAGCGCCTGATCCGACCCTAGCGATCTCCACGGAATCGGCGCCACCTGGCCGAGAACGACGCGCGCGTTCTTGACCGTGCTGCCATCCATCTCCAGCACCGCGACGGCGTGCACCAAAGGCCAGTCGAAAGCCGCTCGCTGCCGGACCTCGTAACTGGAGGCTTTGGTGTTCTGCGCCGGCGCAGGAACGACGATTTCCATGACCATCTCACCCGGCTTCAAATCGTGTTCCAGGCCGCTTTCTGAGTGCGGGATGACAAAGAAATTCTCCAGCGGCAACTCGCGCACGCCACTGCCCGACGCCTTTGCCGAATAGAGACGAATCTTCGCGCCATAGGCAATCAACACCGGCGCGAGAGTGGAAGGGCTTACAAAGTAGGCGGGACCGAAATTACCGAGTATGGCAGCGTATCGATTGTCGCCTTCCACGACCATCGATTTGCCATTCGGAGCCACGGGCATCAGTCCCATGCCGTTGCGGAAATACCAGCAGCGTGGACGCTGGCACATGTTGCCGCCGACAGTTGCGAGATTGCGAATCTGCGGACTGGCGGCTTCGTTGGCAGCGTCAAGCAGTGCGGGATACATCGCAAGCTCGGCCTTCGCTTCAGCGAGCTCGGCAATGGTAGCCAGTGCGCCGATGCGCAACCCGTTCCCTGGCTGATAGCTGATGCCGCGCATCGACTCGATCTGCTTGATGTTCACCAGCCGCTTCGGCGCGACGATGTTGTCCTTCATCAGCGCCAGCAGATCGGTGCCACCGGCAAGGATCGATCCATTACTGTCGAGCAAGGTCGCCACCTGCTCTTTGTTGGTCGGGGTGACGTATTCGAAGGCTTGCATTATTCGTCCTTAAAGCTCGAAGACCCAGGGGCTAAAGCCCAGTCAAATAAGAACCCTCAAGACGCGGGCCTGAAGGCCCGCACTACCCGGACGCGCCGCACTACCCGTGAGATCCCATTGCTTCCAGCACGCGCGCGGGTGTCAGCGGCAAGAACGGCACACGAACGCCGATAGCATTGGCCACGGCATTCGAGATGGCTGCACCGGGCGAGACTACCGGCGGCTCGGCCAGGCCGATCACGCCCCGCTCGTCGTAACCTTTGCCGGTCATCATATGAACCTTCAACTCGCCGACGTCGGCGATGCCGGCCAGCCGGTAGAACTCCATGTTGGGGTTCAGCATGCGGCCGGTCACGGGATCGAGAATCTTTTCCTCGTACAGCGCGTAACTGATGCCCATGATCAGCGCGCCCTTCACCTGGCTCTCAGCGGTCTTCACGTCGACCACGAGGCCGCAGTCCTGCACCGCAACCATCTTGTTGACGCGCACGATGCCGGTCTCGGTGTCGACGGAAACGTCGGCCATCTGCACGCCTCCGACGCCGCTGTTGGTCAGGTCGGGCGGCTTGGACTTGTCGGGATTCTTGCCGCGCACGGTCATCGGCATCGCGCCGAGCTTCGCGCATGCTTCCTTCCACGACAAGCTGCGGCTGGTATCGCCCTTCACTCTCACCGTCGCATTCACCGCTTCGAGATCTTCCGGCTTCGCATTCAATGCCGAAGCGACCTTGGCGAACAGCTGATTGCGAGCGTCGACAGCGGCGCGCCGCGTAGAGGAAGTCACACCGCCGGAGGTCGTGCTGCCGCCGCTGGCGCCGGAGACGGGATAGCGGCTGTCGCCGATCAGCAGCTTCACGTTGTCCATAGGAATGCCGAGCGTATCGGCGGCGACGATGATGATGATGGTGCGGCAGCCGGTACCGAGATCCTGCGTCGCCATCTTGATCTCGACCGAGCCGTCAGGATGAATGGTGAGATCGCAATCGCTGTTGTGCCCGCGACCACCCCAGGTGTGCATCGAAAGCCCAAGACCTCGCTTCACCGGCCCGGCAGTTTTGTCGCCGCGCGGATGCCAGTTTTTCTTCCACTCCATCATCTCGACGGCGATGGGAAGCTCGTCGCGATAGATCTTGGCACGCGGACCGGTCATCTCGAGGTTGCGAGTCAGGAAATCAACCGGGTCGATGTTCATCTTCGCCGCAAGGTCCTCGAGTGCCGACATGGTGATAACCGCAGCTTGCGGATGATTAGGCGCGCGCCAGGCACGCGCGCTGCCCTGGTTCGTCGAGATGGCAATGTTCTGCTTGCGCTGATTGGGAATCTCGAAGATGTAAGGCAACGGAGGAGTTCCGCCACCTCCGACGCCGCCTGTGCCCCAGGAGCGCGATTCCCAGGCAACGAGTTTGCCGTCCTTGTCGGCGGCGATCTTGACGCGCGCAAACGATGACGGCCGCATGCCCGCGACTTCCTGCTCGGCGGCGCGATCCAGCATGATCTTCACTGGCTTACCGCCGGCTGACTTCGAGAGCTGCGTCGCGGCAATACCCCATCGGTCGGGTGAGAACTTACTGCCGAACCCTCCGCCGACGTACTGCTGCATCACTTGAATGCTGCCGGCGGGAATGTTCATGGGCTCGGCAATCTGAGGAGCAATGCCTGAGAGATTTTGCGTGGAGATGTGAACCAGAAGATTCGTTCCCGGCGATGCAGACGGATCGTTGGCGCTGGGCCACTCGGCTGCCATGCCGTGCGTCTCGAGGCAGCAATGCGTGATGCAGGAAGCGCCGTAGAGTCCTTCCACAACGGCTGCGGCTGAGGTGAACGCCTTGTCAGGTTCGCCTTGCGTCTGGGCGGCGGTCTTCTTGTAAGGAGATTTGGAGGCCGTGGCTTGGGCGTACTTCGCGGTGCGCAGCGCCTCGACCACCTTCTTGTCAACGCCCGATTCCTGAGCGTCCTTCAGGTACTTCTCGTCGGGATGAAAGCTGATGCCGTTTTGCTTGATCGCGGCGATCACCTGCTCGTCGGGGACCTGGTTATCTTCCATGTCCTCGTAGTCGTCCTGGCTGATTGGACCACCGCTGGAGGCGATGTTCTTTGGAGGTTCAGCATCGGAGATGAAGTGTGGAAGCACTTCGTACTGGACCTTGATAGCGCGAAGTCGCATCTTCGGCGGTGGATTCATCGACGGCAGCGACTCCGACCACCTCGTCGCCTGCCCAGAAGATCTCCGTGCCGGGCTTCTGGATGACTTGGACAGCTTTCACGCCGGGCATCTTCTCGGCGGCGCTGGTGTCGATGCTGGTAATGCGGGCATGCGCGTGAGGACAGCGCAGGATCTTTCCGGCGAGCAGTCCGGAGGGATTGTAATCGTAGGTGTATTTGGCGCGGCCGGAGGACTTAATGGGACCATCGACGCGCGAGATCTTCTTGCCGAGCAACGGGCGAGTTGCGGGATCGGGCCACTGATAATCACTCATAAGGTCCCGCCTTCTCTTGTCGTTCCGTCATTCTCGCGGGTAAGGCTTGCGCCGGTAGACTTGCTCAGCGCGACCGCCCGGATTCCGTCGTAGGTTCCGCAGCGGCAGAAGTTGCCGCTCAACCCACGGCGAATATCGTCGGGAGTGGGGTTGGGGTGCTGTTGCAGGAAGTGGGTGGTAGCGACGACAAAGCCCGGGGTGCAGAAGCCGCACTGCTGCGCATCGTGATCGACGAAAGCCTGCATCACCGGCGTGAGGGCATCGCCCTCGGTGAGACCTTCGATGGTCGTGATCTTCTTGCCCTGGGCGTCGATGGCCAGCACCATGCAGGCGTAGACCGGCTTGCCTTCCAGCAGCACGGTGCAAGCGCCGCAGCGTGCCGCGGTCGCAGACGCGTTTGGCTCCGGTCAGGTTGAAGGTGTCGCGCAGCGCGTCAAGCAAAGTAACCCGGGGTTCGAGCTCCGCCGTCAGCTTCTTGCCATTGACCATGAGTGCGATCGGAGCTTTGCTCGGCCCGTGGACCGCGACATCTTCGCCGGCGGCGCGGACCACGGTTGGCCCGAACGCCAGCGGGACGGCGACTCCCACACCGGAAATCTTGATGAAATCGCGCCGCGTAAGCCCCGAGTTTTGATCAGGTTTCGGCGCGTCTTCGTGCTTCATCCTGCCTCCACAATGCTCATTCGGTCAGATAGGCACAATGGTTGCGAGTATAACTCCGCAGGCACTTACGTTGCAGGGCGTATGGGACGAAATGTCTGGGTGAACAAAAATAGGCGGTCCATTGACGGACCGCCCGGATGGAGACGAAAAGGCTCGAACTACTTCTTCAAGGTGCGGATGTATTTCACCAGCCCGCTGATCTGGGCGTCGGTTAGCTTGGTTTTGTAAGCCGGCATCTTGCCTTTACCGTTGGTGATGGCGGCATTGAGATCGGCGTCGGACATAGCCTGTACCTCGGCGCCATTGAGCGGCTTGGCTCCCATCATGCTCTTGCTACCATCGGCACCATGGCACCCGGCACAGCTTGTCTTGTAGGTGTCGGCGGCGGACTGCGCTGCTGCCAGCGGAGGCAAGGCTAATGCGAGTATGAAGCTGAACAGGGCAATACGTTGTAACCAGCTGGTTCTCATTCGTTTCCTTCTCCTTCAGCAGACAAATTGGGAAATGAACATACACGCCACAAATTCGGCACCAGTACTGTACTCCTCCGGACCGGCGTTCGCCATACAACTTCGGGGGCAGAGGTGAGGTGAAACAGGAACTCACATCGGCACCACGGCCCTGTCTCCAGCGGCGACCGCGTGCGAAAAACCTCTGTGGGCAGGGTGATATGCCGCTAGGCAGTTGCCAAGTGGAGGCACACTTCCTTCACATCGGTCATCCTAACGTATTAATAATAGACGACTTAACCGAGCTTCCGATTCCCCGAAAAGTTTGGCACGCGCGGTGCCTTTACCACATACAGATTGCTTGGCAGGAGACGCACCGTGGAACCGACGTTAGCTGTAATCGGACTCAACTTTCGCACTTCCTCGGTGGCCGTCCGCGAGCGCTTCTGGATCAGCCCCGCCCGACGTTCCGAGGCTCTCCTCCAACTGGTCCGGTCGGAGGGCATTGAGGAGATCATCGTCCTGGCGACGTGCAATCGTACGGAATTCATCATCTGGGCCAGTGATGTTCCCACGGCCGCCAATTCCGTGCTGCGGTTCCTAACCCAGGAATTCCAGCTGAAACTGTCGGAGTGGTCGCACTTCTACCGCCTGATGGACGACGTGGCACTGACACATATTTTCCGCGTGACCTCTAGTTTGGATTCCATGGTCCTGGGTGAGCCCGAGATTACCGGCCAGGTGAAAGACGCCTGGGCATTGGCCCAGCAGACAGGCACAACCGGCCGCTTCCTTGATGCCGTGATGCAGAAAACGATGACGGTTTCCAAGCGAGTTCGGACGGAGACGGCGATTGGCTCGTCGGCAGTCTCGGTTCCCTACGCATCGGTTCAGCTCTCTCGTGATGTGCTGGGAGAGCTTGCCGGACGTGAAGTGCTGTTGATCGGCGCAGGCAAGATGAGCGAACTGGCCGCGCACTACCTGATGAAGGCAGGTGCCAGCAACGTGAAGGTAATGAATCGCACCGCAGCTCGCGGTGAGGAATTGGCTGCGAAGTTGGGCGCGACACCGGTTTCGTTTGACGACAGATTCCAGCATTTGAAGAAGGCAGACATCGTGGTTAGCTCGACCTCGTGTCCGCATTTCATTCTGAGCCGCGAGGAAGCCGAGACCATCGCGAAGGAACGCAAGCACAAGCCGATGGTGATGATCGACATCGCGGTGCCGCGCGACATCGATCCCACGGTGCGTGAGGTGGAAGGCATTCACCTCTTCGACATGGATCAGCTGGAGCACGTGGTGCGGCGCAATGCCGGCGGACGGCAGGCAGCCGCCGAATCGGCAGAAAAGATTGTGCAGGCGGAGGTGCAGGGCTTCCGTCGCAAACTGATGGCGGAGCGGGTTGTGCCCACCATCGTCGCTCTGCGCCAACGTCTCGATGAACTTTGCCGGCAGGAATTGGAAGTCCTACGCAAGGAATTCGGCCCTTTCACGGAAGATCAGGACCAGGCATTAACAGCACTGACAAGCCATATTACCCAGCGCATTGCTGGATCACTGGCCCGTGAATTGAAGGAACTTCCAGAGAGGCAGGAACAGGATGTACTGACCGCAGCGGTCGGGCGCCTGTTTCACCTCGAACAGCCGATAGCGGCTGCCGCCGGCACCAAGAACTAGCTGCGAGCCGCGAACTACGAGCTAGCGAGCTTGCAAAGCTAAAGGACTAATCACGAGCTCGAAGCTAAAAGCTCGAAGCTCGGTGCTAAACAAGGAGCAACTGATGTCATCCTCTGCGCAAAACAAGAACGGCATTACCAACGGGGGCTTCACCACGGTGCAAGCCTACACGCTGGCGGTGATCACGCTGGCGATTGGAATCGCGGTCGGATATTTTGCCCGCGGATCCGCTTCCGTTTCCCCAACAACGCAAAGTGCGGAAGCGGCTGCCCCAAGCACAACCGGTACGGCGCCGATGGGCTCAGCCCAGCTTCCCGGAATTGGATCTCCTCAACAACAGGCGAGCTCACCAGAAATGCTGGCGAAAGCGGCCGAGCCGCTGCTCACGCAGCTCAAGACCAATCCGAACGACTTCGACGCCCTGACCAAGATCGGCAACCTGTATTACGACGGTCAGGCGTATCCGCAAGCAATCGAGTACTACGAAAAGGCCCTCGCTGTTCAACCCAATAACCCGGATGTGCGGACTGATATTGGCACCGCGTACTGGTACACCGGCGATCCCGACAAGGCCATCGCAAGCTTCCAAAAGTCACTCGCTATTCGACCGAATCATCCGGGAACCCTGTTTAACCTCGGAATCGTGATGTGGCAAGGCAAGAAGGATCCAAAGGCAGCCGTGGTGGCCTGGGAGAAGCTGCTCCAGACCAATCCCGACTATCCGCAGAAGGATCAGGTGCAGACGTTAATTGAGCGCGCGAAAATGCACGGAGCTAACGTTAAAGGCTAGCTTGGTGCGCGCCGGGATTACGGTCCCGCGCACGTAGTCGCTCACCCCGGGACGATGCTGGCGCAGAGCTCGTCCCGGGTTTTTTCTTTGAGCATTGGTAGCGAATTGCTCTCTGCCTGAGTGGACATCGGATCGTAAACAGCCCGCGCGTGCGATTCCCTGGGAAAATGTCGTCACTTATAATCGCGAAGACACCGGGCACTCATGAATTCCGTAGAAGTAGATCGCAAAGCTGCAGCTTTGGTCCAGCCCAAGGCTGGCCCGCTCTCCAGACTGTTGAAACACCACGTTGTCCTCAGCTTGCTGCTGGTGATCGCGACCGTCGCGCTCTACTATCCTGTTCATAACCATCCCTTCATCAATTACGACGACCGCGACTACGTTTACCAAAACGCGCAAGTTAAATCCGGCATCAGCCTGCACACCATCAAATGGGCGTTCACCACATCGGCGGCGGGTAATTGGCACCCTCTGACTTGGCTGAGTCATGAACTCGACTGCCAGCTGTTCGGGCTCGATCCCGCAGGTCATCACGACGTCAGTGTTCTGTTTCACGTCATAAACGCGGTGCTGCTGTTCTGGGTGCTGCTACTCGCGACCGGGTTTGCCGGCCGCAGCTTTATGGTGGCCGCGCTGTTTGCGCTACATCCCATCAACGTTGAATCGGTAGCCTGGATTGCCGAGCGCAAGAACGTACTTAGCATGATGTTCTTTCTGCTCGCACTGGGCGCTTATGGATGGTATGCGAAGCGGCCCAGAGTTCCTCGATACCTGCTGGTTGCGTTGCTGTTCGCCTGCGGATTGATGGCCAAGCCGCAAGTCATCATTTTCCCTTGCGTCTTGCTGCTGTGGGACTACTGGCCATTGCAACGAATGTTTCAAGCGTCAGCGACGAGGGCGGATTCTACCCTCGCGGTTCCAGCCAGGAACTTCTGGTGGTTGCTGATCGAGAAGTTGCCGTTCTTCGCCATGGTGGCAGCCAGCGCGATCGTAACGCTGATGGTGCAGCGCGGGTCACGTAGATGGTTCCCGCGTCATGTGCGCGTGGGAAACGCGATTCTTTCTTACGGACTTTACCTTCGGAAGACCGTCTGGCCCACACATCTCGCTCTCTTGTATCCACACCCCGGAGATTCACTCAACTGGTGGCGGGTAGCATTCTCCGGCCTCGTTTTGCTTGTCATAACCGTGCTGGTGATCATTGGGCGACGACACCGATATCTTCCGGTGGGCTGGTTCTGGTTCCTGGGAACCTTAGTTCCAATGCTCGGAATTGTCCAGGTTGGTATTCAAGGTATGGCCGACCGCTATGCGTATGTTTCTTTCCTCGGATTGTTCATCATCCTTTGCTGGGGAGTCGCCGAACTCAACGAACTTTTTCATTTTTCACCTGCCGTATTGCAGGCCGTCAGCGTCGCCGCATTGCTATTCCTGGCGGTGCTGGCTCGACGACAGATTGATTATTGGCAAACCGATGTTGAGGTGTGGGAGCATGCGCTGCAGGTGACGACGGGTAACTGGCTCGCTGAAAGTCAGTTGGGCACAGCACTGGCAATCGATGGCAGGGTAGAAGAAGCTATTCCCCATTTCCGCAAGTCGCTTGCCTTAGAACCAACTGAAGCCAACGCCAATATGGGCATTGGCATTTATGAATTGCGTCGAGGAAATTACCGAGAGGCGATTTTCTACTATCAACGCGTAGTAACGGAGAATAAAGCATCGAGGGTAGAGATACCGATTAATGCCTGGGTCGGGATGGCCAAAGCTTATACCGCACTCGGAGACGTGGCTAAGGCTCGTGAATGTCTGCAGGCTGCTAAGCGGCTCAGCAGCGAGTCGGGCGGATGAATTAGCGGTGCGCAAGAACCACGTTACTGCGAAATTAATCGGTCGACGGTTTGCTGAGCGGCTGCCAGATTCTGCGATCTGAGGCTGGCTTGTTCCCGAGCGGCTTGCGCTTGCTGGCTCTGGCCATTCTGTTCCAGCGCCTGCGCCAGTAAGAGAAAAGTTACATCCGAAGGTTGGAGTTGGGTCGCATGCGAGAACGCCTGCGCGGCCGAAGCAGCATCTCCAGACCTCTGCTCTACCACTCCGAGGCCGATCCATTTGTGCGCGTTGCGTGGATCCACCTGCAACGCGGATTCATAAGCAGTTCTGGCTGCCGCAAAATTGTGCAGCGCATAGTAAGCGTCGCCCATGTTTCCTAGCGCGGCGGCTTTCATCCGTATCAGAACTGGCGGAATTTTGGCATTAACATTTTGCGAAGTGAAGTCTTGCGCCAGACTCAAAACCTGCTCGTAGTGCGCTATGGCAACGGCCGGCTGTCCGTGCTGCTGATAATAGGCGCCGAGGTAGAGATGAGCGACTGCGGCGTAGCCGGCCAGCTCGCGTCCGATCGCTCCGGAAGATGGAACCAGCGCGACCACTTGCTGAAAGTGCTCCATCGCCGGAGCCTGCTGTCCGCTGTCGAGCAGAGCGACGCCGAGATTTTCCTCAACTTCATAACTGCCGCTGGAGATCGCCTGCATTCGCGACCATAACGTGACGTTATCGGACCAGTAGCTGAGCTGGCGATAGGTCAGGATCGCGAGGATCAGCAGCACAACAGCGCTGGGCGCGAGCAAAGTCACAGGTGCAAGATGACGCCGATCCGCCAATTCCGCAACGCCCCAGCAGATCATGATGAAAAGTCCGATGAAGCTGAGATAGGCGTAACGATCGGCCATCGCCTGCTCGCCGACCTGAACGATGCCGATCATCGGCACCAGGGTTCCGAGAAACCAGAACCATCCGAGAGCGAGAAAGCCCTCACGACGCCGATAGAAGACGAAGGCGGTGATCGCGAGAAGCAGGAACAGAGCCGACATCACGTTCCACACCTGGAGTTCCGGATGGGTGTAGAAAACAGCGAGCCGCGACGGCCAGAATGCCTTGCCGATGTAGCGAACGTAGGAGACGATTGCGTTGCCCAGACGAACCGAGAGCGGATAGTAGCGCATCGCGCCGGCCTGTCCCTGCGCTCGCATGGTGAGGATGGCGCTGCCGAACGATAGCGCGAGCAGAGGAAGCTTCTCCAGAACGAGCCAGGAAAACTTCTGCGGTGGTATGGAATTCACTCCGCTGATGCCAGAAGAAGGCGCCTGCTCCGACGCGAACATGCGGCGCAGCGGCCAGTAGTCCCACAAGAGCAATACAAACGGGAAGGTAATTACTTGCGGCTTAGCCATCAAGCCGAGAGCGTAGAGCACCGCCACCACGACGTATCGGCCGACCTGAGGCTTGAATGCATAGCGTCGATAGGCGCCCAGGGCCAGAAGAAAAAAGAGCAGGCTCAGAATGTTTTTTCGTTCGGCAATCCATGCCACGGTTTCGACGTTGATGGGATGGAGCGCGAAAAGCGCGGCCACCATGAAGCTGCGCCCAGCGTAGCCCGTCGCATGCAGCAGCAACCAGAACAACAGCAGTGCGTTCACGATGTGCAGCAGCAGATTGACGTCGTGATGCCCCGCCGGATCCGACTGAAACATGTGGACATCGGCAGCGTGCGAGAGCCACGTCACCGGATGCCAGTTAGCAAGATCGTAACTGGTGAATGCCCAACTGATCGTATCGCCGAGGGAGCCGCTGCGAAGATGCGGATTGTTGGCTACATATCCGTCGTCATCCATGGTGAAGAAGGGATGATTGTGCACCGGATAGTAAACGGCAAGAGTGGCTAACGCGAGGAAGACGGCAAGAACCCACGGCTGCGTTATGGAAGCGAAGAAGCTCGTCGGGCGCGCGGTGGCTGTAACGACATCTTTGCCCGGCTGGTGCTTACGTTTCCGCCTGGAAACCTTGGAAGGGGCCGCCGCCATTCGCTCTCCTGACTCGGCTACGATCTTTTATCACGCTGCGAGTACGAATGGCCCCTGCCATCGCAGCTGTAGGGGCTAAAGCCCGCGTTCTTGTTTGAGGTTTTCGGCGCGACTGAAGTCATGCCCTGACACAAAGCGATTTTATGAGTTAGCCTCCGGTGGTTAATTGCTGCCTTCAAAACCTTCCATTGACAATCCACGAGCGCACTTCCGCCTCAACGTTGAAGCCCACGCTGCCCATGATGAATCTTCCGTCCAATTCATAGGCGCAAACCTCAAGCGGAGTTCCGTCGTAGCCGCCGTGCAAATATCCACGAACGTAGAGGCGCGCGAAGTCGTCGATGCCCAGCAAACGGTACTGCACGATATGCACCATCTCATGAAAGATGAGCTGCGGGGTAAGCGGTTCGTGGAAGACGACCACATCGTCGAAGGTAATGGCACCCATGCTGGTGAAGTCGGGCAGGCCGGTGAAACCAAGCTTCTCCAGTTCGGCATAGAACGGAGGATTGGAGGCACGCTCTTGTCCGGGTTGAATGATGCGAATGCGTTGCAGATCGACAGGGGAGAAGAATCGCGACCACAGCTCGCTGAACGAAAGAGCAACGGCGCGGGGATAGTAATGCGCGCGTTGGGCGCGAATGTACTGCGACACCGCCTGCGTAAACGTCGCAATCTGCTCGGGCGACAGCGACGGCTGCTTTGCTGGCTGACTCCCAACCACGGCGCTCTACTCCAGATCCCGCCAGTTCGGCCCCATACCGACGTCGACCTTCAGCGGGACTTTGAGTTCGTGGACGTGCTCCATGTGCTGCACGACCAGTTGCCTTATGGTATCAATTTCGTCCTCGGGAACCTCAAAAACAAGTTCGTCGTGGACTTGCAGCAGCATGCGCGATCGCAGCTTGCGCTCGCGCAGCTCGGCATCGATGCGAATCATGGCTAGTTTAATGAGGTCGGCGGCAGTCCCTTGGAGTGGCGTGTTGACGGCCGTGCGCTCGGCGAAGCCGCGCAAGTTGAAGTTCTTGCTATGAATGTCGGGGATGGGACGCACGCGACCGAAGAGGGTTGAGACTTTCTGATCGCGGCGTGCCTGGTCGAGAGTGCGATCGATGAATTCACGCACGCCGCTGTACTTTTCGAAATAGGCGTCGATAAAGTGCTTGGCTTCTTTGGTGTCGATGCCAATCTGCTGCGATAGCCCAAATGGCGACAGTCCGTAGACAATGCCGAAGTTCACGGCTTTGGCGCGGCGACGATGTTCCGCGTTGACCATGAGCGGCGGCACACCGAAAACCTGCGACGCGGTCAGCGTGTGAATGTCTTCGCCCATGCGATAGGCCTCGACCAACAGCTTGTCGCCGGAGAAGTGCGCCAGCAGCCGTAATTCGATCTGCGAGTAGTCGGCCTTGAGCAGCACATGGCCTGGTTCGGCAATGAAGGCGGCGCGAATCTCGCGACCCAGTTCGGTGCGAATGGGGATGTTTTGCAAGTTGGGATTGACCGATGAGAGGCGCCCGGTCGCCGATCCTGCCATGTTGAACGTGGTGTGCAAGCGTTTCGTGCAGGAGTTCAACAGCGCGGGCAGCGCGTCGACGTAAGTCGACTTCAGCTTGGAGAGCTGACGATAGTCGAGCACCATGCGCGGAACTTCGTGATCAGCGGCGAGGCCCTCCAGCACGTCGACGGCGGTCGAGATGGTCTTGCCCTTGCCGTACTTCACCGGCTTCGGCAGATTCAGCTTGTTGAAGAGCACATCGCCAAGCTGCTTCGGCGAATTGATGTTGAACTCGAAGCCTGACTTGTCGTAAATCTCGCGCGCCTTGGCGTTGATGTCGAATTCCAGCCGCTGCGACATTTCGGCCAGGACCTCGCAATCGAGCTTGACGCCGGCATCTTCCATACGCGCCAGCACCGGAACCAGCGGCAGGTCGATTCCCTCGTACACCTTCAGCAGTCCGGCTTGCTCGACTTCTTGGCGAAGTTTGTTTGTGAGACGCAGCGTGACATCGGCGGCCTCGGCGGGCGAAGGACCAAGCTTAAGACTGAACTTGCGAAAGGCAGTTTCGGGCAAGCCATACGTCGAGTAGGTTGGATCGAGCAGATAGGCGTAGAGCAGCGAATCGTGCTGCACGCCTGACGAGTGTGACACCCTGTTGCGCCAAAACGTGCATTGCCGATTTCAGATCGTGCGTGCTCTTGGGAACGGACTCATCGCCCAGGGCGCGCTTCAATGGGGCTGCGGCTTCGCTATCGAGTTCCACGGTGAGTGCCTTACCGGCTTCAGCGGAGATGGCGACACGATGACTGATTGCAGGCGGCGGGACTGACGGCTGCGAAGCAGTCAGAGACAGTTGTTCACTTTCCTGCTCCTCAGCAGCTTCGGATTCAGCGGGGATGATCGATTGAGTCGCCGATGATTCGAGCGCGATCGCCAGTGGAGTTCCAGACTTCTTCGCTTCAGCGATCACCGCTTCGACATCTGCCGCACTCTTGGCTTCGCGATAGTCAGTCTCGCCCAGTTCGATACTCTCGCTCAGGAAATCCTGCACCAGCGTGGTGAATTCCAATTCGGTGAACAGCGCCCGCGCAGACGGGGCATCCGGTTCCTGTGCGCGCATCTTCTCCGGATCGAAGTCGACGGCGACGTTCTTGTCGATCGTCACGAGATGCTTGCTGATGAGGATTGTGTCGCGGTTGTTCTGCAAAGATTCGCGATAGGTCTTGCGTTCGACTTCGGCGGCGTGATCCAGAGCGGCTTCGACGCTGCCGAATTGCTGAATCAGCTGGACCGATCCCTTATCGCCTATGCCGGGCGCGCTGGGGATATTGTCGATGGAGTCGCCGCGCAGCGCCATAACGTCCACAACCTTCTCTGGAGGTACGCCGAGGATTTCCTCGACCTTGGCGGCATCGCAGATCAGGTTGTCCTTCGGCGGATTGAGTATGCAGACATGCGGGTTGACCAGCTGCATCATGTCCTTGTCGCTGGAGACGATGAACACCGAGTAGCCAGCGTCGACGGCTTTGCGGGCGAGTGTGCCGATGACGTCATCGGCTTCGAAGCCGGGCAGCTCGAGGATGGGAATGCGATAGGCGTCGAGGGCGCGCCGGATGTAGGGAATCTGCTGCGCCAGATCTTCCGGCATCGCTTTGCGATTCGCCTTGTAGCCCTCGTAGGGCACGTCAATGTAAGTCTGCGTCTTGCTGTCGAATTTGCGAGTGCTGGTGATCGCCTCGGCCTGCTTATCGCGGAAGGTGGGCGCACTCACGTCAAAGACCGCCGCGAGATACTGCGGCGAGAAGTCGGCGCGCAGCTTGCGCAGCATGTTGACGAAGACGTAGGTCGCGCTGGTGGGGATGCCGGTCTTGGTGGACATGGGTCGCCCCATCCTCTCCATCGCATGGTACGCGCGGAAGATGAAGCCCATGGTGTCGATCAGAAAGATGCGGCCCTTCGAGCCCGCGGGCTCAGCAGGCACGGTGATGGCGGATTTTGCGGCGGTGCTCTTCGCTGCGCTGGCGGGCTTGGCAGCGCTGGAGACGGTGGCAGATTTCGTGGTTTTCCTGGTCGAGGGCAAACATCAATTCTAGCAGCGATTGCGCCGATGCTAGAGCAACGCGAACGCTTCGCGGGCTGCGGCGACCGTGTCGTCGATGTCGCCCTGCGTGTGGGCGACGCTGAGGAAGGCGGCTTCGAACTGCGATGGCGGCAGCCACGCGCCGGCATCGAGCAGGGCTCCGTGGAAGCGGCCGAACTTCGCGGTGTCGCAAGTTGCGGCGCTGGCCCAATCGGTGACGTGGCGATCGGTGAAGAAGAAAGTGAACATCGAGCCGACGCGGTTGGCGGTCATGGCGACGCCGGCTTCTTTCGCGGCCTGCAGAATGCCAGCGACCAGTTTGCCCGACATCTCGTCGAGCTGTTGGTAGAAGGCTTCGCGATTGGCTTTCAGTTGGCAGAGGGTTGCGATTCCGGCGGCCATTGCGAGCGGATTGCCGCTCAGCGTTCCGGCCTGATAGACAGGGCCGACGGGCGCGATCATGTCCATGAGCTTTCCCGGACCGCCGTAAGCGCCGACAGGCAAGCCTCCGCCGATGATCTTGCCTAACGTGGTGAGGTCGGGCTTGACGTTGTAGAGCTCGGAAGCTCCGCCGAAGGCGACGCGAAATCCAGTCATGACTTCGTCGAAGATGAGCAGCGCGCCTGCCTCGGCGGTGATGATCCGCAGAGCTGCGAGATAGCCGGGCGTGGGAAGCACGCATCCCATGTTGCCGACCACCGGCTCGACGATGACGCAGGCAATCTGGTCCTTGAACTTGTCGAAGGCGGCTGCGACGGCGGGGACATCGTTGTAGGGCAGAGCGAGAGTGAATTCGACGAACTCTTCAGGGACGCCGGCCGAGCCGGGTATGCCGAGTGTCGCCACGCCCGAGCCCGCCTTGACCAGCAGCGCGTCGCTGTGGCCGTGATAACAGCCCTCGAATTTGACGATGATCTTGCGTCCGGTGGCGGCGCGCGCGAGGCGGATCGCGGACATCGTCGCTTCCGTGCCCGAGCTGACGAAGCGCACCTTCTCGATGGCAGGGAAGGCTTCGATGACGAGTTCGGCAAGATCGGCTTCTGACGGAGTTGAGGCACCGAAGCTGGTGCTGTTGCGAGCGGCCTGGATGATGGCCTCGATGACTTCGGGATTGGCGTGGCCCAGGATGAGCGGGCCCCAGGAGCCGACGTAGTCGATGTAGCGATTGCCGTCGGCGTCCCAGACGTGCGCGCCCTCGCCGCGAACGAGGAATGGCGGCTCGCCGCCAACCGAGCGGAAGGCGCGGACGGGAGAATTTACGCCGCCAGGGATGAGGCGCTCGGCGCGCTGTTGCAGAGTGCGGGATTGGGTGAGAGGGCGGGACACGGGTCTGCTCTTCGCTTTCCGCCGTTCGCTTTTCGCGGGCGGGGGGAATAGAGGAGTTTAGCAGGCCGAGCACGGGCGGAGGGAAGAAGTAAGGAGGGAGGTCAGCCGGATGAAGCCGCGATTATTTCATTCCAAGTCCAAGAATCCTTTGAGGGCCCGATTCACTGCGCGCAGAGTGCTTGCCTCGACAGAACCAATGCGCTGGCCGATCTTGAATCGCGGCACGGTGGTGATTTTGTCTACCATGACTTGAGAGACCTTGCGCAGTCCGGTCGCCGCGCTGGGCTGGACGGTGATGCGCAACAGAGGAGCATCGTAGATCTCGCTGGAAAGCGGAGCGACGGTCACGGAAGGAACAGAATCGAAGGCATCGGCTTGAATAACCAGAGCCGGGCGAGGCTTGCCGTAGTCACCGGAGACGGCGATGGTTACGAGGTCGCCCCTCTGTACGCCCATCACTCCTGCCCGCTTACGTCGCGAATCCAATTCATGACTTCGGCTTCGTCGGCCGAGCCAGCCAGCAGGCGAGACTGCCTGCGGGCTTCGGCGGCAAACTTCCGGCGGCGCGCCCGCTGTACGTAGTTGCGCATGAATTCGCGGAGAACCTCAGCGACAGGCTTGTTCTCTGACTCGGTAGCGGCGACGAACTCGGCCTTAAGAGCCTGGTCCACGCGCAAGTTGAGCGTGTCTTGTTTGCGCTGGACCTTACCCTGGACCGTTCGGTGCACGTGTGAGCCCATACGATATTGTACATTAATAGTGTAGATACAAACTAACGTTACGTCGGAACTCGTGAGGCTGTGGGCGTCGTCTTGATATCAAAGTTGTTCATCACGTGCCCACATTTTAGGCGAGTGTTCTTGTCAAGGAGAACGAAGCGGCATTTTGCGAGTCGGCCAACAAAGCCTGCCGTCCCTACGGGTCTATGTCATAGCTGACACTTGTTTTGCAGACAGACATGAGCGTCCAGGGAGTATGTCGCCGTTCTTTGACTATGCTCCCGATCAAGCGTTCTTTCTGCCGCCGAATGTGAAGGATGTTTTAGGCGAAGCGCATCAATGATTTCACGTGCACCCCCCGGTGGAGGCCTTCGATGTGGAAACGGTTCTAGCAGGCCTATGCCGCCGAAGGACAGCTACCGTATCCGCCGCGGATTAAGCTGAAGGTGTGGCTGTATCGCCTTTGCTTTGAGGTGCATTCCAAGCGGCGGCTGGAGCAGCGCATCCGGGAAGATCTGGCGTTCCGCTACCTGGCCGGGGGGTTGCAGCCGGATCACAAGACGCTGAGTGAGTTTCTGCGGCGGCACGGGCGAGCGATCAACGATCTGTTCACGCAGACGATTGAGCTGGGGCGGAGAGCGGGAATGGTGCGGTTGGGGCACGTGGCGATTGACTCCACGCGGGTACAAGCCAACGCCTCGCGCCATCGCATGGTGGACGCCGAGGTGGCGGCGCGGCAGCGCGGGCGGGCGATCGGCGGCGGGTGCGGCAGTTTCAACAGCGGGCACTAGCGGCGGAGCCGGAGGAGGGAGCGGGGGTGAGTTTGGCGGCCGCCGAAGCCGCAGGCTTGGAGCAACAGTTGGCCACGGCGGGCGAGGGGTTGGCGAAGCTGCCCAAAGGAAAACCGCGGCAGGTGTCGGCGACCGATGCGGACAGCCGGTTTTTGCGCACCCGCGAGGGCTGGGTGTTGGGCTACACCGGCGAGGTGGCGGTGAGCGACGATCATTTCATCGTGGCGGCGCGGGTGACGCAGCACGCCAGCGACAATGCTTCGCTGCTGCCGATGCTGGAGGAAGTGGAGCGGCGCAGTCGAAGTAGGCCGGATAAGGTCACTGCCGATCCGCGATTATTCACTGAGATGCGATGCGCTAATGTGCCCGCCGCGGGATCAATGTGTACGTGGCGGACAACAACTTGATGCACGAGATGACTACTCGCAGAAACGGCGCAAAGGCAGTGGACATCGCCTGATTCGCGATCCGGAACATCTGCGCTGCGGGAGGAGTTTCTCAGCCCTCAGGGCTGGACCTCTTATCAGAGACGACAGGCAGTGGTGGAACCGGTGATCGGCATTCTGAAAGAACAGCGCGGTATGCGACGATTCCGGCGGCGTGGCCTCCATGCGGTCAATACCGAGTGGCTGATGCGGCCATGGCCCGCGAGCTCTGCATGTGCCCGGTAGCCGCGGATCCCGCAAACCGTGATCGTCTGTCCTGAAAAGCGGGCCATTACTGCGGACACAGCCGTTCGGTTGGGCAATTTTTCTGGTACCCACGCGAAGCGGTGGGCTATGCATCTTCCGTCTCGCTTCGCGAGACTCGATCGTGCCCACGCTCAAGGGATGCTCTTTCTGCTAAAAGTATGCCCTTTTCTAACGGGAATCACGCTTGTCCTTACAGAAAGGCCAGTGGTAAGTAGTACGCTCCAGAGCTACGCACGCCCCGTTGCAAACCGACTTCCGGCTTACATTCCATTTGGCGTCTGCGTCCAACCTGCAGCCTTCGGTGCCCGGGGCTCATATTTTGAGGAACATTGCGGGATGTGGCGGCATCGAAGTGAGATAGAATAGGGGAGATCCTGCGGGCGGTATCCCTCCCAACAGCGAACTACACATGTCGAAGACTACGAAGTTCATCGTTCTAGCTCTTTCCTTTTTGGTAGCGGGTTTCGTCGTAATCGGCCAGTTCAGCGTTAAGGCCGACACGAATGACGGCGATTCCTATCGCCAGCTCGGCGTCTACAGCGAGGTGCTGTCGCGCATCCGCGACGAATACGTCGAGGAGCCGAACATCACTGCGGTCACCAACGGCGCACTGCATGGGCTGCTGGAGTCGCTGGACGCAGACTCGAGCTATCTCGATGCCACCGAGTTCAAGGACTACAAGGCGCGCAAGGAAGGCAAAGCCAGCATCGGCGCGGCGCTCTCCAAGCGCTACGGCTACGCTGCGGTGATCTCGGTGATCCCGGGCGGGCCAGCCGATAAAGCGGAGATCGAGAGCGGCGACATCATCGAGGCAATTGAGGGCAAGTCGACGCGCGACATGTCGCTGGCCGAGATCGATGGCCGGCTGACGGGACCTCCGGGATCGGTGGTCAATGTTTCGGTGGTGCGTCCGCGGCGGGCGCAGCCGGTGAAGTCGGCGCTCACGCTGGCGGTGGTTGCCGATCCGCCGATCAACGACAAGGTGATGCAGGACAGCATTGGCTACATCAAGGTCGACGATTTTCCGAAGGGACGTTCGCAAGAGGTTGCTAATAAGCTGAAGGCGCTGCAGAAAGACGGCGCGAAGAAGATCATTCTGGATCTGCGCAACTCCGGCGCCGGCGAAGAGGATGAGGGCGTCGCGACCGCCAACTTGTTCCTGAACCACGGAACGATCACGTATCTGCAAGGCCAGAAATATCCGAAGCAGACGTTTAATGCCGATCCGCAGAAGGCGGTGACGAGCCTGCCGCTGGTGGTGCTGGTGAATCGCGGAACCGCGGGGCCGGCGGAAATTGTTGCCGCAGCCATAATGGAGAACGCGCGCGGCGATGTCGTCGGCGACAAGACGTTTGGCTCAGGCGCAATCCAGAAGGTGATCGACATGCCGGACGGTTCGGCGCTGATCCTCTCGGTCGCGAAGTATTATTCGCCCACAGGCAAGGCGCTGCAGGATACGGCGGTGACGCCGAATATTCTGGTGGCCGATAACAACGATGACTTCATCTCACCGGATGAGGACGAGAGCGCCGAGGATGAGGCGCAGGAACAGAAGCAGAAAGCCAATCAGCCGGACGATCAGCTGAACAAGGCGATCGAGGTGCTGAAGACGCAGGCGACCAAGGGATAAATCCTTCTAACCACAGAGACACAGCGGCACGGAGAGCGAAAGTTCTTCGTGCCGTTTTGTTTCAGGCAGCATGCGCTTGCAGTATTTTGCGGTATAGAGGTCCTTCGACTCCGCTCAGGATGACACCAGGGTTAGTGGGGACGCGGATTGCGCGGCTTCACCTGACAATTGTCATACCGCGGCGCTGACAATCCGCACTGGTGAATTTGTAGTGGGCTGAGTAACATTCGCTGATAGATTCGCCCGACCAGGAGAATGCGCGTGAGTACCGTGAGTGCCGGCAATGCAACTGTCATGGCAAGTCGTTCGCCGGAATCTGCTGGGCCGGTAACCGCGAAAGAGCGCATCGTATCGCTCGACTTGTTACGCGGGGTGGCGCTGCTCGGCATTTTGCCGATGAACATCCAGGCCTTCTCGATGATCAGTGCCGCCTATATGAATCCCACCGCGTACGGCGACTTTCACGGAGCGAATTACTGGGTGTGGTACTTCTGCCATCTGCTGGCGGATGAGAAGTTCATGAGCATCTTCTCGATGCTGTTCGGCGCGGGCATTTTCCTGATGACCAGCCACGTGGAAGCCGCGGGAAGAAAACCGGCGCCGCTGCATTATCGCCGGATGGGCTGGCTGATTCTGTTTGGCCTGATGCACTCTTACCTGCTGTGGTTTGGCGACATCCTGGTGTGCTACGGACTATGCGGGATGCTGGCGTATTGCTACCGCAAAATGTCGCCGCGAAAGCTGATCGCCTACGGTGTGGTCTTCATCGCAGTAGCCAGCATTCTGTTCGTGTGGATGGCGTGGTCGCTGCCGAATATGCCGGTGGACAAAAGAGAGTTCATACGACAGGGATTATGGGAGCCGACGCCGGAGATGAAGGCGCACGAACTGGCGGCGTATCGCAGCGGCTGGCTGGGCGAGATGGGACAGCGCGCCAACGACTCGTTGACAGGAGAGGTCAGCGGATTCATCTACCTCGCGTTCTGGCGGGTGGAAGGCTGCATGCTGATCGGGATGGCGCTGTTTAAGCTGGGAGTATTCAGCGCACAACGCGCGGCCAAATTGTATTGGACGTTTATCGCGGCCGCGGTAGTCGTTGGATTCCCGCTGATTATGTATGGCGTGCATCACGATATCGCCGCAGGTTGGGAGTTCCGGCAATCGTTCTTCATCGGCTACCAATACAACTATTGGGCGAGCATGCTGGTGAGCCTGGGATGGGTGGGAGCGGCGATGCTGGTGTTTCAGTCGGCAACGCTGCGGCGGTTTACCAAGCCAATTGCTGCGGTGGGCAGGATGGCGTTCAGCAATTACATCTTCGATACCGTGGTCTGCACGACGATCTTCTACGGATTTGGTTTTGGGATGTTCGGCAAGATCAGCAGAGTGACACAGATCGAAGTGGTGATGGCAATCTGGACTGCGCAGCTGATTCTGTCGTCAATCTGGATGCGGCATTTCCAGTTCGGGCCGCTGGAGTGGCTGTGGCGCTCGCTGACTTATTGGAAGCGGCAGCCGTTCCGGAAGGTACCGCAGGCGGGGGCAGCAGCAGCGTGAGTACGGAGTGCCGCCCCTGAAGGGGCTCGATTTCTGAAACGATGACCTACCCAGCGCTTCCGCGCTGGGCTAATCACTTGTGTCTCGCTGATGGCGGGACTCGTGTCGCAACCGGCGCAGGATTCTGGCAGGCGCAGCCGAACTTCTCAGAGTAGTTCCATTTCTGGTGGAATCGCCCTAATATGTAGTTCCAAGATCGTGCCCGGGGGGAGTTCTTTGCCAGACACGCCAGTCGCCTTTTTCAGTTACAGCCGAGAGGATTCCGAATTTGCGCTGCGTCTTGCCGCGGATTTGAGGGCCGCGGGAGCTTCGGTGTGGATCGATCAGCTGGACATCGACCCGGGGCAGCTGTGGGACCGTGCGGTGCAGAGCGCGCTGGAAAGTTCTCCGAGTGTGCTCATTATCCTGTCGCCGGCGTCGGTGAAATCCGACAACGTGATGGATGAGATCAGCTTCGCGTTGGACCAGAAGAAAACGCTGATTCCGGTTCTTTATCGCGATTGCGACATTCCATTTCGGGTGCGGCGTTTTCAACATCTCGACTTCAGAACGGAATACGACCGCATGTTGCAGGAGTTGCGGAAGTGCCTGCACATCGGCGGACCGATCGCGACCTCGTCCACGACGAGCGCGGCACTGCAAAGCACCTCTGCACCGCGCGAGCAGGCGAGCCTGATAAGCACGAGCTCTGCGGCCACTCCAGGCGAACCGAGACGAGAGACGGCAGCACCGCAGCGGCCGGTAGCCGACGATTCGTCAGCACGAGTGGAGCCCGCCGCGCCGAGTAGCTTCGGAGAGCCCGCGAGCTCTGCCGGCTCGTTTCCAGCGTGGGCCAAGATCGCGGTGCCGATCGTCGTTGTCGTGATCGCCATTGGCGTGTTCCTGATGATGCGATCGGGGACAGGAAATAAACCGGATCGTGAACGAACAGTTCAGAATGACCGGGGCGTCGCCGGCGGCAACGCCGAAAATTCGCGGGCGGGAGCGGCGGAGATCACAGACACTGCGCTCGGACACGCTAACACATCGCCTTCGTGTTCGTTACCAGCATCGAGCGATTCCGATTTCACGACTACCGACCCGGAAGCAGTGTTTTTCTTTGCGTACCAGCGCGGTGAAGCCAACGATCAGTGGACGGTTGATTGGATGGGGCCGAAAGGAAGGGTCTATAAGACCGACACTGTGGCACATCCCGTAGCAGGCAGCGGCAACTTTTGCTTTGCCATGAAGATCGCCGGAACGCAGGCGCAGAATGTGCCGGGCGAATGGTCGGTGCGGCTGAACCGGAACGGCGCGGAGGTAGCACAGAGGACGTTTCGGATCAGCAAATGATCGCCTCGCCACGACCCAGGTCTCGAAACCGCGAGAGCCTAGGGAAACTCTGATTAAGTTTCATGAAGGGCCCTCAGCGGCTAAAGCCGCAATGATTTTGCTGAGCTTACGGACGGCCTAAAGGCCGTCCCCTTCAAACCCGAACTTAATCAGAGCCCCCTGGGCACCCGCCCTTGACCGTTCAGGGAAACCTGGTTGTTGAGCGACCTTATTCGGTCACTAGCCGCGCCAAGTGGCAGTTGACGGAGCGCAGTTGCCGTAATTACGATGTAATTACGCAGGAGGGATATGAAGGCAGAACTGGTGCGTATCGGAAATTCACGCGGCATCCGCCTCCCCAAGCCGCTGATTGAGCAATGCCAACTGGGGGATACGGTGGAAATGGTCGTGGAGGAAGGCCGCCTGGTAATATCACCAGCCCACGTTCCCCGCCAGGGCTGGGACGAGGCATTCCGGGCTGCGCCACCCAGCGAGAACGATCAGCTGCTGCTCAAGGCGGTTCGGCCGAACAGGTTTGATCGCGAGGATTGGAAGTGGTAGTCGCCGCGCCGAGGCAGGATGAGGTCTGGCTGGTAGTGCTCGATCCCACGTCGGGCGCCGAGATCCGCAAAACGCGTCCCTGCCTGATTGTTTCCCCCGACGAGATGAATCTGCACTTGCGGACTGCAGTCGTTGCGCCCATGACTACGCAGTTGCGAGCGTATCCGACGCGCGTCGCGTTGACGTTTCAGGGTAAACGCGGGCAGGTTGCACTCGACCAGATTCGTGCCGTGGATCGTGACCGTCTGGTGCGCAAGTTGGGAACGGTATCGATCAGGACAGCTGAGGCGGTTTCCGCAACTCTCGTCGAAATGTTCGTGCGTCCTATTCGGTCCAGCGCTTGAAGACGAGGCAGCCGTTGGTGCCGCCGAAGCCGAAGGAGTTGGTCATGGCGTAGTCCATCTCGACTTTGCGGGCGGTGTGGGCGACGAAGTCGAGGTCGCAGCCTTCGTCAGGATGGTCGAGATTGACGGTCGGCGGGACGATCTGATTGCGCAGAGCCAGCACGGTGATGGCAGCTTCCAGTCCGCCGGCGCCGCCGAGCAGGTGTCCGGTCATCGACTTGGTGGAGCTGACCAGCATCTTGTAGGCATGATCGCCGAAGGCGCGCTTGATGGCGCTGGCTTCGAGTTCGTCGCCGAGCGGAGTCGATGTGCCGTGCGCGTTCACGTAGCCGATCTGGTCGGGTGTGATCCTGGCATCGCGGATGGCGTTGCGCATGACGCGGTAGCCGCCTTCACCTCCAGGCGCAGGCTGGGTGATGTGATTGGCGTCGGCGCTCATGCCGTAGCCAACGACCTCAGCGATGATGGGTGCGCCGCGCTTCTTCGCGAACTCCAGCTCTTCCAGAATCAAAAGCCCCGCGCCCTCGCCGATGACGAAGCCGTCACGGTCCTTGTCCCAGGGACGGCTGGCGCGCTGCGGATCGTCGTTGCGAGTGGATAGCGCGCGCATGGCGGCAAAGCCACCGACTCCCATGGGGGTGATGGCCGCTTCCGAACCACCGGCAATCATGACATCGGCATCACCATACTTGATGACGCGAGCGGCATCGCCGATGGAGTGCGCGCTGGTGGTGCAGGCGGTGCAGGTGGCTTCGTTCGGACCTTTAGCGTGATGGCGAATACTGACCTGGCCGGCGGCGAGATTGACGATGGCCGACGGAATAAAGAAAGGTGAGATCTTGCGTGGGCCGCCGTTAAGCAGGTTGCAGTGCTCGCGCTCGATGACATCGAACCCACCGATGCCGGAGCCGATGTTGACGCCGGTGCGCTCGGCGAGGTCTTCGTTGTCGATCTTGTAGTTGGCCATGCGCAGGGCTTCGTCGCTGGCGGCGACGGCCAGATGAATAAAGCGCGCCATCTTGCGCGATTCTTTTTTGTCGATGAAGTGTAGTGGGTCGAAGTTTTTGACTTCGGCGGCGATCTTGCAGGCAAAGGCGGAGGCGTCGAAGCTGGTAATGCGCTCCACGCCGTTTTTTCCGGCGAGCAAGGCCTGCCAAGTTTCCTCGACATTATTGCCGACGGCGCAAATGAGGCCGATGCCTGTGACTACAACGCGACGGTTCAAACTACTTCGATCCTTTCGCGTGCGAGTTGATGTAGTCGACGGCGTCTTTGACGGTGCGGATCTTTTCGGCGTCCTCGTCGGGGATCTCGATCTCGAAGGCCTCTTCGAAGGCCATGACGAGTTCAACCGTATCGAGCGAGTCGGCGCCCAAGTCATCCACAAAAGAGGCGTTGGGAGTGACCTCGGCTTCGTCCACGCCCAACTGCTCGACGATAATTTGTTTTACGCGTTCATCCACCGATGCCATGTTCGCAATTCGCCTTTCGCAATCGCTTTGGCCAATCATTCCGCGTGCTGCGGCAAGGTACAGCATGGAGCAGACGCAGTCGTAGGCCCGATGACGTAGATTGTCGCGGACCGCAGCTGGAAACTACTTCTTGGCCTTGGCGTGCTGATCGATATAGGTGACCGCGTCCTGTACGGTGCGGATCTTTTCCGCGTCCTCATCAGGGATTTCGATTTCAAAAGCTTCCTCGAAAGCCATGACCAGTTCGACGGTGTCCAGCGAATCGGCACCAAGGTCGTCCACAAACGAAGCGTTGGGTGTCACTTCAGCTTCGTCCACGCCCAGTTGTTCTACGATGATCTGCTTAACCCGTTCTTCAGAAGCCATCGAATCTTTCTCCTGTCCGCGCGGCGGCGCAACACAGCGGTGTCCCCGTCACTCGCCCTGATCGGCAACGGCGCCGGGGTGGAAACTCGTAAGTCTAATTGGCAGGCAAGAGGCCTGTAAAGCTGCCGAAACGGTCTCCACCATCAGATGCAGACAGAAAGGGTGGAGAGCGTCCAGCGATTTGAATCCAAAGTCATCCTAAACGGGGAGGTTTGCAATGGTCAACGCGGGGAGGCCGCTTTTCGCCGTTCTCTTTTGGACGGCGGTGACTAGCGTCCCGCGACCTGTGATACAAACCTTCACATGCGAGCGGTGGTGCAACGCGTGAGCCGGGCGTCGGTGAAGGTGGGAGACGAGATCACGGGCGAGATCGAGAGAGGTTTGCTGGTGCTGCTGGGAGTGGCGCACGAGGACACAGAGGCCGATGCGGAGTATCTGGCGGAGAAGATTGCGGGGCTACGGATCTTTGAGGACGATGCTGGGAAGATGAACCTGAGCGCGATGGATGTGGGCGGGGCGGTGCTGGCGGTGTCGCAGTTCACGCTATTTGGCGATGTGCGGCGGGGGAAGCGGCCATCGTTTGACGCGGCGGCGCGTCCGGAACTGGCACGACGGCTGTACGAGTATTTTGTGGAGCGAGTGCGGAAGTTGGGATTGCGCTGCGAGACGGGAAGATTTCAGGAGATGATGGAGGTCGAGCTGATCAACAGCGGGCCGGTGACGATATTGATGGATTCGAGGAAGGGATTTTGAGTTTTCTTAGCACGATTTTTGTTTCGCCTTGTATTCGCTATGCACACAACCTTACAATGCAGGGGTTAGGCGTGTGGCACGTCCATGGAGCGAGCTGAGGGACTGGAATGGGACTGAACGAAAGAATCAAACTGATTAAGACCATAGAAGAACTGCGCGGATCCACAGTGATCTGCTTTCTGACGAGTTTACGGCAGAACGTTCCCGCTCAGATCTCGGATGATGCTGTCAGGGTATTCTTTGACCATCTGTTACTGCTTCCTTCTAGGCCGATTGCCAAATTCGATTTGTTTCTGTGCAGCAATGGGGGAAGTGGAACGGTACCTTGGCGTCTAGTGTCGCTTTTCCGCGAGTACACGAAGAGCTTCAATGTTCTTATTCCATACCGATCCTACAGCGCCGCAACTTTGATAGCGCTCGGTGCGGACGAAATTGTGATGCATCCCTTTGCAGAGCTTGGGCCGATCGATCCAACCGTTTCGAATGAGTTCAACCCGACTGAGCCACGCACCGGTGGACGCATGGGTATAAGCGTCGAGGATGTGAAAGCTTACGTAACGTTCATCAAGACAACCGTAGGAATTACGCATGAAGATGAACTAATAAAGGCTGTGGAAGCGCTTACAGACAAGGTTCACCCTTTGGCTTTGGGGAATGTCGAACGGTTCCTAACCCAATCACGCATGATTGCACGGAAGATCCTCCGCACCCACATGTCAGAGTCGGAGGAGCACACGATGGAAGAGATAATTGAGAATATGGCATCCAAACTCTACTTCCATGGACACCCAATTAACCGCAAAGAGGCCAAAGAAGACCTTCGTCTCAAAGTGAATCTAGAACTTCCCCCAGCCTTGGAGTCATCCATGTGGGACTTGTACGGAGATTTTGAAAGGGAGTTTGAAAATCAGTCAATCTTTTTCCCGGCCGGCGATCTAGCTGCCCAAGCGAGCCCGCCTCCGGCCCCGCCCTCCCAAATGCCATTGCCCGGGAACCCTCAACTGCAAATGATGATGGCAGCTTCCCAAGCCGCTCCTCCCGTGGAAAAGGAGTACCACCTTATCCATGCGATGGTAGAAAGCTCCCGCCTCACCAGTAAGTTCACAACTCACAGGCGCTATCGCATGTTCACAGGGATCCCGGCTCAACCGGTAATTCAAGAGGACATCCTAGCGCAAGGTTGGACCCATTTCCGGGTTCCAGAGGGGGCACCCGAGTCTCAGCAGGATTCGACATCTCCTGAGGATGCTCAAGTGGGCGGGGAGGCGCAATAGGGTATGACGGCGACGCAGACCCAACCTCTGCGGGGTAAGACCTGAAGTTCCCAATTGGAGTCACGGGCATCATGACCGCAGTGTAAATTCGTGGCTTCATGTTTCTGCCCCTCAGTTCGTTCGTACGGCACTTCCGTGTCGCATCCGAGTTATCCAGACCACTTGCAAAGTACTGCAGCTCGCCTTCCATTCCATCGGCAGCTCTCCAGAAAACAGGAGCCACGTAACGGGTCATCAAGCCGATTCAGGTGTTGATTTTACTGCTGATTTGAGAATATCTCCGAATGAGAGTTTTCTAATACAATTTTCGCACCAAATCGGGGGGCGATGCAACGGACGACTGCACAGCAGTAGCGGTCTTATTCTCCAACATCGGGCTGGCCGGCTGGCCGCTTCTGATCTGACACTTCGGGTCCGCAGTCAGATCGGCATCTACTCATCGGTGATGCCGTATCTCGTTAGTGGAGACTGCCGTCGCCTATTTCGAGTCGTCGCTGCTGGGGGCGTTGTAGGTGGTCGGCTTTTGCGCCCTGTTCTTGCTGACGGGAGTGGTCTCGGCGGGCGGCGTGCACTTCTGCGCCACGACCTCGACATCGGTGGCCTGGAAGCGGCGCGATTCCGGCTTCCGTTCCGGCGGCTGCGATTTTCCTGACGGCTGAGGCGGTGCGACCGTCTGCTGATCGGGCGGCAGAGGCTGCCACTGGCCGGTCAACTTCACCTTGCTGCCGGAATCATTCTTCAGATCGTCGGGACCAACCACCTGCACACCTGCGCGATGCGCCATGTTGCGGACCATGAACTTGCCATCTTTGTCAGGACCAACCAGACAGCCGATGAGAGTGGAACCCTTGGCGCCCGCAGGCTTGGTGATCTGATCGCCGCTGGTGGCGCTGTTGTCCTTGGTTGCGCTGGCAGAGTTGTCCTGATGCTGAGTTTGCCGATCGGGAGGATCAAGCGACAGTGGACGATCGGGAGCGATCGCCGGATCCTGCGCGCAGCAGAGCGAGCAGAAGGCGAGCAGCAAAATCGCGAGTTGCGGAGAACGTGGCATCGCAGTCCTCAGTTTACTGCAAAGAGAACACCTGTTTAGTACGACGCGCCGGGCGTGCGAGGAGTTGCAGGCGGGGATGCTTGAGCTTCCTAAGGACTCGAAGCGAACAGCAGGTCCCTTCGGCTTCGCTGAGGGCAGGCTCTTCGACTGCGCGTCCGCCCGCCTCGCCGGGAGCGAGTCGGAAAAGCAATTGCGGACGCTCCGCTCAGGATGACGCGTTATTGATGAGCCGCACGCCATGCGCTGGACATCGCGGGGTCGTGAAGCTCTGATGCGAGCGTAGTGCAAGGTTGCGCCGGAAGAGGAAGGCTCAGTGCCGCAGCCAGAGGTAGTCAATGGCGAAGTGGAAGAAGGTGAGCAGAGAGCCGATGGCGGTGGCAACTCCGGTGAAGCGCTGCAGGTAGGCTTCGTGGCGATCGACGCGCTCTTCGATCTGCTGAATCTTTCCGGAATTGCCGTTGCCGACAATCCAGTGCATGTTGGTTTTAAGTTCCGCGAGATCGGAAAGGACTCTCTCTTCAAATTCAGTGAGGGTGACGACATTTGGGCATGTGCTCATAACGGGTAGTCCACACGCAGCAATACGGAATAACGCGAGTATTTGGCGGGCGATGATCCGTCATATTGCCGCAGATAATAACCCTGCACGCGCTGCAGGCGCGGCACGGTGAATTGTTGAGTGGTGAAGCGTCCAGCGAGGTTGTCGCTGTCGCTAGGGCCCCAGCCGCCATCGGAGCGACGGACTTCGATACCGCCGCCAGCAGGCGGAGCAACGCCGGCGTCGATGGTAATTTCGGTCGCGATTACGTTGGTGACCTGCGCTGCGGTGAGGGAATCGATGTACAACGAGGAAGATGGCGTGCCGGTGTTGTAGACGCGAGCCGCGCTGAGCGACTCGATCAACGGCGAGGATGAAGGCGTGCCAAGATCGTAGACGGTGCCGGCGGGCTCGGGCAGTGCGACGGTATCGAACTTGAGGGCCAGTGGGTCGCAGGCATCGTTGGCAAACTTGATGTCGTAGTGCGAGCGATCGCCGGCGAGAGAGACGACCTGCAGCGCGACCTCGCGCACGACGGCGGTGAAGCCGGCTCCGCGCGAAGGCGCCGAGATCTGAACCGCATTACCGGGCAGGACATCTGCGATAGGCAGGAAGTCGCTAACGATTTTGTATTCCCCTTGCCAGGCCTGCTGCACAGAATCATCAAGCAAGGCCGTCGCGGCATTTTCACAGTCGATAGAAGTAGGGGCGTGCGGAAGCAAGAGATGGCGGAGGTAAATGCGCTGACCTTTGTCGCTCCCGTTGGCATGCTCGGCGATGCTCACGGAATCCTGTACGCGAGCAACGGAGCGAGCACTACTGCGATAGGAGACAACGATCTCCTCGTTCTGCTGCGGCGGATAAGGGGCGTAAAAACAAAGCGCGCCGGACGAGGTGATGTAACACTCGCCGCCGTCGGCGAAGGCGCCTGAGAGCCGCGTGTGAAATTGACCGCCAGGAATCATGCTGCGGACTTCGGCATCGACCGTGTGCTGGAAACGGGTGTAGGAGACGCTAGCGAAGAGGCTGGTCTGGTTGACCAGCGCATATGTGGCGAAGCCGGGCGGCGTGGGAAGCACGTTGTCGTAAAGCACGGTGGCGACTGTGGCGAGGGTGCCGGGGTTGTTTGGATCGACATCATGCACGGTGAGGACGACGCGGGCGGCAGCGGGGATAGAGTCGCCTCCGTGACCGTTGCCGGCAGGATGGAGCGAGGACAAGTAGGTCTGATGAACACGATGCGCCTCACTGCAAATCAGCTGGGTGGCGAACGCGTATTGGTGGCCGGGCGTAGTGGCCAGGACCGAGCCGGTGGGACTGCCATTGATCAATGCCTGAATGTTGGAGTTGCTGCCGTTGGGCGTGATGATAAAGCCCGCGATGCAAGTAGGGTTTGACGGCGAGCCATGGTAGATGCCGCCGATCGTGCCCGTGGAGGCGGCGCTGAAGACGAACTCTCCGTGCTGCAACATCAGACCGGCAGCGAGCTCCAGCTGCTCGACCAACGCAATCGTGGTTGGTCCACCGTTAAGATGCAATTGACCGCCGCTGAGCGAGACAGCGCCATTGGAATCGGCAACATCCCACAATGTGGGAGCAAGTTGGGACTCGGAATAATCGTCCTCAAAGATGGTGACGGCGGTCTTAACAAAGGGAGTTTTGGAGAGATAAAAGTCTAGAGTTGTGCCGTTGCCAAGAAAGTAGTCACGAACATAGCTCAGCGGTTCCAACTCGCCGACGATGGTGACATCGTTTAACAGCTTGTTCGGCTGAAGCAGCGTGAGCGCGGTGGGATCGAAGTTGGGATCCTGATCGCTGATGGTGAAGTTCTGCTGCCCGACCGGCTGAAAGTCGAGCTTGCCATCATGCGCGCGATACATCGCGCGAGACATCAGAGCCAGCTCTTGCGCATTCCAGGTCCAACCCTTCTGTGGGACAACCACAAACTGGTTGACCGTGCTGACATCTTCAACTCCTGACTCGTCGAGCACTCCTGGTAAAGCATCGTTAGCGAGCGTGGCCAGCGCGTTGCCGGAAGTGCGGGAGACGAACGGGGTACGCGCGGGAAGCTTGTTGTGGTCGAGCAGGCAGGAGTCGTCGGTGGCATTGAGAATAAAGCGCGAAGCACGGATTTGGCCGTAGCCCAGATACTGTTGCTCCGGAGAGGCTGTCAGATAGCCGGTAAACAGGGTGAGGCCATCGCGACGTTGAAGAATGATGCGAGCGCCAAGCACCGGAAGATGAAAACTGGTATCAGATGATGCCAGGGCCAGAGTCATCGTGGCAGCTTCGTTTAGCTTGCGGACGACCTGGGGCAGGCGATCTCCGTCAATGTAGGAGGTGTAATCCTGCTGGCCGAGGCCGTCGTTGTTGTCGATAAGAAGGTTCATAGGAGTTCTCGTCAAGCGTGTCCCACAACGTGGGATATTCCCTCGATGGCGTTCGTTCGTCCGAACCGCAGATCCCTCCGCGCGGACTAAAGTCCTTGGTCGGGATGACAGCAGGGAGCTGAAGTGCTCACTGTAGGACCAGGCTTTCAGCGGCGCGACCAGATGGCGGCTATACCGCGGCGTTAGGTGCGGGGAAATAGCTGCGGTAACAGAGGACGGTTTCGTTGTCGTTGCTGTCGGTGGTCGGCAGAGCGTGCAGGCTGACGTGCAGCTGGTTGCTGAAGAGCGGGGCCGCGAATTCCTGACGTGTTTCTGACGCGCCAGCCGCAGGCTGGAGGCGCGGATAGTAAAAGCAGGACTGGCCGCCGCTATCCGGCGCGACAATGAACAACCCAGACCATTCCTGGAAGAAGCTGCTGCCTTCGCGATCGACGAAAGCGACGACCTTCTGAACGCTCATGCTGGTAGTTGGAAGCGCGATCAGCGGTTCGGCTAGTTGCAGCGCCGATGACGTGATGGCATCGATTCGCGAGACGTTAAAGGTGATGCGGCGGACAAAATCGAAATACTGTTGGCCATTGAGGGGCGAAGCGAGATAGGCGCCGGCGGCGCCGGAGCCGAGATATCCGGTTTGGCCGTTGTAGTCGACATCCACAGCCACGATGTCGCCGACGCTGAAGTTGGCGAGTTGGTCGCTGGCGAGCACAATCTGCGAATAGGTGGAACCAGTTTGCAAGGGCGAGGCGGGCAGTGGCATACCGCCGGAGGGTTGCGGCAAGATTCCGGGCTGCTCGACGAGAACGTTCAGTTGCTGGGTGCCACCAGAGAGCGCCATCTGCAGCTTGCCCCAAGTAAGAAGGTCGAACTCCACGCGGGCCTCGGGCTGGGTGCGGTACTGAACCGTGATGTTGGCAGCGGGACCGGTGCGCAGTGCGTCGTACTTGGTCGCAGCCGAGCGCTTGAAGTTTTCGACCCAGCCCAGATCGATCCAGGGAGCAGGCGGCGAATCGAGATTGAAAGGACCTTGTGCAGGATCGAAGGCGACGATGGCTCCGGTGACGCGATTGATGGGGGCGGCGTAAGCACGCACGGAGCGCGCGGTGGGAGCCATCTGGGAGCGCTTGGCATAAGGGTTGGAGCTCATGACTGATTGACCTCCGGATAGAAGAACACGGTGACGGTGACATCACGTCCTACATATGGGGGCGTGCTCTTGGCAGCGTTCAAAACGGGCAGCGTCCAGAAGATTGTCGAGCCAAGTGGAACCGGCGATCCGCTGCCGTAATCGCCCTTTGCGGTTTGCGGAGGCGCGCAGATCGCGAGCAGATCGTTGTCGAGGCTGGCAAGGTCGCGGCCGCGATCGAGGTTGGCGTTCTGCACCGAGCCCTTGGTGAAATAGGAAATGGTGCAATCCATCGCCATAAGGGTACCGACGGACAAAGACGTGGGACGCGCATTTCCCCAATGCAGATAGAAGCAATCGCAAAGCAGTGGGGCGCCGGTGGGCGGTTCGTTCTCGATAACGGCGATCGCGGGACGGGTTGCTCCATCGAGCGTAACCGTGCGGTTGGGATCGACTGCGACTAAACGATTGCGCAGCGCGATGTAATAACTGTCCTTGGCTGGTTGCATGATGTCCTACTCTGTGGCAGTGAGGTGATAAAGGCAGTCGGCGCCGAGATACTTGTCGACGGTGACGGTGTCGATGCGCATGAGATGGTCGTAGTAGAGAATGCCCTGGGCGACCAGTAGCCATGCGGCGATGTCTTGAATGCCGTACTGTTTGGCGATTGGCTTTAATGATGTGGCGCTAACGACGGCTTCGATGCGGCGCTTGCCGTCGGCTGTGGGCTCGAGAGCCTTGACCAGGGCCGGCGAGATTGGCAGGTCCTCGGCTGTGGGAGGTTCCAGACCAAGCTGACTATTGGTATCGCCGGTGGAGGGATCGGAGATGCGGATAGTGACTTGCGTGTCGCCGCCGGAACGGAGCAGGGCATCGGCAAAACGGCGGATGGCGCAGGCGTGGCCGGGAATGGTTGCGGGATCGTCAGACATATCAGGCTACTTTCTGCGAAACGTGCGGTGCAAGCAGTTCCTGGACAGTGGCATCGAGGAGACTGTCGGCAAAGTAAGCGAAGTGCATGGCGTTCAATGTGCCTTCGCGAACATTGATGGCAGGCATGGCCTGGGCATTGCGTACGAGCTGGGCACAAGCGAACTTCACCGGATCGGGAATGGTGGTGAAACCGCCAGTGTAGGTCAGTTCCATCTCGTCGAAGTACATGCCCATAGGATTGGGAAGCCAGGAGACTTCGCCGGTATCGCAAAAGAAATCGAAGTTGGTGACGTCGAGGCTGATCCAGGTGCCAGGCAGGCCGAAGACGATGGCGTACTCGGAGGCAGTCTCCCACATTGTCAGATCATCACCGCGGCGCGGGATGCCGTACCGGGCGCGGCCGGAGACCAAAGGGGATGTCCCACCTTGTGGGACTGACAATGGCAGATAGGTGAGGCGGAGAACGTTGCGGCCTGGCACCAGGCGAGCGCGCTCGATGAATTGCTGCGCCCACAATGTGGGACGTTTGCAATGAGCGTCGATTATGGAGGACGCGGCGGCGACCCAGGATGCCGGAGTATCGGGCTCGAGGCCGTAGGTTTGGTATTCGGAATCGGCTAAATAGTTCATAAGAAGCCAGCCCTTAGTAGTTCGTAATTAGCAGTTAGTAATTAGTGAAAACCCACCCAAGCAGAAGAAGGTTGGGTTGGGGCACCCGAACAGGAACTGCCCCGCCCTAGCCAAAACCGGGCTAGAACGGGGCACCCGTGCAATTGCGACGGACGAAACGCGCCTGATGCGCTCCGAGAATCGCTCGCCGCAAGTTGGACAAGGATTACCGGTCGACGGTGACCTGGTAGTGGGCGTAGTTGGCGCCCTTGACGACGACAGCACCGAACTTCACCACCACCATCTGCGAGCTCAGCGACGCGGGCGTGCCGAGCTGGAAGATGCGGGGAGTCGAGCTGGTCAGCCAGTGATACTCGATCAGATCTTCCGTCACGATGTAGACCGGCAGCTGGGCATTGCCGCTGCCCGGAGTGCCGGTGTAGGGAATCGACCAATCGGGAATCAGGGGCAGCTCGCCCGCCTGGGTGGACAGCGTCTTCACCACCAGACCGCCGGCGACCGTGGCGGTCGACAGCACGACGTTGAACTCCTGCTTCATCTCGCGGTCGATCAAATCGAGCAGCACCGGGCTGGAGTAAATAGCGGTGGGCCGGACCTGGAAGCCGCTGTTGGAAGCCATCTGGGCGATGATGCTCTTCAGGCCGTCGACGATGCTGGCCGATGTCGCGATGGTCGCAGTATTGCCGCCGGCAGCGATCTGACCCATGACGCCGAAGTATTGTGGCGACGTAGGCTGGGTCAGCGATGTGTCATTGCCGTTCCACAGATTAACGTCGTTGGTGTGCAACAGGCCTTCCACCGCGTCCGCCAGGTCCTTGGCCTGCAGATAAGCAAATTGGCTTTGCTGAGTGCCAACTTCCATATCGAACAGGTTGTAGTTGATCTGTGAGACCAGACACTTGAGGGGGACGCTGCGCTCCACCCGGGTGGGGGCGACGAGCGTGGGCACGATGTTGCGGGGATCGACAAAGGCATTGGCCGCGGTCGGAGTCGGAATAGCCGTTTCCTCGAAGAAGCGCGAGGGATGGCCGGTTGCAGGGACTAGCTTGATGCGCTGTCCGAAGGGATTGCGGCGCCGGCAGATGTCGAGGATTTCGGTCTGATACATCTCGACTTCGACTGCTCCGGGTCCGAGGTAATCAGCGGCAGCTTGCAGGTTAAGGAATTGTGCTTTCATGGTTGTCCTTTCGAAAGGAGGTGCTAGGGATTAGGGGTTAGGGCTAGAAATTCTGGTGCGCCGAAGGTGGCGACGAATGACTAGACAAGGATGCCGGCGCGAGCGAGCTCGGCTTTGACGGCGATACGCTGCTCGATGCTGAGACCGGCAAGCGCTTTCTCGACGATTGAGGTTTCGATGGTGGCATCGCCTTCAACCCCTTGCTTGGCCAACAGAGCGGTGACCATGGGCGAGATGGTCTTGCGGCGAGCGGCGGCGGTTTGCGCTTTCAGGTCGTGATTGGCCTTTTCGAGCTCGGCCAATTTGTTGTGGATGGCGTTGTTGGTTTGAGCGGTCGCCTGGAGCTCGCCATCATCGACGGCGGCGACGATGCGGTCGATCTTGGCGTGCAGGGAGGCGAATTGCCCGTCCAAATTGGCTAAGGCATCGGCGAGCGATTGTGTGGCCTGGGCGAGTTGGCCGGCCAAGGTCGGAGTATCGGAAGTGGTGGTTTCTGAGTCCATGTTTTATGTTCCTCTTTGTTAGCAATTAGCAATTAGCAGTTAGCGAGCAAGCGTACGAGCTGCGAGCTCTGAGCGCAGGACGACACGTCGCAGGTCCGCAATTTGTAAAGAAGCCGCTCACCGTCACTGAGGTATCGTGTGGCGGCGTAGTGGTCCGGGCAGTTTGCGGGCGTCGCGTGAATCGCTGCGGCTTAAGGCTCGGGGCTCGAAGCTTGGGGCTCGATGTGCGATCCAGGTTTGCGGATAGGCAGCTTTGTCGCGACGCAAGACCGCGGCGCCTGTGAAGGTGAAGTCCGTGACCGTCCAGATCTGGGCGTCCTGATTGGGAATGGTGGCGTTAGCGATTTCGTACGACATGCCGAGAGTATTGGTTTTCTGGGCGCGGATTTCGTCGACTACGTCGGGGAAATCGTGGGCGAAGAGATAGCCGGAGATGGCGATCTGGCCGATGGGACTGATCGGTCCCACCCTATCGCCGACAGATGGCGATGAGGATGGGGCACCCGGACGCGATGCGCGTGGGGCACCTGAGCTGGATGTCTTACGTTGTGGCATAGGGACGATTTCCGCATCGGTAATAATGCCGATTTTGCGGCGGGCATCGTGGGCGTCCAGGGATGGGGCATAATCCAAGGCCATTCCTAGTAGGGACGGCAGAGCCGCTTCCGTGGCGGAGCGGCTGAGCATCACTCGGTGGCCCCGAGCGCCGCTGGGCGAGCGCTGAGACGCGACTCCTACCAGGGTGAGAACTCCGCGAAATGGCAGGCGATTAGGATGTCCCACAATGTGGGGCATGGTGACAGACATGGCGTCAAGTTGGAGGTGCATGGGATCCTCGGACGAAGCAATTAGCAACTAGCAATTAGCGATTAGCGATTAGCTTTCGGCCATCAGCCGTCACGGTCGATTGCCGGATTGAGCAGAATCGGTGCGGTTGGGATGACACGTTAAGTGGAGGAGCGCGGTAGACGCGGCTGAAGAGGCAGCTGAAAAAGTCGAGAAGCAGATCCCTCGTCGGCCTGAAGGCCTCCTCGTGATGACAAAAACAAAAGACTTGCAGCGGCGCAGCTGAAGCTACGCCCCTTCAAAACATCCCACAATCTACTTTTGCAGCGGCCTGTGAAGCCGCGGCTCCTTCAAATTGAGCGGGGGAACGCGGGCCTGAAGGCCCGCTGTACCTAACTCGTCCCGCTTCGTTATTGCATGGGTGGGGCGTCGGCGAGGCCGCCTTGTTTTTCGGGCAGCGGTGCCAGGCCGCGCATACGGCGAACTTCGTTGATGGTCAAGACCCCGCAGGCGATGAGCATCTGCTGAATCTGTGCCTGCTCGAGCTCGTTGGGGGCGTCGACGTCGGTAAAGACGAATTCGAGATCGTCCCAACCAAGGCGCTTGCTGATAGCGTCGCGGGTGAGGTGTTCTGCGACGAGGCGCGCAACCGGGACGACGGCGGTGCGGAAGGCGTCATCGTACTGTGTGGTCGCGGTGTTGCGATTGACGTCGCGCTCCAGGCCGAGCAGCATGGGCGGCAGATCGAAGGCGTCGGCGATGATGCGGATGAGGAACTCCTGCCACTGCAGGCGGAGATCAGCGTCGGTGCCGCCGGCGAAGCGCAGCACCTCGGGCTTGTTCTCGACGGTGAGGATGGGAACTTTGCCGGTACCTTCGATTTCGTCCTGCCACCAGCGGATGAGGCGCTCGTGATGCTGCGGGCTGAGATTCTGCAGCCAGAGAGCGTATTGCACGACGCTGTTGGAGGCCAGGCGCGAGGCGAAACGATGGGCGCAGAGGAACTCGTGAATGGTTTCGAAGGCGACCTCGAGCTTGCCGAGGCCGAAGGGAGTGTAGCTGCGCGCGTTAAGCCGGATGTAGGAGAGCTCATCGTCAGCGAGGGCGATGGTTTTTTCCGGATCGAAGGTGAGGAGCGTCTGCTGCACGTAATGCGGCGAGGCCGGGTTGCCGTCCCAGTCAGTGCGAATGCGGATGCTGGCGCCGTCTACTGGCCACATCGTGAGCGGACGCCCGGGATCGCCGGTGAGATCGAGTTCGATAGCGCCGAAACCACCGACGAGGACGTCTTCCAGGATCTGCTCGATGAAGGAGCGGAAGGAATCCTCAGGATTGGGCTGTTCGAAGTTCAGGGTGAGGGCGGCGATGCGCTCGGTGGCGCTGGGAAGCATAGTGAGGCCGTCGCTAGTGAAGTCGCCGCGAGAAGGCGATTCCTCGGGGGAGCGGCCACGGCGGGCCTGAATGCGCCAGGCCATGCCGGCGATGCGGTCCTTGATGGTGTTGATGGCCTTGCGCGCGATGGGCGTTTCCGCGAAGCGGCGCAAATTGGCCGGGGTGGGCTTGGGCATGACTCCGGCACGAGCGATCGTGGGTGCCCCCGGAGCGAGGATGGAGGGTAGCGGCACCGTTCTACGGGCGGGTTCGGCGCTGGTGGAGAGCAGCGCGGCGGGAGGCTGGCGGTACGGCCAATGGAGCTTGGAGAACGGAGTTCCGGCGATACGGCGCAGCGCGCCGCGGAGAGCGTTTGGCATGTTCATAGAAAGTCCAGTTGTCGGTTGTCAGTGGTCGGTTGTCAGCGGAGTCCCACGTTGTGGGACAGGGGCGAAAGTGGCGAAAGAGTCGAAGAGTGTTACAGTCCCGCCCTAGCCAACAGATGGCTAGAACGGGGCACCCAGACGACAAGAATAGGGGTCCTTCGACTCCGGCGGCGCAAATGCGGCGCCGCCTTCGCTCAGGATGACACCTAAGAAGAAGGAACAAGTGCAGCCGCACGAAAGCCGGTTCGTTCGCGGCTACAGCTTCAGTTCCAGCCGGGCGCGCTCGGCGATCTGAGGCATATCGCTGACTTTCGCGATGGCGATGTTGCTGTTGTGGAGCGTGGCCAGGGCGAAGGCGACAGCTTCGTCGTGCGGGTCGAGTTCGTCTTCGGTGATGGCGGTCAGATCGCTCATGGCGTTCTCGACCGTGTGCAGGCCGTCACGCATTTCCGAGTAACTGAAGGCCAGGACTTTGGCTGAGTTGACGTCGGTGGCGAGCGAGACAGCGTGAAAGAGGTGCAGCACGCCGTTGGGGCGGTAACCGCAATCGATCTTGAGCGGATCGCCCTGGCGGGTGTATTGAGCGACGGCGATGTCTTTGCGCAGGGCAGGCGATTGCCAGACGCCGGCCAGCTCGAAGGCGTCGCGCATCGCAGCGTAGATGACGCGCCGACCGGATTGCACGCGCTGGGCGTGGCGCTCGGATTCCAGATACATTTGCGCGAGCTTGCCGAGCTCGGCCTGCGGAGACTCGGTCAGGACCGCAGTCATAGGCGTGATCTCGAGGGCGCCGGAGAACGAGTCTCGGATTTGCGCGAGCAGCCAGTCGCGGCGCGACATGGGCCCACGATAGTTGATGATTTCGGGCACACGCGACTGCAGCAGGCGGCGCAGCTCAGCTTCGTAGGACTCCAGCAACTCGATGTCGGCTTCGGGATCGAGGCCGCGCAGGCGGCGCCAGTCGCGCAGGAAGCGGACGTCGGTGAAACCGTTTTCGCCTTCTTCCAGGAGGACGACGCCGAGATTGACGAATTCTCCCTTGACCACGTCGGGGACGTAGCGGAGGAGGAAGAAGTGACATTGTCTAAAGTCAGACATTCGTTTCTCGCGGCTGAAGCCGCGCTCCGAAACAGGTGTCGTCCCTGAAGGGACTCGTCTTCATTTTCTACCCGTACCCACCGCTGAAGCGGTGGGCTTTCTTATGTCGTCCCGCAAAAGCGGGACTGGGGGTGCCGCAATACGAGCGGCATCGGCGAATGCGACATGACTTGCGGCTCCATCAAACAGCAGGTCCCTCGACTTCGCACTCAAAACGAGCCCAGGGCGAATACCGAACCCATGCTTCTGCCGTCGAACCGCAGATCCCTCGGTCGGACTGAAGTCCTCGGTCGGGATGACAAAGTAACAAGAACACAGTCGTTTAAGCTGGCCTTAAAGGCCAGCTCTTCCACCTCAATTCACTACCTCGCGCCAATTTGGAAATGGGTTGCGCGAGGAGTTCTTGAAATCCGAAATCAGCTCGCGGACGCGAGGGCGGCGCGCCAGCAGGCGCGACAACAGGCGCTCCAGTTCGTCGCTTGCGCCGCTGTACCATTCGGGCGGAATTTCTTCCGCCAGCGGCCAGAGCGAGCTTTCAGGGAAGTTTTCGATGCGGCTGAGCCAGGGCTCGAAGCTGTCCCACGATGTGACACACTGCGTAAACGTCGTTGCGGCCGAAGACGCCGCGCAGTGGAGCGTCGGGAAAATTCCATTCACCGGCGTTGAAACAATAACCTTGATCAATGAAGCTGGCCGTCAGCTTGCGCTCGCGACAGCGCTTCCAGAAGGCAGCCTGGCGGCCGTTGGCGTTGCAGGTCCATTTGTCGAGGGCGAGAACGCCGGCGAAGTCGCCGAGATTGCGGACGCGCGACATCATGCCCTCGGGCAGGTAGTCGTAGATCTGGCCTTCCAAGGGCGAGACCACGTAACGCGAACCGAACGACAGGCCGGCAGTAAACATCATGCGCTGGCCGCTGAGTTCGATGCGCAGGTCGGGCGTGTGTTCGAGCAGCCAGGGATCGACATCGACGATGGCGGCGACGGGAACGGGCAGGCCGATCATCTCGGCGAGGCGGGTGCCGAGCCAGTCGTTGACCAGAACGCGCGTGTGTTGCGGGTTGTTCTGGAACTTGACGACGTAATAGAAGCCGTCGGCGCAACGCATGAGATGACTCTGCGCGCCGCCTCGCATCCTGCGCACGTGTTGGACCGCGTGAATCAGAAGAGCAGCAACTAGCAGCTAGTAATTAGCAACTAGTCTCCATGATTTCTGCCTGAGGCCGGAGGGTCCAACAGCGACAGAGCGACTTCCGAAAGATCGATGGTATTGCAGAGGCCGCCGGGAATTCGTCGGCATAGATCACAGAGCGTTGTGAGGAAGGCCGCTGTTCCCGTTGAAACTGCCCCGCCCTAGCCAAAGGATTGGAGGGAAGCAGGTCCCTCGACTCCGCTTCGCTCCGCTCGGGATGACAGAACGGGGCACCTGGCATTGGCCGTGCCGTCCCCGAGGGACTCGACAGCTTGTGATACCGACCCACCGCTGAAGCGGTGGGCTTTCTTATCCCGTCCCGCAATGCGGGACTGATCTCAGGCCTTCTTGGCGAAGAGGGCGGCGAAGGCGAAGATGGCGGGCATCAATGCGGTAGCCAGCTGCGTGGCTGCGGTGGCTTCCTGTTGCTGCTGCGGATTGGAAGTAGCCGCTTGCGCGATTGCGCCTGCGGTTTGTACTGCGGTGGTGACGGCGCCCTGATGATCGCCTGATCCCCACTGCCCGGCGATGCCGGCGGCTTCGGTGGTGGCGGCCTGGACGACGCCCATCAACTTCTGGAAAGTTTGCAGATTAAATGCCATGTTAATTCTCCTCTGACAATGTGGTAGTAGCAATGAAAGCCGACGGCAGTCGGCTGCGGGCGGTCCCTTCCGGGACCAGAGTTGTTTTAGACGGGCTAACCCAGGACTTCGTCCTGGGCTAAGCTGAAATGTCCCACAGAGTGGGACAGGGGACAATGCGACTCCCGCCCTTATCGCCGACGAATAGCGATGAGGGGGGCCGGATAGGACCGAACATGGAAGTGACTCGTGGTCCCAGGTCTCGAAAAACGCGAGACCTGGGGCACCCGGCCTGGGCTAAGCTGAGATGTCCCACAGAGTGGGATGGGACGACTAGTGAGGCGCGGGGGCAGTCATGTCGGGCATCGATTTGGGGGCCTCAACCAGGACCTCGGCGCGAACAGCTTCGGCGATCGCCATTGCCATGACGGTGTCGTCATGTGTGCCGGCGGCGGCTGAGCAGGTGCCGTCGGGATGGCGGATAAAGGTGCGCAACTCTTCCAGCAGGCGCGGGCTGAGAAACATGAATGGCGCGGCCGAGAGCAGACCGGCGAGGTTTTCAAGCATGCGCGGGCGCGTGGCGACGTTGGTGAGCCATCCCGCCTGGTTATCGGTTTTGTAGAGATGGGTGTAGCCCTGGCCCATGGTGAGGCTGACCAGCACCGCGTAACCGTGATTGTTGCGCTCGACGGCGACGAGGGCGTCGTTGTACAGGCGAGCCAGGCGGGCAATGTGTGCGGCCAATTCGTTGATGGAAAAGTGGCCGTGAAGCTCGGCGCATTGTACGCCATTCGTCTTTTCGATCACCTGGACACATGAGAAGTCGCCATAGATGCCGCCGCCAGCGGGATCGACGCCGAGAATGTATTGCTTGGCGGCGTAACCCTTGCCGGCGGCTACCGGCGGAAAAAACGTAAGCAGGCGGCCGTGATCGGCGCTTTCGATGATGGGCGCACGCTGCAAGAGACGCGCCTTGATGATCTCCGCGTCGAAGACACAATCGCCCGACGCGAGAAAGCAGCTCTCGGGATCCTCGGCATATTCCTCGGGCGCGCGATTGCGGAAGTTGGCGCGCATCTCGCGACGAAAGGCGATTTGTGCGGCGTCAAGCTTGTGCTTCTGCATGAACTCCAGTTCCTCATCGGTGAAGTCGACGATCTCGATCGGGCGGCGATAGCTGGGATCCGACCACCACGGATAAAAGTGGCGGGTGTAGCCGGTCTGGGGCGCGCAATGCCACTCCTCATAGAACGTGCCGCCGGCGCCATTGGCGGTGGACTCGAGAAAGATCTCGCCGTCGGGCGGGACGGCGGCGCGCAGCGAGGCGAGCGTCTCGGAAACATCGCGCGGCCAGCGGGCGACCTCCGAACAGTGGAGGTTGTGGATGGTCAGCCCGCGGCCGGCGTTGGGGTCCGCCGCCGTTTCCACACGGTATTCGCTATCGAGGACCGGGAACACGATCTGGCGGACATTGGCGCGCGAAGTAACCAGCGCGCCCTTGCGCAACGGTTCCGGCAGGTTATCCAGGAACCGGTGCACGATGCGGAAGATCTCTTCAGCGGAGCGCTGGTCGTGCGCGACCTGGACGCTGAGCGTGCCTTCGCGGGTGATGCAGTTGATGAAGAAGCGCGCGGCGACATAGGTGGTGACGCCGAGCTGGCGCGCCTTGAGGACGATGTTGCGGTTGGTGCCGGTGTGCTCCAGATCCTGCTGGGCGCGATTAAGCAGGAGGTTGCGTAGGCGGCCGTTCTTGCCGCGAATTTTCAAGATGGAACCCATCAGATACTCGCGCAAAGTGACCGGACGGCCGATGTCTTTCCAAGGCGCTTTCTGAGGAAACTGCACGAATCTGTCGAGCAGGGCGCCGCATCGTTGGAGGAATTCCACCGAGATCTCAGGGCGGATCGCGAGGAGCGGCGGTGGGACAGGGGCGGATTCTCGTTCCTGGGGTACGTCGATTGTCGTGGGCATAGGAGTTCTTTGTATATCCCACAATGTGGGATTCTCGTTGGAAGTGCGCGAACAGCATCCTCGGCTGCGATCGGAACCAACCCGCTCTAGCCAAAGGATGGCTAGAACGGGGCACCCGGCAGGTCCCTCGGCGGCGCGAGCGTCGTCGCAAGCAACCCGCTCTGGCCGAAAGATGGCTAGAACGGGGCACCCAGCCGGTACAGGTCGTCGTTTCCCAGGTCTCGAAAAGCGCGAGACCTGGGGCACCCACTACCGCACCCTCACTGGATGGTCTGGCAGTAGAAGGTTGAGCCTTTGACCCAGTCGGTGTTGGGCATGTTGAAGGTGAACTTAATGGTGTCGGCGTTGGCCAGATTCTCGCTGCCGGCGTTGTTGTTGCTGGGGCCGGCGAGAATGCTGGTGCCGCCGATGATGGGGCTGACGTTAATGATCTGCGAAGTGAGCGACGAGATGGTGTAGATCTCGATGTCGCTATCGAAGTTTTGCGATGCGCTGGTGAGCGAGCCGTAGGCGACGGTGGCGCTGCCCAGCGTCCATTTATAGGTGACAGCAGTGCTGGTGCTGGAGTGGGTCCAGCGGGCGGAGCACTTCAATCCCTGACCAGTGGCGAAGGTTCCGGCGGGCAAGGTTGCGGAGTAGATGGTCTGATCGGAGCTGTTGCCGGTGAGCTGGGCGGTATTACCCTGCAACGTGCCTCCCACAATGTGGGAGCCCTGGGTGGGGATGGTTGGTTTGTTCGCCAGATCGTTGTAGCTGCCGGAGGTCGCGACGGTCGCGGGAGTTTGTCCATTGATCTTGGCGACGGCCGGATTGGGATAGTTGCCGCTGAGATCGCCACCGGCAGGCCCACTTGGGCTGCCACCGCCGGAAGAGCCGCAGCCGTTGCAGGTTGTGACGTTGAGCGTGCCGATGGTTGCGGTGGTCGAGTTCACATCGGTGGCGTAGATCTCAGGCCAGCGAACATTGGGATCGCCGATCCAGCGCACGCTGGTGTCGCCGGTGGCCCAGATGGGGATGAAGGTCCAGGTGTTGGTGTCGTAACCGGGATTGGTCCAGCGCCAGCCCATGCGGGCCTGATATTCGGGCGTCTGGCCGAACTGGGTGCGATTGAAGGTCCCGAACTTCAGGCCGCCGGTGAAGTATTTGGTGTTGTCGCCGTTGCCGATGGCGGCGATGTCGGTCGAGCTGTCGCTGCCGACGCCGAACATCTCGGTGGGCGTGCCGTTGGGATTGCCTTGCATGAAGGTATTCGGCAGGAAGGTGAAGGCCTGGTTGCCGAAGACCATTCCATTGCTGAGATAGAAGACCGGCTGCTTGAGCGCGGCCGCGGTGTTGGCGATGAGCTGGCTGCGGACGGTGTCGTTCAGGATGTTGACGTAGCCGTTGAGGTAGAAATTCTCCAGCTCAAACTGGATCGAGCCGGGACCGGTGCTCTTTACGAAATTCTGCTGCGAGGTACCGAAGGCATAACCACCGTCGACCTTGACGGAGGCCAGGACGGAATTGCTGGTGGTCGTTGCGAGGATGACGGGATCCTGCACCTGCGGATTGCAGATGGTGCTTTCGGCTTCGGCTTTGAGGCCGTGAATGGTCAGCGTGCCGGCGGAGTTGAAATTGGCGCCGATGAGCGCGGTCTGATTGCAGTCGCCGCTGATGCCGTTGAGAACGGCGATGCCGGAGAGATTGGTAAAGGCAACGCCCGAACCGGTAACCGCGCGATTGCTGGTTAGGTTGGTGATGTCTGACGGTGTGGCAGCATAACCGATGTCTTCGAAATTGTTGTTGAAGCAGGCGGAGAGCTCGATGTCATGAACGCTGGCGACTTCGCCCATGTTCTCGACTTTGAGGCAATCGCCGGCGGTCTGATTGGCGCCGTTGCCGACGAGGCGCAGGAAACCGATTTCTCCCCAATGCCACCATTGCGGACTGGTGGTGCCGGAGCCGACGGTGGAAGTGGCGATCAGATCCGCGTTCAGACCGTTGGCCGGCTGGAGAATGGTGCCGTGATTGGTGGAAGTGCCGGCGCCGAGCAAGCGAGCGCCGGGCTGCACGATGATGCCCGCGGTCACATTGTTATTGCCGTTGTTGAAACTGGTGGTCGAGTTGATGGTGTAAGTCGTAGGCGCAAGTCTGACAAGGACGGAGTCGGGAATGTTGAAGCCGGGCCCGGTGTAGGGAGCGGTGCGATCGTCAATGACGGCGCCAAGGACCGAGCCATTGTTGTTGGCGGCGTTGATCGCAGCCTGAATGCTCGAGTAGTGGCTGACGAAATATTCGTGGCCGGGAATGTCGCGGGCGGAGAGATCGCCGGCAAAGTTGGCGTTGCCAGTGGTGGGATCAAGCTGCGAGTAGACGGTCGCGCCACCGGTGTTTAGGATGCGCTCGTTCCAGGAGCTGAAGGTCTGAGTTCCGGAGCCGGCGACGACGACGTCAGCCGCAGCCGCGCTCTGATTGCCGGAGAAGCGAATGTTGGTGGCGCCGTTCCAGGCGACCACGGCAGCGGCGGTGGTGGAGTTGGTGGTGTTGTCGTAAGCCACCGAACCGGCGCTGGCCGGCGAGGGATAGGAGAAACAGCCGGTGTTGTAGTTCTGGCCAGGCGCGGGGGTGGTAGCGAAAGGATTGGCGCAACTGTTGCCGATGAGGTTGGCGGGACCAATGGTGCGTACGGCGTAATTACCCGGGGAATCAAAATCGTTGCCGGAGATGGTGACATTGCTATCGCTGGAGCTCTCCAGATCGATGGCCGACTGCTGCTGGCCGGTGGTTGTGCCTTGACCCGAGCAGGGGTTGTAGCACTCTCCCGGGCGGCACGCACCGCGGAAGGAATTGGCGGAGATCACCACATCGTTCAGAGTGGCGGTGGCCGCGATGTCGAAGGTGTGGCCCATGACGAAGGTATTGCCGGTAATGGTGGAATCGGAGAGCGGCGCGCCGATGTTGATGTGTTGCTGGGAGGCGCAGTTGAAATTGCCGATGATGCTGGTAACAAAATGATTGCCGGTGATGGAGAGATGCGAGGTGGGGAGATTGCCGGGAGAAGAAATGGCGATGTCGTTGTACTTGGTGATCCAGAATTGATTGTCGTTGATGGTGATGCCATTGCCGCCGTTGATCGCGATGGCGTTGTAATGGGAGCCGAAGAACAAGTTGCCTTCAATCTGGATGGTCAGCATGCCGCCGGCGTAATTGTTAGGGCTGAAGCTGTTGAGGATGATGGGATTGAAGGAATTGGCGTCGAAGGTATTGCCGGCAATGCGGCCGGCGCTGCCACTGGACTGAATGCCGACGCCGCATTCGAACCAGTTGTTTTCGACGGTGAATCCGGAGTAGCGCAGGGTGTCGATGCAGACCTGGCCGCCGCTGAGCGGACTGCTGAACAGGATGCCGCGAACGCCGTTGTTGAGGCCGCCGGCATCGAGCGTCCAAGTGCCGGCGTTGTTGTAGGCGCCGAGATAGAGGAATTCCTGGTAGGGATTGCTATTGAAGAGAAGCATCTCGGTGGCGGACTGGTCAGCGCCGACGATCTGATCGCCGTTGCGGCTGCCGATGGAGTTGCTGAAGAAATAGGTGCCGCGAGGCACGAAGATGCGGCGGCCGGGACTGGGCGTGTAGAGGCCGTTGGGGCCGGTAGCGCTGTTGCAGTTCATCATGTTGCACCAGGCGCTGGTGTTGTCGGTGCCGTAGAAGAAGAGGCTGGTGGAGTGCGTCAGTACATTGGTGGCGAGCGTGACCGTGGCGGAGGGACAGGATGGTGAGCAGCCGGCGACGGTGGTGCTCAAAGTTGAGCCGGATGAGCCGGCGCCGAGGAAGGCGACGATCTTGCCGATGTCGGCGGCGGTGAAGGTGACGCCGGTGCAGGCAACGTTGGGCGAACCGGCGTTGCCGGTGCAGGTGGTGAGCTGCGTGCCATCACCCTTGACACCGTAGTTGCGGACGTCCAGGACGGGGAAGTTGGTGGTGCTGAGATCCTGCGCGGTGGTTACGGTGGAGTTCAAGCCGAGATCGCTGATGGTGGCGATGCTGGAGCCACCGATACTCCACTCGAATCCAGCAGATGCGGGGATGGTGTAGAAGAGGCTGTCGTTGGAGGCCAGGGATTCAGTGACGGGGACGCCGGAATCGCCAGAGGCGATGGCGCCGTATTTCTCGTTCTTTACCACAATGTGGGAGCCGCTGCTGGATATCCCACATTGTAGGGGTTGGGTAGCGATTGTCGTCGGCCTCGACGCCGTCGAGGAGGATGTTGTGAGAGCCGCTGTCGAGAGTGACGACGTTGGAGGCTGGGCCGGATGAGGCGCCGCCGTTGAAGGAGACGACTTTGGAGGCGACGATGTCGGAGCTGGCGATGAATGACAGGCATGAGGCGTAGGACTGCAGGCAGTTGAGGTCGTCGATCTCCAGCATGGAGGAATCTTCTACGGCCATGCCGCCGAGATCGGGTTGCGGCTGAGAACTGAGCGCGCCGCCGGACCATTGGACATCCTTCACGGAGCTGTTGGCGACGAACTTCAAGTGGACGCCGTGGGCGGGATAGCTGGGAACGGCGGAATCGTGCGGCTTTGCGCCAAGCAGAGAAATCTGCGTGGCGGGCCGGGCTGACGTGCCTTCGATGAAGATGTTGTCCCAATCGCCGGAGTTGTTGCCGTAGTTGGATTCGGAGATGTTGGGCGAGTTGATGTTTTCAAAGCTGATCGCGAATTCGGAGGCGCCGTTGCCGTAGAGATTGGCGTTGCCGACGTTGATCCAGGTGACGCTGCCGTCAGTGGTGGTGCAGCCGACGGATTGGCAGAACTGCGACGGACGCGTCGAGCCGGTGGCGCCGACCCGCTGGGAGTAGTAGGCATAGCCGCCGGGATTGTTGGAGGCGGGCAGGATGAACTTGGGTTCGAGATAGGTGTGCGTGGCGAGCCAATCGCCGCCCTGGTTGCCGTCGACGTGCAAGCCGTAAAGTTTGTTGTCCCACGCTGTGGGAGCTTGGAGAACATTGCCGCTGGAGACGATGTGCCAGCCGTCGGCGGCGTTGTTATTCGATTGCGATGCGCCGGAGATGCGGCTGTCGGCGCCCCAGACGACACCGTCACCGGCGCTGGAGTCAGAGACGGTGTTGTACAGGTCGTTCTGGCCGGCGATGGCGAGAATATTGGCGGCAGTGAAGGCGCTGGCGTGGACACCGCGGATCTTCATGGAATAAACCGCGGGCGCGAAGATGCCGAAGGTGCCCAGGTTGTTGCCGTTGAGAGCGCAGTCGAGAATCTGGGTGGCGTCAGCAGTGTGATAGTTGCCGTTGTTGAGCTCGGCGTCGGCAAAGTTGGCGATGAGAGGCGCGGCCGCGCCGGAGATGAGAGCGGAGGAGGAAGTCTCCAGCGAGGCCGCTGCGGGGCAGGCGATGACAACGTTAGGCGCGGTGATGTTGATACCAGGCGAGCCGTTGAAGGTCCAGTTGCCGGCGCCGAACAAGAGCGTGACCGGCTTGTTGATTTCAAGCGTGGCGTTGCAAGTTTCGCCGGGGGCGAAGCCGCGACCGTCAACCGTACCGCCGGAAGCGGGAAGCGCGCCGATGGCGGCGTTGATCTTGGCGCAAGGATCGGACTGCGGATAGTTGGCGGGACTGGGCACGCCGTTGGTGGTCTGTACGGTCAGGTTCGTGAAGTTGCCGGTATTGGGCGTGACGTTGCCAATGGGCGGAGGCGAGGACAGGTTCGAACTGCCTCCGCCGTTGGCGTCGACGTAAGCCTTGTTGGCGGTGTCGTTGGGATTCTGCGGAGTCGGGACCGACGGCGGGCTGGTAAAAGTCTTGATGCCGGCGACGGTCTGCGCGTCGGTGAGATCCATGTAGTGCGCGTCGGCCCAGGTGCGGGTGAGAAACTGGGCGGCCTGATTGGCGGGAACCAGGGTGCTGCGAATCGCGCCGATGGTTGTGTTGGAGAGGTTGGGGACGCTCCAGAATTCGCTGCTGGTCTCGCCGTCACTCAATTTGTAAGTGATGCGGTAATACGAGCCGGCGGGCGTGGCTCCGGCATTGGGCGCGAGCGCGGCGCTGAACAGGCCGTTCGCACCGAGGGTCACCGTGAGATTGCCGGCGGCAACGGGCTGGCCCGCAGCCGTGGTAAAGGCGGTCCACAAGATGACGACATCGCCTTGCGCGGGAGAACCGTTGGCGCGATAGACCGTGTCGGTGATCTGACACAATGTCAGACCTCCGCCCTGGGCGAAGCCGGGGTGCGGCAACAAGATGAGGAAGGCGACGGAGATCAGGACAGAAAAAAACCGCCGTGCAAGGCGGGGAGTGTTCGGCATGGCGAATGCCTCTCTGATGCGAAAAAGTGTTGTCCCACATTGTGAGACATGGTGATGTTTTCTCCCACCCCTATCGCCGACAGATGGCGCTAAGGGTAGGGCACCCGTGGGTACCCACGGTCATGATAAGAGCAAGAGCGGCGCTTTCCCAGATCTCGAAAGCGCCGGGAGTCGTGCAGGTCCTGACGAACCGCAGATCCCTCGGTCGGACTGAAGTCCTCGGTCGGGATGACAAATTCATAAGAGGTCGAGCGGGCTCTGGGACACCCGCGCTAATCGAGCTGGCAGCCCAGGTTAGCGTCCAACCGAAGGACGCGAACCTGGGGCACCGGATGGTTCGGACGCGGTGTAGGTGCGGATGAAGTTTTCGACGCTGGCGACGTAGACGTCGGCGAAGTCGGCGACCGGGCGGCGCGCCTGGATGACATCCATCGCGTCCTGCAGGCCGAAGCCGAGGGCGCGAAGAACGGCCAGTGCCATCATGGGCGCGCGATGCACCCCGGCCGCGCAGTGAATGAAGACCTTGGATTCGGGATCGTCGAGAGCGGCGAGCGCGAAGTCGACGCCGCGCTGGAAGAGCGCAGGTGGCTTGGAGCGGAAGTCGTCGTCGGTCGGATTCCAGAGGACCTTGACGCCGTAGGGCTCGGCCAGAGGCGTGTCGTCGTATTCGAGCTGCATGTCGATGATGTGGGTGACGCCGGAGCGCACCACCTCGATCATCTTCTCGTCCGTCCAAATGCCGCCGCCTACGGCGATGCGGTCGGCAACCCAGGTCATGTCCATGGTCAGTAGCCAGTTGTCAGTAGCCAGGTGTCAGTTGTCGGGATACCGGCGCTTAGCTTTAGCTCTTAGCAGGCGCCGGACGCAAACGGCTACGCGCTCGCGTTTGATCCCGGTAACTGAAGTACGAGGGAACGTCTGATTAAGTCGAAGTGCAGTCCCTCAGCGGCTGAAGCCGTAATGATTTTGCTGAGCTTACGGACGGCCTGAAGGCCGTCCCCTTCAAACCCGAAACTTTATCAGAGTCTCCCTAGCGATTTTACGCTGTCTCGGCGGCGAGTGACGGTGTGGAGCAGGGCGGCTCGACACCAATGCTGCGGAAGAAGGCGTTGATGGGATTGCTGAGATCTGAATCTTCGACGGGAGCCGCAGCGAGCGCGGGATCGGTGGCCGCGAGCGCCGGAGTTGTCGGGTCCTGTTCGGGAGCGGGCAGCGAGTAAACGCCGGCGAAGTCGAACAGGGCCTTGGCGGCGAGATAGTTTCCGGCGAGCGCGAGGTTGATGATGGAGTCGTTGATCTCGCGTACCTTGGCCCAGATGGCGCGCTTGACCAGGTCGACGATGCGCTGGCGGGCACGCAGGGAGGAGAAGGCCTTGGAGGACTTGCCGCCGGACTTGGGCTTGTCGGAATCCTTGGCGGGCGCGGGGCGCTGCGCGGCCAGAAGTTTCTTGTAGGCGGGACTGTTGGGGCTGGGGATGGACGCTTGTTTCTTACCGGATGAATTCTTGATGAAGGTCATAACGTTTCCTCGAGGGCGTAAGTGATAAGTAACCAGGGCTGAAGATCGAGGTGCACTCGATGGCTCGATTAAGTCAGCTTGCAGAGATAGGGGGCCTTCGACTGCGTTCGGTCGCAGGCGACCTGAATACGCTCAGGATGACACAGCCTTAGTAGCCGAGCCGGCGATTTCGCGTGAAACTCAGCCGCTGAGGTGCGCCGAATCGCCCGCCGAACCAGACGGTTAATCGGACTGGGCAGTGGCGTACCTCAGGGCTGAAGCTGGGTGCGGACAAGACGTCAGGAGGGGCATCTTGCCCGGGAGTCGCTGTTCGCTGTTCGCCAGAGGACAATCGATGACTTGGCCTTTCTGGGCAAAAAGCGAAAGGCGAAGAGCGTCACGTGCAGAAACAGCAAAACCCAGCACAAGGCTGGGTTCGGAGTGGAACGCTCCGCTAGAGGCGTTCCTCAATCTTTAACTCTAATTTCAATATAGCATATTGGGAGGGGGTTTTTGCGTATTTTTGGCACTTTTTATCTACATTAGAATGAGCACGTTACGGCTTACTGTTGCGTTTCTCAGTATTGACATGTAAAAAATACACGCAAAAGTGTGAAAGTAGTAGCACGATCTATCATTTATGGGCCCGATTCGGGAAAGGGATGATTGCGGGTATGGTTTCCCGGGCGAACCGCAGATCCCGCGGCTGCGGTCGGGATGACAGCGTTATCGGGAGCCGCAGTATAGGGGTCCTTCGACTGCGCTCAGGATGACACATCAGATCCTTTGCAATCTCAACTGCGCTCGGGATGACCGTCTGGTGAGGTCGGAAGGGCTGACCGCGGCCCGCATTCTTCCCTCGCCGGCGGACAGCAGGTCCCTCCACTCGGACTGAAGTCCTCGGTCGGGATGACAATTCGCTGGCGGCTGCGGCGGTGGATGGAAGCCGCAAATGATTGCCACGCCGAAAACCGCAAATCCCTCGGCTGCGCTTGGGATGACACATCAGATCTTTTGCGATCTCGGCTGCGCTTCCGCGCGACTCAAATGGGTGAATCGGAAAAAACCGTGCGGACGCTATGCTCGGGAGGACGACGACAAAGATGATTCGCAAGAAAACGCAATCGCACCACAACGGAACCATCACACAACGCAATCGCCACCACAACGCAATCGCCACCACAACGCAATCATCAACAACCGCGTCGTCGCCATCTGGTATGCTTTCGGGTTTGCCTCTGACGACGGAGGCCAGGCTGAGCGCGAAAGGCGGGAATTGGAATTGGCGGGCGATCCTGTGATGCTGGTCCACGGCGGAGCGTGGGCAATTCCGGAAGACATGGTGGAGGCGCATCTGCTTGGCGTGCGGGCGGCGGCCGAGGCGGGCTGGCAGGTGCTGCGGCGCGGCGGCAGTTCGCTGGATGCGTCCGAGGCGGCGGTGGTGGCGATGGAGGAGGATGAGACCTTCGACGCGGGCCGCGGCTCGTTTCTCAACATGGATGGGCGGGTGCAGCTGGACGCGCTCATCATGGACGGGGCGACGCTGCGCGCCGGCGGCGTGGGCTGCGTGGAACACATTCGCAATCCGATTCGCGCGGCGAAGAAAATTTTGACCGAGAGCCCGCATGTGTATTTTGTCGGCACGGGTGCGGAGCGATTTGCGCAGGAGCACGGCATTGATTTGTGCGCGAATGAGGAGCTGGTGATTCCGCGCGAGGTGGAGCGGCTGCGCGAGGCGAAGAAGCAGGGGTATCTGGAAATGCCGGATGAATTCGGGCCGACGCGCTCGCACGACACGGTGGGCGCGGTGGCGCTCGACGCCGAAGGCAACATCGCGGCGGCGACTTCGACCGGAGGCACGCTGAACAAGGCGGCGGGGCGGGTGGGCGATTCGTCGCTGATCGGATGCGGTTGTTATGCCGACAATCGCAGCGCCGCGGTGTCGACCACGGGATGGGGCGAGCCGATGATGAAGCTGGTGCTGGCGAAGTGGACCGCGGATCGCGTGGAGAGCGGTACGGCGCCGCAGGAGGCCGCTCAGCAGGCGCTGTATTACCTGAAGACGCGGCTCGAGGGGCATGGCGGGATCATCTTGGTGGATGCGCGCGGGAGGTTCGGGATTGCGCACAATACTCCGCGCATGGCGTGGGCGCTGTGCACCAAGCAGGGGACGAAGGCGGGGATTGTGGTGGAAGGGTGAGTCTGTGATGCGGAAGGCTAGTAAACAACAAGCTGACGCCACGCGCTGCGTCCACTCGGGCGAAGACCGCCATGGACAGGCCGCTCCGCTGGCCACGCCCATCGCCCAGACCTCGGTGTTTGTGGTGCCCGGCGTGGAAGACTTGCGCCGCTACGCCGCGGGCGACAGCGAGATGTATCTCTACACGCGCTACAGCAATCCGACCGTGGCGGCGGCGGAAGAGAAGATTGCGGCGCTGGAGGGCGCGGAGGCGGCGATTGCGACTTCGAGCGGGATGGCGGCGGAGCTGGTTGCGGTGTTGGCGGCCTGCAAGGCGGGCGATGAGATCGTCTCCATGCTCGACGTGTACGGCGGGACGGTCAAGCTGTTCGAGCAGGTACTCCCACGTTGTGGGATCAAGGTTCGGTTCGTTCCGTATCACGACATCAAGAATGCCGCGCGCTATTTCACCCGCAAGACGCGCATGCTGTTTCTGGAGTCGCCGACCAATCCGACGCTGCGCTGTGTCGATCTGGCTGCGCTGTGCGAGCTCGGGCGCAAGCGCAAAGTCTGCGTCGTAGTCGACAACACCTTCGCCACGCCGGTGCTGCAAAAGCCGCTGGAGCTGGGCGCCGATATCGTGATCCATTCGGCGACGAAGTATCTCGGCGGGCACAGCGATATCACAGCGGGGGTGCTGGCGGGCTCGAAGAAATGGATGGATGCGGCGCGGCCGGTGATGATTCTGACCGGAGGATGTATCGATCCGGGTTGTGCGTATCTGCTGCTGCGAGGTTTGAAGACGCTGGATGTGCGCGTGGAGCGCGCCTGCCGCAATGCGATGCGGATAGCCGAGATGCTGCGGGCTCATCCCAAAGTTGTGCGCGTGTATTATCCCGGGCTTGAAGATAACGAGTCCCACAATGTGGCACGACGGCAGATGAAGGATTTCGGGATGATGGTGTCGTTCGATCTGCGTGGCGGAGGACGGGCCGCGGAGCGGTTTATCGATAGTCTGACATTGTGGTACCTGGCGGCAAGTTTGGGCGGAGTGGAGTCGACGGTCTCGTATCCGGTGTTGACCTCGCACATCGGCCTGAGCGAAAAAGTACTGAAGCTGCTGGGAGTGTCGCCGGCGACGGTGCGGTTGTCGGTCGGGATTGAAGACAGCGGCGATTTGATTGCGGACTTGGAGCAGGCGCTGGCGAAGGCGTGACAGGCGAGTGTTCGCCCTCCCAGGTCTCGAAAAGCGCGAGACCTGGGGCACCCGGCGTAAAGCCCCGCCCTAGCCAACAGAAGGCTAGAACGGGGCACCCCCCGGCGCTCTAATGACATCTTCTTCGGCACGGCTAATGCCGTGCGCTGATACAAAGCGATCCGAACTTTCTGGTAGCGCCCTTCGTACCACTCGGCAGAACTTTGACCCCGCCCGGGGGTTGTAATCGCGCAGGTGTTCCGATGGCAGTCATCCGCAGTCTCATCTTCCTGCTGCTCGCTGCGGCGCTGGGAATCGCCCAGGAAAATCCCGGCGCGAAGCCCGCTCAGGATCTGGCGCCATCAAGCGTAAAGAGCGAAGCTCCCGCGTCGTCAACAACGAAATCCTCTGAGCCGGCGCCGCCGGATGCGAAGCCGCGGGGTACCAAGCCAGCTGAGGTCACTGCTTCCGACAAGCCCACAACGTTATCGCAGGAGCAGATTCGCGACTTGATTCGGCTGTGCGCGGAGAACGATCTCAAAAATGACAAGCTGCTGCGCGACTACACCTACGTTGAGCGGCAGGTGGTGCGTCATGTCGACGGCAAGGGCAAGGTGAAGTCGACGGAAACCAAAACCTACGACGAGTTGGAAATTTATGGCGAGCCGGTGGAGAAGCTGATTGCCAAGGACGACAAGCCGCTCTCGGCCAAGGACGCGCAGAAGGAAGACGAGAAGGTTCAGAAGCTGATCGACAAACGCAAGGACGAGTCGGACGGGGAGCGCAAGAAGCGGCTGGAGAAGGAAGAGAAGGATCGCGAGCAGGAGCGGCAGTTTGTGCGCGAGGTGGCCGACGCCTACAACTTCAAGTTCATCGGCATGGAGACGCTGAACGGGCGCGACAACTACGTGATCGACGGCGATCCCAAGCCGGGCTACCAGCCGGTGCACAAGGAAGCGAAGATTCTACCCAAGGTGCGCTTTCGCGCGTGGATCGATCGCGCCGACTCGCAAGTGGCCAAGCTGGACGTGGAGTGCATCGACACCGTGTCGTTCGGATTATTTCTGGCGCGGCTGCACAAGGGATCGCGGGTGATTCTGGAGCAAGTTCGGGTGAATGACGAAGTCTGGTTGCAGCAGCACGTCGCGGTGAAGGTGGATGCGCGGATCGCGCTGCTGAAGGATTTCGATATCGAAGTCGACGTCAGCGATCGCGATTACAAGAAATTCCGCACCGACTCGAAGATTGTGGGCGTGGGGGAAATGCCGAGCCAGTGAGGTGACTCGCCGTGCCGCATTCGAATGTCGAAGGGATTCGTCCTCCCACTCATTCGAAAACCGCGAATGAGTGGGGCAGCCCGGCACAACGCAAAGGATCATTCTTGAATAGGGGCCCTTCGACTCGGACTAAAGTCCTCGCTCAGGATGACACCGTAAGATCAGGCGGACTCCTGCAGTCCCACAATGTGAGATAGGAGGCTAATCCCACAACGTGGGACATCGTGGTCCGGCCCGGATCGCGATCCTGTCCCGCTATTTCGCGGTCTTCTTGCTGGTGATGGTCAGCTCCACAGGCTGATCGGCGGGACCCTTCACCGTGATCGTCTTGGCCTTGAGATCGACCTTGGCGGGAAATTCCTTGTTGGGACTCCAGCCCATATATTGCGCGGGCCCGCCGCTGCCACGGCAAGTGAAAATCGTATCTCCCATCCGCAAGCCGATGCGGTAATGATCTCCATACTCCGGATGCTGCGCATCCGAGGCCATCTTGTCGATGGAGACAATGGTGGCCGGCTGGAAGTCTCCGGCCTGGGCATAAGCGAACATCGCGGTCAGCGCGATGCAGCAGGACAGAGCGATTAAACGTGTTCTCATCAGTTCCCCTCCGCGGTGGGAAGAGAAAGTATAGACCGAGGGCGCAAGTCCGCCAGGGATCGCGCGGCATTCGTCCGGTTCCCGCAACCCTTGCCAGTATTTGGCATCTATTTTTGTAAAGGAGGATGACATGAAAAAAGTGCTACTCGTCTTAATGCTCAGTGGCAGCTTTCTGCTGGCGCAGGACAGCGCCAACAGCGGCCAGGGCAAGGCGCCGGACTCGAATGGTCAGGTGACGGTGCAGGGGTGCCTGGACCGCTCGCGCGGCGACTACATCCTGATGCAACAGGATCCGGGCATGACCTACCAGCTTCGCGGCTCGAAGGGCGTCAAGCTGAGCCAATACTTTGGACAACAGGTAGAGGTAACCGGGAACCAGCACGCGTCGCTAAGCACGAGCTCCGACGCGATTGCGTTCGGCGGTTCGCCCGCGCCGGTGACCATTCGGGTCACGTCGATCAAGACACTGGCTAAGCAGTGCCTCGCGCATCAAGTCTCGCGGTGAGCTTTCGTTACTTCGTGTACTCCCAGCGGTCGCCGGTCTGGATCAGGGTTGCCGTGTCCGAGGGATTGGAGTTCAGCGCGGTCGCGACGCTGGGGTATGCGGTCTTCACTTCGGGCGCGTTCGCCCATGCGGGAACGCCGGCGAGCTTGTAGTGATAAGTCACGACGACAGTCTTCGCGCCCTGGCCGTTGGTTCCCGCCGTCGAGTTGTCGATCGAGGTCACGTCGCGCGTGCCGTAGCAGAAATTGCCGTAGCCGGGCTGCGAGGTGTCGGGGGTCCAGGTGGAGCGGCCTTTGTCGGACAGGTCGTAGAGGTTGATCTGCTTGGAGATGATGATGATCTTCTTCTCGGCGGCGGTGCGCGTCAGCAGGCCCTGCTGGACGAGGGCGTCATAGCCTTGCGTTTTCGCGTCGTCGGAGGCGCCGGCCTGCACCGGGAACTTGATGGGCTGCTGCCACAGGCAGGCAGGAAACGCCTTGAAGTGATCGTTGATGGCCGACTGGTACGCGGCATCGGTGTTGGTGCCGTTGTTGCAGGCGGCGATCAGCAGGACGAGGGCGACTGCAGCAAGCGTGGCGCGAGGACGATCGATCAGCATGGTTTTTCCTTTGTGATGGCGTGCGGAGCGGAATTTCAAAAGACTTTCCAGACGTAGTGGCCGAGGACGAGCAGCAGCAGGAAGCATCCGACTCCGCAGAACCAGAAGACGAAGTTGGCGGTGAGCCACGAGGATTTGATTTCTTTCTTGTTCATGTCGGCAGAATGTGGAACGGTCGAATGTGGTTCGATGCGCGGGAAGGCAGTGGGGGCTGTATCCGGACATGACGGGCACGGGGATCGGCGGGCAAGGATCGTACACACCCAGGTCTCGAACCGCGCGAGACCTGGGGCATCCGCGCTTTGGCCGCTGGGTTGATTCCAGGTGTCATCCTGAGCGGAGCGTCCCGCGCGAGCGCGGGCGCGTAGTCGAAGGACCCCTACCGAAAGCAGTCCCTTCCACCAATAGGGGTCCCTCGCTACGCTCGGGATGACAATTCAAAAAAGGAAGCCAACTCTGCACGCCTGAAGGCGTGCTCCACCCGCGCCACAGCGGTCTGCAGCCGTGGCCACTTCCGATTTCTGGCGAGACTTCGCAGTTCAATTTGAGGCGCTATCGAATCCGCATTCGGACGTTCGCGGCGCGTGGCAGTATACGGTCGGCAGTCACGTCGTGGGCGATTGGAGATGCAGCGGTGACCATGCCTTGCGGATTCGCTTTGAACCGCTGGCGAGGCGCGCAGCGACGGGACTCTTAACTCAGCGCAGTCCTGACTTGCTCATCGCATGGCTGGAAGCGCTGCGAGAGGACGGGCGCGATTTTCGATTATGGGATTCCTTTCCATACGAGCTAAACGACGATGGAAGCAGGGGCGCAACATACCTCATCGGCAACATTGATCGCCTCTGCGAAGCCTCAGCGAACCTCTGCCGAAAGCTAGAATCTGCGGCACTGCAAGCCGAGTATGAGGAACGCCAGCGAGGCGAGCGCCCGGAGCCGCAGCCCACCCCAGTCGCGCCGAAATCGGAAAGCATCGGTGAGCAAATCCGGCGTTTGCGTGAAGAGTGCCATCTATCGACCGAGGAACTGGCCGAAGAGATTGAACTGGACACCCGGACGGTACAGCGACACGAGGCAGGAGATATGACACCTCAGCCAAGACGCATTAGAGGCTATGAGCGGATATTTTCTAAGTTACTGAAGCGGAACGTAGTTATACAAAAAACGCCGTAACAACGCCGTAACAACGCCGTGCTCCGCCGTGGTACTGCCAGGCGCTCGCGCCCGATACTGCGGGCATGAAACGAGCGCTGAAAATCAGAGGCCCACCACGGCAAAGCCCCGTACAGGGGAAGGCATTCAACGCACTTCCCCTGATGGGAAAACAGCGAATTTGCTGGGTTTCTGGCACTTTTCTCTTGACAAACAACGAGCGCTCGCAGTATTATCAAACCATGATGAGCGCAGAAAAAGCCGAAATGACAATGACTTGCGAAGCCTGCAAAGTCGCTTGTCAACGCTTCGGGAAACATCGCAACGGGCTGCGGAGATTCCGCTGTCCGCAGTGCAAGCGCACCTTCACGGAGCCGCATCAGCGGGTTCTTCACGCGACGTACATTTCCGAAGATCGTATCGTGCTCGCCCTACAACTGCTGCTCGAAGGAAATTCGATTCGCAGCACGGAGCGCATCACGCAGCTAGACCGCAACACGATCATGCGGCTCTTGGTTCTCGCCGGGGAACGCTGCGAGAAACTGATGGATGCTCGGATGCGTAACCTCACAGTGAAGCATTTGCAGATCGATGAAATCTGGACTTATGTCGGCAAGAAGCAGCGCCGGGTTCGCAAGGGCGACTCACCCGAAGTTGGCGATCAGTGGGTTTTCGTCGCCATCGATGCCGACACGAAACTCGTTCCCGCGTTTCACATCGGCAAGCGCCATCGCAAAGACACGCGCGACTTTCTGTGGAACCTGTACGAGCGCATCAGCGGCAGAACGCAGATCACAACGGACGGCCTGACTCACTACACCGCTGCCGTCCCCGATGCTTTCGGCCTAGACGTAGACTTCGCGCAGCTTGTGAAGCTGTTCGGTGACTACGGGCAGTTTGAGAGCGTCGAAGCGAGGTACTCCCCATCCCCAATCGTGGAGGTTATATCCAAGGTTCGCTGCGGCAACCCTGACCCTGACCACATCTCGACTAGCTTCGTAGAGCGCCAGAACCTCACGATGCGGATGGCGATTCGCAGGTTCACGCGGCTGACGAATGCTTTCAGTAAGAAGCTGGCAAACCTGAAAGCAGCCGTTGCGCTGCACTTCGCCTACTACAACTTCTGCCGCGTTCATAGCTCCATTCGCGTGACGCCTGCGATGGAAGCTGGAATCACCGATCACGTCTGGACACTGCGCGAGATGCTGACGAATGAGTAACCCGTCAGCGTCTCCCGCTCACAAGCCTTCCGCCCTGCTCGACACTCGCGTTATCTATTGCGGAGACAATCTCGACCAGCTAAGAAAGCTACCTGACGCCTGCATCGACCTGATCTACATTGACCCGCCGTTCAACTCGAATCGCAATTACGAAGTCTTTTGGGGCGAGACGCAAGAGCGGCGCTCGTTCGATGATCGCCACGAATCAACCCAAGCCTACATCGAATTCATGCGCCCGCGTTGCGTGGAACTGGCGCGAGTCCTGAAAAAGACTGGCAGCTTCTACTATCACTGCGACTGGCACGCCAGCCACTATGTCAAGGTGATGCTCGACCAGATTTTCAGCGAAGTTAACTTTCAGAACGAGATCATCATGGCGGCGCACGAAGGCCCACAACGACCCTAAGCGATATGGGGCAAACCATGACACGCTGTTCTTTTACAGCGGTTCAAGCGAATGGCGTCTGGAACCGCCAATATACCCCGTACTACCCAAGACTATCTAGACCAGAACTACAGGTACCGCGACGAGCATGGGCGACGATTCAGGGTTTCGGACATGACCGCCAACAAGCCCGGCGGCGATACGTCCTATGAGTGGGCAACGCCAGATGGACGCAAGGTCAAGCCATATAAAGGCCGCTACTGGGCGTACTCAAAGGAAAAGATGAAGGAGTTCGAGGCAGCGGGGATGCTGTACTACCGGACGACTGGGATGCCGATGATGAAGCACTACATGGACGAGATGCCCGGCGTTCCCCTTCAAACATTCTGGGACGATATTCAGCCCGTCATCTCTGGGAGCGATGAGCGCTAGGGTACCCGACTCAGAAGCCGCTCGCCCTGCTAGAGCGCATCATCAAGGCTTCGTCGAATGAGAACGACATTGTGCTAGACGCATTCTGCGGCTGCGGCACGGCGCTGTTGCGGCGCAGCAGCTGGCCGTCAGTGGATAGGCGTAGACATCTCCCCGACAGCTTGCCGGTGATGGCGAAGCGGCTGCGCGACGTTTGCCGCTTGCCGGAGGATGAGAAGCTCTGGCGCGTCGGGCGTGGCTTCGTGGTGCGCGATCTGCCGTGGACAGAAGAAAGCTCCGCAAGATTCCGCCGTTCGAGTTCGAGAACTGGGCGGTCATCGCGCTCGGCGGTATCCCGAACAAAGCTCAGGTTGGCGACATGGGCGTTGACGGGCGCATTTATCCCGTCTCAGCGATGCCGAAACAGAGCGGAAGGCAGCCGGGGAACTCGATTTCATGGATACCTGGTATCCCATCCAAGTGAAGCAGAAAGACAAAGCCGGCAGGCCGGACATCGATATGTTCGAGGCAGCGATGATGCGCGAAGCGACGTCCTAAGGGATTCTTCGTTTCGTTCGAGTTTTCTAGCGATGCGCTGCGCGAGGTTGATTCGTTCTTTCGCCTAGAGCACAACAAATCAATTGACGTGCCCCGCACCTCGCCCTATCATCAAACGTTCCCTTCAGCACCAAAACCATGATCGACACCACGATCTCGCACTACCGCATTGTCGAAAAGATTGGCGGCGGCGGCATGGGTGTCGTCTACAAGGCCGAGGACTCGCGGCTGGGACGATTCGTCGCGCTCAAGTTTCTGCCTGACGATGTGGCGCGCGATCCGGCTGCGCTGGAGCGTTTCCGCCGCGAGGCGCGCGCAGCTTCGGCGCTGAATCATCCCAACATCTGCACCATTCACGACATTGGCGAAGAAGACGGCCGCGTCTTCATGGTGATGGAGTTTCTGGACGGCGTGACGCTGAAGCATCGCATCGGCGGGCGTCCGATGGAGCACGAGCTGCTGCTGGACCTGGCGACCGAAGTGGCCGACGCGCTGGACGCGGCGCATGGCCAGGGCATCATTCATCGCGACATCAAGCCGGCGAACATCTTCGTCACCCGGCGCGGGCACGCCAAGGTTCTCGACTTCGGGCTGGCGAAGGTGCGCGCGCAGGAAAACAGTTCCGACTCCGAGACCAAGGTCGCCGACTCCGGCGCGCAGCATCTCACCAGCCCCGGCACCATGCTGGGCACCGTGGCTTACATGTCGCCCGAGCAGGTGCGCGGCAAAGAGGTCGACGCGCGCAGCGATCTGTTTTCCTTCGGCGCGGTGCTTTACGAGATGGCGACCGGCAAGATGCCGTTCGACGGCGCGACCTCGGGCGAAATCTGCAGCGCGATTCTGCGCGACGAGCCGCTGCCGCCCACGCAGCTGGTTCCCGATCTCTCGCCGGAGCTCGGGAGCATCATTCGCAAGGCGCTGGAGAAGGATCGCAACCTGCGCTACCAGAGCGCGGCCGATCTGCGCAGCGATCTGCAACGGCTGAAGCGCGATACGGAATCGACGCGGCTGGCGGCGCATTCGTCTTCGTCTTCATCTTCGTCCAGCGGCAGAATGCCTGCGGTCGCCACGGCCCGGCGGCGACAGATGCCAATCGCCGCGGCGATTTGCGTGGTCCTGGCTCTTGTGCTGGCGGCGGGCGGCGCGGCGTGGTATGTGCGGTCGCACAAGGCGACGCAGATCGATTCGCTGGCGGTGCTGCCGTTCACCAACGTCGGCGGCGATGCCAAGACCGACTATCTGAGCGACGGCATCACCGAATCGCTGATCGACAATCTGGCGCACGTGCCCGACCTGAAGGTGAAGTCGCGGCATTCGGTGTTTCATTACAAGGGCAAAGACGTCGACGTGCAGCAGGTGGGGAAGGATCTGGGCGTGGCGGCGCTGGTCAGCGGACGCGTGGTGCCGCATGGCGATCAGATCGATGTGAGCGCCGAACTCACCAACGTCAGCGACAACACCGTACTCTGGGGACAGCACTACAGCGGCCCCGCGACCAACATCATCGCGATGCAGCAGCAGATTGCCGGCGACATTGCGAGCAAGTTGCGCAGTGAGATGAGTAGTGCGGAGAAGCAGCAGGTCACCAAGCAGGGGACGAAAGATCCTGAAGCGTATGAGCTGTATCTGAAGGGGCGTTACGAGTGGAACAAGCGCACGCTCGCAAGCCTGCAGGCGGCGCTCTCGTACTTCAATCAGGCCATCGAGAAGGATCCCGGCTACGCGATGGCCTACTCCGGCTTGGCCGATGCTTATGGTGTGTTGCCGAGTCACGGTGGCTCGCCGAGCGAGGACTATCCCAAGTCGAATGCCGCTTCCCGCAGAGCGCTGGAATTGGATCCGACGCTGGCGCAGCCGCACGCGAATCTCGGCTCCAACACCATTGAGTACGGCTACGATTTTGCGCAAGGCGAAGCGGAATTCAAGAAGGCGTTCGCGCTCGATCCCAACGACGCGACCGCGCACCAGTGGTATGCGGAAGATCTGGCTGCTCTGGGCAAAATCCAGGAAGGTCTTGCCGAAGGCGCGCGCGCCCACGAACTGGACCCGCTATCGCCGATTATCGCCGCGACGCCTGCGCGGGTTCATCTGTCGGCCCGGCAGTTTGATGACGCGATTGTGGAGGCCAAGCGGGTTGCCGCTGAAAACCCGACCTTCCCGGTCGCGCACCTGTATCTGGCCGAGGCCTACTGGGGAAAAGGGATGTACCCGCAGGTGATTGAGGAATGGAAAGCCTATGGCCAGCTGGGTAGCGATCCGAGCGAGGTGCAGTTTGCCGCGGCGCTGGATGAGGGTTACAAGGCTGGAGGCTGGAAAGAGGCTTTAAAGCGGGGCATCGCAGTCCGGCTGGCGCAGCGTAAGAGCAGCTACGCCTCGCCGTACTTACTCGCCCAGCTGTATGCCCAGGCGGGCGACAAGGAGCAGGCTTTCTACTGGCTCGATACGGCTTACCGCGAGCGCGATCTGGTGTACCAGCTGAATACCGACTTCCTGCTCGACCCGCTGCGCTCCGATCCGCGCTTCGCCGAGCTGGTAAAGAAAGTGGGATTGCCGCAGTAGGCGCGGTGTTCGACTGCGACCAGCCGAATCGGTAGTGAGACGCCTTGAACTCGCTCGCGCACTACCGGTCGGGTGGAGCACCGCTTAAGCGGTGCAGTTGGCAAATGGAAATGGGATGCGGCTTTAGCCGCTGAGGTAAACAGAACTTACCTCAGCCGCTAAAGCGGGGAATGCAGAAGCCGCTCAATGCACGCCTGAAGGCGTGCTCCACCCAAGATCTGCCCTGAACGCCATCTCAATCTGGCCCATTACCGCCGGCTTCTAGCGGCGAATCGACTATCCGCGTCATTTCCCGCATCCAACCAACCGTGTTGTCGAGATCGTCTTGAAGGGGCACGGCTTCAGCCGTGCCGATAGCCGCGCAAAAACATCGGCCTTTAGGCCCTGCGGGAGATTGTCCCACGGCGGCTAAAGCCGGATTCTCTAAGTTGGCGTGACGGCACGCCTGAAGGCGTGCCCCTTCAAGCTAGATGACTCGCCTCACCTCATCCACGCCTGAGAGTACAACGTGAAACTTGCCGACATCCTGTTTGGCCGGCCGCTGGCCAGCGAAGACGACCAGGCCGAGCGCATTGGTCCTGCCAAGGGCGTGCCGGTGTTTGGCCTGGACGCGCTGAGCTCGGCCGCGTACGGGCCGGAAGCCGCACTCACGCTGCTGCTCGCGCTGGGCGTGGGCGGCGTTCATCTCATCCGCCCCATCACGCTCTGCATTCTGGTTCTGCTCGGCATCGTTTACTTCTCCTATCGCCAGACCATCGCGGCCTATCCGCAGGGCGGGGGCTCGTACACCGTCGCCAGTCAGAACCTGGGCACGTGGCCGGGATTGCTGGCCGCCGCCGCGCTCATGATCGACTACATTCTCACCGCCGCGGTCGGCATCTCCGCGGGCGTGGGCGCGCTGGTCTCGGCCGTTCCGTCTTTGCAGCCGCACACGCTGGCCATCTGCCTGGGGATTCTGCTGGTCCTCACCCTGGTCAACATTCGCGGCGCGCAGGAGACCGGCGGCATCTTCATGGCGCCGACCTACATTTTCATCGCATGCCTGCTGGGGATGATCGCTATCGGCCTGGTGAAGGCGCTGCTCGCGGGAGGTCATCCCACGCCGATCGTCGCGCCGCCGCGGCTGACGCATGCCACCGCAGCCGTCAGCCTGTGGCTCATCCTGCGCGCCTTCGCCAGCGGCTGCACCGCGATGACTGGCGTAGAAGCGGTCAGCAACGGCGTGACTGCCTTTCGCGATCCCACCGACAAAACCGCGCGCCTCACGCTCACCATCATCATCGCGATTCTCATGCTGATGCTCGGCGGCATCGCGTATCTCTGCCCGCTTTACGGCGTCGCCGCTACGCCGCCGGGGCAGGCAGGCTATCAGAGCGTGCTCTCGCAATTGCTCGCGGCCATCACCGGCCGCGGTGCGTTCTACTGGACCGGCATCGTGTCCATCCTCATCGTGCTGTCGCTCTCGGCGAACACCGCCTTCGCCGATTTTCCGCGACTGGCGCGCGCCATCGCCAACGACGGATTTCTGCCCCACTCGCTCGCCCTCCGAGGACGCCGCCTGGTCTTCACGCCCGGCGTTTACGCGCTGGCCATCCTCACCGCAATTCTGCTGACGATCTTCGGCGGCATCACCGACCGGCTGATCCCGCTGTACGCGGTGGGTGCGTTTCTGGCATTCACGCTGTCGCAGGCCGGCATGGTGGCGCACTGGAAGCGCCATGGCGGGCGCGGCGCTCGTCACGGCATGGCGATCAATGCCGTCGGCGCGCTGGCGACTGGCCTCACTGTCTGCGTGGTGCTAGTTGCGAAATTTGTCGATGGCGCGTGGATCACCGTGATCCTTATCCCCGCACTGATCGCGCTGATGTATTCCGTCCGCCGCCACTACGACCAGGTAGAGCGGACCACGGCCCTCGACCGCGGCGTGAATTGCAAAGAGATCTGCGCGCCTATCGTGCTCATTCCCATCGGGAGCTGGAGCGCGGTCGCGGAAAAGACGCTGCGCTTCGGCTGGTCCATCTCCAATCAGATCACGTTTCTGCATGTCAACTGCGACGAAGACGATGGCAAGAAATTTTGCCAGGAGTTTGAAAAGCTGGTCGTCACCCCGGCGAAACGAATGAAGCTGCCCGTGCCTGAGCTGGTGGTGCTGGAGTCGCCCTATCGCTTCGTCGTCAAGCCCATCGTGGAATACGCGCTCAAGCTGCAGGCGGCGAACGCCGACGAGCACATCGCCATCCTCGTTCCCGAAATGATCGAGCACCACTGGTACAACCGCATCCTGCACAATAACCGCTCGCAGCTGCTGAAGACCCTGCTCGACCTGAAGGAGAATCCGCGAATCACCGTCATCAAAGTTCCCTGGTATCTGCATCCCCAGCGCAAGCCGCAGGAAGAACAGAAAAAAGCGGCGTGATCTGCTATCATATTTGTATTTGAAATCCGCATTCAGTTCTGGTGCCGAATCCGTGAGCTGTCCTCGCTGCCAGGAATGCTTTCAGCAAATATGGAGATTTTCCTATGTCCTCCCGCCAACCGACTCGTACCACTACGGTTCGCCTGCCGGCTCGGCTCTACGAGCAGGCCAAGTCCGTTGTCGATAACGAAAAGCGGCACGCTTCCGGAGCATCGCCCAGCCTGAACGACCTCATCGTCGCCGCCGTCACCGCCTATCTCAAGATCTACCGCCGCAAGCAGATCGACGCCGCCTTCGCCGGCATGGCGCACGATGCCGCTTATCAGAAGGAAGCGAGATTTCTGGCTGATGAATTCGAGGTGAGCGACTGGGAGGCCCTTCGGCCTCGAGGAAAAAGATCTCGAAGGTCGCGGCGCTCTATGACCGCGCCCGTGCTTCGCGGCGACGTCTTTATGGCGAATCTCGATCCCGGCGAAGGCTCGGAACAGCGCGGAACGCGTTCGGTGGTCGTGGTCAGCCGCGATGCCATCAATCAGTTCAGTCCCGTAGTTGTCATCGCGCCGATCACCGACGCGGCCAACAAGAAGAAGGTCTATCCCAGCCATATTCGAGTAACGGCGGGCGCCGCCGGCCTGATCAAAGATTCCATCGTCATCTGCGAACAGGTTCGTGCCATCAACAAGACTCGCCTGCGCCGCCATCTCGGCAAGTTCGACAGAGCTACCTTGGCCAACATAGACGCCGCGCTGAAGATCACTCTCGACCTCCAGTAAGGTGGAGCGGGCCTTCAGGTCCCGCCATGCCAAAACTCATCGATGCCGGTATGGGATAATCCGCTCTGCGATTTCCCGCGAAAAACTAGAAGCTATTTCATAATCGCGGTCGGAGAATGCGAATGCCATCACCCGCTGTGACTGAAGCTGCAACCAAGAACGGAAAAACCCGGCTGATCGTGTGGTGCGTGGTGTGTCTGCTGATCGGCCTCTTTCTCGGCCATGCGGTGACGTACCACTTAATGCACCACGATCGCGGCCGCAGTTTTTCCACGCCCTATCAGGCCGTCCAGCTGAGTAATGGCGCGGTCTATTACGGCAAGCTCTCGGGCTACGGCACGCGCAATCCCGTGCTGACCGACGTGTTCTATGTCGTGAGCAAAACCGATCCCGAAACCAAGCAGTTGACCAACATGCTGGTGAAGCGCGGCAAGGAATTGCACGGCCCGGATCGCATGTACATCAACGCCAGTCAAATCGTCATGGTCGAGCCGGTCGGCCCGGATTCGAAGGTCGCGCAGCTGATCAGCCAGGCCAACCAGTAGAACCAGTCTCATAAACATCCTGCACGCGGGAAGTTTGCATTCGGCGCGCGCCGGTGGAACTCCACCTGTACGATTGACCATCCTCGCCGCTACGACGACGCCTGTTTCGCTGTGAGAATCGTCATGAAGCCTTTCGTGTTTGCTCTCTGCATTATGTTCGCGTTTGGCGCCCTCAGCGCGCAGCAGCCTGCCTGGCAGCCATCTCCGGGTCATACCCAAGTGCCGATATGGCCGGGAGCTGTGCCTGACCAGCAGCGTGTCGCCGGGCCGGAGAACACGGCGACGGACACCAAAGATCTGGTAGGCTGGCAGGCCGTGGCTTTACCTGAGCGACGTGACCCGGCCTACCATGACGGTCTATTCGCCACCAGGAAAGAACACGGGCGCTGCAGTCGTCGTATTTCCCGGCGGCGGTTATACGATCCTGGCTATCGATCTGGAAGGCACCGAGGTCTGCGACTGGCTGACCGCCAAGGGAATTACCTGCGTGCTGTTGAAGTACCGCGTACCGGGGGAGCCGGGGTATCCGAAGCCCGCGCCGTATCCGAAATCAGGGCCGTATCCGGAATCACCGATGGCGTTGGAAGATGCGCAGAGCGCGCTGGGGCTGGTGCGCTTTCACGCGGCGGAGTGGCATATTGATCCGCACAAGATTGGTGTGCTTGGGTTTTCGTCAGGCGGTCATCTGGTGGCAGCGATGAGCACACACTTTGCGAAGCGTTTGTATCCGGCTGTCGATGCTGCCGACCAAGTGAGCTGCCGCCCCGATTTTGCCGTGGCTATTTATCCCGGCCATCTGTCGCTCTCCGCGGCGGAGTGGGATGCCAGGAAAGGCGCCAGAACGTTCGTGATTCATTCTCCGGCGACGGCCGACAAAGATTTGAGCGTGGATCCCGATCTTCATGTCACCCATCAGACTCCGCCGACGTTTTTGCTGCAGGCCGAGGATGACCACTCGGACAACGTAAACGACTCGCTGGCGTACTACATTGCGCTGAAGAACGCCGGGGTTCCGGTAGAGATGCATCTGTACGCTCAGGGCGGGCATGCCTTCGGACTGCGGCGTACCAAGTTCCCGATAACGGCGTGGCCTCGGTTGGTCGAGACCTGGCTGGGCACGATCGGGATGATTTCGGAATAGGCGCTCTGGGATCGCGTCCAAGAAATTTCCAGGAACGGTCGTCGCACCGGCTTCTCGATTGCTAACCGCCGATTCGTTCCGCAATCATTACCGTGATCAGCGCGGCATCCGCCGCTAACACAGTGCTGACGAAATTCACCGCATCGTTGCCCATCCTGCCGGCGTTTTCCCAGGTCGCGCCCATGATGCTGTCCAGGAACATGCCTCCGATTCCGGCGAATGCAATGACGAACGTCCAGCGCCAATCCACAACGCCGGCAGATGCTCCTACCCACGAAATGATGCAGGCAGCCACGCAGCCGGCGATCGTGCCTTCGACGCTAATAGCTCCGTTGGTTCCGATGGGCGCATCGCGAAAATCGGTGATCATGTACGCGCCGCGTGCCGTCGCCTGACCCAATTCGCTGGAAACCGTGTCAGCCGCCGCCTCGGCCAGCGCCGCCATCGATCCGGCTAGCAGCACCTGGCTCAACTCCGGATACCAGATCACCGGCAGCGCACAGGCCGCCGCCGCTCCAAGGTTGGCGATCACTTGCGATGCCGTTCGCCCGCGCCGCCGCTCAGCGACTCCCAGCCGCTGCTTGCGCGCGTAACCCCAGCGTGTGGAAATCACCGTCAACAGAAACAGCGCAAAGAGAGGGAGGAAACCAGCGAATCCAGCGGCCAGCATGAGCACGAAGGCAACCAGCACGCCTGCGATCGCGCCGCCGTCGGTAACCGCCCCCATGAAGCGCGCCACCAGAGCGAATCCGATGGCAATCACTGCAGCAGGCAAACCTCTGGCATGGATGAGATTTGTCACGCTCCGTTCAGTATCGCACGGAGAATGCGCCGCTCTTCGCTGTTCGCTCCTCGCTGTTCGCCGGATCTGGCGCAGTTTTTCTGGCGAAAAGCGAATAGCGAAAAGCGAATAGCGCAGCAATGCAGCAAGTAGCGATACTTCCCGCATCCCATCTACTGGCTGCAATCGGTCCGGCGCTGGTAGCTGTTTGAAGAATAAGGCTTGACGAAGCTCAACCAATCGCCTGATCATATTTCGGCCCGGTTTCCCACAGGCGGCATCCCGTTTCGTCAGCCAACTTTGCGCGAAATGGTTGCGGGAATCAGCTCCAAGTTGACGCCGGCTCGATGATCGCTCTTCGCCTTTCGCCAGAGGGCCGCGGGCGAATCAGCGAATCAGCGAATGCACAGCGAGCAGCGAAAAGCGAAAAGCGTTTTTACAGGACGACTCTATGGCTTCTTCCGTGTGGTCTGGCTATCTGACGTTTGGACTCATCTCCATGCCGGTGCGGCTGTTCTCCGGCGCGCGCGGCAATCACATCTCCTTCAACATGCTGCATCGCACCGATAACGTGCGCATCAAGCAGCAGCTCTGGTGCCCGCATGACGAACGCGTGGTCGAGCGCAGCGAGATCGTGAAGGGATACGAGTATCGCAAGGGCGAGTACGTCATCATCGAGCCCGAGGAGATCAAGAAGATCGAACCCAAGACCGCCAAGGCGATGGAGATCCTGGAATTCGTCAAGGCTGATGACGTGGATCCCATCTACTTCGAGTCTTCGTATTTCGTGACGCCGGAAGAAGCCGGCCGCCGGCCCTATGCGCTGTTGTGCAAGGCCCTCGAAGAGAGCAAGTACGTCGCCATCGCCAAACTCACCATGCATAACCGCGAGTACACGGTCTTCCTGCGTCCCTACAAAGGCGGCATGATGCTGCACACCATGTACTACAAGGAAGAAGTGCGCGATCTCGACAACTTTGGCCGTCCCGATGTCGAGCTGAAAGACGCCGAGGTGAAGGTCGCTCACCAGCTCATCGAAGCGCTGGCCGGCGATTGGGAGCCGGAGAAGTATCACGACACCTTTGAAGAGAACCTGAAGACGCTGATCAAGGCTCGCCTGGAAGGCGAAGAGGTCACGCCGGTCGAGAAGCCGAAGAAGCTGGCGCCGGTGGTGGATCTGATGGCCGCGCTCAAGGAGAGCCTGGCCAACGTGCCTAAGCGTCCGCCGCAACGCGTGGCCGAAGCGGAACGGGAATCGCAGGTGAAGGTAGTCGCGGCAAAGAAGACCAAGACGCGTCGCAAACCCGCGGCGTAGGCATGCCTGCCTCGTCGCTCAGGTTCTATAGGCCGCTGAAAAAGTCGGCCGGAGTGCGGTTTTCGGGTAGTGCTGGCCTTCAGGCCAGCGTCTAGGCCGGTTGATTTCCTTTTCTGAGTCGGCTTTAGCCGACGGCACGCGGAGTCGTGCTACGAGTTTTTCAGCAGCCTGTTTAGCCGATGCCCCACCTTGTCGATTGTTTTGCAACAGGCTGGGTCGGTCTCTACTTTAGCTGCGCATTTGAATCAAGTATCAAGTCAATATCAAGGGAGAACCATGCTCAGTCCGGTGCTGGTCTTTGTCACTGGTGGTACGCAAGACATTCGGTACATCGACAGCCGGCTGGTGCAGCGGCTGCAAAACTTCGTCGCCAACGCTCGCGCCCAGGGCATGACCTTCACCTTCGACACCGTGTTCCGCACCCAGACGCAACAGGCGGGAATCCAGACGACAAATACCAAGAACACCACCGGAACCAGCCCGCATACGGCCGGTCTGGCCTTCGATGTTGATGTGCATACCAGCCTCAAGCCAAATGGCATTAACAGCCTTCCTGCGCTCACCGCGGCAGCGCGACAGCCGAACTGCCGCTTCTCGCCGCTCAACAACCAGATGGCCGACCCGCCCCATTTTCAAGCCAACGATCTCATCACTCGCGACAGCAGCGGACAGGTCGATTCGCAATACATGGCTCTGATTGCGGAGAACCAACAGAGCTTTCTCGATCTGGAGCAGATGCGAACCAGCAATCCGAGCCAGTTCGCTTCGCTGGTGACGGCCATCGACTCCTTCACGACAGGCGGGCAGGCGATGAGCCAGACCACTTCATAGCCTTTCTCTGAGCCAGTCGAGTTGCCCACCTTGTCACCTGCTTGTGGCGACAGGGTTAAGCAAGGTCTTAGGGACGTTCGGGCAGCTTCGGATCACACTGGATTTTGAAGCTGCGGACCACCTCATCGAACACAGGAGTCAGCTTTTCAACTTCCCCCGGATGACACGTCAGCGCCAGTTCGAAGACCGTGCTGGAACGCGTTAGAAAGATAACCTCCTGCTCGCGCCAGCGCTGCCCATTCTTCGTGTATTCGTACGTTGTCGCCAGAGCAGGATACCCAACCAAGCTTATGCGCTTTTGCTCAATGACAGAGACATTGGTCGCCTTACCGTATTCGGCAAGCGCCTTCGCTCCTGAATCCCAAATCTCCTGCAGCGTTTCTCCGCGCGTTTCGTCTTTCTCACTCGGCTGATTCACGCGACCGCCTACCGTAATTTCGGTACGCGGATAGCCTTGGACATTGGGTTGTATCAGTGCTACCGCATTACGGTCGAATGGCTCCCATGTCTGCCAGTTGTTGGGATAATCGATGCAGAAGTTATAGTTAGCGTTGAAGTAATGGTGCGAGGCGGTTCCGGCCGCCGGCTTGCTCTGTGCGGACAAGCCCACAACCAATGTCACCACAATAAGAAACGTAGGAGATTTCTGACTCACGGTCCCGCATTCTATTACGTCGCCTAAACAACGCCAAAAAATTTCCTGCAAGTTGTCCCATCTCCATCGTTCCTGCTTATAGCAAGTGCTATCATTCGCCTCAGGAGGGCTTACCATGCCTCTCACCCGACCCCTTATCCTCTGCGTCATCCTCGTCGTGCCAGTCGGCCTGATCGCGCAAATCTCGCATCCAGTTGCATCCGGGCCGCTCATCGCGACCGTGGAGAATATGCCTTCGGCCGATGGCAGTGCCACTACGCAGTCGTTCCAGATAACACCGGTCAGCCCGCGCGACGATGCCGCCGTCTTGCCGCCGAACGATATCTGCTACAAGATCCGCGCCTACATCTTCAAGCGCGATGACGACCACGCGCCCGAGTTGGTTCGCAGCACAACCTGCGGACCGCGCATACCGCATACGAAGAACATCACCGGGCCCAAGGCGAAACTTGTCCCGGCCAACTAGGCCGTGTTTAACTCTGGTGTGATTTCAGCTTCCGCTCTGCTTTGAAGGGGCACGCCTTCAGGCGTGCCGTTCGGGCTTCGCGAGAGAGCCGGCTTTAGCCGCTGAGGGGCCTGCTCCTCAGGGCCTAAAGGCCGAGTCCTTCGCAGCCACCGTCGGCGCGGCTGAAGCCGCGCCCCTTCAAAACAGCACAGACACAACGAAAATCCGACACGGGAAGGCGAGTTAGCCGGGACGGAGCGTCAGCGCAGTCCTGGGTCAGCACAAATATTGATCCGAGCCCCATAGGGACGGCACAGCAGGCGCACGGGATTAACGTGCGCCTTCGCGCTCGTCACCCGCCCCTACTCGCCAAACCGGAATACCACTCCCGTAGAAAACCTCAGGTTGTTCTGCCCATTGCTGTAATGATTGGTGCGCAGCCAATCCAGCTGGCCCGCGCGGATCGAGAACCTGCCCTTCACCGGGATGTCCGCTCCGCCGCCCACTGCCATGGCAAAGGCCGAGTTGTTAGTTGATCCGCCCAATGCCGCCGCATGAAAACGATCCTCACCAAACAGCGCATGGAAGAATGGTGTGATGTGCGACGTGCGCACGCTAACCGTCGGCCCAAACAAGAACGTGTAATCGTTGGCACTCACGCCGAAGGGCGAGCCGTAATAGCCGCCGAAGTCGGCAGTGCCGCCCAGCCAGGGCGTGAAGTTAAACGTGCCCTGCCCATTCCAACCGTTCAGGCTGAAGTGGCCGGCCTCTCCCGAAGTACTGCCGTTGAAGTAGGAGTATCCGCCGAACACGTCGAACTTTGACGGGCTCTGCTGGGCCGTGACCAGCAAACTACCCAGCATCAGCACGGCAATAAGTACGGTGAGTTTTCGAATCATGTTGTACGACTCCTTTTCCCAGGAAAAAGCTCCTGATCTTCCTATCGGCAGATGGGGGCTGGACATGAAGGCGGGATTAGCAAGCCGCAATGGCGAAACGGATGGACAATTTGTGGAGCAGAACGCGGCTCTCAGGTGACATCCTGGCGTGCCCCTACAGAGCAGGCTGATTGTGGTTCCAGCCGATAAGCCCGCGAGGTCTGATTGCTGATTGCTGATTGCTGACTGCTGACTGCTAGTCGCTAGTTGCTAACGGCGTCGAAAACTGCCGCTCGATCTTCTCCCGATAGCATGGCCCCGAGTTGTAGGTGCAGAACGGATACAGCTTGCCATCCGGCGTGGCGTAGTGAATGACGCAGCGCTTCACGCGCTCGATGTCGTAGTTGTAGCCATCCTGAAAATGCATGCCCGCAACCAGCAGCGTGCGATACGTAAACGTGCCATCCTTGCCGTCGCGCCCGAGCTTCTTGTTGGTCAGGCCTTGCAGCGTCTGCAGAAACTTCGTGAACGTCAGCCCCGGCGGCGCCAACTCCGGCTTGAAATGCCTCTTCAGATTGTTCCACGCCTTCATCTTGCTATAGAACTTGAAGCGCGCCCTGCTTGCCGAGCGCGACAGCTCCTCCATGTCCTGCAGCATGTTCGGGACATCAACAAAGCGTGTGATCGGCACCGCCTGTTTCGACCTCTCATCCACAAAGAAATACGTACCCAGCGAGCAGTGCGGATGCGACGAGATGGTCGGCACGCCGGTGCCGCGCAGCGCTGCCGTCAGCTTCGAGAATGGCGTGACGCAGGCCAGCGGAAACCAGTCGGCTCGCGGATCGGTGATGCCGGTCTGCTCGCTGACGCATCGCGCCAGATCGGACAGGGTGAATCGCTTGGCCAGCAGCTCGTGCTTCGCAATCCGCCCGGTAAACGCCACCGGCTGAAAGCTGATGCCCGAAACCGTGTCGATATTCTCGATCGCCACGCGCACGATGTCGCCGATCTGATGATCGTTCAGACCCTTCACGATCGTCGGCACAAAGACAATCTTCATCCCGGTCGCGCGGCAATTCTCGATGACCTTCATCTTGGTCTCGAGCAGCGCCTGTCCGCGCACGCGGCGATAGATGTCCTCGGTCACACCGTCGAATTGCAGATACAGCGTCGCCAGTCCGGCCGCTTTGGCCTTGCGCGCGAACTCCAGATCGGCCAGCTCGATTCCATTGGTCGCGGCCTGGATGTGCGTGAAGCCCATCTCGCGCGCCATCGACAGAATCTCGAAGAACTGGGGATGGATCGTCGGCTCACCGCCGGAGAACTGCACCACGCGGCCATCCACCGGCCGCTCGCCGCGCAGCGTCGCCAGCATGCCGCGCACTTGATCCAAGCTCGGCTCGTAGACGTAGCCGGCGACATTGGCGTTCGCAAAGCACACCGGGCAAGTCAAATTGCAGCGATTCGTCAGATCGACATTCGCCAGCGCGGTGTGCGAGGTATGCATACTGCACAGCCCGCAATCGTCGGGACACGACGTGCCGCCCTCGACTTGCGGATTCGACAAGCCAAGATTGTCGCCGAAGTTCCATTCTTCCATCTTGAGGTAAAGCTCGATGTCGCTGAAGACGATGTCGCGAAAATGCCCGTGCTCCGGACAGCTCTTCTCCATCACCACCTTGCCGTCGTCGGCGAAAATGTCCGCCGCAATCACCGTGCTGCATTCCGGGCAGAGCGATTCCGTCTGCTTCGGCAAGCCCTTTTGCAACGGCTTGATGGGCGCGCCGGTGTAGGTCACGTCCGGTTGCAGAATGCGCAGCGTGGGCCGCTTGCGCGCGACCAGTCGCGGTCCTTCGTTATCGGTCGGCAGTGTAGGAACGATGACTTCCGGAGAGATTGTCTGTGTGCTCACTTTTTATCCTCGCCTGGGATGAAGCGGGCGCGACGGCGGATGAATGGTTTGGTAGTAATCGGGCTATAAAAGGCGCACCGCCGCGCTCCTCGATCTCAATATTGTCGCTGGAAGTGGTGCGCTGGCGCGGTGTCGCGTCTCACCCATGCCAGTGAAGCGGCTATGCAGCGAGCGGGATTGATTGGATTTGAACGGCAAGAATCAACAATCGAATGGCAACCACGTTTTGCAAGCTCGCCGGCATTTCGAGAACAAGCGAGCTATCAACTAGTCTCCTTCGGACCGGGAAGCTGTTTGCAGGTATCGATCACCAGCTCGATCGGCTCTTTCGGTTGTTGGTCGCCGGTAGCGAAGTTGGCGATTCCTGTGATCGGCGTGTCCTCCGGTACGAGGCCGTGATTCCTCAGCCAGGTTCGCACCGTGAGCGCGCGCTTTTCTGCCACGATCTGGTTGTTCTTCTCCGAGTTATCCGAGCCGGAAAACGCCGTGATCCGCACCGGGTGTTTGCCGGCTTGGGTGATGAGCGGAGCAAGCGCATCCAGGGTCTGCGGCGCGTCAGAATTCAGTGTCCAGCGCGTCGGCTTGAATAGCGCTTCGGCGTTGATGATCAGCTCGGTGGAGCACTTGCCTTCCGTTTGCGTGATGGCTTGAATGCCTTTCGGGATGGGCGGTCCACTCGGCTTATGCTCGGCGCTGCGCGGCTCGGTGATGGGCTCGTTCTGAACCTCGCCCGCCTGCTGCCCTTGCGATGTCTGTGCGAACGTTGCCGTGGTCGAAAGGCAAACCCACGCGGCCACCACTAAAATACCGCCTAATCCCGGTCGCGAGGATCTACGCACCATAAGAATCGCTGCCAAGGCAGCTTCTCCATTGTGCATCGCCAGCCTCCCAATGTCAGCTCTTCCCAATTCGTCACCAGTCCCCGACCTGCACCGCATAGCTTTCACTTTCCTGGGCAGCGCAGAATCGTGCCATCTTCGCCGTACCAGCTGCAACAGCATTTTTTTATATAGGAATGTTACGTCGAAAGGTGGTATAGGGTACTTCTTGTAGATCACTTATGAAGCCTTCGCGGCGCCGTATCATTCGCGTTGCCGTTGTCGAAAGCGATCCTGTTCGCTTTGTGGGTTTGCGCGCCATCTTCTCGTCCGAATCCGATATCCAGGTGCGCGCCGCGACTGTGCGCTCGGTTGTGCAATCGCAAACTGACGACATTATCGTGCTGGCGGTCGATCGCGGCACCGTCTTCCTCAACGCCATGGCCACCCTGAAATCCCAGCGGCCCAGCATCTGCATCATTGTCACCGGACCGGAAAATCGTGACGAGGACATCCTGCGCTCCGTCGCCGCCGGAGCCAAGGGTTATGTAGGAGAAGAGGCGTCGCCGGCCGAATTCAAGAAGGCCGTGCGCGAAGTTCATGCCGGCTCCGTGTGGTTACCGCGGCGAGTGCTGGCTGCATTCATCGAGCGCTCCACTTATGCCGCCCGTGTTGGCCACTCCCGCAAGGAAGCCTCAATGAAGATCAGCGACCGCGAACGAGAGGTCCTGCGTTTACTGGTGGCCGGCTGCTCCAATAAGGAGATCGCGGAAGAGCTCGGTATCATCGAGCGCACGGTTAAGGCTCACGTCGCACAGCTCTTGCGGAAGATCGGCGTCCCCAACCGCATTGCCCTCTCCGTGCATGCGGTAACCCACTCGCTGCTGGAGCCGCAACAATAGCAATCGTTACGACGCGATATCGCCCGTCCAGATATTCCTCCACCGCAACCGCGGGTTATCATCGTTTGTCATCATGAAAAACCTGGGCATTCTGCTTTCCGGACGCGGATCGAACTTCGAGGCCATCGCCGATAATGTCGCCTCCGGCAAACTCGACGCGAACATCGCCGTCGTCATCTCCAACCGCGCTGATGCGCCGGGCATCGAATCGGCGCGGCGTCGCGGGCTGAATGCGCTCATCATTCCTTCCAAAGGCAAAGTGCGCGAGGAGCATGATCGCGAGGTCGTCGCCGCATTGCATGCCCATCACGTCGATCTTGTTTGCCTCGCCGGTTACATGCGATTGCTGTCGCCATGGTTTGTGCAACAGTTTCCTAATCGCATCCTCAACATCCATCCCGCGCTGCTGCCGGCGTTTCCCGGCCTGGACGCCCAGAAGCAGGCCTTCGACTACGGCGTCAAAGTCTCCGGCTGCACCGTACACTTCGTCGACGAGAACCTTGATCACGGCGCCATCATCCTGCAGAAGGTCGTCCCCGTCCTCGACGACGATGACGAACACACGCTGGCCGCACGCATCCTGGAGCAGGAACACATCGCCTACAGCGAGGCGATCAGGACCGTGCTCGAGGGAAGGTTTAAAATCGAAGGACGGAGGGTTATCGCCTTAGCGAGATGACCATGTTAAAATGACCATGGTCATCTGGAGGTGACCATATGGCGTCGAAAGCCCTAGCGAAGAAAAAGAGCGCGGCGAAAGCGGCGGATATTGGCAAGATCAGACAAGTCGCCGCCGGTGAGTTCAAGGCCAAATGCCTGGGATTGATGCGTGAGGTCGCCAATACAGGGAAGCCCGTGCTGGTAACGGTGCGGGGCAAGCCGCTGGTTGAGGTGGGCAGGCCCAAATCGGTGAACAAAAGCAAGAAGAAGGATGACTTCATCGGGCGCTGGGAGGGCATCATGAAAATCAACGGCGATCCTGACGACCTGATCAAGCCTATATTCCCAGCGGAAGACTGGGACATGCTCAAATGATTCTGCTGGACACTCACGTTGTTGTGTGGATGAACGGCAACTCGCGGAAGCTGTCGCGGACGGCGCTATCGGCAATCCGTCGTTCCGAGCGAAGCGGAGGTTTGGCAATCTCGGCTATTAGCCTGGTGGAGTTGGCTCGGCTGGTTGCAACCAGGCGAATTGATCCCATGGGAAGCCTAGAGGACACACTCAGGAAGTTGGTGGAGGGCATTGCAATCAGACCGATAACCCTGGAGATCGCGGCCTATACAGCATACTTCCCCGCCGACTTTCCCTCCGATCCGGCTGACCGAACGATCGCCGCGACGGCGCGTGCCGAAAACCTGCCGCTGGTCACCGCCGACAAGCGCATGTTGGACTGTCCACTGCTAAAGACGATCTGGTGATCACCTGCGCTAGCCTTGCTCGATCTGACACATCACAGCTCGTAGTGCAGCAGCGAGAACACTTCATAGTCCCTTAGCTTCTCTCGGCCTTTCAGCCCATCCAGTTCCACCACGAAGCCCATGCCGCAGATGCTGCCGCCTAATTGCGTAGCCATGTCAGCGGTAGCTTTGGCGGTGCCGCCGGTCGCCAGCAGATCGTCGCAGATGAGAATGCGCTGGCCGGGCTGGATCGCGTCTTTGTGAATCTCCAGCGTGTCCTGGCCATACTCCAGGTCGTATTTCCACTGCAGGACTTCGGCCGGCAGCTTCTTCGGCTTGCGAACCGGCACGAAACCCGCATTCAGCCGATACGCCAGCGCGGGGCCAAAGATGAATCCGCGAGCCTCGATCCCTAAGACAAGCTCGACGTTGTAATTGATGTAGTTCTCGGTGAGGGCGTCAATGAGCCGCGCGAAGCCGCGACGGTCCTTCAGCAGAGTGGTGATGTCGTAGAAGAGAATGCCTGGCTTCGGGAAGTCAGGCACCTCGCGAATCAGCGACTTCAGATCTTCACAGGTGGTGGCCGGTTTCGGCTGCGTCACTTACCAGACTCCTTCAATGCGGAATGATGGCGCGTCCAACAGCTGCGCCTTGGATTCGCCTACATGGTCGACGCGCGAGGCCCGCGGACCTTGCTCCAGCTTCTGACGAAGCGAGTTGAGTTGCTCGCGCCCGCCCGTCGCCATGACCTCGACATCGCCGTTGTTGCAGTTGCGCACCCATCCGGTGACGCCAAGCTGCGCCGCCTCGCGCTCCACAAACCAGCGAAAGCCGACGCCCTGCACGCGTCCCGTGATCACGTAGCGGCGAGTTTCGAGATCAGGATGATCGGGACTTAGCATTTAGCACTTAGCATTTGGCACTTAGTAACTACCACCCAGCAATCAGCACATAGCACCACAGCGTAGTAACGATTTGAGCCAACTGCTAAGTGCTAAATGCTAACGGCTAGATTCTCTTCGGCGAAGCCCTGTCCAGCAACCCAATCAGCGCTTTGCCCGAGGAAGGCGTCTTCACCTGGCCCTGCAGGATGATCTGCTTCGCATTCAGATCCTTCCGGTACAGGTTCTTGTTGGCATCGTCGTCGGATCGCAAGGTTGAGCCGGTGAGAGAAATTCCAGCAAAAATGCCGCGATTGCGCGACCAGGAGAGAATCTCCGCCTTCATCACCACATCCGTCTCCGCCGAGGTGGTGCGTCCAACCGGGCCTGCAGCCACCGAAGCATCACCGCCCAGCTTCACCTTGCTCGTCATCACTGACGTTGCGCCTTGTTCGTTCATGATGAGCAACACAAAATCCGTGGCCTGGCCGCCGGCCTGCAATCCGAAGCTGCCGCCTTCCATGGCAAAGAAAGCCGGCGCACTCCACGGACCGCGGAACTGCGAGCCCGAGCGGCAGGTCATCACGCCGCGGCCATAGCTCGCTCCCACCACGAAAGCACCTTTCTTCACCGATGGGAACACCACCACGCAATACGATTTGTCGAGCAGATCCTTCGGAATGCCTTTATCCGGCATGTCGAGAACCGCGCGCATGACGTCGAAGGACGAGGTCAGCCGTTCAGCCTCTTTCTCCTGCGCGACAACCGGCAGTGCGAAACAGAGACACAGGGTGACGATTAGACAACGTCTCATTGCTCCTCCACAGAAGTCGTAGGTCATTTTCTTGATCCCGCCTCAGCTGTCAGAAAACCCGCCGATTACGCCCGCGACAGATACGCCCCTTCAGACGTATCCACACGAATCTTTTCGCCTTCATTGATAAACGGTGGCACCTGCACCACCAGTCCGGTCTCTGTCTTGGCCGGCTTGGTGACACTGCTGGCAGTCGCCGACTTCAGGCCAGGCTCGGTTTCCACCACCGTCAATTCCACCGTCTGCGGCAGTTCTATTCCAACCGCCTTGCCGTCAAAGAACTCTACTTTGATGGCCAGATTCGCAATCAGGTAGTCCACGGCATCGCCGAGGATGTCCTTACCCAGGTGCAGCTGTTCGTAGTTCTCGGTGTTCATGAAGTAGTAGTCATCGCCGTCGGCGTAGAGAAACTCCATCTGCACCTCGTCGACGGTGATCTTGTCGATGGCATCGCCGGAGCGGAAGCGGTGCTCGAACATCGCGCCCGTGCGCAGATTACGCAGCTTCGCCTGAATGAACGCCCGCAGATTGCCGGGAGTGCGGTGCTCGACGCTGAAAACGGAATGCAGGTCATTGTTGTGCTTGATGACCATGCCCGGACGCAATTGGGTGGCTGGAATCGCCATACTATCGGATGCTCCTTCGTAACTTGGATCTCTTAGGAAGAGCCACTGCTCTCGTCCTACACGGCTGATCGGGACTGCGTTCAGCGGAAGCGCAAACCGTCGCACGGTTGCACTTGGGGACTTACGCGTGGAACGCGCGGCTCAGGGAACGAACATTCGATTCTACATGGCGTGTCGCGAAATTGGGAAATAAGCGGGACCAACGACGTTCGCAAGTGGAACTATTGCTTGGACTTGGACGTACATTTGGTTGACGGTGCTGATGTCCGTTTTCGGACATCGAATTCGCGATTGTGGGCGAGCTGCTGGCTCTCGACCAGGCCAGCTTACTTGTTTCGAGCAAGATAGCCCACCGGCGACGATGGCAAGCCGTCTGCAATATCATCAAGTGGAACATCATGGTTGCTACCTCGGAAAAATCGACCATTCTGATCGCAGAAGACCAGGAGCATGTACGTGAGGCACTGGCCATGCTGCTGCGCGGTCACGACTACGAAGTGCTGCTGTGTGCCTCACCCGGCGAAGCTCTCGCGGCAGCCCAACAGAGCATCCCTGAGCTCGCGATGTTCGATATGAACTACCAGCGCGACAGCACGTCGGGTCTGGAAGGCCTGGAGTTGATTCAACGCCTGCGCGCACTCGATGCCATGGTGCCAATCATCGCGCTCACGGCATGGGGCAATGTCGATCTGGCGGTGAGCGCTATGAAGCATGGCGCATCTGATTTCATCGAGAAGCCGTGGCGCAATGACGCTCTTCTGGAAAAAGTGAAGTTGCTCATCGGCCGGGCTCAGGAGCTGCGCTCTTCGCAGCGCGTCTCGGAATACGAAAAACAAGACGCTCAACAACTGCAGACGCGCATCGTACCGCAGCGCCACCTGGTCACGCAGGGCGTCGAACTGTTTGGCGACAGCGTTCCGGCCGGAGTTGTTGGCGGCGACTACTTTGGAGTCTGGCAGCCGGCGCCGGACATGCTGCACTTCTGCGTGGCCGACGTTTCCGGCAAAGGCACGCCTGGCGCGCTGATTGCCGCAATGCTGTACGCTTCGGTCAGCACCCTATCGTCATCCAGCAACAGTCCTGAGATCGTGCTGACGCAGGTCGAGACAACCTTGCGTAATCAACTCGGCGTGGGACATTACGTCACCATCTTCTATGGTGTCCTCGATCTGCGGACGCGGCTCCTGCATTATGTGAATGCCGGCCATTGCCCGCCCATTCTGCGCCGGCAGAATGGCAGCATCGATTCGCTGGGGCCGACTCGTCCGGTGTTAGGTTTCATGCTGGACGAGGGTTTCCACTCCGAGCGGCTTGCCCTCGCTGCCGGAGACCGCCTCCTGCTCTATACCGATGGCGTGAGCGAAGCCGCCAGCGATTCCGGCGAGGAGTTCGGTCACGAAAGACTGATGGGATTGATAGCCGGTTCGCAGGACGAGTCCCTGCCGCAGCGCTATGCGCAGATCATGAAAGATGTGGGAAAGCACGCCGCCGGCAAGTTCACCGACGATGCAACTCTGCTGCTGATCTCGGTCAACGACAGCTCTCACGCCGCAGCGTCCCAGCCTGCAGCCCAGATGCAAAGCAGCGCCTAGACTATAGCTATTTAGGAATTACTGTGACCTCGCGCTTTCTGGTAGAGCAGGCCTTCAGGCCTGCGTCCAGCCTTGCAAAGAACGAAGGGCTGGAGCACTGAGGTCGAAGATCTCAGTGCTCCAGCCGGGTTTGACAGCGGGCGCCAGACGCGGGTCTGAAGACCCGCTCTACCGGGATACAATAAATCTTAAGCTGCTCTAGCCGCTATTTATCACCCGATGCCCTACGTTCCTCGCACATAACCATCTGCCGGAACTGTTGCCGCTGCTCTTCGCTTGCCCACCGCGTACAGCAGCACGCCTCCGCCGATCACGGCGATGGTCAGCAACACGATTTTGCCCACAACCAAAGCCTTGTTCGGTTCGCTGGCATCGGGAACCGCCGAGCCGACAATCGTCGCGCAGGTCGCGACAAAGCCAATGATCCCCAGCGCCGTAGCCACCGGCTTCCCACCGGGTACGCGGACAATCTCGGGCCCAGCCGGCTCGCGCTGGAGCCGAATCAGCGCCGCAAACATGAACAGGTAAGGCACGAAGGCAATGATGATGCTCATGCTCACCAGCACTTGGTAGGCTGCATGGATGGTGCTTCCAAGCTGTCCCAACAGAACGAAGACGGCACAGGCAATTCCTTGCACGATCAGGGAGATGTGCGGTGTCCGCCAGCGAGGATGCACCCGCCCGAATGCCGGCGGCAGGTAGCGGTCGATGCCGGCAACGAACGGCAGGCGTGACATCGCTGCCAGAAAGGCACCGCCGCTGCCGAGGTTAGCCACGCAGATCAGCAGCGCCACCGCCGGCCCAAGGCCAGACCAGCCGATGCGCTCGGCGCTGCTGGAAATCGCCTGCATGATGCCCTCCATGCCGTTGAGTTGCTGCTGCGGCAGAACGATGAGCATGGCGACAGTCCCCAGGATGTAGCCGGCGGTGATCAGAATCCCGGCGATCAGCAGCGCACGCGGAATGATGCGCCGCGCATCTTTGATCTCGCCACCCATGCAGGAGGCGGACTCGGCGCCGGCGAAGGCAAACATCAGCGTCGCCCACACGCCGGCATTGCCCAGATTCAGGGAAGGCCTCAGTGACACAGCATTGAAGCTGGTAGCTGAACCGAACCTGCGCAGCGCGATAACGCCCACCACGCATAACAGGCCCACCGGCAACCATGCTCCGATGGCGCCCACATTGTTCAGCCACTTGGCGATATTGAGACCGACAATGTTCAGCGCCAACGCCAGCGCCAGTCCGCAAAAGGAGAAGATGAGGAAGAACGTAGGACTGGTTTGCAACGCCTTGCCACGATCGCCGGCAACATACAGGGCGTTGCTGGCCGCGAAGTACAGTATCGCCGGGAAGAATGGCAGATTACTCATCCAATACGACCAGCCAGTCAGGAAGCCGCTGAAATCGCCGAAGGCGCGCTTGCTCCAGACATACATGCCACCTTCCTCGGGATAGCGCGACGAGAGTTCCATCACGCACAGCGCCAGCGGCAGAAAGATCGCAACCAGGCCAACCATCCACATGACCAGCGAGCTGGGTCCAGCCGCGGCTGCCAGCGGAATCCATCGCAGGCTCAAGCTGGCGACGACGTAGAACAGCACCAGGTCGCGCAGGCCCAGCGCGCGCTTCGGCTGCGGATGATCGGCGGTGGCGTCGCTTGGATGCGCGGCGAGCTTGGTTGAAGGCTGCATCATGTCTGCGATCTGTCGCTGCGAGCTTGCAGCGCACACCTGCCATAGTGTCATCCTGAGCGAGCGCGCCCGATTTTGGCGCGTGAGTCGAAGGACCCCTATAGCGGCAAATAGTACCGGTAAAACTCCTGCTCGCGCTTCCAGCCCAGGCCCTCGTACAACCGCTGCGCCGGCAGGTTGTCGCTCGCCGTCTCCAGGATCAGGCAATTGGCGCGCGTCGCCTCCGCCAACTCCTGCGCGCGCTCGGTCAGCGCGCGTCCGACGCCCAGCTTGCGCGCCTCCGGAACAACGTACAGATCATTCAAGATCCACAACCGCCGCAGCTCGATCGACGAGAATGCTGGATAAAGATGAACGAAGCCGACGGCTCGTCCTTCATGACGCGCCAGGAACAGCACCGACTCGCCTTTGCTGAGGCGCGCAAACAGAAAGCGCCGCGCCGCTTCCACGTCGGAAGGCTTGCGGTAGAACTGGCGATAAGCATCGAAGATCGGCGCTACCTCGCCGACTTCGGCGGGCGTCGCCGGGACAATTTCCAAAGCGCGATCGGTTACAGGCATGAGACTCAAGGAAACACGGCAGCCGCTGCGCCGTCAACTGTTTTCGCATTCACCGCCTGCTATGATTTCTCCGCAGTCGATCGGTCGTTTGAAATTGCGGTTGATTACGGTGGCAGCACCGGCCTTCAGGCCGGTGAGCCCATGCTCCCAGGCCGGGCTTTAGCCCCGGGCCAGTACATACTGACCCATGGAATCATCGTTGCCCGACATTCTCGCATCGTATGACGAACGTGCGCCGCTGGATCACGCGTACACCATTCCTGCGCCCTGGTATGTCGACGAGCGCATCGCCGCGCTGGAGCGGCAGAACGTCTTCGGCCAAACTTGGCAGGTGGTCGCGCGCGCCGGTCAGTTGACCCGGCCGGGAGATTTCGTCACCACCGAACTGGCCGGCGAGCCACTGGTGATCGTGCGCGGCGCGGACAGCCGGCTTCGTGCCTTCTACAACGTCTGTCGCCATCACGCCGCCGCGGTCGTAACCGAAGAGTGCGGAACGGCAAACATCTTCCGCTGCCCTTATCACGGCTGGAGTTATGGCTCTCGACGGCTCGCTCAAAGGCGCGCCGGAGTTTGATGGCGTCTGCGGATTCGATCGCGCAAGGAATGGCTTGCTTCCCGTGCGGGCAGAAGCCTGGGAGCAGTTCGTCTTCGTCAATCTTGACCCGAAAGCCGCGCCCCTGGCCGATTTCCTTGGCCGGTTAGTCGAGCGCATGGCTCCGTTGAATATCGGCGCGCTGCGCTTCTTCGAACGTCGAACCTACAGCCTGAAGTGCAACTGGAAGGTCTTCGTGGACAACTACCTCGATGGTGGCTACCACGTGCCGCATCTGCACAAGGGACTGAACAGCGTGCTCGACTACAAGCAGTACACCATCGAGAACGAAGACCGTTACTGCCTGCAGTCCAGTCCGATGGTTGCGTCGAACGAGGATGCGGCAACCGCGGCCACGCGCACCGGCGATCGCGCCTGGTACTTCTGGCAGTATCCCAACTTCATGATCAATCTCTACAGCGGCTACATGGACACCAATCTCGTGTTGCCCGATGGCGTCGATCGGCTGCCAGGTGATTTTCGATTTCTATTTCGATGACGTGAGTGAGTCCGCCGCGGAACGCAATCGGCAGAGCATCGCCGTCGGCGAGCGTGTAAATGACGAAGATGTTGCGATCTGCGAAGCCGTCCAGCGCGGCCTGCATTCCCGCGCCTATGGAGCAGGACGCCTGTCCGTTCGCCGTGAGGCGGGTGAGCACCTGTTTCATCGGCTACTGGCTGCGGACTTAAAGCGAGAGTGATTCGAGCGGTAGAGCTGGCCTTCAGGCCAGCGTCCGAGCCCTTTATTTCTGTCATCCCGAGGAGGACTTTAGTCCGACGAGGGATCTGCGGTTCCGACTTTTTCAGCAGCCTGCGAGTTCCAGCCGCGCAGAGGCTACCGCGCCACGCGCGTGAATCCGTCGTCACTCCACTCATCGCTGCCAACGCCGTGGTGGACGAAGAACAGCCCCTCCGGATCGTACTTCTTTTTGATCTCCCGCAAGCGCGGATAGTTCATGCCCCAGAATGAGTATTGCCAGCCCTTCTCGAAGTAATTGCTCTCCGAAACATAGGCACCGCGATAGGGCGCGACCTTGCGCAGCTCGCTCATCGCCTGATTGATCGCTATCGCCCGCTTGCGCGCGACGCTCACATCAGGTTCGTGGCCGCGAACCCCGGGATAAGCCGAGTGCGTGCCCGCGGCGATGATGGCGAGCGCGAAAGAGTCGAGCAGCACCGGATTGGTCGCGGTCTCGCGCGCCGCGGCGATGGCCTCAGCGGGAGCTCCGGCGAGCCCCTTGTTGAAGTGCAGCTCGACACCCCATTGGCGCGAGGCAGCGAACAGCGCATCGACAAGCCGCTCTTGCGCTTGCTGTCCAGCAGCGAAGCCGGCAGCCACAGGGACTCGAAACCGTAGAGTACCTGACCGCATTGAGCACCATCCCCTCCCCACCAGGCATCCGTGGGACTAGCGCCGGGACGCGGATCGACGACATACACGCCGGGGTGCAGCTTGTTCTGAAACTCGACATCCCACCAATGGCGTGCGGGCAGGCCGCCGACGATGGTCGGCCCCTCCAGCGTGTAATCCTGCGGCGCATGCGCCAGCCAATCGAGAAACGGCTGCCAGATGCGCTTGCATTCGTCGCCATCGAGACCGTGCGAGACCATCCTGATCTCGAGCGTATTGTCGCCCTCGACGTGGATCTGCTCGCCCCAGTGGTGGTTGAAGAGTTGCTCGCGATAGAAGCTGAGAAACTGGCGCAGCAGGCGACGATAGGCGTCGTCGGATGCAGCCTTAATGGTGATAATAGCCGCGCCAAACCACTCCGGTAGTTCGCGGACACGCAATGTTACTTTGCTGACCACACCAAAGCTGCCGCCACCACCGCCCTTAAGCGCGAAGAACAAGCCGGGATCCATGCAGGCGTTCGCGATGCGGATCTTGCCGTCGGCAGTGACGACCTCGGCCTCCAGCAAACCCGCCGCGGCGGTTCCGTAATGTTTGGAGAAGCTGCCAAATCCGCCGCTTTGCACCAGGCCGGCAACGCCGACCGTGGTACAGCCTCCGCCTTGCACATACTGGCCCGCTTTGGTCGTGACAGCTTGATAGGCATCCATCCAGATGCAACCGGCGCCCAGCGTAACCGCCGGCTGCGGTGCGATCTTGCCCTCACATCCTTGCGGAACAAACGAAGGATGCAGGGTGACGTCTCTCATGTGTCGCGTCCAGACCAGCAGCGAGTCGGGCGCATTCGATGTGCCCTGATAGCTGTGCCCACCGCCCTTGACGACCAGGCGCAGATGATTTTGACGCGCGAAGTTCACGGCGGCGGCGATGTCGTTAGCATTAGCGGCTTCGACCGCAAAGGCGCTGGGCGCGGTAGTCCAGGCATCAACCCAGGCGAGCGTTTGCGTCAGCCCGGACTGGTCGCCAATGAAGTAAGGGTTGTGGATGTTCTTCAGCAGCTCCTGGCAGGTGGCGCTGTCAACGTCAGCCTGGCAGTTCGCCAGCGGAGAGTACACCGGAATGAGCCGCCCGCCGACTTGCTGTTTAAGGTTGTCCCACATTGTGGGAGTCGGCCATCCGGGATCGCCGGGACGGATGCGGCGGAACGGTCGAGGCGCCGCGGTCGTTTGCGCGACCGTTTCCGCCAGTGACGATGCCGTCTCCGGACCCTTCGCCGGGATCGGCCGTGAGCGCAAACAGATCGGGTCGCAAACGCGCGACCAAGGGAATCGCTGCCAAATGTTTCAGCAAAGTTCGCCGGTTCATTGCCGACGAGTATACTTCGCCCGCTCGCTCATCGACCTGAACTTCCGAGTGTCCGCCGAGAAAAATATCGCTTGCGGGTCATCTCCGACGTCGTGGCAGAAAAACACTGAACATTGTCAGAAATGCCAGCCCTTAGCTTTGCTACGATCCGAGCATCTGCTGCCCGCGGCAACTGAGGCAGCCGGGGCCACGCACCCCACCTCCCTCGCCCAAGTTTGCGTGCCAAAGGAGTGACTTATGAAGCGCAGAGATTTCGTAGAACGCTCGGCTGCATTCGGCCTGCTGACCATGCTGTCCGCCTGCACCAGCCAACACGCATCCCCGGATGCCGCAGCTAGTCAGCCGAACCCGACCAATCCGCCGAAACCGGCCACCAGCGCGGATAACCAGCCGATTACCAATCCGCTCAGGCCTCCCGCGAAGGGCACCATCCCAGTTGCCTTTGTCATCTCCGAAGGCACCGTGATGATCGACCTCGCCGGCCCGTGGGAGGTCTTCAACGACGTCATGATCCCGTCGCGCGGCTCCAGCATGGATAACCAGATGCCCTTCCGCACCTACACCGTGGCGGAATCTCGGATGCCTGTTAGCTTCTCCGGTGGCCTCAAGGTCGTTCCCGATTACACCTTCACCAACGCGCCTGTACCGAAGGTCGTTGTCATCCCCGCACAAAGCGACAGCAGCAAAGTCATGCTCGACTGGATCCGCAGCGCGACCAAGACGACCGATGTCACCATGTCGGTGTGCACCGGCGCATTCATTCTTGCCAAGACGGGCCTGCTCTCCGGCAAAGCTGCGACCACGCACCATGACGCTTACAAGAGCTTCGCCATGAAGTTCCCCGACATCTCGCTTCAGCGCGGAGCGCGTTTCGTCGAAGCCGGCAATCTCGCCAGCTCAGGAGGTTTATCGTCAGGCATCGATCTCGCATTGCGTGTGGTCGAGCGCTACTTCGGCCGCAAGGTCGCCACCGCGACCGCGTACGACATGGAATATCAGGGACAGGGCTGGACGGACGCAAACTCCAACGCAATGTACGTGAAGGCAGAGGTCACGACCGACGACCACCAGCACTGCCCCGTCTGTGGCATGTCGGTCGATCGCGCGACCGCGCCACAATCGGCTTACAAGGGCAAGACGTATTATTTCTGTTCGCAGGCTCACAAGGCGGATTTCGATGCTGCACCCGAAAAATGGCAATAAGCTGCGACTGACGTCATCCACACCGACGCGCCGCATTCTGCTGCTGGCCGCGCCGGACACGCAGATTCTCGATCTCGTCGGCCCCTATCAGGTCCTCGTGCGCGCCGGCGAAATCGTCGCCCGCTCCAAGTCCGGGCCGCCGGTATACTCGCTCGAGATCGTCACCACCGAGCCCGGGCCTCTGCGCACCAGTTGCGGACTGCGCATCGACGCACACCGCAGCTTTGGTGACGTGCGCGGTCGCGTCGACACCCTGCTCATCGTCGGTGGCTCCTGGGTCGAAGCCGCCCGCGAAGAACTGGCGGTGGTCGAATGGCTGCAGCGCATTGCACCTCAGGTTCGCCGCCTGGGATCGATCTGCACCGGCGCATTTCTGCTCGCCCGCGCCGGGTTACTCGATGGCCGCCGTGCCACTACGCACTGGAACTATTGCGAGCGGCTGGCGCGCCGCTATCCCGCGGTCAAGCTCGATCCCGATCCTATCTACGTTCGCGACGGCAACATCTACACCTCGGCCGGCGTCACGGCCGGGATGGACATGGCGCTCGCGTTGGTCGAAGAAGATGTGGGCTCGGCGATTGCGCTGGCGGTGGCGCGCGAACTGGTGCTCTACCTGCGTCGTCCCGGCAGCCAGTCGCAATTCAGCGCTGCGCTCAATCTGCAAGCCGCCGACCGGCAGCCCTTCCGCGAGCTCGGCGTCTGGGTGCTGGATAACCTGCGAAAGAATCTTTCCGTGGAGGTGCTGGCCAGCCGCCTCGGCATGAGCCCGCGCAATTTCGCGCGCGTCTTTCGCCAGCAGATGAACATGACGCCGGCCAAATTCGTCGAGACATTGCGCCTCGACGCCGCGCGCCGCCGCTTGCAGGAAAGTAACGTCAGCCTGGACTCGGTCGCGTCCAGCTGTGGCTTCCGCAACTCTGACGCCATGCGCACGACGTTCAAGCGCGTGCTGCGCGTCGCTCCCGGCGAATACCGCTGGCGCTTCCAGTCGCACGCAAGCAAGTAGACTTGCCAAGCTCTGCATTAGCCGGCGAATGTTCGTGGACCAGCCTTTTGCCCGCGCAAGTCTGGAATCCTCGACATGCTCGGAACGTCAGCGACACAGCGGATTCCGCCGGCTGCTCAGGCAGGAGTGCTGCACTCGAAACTTGAAACTGTTACGCCCCGCGATCCGGTCTCTTCCTGACAATAGCCTCCAGTTCGGCAACAACCTCATCGATGCTCTTATGAGTGGTGTCGAGGATCACAGCATCGGGCGCAGGAACCAGGGGCGACGCGACACGGGTGCGGTCACGCTGGTCGCGCGCGGCAATCTCGGCCTGCACCCGCTGCCGTTCGTCAGCTGAGGAATCTCCATTCTGCAAGACGCGGCGTTCAGCGCGGACAGAAGGATCGGCGTCGAGAAAGATCTTCACATCGGCATTAGGAAACACCGCAGTACCGATATCGCGGCCTTCCATGACGACTCCGCCATCGGCGCCAAGCTCACGTTGGCGGGCGACCAGCACCCGTCGCACCGGAGGATGCGCCGAGACGCGGGACGCAGCCGTCGTTACGTCCGGCTGGCGAATGCGCTGCGACACATCGCGGCCATCCAGTAGCACCCGATTGCCGTCGCCCTGGGGCTCCAGTTGGATCATGGTGCTGTCGGCCAGTTGGCGCACTGCCTCTGCGTCGTCGAGCGGGACATTCTGCTCCATCGCCTTCAGCGCCAGCGCACGGTACATCGCGCCACTCTCCAGATTGATGTAGCCAAGCTTGTGCGCCAGCCGCGCGGCAATCGTGCTCTTGCCCGATCCGGCGGGACCATCTATTGCGATGATCAGTTTTGGCGTGACGTTCATTCGTTGCCGGCATCCGGACGTACTGGACGCTTGGGAGTTGCGGCTCGGTTAGGTCGCGATGCCGGGCTGCGGCCGGTTCGGCGGCGTTGCACCAGCGGCATGCCGGCGCGTGGAGGAAGAGGCTCAAACTTGGGCTTGGGCTTGGGCTTGAATTCGTGCGGCGGCGGTACCGGCTGCAGCGATGAAACTTGCAGCATCACGCGCCCCCCGACGTGGACGAAGCTTAGCTCGCGCGCCGCTTGCAGAGCGTTGATGGCCTCGCGCACACGCGCCCGTCCGATGAGATGCGCGAAGAATTGCTCGACCTCCTCCTGTTGCGCCGCCAGCACGCAATCGAGATACTTCGAAACCAGCGCGGTCAACGATTCCGCGACCGAAACGTGCGTGCCTTCGCGCACCGCATCCGGCGACCAGCGAAACAGCACATCCCAGAAAACGCCCTCGTCGGGTTTGTAGTCGACGCGCGTGATGCGCAACTTGGCCCCAAGCTCATCGAGTGCGCGCTCCAGGGCAGCTTTGGAGATGTCACCGCCTAACAACTCGCGCAGGCGATGCTCCGGAATAGGTCCTTTTTTCTGGATGAGCTGAAAGGCATGGATCGCCAGCGGCGAATAGCCGGAGCGTGCGTCAGCCTTGGGTGCTTGGCGCGGATTGCGGTCGCCGACCAATCCATAAAAATACGGAAAGACTGCCGATGAGACGATGAAGTTGTTCTCCGGAAAAACGTTCGTCTCGTATGCCGCTTTCTCGCGCAGCAGCCGGACCATCAGGTCCTTGGCTTCGTGTGCGGCGGGATCGGCGAACGCCATATGTGCCACCGGCAGCTTTTCATCGCTGCCTTTATACGCGCCGACAAACGTAGGAGCGAGCACGGCGGGCCGCTGGGGATAGAGCAGACAGAAGCCGACCGAGTCGATGAACTCATGCGCATCCTCGATCGTGCGGACCGGCCGCCCGTTCAGCCGCCACTTGTCGCGGCGCAGTTCCTGGAGTTGAGTTTCGTGCATGGGGACAAAAGCAATTAGCAATTAGCGATTAGCAATTAGCAACACCCTGAAGAGAAACCGCGCAACCGGCGGGCGATGTCAATAGGTCGCTCCCTTCGCAGCAATGCAGTGTGCGATTCGTTCTTAGCTAATTGCTAATCGCTAATTGCTTCTTTCTTCAGATCCGCTTAAACGCCTTCTGAATGTCCTTAACAGAATATCGCAGAACGACGGGCCGGCCGTGCGGACAGCTCATGGGGCAGTCGGTTTTGGCGAGCTCGCGCAGCAGCCACTCCATTTTGTTTTGCTCCAGCGGCATGTTGATCTTGATGGCCGCGTGGCAGGCGATCGAGGCGGCGATGTTGGTGCGAATGCGGTCGAGGTTCAGCGATTGCTCCTCGCGCTCGAATTGCTCAAGGATTTCGTGCAGCAGGTGTTCGACCTCGCCAGCGGCGATGCCCGCTGCGGTAGTTTTCACCGCGATGGTACGCGGTCCAAAGGGCTCGACTTCGAAGCCATTCCGATGTAGCTCGTCGGAAATCTCGGCGAAGACCGCCATCTGGCCGGGCGTGAGCTCGACGATGAGCGGCATCAGCAGTTGCTGCCGCTCGGGCGATTCGGCGAGGCGCTGCTTACAGATCTTCTCGAACAGAATGCGCTCGTGCGCCACATGCTGATCGATGATCCACAAGCCCTGCGGATTGATCGCGAGAATGAACGATTCACGAATCTGGCCGACCGGCTTCAGGGTTGTGAGCGATTCGAGACTGACCGGCGCATCGTCGTCCGCGATCTCCGGCGAGCAGCCGTTGCGACCGGGGGCAGATGCGGTTGCCGGACCTCCGAAGGTCTGGGGGCCGAAGCGTGCGACAGGAAGCGCGGCATTGGCTTCGACCGTGAATCCCGCGCCTTCGAATTGCAGCGACGCCGTGAATGGCGGCAGTTCTTGTGCGCGCAGTGCGAACGCCGCGTCGGCGTCGGTCACGTGCAATTCGCTCGAAGCAAAATCGTAGGCGCCGGGCGTGAGCGATGGCGACGCTGATGGATTGGCGCGCATCTCCGTTGTGAACGAGGGCACGGGGCGCGACTTCATCAGCGTGGCGCGCACCGAGTCGCGAATGAAGTCGTGCAGCAGAGAGGACTGGCGGAAGCGCACTTCGGTCTTCGAGGGATGCACGTTGACGTTGACTTCGGTCGGCGGCATCTCCAGGAAAAGCAGCACGACGGGATAAACCGTGGGCGGAATGATGTTGCGATAGGCTTCGGTGAGCGCGTGCTGCACCAGGCGGTCGCGAATCAGCCGGCCATTGACGAAGATGTATATCGAGTTGCGATTGAGCTTCTGAATCTCCGGCCGCGAGACGAAGCCGTACAGCTTGAGCTCGCCCTTCACCGGCTCTTCCGGTTCTTCGATCTCGCTGCGCTTCCACGGCGGAGGCTGCGGCAGTCCGATACGCTCCAGCGGCAGCAGCGCGCTGAGCGAAATGAGCTGATCGAGCGTTTCCTTGCCGAAGACCTGATAGATGCGCTGCGAATGATCGCTAACCGGCGGCGCTACGAGCATCGCGTTAGTCGCGGAGTGCAGCTCCCAATGCATTTCGGGATGCGCCAGCGCGTAATGAGTGACGAGCGACGCGATGTGCGAGAGTTCGGTCGATTCGGCTTTCAGGAATTTTCGCCGCGCGGGAATGTTGTAGAAGAGATCGCGGACAGTGATGCAGGTGCCAAGCGGCAGACCGGCTTCTTCGACAGTGAGAATTTTCCCTCCGGCGATCTCGACGATCGTTCCCGCAGCATCTTCGGGAGCGTGGGTCTCCAGGCGCAGGCGGCTGACGGATGCGATCGACGGCAGCGCTTCGCCGCGAAAGCCGAGGGTCGCAATGGTTAGCAGGTCATCGGCGTTCCGGATCTTCGAGGTGGCATGGCGTTCGAAGGCCAGCATGGCGTCGTCACGCACCATGCCACAACCGTCGTCTGTAACCTGGATGAGCTTCTTACCACCGGCTTCGATGTTGACGCGAATGCGGCGCGCGCCCGCATCCAGTGCATTCTCCAGCAACTCCTTGACCACCGATGCCGGGCGCTCCACGACCTCGCCGGCGGCGATCTTGTTGGCTACATTTTCGGAGAGAACGTGGATGCGGCCCATGGAGTACTACGTTACATCAGTGGATCGGGGATCGTGAATCGTGAATCGAAATCTCCTGCTTATTCGAAAATCCGCGCATGAGTGGGACACCCGGCCATTAAGTGGCTTTTCACAATGTTTCTTGGTACGACGTCGAACGGTCAGGGCATTAAGGTTGAAGATTGCGGATAAGAATTGTGATCCTGGGATTGGGGTGTAGCCAATCTTCCGGTATCTTGCTTCCTCTCTTACTATCCACGAAAAGCAATTTCTGGGAGTTCTCAAAGTGTGCGACTTCGGAGTAGTTGGCTGCTATAAACTGGAAAAACTCTTTCACATTAGGGTAATACTCAATGGCCTGAAAGTATTCTGATGTTGCGGCCTCGGAAACCACAAGGTAAGGGCTTTTTGCTTTTTGTAGGTCGGCGATGCTAACTCCAACATCCACCTTTTTATATCCAATCAGCTCAATCTGTGGCACTTGGAGAAAAAATGTATAGACTTCTGGAATAGCCTGAGGTTTCGGAACATGCTCATCTATCCAACGGCTTGCCTGGTTACGGGGGTCGGTGGCTGCCATCACGCGGACGTAGGAAAGAGAAAAGGTAAAGGCATAGATTATCAAGGCTGATACAGCTGTCACGGCAAGCCGCCAGGCGACACGTCGCTCTCGGAAGGCCATGACGAAAGCTGCCAAGAAAAGGGCAGCGAAGGGCAGTATCGGCACGGTGTACCTTACTAACCGCCAGTTGTCTATGGACAGCAGCGCATAGTACGCCGCCAGAAAGGTCAGGATGGGAAGAGATTTGGTCCGCCAACGAACCAGGACCCAGACGAGGGCCACTGCGCTCGCAATGAGCATTGGTCCCGTAAACGAGAATGGGAACACGTTGAGCGCGTAATCGATCCATGCCGGTGGCCGCGCCACATGATAAATAAGTCCCGATCTGTTAACTACTCGCAGGTGGCGAAGGTCGCGGATGATCTCTGGCCAGACGTGAGGCAGTAGCACTAGTGGCTCACCAACTACGAACCCAATGCCCACGCAGGCCAGGTAGGACGTCCATGCCAATAGCTTGTGGGCCTTCGGCGGTCGCATTACCATGACCACAAAGCCAACGAGCAGCAAGACGCCTCCGTTGGGCTTGACCGACGTGGTATATCCCACGAGCAAACCCAAGAGGAAGATAAGTTTTGGATTTCCGGTATCCAGGAACTGGTAAACAACTAGTATCGTGAGTAGGATCCAGAGAGTTAGCGGTACATCTGCCTTGAAGTAGTGGGAGTTGATCGCGAAGCCCGGGAGGACTGCGAGGATAAGCGCGGCAAGGCGGCCAGTCGCGGCGTCAAATAACTTACTTCCCAGAAGAAACAAGACTGTAATGGCACCCAGGGCCGAGGCGAAGACCACCGACCGACCGATTAGTAACGTCTCAGTGATGCCCGCATGGAGCAAGCCTCCGGCTGTAAGGGCAAGTTTTATGAGATAGACCTGATAGAAGAATCCGGTGCCAATATTGAAAACATGCGGATTAAACTGCGGAAAGCTAATATACTGAACCGCCCATACGCCTATGTCTTCATCAAAATGGAAGGATTTGTTTTGGTAGGCATTTGGGAGGCTCCACCAGAAGCCGCATAGGATGAGAATTGAGGCCAACAGGTATGCCGGCCAAAGGTTCTTGATGATGGTCGTTAGAAACTCTCGCAACACATGACCTGTCACTAAGGCACGGCCATCGGACAGACCGGTTCGGCATCGGTAACAAAGGCGAGATGCAAGCATCCTGGAATTCCTTTTTACCTAAAGAGCCTCAGCTACGACATGATTTCCCAGACGACGGCCGCTATTCAGGTACCGGCATCCTGTACCTCCGCTGGACGCCGCGCCGTAGAGGTTCCCCCCGTGCGTCCATGATCACGTGCGCATGCGGTTACCGCCGCCCATCCGCTGATCGCGACGTGGCACTCGTAACCTCTAGGGTTGGTCATTACTGACTCGTTCAAGGCTTGCGTCGTTTTTGACTGCTAGCACTGTACACCCAAACGGGCGCATGATGGCGGGGGCTTGTAGCTGTTGCAAACAGGCGTGACTATTGAAAAGCTATTTCGGCGTCTTCGCCCTGAAACTCGACGCGCTAGGATGCTCTGTAAACGATTTTCTCTACCTCGGGATACATTTCTGGTCTCCCAATTTTCGGCAGTTTCTGCACCTGAATGGGCTTTTCCAAAGCCACAGGTAATTACGCCAGTAATCCTCGGTTGGGCCTCTGCCCGTCATTTCCTGGCGACCAATCATCCCGGAGGCCAGGTCAGGTTGCGGCCGCCGAGCAAGTGCAGGTGCAGATGGAAGACCGACTGGCCTGATCCCGGGCCGACGTTGTAGACGGTGCGGTAGCTGTCTTCGATGCCGCGATCGCGCGCGATATTGGCGGCGATGAGATGGCTGTAGCCGATGATCTCGGCGTCGTCCTGTTGCGCTTCCTTCAGCCCGCGGATGTGGCGTTTGGGGATGATGAGCACGTGCGTCGGGGCCTTGGGATTGATGTCTTCGAAGACGTAGACCTTGTCGTCTTCATAGACCTTCTTGGATGGAATTTTGCCGGCGATGATTTTGCAGAAGAGGCAGTCGTCCATGCTGAAATGGTAGTTGAGGACAGTGGCTAGTGGCTAGTGGCTAGTGGATCGTTAATCGTGGATCGAAAGACCCACTCATTCGAAAACCGCGAATGAGTGGGGCACCCGCTTGAAACTCGAAACTGTTCCTTCAGCTCTTGCCGATCTTGATGTCGCCGGTGTCGGTATTCACCTGCAGCTTACTGGTACCGCTGCCGACCGTGCCGGTGGCGCGCGACTCGCCATTGGTTTCGTTGACCTTGACGGCGTCGAAGTCCGACGTGATGTCGCCTTTGCGCGTGCCGGCGCTGATCTGGAAACCACCCGCTGAAGGCAGGGTGAGCGTCACATCGCCGTGCTGTGTCGTCACCGTCACTTTGTCGGGAGTCGACTTCGAGGCCAGGGTCAGAGCGACATCGCCGTGCTGCGTGCTGACGGTCATCTTGCCGGCCTGCTTGCCGCTGGTCGTAACCTCGACATCGCCGTTGTTGGACTGCACGTCGAGATCGCCGGAGACGTCCTCAAGGTGAATGTTCTTCGATCCCGTGACTACGCGGCTGGGACCGGTGAGTTCGCTGCCGCGCACTTCATCGCTGGAGATCGAAATGTCGCCCGGGACGGAAGCGATCTCCATGTCGGAACGCGAGGTCTTGAAGATCACCGCCTTAGCAATCTTGCTCAGCTGGATATCCTCGTAGAAGTCGCCATTGAGACGCACGGCTCCGGCAACGTTGTCGATGTTGACGCTGTCGACGTGGCCGCTGACATCAACGTCACCGGCAATGTCGGAGGCGCGGATCGAGCCTTTCTCCAGACTGATCTTAACCGGCGAGGCGATCTGGGTCAGCGAGACGTCGCCTTTCTGCAAGGAGATTTTGACTTCAGCCTTCCAGTTGTTCACGGTCACATCGCCCCGCTTGCTGGCGATGTCGAGCGCAGCGCCCGCCGGCACACTGATGTCCATGTCCGACTGGACGCCGTGATCGCCGGCGCCATCGGTGTTGGCGTTGAGCAGCACCGTGTCGCCGTTCACCGATATCTGGGGCTTGCTGCCTTCGTTGTACTTGTTGCCGTCATTCTGATTCTGCGCATAAAGCTTTTTATGCACGACCACGCGAATGGTGTCGCCATCGGAGGGCGTGATATTCAGCGCGCCGTGATCGCAGACTACGCGCAGGTTGGCATGCGCCGGAAACGCCTGCTCCTGCGTGTCTTCAAAGGTGTAGGGATTGCCAAAGATGCTGCTGAAATCGTCGTCCATCTGCAGCTGATCTTTGACTCCTCCCCAATCGACATCAGAGCTGTAGTGCGCGGAGACCCCCAGCGCGACTAGCAAGACGAGCAGCACGATGCCACCGGCGCCGAGATATCGCGGACGATATCCCAGGCGAGGCGCGGTCATGTTCTCGATGAGAACGATGATGCCCCACAGGATCAGCAGCAACGGCCACCAGTGTCCGAACCAGTGCCAGACGGGAAAGCGGAAGCCAAAATTCTTCGCCAGAAACAGCCCGCCGATGAAGATCAGGATGATCGGCCCGGCGATCGAGCGCCGATAACGATACGGCGGCGGGACCGGCGGTGGTGGAGGCGCAATCGGAGGATATTGATTCACGCTAGCCATTGGGCCCTCCCTTGTCGCCGGGACCAGCGGGTGGCTGACCCTGCTGGATGAAGCCGGCAGGCGCGTTGGACGGAGGCGTTACGACTGGACCTTGGGGCGGATAACCCGGAGCGCCCGGTTGGGGATATCCCGGAGGAATTGGCTGCCCGGGATAAGGTGGCATCGGCTGGCCGGGAATCTGTCCTCGCGTGTATTCGCGCGGAATGTGGCCGTAAGTGGAGGCGCTGTGCTCCAGCAGCTTGATCAGGCCGATGACGATGAGCAGCGCCGGCCAGGTAAAGCCGAAGTCCATCCAGTGCATGTGCCCCATCTGGTCGAGCAGAAACAGCACGCCGATGGTGATGAGGACAGCAGGCCCCATATAGCCGTGAGCGCGACAACGGGAGCAGGCGCAATCGCGATTGTATCGGTATCTCATAGTCTCCTCCTCACCAGCCTCTCCGCTGACGCTGCATCAAGATGCGAACGCCGATGGCGATCAGGATGAGCGGCCAGAAACGCCAAATCCAATCGAAATGCATGAAACCTACTTCGTCGAGCAGAAACAGAATTCCCAAGCCAATCAGGATGAACGCCCCGATGGGCAAGCGCGAACGCGGCTCATCAACCACAGCGTCGGGTTGCGGAACCTCGCCGGGCGTGCCCGGAGCGGACGTTGCCGCGGCAGCGCTAGTCACCGCAGCCGGGGGTGGACCACTGCGGAACAGATTGTTCAGGCCAAGCGGATCGGGCGCGGGCAAACCCATCTCGCGCGCACGCGCCGTCTTGTAGGCCTCGATCGGCATGTAGATATAGAACGCCGCGATGGCGATACCGAAAAGGCCGTTCACGTGATCGGTCATCCAGATCAACGTGGCGAAGATCAGCACGTGGACAAAGCCCTTGGCATATTCGCCGTTGTACATGGCGCCCACGCCGGGAATGAATCCCAGGATGGTAGCCAGCGAGGGGCTGGGCGTACCGGGCGGCCGTTCGCCCGCCGGAGGCACGATTCCGGTAGCCGGCGGCATGGTGCCGGCAACGTGCGAGGCCAGACACTCCTCGCAATAGATAACGCCGCGGATGTCGCGTGAGCACGTACTGCACAGTGGCTTGCCACAGGTTCGGCAGTACGCAACCGCGGGCGCGTCGGGATGATTGGCGCAGTTCATGCGGTTCTCCTGTTCTCGGCTCTCAAGTAACTCCTGGACGGAGTTGCTTTGGGAGCTCTCTGCCGGGCCTGAGGAATGGCTGCCAACAGCACAGCCGGAAAGGTGGCCAGCATGGGTTCGCCGTTGTCGCGGCTATATTTCTGCCGCTCCGTGCCATGCCGGTTGTCGCTCTTGGACGGATTCTTCTGATTGGGGGCGGGAGCCTCCTGCTGCGGTTGCTGCGGTTGCTGCTGCGTGTTTCGATCGGGCGTCCCGGCGCGGCGCAAATCGCGCACGCGCGACTCAATCTCGTACACCACGCGCATGTTCTCGTAATAACGCATGACACGCGCCTGGGCTTCGTAATAGGTCCGGTGAATGCCTTTGGAGCTGAGATCCCAACGACGGATATCCGCAAAATGGAATCCGGCAATTCCCAACAGCATAGTGATGGAGAAGAAAGCCATGCCGAACGACATGGCAAAGCGCGGCGTGGCGATGGGCGCGAACATCGGCGCCAGGCGGCCTTTCAGCTTCTCAAACCAGCCCTCGCCGCGCGGCTTGACCGGCGCGTGCTCGGACGGCAGGGCTCCGATGGTCTGCGCCAGGATATTGTGGACCAGGTTGTGCGGGGGCTCGGTTTCGTCCAGCGCCTTCAGCCAGTGCATTCCAGCCCTGGCTTCCTCAACCATGGTGCGGCAGGTGACGCAGCTCTGCTGATGAGCTTCGCAGCCCGTCAGCGTCGCGCCTTGCAGCTTGCCATCCAGGATCTCAGCCAGAAGGGCTTCGACCTCGGTGCACTGCATTCCGGAATGGATTTCCCCCGCCATCAGTTTGCCTGCTTATAGTTACGTTGTAACAGCCTCGCCAGTTCCGTTCGTCCCCGATTTATGCGACTCTTCACAGTTCCCTCGGGCACATTGAGGACTTTGGCAATATCCTTGTAGTCCAAATCCTGCAAATCCCGCAAAATCACCGCTTCCCGGAGCTCCGGGGACAACCGCTTCAGCGCCTCATGGACCAGCTTCTGGGTCTCCTGACTGCGGACCCGGGCCTCTGGACTAGCACCTTTGTCTTCTAACCGGTCAGCAAATGTGAGGCCATCCTCCTGGTCGCCCGGGGTCGCGTCCAGCGAATCAGTTATCCGGTCGTACTTACCCTTACGGAAGTGGTCGACCAGCAGATTGCGGGTCACGGTCGTCACCCAGGTCATAAAGGAAGCCCGCGTCGTATCGAAGGTGCTGAGCGTGCGATACATCTTGATAAACACTTCCTGGGCCAGATCCGACGCGTCATCTGCCGATCCCGAAAAGCGATAGCAGATGTTATAAATCCTGCGGTGATACTGCTGGACGATTTCCTGCCAAGCCGCGGCGTCGCCAGACACACAGCGACGGACAAGGGCATTGACCGCTTGGTTGTCGTCCAATCAGCACTCCCACAGGGCATCGACTCCTGGCCCAAATCCTCGTACTTCTAAGGGGTTATACGGCGACTGCTGGCCGGGAGTTCGGTGAATTCGGACGAGAATGACAGCGTTTGGCCCCGCACGAACCGCCCGATTCCGCCAAAATTGTAACAGGGGAAGCATGGCGCTTCTGCGGCAGCCGCCCGAAAGTGAGGCGCATTTTGTCTGAGGCAATGGAAACGGACCACCGACAAAGCCTTCCCGCACCTACTTCGCCACCCCCTCCACCCGCATTCCTCGCACTTCCACAACACTTTCTTGGGATAATCGTAGGTCTCTGGCGTATCAGCACTTTTACGGCTAAACCGCATCGGCCATCCCTGGAAGTCACGCGCGTCATGGAACGCGTGTCGGTTGTTTGTGTCTGCTTGCGGCGAGTGAACTCAGCATGCCCCGCAAGCGCACGTCTCCAGTTCGGCCGAACGCCAGCATGAACTTCAGCCGCCCATTTACGCCAACAGCCAACCGCCGGCTCAATGAGCTGATCGGTTTCCTGCTGTTCGTCTTCGCGATCCTCCTTGTCCTCGCGCTGGTCTCCTATTCGCCGCTCGATCCCTCGCTGAACACCGCAGCCACGCCCGCAGCCGGCAAACCCGCACACAACTGGATCGGCGTAGTCGGCGCATTCGTCGCCGACATCGCACTGCAACTGTTCGGCGTCGCAGCCTTCCTGCTGCCGGCATTTCTGGCGATGTACTCGCTCAACTGGTTTCGCTCGCGGCCCATCAGTTCGCCTTACGCCAAAACCATTGGCGCCGTCGCGCTGATCGCATTTCTCTCCGGCTTTGTCGGACTGTTGCCCTGGCCTGTCCGCTGGATGGGCGTGCTTCCTTCCGAAGGTCTGCTCGGCCGCATTGTCGCCGACGCGCTGCTTCACTACTTCAATGTGGTCGGCGCATATCTCATCTGCGTCGCCGTCATCGCGGTCGCGCTTTATCTCTCCACCGCGTTCTCCTTCGGCGCAGTTCGCATCTGGTCGCAGACGCGCTTTGGCTTCGTCTACGCCGCCATGGATCGCTTCGCCGACTGGCGCATGGAACGGGCGCGCAAGAAAGCGGCTAAGGAACTGGAGAAGAAGCGCACTGCTGCCGCGAATGCTAAGCCGGTCGTGACCGCGCAGCTCGTGCCCAAGCGTACCGCAGCTTTCATCGAAGACTTCGCGGCCGAGCAAACCGTCGCGCCTCCTCCGCTGCCTGCCACGCCGAGCGTCGCTTCTGGCAAGAGCGGCATCGAGCGCATGTTTGACGCCGACGACAAGCCTGCCGCTTCTCACCCGCAGTCCGAGCCCGAAGCCGCTCCGCTCGCAGCTGACGACATCGCCGTGGGCACGCGGGCCGACGCCACGCCTCGCGGCAAGACCACCATGCCGCGCCTGGTCGGCAGCTTCAAGCTGCCCTCCACCACACTGCTGCATCGCGCCGACGAGCACAGCGCCATCAACGAAGCCGAACTCAAAGTTCTCGCGCAGGTGCTGGGGGAGAAATGCGGTGAGTTCGACGTGCGCGGCCAGGTCGTGCAGATCAATCCCGGCCCGGTCGTCACGACTTTCGAGTTCAAGCCCGAAGCCGGCATCAAGTACAGCCGCATCACCAATCTTTGCGACGACCTCTGCCTCGCGCTACGCGCTGAAAGCATTCTCATCGAGCGCATGGCCGGCAAATCCACCGTCGGCATCCAGGTCCCGAACCACGAGCGCGAAACCATCTGGCTGCGCGAAGTCGTCGAAGCGCAGGAGTTCCTCGGCTCGAAATCGAAGCTCACGCTGGCGCTCGGCAAGGACATCAACGGCCGCATCGTCACCGCCGATCTCAACGCCATGCCGCACCTGCTCATCGCCGGCTCAACCGGCTCGGGCAAGAGCGTCGCCATCAACGCCTTCATCATGTCGATCCTGTACAAGGCGACGCCACAGGAAGTGCGATTGATCCTGGTCGATCCCAAGCGCCTCGAGCTCGGCAACTACGAAGGCGTTCCGCACCTGCACACGCCGATCATTACCGAGCCGAAGCTCGCGTCCAACGCGCTGCGCAACGCGGTGATCGAGATGGAGCGCCGTCTGAAGGTGCTCGCCGAAAAAGGCGTCCGCAACATCGATCAGTACAACAAGCTCTTCGATTCGAGCGGCAGCCTCTTCGACGACGCCGCCGACGAAGCGCGCCCGCTGCCTTACATCGTCATCATCATCGACGAACTCGCCGACCTGATGATGCTCGACGGCCAGAACGTTGAGGCCTCCATCACGCGCCTGGCGCAGATGGCGCGCGCCGTCGGCATTCATCTCGTACTCGCCACCCAGCGGCCCTCGGTCGATGTCATCACCGGACTGATCAAAGCCAACTTCCCCGCGCGCATTTCGTTCCGCGTCGCGACGAAAGTCGACTCGCGCACCATCCTCGACTCCAATGGCGCGGAAGCGCTGCTCGGCCGCGGCGACATGCTCTATTTGCCCAACGGCTCCGCCCGCGTGCATCGCGTGCACGCCCCGTTTGTCACCGAAAAGGAAATCGCCGCGGTGGTTGAGTTCTGGCGCGCCCAGGGTCTGGCGCAATATCAGGAGAACTTCCTGCAAGCTCCGCGCGAAGATAGCGAGTCGTCGAGCGGTGGTGCGGATGGCGGCTCAGCTGACGGCGATAACGACGAGCTTTATCAGGACGCCGTGCGCATCGTGCTGGAATACGGCAAGGCTTCGACCTCGCTTCTGCAGCGGCGTCTGCGCATCGGCTACGGCCGCGCCGCCCACCTCATCGATCTGATGGAGCGCGACGGCATCGTCGGCGCCGCCGACGGCCCCAAGCCACGCGAAGTCCTCAAGCGTCCCGACTGGCTCAGCGAAGTCGAAGACGCCCTGCGCTAGCAGCGCCTTATTGTCTCTGTCATCCTCAATTTGCGCTGTCATCCTGAGCGAGGCGCTTCAGCGCCGAGTCGAAGGACCCCTATCGGCGGAATGATGTTTCGATGGGCTTACGCTGTCATCCCGACCAAGGACTTCAGTCCGTATCACGCTGTCATCCCGACCAAGGGCTTCAGCCCGCGCGGAGGGATCTGCGGTCGTTGGGATTGGCAGAATCTAAGCGAGGGTGCAGGAAGCGGGCGCCCCACTCAAGCCGGGGTCCCCAACGAGCGCCGATTTTGCGTTCGTTGGGGTGGAAGCGGGTGCCCCACTCATTCGCGGGGTTCGAATGAGTGGGACAGATTTCCTGTAACGATCCAACAATGCCTGGGTGCCCCGTTCTAGCCGTCTTTTGGCTAGGGCGGGGCAATTACGCTCAACTACTTCGCCGGCGCCGGAGTCGGTGGCTTCGGCTGCTCAATCGATAGCAGCTCCACTTCAAAGATTAGCGTCTCATTCGGCCCGATATCGCCGCCCGCTCCACGCGCGCCATAAGCGAGGTCGGGAGGGACAAACAGCTGCCACTTTGATCCCACGGGCATCAGTTGGAGCGCTTCGGTCCAGCCCTTAATAACGCCGGTCACCGGGAACGTTGCCGGTCCATCACCATGCTTGCTTGAGGCGTCAAATTCGGTACCATTGATCAGCGTGCCCTTGTAGTTGCACTTCACTGAGTCGGTCGGCGTCGGCTTCGGTCCCGAGCCTGCGGTCAGAATCTTGTACTGTAACCCGCTGGGCAGCGCGACCACTCCCGGCTTCGTCTTGTTCTCCGCCAGGAACGCTTCGCCCTTTTTCTTGTTCTCTTCCGATTCCTGTTGCTGCTTGGCTTGCATCTTCGCCATCATCTGCGTCCGCAGCTCGGTGATCTCCGCCCGAGCCTGCTCGTCGGTCATCAGCGTTTTGCCGCCGGAGAGCCCGTCCTTCAGGCCGCGCATCAGCATGTCAGGATCGACCTCGAGGCTGTCCTTATGCATACCTACGCCTATATTCATTCCGATGGCGTAGCTCAGCCTGTCCTTCTGAGTGGGCAAGCCTGGGATACTAGCCGGAGGCGCCGCCTGTGATTGCGCCGCGGGAGCGCTCTTTGCCGGTGCAGAAGATTGTGTGGTGGACGACTGTTGGGCCATCGCGCCACCAACCAGAACGCCAGTCGCCAGTACAGTTACTGCTAGAGAAAGTGATTTGAGCATAACCAGCATTGTTACATGCGGCGCGAATTACGCAAAACCGCCGGAGCCGCTTGGCGGCGAACTTCACACGCTTTTCACCAGCTGCATAGCGGGGTACTCAGATGGTCCCTGCCAGCGTCGCGCACTGACAGTTTTGAGGTGTCATCCTGAGCGAGGCGCTTCAGCGCCGAGTCGAAGGACCCCTATCGTCGCGGAATCGCCTCACACCCTTGTGTGTCATCCTGAGCAAAGCGTCCGCGGGGGTTTCCCGACCCGCTTCTGTTGCGGGTCGGGCGGACGCGTAGTCGAAGGACCTGCGGTTCGCCGGAACTGGCGCGGCCTGGGTGCCCCACTCATTCGCTCTTCTCGAATGAGTGGGACCACAACCAATCTCTCCACCAACAACAAAGGCACGACCATAGCCGTGCCTTTACTTCTCTTCGAACTTGTCCTAGCCGATAGCCGACGGCTGATAGGTGACAGCTTCTTCTAATTCGGCTTTCGCGGCATGATCTGCTCGTCGCGAATGAAGAACTGCGCTGAGCACTTCTCCGAGCCGCAGATCACGGGTATCAACCCTCCCACCTGCTTGCGGGTAATCAGTCCCAGTTGTCCGCACGATGGGCACGACAGCACCGCCCAATAGGGGTCGTCGCGCTCACCCACCTCGCCGGCGTTCTCCAATACGAAAATGGTTCCAGGCTCCATCTGTTCGGGGATCCACTCGCCCAACACGCTGAGTTCTCCGATCATGTGCCCTCCTTAAGGGACTGCCAAGCCCCCGCCAAGCCTTGCTGACTCGCGAGGTCATAGGACCGTTCAAGAAGCCTTGCTGCGTCGTTCGATAAGATGACGAACCGAATCACTGCGCCTACCCGCTCCCCGCAACTCGGCGCGACTTGGCGCTCTCCGCTGCAAACTGCTCCTGGCCGCGCTGCCGGCTGTCCTGGTCCTTGACCGCTTGCCCTTCCCGCCTTCAATCGGATCGAGCACCCGCTGGATCGTGTCACTCAGGCACACCGATAACATCGGCTGACGCGCATTTTTCAGCAGGTCAACCACCCCGCGGGCAGAGTCTTCCAGGAAAATGTGCCGGCCGTCGGTCAGCAGATGGTATTCCGAGGCGCCTCGAACCGTCTCCACCAGCCGCTTACCCAGCTCCTTTTGCAGGAAGCGAACCACGCGCCGTATCTTTTGCAGGGAAAAGCCGCGATCGCGCAGCTCGCAAATCACGGCGACTTCGGCTAGATCATCGATCGAATAGATGCGCTTGTGCCCCTCGCGGGCTGGAACCACGATGCCCCGTTCATCCCACCATTGCAGCTGGCGCGCGCTGATACCGGTGTGCGCCATCACTTCCCTGGATGTGAACGTCTGCTGCATCGTCGCCATCCAAAACAAATTCACTACAAAATGTTTCAAACATCATAGTGCACTCGTGTGCACTGTCAAGCACCATTATTGACCATATCGGCACCTGCGCCTGTGAATATCTCGTGTCAGTTTCAAAAAGCAGTTTCAAGTTTCGAGTTTCAAATTCCGAGGCAGCAGAAACGTTACAGTTTATTAACAACCGGCAAATGCTCTATCAAGGGGATCCGCACCTGAATGCGCTAGCCGATCCTTCTCAACCTGCGTCACATCTTCATGTGAGATTCACACTTCTCATCCGTGACATCCCGGACGATGATGGAATGTAACGTCGTACGCCCACTCGGCTTTTGAAACTTGAAACTCGAAACTGTCTTTGGGAGGCTTCTTGGAACCGTTCCGTTATCACGCCATCGTTTGTATGCAGGAAAAACCTGAAGGAGTTACCAGCTGCTCGGCTGCTGGTTCCGCTCGCATCCTCGACGCCCTGTACCGTGAGCTCGGCACGCAAGGTCTCGCCGACGAGGTGCAGGTTTCGACCTGCGGCTGCCTCGGCCTGTGCGAGAGCGGCCCGGTGATGATCGTCTACCCCAACGGCACCTGGTATACCAAGCTCACGCCCGCCGATGTGCCCGAGATCGTCGCATCGCATTTCAAGTCCGGCAAGAAGGTCGCACGCCTGGAGCGCACCGACCACGCCGCGATGAAGGCCGAGATGCTCGACCATCGCAACAAATACTTGGCCATGCTCAAGGCCAAGGACGCAGCCGGCATTGTGCCTGATGACATCACCGACCTGATTCGCGGCTTCATGTCGAGCCGCGCCGTTCTTACCGCACTGGAACTCGACATTTTCACCGCAATCGGCGACGGCGGGACTGCAAAGCAGATCGCCGCCAAGATCCAATGTGCCGTTCGCGCCACGGAAATGCTGTTGAACGCGCTCGTCGCTCTCAAGCTGCTGAGCAAATCCGGCGACAAATACACCAACACTCCCGTATCCGCACGCTTTTTCGTCGAGGGATCTCCTGACAGCGCCCGCCAAGGCCAGCTGCACATCGCCAACATTTGGAAGAGCTGGTCCACGCTCACCGAAGCTGTGAAAGCCGGCACGAGTGTTGCTGTCCGCAGCTACGGCAATGGCTGGGAGAAGCCGTTCATCGCCGCCATGGACAACAATGCGCGCGGCCGCGCTCGCGCCATCGCGCAGGCGGTCGAAATCAACGGCGCCAAGCGCATGCTCGATCTCGGCGGCGGCTCCGGCGCTTACTCCATCGCCTTCGTCAAATCCGCGCCCGGTCTGCAATCGGAGATCGTCGATCTCGATGCAGTCCTGCCGATCACCCAGGAGCACATCCGCAAGGCCGGCCTCGCCGATCGCATCACCACGCGCCCCGGTGACATGCTCACCGTCTTGCTTGAACCATCGAAATACGATCTCGTGCTGCTCTCTGCTGTCTGCCACATGTTCTCCCCGGAAGAGAACAAGCAGCTGTTCGAACGCAGCTACGCCGCGCTCGCGCCCAAGGGACGACTGGTCATCTCCGACTTCGTTCTTGAAGCCGACAAAACCGCGCCCCGTTTCGGAGCTCTCTTCGCTTTGAATATGCTGGTGAATACGCGTTCGGGCGCAAGCTACAGCGAGCCGGAATACAGCGCGTGGCTGAAAGAGGCTGGCTTCGCCGGGACGAAGCGCGTGCGGATGCCCGGCCCCGCCAATCTGATGATCGCGACGAAGTAAGCGGCATTTTCGGGTTTGGACTCTCGGCCTTCACAGGCAGGCAGGAGGATTCTTACCCAACGGAAATATTGCTAAGCATTGCTTAGCGTTGTAAAATCCTGCTCATGCGAACCACGAAGACGTTGTCGATCACTCTTCCACCCGAGATGCTCTCGCGCGCCGAAGCCCTGGCAAAGAAGGAAAACCGCACCATGAGTGAGCTTATCCGAGAGGCTCTGCGCCACTACGAGCGGCAGCGTTGGTGGGAAGAAATGAATGCTTACGGGCGCGAGAAAGCTACGGCGGTTGGCGTAAGTAGCGAAGATGACGTGGTACGCGCGGTGCACGAATATCGGCGGGATCAGCACCGCGCTCACAAGAAGCGCTCCGCATGACCGCTGTGGTCATGGATAGCAATGTATTTATCTCAGCCTTGCTATTTGGAGGTAATCCTCGGCGCATAATTCGTTTGGCCGAGACGGGCCTGATTCAGCTCTATAGCTCAAAGGAAATTTGGACTGAGGTAGAGCGCGTACTGGCTGTGAAGTTTCGCTGGCCGCAGACGAGAGTGACGGCAGCCACCAAATACCTCTGGTCTTTGACTCGCTGCGTTCAACCGACCCGTAGAGTAAACGACTGCATCGATCCGGATGACAATCGCGTCCTCGAATGTGCGATCGAGGCACGCGCCACTTGGCTCGTCACTGGCGACCAGCATCTGCTAGTCCTGCATCCCTACCGAAATGTCGCAATCGTGACTCCGCGACAATTCCTCGACAGCAATGCATGGAGAACACAAGCGTAAACGGGAGGTCGTCGGATTTTGGTTGGAACTGGTAGAAACGTACCTAAGCTCTAGAATGTCCTACACCCCAATCACGCCCACCAGCTCTTTCACCGAGTCGGCGCTCTTCTGCAGCGCGGCTTGCTCTTCCGGCGTCAGCTTGATCTCGATGATCTTCTCAATGCCATTCGATCCCAGCTTGCACGGCACGCCGATGAACAGTCCATTGATGCCGTACTCGCCTTCCAGATACGCCGCGCACGGAACGATCTTCTTCTTGTCCTTGAGGATCGCTTCCACCATCTCCGCTACTGCCGCCGACGGCGCATAGTAAGCGCTGCCTGTCTTCAGATGCTTCACGATTTCGGCGCCGCCGTCGCGCGTGCGCTGTACCAGGCGATCGATCGTCGCCTTGTCCATCAGTTCGGTAATCGGAATACCTGCGACCGTCGAATACCGCGGCAGAGGAACCATGGTGTCGCCGTGTCCGCCCAGCACAAACGCGGTCACGTTCTCCACCGAAACATCCAGCTCGCGGGCGATAAACGCGCGGAAGCGCGACGAATCCAGAATCCCTGCCATGCCGATCACGCGATTGCGCGAGAAGCCGCTCTGCTTATACGCCGCCTGCGCCATCGCATCCAGTGGATTGGAAACGATGATCAGAATGCAGTTCGGCGAATACTGAACCGCCTTGCCGACCACGTCGCTCATGATCTTGTAATTGGTGTTGAGCAAGTCGTCGCGGCTCATGCCCGGCTTGCGCGGAATGCCGGCGGTGATTACCACGATGTCAGAGTTCGCGGTGTCGGCGTAATCGTTGGTGCCCAGCACGTACGAGTCGCGCTTCTCGATCGGCATCGCCTGCAGCAAATCGAGACCCTTACCTTGTGGGACACCCTCAATGATGTCGATCAGAACGACGTCGGCGTGCTCTTTCGACGCCAGCCAGTGGGCCGCCGTTGCGCCCACATTTCCAGAACCAACCACAGTTACCTTCTTACGCATGAGTCTTCTCCGTTTGAGCTGTCAGCCATCAGCCGTCAGCTTTCAGTAACAACTTAGTGGACGCGCCAGGTCGCCTATGGTCAGCGGCCTGGCGCGTCGTGGAAAATCTGATGATATTGAGCTGACGGCTGAAGCTGATAGCTGACAGCTTTACTTGGTCGCGTATGCCGCTACCGGCGACATGTTCTGAATCATGTGCGACGCGAACTCGCTGGTCGCCACCTTGGTCGCGCCTTCCAGCATTCTTTCGAAGTCATACGTGACCTTCTTCTGCTGGATGGTCTGCTCGAGCGAATCCTCGATGAGCTTAGCCGCTTCATGCCAGCCCATGAACTCGAACATCATCACGCCCGACAACATGACCGAACCCGGATTGATCACGTCCTTATCGGCATATTTCGGAGCAGTGCCGTGCGTCGCTTCGAAGATGGCGTAGCCGTCTCCAATGTTCGCTCCCGGCGCAATCCCCAATCCGCCAACTTGGGCGGCCGCCGCGTCTGAGATGTAGTCGCCATTCAGATTCGGGGTCGCCAGCACCGCATATTCGTCGGGGCGCGTCACGATCTGCTGGAAGATGCTGTCGGCAATGCGATCGTTGATCATCAGCTTCGATTTCCACGCGCCGTTGCCGTGCGAGAAATAGATGCTGTCAATCACGCCCTTCACTTCCTTGTAGAGTACGTCGCGGAAGTCCGCGGGCGCGAATTCCATGCCCGGCTCGACCAGCTTTGCGTTCTCCTCCACGGTCAGCCCGGGATTCTTGTCGAGATTGTCGATGATCCAGCTCTCGCGCTCGGTGATCACCTGCTGGCGAAACTCCTGCGTCGCCAGTTCGTATCCCCACTCGCGGAAGGCGCCTTCGGTGAACTTCTGGATGTTACCCTTGTGCACAATCGTCACCGACTTGAGCTTGTTCTTCAGCGCGTATTCGATGGCCATGCGCACCAGGCGCTTCGTACCGGTGACCGAGATCGGTTTGATGCCAACGCCGGAATCCTCGCGCACACGCTTGTTGGTGCCGGCGAGCATCTCTTTGTTGATGAAGTCGATCAGCTTCTTCGCTTGCGGCGTTCCCTGCTTCCACTCGATCCCGGCGTAAACATCTTCCGTGTTCTCGCGGTAGATCACCATATTCATGCGCTCCGGACGCTTCACCGGAGAAGGAATGCCTTTGTAATACTTCACCGGCCGCACGCAGGCGTAGAGATCGAGGATCTGGCGCAGCGCGACATTCAGCGAGCGAATGCCACCGCCGACCGGCGTCGTCAGAGGGCCTTTGATGCCGATGCGCAGGTCGCGGAATGCCGCAACTGTGTCGTCCGGCAACCACGTTTTGAAGCGGTCCATCGCTTTCTCGCCGGCGAAGACTTCATACCAGGAGACGCGGCGCTTGCCGCCATACGCGAGTTCGACTGCGGCATCGAACACGCGCACCGACGCTTTCCAGATGTCCCGTCCGGTACCGTCGCCTTCGATGAAAGGAATGATAGGGTTGTCGGGAATGGTGAACTTACCGTCGTAGGTAATTTTGCTCCCGCTGGAGGGCAAAGGAATTCCATTGAAAGAAGCTGCCATTAGGCACCTCGTAAAGTATGAATAGAAATGAACCCAGGCTGTCGACAGCCGCGTCGGGAGGAGGGAAGCACGCGCGCAACCGGCGAAAACGCCGGAAACCTGAGTCAGTATGATGGCAGCGACGGGTGTATCATCCTCGGCTTACATCTGCCGCGTCCGGATTAGAAGCGCTTACTACCGTATCCCGACCTCAATTACGTTATCACCGCTGGATGTGAGGTTCAATGGAAACCCATGTTCACGCGTCACACATTGGTGTGAGTCACGCACGGCCGTGACAAACGGCACATCCGAGGGCGGAACGTCGCAGTAGATTCGAATGCGGGCAGGCCAGCGCGTCTGGAGGGTGTTGCCAGTGGGTACTGGACGCAGCCTGTCAAGCTGTCGAGTGGCCTAATCAGCCACTGCGGTTCGATTCCGCTGCCCTCCGTTGGGCTCACTCGGCGAAAGAATCTGAACGTCTCAGTTCCGAAACCGGAGCGGACGGTTGGCTGCGCGCCTGATTCCAATTGACATCATCGCAGCACGGCCTTATTCTGAAATCGCTTGACAGGCTGTGTTTAGTACACGAATTTGAGCGAAAAGCCCCGGAGTGATTAACCGGGGCTTTCGTGCATCTATTCGTCCTTCACCCAGCAAGATGCGTGCGATAAATCTCCCGCGTCCCTTTTAGCACCTCCGTCAATCGCATCTCGGGATCAAAGCTGTCGTCTGCTCCCAGCATCTTCCACAATAGCTTCTGCATCGCACGCCGGGGATGCTCCGCCACCGGCAGCCATTTGCGCGCTCGTCCGGTCACCAGTCGCACCACATGCTCCACGGTCCGTAGAAAGTGGGCACTTTCGATCAGTCGCTCGTGTTCCCCGCCATCGAGCAATTCGCGATCGCGCAACAGCTGTAATCGATCCCGCAAACTGCCCGCCAGCCAAAGCCGATGCCGTGCCTGCAGCGTTCCCGCGAGGTAATCCAAGTCATAGATTCCGCCCGGACCGGTCTTGAAGTTTTGCGATCCCTCGCTGCGTTCCAGACGCTCCCGAACCTCGACCAGCTCCGCGCTGAATTCCGGCCGCTTCGCCATCGCCCAAATCCCTTCCTGCACCGCTCGCAACGCGCGATCTGCCACCTCGACATCTCCAGCCACATAACGCAGCTTCAGGTACGTCAGCGCCTCCCAGGGTTTGGCTTCGCCTCGAAAATACGCGGCTAGCTGGGTCGGCGTCACACTCAACTCGCCCTCGCGGCCATGCGGACGCAAGCGAGCATCAACGGGAAACACGGTTCCGTCGCGCGTATAGGCGGTCAGTGCCTCCATGAAGCGCTCGGCGGTTCGCAATATCTTCTGGCCGTCGTCATGTTCGTCGCACACGAAGAGCACATCGCCATCGGACAACAAGTCAAACTCGCGAGCTCCGAGCCGGCCCAAGCCCATCACCGTGAACCGCGCGCTCGGCCCGGCAATGGCCAACGCTGCCTGCATTGCCGCATCGGCCGCCGAGCTGTTGTCTGCCAGTGAACCAAATACATTACGCAGCTGAAAAAGATCTACCGCTCCCGACAAAAACAACCGCCTTCGATAATGCCGCCGCAGGATCGACATTGCCTCCGCGCGATCCACCTTTTCGTTGGCCAGATAGGCAAACACAGGGTCAGCCGGGGCATTTGCACCACCCGGCGAATCGTCGACGAACAAGTCCGGCACTCCGGAATGCCGACGCGCTTCGATCTGTTCGAGCAGACGAAATCTCTCCCGGATGCCGCACCAGAATGTCGGTCAGGAATTCGCTGAACTCGAAGATAGTGAGCGCTCGTTCTACGTTCCCCGGCGAACGCAGGACCACGCCGTAGCGCTCCGAGGTAGTCCCGGCCGAGCTGAGGAAGCGATCCAGATTGCGCCGCGCGTGCTGCGAGAGGTCATCGCGTGTGGCGATCTCCAGCAGTCGCGGCGAATCCATCGCCAGCCGCTGCATCATCTGGCTGTAGGAGCTCTCCGGTGTAGCCGCAAACTCCGGCTGCAGCTCGAACTTCGCAGCATCCTGATCGTGACTTTGCTCTTGATAAATCACGCGCTGATAAATTTCGGCGACCGCTGCCATACGCCGCCGCACATGGGCTAGAAACTCTTCGGGCGTGGGAGGGATGGTTCCTTCGCGCGTCAGGCTGCGAGCCAGCGCGTGCACCTCGTTCCGCGACTGCGGGAGCCGATGCGTCTGCTGGCCGTGCTGCAGTTGCAGCCGATGTTCCAGGTTGCGGAGGAACTCGTAAGCGTTGGTCAGGTTCTGGAAATCCTTGCTGCTGATGTGTTCCTTGTCGTGCAGCTTCTGTAATGCGAAGAGCGTGCCCCGGGATCGCAGCCAGGGCTCGCCGCCGCCGTATACGCGTTGCAAGCATTGCACCAGAAACTCGATATCGCGAATTCCACCGCGATCGATCTTCACATCGGTACCCGCCTGCGCTACCTGCTTCAACAGATACTTGCGGCGATGGCTGCCGATCTTCTCCCGCGTGTCCAAGGCGGTCTTGATCGCGGCAAAGTTCAGCTCCGGGCGATAGACATACGGCTGCAGAGCGCGGGTGAATTCGCGCGCCAATCCGATATCGCCGGCCGAATGCCGCGCCTTGATCATGGCCTGCAGCTCCCAATCGTGTGCGATGTGCGAGTAGTAATGGATCGCGTGCGGCAGCGACACGGACATCAGCCCCTCACTTCCCTGAGGACGCAGACGCAGATCAATGCGAAACACTGGTCCCTCACGCGTATGTCGCGCCAGCATCTCCGTGGTTTGTTGCGCCAGACGGATGAAGTATTCGCGATTAGAGATTTCCGCGCCATCCGGCTCAACCCCGCCGTCGTTGAGAAAAAGCAGGTCGATGTCGGAGCTGTAATTCAGTTCGTTGCCGCCGAGTTTGCCCAGCGACAAAACTGCGAAACGCGAATCAACCACGCGTCCTTCGGCATCGATTCGCTGCGCTCGTCCGAAGCGATGTTGCAGCTGGGACTCCGCCTCGCGCAGCGCTTCCTCGATGAGCACATCGGCCAGCGCCGAAATCTCCGCTGTCGTCTCAGCCAAAGTCGCGATGGCCAGCACATCGCGCAGCATGATGCGGACGTATTCGCGGCGCTTGAAACGCGCCAGCAACGCCGCCGTATCCGTTTCGAAGGAGCGCGAGCGCATGCGCGCGAAATCTTCCTGGAACTCCTCGCGGGAGTGCGTGCGATCCAGGCGGCGCTCACGAGTGAAGCTGTGGAAGAGATCGGGATTGTGGATCAGAGTCTCGCCCAGCCAGGGGCTATGCCCGAAAACGACAACTGCGTAATGCACCAGCGAGGGATGCTTCTCTAAAAGCTGCAGCACCTCAGCGGAGGACGTCTCCGCCAGCCGTTCAAACTGATTGACCGCAGCATCGGGATCAGGCGCGGCCGGTAGCAGCGCGAAGAGTGACTCGTAAACTTTGCCCGGCACCAGATCGCGGATGTGGGTGAGGTGCCTGGCCGCCGCGTCGGTGTCGCGAAACTGGAATTCAGCCGTCCGTGCAGTTGCGCGTTGTTCCAGTTCAGGCACCATTTGGGATTCTATAGTCCACGCGCAGAATGCTGCGGCAAAAGAGTTTCAGGCTCCACGCAGCCTACTCGCGAGCAAGTGTGAGTTGCTGCTGTTATTCGCACATTGCATCGGACTTTGCGAGCATTGTCGGCCTGCTTGCTATCATGCAACGTGCTGTCCAGGACAAGCCGTATAGCCCGGAGCGCCCCGTGAACTGGCTCAGCCGCTTTTTCGCTTTTGACGATCGCAACACCACGCTGACCCGCGAGCTTCTGGCCGGTCTGACCACCTTCACAACAATGTCCTACATTGTCGTGGTCAATCCCGGCATTCTCTCCACGGCCGGAATTCCCGAAGGCCCATCCTTCGTCGCAACCGCACTAGTAGCTGCATTCGGTTGCTATCTGATGGCGTTCTATGCCAACCGGCCTTTCGCGGTCGCGCCCTACATGGGCGAGAACGCCTTCATCGCGTTCACCGTGGTTAAGGTTCTGGGGATCCGCTGGCAGGCAGCGCTGGCGGCGATCTTCATCGCCGGCGTGCTATTCATCCTCCTGACCGTTCTGCACCTCCGGCGGTGGGTCGTCGAAGGCGTGCCGGCGTCGCTGCGTTTTAGCTTTGCCGTCGGCATGGGATTGTTCCTCACCTTCATCGGCCTGAACGAAACCGGCATGGTTCGACTCGGCGTTCCCGGCGCGCCGGTGCAGGCTGGACGACTGACCGCGGCGCCAGTCCTGGTCGCGATGTTTGGTGTCGTGCTGCTCGCCGTACTCCTCATCCGAAAGGTTCCCGGAGCCATCCTGCTTGGGATCGTCGTTACCGCAATCGTCGCCTTCCTTGCCCGCGTCGCACCGCCGCCCCACGGTCTCATCAGCATGCCTCCCAGCGTTGCCCCCATCGTTTGGCAGCTTGATTTTCGCGAAGCCTTCACCTGGAAAGCCTTTCCCGTGGTGCTCACGATGTTCATCATGGCCTTCGTCGACACCATGGGCACGCTGATCGGCGTCTCAGCGCGCGCCGGCTTTCTCGACCAGGATGGACATCTGCCGCAGATCGAGCGCCCGATGCTGGTCGACGCCATCACCACCACGATCGCTCCCGCTCTCGGCACCAGCACCTCGGGCGCGTTCCTGGAGTCGGCCACGGGCATCGAAATGGGCGGCAGGACCGGCTTTACGGCGTTTGTTACAGGGACATGTTTCCTGCTTACTCTGTTCTTTGCTCCGTTTGTAGCTGCCATCCCCGCCGCAGCTTACGGGCCGGCGCTCATTATCGTTGGACTGTTCATGCTCGCGCCCATCGTCCACATCGATTTCAACGACTACACGGAATCCATCCCCGCCTTCGCGGTAGTGTCCCTCATGTCCTTCACCTTCAATATCGCCATCGGCATCTGCGCCGGCTTTGTGCTTTATCCAATCTGTAAGATCGTTGCCGGTAAGACCAGCCAGTTGAAGCCCGGCCTGTGGGTGTTGTCCGCGCTATCGTTACTGTTCTTCATCTTTTATCCGTATCATTAGTTGCTTCCTTTGTCCGGGCCACGCAGCTCTGCAGTTGAAGAAAACGCATCTATCTTCTGTAGCAGCGAGTAATCCATTCTCAGGAGAGATCGTGCGCAGGAATCCGGGACTACATGTCGCATCGCGGCGGCCGACGCTGGGGTATGTATTGGTTGCTATCTTGCTGATTTCCCCTGCCTTTGCGCAGGATGGCCCCGAAGAGGCCAAGCAGTCCGACTTCTACAACCTCGAGCATTATGTCCACGTCGTTCCCAGGAATCCGTCGGATTACCACCCGATCACCGCAGAAGGCAGGCTGGGATGGTTCACCCGCGCAACCATCGGCCCGAAGAGCTTGATTGGAGGCTTGTTTTCGTCGGGCATCGGAACCGCAACCAACAGTCCGTACGAGTATGGTCCGCACTGGGATGGCTTTGCCAAACGCTATGGCATGCGACTCACCGGTATCTCCACCGGCAATGCGATCGAGGCAGGATTGGGAGCGGCCTGGAGCGAGGATCCGCGATACTTCCACACCGTTCATGCCGCCTTCGGTGATCGTGTCAAGAACGTGGTCGACCTGACCTTCCGCGCCTACCATGAAGACGGCGAGCGCCACCCGGCGTATGCCCGTTTCGTGGCAGTCTTCGGCAACAATTTCCTTTCCAATACCTGGCGCGTGCAGAGCGAGGCCGACTGGCAGCACGCCATGATTCGCAGTGCCGAAGGCTTTGGCGGCCGCATGGTGTCCAACGCCGTCAGCGAGTTCCTTCCCCAGGTATGGAGAAAGGTGCGCAAGAAGCCTGATCCGTTTCCCGCCTACGAGCACAGTCCATAAAAGAAAGATTGTTTTCAGCGTGATGTAGAAATGCCGTGGTAGGCTTATGATCTTCAGCGCTGCCAGCAAGGCACCCGGAGGAACGTCGTGCCGAACTACTACGTCGTCGAAAATCTGTTGACCCACGCGGAAATCCCTAAAGACGGGAGCGTCAGCACTACGATTCATCATGATGAGCGCTTCAAAGTCACGCTCCTGGGCTTCTCCGGCGGCCAGGAGCTGAACAAAACTACCTTAGCCACTCCCGCCTTTCTCGAAATACTGGAGGGGAATGCCCGTGTAACGCTCGATGGCGAACAGAAGGAACTCACGCGCGGCGCATGGATCTACCTGGAAGCCAACGTTCCACACTCGGTTTATGCGCGCACTGAAATGGTGATGCTGCTGACGACGCTGGTCGGCAAAGAAACGAAACGCTAATCCGCCCTTACTCGCTCATCGCCGCGCGTACGAACTCCCGAACAATCGGCGGTATTTGGCCGGTTAACGCGCGGCGCTCCGGCTGAAACAAAGTCCCTACGAAGAATGGGTGTCCGTACAACTCTCCACCCCGAACCTCGCCCGCTGCATCGCGCGCCGCCACGCGGAACGCTCCGTCAAACAGCAGCGGTTCGCACTCCTTACTCGGTCCGTAGTTGCAGTGATACCCTTCCGTAATCTTCAGCGTTCCGTAACTTTGGTGAAGAATGCTGTCGGGAATCAGCACTATCTCCGACTGCACTTCCACCAGTGAGCACGAGAGCTTGGAGATTAGTGGCTTCAGGGCTTCAGGATTGCACTCCGCATGATCCGCTTCGCGCATCCCTAGAACATTGCGCGCATATTCGATCAGCGCGTGCTGGAAGCCGGCGCACGTTCCCAGAAACGGCAGCTGCTGTTCCCGTGCAAACTGGATCGCATCCAGAGCGCCCTGCATGTTCTCGTAGGGACTGGCTGGAACGCACCAGATCCCGTGATAGGCCGCCAGATCTTTAGCCGGATCGCTGATTGCAGCGGTCGCAACCCAATCACCGGTGACCTGCACGCCTAGATCGGCCGAGACAAGGTCGAGTGCAACGGGAATGGCTTGGTGGGCAATAACGGCGGGATTGTGGTCTCCCACGAGCGCAATACGGAATCGCGTGCTCATGGGAGTTCAGTATAACGTGGTTCTGGCACGTTGATTGCCGCGTTCAGTTGCAAGCTTGGCTCATCCCTGCCGCCCCCCGCAGCATCATGCGGCTGTGCTTGTAGCCGCATCTTTCTTACTCAGGTAGACGACGAATACCGTGCCGCTTCTGCCTCCGCCGTTGCGGCTGCGAAAGCGAATCGACCCGCCCTGGTTCTGCAAAATCTGTTTGCTGATCCACAGGCCCAAGCCCGTTCCTACATCTTTCTTGGTGGTGAAGAATGGCTCGAAGATCTGCGCCCGCGATGCTTCGGGAATTCCGGCTCCGCGATCGGCGATGGTCACTTGCGCGCCGCTGCGAGTTTCCTTGATGCGAATCCTCACTTCCGATTTAGCCGGCGAAGCGTCGATGGCATTGCTCAAGAGATTGGCGAGGACTTGCCGCAGCTCGCCCGGTACGCCGTACAAGTGAACCGGGCCGTCGACCTGGACGGTCGCGCATATTTCGCGGGAGCTGAGTTTGCCCTGGAAGACATCGACCACACTCTTCAGGAGATCGCCCAACTCGAACATCACCGGCGCGCTGGACTGCCGATAAAAGCCTAGCGTCTGACGCGTGATGTGACCGACTCGCTGCAGTTCGCGATCGGCCATATCGATCAGCATGCGGCTGGACTCCTGCGAGTGTTCGGCGCGCGCCAGGTACAGCAGATTGGTCACCGCTTCCAGCGGATTGTTGATCTCATGCGCAATAGTGGCCGCCAGCCTGCCCGCCGCAGCCAGCTTTTCTGTTTTGCGCAACGCCTCTTCTGTACGCTTTCGACCGCTGATATCCATGCACATGCCGGCCATGCGCAGCGGCTCTCCAGCGGAGCTGTATTCGACCGTTCCACGGCCCGCAATCCAATAGGTGCTGCCATCGGGACGAAGCGTCCGATATTCGATATCGTATTCCGACCTGTTTTGGAAGGAAGCCGCTATGGTGGCTTCCGCGCGCGCCAGGTCGTCGGGATGAACCGTCGTCTTCCAGGCTTCGAAGGTCCCGGGGTAGGTTCCGCGAGCGAATCCGTGCATGTCTTCTACTTCCGGCGACCACTGCACCCGTCCGCTGGGAATGTCCCACTCCCAATCGCCGACGTTAGCGGCCGCGCGCGCGACAAAGCGTCGCCGTAGCCGATCCAGTTCCTGCAGTTTCTCATTGGCTGCGCTCAGCTCTTCATTTGCCTTTGACAGTTGGACTGCCCGCTCTTCCGCCTCGCGCAGCGTCGCCATGTTGGACAGAATCTTCGGCACAACCATCGGCAGCGCGATTGCGGTGGCAACCGATGCCAGCGCGGTCACGACCTTCACGTACGCCGAGATCCAGTAGACCGGATGCCACAGGGTCACAGCTTCCATGAAATGCGTTCCGCCGCAGGCGATGATGAAGGTCCCGAACGCCAGAAACATCCAGTGAAAAGGAATTCCGCCTCTACTGGCGCGCACCATGTACAGCAGCGTGAACGAAATGACGACGTAGGAGCTCCCGATCAGCAGATCGGAGACCAGGTTGACGGAGATCAGCGTCTGGTTGCCGAGATAGCAGAAGACATGGGGCATGAACTGGAGATTCGCCACGCCACGTCCCAGCAGCGGCCACAGCAGGGCGCTCGCCGCCAGCAGCGCCAGGCCGGCGACAAAATATCTGACTTGCGCAGCGCGCTGCCTCGTCAACGTTTCCACATCATTTCTGGAAAAGCTGCTCCAACCAGATGAGGACATCGATCACTCCTCCATAAACCGTCGCACATTTGTCGCGTACTCGGAGAGCGTGGTGGGCGTAGTCGAGGCCGCCGGCCGTACTGCTTCTTCCTTGCGGAAACAGCGACCGCACCAGCCAATCGCAGCATTAGATGCTGCCTGCGCAGCCAAGTCAAGCTGGGTTGATATGGCCTGGCAACGGCGCCGACACGTCACGGGTCACAAGTCAGAGTGACCTTGGTCACTCTCAATTTGCCCAGTACCGTCCTAACTTTGCTTGTTGGCACCGCATCGAGGAAAGGTCTGCCATCTCTTGGCACATCGGTGAAAACTCCATGAGCACTACCATCTCTCCGCCTTCTGCTCCGGTGAAGACGCCGCCCACGGCACCACCGAAAACGCCGCCGGCTGTAAGTCCGGTCTCATTGATCATCGGCATCGTCATCGCGGCCGTCGTCGCCGTGGTCATTTTGAAGATCCCTTCGCTCGGCACTCCCTGGTTGCAGGGATACGATCCCACCGGACATTGGTTTGTGTCGACATTATTGGCGCCTTGCCGGTCATCGTACTGCTGGGCAGCCTGGCCTTCGGCCACGTGAAGGCCCACTATGCTGCGCTGCTTGGCTTGGGCGCCGCGTTGCTGGTTGCGATCTTCGGCTTCCACATGCCGGGCCGCCTGGCAGGGGCGACTGCCGTCTATGGCGCCGGTTACGGCTTGTTCCCAATCGGCTGGATCGTGCTGAATGTCATCTTCATGTACCAGCTCACGGTTGAGTCTGGCCGCTTCAAAGTGCTGCAGCAAAGCATGACCGGCATCACTCAGGATCGTCGACTGCAACTGCTGCTCATCGCCTTCTGCTTCGGCGCGTTCTTCGAGGGCGCATCGGGATTCGGCACACCGGTAGCTGTTACCGCGGCGCTTCTGATCGGCTTGGGCTTCCGTCCACTGCAGGCTTCGGGGTTGTCGCTGATCGCCAACACCGCACCAGTTGCATTCGGCGCCTTGGGCACACCCATCATCGCCCTGGCCAAGGTCACCGGCTTCAGCGAAGTCACGCTGGGCGCGATGGCTGGCCGCATTCTGACGCCGTTCTGTATCCTCGTGCCCTTCTGGCTGATCTGTGCCTTCGTGGGTTGGTCAGCCATGTTGGAGATTTGGCCCGCGATTCTCGTCGCCGGTGTTTCGTTCGCGATCCCTCAATACTTCATGGCCAATTACCACGGTCCCTGGCTGGTCAACATCGTGGCGTCGATCATTTCGATGGTCTGCCTCGTTGCCTTCCTCTTCGTCTGGCACCCCAAACGGATCTGGACCTTTGAAGGCGAAGAGGCGAAGACCGAGAGCCGCGGTAGTCACGGCTATAGCCGCGCCGAAGTTACGCGCGCCTGGGTTCCCTGGATCATTCTCAGCCTCTCCGTTTTCCTCTGGGGCACACAGACCGGCAAGAACCTGATGAATGCGCCGGAGAAGACCTTCAAATCGATGGCGACGTGGCAGACGCCGCCCAGCAAGATCACCAATCCGCAGTTTCCGGTCGCCGCGCTCAACAATCTAGTGCTGCGCGTCCCACCGGTTGTAACCAAGCCCACGAAAGAACCGGCAGTCTTCGGTCTGAACTGGGTGAGCGCCACCGGAACCGCCATTCTGTTCGCGGCGCTCATCTCGGGGCTGGTAATGGGATTGAGTATTCCGAAAATCTTCGGCATCTATGGACGAACCCTCATGAAGGTGAGGTTCTCGCTGCTGACCATCGCAGCGATGATGGCGATAGGCTTCATGACGCGCTACTCGGGACTCGATGCGACCATGGGCCTGGCCTTCGCGCGTACCGGACATCTGTATCCGTTCTTCGGCACGCTGCTCGGCTGGCTGGGTGTGGCGCTGACCGGATCGGATACATCGTCGAACGTGCTGTTCGGCAGCTTGCAGAAGATCACCGCCCAGCAGGTCGGTCTGCCTCCGACACTGATGGCCGCAGCCAACAGTACCGGTGGCGTGATGGGCAAGATGATCGACGCTCAGAGCATCGTCGTCGCCAGCACCGCGACGCAGTGGTACGGACACGAAGGCGACATCCTGCGCTACGTCTTCTGGCACAGCATCGCGCTGGCCGCGCTGGTGGGAATCTTCGTCTTCCTGATGGCGTACGTGGCTCCGTTTACGCACTTCGTGGTGCACTGAACGAGCGGGACAAAAACCGGGCTGCGATTTGAAGGGGCGCAGCTTTAGCTGCGCCGTGCCGGGCGGTGGAAACAACCGGGCTTTAGCCCCAGAGGCTATTCGGTTTCGTTTAAGTTGCGACGCGAGACGTACCCGATTTCGATCCTCGCGGAAACGAATCCCCGCAGCGGCTAAAGGCCGCGCAATCAGATGCTCGAACGGCGCGCCTGAAGGCGCGCCCCTTGCAAAGGAATTAGGCCATGACTTCTATCTTCGACACCTTCAAACTTCGCGCCGAAGCCGTCAGCGCCGAAGTACATCGCTTCCCGCAGAAATCCGCGGCGATCGACTTCATCGTCGGATACTTGCAAACAGCGGGCGTCACCGACTCGCCACAGTCTTACGCGGTCTGGGCCGATTGCCCGCTCCTCTCCGGCGTGAGCAAAACCAAAATTGCCGAGCGCGTGCCCGGCCTGAGCTTCGAGGTGACGCGTGAGCGCGCCGCCGATTCCAAGATCGGCATCAGTCAACTCGATTGGGCGATGGCCAGCACCGGCTCGCTCATTCAGGACGCAGCTCCGGTCGAGCGCCGCCTGGCCTCAACGCTGCCGCCGATTCACATCGCGATCGTGGAGACGAGTCGCATCGTTCCTGACATGCCGGCAGTCTTCAGCAAGATTCGCCCTGAGCAAACCAACTACATCTCGTTCATCACCGGACCAAGCCGCACGGCCGACATCGAACGCGTGCTGACCATCGGCGTGCATGGCCCGGAAAAACTCATTATCGTCTTCGTCGACGACCTGGCGGCGGTGAACTAATGCAAAAAGAATTTCGTGAGAAGATCAACACCGCGCTGCACAATCCCAACCTTACCGGAGCGCTAGGCCGCTTCTCTGAGGCCTATCGCATCAGCCGCGAGAAGGCTTACGAAGGCATCGATTTCGAAGCCGTTCGCACCCAGATCGCCGATCGCAAAGGCTACGCCGCTGCGCATCTGGACGAACTCGCCGAGCGCTTCACCCGCAACATTGAAGCGCGCGGTGCGAAAGTCTTTCGCACCGACGATCCTGCAAAAGTTCGCGAGTACATTCTCAACCTAGCGCAGCAGAACGGCGTCAAGACGATCGTCAAGTCGAAGTCGATGGCATCGGAGGAGATCCACCTCAACCCGTTCCTCGAGAAAGCCGGCATCGAAGTCAGCGAGACCGATCTCGGGGAGTGGATCGTTCAGCTCGCCGGACAAACGCCGTCGCACATGGTCATGCCCGCGATTCACATGACCAAGGAAGAAGTTGCCGAGGTCTTCAGCGAACAGGTTGAGCAGGGCCAACCGCCCGACATTCCCAAGCTGGTGAAGTTCGCGCGCGGCAAGCTGCGCACAAAATTTCTCAGCGCCGAGATGGGCATCACCGGCGCGAACATCGCGGTCGCCGAAACCGGCACGCTGGTCATCGTCACCAACGAAGGCAACGCGCGGCTGGTCACGACGCTGCCGAAGATTCACGTCGCCATCGTCGGCATCGAGAAGCTGATGTCCGATTTCGCCGATGTTGTGCCTGTCCTGACTGCACTGCCGCGCAGTGCGACGGCGCAGCTGCTCACCAGCTACGTCACCATGATCAGCGGCCCGGTGCCGAACACCGACGGCACGCCGAAGCAGTTGCACGTCATCCTGATGGACAACCGCCGCACCGAGATGTCGCAGGATCCGAAATTCAAAGAAGCGCTGCAATGCATCCGTTGCGCCTCGTGTCTGAACGTCTGCCCGGTGTTTCGGCTGGTCGGCGGGCACGTCTTCGGCAAGATTTATACCGGCGGTATCGGAACCATCCTCACCGCCTGGTTCGACGCGCTGAAAGCGTCCGACGACATCCAGAGCCTCTGCATCCAGTGCGGCAACTGCACGCAGGTTTGCCCGGGCAAGGTGCCGATTCCAGACTTGATCCTGGAATTGCGCCGGCGTATTGCGGTCGAGAAAGGACAGACGTTCGCGCAGAAGGCGATCTTCTCTGTCGTCAACAATCGCACGGCTCTTCCACTCGATGCTGCGCACGGCATCGCTGGCGCAGAAGCCGCTGGCGAAGGACGGATTTATTCGTCACCTGCCGTTCTTCCTCTCCGACATGACGGAATTCCGCAGCCTGCCGGCGATCGCCGACGTTCCCTTCCGCGACAAGTTCAAGGAGATGGAACAAACGCCGCAGAAGGAGAAGGCCGCCTTCTATTCCGGCTGCCTCATCGACTTCGCCTATCCGGAGATGGGCGAGGCCGTCGTCAAGATCCTGAACAAGGCCGGCATCGAGGTCATCTTCCCGGAAGGCCAGACCTGCTGCGGCGCGCCTGCTCGCTTCAGCGGCGCCTACGAAGTCGCCGCGCAGAATGCGAAGGACAACATCAACGCTCTGCTGGAACAGGATGTTGAGTACGTCGTCTCGGCTTGTCCAACGTGTACGGTGGCGCTGAAGCAGGACTTCATACACACCTTCGAGAGCCTCGGGCAAACCGATTCCCTGCCGCGTGCCCGCGAACTCGCCGCCAAGGCGATCGATTTCTCCACGCTGGTGAAGAAGCTGGTCGACGAAGGCCGGCTGACCTTCAAAGAGGGGCAGCAACTCGGCAAGGTGACTTATCACGACTCGTGTCACCTGAAGCGCACGCTTAACGTGTCGGAACAACCGCGCGAGTTGCTGAAAAAAGCCGGCTACGAGATTTCCGAGATGTACGAAGCGGATATGTGCTGCGGCATGGGCGGCTCGTATTCGCTGAAGCTGCCGGAGATTTCCGCTCCCATCCTCGAGCGCAAGCTCACCAACATCAAGAAGACCGGCGCTCCGCTGGTGGTGATGGATTGTCCCGGCTGCGTCCTGCAGATTCGCGGCGGCATGGACAAGGACGGCGCGGCCATCAAGGTCGAGCACACCGCGCAGCGACTGGCGGAGGAGTTGGAATGAGCTCTGGGTGTAGGAACGGTCTTTCCTCCTCGAATTGTCATCACGAGGAGGCCTTCAGGCCGACGAGGGATCTGCTTTCCGTCGCGTAGTTAAGAGGTCGGTGCCGGAGCTATCGGCGTACTGGAGCTGGAATGAGCCGCGAATGGCGCTTCTGGGTCTATATCCTCGCGAGCAGGTCTCGACACATCTACACCGGCGTCACGAATGATATCGAACGCCGGGTGCGGGAACACAAAGAGGGGGATATCGAGGGGTTCACGCAAAAATACAAGATCAATCGTTTGGTTTACTGCGAACGGTTTCGATATGTCGGTAATGCGATTTCACGCGAGAAAGAGATCAAAGGCTGGAACCGGCGGAAGCGGGTTGCGTTGATTGAGCAGAGCAACCCTACGTGGGAGGATCTGTCGCTGGAATGGGGTAAGCCGATAGAACTTGCTACAGCCTGCGCCAATCCGGCAAAAACAGATCCCTCGTCGGCCTGAAGGCCTCCTCGTGATGACAATTTCTAAGCGGTCACGCACTGATCCAAGATGTGCGCAGTTGGATCTCGTTCACAAATAACTCAGCCACCACTCCTTGCGAAGTTGCTTAACGCCCATGAACCACACGCACGGGAAATACAGAACAACCAGCACCGTCAGCCACATCAGATAAATGAATGGCAGGCCGTGTCCGTAACCGTCGGGGATGCGGTTCATCAGGAAGGCGCCGTGTAGCAGCCATTCGGCTGGCTGATGAAACAGCACCGCCATCAACACGGCCAGCAGATGGATCGCGTACAGATGCAGGATGTAGAAGAACATCGGCACGCGGCCGAAGACCAGCAGCGGTTTGAAGATGCTGGACACCTGCTTCCCGTCGAGCCAAGCCAGCAACACAATTGCCGGCCCCAACGTCATCAGCAAGAACTGCAGCGACGGCGGATACTTCTCCACGTCAAAGAAGAGAATGACGGTCTTCTCCATCGTCGACTGGATGTGCCAGTCGCCCTGAGAAACTCCGCCTAGTCCCACCGGCGGATTGCCGTAAAGATTCGTCGCGCGCAGGAAGACGAAGGCGACGATCATCGCCAGTCCCAGCATGGCCATCCAGCGCTTTCTCTCACGCAGGTCGAGTGAGTAAAACGTGCCGAAAACATAACCCGCCGCCATCACGCCGACCCAGGGAACGATCTGAAAAAGTACGAAGGTTCGGCCGTAACCGATGAGCTGCACGCCGCCTCGGACGTGCAGAAGCATCCACAGCCACGCAAAGGAACCGAACGCCGAGGGACGGACTTTGTCCAGCAGATCATGTCCGACAATCATGAGCACGGCCAGCGTTCCGAGCCAGCGGATCGGCAAACGCACCGCCGCAGCCATGATGACCATCGACGCGCCCAGCGCCCAGATCACGCCGAAGAAGCCGAAGCCGGGCACGAACGACCAGGCAAAGCCGACGATGGTGAACTCCACGAAGATCAGCCACAGGCCTCGCGTCCAGAGGAAGCGGCTCAGCTGGCGCGGCGTTCTGCGCTGCCCATAGAAGAACGCTCCGGTTCCCGCGAGAAAGAAAAACATTGGCGCGCAGAAGTGCGTGATCCAGCGGGTGAAGAACAAGGCGTAGTAGGTGCGCTCGATCGACTCAGGCGGGAAACGCAGATAGGTGAAGTAGTCGCGGGTATGATCGATGGCCATGAAAATCATGACCAGGCCGCGAACTACGTCGATGGATTCAAGGCGAGCCGAACGGTGAGCCGTAACTATGTGGGGAGCCTCTGCCGCCATGGCAGGCTGCAAGGGTTGGGCGGTGTTGGCTTGCGGCATCGCTTTCTCCCGCGTTCCGCGATCTGCTATCGGTTAACCGGAATCATACCTTGCGGCGAGAGTCGCTACACGGTCCGCTTCCGCCATCCATCTCACCGCGGAGGGGCTTCATCACTTTGCCGGCGCAGTTGCTCCCGCAGGCGCCAGCTGCGCCAGCTTTTCCTTTGCCTCCGGACGCGAGAACGCGCCGGAGGGATTGTGCATGTTGAGCGTGAGGACCTTCTGGTAATACTCGATGGCTTTGGCCTTGTCGCCTGACTTCTCATAAGCCTCGGCCAGCAGGCTGTAAGTGAACGGATCGGCGAAAGCCACGTTTTGCAACTGCGCAATCGCGGTCTTGTAGTCGCCGGCGTAAAGCGCGACGTAGCCTGCCAGATAGGGATAGAAGCGCAACTGGTCAGGATTGCCATTCTTGTCGAGGATGGCCTTGGCTGCCGCGAGATGCTTTTGCGCCTGATCGAACTGCCCTCGCCGGGCGGCGATGCGCGCCAGCGCCGCTTCCCAGCGGAAATCCCAAAGGTCCTTTTCCGCCTGAGTAATCTGGGGATTCTTGAGCGCGGTCACATGCCCCTTCTGATACCACTGAAATGCATTGTCGAGATCGCCGGACTCCAGATAGATTCGCGCCAGCTCATCGGCGGTGTTCGCGGCGTCGGCGTAGTTCTTCCAGTTGTATTGCAGATCGAAGGCGCGGCGCTCGTACTCCGCCGCCTGCGCGGTGTTGTGCTGGAAGGCGTAAGAAACAGCCATGACGCGTAGCGCCTGCGAGGCCTGTTGCGTGGTGGCCAGCTCGATGGCCTTGGCCAGGTGCTGACGCGCTTCCTCGTACTTGCCTTGCAGATCGAGGCCTACGCCCATGTAGAGTTGTGCCTCATAGAGAGTCGGATCGGTCTCCAGAGCCCGCTGATAGAGCGCAACCGATTCGTCCAGCTTGCCATCGGTGTTGAGCTTCTGGCCCTGCTTTATCAGCTCCGTGGCTTCCTCAGCTTTGGACTGAGCGGGCTGAGCCGATGGCGGCGGAGAGGACTGCGATTGCGATTGCGCCGGCAGCCAGCAAGTCGAAAGCAACAAGATTGAGGTCAGGAGCACAGGCCGAATGGGACAGATCAAGGACAGCATGGCGGCCATTATTTCACACCCCAACTTCGCTGTTGTCTAGAATTGGACGACCGCATACACTGCACATCGGCACTTACCTGATAAGGGCAGCTGGATCAAGAAGCGACGGCTAAGAGCGGGCGGTGAGGAAGCGCTTTGGCTGATGGCTTGATCACGATGCTGTCTACAAAGAGGAGTTCATCATGAAAGAAAATCTTGCTCGTCGAGCGTTCGTACGAAAGAGCGCGTATGGCACGGTTGCTCTGGCCGCAGGAAGTCTGCTGAATTTCGGTAGCGACGCGCTTGCCCAAGACCAGAAGCCAGCTGCGCCGCCACCACGTGGCGGCACCCTGACGAAAGAATGGCAAGAAATGCTTACTCCGGAGCAGATCATTGCGCTTGCCAAGAAGGGCAACGAGCGCTTCGTTAGTGGTTCGCCTATTGAACGCAATTATCAACAGGACGTGCATGCCACTAAGAAGGGCCAGTATCCGGCGGCCATCGTGCTGAGCTGTATCGATTCACGAGCTCCGGCAGAGATCATCTTCGATGCGGGCATCGGCAACATTTTCAACGCTCGTGTGGCGGGCAATATCATTGACCCGGATCTTGCGGGAAGCGCCGAGTTCGCCTGCAAGGTTACCGGATCGAAGCTCATGTTGGTGATGGGGCATACCAATTGCGGCGCGATCAAAGGAGCCATTGACAAGGTGCAGCTGGGGAATCTCACGCAGCTGTTGGAGAAGATCTATCCGGCAGTGGAAGCGATGAACAATTTCCCCGGCGAAAAAACCTCGAAGAACCTGGAATACGTAGATGCGGTTGCCACCAAGAACGTGCAGCTGACGGTGGAAAACATTCGCAAGATCAGCCCCATCCTCGCTGACTTGGAGAAACAGAAGACGATCATGATCGTCGGCGCCATGTACAGCGTGAAGACCGGCAAAGTCGATTTTCTGTGATGGGCTGCGACGATCACTCGTCCCGCAGCGTCTTCATGGGATCGACTCGCGTGGCGCGATAAGCCGGCAGGGTGCATGCAAGCAGGCCGACCGCGGTCATTACGAGTGCAACCGTGCTGAAGGTTGCCAGGTCGCGCGCGCTCACGCCGTAGATCACGCTGGAGAGCACGCGTCCCAACGCCATCGCGCCTGCAAGTCCGATCACAACGCCGAGGAGCGTCGGCTTCATGCCTTCGACGATCACCAGGCGCAGGACATCGCGAATCTGCGCGCCCAGCGCCATGCGAATGCCGATTTCGCGTACTCGCTGGCGCACCGCATACGCCAGCACGCTGTAGATTCCGACCGCAGCCAACAGCAGCGCCAGCCCGGCGAAGCCCGACAGCAGCAGCATGGTGAAGCGCTGTTGCAGCAAAGATTCCTCCACCGTGTCCTGCATGGTCTTGACAAACAGAAGCGGCACTTCGCTATCGACTTCATTCACCGCATTGCTGATGGCTGAAGTTACGCTGCCTGGATCGGTGTGGGTGCGCACAGCCAGGGTCATGCCAAACGACTGCCAATGGTTATCCCGGCCGGCCGAAACCTGTTCCAGCGGCATGTAGAGCATCGAAGCCGAGCGCGTCTGACTCAGCGCGTCATCCTTTACGTCGGCAACCACACCGACGACCTCGCGTGTCGCCCCGGGGAAAAAGTACATCGTCAGGCGTTTGCCGATCGGATCTTCATTGGGCCAAAACTGCCTGGCCATGGACTGGCTGATCAGAATAGCGCCGGGACGTCCGGCAACATCGGAGTCGTTGAAGTCGCGCCCGCGCAGCAGCGGAATGTGCATGGCGCTTCTGTAGCCGGGGCTGATCAGGCGGACGTCAACTTCAGGCTGGTCGGCCATGGCCAGTAGCGGGCGCCCTTCGATTTGCACCGGCTGATGCGAGCCGCCGCCGGTCAGAGGCAAGGCATCAATGACGCCGGCCGATTGCACGCCGGGCAGCGCGCGCACGCGTTGCAGTACGCGATCGTAGAAGCTGATCTGCTGCTGGGGCGTGGTGAACTTGGTCGAGGGAATCGACAGGAACATGGTGACTACGTGGTCGGGATCGAAGCCGGGATTGACGCCGCGCAGCATCCACAGGCTGCGAATCAGCAGGCCGGCGCCGATCAGGAGCATGAGCGAGAGCGCGACTTCGGCGACCACGAGTATGCCGCGGGTTCGGCTGCCACCGGACTCCGAAGCGGTGCGCCCGGCGCTCTGTTTCAGCGCTTCACTGACACCTTCTGTCGTCAGACGCAATGCGGGCAGCAGTCCGGCAAGGATTCCGGTCACCAGCGAGATGCCCAGGGTAAAGGCCAGCACCCACCAGTCAAGGCCAATGGCGTCGGAGCGCGGCAACTGATTGCCGACGAACTTCACCATGAACACGGTTGAGTAATGCGCGAGAATCAGGCCGAACGCTCCGCCCGCAACCGCCAGGATCACCGTCTCCGCAAGCACTTGTTGCAACAGGCGGCGACGGCTGGCTCCGAGAGCGGAGCGAACTGCGATTTCTTTGCGCCGCGATAGCGTCTTGGCCAGCACCAGATTCGCGACGTTAGCGCAGGCGATCAGCAGCACCAAGGCGACTGCGCCGAGCAGAATCAGCAGTGCCGGACGGACGTCGCCCACGAGATCATCGCGCAAAGGAACAGCCGTTGCGCCCCAGCCTTTGTCATCCTTGGGATATTGCTGGGCCAGTCGGTCGGAGATGGTAGCCAGTTCGGCTTTGGCCTGCTGCAGCGTGACGCCAGATTTCAGGCGGGCAATCACACCATAATTGTGGTCGTCGCGGACGGCGCGATCTGCCGCGGTCCAGTTCTGCGGCTTCCACATCTGCGGCTGATAGCCGGGATAGGTGGGATATTCGAAGCCGCGCGGCATGACGCCGACTACCGTGAACGCCTGGTCATTCAGCTGAATGTTGCTTCCCACGATGGCAGGGTTCGCGCCGAATTGGGTTCGCCAGGTGTCGTAACTCAGGATGACTTCGTGATCGCGACCGGCCTGGTCTTCACCCGCAACGAAGGCACGGCCCAGAATCGGCTGCGCGTGCATGACGGAAAAGAATCCATCTGTCACCGCGACCATGCGAATTACTTCCGGCCGTCCCTTGCCGGTCAGGGTGTAACGACCGAAGCCGTAGGCCGACATGTCTTCGAAGCTGTGAGCCTGCGTGCGCCAGTCGAGGAAATTGGCCGGCGAAACCGCGAACAGCGTCATGCCGGGAAAGCTCGCAGGCGGCGGGATATGGTAGAGCGAGACCAAGCGATCCGGCTGGTCAAAGGCCAGTGGCCGCAGCAGCACGGCATTCACCACGCTGAAGATTGCGGTGTTGGCGCCGATGCCCAGCGCGAGCACGAGAACGGCTACCGCGGTAAAGCCGGGACTCTTGCGCAGCGCGCGCCAGCCGTATCGAATGTCCTGAGCGAGATGTGCCAAATCCAATTCCCTTCTCGGAAGATACGCACGCGGTGAGGCCGCGGTTCGCAGGGTCGTTCGAGTGAATGCTGCATATTTCGTGCCAGATGGAGGTGGGTTAAGTTGAACACCAAGCGGAGCTGGATTGGGCGAGTTCGGATGGCGGCGTTCGTTTTCGAACAAGGCGTCCGCACGCGGACGGCGCGGAGCCCAGCGCCAGGGCTAAAGCCCAATTGTGAGGGGCGCGCTTTCGGCACGGCTAAAGCCGCGCCCTTCCACCGCGGCGGACGATTAATTATGCTGATACTCCCCGCAAATTTACGAGCTGTTAAGGGCAGGTTGGCGCTTTCTGGCAGATCATTACCTGTGGGGAATGGCATCATAATTAGTGAGCCTTAACTGGCTCAGCAAGTAAGGTTTCAACCTTGACCAAGGTACGAAGGCTGGTTCGCTCGGTACGCGCCTTCTCGCGCGAGTGGTCGCGGCTATCCGCCCAAGCGCAACCGGAACTGGAATTCGTGCAGCCGCGACGCCTGAAGCTGGGCGTCGCGCTGGGCGGCGGCTTCGCGCGCGGCCTGGTCCACATTGGAGTTCTGAAGGCGCTGGAAGAAGCGCAAATCCCCGTCGATTTCGTGGCCGGAACCAGCGTCGGCGCGGTCATTGGAGCCTGCTACTGCACCGGTCTGAGCGCAGCCGAGATGGAAGAGATCGCGCGTGCGCTGCGCTTCAAGCATTTTGCCCGCTGGACGGTTTCGCGCTACGGCTTCTACAACAACGATCGCATGACGCGATTCTGCGCGCGCGTGTTGAAGGTCACCGCGTTCGAGGAGTTGAGGATTCCTCTCGCGATCACGGCGACGGACTTTCGTAGTGGCGAAGCTGTGGTGTTCACGCGCGGCGCGCTGGCGCCTGCGATCCGCGCCAGCTGCGCTTATCCGGGAATGTTTCTGCCGGTGGAGATCGACGGACGCGCCTATATCGACGGCATGCTGGCTTACGCAGTGCCGACCACGCCACTTCGGCAGATGGGAGCCGAGCGCGTGCTCGGCGTGCACCTGAGCGCGCATTGGGACCAGAATCGGACGCCGCGCCATTTGTTTGAGGTGATCGGACAGTGCTTTTCGATTGCGCAGGCCAAGATGTCAGAGCAGTGGAAGAAGGATGCCGATCTCGTGCTCGAGCCTGACGTCAGGGGCTATTCGTATGATTGCTTCGATTGTTGTGATGAATTGATTGCGATGGGCGAGAACGCCGCGCGTGCGATCCTGCCGCAATTGCGCATGCTGTTGAATATTCCGGAGCCGGGGGTGAGTCTGGCCTCGGCGGCATTACCGCCAACAAGTCCTTCGTCGCAACCTGGTATCGCAGTTTAAGAATTCATCTCATACGTTTTCGTGTCGCCGGTTGAACAGGTTGCTGACAAGGTTCGGGAAAGCAGATCCCTCGTCGGCCCGAAGGACTCCTCGTTATGACAAGAAATGCGGCTTATCGGCACGACTGAAGTCGTGCCCTGTTACAAAGCGCGCGTGACGAGGTTTTTAGCAATCTGTAAATCCGGCTCGGAGAAAAGGAAATGCGTGCATCGGCACGAGTAAACTCGTGCCCTGACACGAAGCGTTGCCGTTCGGCGCATGTCGAAGCCCTATACGAAGCGATCTCTGAGTTGGTGTCCGCAAAGAAAGCTTCCTGTGTTGTAAGCTGCTTGTAGGTGCGATTGTTCCTATGCGTCCTGCATTTTCTCCAGGAGAGCCGACTTGGTTCGCTCGTTATTAGGTGTCCTGTTTTGTCTCGCATTCTTGCCATCCGGAAGTCCTCAGCAGACAACAACTCCTCGTGCTGCGCAGCCGAGTTCGGCCAGCACGGCGCCCGCGCCGTTTAGTCCGCCGGACAAGATCTTTGGGTATCGCAATCCGGCGCCGGAATTGCGAGCGGAAAAGGCCTTTCTGGCGGTTCCCGACCCGGAGCTGGCGAAGAAACATCTGCAGATATTGACGTCGGCGCCGCACGTGGCGGGATCGCCCGAGGATCGTCGCACTGCTGACTACGTCCTGCAGCAGTATCTTGCCGCCGGACTGGACGCCTCGATTCAGCCCTACAAGGTGTGGATGGCGCTGCCGCTCGATGTTCGTGTGGACGTGGTCGCGCCCGAGGATGTCATGATGCATGGGCCTTCACCCGAGCGGGTGAGCGATGATCCGTTCCAGAAAGACGCCAGGATTCTGCCGGCATTCAACGAGTATTCGGCGTCGGGCGACGTCACCGCCGATATAGTTTATGCAAACTACGGGCGCGCCGAGGACTTCAAGAAGCTGAAGGAGATGGGCATCGATGTGAAAGGCAAGCTCGTCATCGTGCGCTATGGCGAGGTCTTTCGCGGAGTGAAGGTTTTCCTGGCGGAGCAGAATGGGGCGGCGGGCGTCATCATCTACTCCGATCCCTGGGACGACGGCTACTTCAAGGGCGACAAGTACACGAAAGGACCGTGGCGTCCCGATACCGGCGTGCAGCGCGGCTCGGTGCAGTATCTGTTCCGCTATCCCGGAGATCCCACAACGCCAGACATCGCTTCGCTGCCCGATTTGCCGGAGAGCAAGCGCACTCCGCCGGAGCAGGCCACTGATCTTCCCAGGATTCCGGCGACCCCGCTGTCGTATGCCGATGCCACGCCGATCATGGAGAACCTTGGCGGGCCGGAGTCGCCGCGCGCCTGGCAGGGAGCGCTGCCGTTCACCTATCACGTCGGGCCGGGGCCGGTGAAGGTGCACCTCGCGGTGAAGCTGAATTACCGCTATACGACCATCTGGGATGTGATCGGAATTGTGCATGGAGCGCAGCTTCCGAATGAGTGGGTGATCACGGGCAATCATCGCGATGCGTGGGTGTACGGCGCGGTCGATCCGAACAGCGGAACGGCAGCGCAGCTGGAAGCGGTGCACGGCGTGGGTGAGTTGCTGAAGGCAGGCTGGCGCCCGAAGCGCACGCTGGTCTTCGCCAGTTGGGACGGAGAAGAAGAGGGATTGATTGGCTCAACCGAGTACGCCGAGCAGCATGCCAAGGAACTGTCGCGCGCCGTCGCGTACTTCAACATGGATGCGGCCGTGTCCGGACCTGACTTTGGCGCGTCGGCGGTGCCCAGTCTGAAGCAGTATCTGCGCGAGGTTGCGAAGTCGGTGCCGAGTCCCAAGGGCGGCAGTGTCTACGACCAGTGGAAGCTGACTACCGAGAAGAAGGAGAAGGAGGATCGGGAGCGAGCGGCCCATACGGAAAACGAAATGGTACCCGCGCCCGGCCGCGAGCCAAACGCTACTGTGGTCAAGGATGTGCGCGTAGGAGACTTGGGGAGCGGTTCGGATTACACCGCCTTTCTGCAGCATCTCGGCGTGCCCTCAGCGGATATCGGATCGAGAGGTCCGTACGGTGTCTATCATTCGGCCTTCGACGACTTTCAGTGGTTCACGAAGTTTGCCGATCCGACATTTGTCTATGAGCAGCAGATGGCTCGCGTCTACGGACTCGAGGCTATTCGCATGGCCTCGACCGACGTGCTGCCGCTGAACTACGAGGAATATGGCAAGGAGATCACGGAATACGTGAAGGCTGCAGAGCAGAGAGCCAAGACGCAGTTCGGGGAGCAGGCACCGTCGTTCGCGGACGCGCTACAGGCGGCGGAACGATTGCAGAAGGCGGGAGCGCATGCCTGGGACGTGCAAAACCTTCCGGTTGGCGATGCCGGAGTGGTGAATCTGGTGCTGCGCAACGTCGAGCGCGATTTCATTGGCGATGGACTGCCAGGCCGGCCGTGGTTCAAACACGTGATCTACGCACCGGGCGAGCATACGGGTTACGCAGCGGTAGTGATTCCGGGAGTGAATGAAGCGATTGAGAACAAGAATCTCACGCTGACCAAGCAGCAGTTGCAGATTCTGACGGCAGCGTTGAATCGTGCGGCGGGGGCGCTGGAGATGGTGAAGTGAGACAGTGGTCAGTGGTAGTCAGCAGTCAGTAGTCAGCAATTAGCGAGTAGCAATTAGTCACTGGTAGCCGGAAGCTATCGCATAAGTTGCTTTGTATCAGGGCACGGCTTCAGCCGTGCCGAAGAATTCAAACCAGAACTCGGGCTTTAGCCCCTGCACCAGCAATCGCAGGGGTTAAAGCCCGATGTCTTCTTTAGCATCTTTCGGCACGACTAAAGTCGTGCCCTGTTACAAAGCAATTTGTACGCTGCTAAGAAGCAATTTGTGCTCTGTTAAGAAGTAGTTTGTACCGTGTGCTCTGGCATTCGGTAACCGCAAGCCCGAATTTGCTAGTCCCTCGTCCCTGGCCCCTGTCTCTGGCCTAGCTTCTTTTCCTGCGATAGCGATTGAATTGATGATCGCCGGCTTTGCGGCAGCTCAGCCAGGTCCAGTGCGTCATCTGATCGAAAGTAAATCCCGGTCCGCCGAAGATTGTCGGGCGCATCAGCAACGGCGAAGCTTGCTCGCTTGCGAGCCGCTCCTGTTCGGGCGGGACGACTTGTCCCACTTCGATGGGTGAGACGGTCAGAAACTTTTCGTCGATAAGATCGAGACGCGCCAGGCTCCCATACAATGTGGGACCTCCTTCGCAGAGCAGATGCTTCACATCCAGCTCTTCGCGCAGCTTGGATATCGCGCGGGCGAGATCGAAGTTCTCTTTGTCACCGGCAGCGATGATCGTGACATGGGCATGTCCGGCTTGCGCCTGCAGGCGTTCCGCACCGGCCGGCGAAGTCAGGATTGCGGTATCAACGATGTCGCCGTCGAAGACTTTGTGCCGCGACAGGTCGAGGTCGACAGCGCTGGTGACAAAAATGTTGCGGTCGCGGCCTTTGCCGAGCTTGCGGCGCAACTCCCACAATGTGGGATCAACTACCTTGAAGACGATTCCGCGACTGGCGAGGCCGCGCTGACGCTGCTCCTCGCGCAGCGTGTTCATGCCCATGAGGATGCCGTCGGCGTGCGCGCGCAGCAGGTCCATGAGCCAGCGATCCTCGCGCGACTGCGAGATGTCGCCACCGGTGCCGTGCGCGCCGAGAAGGCTGGTGATCCCATCCAACGATTGAACGAAGTTGGTGTAGATCCACGGGCGATCGGTGGGCGGCGCGGGAAAACCCAGATTGCCGTAGGGCGCATAAGCCGGGTCGTCGATCGGACTGGGCTCGGCGTGATCGAACAGAAGGTCGAACGTGCGATTGGATCCGGGGGGAAGGTTCATGGAACTCATCGCGATTGTACCGTGACGGGTTGAAGAGAGTGTGTCGCGGCCCGTGCCGCCGCTCCGCGGCTCGAACCGCAGATCCCTCGGTCGGGCTGAAGCCCTCGGTCGGGATGACAAGAAAAAGAAGGAGCCGGGAACGGACGGCCTGAAGGCCGTCCCCTTCGAGACAACGGCAGAGCCTCCTCAATCGTGACAGGGAAATTAATTCTGCGAATAGCAAACCTTCCACCGCCGAAATTCAATCCCACGAGTGCCCAATGGAGAGGGCTAATATGTACCGCAGGGACCCAGTTGTCACTCGTCTGCAAGTTGCCGTACCGTTGTTGATCGTCGCACTCGCCGCGATTGCATTCACCTCAACCGTTAGTGCTGCTGACCGCCTTCCAACGCCTAGGGCAAATGCTGTCCTGCAGGAAGGCAGTTCCGGAACGTCCGCTTACGCTTATGTTGGCTCGCCAGGCTATGCCGGAGATGGATTCATCTACGAATATGCGATCGCGCCGGACGGCTCGGCCACGCCGATTACGGGATCGCCATTGAGTGGCGCTGATGGGTCGGTCGTTGGGGGCGGTAATTATGTGCTTGCCACCGACGGAAAGAACATCGTGACCTATACCATCGCGGGCAACGGTTCGCTGAGCGAAACTTCTTCGGTCGACGGAACGGCCTACGATCAGGATCAGCAGTCGGCAACGGTGCAGTCGCTGAGTTTGCCTTCGGACGTGCGTGATGTTTACACCGACAACTGGTTCGTCGATGGCGCCAACAACGCGTACGAGTCGTGGGCCGTCGGATCGAGCGGACAGCTGTCGTATCTAGCGTCATCGGGATTGCCGCTGTACTCAACGGCGGGAGGCTGGCCGTTTTCGTTTACCGCTGACGGACGATTTGCCTACACCTGGAGCGTTTGCAAGTGGGACGGCAGCGTGTGGGGATTTGCGCGCGGTTCCAACGGGACTCTCACCAAGATGACTCCAGACGCCAAGGGACTCCCCGGAGGCAACGGTGAAACCAGCTCGGAGTGCTCGCAGGGAGTTGCGACGTCGGCGATGGGATATGTTGCAGTGGCGTGGAATGGAGCTTATTGCTGCGGCGGGCCAACCGGCTTCGCCAGCTATGCCGTGCAAAGCAACGGAGAACTGAAACAGGTTGCGGGATCGGTGGTCGTCACCAACGAGAACGCGATGGTGTTCGATCCCACCGGGAAGTATCTGGCGGTTGCCGCAAGCGGCGGCATTCAGATGTACCAACTGCAATCGAGTGGGATACTGGCGCCCATTGGCTCGGTGCAACAGCCGTCGGTTGCCTTCTCCAATCTCGCGTGGGATAAGTCCAACCACCTGTATGCGACGTCGTCCAGCGGGTTGTACATTTTCAACTCGAGCGCGGGAATCTTGACACTGGCACCGGGCTCGCCGCTGGCCATCAGCCAGCCGGGAAGTCTGGCGGTGGTACCGGCATCTTAGGGACCGCGTTTACGGTATTTACCTTACAGTCGAACGGCCGGTTTTCTTCATCCAAGAACAATATGCGATGGAAGCGAGGAAGCCGGCTGCGGCTGATCAGCGAGGCTGAGGCTTCGCCACGCACGCGCGAGATCTTCTGCGAAGTTCGCGAGCGCCTCGGCTTGCCGGTTGTTCCGCTGCTCTATCAGGCCTACGCTGTGTTTCCGGATTTCCTGGAGTTGCATTGGCAGAGCTTTCGTCCGCTGCTCGAGTCGCGGCAGTTCTTTGTTTTGGGAGCGCGGCTGGCGGCCGAATGTTACACGCGCGCGCACAATTACTTCGCGGTCGATGGGCTTGCTGGTTATGAAGTGGAATCGGCCGTCGAGGCCGCGCCGCCGCTGTCGCAGGTTCTGGATTACTACCAGTACCTGGACCCATTTCTGCTGTTGATTACGGCGGCGCAAATGCAGGCCTTTGAGGGAGCGGCGGGCGAATCCCTGGAGGCGCCGGACAACGCGCGTCATGCGAGCTTTCCGGTTGCGCCTCGACTGCTGAACGATAGCGAAGCTACAGCCGCGGTGCAGCGCATTTGGGGCGAGCGGCGGCGGATGCTGGAGTTGGCCTTTGTCTCCGACGAGCATCGCGCGCTGGCGTGCTGGCCGGAGTTTTATCAGCGCTATTGGGCGGGGCTGAAGAGTCTGCTGCAGTCGCCGCTATATGCCGATTGCCAATATCGTATCGGCGAAAGCGCATTGAAGCTGGCACATGAGCTGCCGGTTCCGGTTGACACCTCGATTCCGCAACTGCTGGACGCGGGGCTGGACAACGATCAGGTCTACTCGCTGGTGCGCGTGAATGAAGCCTTCATGCAGGCGCTCACCGGATTGCTGCTCGACATTACCTTCGCGCGCATCGGGCTGGAAGGCGGCAATCACAAGCTGGGAAGCGAAGCGCCGGCCGAAAAGCCGGTCACGTCGGAGAGACCACTCTCCGAGAATCCGGCAAAGGCCGGAACGCCAACCCGCGCCGCATGAGCAGATCTTGATGCTCCCGTCAGCTAAGCCGACTGCGCACAAAATCAACTAACTCCGGCGTGACGTATTGCGGCGGCGCGATGCGGAAGGTTGGCTTGGATGCGACGGGTTTGAGCGAGACAGTTTTCCACGCGACATCACTGCTGCCGTCGTGCAGGATCACCGCGTCGGCGCGATCAAGATAAATCTGTGCCGAGACCTTGAAGTCTTCCGTAGCTGCGTCGAGGACGCTGAGATACAGATTGGGGCGAACGAAGCGCAGGATGCTGTTGGATTCCAGGATTGCGTTCTCCGAGGCTTCGATTTCCTGGCGCACACGCGGCATCGCTTCAGCCAGCATTCCCTGACGGGTGCGCACCCACAGCGAACGCGCCGCGCCCGCGACCAGAAAGCGCGAGCTGTCACTCTTGCCGCTGCGATTGAGCTCTTCGGTGACGGCCCAGGAGTGATCGTCGGTGGCGCAATGACATTCCTTCCCATTCGCCGAGCAGATGCCGTGGCCGTATTGCGTGATCTTCATGGCCGTCCAGTGAAATTCCGGCAAAGCGGCGATGAGACCAGCAACCACGCTGGTCTTGCCTACGCTGCGAGAGTGGCCACCTACTACGATGAGAGACATAAGAAGTAACTAGCGATTAGCGATTAGCAACTAGCAACTAGCTAAAGACTAACTACGAACCTTCCTTCCTACGCGCTAACTTCGAGACTACTGCCAATTCCTTTAAGAACTCGCGCAGAGGACGAGCGGGCGTGCCCCACAACAGCTGTCCTTTGCCGCGCAGAACTTTGTGGGGCAGGACGCCGGCTTGTCCGCCCAGCATGGTTCCCGGCTCGATCTTCGCATGATCGCCGATGCCCACCTGGCCGCCGATCACGCAATTATCGCCGATCTCGGAGCTGCCGGAGACGCCGGTCTGCGCGGCGATGACGACGTTGGCGCCGACGACGTCGTTGTGGCCGATGTGCACCAGGTTGTCCAGCTTCGTGCCCGCGCCGATCACCGTCTTGTCGAGCGCGCCGCGATCGATGGTGCAGTTGGCGCCGATCTCGACGTAGTCGCCGATGATCAGTTCGCCGACCTGCGGAAACTTCTGGTAGCGGCCGTACTTCTCATCGCGAACAAATCCGAAGCCATCGCAGCCCAACACCGCGCCCGCATGAACGATGACGCGCCGGCCCAGCGTTGTGCCCTTGTAGATGACCACGCAAGGGTAGAGGTCGCAATCCTCGCCGATGATGACGCCTTCGCCAATGCTGCCGCCGGCGCCGATGTGCGCGCGCTCGCCGATCATCGCATTGGCCTCGATAACCGCGTGGGCGTCGATCGCGGCGGATGCGGCGATTCGCGCTGAAGGATGCACCACAGCGGTTGGATGCACGCCAGCAGGATAAGCCTTCGGCGGATGCAGCAACGCGCCCGCCGCGCAAAACGCCAGACGGGGATGGCTGGAGATCAGCAGTGGCTTGGTGGTCGGCGTTGAGCTCGCGAATTCGCCGGCGATCACAGCGGTGGCACGGGAAGCGAGCGCATGGGCGAGATCCTTCTGATCCTGAACAAAGACCAGATCGCCGGGTTCCGCTTGCGCGATGCTGGCGACCTTGTTAATTCGGATCCTGCCATCGCCGATGAGCCGCGCCGCGGTGATCTCCGCCAGTTCCTGCAGTGAGTGGGACATGGAGTTGTTATAGCAGGGCGAGGGGTGGGAAGTTCCGGCGCTTCGCGAGACCCGGGCCGTTCCCCAGCCCCCATTTTTTCAAGATATGGATTGCGCTGGATTTAAGCAGGAATGCCAAAATATTGATTCCCTTTGAGTTAAGCGTAATGTAAGTGAGCGCCGATGACTTGTCGGCGCAATTCGCCTTGCGCTGTCCTGCTCCTTTCATGTCAAAGAACCAATTTCACTGGCACTCAGCCTGTCGGTTCTGCTCCGCGATCGAGGCGCACCGACAGTCCGCTGCGATCACGGTACAAAAAACGCCGGAAGGTTTCGTGTCTGCGTGAGAACCGTGCCGTTCCCCGGGGGACTCTGCTTCATTTGCCCAACCAGGACTCCGCCTGCGGCTCCGTCCTGGGCTATCATGACGCCGCGCCTACGGCGCTCGATTCTCGGCAGTCGGGTTCTGCTCCGCGATCACAGCGCATCGACAATCCGCTGCGATCACGAAGCAAAAAAGCGGCGGAAAGAACGTTCGTCCACCTTTTTCCGGCGCCACCTCAAGCTTGGCTCAAACCGACCATTTGGTCGTCACCACTTTCGCGTTGGCGAACTTCGGAACGGGCCACAAGGTTAACGCTTTCCGCCGAATCGTCACGCTGCAAACGCACAACCGTACCACTTGTCATCCCGATGTCCTGAATTGCCCCGTAATGTCTCTTTACTAATCAAGGCAAGCGGCCCAATGTTGGTTCACTTTGCGAGCGAGTCACGGCCGCAAGCTTTCGGCGCCATTGTTTTGCGTGGCGCGAACGCGATGACGCGCTGTCTGCGATGACAACTGGAGCGTTCATCGGAGACCAGCGTCATCCGCCACTCAACCGGAGCGGCGGCCGTGGCCAAGTCCTTCGAATCACGGGACCAACGACCCAACTTTAGCCACAGGAGCAATCCGACCGCATTTCACACTACTGCAACCCTCCCTTTGCTGCGTCGGCAAAGGGCTTCTGCTCACGAAAGGAGCACCCGTTTCATGCGCCGCTTGAGTTTCTACTTCGTTGCCGCCGCCCTCGCTTTACAGCTGATTCCCCTTGGCCTTGCTCAGCAAGCGTCCGTCACCGCCGTTCCTAATCTCATTCGCTACGGTGGAGCGCTGAAGGACGCGCAAGGTGCGGCGCTGGCTTCCTCGACGGTGGGCGTGACCTTCGCCATCTACGGCCAGCAGGAGGGCGGCGCGGCCGTCTGGATGGAGACGCAGAACGTCACCACCGACGCTGCCGGCAATTTCAGCGTCCTGCTGGGTGCGACGACTGCGACCGGCCTGCCCGGCGATCTGTTCTCGCAACAGGAGCAGCGCTGGCTGGGGGTGCAAGTCCAGGGCGAGCCGGAGCAGGCGCGCGTCATGATGGTCAGCGTGCCCTACGCCCTTAAAGCGCATGAAGCCGACACCCTCGGCGGCAGGAGCGTCTCTGACTTCGTGCTGGCCGCGGGCGCCGGTTCAACCTCCGGCGGTGGCTCGACCAGCCAGTCTACTCCGGCTGCGGGCGCCAGTTCGGGCAGTACTGGAAGCGTGGGCAATAACACCGCGACCATGGACGGCCCGACCAACTTTACCGGCTCGACCACCGACCAGATTGTCGGCGTCACCCAGAGCTGGAACCGGGGCAGGACTGGTCGCCTCCGCGCCTACTTTGGGTATCAAGGGCACCGCGACCGATCCCAGCGCCACAGCCTACGGTGTCCAGGGTGTCGCGACCGGAACGGCGGGTGTTGGACTCATCGGCACCGCGAGCTCAATGACTGGTTCTACCTATGGCTTGCGGGGAACTTCGAGCAGCATGGCAGGAACGGGCGTGCGCGGAATTGCTACGGCCACAAGCGGCAGCACCACCGGCATAAGCGGCTACGTCGATAGCGCAACGGGCACGGCAGGCGTCTTCAACAACGCCGCCGGCGGCAACATCCTGGTCGGCCAAAATAACGGCGTCGCAAAGTTCACCGTGAATAGCAGCGGTAACGTGAATGCTGCCGGCGGCTTCACCGGCAGCGGTACCGGGATCACGGGAATTACGTTCTCGCAGTTGACCGGCCAGCTCGGCAGCTCGCAACTCACCGGAGCCTATAGCGGCGCAGTGATGCTGACGAACACCGGCAACATGTTCAGCGGCAGCTCGTTCACGGGCGGCAGCTTTACCGGCAGCGGATCGGGCTTGACTGGCATTCCGTTCGCGAACCTGACAGGCACATTGGCCAGCGCGCAATTCAGCGGCACCTACAGCAACGCAGTCATGCTGACCAGCACATCGAACGTCTTCTACGGCAGCGGCGCAAACCTGACCGGCGTTCCCGTCGGCGCCGGCTCGTCCAACTACATCCAGAACCAAAACACGGCACCACAGAAAAGCGCGAACTTCGACATCAGCGGTAACGGCACGCTAGGGAGCTATCTCACGGCCTACGGTGGCGTGAGCGGCATCATCAAAAGCGCGACCGGCAACGCAGTCCTCGGCAGTGCCACCACGACCAGCGGCACGGCCATTGGCGTCTCGGGACAAGCGATGAGCCCCACCGGCACCGCCGTTTATGGCACGAATATGGCAACCTCCGGCTTCGCCTACGGCGTTGTGGGAAAGAGCCTCAGCATGACTGGCGTTGGCGTCTACGGCTGGGCCTCATCCATGAGTGGTAACGATAGTGGCGTGGTAGGGCAGACCGATAGCACCACCGACTTTGCCAGTGGCGTCTTCGGCGTGGCCACCTCCATGAGCGGCGGCCAGACCTATGGCGTTGTGGGATCGACGAATAGCACCACCCAAAACGCCAGTGGCGTTTACGGCAACACGGGGATGTCGCTCACGGGCTCTACCAACGGCGTCTTCGGAACCTCGGGAAGCAAAAACGGCACTGGTGTCTTCGGCACTGCAACATCTCAAGACACATCCGGCTTTGGGTACGGCGTCTACGGGACGTCCGCCAACGGAACTGGCGTATACGGCGAGGCAAAGTCCTCGTCGGTGTGTGCCGCGGGCGTGACTGCCTACAGCGCCAGCACCTGCGCCGACGCCATATACGCCGTCGATTACGGAACCAGTGGCAATGCGAATGGCATTTACGCGCAAACCAACAGTTCCCAGGGCGTGGCGGGTTATTTTGATAACCACGGCGGCGGTTACATCCTTGTCGGTACCGTAAACAGCAACGGGGTTCACCTGTTTCATGTCGACGGCTCCGGCGATGGCCTTTTCGGCGGCGATCTCCAGGTCAATGGCAATCTCAGCGTCACTGGCACGCTGAGCAAGGGCGGCGGCTCGTTCAAGATTGACGATCCGCTCGATCCTGCCAACAAGACGCTCTCCCACTCCTTCGTCGAATCGCCCGACATGATGAACATCTACAACGGCCTCATCCGCCTCGACGCGCGCGGCGAAGCCTGGGTCGAGCTGCCCGAATACTTCGACGCGCTCAACCGCGACTTCCGCTATCAGCTGACGTCGGTCGGCGCGCCGCAACCGCGCCTCTACATTGCGCGCGAGGTGAAGAGCAATCGCTTCAAGATCGCCGGCGGCAAGGCCGGTGCGAAAGTTTCCTGGCAGGTCACGGGCATTCGTCAGGACGCCTGGGCCAACGCCCATCGCATTCCCAACGAAGAAGACAAACCAGGAGAAGCGCGGAACCTATCTCTATCCCGATCTCTACGGCGCCGCCGCCGACAAGCAGACCAACGCGCAGCTGCAACGCTGATCGCAGAATGTTCCGCGAGGGACACGCTTTTCTGACTTTTTCAGCAGCCTGGATAGCTGACGGCTGATAGCTGACAGACGATAGCCGCCGTCAATACAGCGGCGGCTGGCCGGGCGGGCGCGTCTTCCAGCGCCGATGCACCCACAGCCACTGCTCCGGATACCGGCGGACGTAGCGCTCGATGGCTTGGGTGAAGCGCGCGGTATTCGCGACCGTGTCGGCTTCGTCGTCGCCGCTGCGCGCCAGCTCGACCGGCCGATCGAACTCGACCCGATATTTGCGCAGCACCGCATCCCAAATCGTGAACGCCGGGACGACCGTCGCGTCGGTATGCTGCGCGATTCGCGCCAGCCCGCTGGCGGTGCAGGCCGGAATGCCGAAGAAGTCGACGAAGACGCCCTGCGGCGGCGTCATGTTGGTGTCCATCAGAATGCCGACGGTTTCGTTGCGCCGCATCGCGCCGATCAGCCCGCGCGCGAACTCCTTTTTGCCGATCATGGTATTGCCATGCAGCCCGCGATAGCGCGTGACCAGCGCATCCACGTCCGGGTGGTCGAGCGGCCGCACCACGATCTGCATCGGATGCCCCATCAGCGAATGGAAGAACGACCCGACCTCCCAGCCGCCCAGATGCGCCGTCAGCAGCAGCACCCCTTTGCCGCGCTTCTCCGCTGCCTCAAAATTCTCGAAGCCCTGATAGACCGCGATCCCCGACGCATTCGCGCGCGTGTAATTCGGAAACAGACACGCTTCGCCCAGCAGCCGTCCCAGCGAAACATAAACGCCGCGCAGAATTCTGCGCCGCTCTGCCGCTGGCTTTTCCGGCAGCGCCATCTCGAGATTGCGCAGCCCAACCCGTCGCAATCGCGGATGCAGACAATAGACCAGCCGCCCAACCAGAATCCCGGCGCCATGCGCCAGCGGCCGCGGCAGAATCCCGATCGCGCGCACCACCGCCGCAACCAGCCAGTATTGCAATTTGTCTAGCATCGAGCCTTTCAGCTTCGACGGTAGCACCCGCAAAAATGCGGGTCAAACGTGCTCCGGGGCTACTACTTGAGGTGAGAACGCTGCAGACGATTTCCAGTAACGCGTACGCTCCCGATTTGCATGCGAACATATACCTGAGGCTGCCTGCTAGAGAAGCCGGATTTGCGTGTGGGAACACAGGATCGCCAATTGCAGCTAAAACAGAATCTACTGGCTGCGGCCTACTGCCTGAGTAATCCCCGAAATTGCCTGTGTCCACGGTCCACCAGCAGATTGATGACCCTCTCTGCTTCCTTGCGGCTCCTCTCGTCAGCCTTGAGCGCTTCTTTCACGATAACCTGAGGGGCATCTTCCCAGCCGTGAATCGCCCAGCCGTCTTTATCCTCTTCAAAGATAATCCCGAGGGCACGAACGGCTCCATAAGGGTATTTCGACGCCAATTCTTTCAACCGTTTGACGACGGCAAAATCGTGATTGATCCCGCGAAAGTTTTCCAAAACCTTTAACAGTTGGGTTATGGACCAGTCATCTGGAAATTTACTGCTGGCAAACCACCATCCAAAAGCACCCATCTCCTCTTTGAAAGCGTGGGGCCTCTGGAGTGCGATATTCAGGCGATGCTCCCATAGCTTTACAAATCGGTCTCTTACGCCCGGGTCAAGCTCTCCCGCCACTTCTTGCCCGAGGTGCCAACCTACGTCACCGAGCGTTTGCGCACGCAGCGCAGGGTTCGCCTTTTCGAAAAACGATGTCAATAGAGGATCATCAAGTTCTAATGACTTCCATGCGTAATACTGCACGAAATGATTTCCAAAATTACGGTCGCTGTGACTTACCTCCGTCTCTTGTGGCTGCAAGGCGTTTACGGCCCGCTGATACCGAAATCTCATTGCCTCAAGAATGCCGCCATATGGTCGGCTATACCGGATGTAGGAATTCCATGCAAAACGGTCGAGAATCTTAGGCTCCTTGGGAAACAATACAGGCAACTGCTTTTCCCACCATCCCTGATCGAGCCAACATAAGAGACTGAACTGCATCCCGTACATTTCCCGCACGGCGACGGAACTATCGACTTTAGGATCGAGGTGTGAAGCCAACAGCCCGAATGCCTTCGGAAAATGCTCTGCATCCACAACAATGTCCTTGGCCGAAAGCTTCAACCATCTGAGGTAACGCATCACCGCTTCGAGCCCAACAGGGCGCGTACTGTTCAACGCAAGCGAAGCTGAATCGGCCTTCTCGCGATACTTCTCCTCGTCCTGCTCGGACGGAAAGGAATCCTGAGCGATAAGCTCCAAGGCCGGCCAGAACTCTTCGTGCCGTGCAGTGTCAAGCAGGTTTTCATGGAGGAACAGGTCCGTCAGAAACCGGGCAGCAGCCATATGGGCCCAACTCCAACCGGGATCTTCGTCCCACGCGTCGCGATTTTCTTCGGTTGTTTTGGTATTTGCAAGGACCCATTCGATAGCACCCGCCACCTTGAACACGTCAAACTTTTGTTCCGTCTTTAGCGCCGTCGTAAAGGAGTCGGTGATGGACCGCAGGAATGTGGGGTGCAGCTCCAAAGAGAGGAATGCCTCAATATTGTCGGCGAAAAACGCCGGATCGTCGGAAACCCAGGACTGAAGCTCTCTCGCGAGGCCCGCGCGACTCGGCATTTCGGGATGGAGCTTTTCCGGCGGCTGCCACTTCTTCAGGTGTGCAATTAACTCATCGATTGAAAATTTCCTTAATTCGTCCGCCTTTAGCTCGCTCGCGAAGCCGAGCGCCCGCGCACCCGACCGGAAGGCCGGACGCGGCGGACCGTATCTCTGCTGTAATTCGTCTAATTGTCTAAGACGTTCTTCCCCGGCGATGTTCTTTAGCACTATCAGCCACGCCAGCCGCCATTCATCGATAATGGACCGCTCAACCTCTTCGCGCTTCTCGCCGTACGATTCGAGATGTGTCGCAAATGGGCTCAGATCGGGCCCTCGATCGACGATTTCAAGAAGGTGTTTCTTGGTCGCATCAGGCAGCTTATCGGCGATCTTAGAAAGGAAGTCATTGAATTCCGGATTCGCGCGCTGGTTTTCGTAAAGCTCATCGTGCGAAACCAGCTCGTCTATGAATTCCACCGGCAGGCTATCTGCTTTGGAGTAGGCGTAGTATTCCAGCCGGCGAAAGATTGGCCAGGGGTACTTGCCGAAAACGGCCCCGACAATCTTGTATCCGCCCGCCTCCGCAATCTTAGCTGCCACGTCACGCACCCCGGAGACCAGTGTGTCGTTCAGGTCTCCAAAGCCACCTGAGTCGATTCGAGGTCGCCAGATGTAGGAATAGTCGTCTCGCGTCTGGCGCTCGTTGACATAAATTTCTACCACTGTATTCAGCTTTTCGGCCACCACTGCAAGGTATTGTTCCGGCGCGGTTTCCACGAACGCCGGCGATACCTGCATGAATACCTCCTGAATCTCCCATGTATCAATGCGCCCAACCGCCTTGCCAATGCCGCGATATTCCTCACCATCAATGATTACAGGCTCAGGTGGAGGAGCAGCTTCGACGTGCAAGAGCGATTCGAGTAGCTCGAGTCCCACATCCGCTTTCCCGCCCGCCGCAAGATTGAGCACGACGGGAACAACGCGGCGCTCGTACATGTGAAAAAAACGCCGCTGTTTCGACGCCCATTTCGCTTCTTTCCTCGCGACTTTCCCAGCGAGGTCCACAGGTAACTGAGCAGCTATTCGCAGAAGTGTCTGGTGCACCAGTTCGTTGTCACTCTCGTAGGCTTCGTCTCTGAGCGCTCCAAACACAGCTTCAGGCGCAAGCGGAGTCATCCGCACCAGATATTCACCCTCGGGCCAAGGCATCAAACGGATGAACGTGTCGCCGACTATCATGGGCGGAGGGTGCAAGAAACGTCCTTTTTTCTTCAGCGGCTCAATCCACTCGGGGCTTGTTAGCTTGCTGAAGAAATATTCATAGTTGCCACCACCCTTTTCAACGAGTGCCAGCGCTTTCGCGACCGTCTCATCCGTTACCATGCTCGGCCTCCGCTATCAGCGCATCAATTTCATCATGATCCTGCACGGCTTCAGGTTGCAGTCGTAAACGGAGCAAAGTCTCGATGAAAGTGGCATGCCGCAGAAACTCAGCTTCGTTAGTGTCATGGTTGTGGTGAGCTACGCCATTGAAATAGTCGTGCGCTTCCTTCCATTTCCCGACCTCCGCCCTGGCAACATCGACCGGTAGCGGCTGCCCAGGGCCAGCAAGACCTGCAAGCAGTCTCGCAATCTTTACATCGTTCTTCGGGCGATTTTCCTCGTTCCATTGCAGGAATTCATCAATGGCATTCAGCAAGTCCCGGACTTGACCAGCCATCGCATCGAGCGCGGCACCATCGGTGTATCCCGTCTTTCTTAATGCCTGATTCGCTTTGATAACTGGTTCGAGCTTGGTTCCCATTTTGACCCCTTGCGGGAACCACGCCTCGCCGATAAGGCTCGGGCATTTCGCAAGAAGTTCCCTCATGCAGTGCGCGGACAGTGGGAAGCGCTCAGGGCTGTCTTCTCGGTAGTAGACGCCGAGGAAGCCGCCGTAGAGACGCTCCAATCTCGCGTTCCTCTGCGCCAGAATGGCGCGCAGCGCGAGTTGTTCGTTTGTCGGCGGCATCCAACCCAGCTTAGGCGTCATTCTACGCCGGGCACTCCCATCCCAAGATCCACCAGCGCCGGTCGCCAACCCTCCAAAGGCTTATCAATTCAGCAACTTTCCTGTAGGATTGCCTGCACTACTGGCCACGAAGGTAGCAAGGAACGGAATGAACAGTTTCGCCTTCGTTGTAAACGTCGCTTCGCTTGAAGTTGAGAGCTTTACCCTGGCGCCAGGTCAGGTGCTGCGACGAGCACAAGTCGACGAGATCGAAGTCATCAAGTCCACCATCGACCGCTTTAACGGTGGCTTGCACTCGTTCGTCGGACACACGTTGTGGGAAGGAAAATTGCCCTTCCTTGCCGGCAAGCATATCGAAATCTTGCCCGAATCAGACTGGCGCTATTTCGTAATCGCGATTGAGGGCACGCACGAGACCCTGACCGACATTCAGCACGCCTCCGATTTGGCGCCCATAGAGCTGGAAATCGGTTTTGCCGTCCTCTTTACTTTTCCCAACTCTCCCGGCGGGTTCGTCTTTCACCCCGGCCGCTTCTTTCAAGCGCTCGAAGACTGCAACCAGGCAGCCTACGCTCTTAACCTCCAATCGCTCATCCACGTTACCGAAGCAGTAGCTCAGGATATTGCCACCCTTTGCGCCAAGCTCCGCGCCGCTGATCGCCGCCTGATCGACGTGAAAGCTCTCGCCGCCCGCATTGGCGATCTGAAGTTGCTCCCCTCTCGTTCGCCCCTCATATTTCTCGGATACTTCGCCATCCTGGAGTCGCTGCTGAGCCATGCTCCAAAAACCAGCGATCCTTACGACTTAGTGATCCGTCAGGTCAAAACCAAGATGGCGCTGCTCAACAATCGCTTCGACCGCAAAATTGATTACTCCAGATTCTCTGGTGCTCCAGCGGAAACCATCTGGACCAAAATGTACAACTATCGCAACCAGCTGGCTCAGGGAAGTACGCCTAGCTTCGATGGTGACCTGGCAATCCTGGGAAGTCACGCACAAGCCCTCGGGCTGCTCAAGCGGGCCCTGAAAGCAATCGTTCGCCAGGCGCTCATTGAACCGCAGCTGCTAATCGATCTGAAGGACTATTAGCGCGTTAACGGCCACACGGCCTTGCCTTCTCCGCCGTTGCACCAATCTCGGAAAAATAGACTCCCTCCAGCATCAAGCGATGCCGGAACGAGAGCTCTGCCTGTGAATGTCTGGTCGATCTGTCTATCCCTGCGGCTTCGCCAATTTCCAGACAAAGAAAATCGCGGCCACAATGAGGATCACGATACCGATCTGTATCATCAGGTCTTGCGCAAACGGAGTGTATATGTCGCTCATACAAGTATCCTGAGTTGAAGTTGATACAAGTTATCTTAGTACCGAAGTCAATACTATCGGTAGAAGCGGGTGCCCTCGTCTCGCGTCGTTCGAGACCAGGGACACTGCCGCCCTGACTCACAAGAGGGCTGCGCGAAATGAAGGAACTATCCGACTGGCAAAACTTCTACGTGATCGTCGGTTCGTCTGCCGGGGCGCTGATCGGCTTGCAGTTCGTGCTGATTTCCCTGATCGCGAATTTGGTGGCGGGCCGTTCCGGATCCCAGGCCGGTAGCGCTTTTTCCACTCCCACGGTGGTCCATTTCACCGTCGTGTTGCTGCTCTCTGCCGCCGGAACCGCTCCGTGGCATCAGACCGCTTCACTCACAGTCCTCTGGTCGGTGTTCGGCCTTGTAGGAATTGCGTACCAGATTACCGTCGTTCGACGCCTGGCGCTTCAAGCGCGGTACATACCCGTAGCCGAGGACTGGCTCTTCCACGCCGTGCTGCCTCTCGTCGCGTATGGTGCTGTTGCAGCTGCCGCCTTCTACGAACGCTCCGACCTTCACGGCGCCCTGTTCGCGGTCGCAGGAGCAGTGTTGCTGCTGCTCATCATCGGCATCCACAATGCCTGGGATGCTGCCACCTATCATCTCTTTGCGGAGAAATCCGATACGACGAGCGCCAAAGACCAACCTTCTTAAGGGAACGAAACATCCTTCAAAAGGAGCACCCGTTCGAGCACGTCCTCGCCGCCGTGAAATAAATCCAAGTACCCATGCCGGGCGTGCTCGATTTCAATAACGTCACCAAGGACTACGGCTCGAGCTGGTCGCGCCGTCGCATTCGTGCGCTTGACGGCTTCACGCTGTCGCTGGAGCGTGGCGAGATCTTCGGTTTTCTCGGACGCAACGGCGCGGGCAAGACTACCGCGATCCATCTCGCATTGGGATTCATGCGCCCCACTTCCGGCGCCGGCCATCTGCTGGGCAAGCCCTTCGGCGATGCTGCCTCCCGCGGGCGCATCGGCTTCCTCGCCGAGAACGTCGCGCTCTACCATCGTCCCGCGGGCAAGCTGCTGCGTTATTACGGCGGCCTCAACCGCATGCGGCCGCAGCGGATGCAGCTGCGATCGACTGAAGTTCTGCGTCAGGTCGAACTGGAAACGGAAGCCAATCGCAATGTCGCGAAGTTTTCGCGCGGCATGCAGCAGCGCATCGGCCTGGCGCAGGCGCTGATGAACGATCCCGAACTGCTGATCCTCGACGAACCAACTTCTGCGCTCGATCCGCTGGCTCGCGTTGCCATGCGCGAACTGCTGCTCGAAGCCAATCGCGCCGGCAAAACCATCTTCCTCAGCTCGCACCAGCTCTCGGAAATTGAGATGATCTGCCATCGCATCGCCATCGTCGACCAAGGCCGCCTCATCAAGCTGGGCAGGACCGACGAGTTGCTGATCTCGCGCGATCATTACGAGGTCGTCGCGCGCGGCGTTCCGGCCGACAGCTTCGAGCATTCGGTGTCCCAGATTCGCGGCTTCCCTTTGGACGGGGACGGTCGCGTGCAATTCACCGTACCCACGTCCACGCAACGCGCTGCGCTGGAAAAAATCTGGTCGCTGGGCGGCGAGGTGCTCAGCGTCAATCCCGCGCGTCGCACCTTGGAAGAAGTGTTTGTGGAGCTGACGAACAAAGGGAGCGCGGAATGAGGCCGGTCTTGCTGATGGCGGCGAACTTTCTGCGCGAGCATCGCTGGCCCGCGCTCCTGCTGTTCGTCTGGATCGCGCTCCTGGCGCTGGCTGCCGCCGATCTGACTCGCCGCTATGCCGTACCCGAAGACGTGATCTTCTACATCGCGCAGCAGGCCATCTTCATCTGCGTCTTCAGCGCCTTCCTGGCTGCCGACGCCATCCACAATGACCGCAAATCCAAACGCATTCTCCTGGTACTCTCCAAGCCAATCACGCGCTCCGAATATCTGCTGGCGCCGCTGGTGGGAACCTCAGCCGCCGCCGTTGCCTATGCTTTGCTCTTCGATGTCTGTTGCCTGTGGCTCACCGATCGCGCCCGCATGCCGAGCGCGGGCATCTTGCCGCTGGTGCTGCTCGTCATTGCCGGCTCCATCCTCGCCGCCGCAGTCTCGTTATTTTTCTCGACTTTTCTCAATCCCTACGTCGCTATCGCCGCAACTGTCCTGCTCTTTACCGGGCCGGGATCGCTGCATCTGCAGCACTACGCATGGTCGGCGTGGCTGCCCGGCTTCTCCATTCTGGTTAGGATGATCGATCTCAAGTTAGCGCCCGACGCAACCATCCAATGGAAGGCGATCCTCATCGCCATCGCGCAGACCGTTATCTTTTGGGGGATGGCGGCAGCCGTCTTCAACCGCAAAGACATCGCTGTGCCGGTAGAATAGCTGCCGCCGCTGACTTAGAGAGACTCTGATTAAGTTCGGATTTGAAGGGGACGGCCTTTAGGCCGTCCGTAAGCTCAGCAAAATCATTCCGGCTTTAGCCGCTGAGGGCCTTCAATAGAACGTAATCAGAGTTCCCTCAGAGATTGTTGGGCATTGCTGCCGATCCCGCCGCCGGAACTTTGCTTGCGTTATCGTGCGCCTCTTCTGCGTTGCGCATGATCCGCACCAGCAGCGCGATTTCCGATTGCGCCAGCGTCACGTGAAAGCGCGCTTCGTTGGGGACTGCCGGATCCCGGCTCAGCAGATACAGCAACTGCATCAACTCCTGCAATCGATTGTTGGCAGTGTTCAGAACATCCTTCGCGCCGAACTCCGCCGTAGAGCGCAAAGCGAACTCGCTCAGGCCGGGCACCATTGTCCTTTGCACCACGTCCGGCAAATTCTAACGATTGCGATGGATTGGAACGGATTGGATTGTAAGTTTCCGGCTCGTTGTAGTGCGGCTGCTTCAAATCGCTTCTCTCACTGAAGTACATCGTCACATTCCCTTCCCTTGAATAAGCCTTCCAGTTCCGAAAACGAGAGAAGTAAGCGCGAATATTAACTAGATGCCGATTCGTCGCTCGGGTTACACGAAATCTCCCGCGTTTGATTTGCGATGACGGAGCAATTGGACGACCACACGCATCGCTTGCATCGTGCCGGCCATTTCCACTCCGCAATGTATCGGGGGACGGAAGCAGAGCTACTAGCAGAGACGCGCGCAATTCAATGCGATCAACATCTCCGAATGAATCGCGCGTGCTTGCGGTGTTACGGAAGAGACGAAATGTGACGCGAATGCAGAAAGAACCGTGGCCGGTGAAACTGCCGCGGCAAAATTCGTGCGCGCTTGATGGCGTCCGACCAAGCCCGTCGCCGGCATCAGAGGAGAGAAAAATACCGAGACAATCGCCGCAATGACGATAAAGGCAACGAACGTGTGACGGCCGAAGATCATCGAGTTTCCAGCGAATATTTCGTGGCGATGATGCTTACTTCATTAGATCTTGCGCACTTTGTATGGCGTACTCGAGCACCCGGCCCGGCAGCACGCCCAGATAGATCGTCGCAATCAGGCTGATGGCAAGGCCAATTCCCAGCCCCGCCGGGATGCGAGCGACCGGCGCTTCCGTCCGCTCGTCCCTCATATACATATAGACGATGATGCGCAGGTAATAGTAAGCACCAACTGCGCTGTTCATTACACCGATGATGGTGAGCCCGACAAGGTTGGATTTCAGCGCGGCGGAGAAGACGTAAAACTTGGCGAAGAATCCGCCGGTGACCGGAATGCCGATCAGCGATAGTAGGAATATGGTGAGGATGGCAGCAAGAATCGGCGAACGGCGGCCCAGCCCGGCGTAATCGTCGAGCGTGACATACTTCTCGCCCGCCGACGCGAAGTGGCTGACCACGGCGAATGCGCCGACATTCATCGCCGCGTAAGAAGCTAAGTAAAAAATTACAGCGGAGACTCCGACCTGCTGCGATGAGGCAAACGCAACGAGTATGTATCCGGCGTGCGCAATCGATGAATACGCCAGCAACCGTTTCACGTTCTGCTGCACCAGCGCGCCGATGTTGCCCAGCGTCATCGACAGCACCGCCGACACCCACACGATCCAGAACCACCCGGGCGCTCCGGTTGCAAAAAGCACGCGCAACAATACGGCAAAGGCCGCGGCCTTCGGTCCGGTCGACATCAGCGCGACCACCGGCGCGGGCGAGCCTTCGTAGACGTCGGGCGTCCACACGTGGAACGGCGCCGATCCAACCTTGAAGGCCAATCCCACGAACATCAAGCCCGACGGCAAGATAAGCCAGCGTGGAAGGCTGTCCTTGCAGATATCTTCGCGATGCCGTAGACATTGGTCGTGTGCGTCGCGCCAAAGACCAGCGCCACGCCATACAGAAAGAACGCCGTCGCAAACGAGCCCAGCAGAAAATATTTCAGCGACGCTTCAGCGCTCTCCGCCGCGCGGCGCCGCATTCCCGCAAGAATATAGGTTGAGATCGACGAAATCTCCAGCGCGATGAAGATCAACACCAGCTCGACCGCCGACGACATCAACATCATGCCGACGCTGCCGAAGAGGGCCAGCGCGTAATACTCACCCGAGCGAATGCGCTGGACATCGAGATAATCAAGCGAGGTCAGAATCACCACCAGCGCAATCAGCAGCACGACAACATGAAAGAAGACGCTGAACGTGTCGACTTTAATCGTGTTGTAGAAAGCGTTGCCGTAGAAGCCGGTCTGATACACCGTCGCCGCAAGTCCAGCCAGCGTCCCGATGACCGCGAGAATCCCCAGCGGCTTCTTAGAAGCCTGCTCCGGCATGAGCGGATCGGCCATCATGACGATGATGCCGAAGATGCTCAGCACAATCTCCGGCAGAATCCGGATGTAATCGACGGAGGGAATCATCGTCCGATCGCCCCCCTGGTATTACTCGCCACCGCGGCCGCCACCGGCAATCGCGGAGCCTGCGTGGTGTGGATCACAACCGGCGCCGGCGATTCAGTCGCGCCCGAGAACGTCCGCAACGCAGCGCTCACCGCCGGATCGATCGAGTGCAGCCACAGCATCGGCGCAATGCCCATCACGAACGCCGCAATCGCCAGCGGCCACAGCGAAACCCGCTCGCGCGCATCGATGTCGCGCAGCATCTTGTTGGCCGGCACCGTGACTTCGCCGTAGAAAATGCGCTGATACATCCACAGCAGGTAGCACGCGCTCCAGATCACGCCCGTCGCCCCCAGAATTCCGTACATCTGTTTCGCCTGGAAGGCGCCGCTCAGCACCAGGAACTCGCCGATAAATCCGTTCAGCAGCGGCAATCCCACCGACGACAGCATCATGAAAGCGAAGAACGTCGCGAACACCGGCATCGGCGTCGCCAGCCCGCCGTACTCGCTGAAGTCGTAGGTGTGGCGCCGGTCGTACATCATTCCCAGCAGCATGAAGAGTGCGCCGGTCGAGACGCCGTGGTTCAGCATCTGGAAGACCGCGCCGTCCACTCCCATTTGCGTGAAGCTGAAAATCCCCAGCACAACAAATCCCAGGTGGCTGACCGACGTGTACGCCACCAGTCGCTTGATGTTCGGCTGGATCATCGCCACCAGCGCGCCGTAAATGATGCCGATAATCGCCAGCGCGATAATCCACGGTGCGTTGCGCCGCGCTTCATCCGGAAACAATCCGACATTGAAGCGCAACAGGCCATAGGTGCCCATCTTCAGCAACACGCCGGCCAGCAGCACCGATCCCGCGGTCGGCGCTTCCACGTGCGCGTCGGGCAACCACGTGTGTACTGGGAACAGCGGAACCTTCACCGCGAAGGCGACGAAGAATCCCAGGAACAGCCATAGCGCCGCAGTGGAGAATCCTGGGACCTGCCCGCTCTGAATCGCGCTTTGAATGGTGACGAAATCGAAGCTGCCGGTGTGCACATACAGCCAGATGGTCGCCGCCAGCATGAACATCGACGCGATCATGGTGTACAGGAAAAATTTCACTGCCGCATAAATCTTGCGCCCGTGGCCGTAGATGCCGATCAGCAGCGCCATCGGAATCAGCGTGGCTTCCCAGAAGAAGTAGAAGAGGAAAAGATCGAGCGCGACGAAGACGCCGATCATCGCCGTCTCCAGGATCAGCATCAGCACGAAGAATTCCTTCACCTGATGGTTGATCGACTTCCACGAGATCAGCACGCAAAACGGCATCAGGAACGTGGTCAGGATGACCAGCCACATGGAGATGCCGTCGATGCCCAGGTGGTAATGAATGTTGGGATGCGCGATCCACGCCGAGTTGGCTTCATACTGGAAGCCGCTCTGTCCGCGCACGAAGTACCACGGCAGATGCAGCGACGCCAGCAATGTGATCAGCGAGACTCCCAGCGCGAACCAACGTACATCACGATCGCGGCGTGGCAGAAACGCCAGCAGAATCGCGCCCACCAGCGGCAGAAACACCACGATGCTGAGAATGTTGTCGTTGATGAATCTCATCGCAACCCCCTCCACACCATGAACGCGATTACCACGCACGCTCCCACCGCAACCCATCCCGCGTAGGAACGAATATTTCCCGACTGCATATGGCGCAGCGCGTCTGAAGTTTCTTGCGCGCCGGCCGCGCCGCCGTCAACCGCGCCGTCGATCAGTCCGCGATCAATTCCCTTCCAGAAGACGTTGCTCGAGAGCGCGATGAGAGGCTGAATGATGACGGCTCCGTAGAGCTCGTCGATCTTGTACTTATTGAGCACCAGCGTGTACAACCCGCCGAAAGCTTTCGCTATTCGATCCGGCATTTCTGGCTTGAGGAAGTAGAGCCACAGCGCCAGCAGGAATCCGATTGCAGCGATCGACACCGAGATCAAGGTGAAGATCAGTTCGGTACTCGAAGAGCCTTCTTCTTCCGCGGGAGCTGCTGCGCTCTCGGCAGCTGGCACAGCCGCACCCGTGTGGAACACCGGCGAGAGGAAGCTATCGAAATGATCCGAGCCTGCCAGCGAATGCGGAACGCCAATCCACCCGCCCACTAGAGACAGCAGCGCCAGAATGATCAGCGGCACCACCATCACCCACGGGCTCTCATGCGGAGCGCCGTGTCCATGGCCGCCTCCCGCATGTCCCGCGTGCTGCGCATCCGCATCGTGACCATGATCCGCCGTCTCAGGATTCGGCCCACGATACTTGCCAAAGAACGTCAGGAACCACAGCCGGAACATGTAGAACGACGTCATCCCCGCGGTGATCACGCCGATCAGCCACAGCACATGCTCGCCGCTGCTCCATGCCGACCACAGAATCCGGTCCTTCGAGAAGAATCCGGCAAACGGCGGCAGGCCGGAGATGGCAATCGTCGCGACGGTCATGCACCAGAAGGTGTACGGCAGATATTTCCGCAGCCCGCCCATCTGCCGCATGTCCTGCTCGCCGCCCAGGCCGTGAATCACCGACCCCGCGCCAAGGAATAGCAGCGCCTTGAAGAAGGCGTGCGTCATCAGGTGGAAGATGCCGCCAATGTAATCGGCCACGCCGCAGGCCATGAACATGTAGCCCAGCTGCGAAATCGTCGAGTACGCCAGCACCTTCTTGATGTCGGTCTGCACGATGCCGATCGACGCGGCGAAGATCGCCGTCAACGTTCCGATGATCGCCACCGCCATGCGCGCATCCGGCGCGCGATTGAAGATGGGGCTCGACCGCGCAATCATGTAGACGCCGGCCGTCACCATCGTCGCAGCGTGAATCAGCGCCGACACCGGCGTCGGGCCTTCCATCGCATCCGGCAGCCAGACGTACAGCGGAAGCTGCGCCGACTTGCCGGTCGCTCCCACCAGCAGCAGCAATGCGGTCGCAGTCAGCACTCCCGCGCCCGCGCTCTCCACCGGATACTGCGCGACCAGCGCCCACAAGCCTTCAAACTGCAGCGTGCCGAAGTGCTTGATCAACAGAAACAGCGCGATCAGAAATCCGAAGTCGCCCACGCGAGTAGTGATGAACGCCTTCTTGCCGGCATCCGCCGCACTCTTTTTCAGGAACCAGAAGCCGATCAGCAGGTAGGAGGACAGGCCCACGCCCTCCCATCCGATGAACATCACCAGATAGCTGTTCCCCAGCACCAGCGTCAGCATGAAGAACATGAAGATGTTGAGATAAGCAAAAAAGCGGTAGTAGCCGCCTTCATGCTGCCATGTAGCCGACGGAGTAAACGTGGATGAGGAATCCGACGCCGGTGACGATCAGCAGCATCACCAGCGAAAGCTGATCGAGGTAGATGCCGTAGGGAATCGAAAACGATCCCACGCTCAGCCAGGTCGCGTATTGCTCGATGTGTGGGATCTGGTCCGGCGGCAAGCCCGCGAACTGCGCCGCCACCCACAGCGCGTAGGCGAAAGCCAGCGCCGTCGAGCCCAGCGCAATGGTGTTCACCAGCGCTTTGGGAAAGCGCTTGCCCAGCAGCCCGTTGATCGCGGCGCCTGCCAGGGGAAGCAGCGGAATGATCCAAAGATGCATATGAGCTCGTGGATCTAAACGCTTTTCGCTTTTCGCCAGAGCGCCTCACCAGAACGTGTGGCTAGGAGCCTGGGCCAGCGCCAAACACTCGATTACTGCAACTGCCGGTTCATACTGCTCGCCCATGCCGCTGCCCGATGTTTGGCGAAAAGCGAAGAGCGAACAGCGAACAGCGAATAGCGAAAAGCGTCCTTCTACAACTTCAGGAAATTCACCCGATCCACATTCAACGTCTCGCGCGTGCGGAAGACGGCAATGATGATCGCCAGTCCCACCGCCGCTTCAGCCGCCGCCACCACCATCACAAAGAAAACAAAAATATGCCCGTCCAGCGACTTTAGCTGTGCGGCAAAGGCGACAAACGTCAGGTTCACGCCATTCAGCATCAGCTCAATCGAAAGAAAAATGGTGATGATGTTGCGCTTGATCAGAAATCCCGCAACCCCGCAGCCGAACAGAATCGCGCTCAGCACAAGATAATAAGAAAGAGGAACCATAATTTATTCTTCCCCTCTCCGCTCTTCGCCTCTCGCGCGCGTTGCGCCGTTCGCTCTTCGCTCTTCGCCAGCAAAATTCGTGCGGCGGTCTCTGGCGAAAAGCGAATAGCGAATAGCGAATAGCGATTCCATCTATTCCTCCCTCCGCGCCAGCACCACAGCGCCCATGATGGCCACCAGAATCAGAATCGACGTGACCTCGAACGGCAGCAGGTAATCGCGGAACAGCAGGTGCCCGACGGCCTGCGGATTACCGAAGACATCGGCCCCGTTCATTACCGTCGGGCCGCCGATGGCGATGCGATCCAACCCGGTGATGTGACTGACCAGAGCTGCAGTAATGCCGAATCCGATGATCAGCGCCGGAACTCCGAGCATGATCGCCACCTTACTGCCCTGCGAAAGCCGCTCTTCGGCGCCGGCATTCAGCAGCATGATCACGAAGACGAACAGCACCATCACCGCGCCGGCATACACAATGACCTGCACCGCGGCCACGAACTCCGCGCCCAGCAACAAATAGATGAGCGCCAGCGAGCCCATCACCACAATGAGCGAGAGCGCGCTGTTAATCGGGTGCTTCTGCACCAGGAGGTTGATCGCCCCTCCTACACACAGCGCCGCGAAGATAAAGAAAAGAATGAGAGCGAGCATGTTGATAGTGCCGGCCTTCAGGCCGGCGTTAACGGTGTTTCATTGTCTCGGATTTGAGGTGGTCATGTAATGACCACCTCAAATCCACAGCTTTTCTGCAACTGAAACGCGGCGCTAAAGCGCCCCACTACCTTATTTCAAGGCAACTACCAGCGCCGTCACCACGATATTCGCAATCGCCAGCGGCAGCAGAAACTTCCAGCCGAAAGCCATAAGCTGGTCATAGCGGAAACGCGGCAACGTGCCGCGCACCCAGATGTAGACAAAAATGAAAGCAAACACCCGCGCCGCGAACCAAACCACAGGCAACAGCGACTGGACGATCGGCGGCCCGAACACCGGTCCTGACCATCCCCCAAGGAACATAATCGAAGCCAGGCACGCCACCGTGAACATGTTGGCGTACTCCGCCATAAAGAACATGGCAAACTTCATCGAGCTGTACTCGGTGTGGTAACCGCCGACCAACTCCGTCTCCGCTTCCGCAAGATCGAAGGGAATGCGATTGGTTTCGGCATAGGCCGCCATGATGTATATGAAAAATGCGACGATCTGCCCCTGGAAGATATTCCACTTGGGAATGAAGCCCAGCCAGGTGCCCGACTGCGCATCTACGATGTCACGCAAGCTGAAGCTGCCGGAAAGAATCAGCACCCCCACCAGCGACAGGCCGAGCGCCACTTCGTAGCTGATCATTTGCGCCGAGGCACGCAGGCTGGCCAGCATGGAATACTTGCTGTTCGATGCCCATCCCGCCAGTGCGCCGCCGTAAACTCCCACCGAGGTGATTCCCAGAATGATGAGCAGGCCGATGTTCACATCGGTGATCTGTAGCGGCGTGTGGATTGAACCCACCGAGATCCATGGACCGATAGGAATGACCGCCATGGAAGTTAGCGCCGTCACCAGAGCAATGACTGGCGCCAATAAATACAAGGGCTTGTTGGCGAAGGGCGGCGTGACATCTTCTTTAAAGATGAACTTTAAGCCGTCCGCCAACGGCTGCCAGATGCCGAACGGCCCCACCCGCGTCGGCCCCCAGCGGTTCTGCAGGTGGGCCACGACCTTGCGCTCCAACAACGTCGTGTAGGCGACCGCAGTCAGCAGGACGAAGACCGCCAGCAGAATCTTGACGATCGATACGATGATGAATGTGCCAATGCCCATTTAGCTCTTAGCTGCTAGCTCTTAGCCTTTAGCAATTTGCGAATAAAACTGTGTCATCCTGAGCGAGGCGCTTCAGCGCCGAGTCGAAGGACCCCTACTTGCCCAAGACTTCCTCTTTATGTGTCATCCCAAGCGAGCCCAAACTGACAACTGACAACCGGCAACTGACAACGGTTTCATCCTCCAATTCGCACCTGCGGATCGTAATCTGCGGCGATCTCCAGATCATGCGGAGGGTTGTAGCGCTCATAAACCGTATTCAACGTCTCGGAGAATCTGCCCAGCGTTCCCGACGTAAACAGCGAATCATTCGCCGGCATGATCAGCGCCGGATCGCCTGTGCCAGTCGCCCCGGTGATCTGCACCAGCTGCGAGTGCACGTCCTGTCCAGCCAGAAGGCTCAGGCGCGAGATGTCGTATCCCGGCACCAGCCGCTGGATCTCGTCCAACGTGGCCGTCGGATCGTACGGGCTCATCTTCGGCTCGAGGTTGTTACTCGCCAGCCAAACCGCGTGCCGGTCGGACTCGCCCGATTGTGCGCCGCGCGTCTGTCCCATGTCGGCGCGTGTGCCGGCGCCGCCGAAGGGCACCAGCTTGCGCACGTCGTATCCCATGCGGGCCGCGATGCGCACGATGCATTCGAAGTCGTTACGCACGCCCGCAAACTCGCCGGCCTTCTTCAGCATCTGCACATCGCCGGAAGTGTTGGTGTACGTGCCAGACTTCTCGTAGGCGTTTGCGACTGGCAACACCACGTCGGCAATCGACGCCGTTTCGGTGAGGAACATGTCCTGCACGATAACGAAGCTCTTCGACAGCGCGAACGGATCGATGTTGTAGCGCGCGACCGGATTCGAGCCGACGACGTAGAGCGCCTTCAGCTTGCCGTTCTTCGCTGCATCCACCATCTGCAGCAGATTCATGCCTGGAGTCGCCGGAATTTCGTCCAGCCACTCCTCATGGAAACTGGTCGCGCTCGAAACCGGCGCGTAGCCCGGCAGCATGTCGGGATAAAGCCCCATGTCAGCCGCGCCGCGAGAGTTGGCGTAATCGCCCAGGCAGATGAACTTCGCGCCTTGCGCCAGGCCGAAATCGACTAGCGTCTTGACATCGGCGCCGCGCAGCTCCGAACCAAAGATGATGACCAGGCCCGTTTCGTTCTTCAGCCCATCGCGAAACTTGGTGAGCGCCTCGCGCGTGATGTTCGGCGAGACGACACTGTCCGCGGCCTTGTCGCTGCCGGCGAGGAATTGAACGAAGCCGCCTTCGGATCCTGCTGCGATCTGCGCGAACGCTGTCGCCTGGCGATGCAGCTTGATCGCCGACGAATTCGCCACGTATACCTTCGCCCGATGCAGGCGAACGTTACTGCGAATTTGCCACGCCAGCAGCGGATGCTGATTGGTCGGATCGTTGCCGATCAGCAGAATCGCCGGCGCACTGAAGACATCGCGCATCGACGCGGTGGCATTTTGCTTCCCCGCCAATGCCGACGCGAAGCCCGGGAAATCGGCGGTGCGGTGATGGTCGATATTGTTCGTACCCAACACCAGTCGCGCAAACTTCTGCAGCAGATAATTCTCTTCGTTGCTGGTGTGGTTCGAGCCGATGACGCCGATCGATGTCGGGCCATCGCTGGTCAGCGCATCCTGAAACTTCTTCGCGATCAGCTCAAACGCCTGCTCCCACGTTGTGGGAGTCAGCTTGCCCTCGCGTTTCACCAGCGGCTGCTGCAGACGCTGCGGATGATGCGCGAAATCGAATGCGTAGCGTCCCTTGACGCACAAGAAGTCGCCGTTGATGCCGCTCTTATCGCGATTGTCGCCGCGCACAATCTGCATGCCGGTATCAGCGCGCCGCACGCCCAGCGTGGTTTTGCAGCCGTCGCCGCAATGCGTGCAAACCGTGCCCACATGCTTCATCTCCCACGGCCGCGTCTTGTAGCGATACGCGCCCGAGGTGAGCGCGCCGACCGGGCAGATGTCGATGCACATGCCGCACTCTTCGCACTCCAGATGATCTTCTTTATTAGGCGCGATGATCGAGCCCGAGCCGCGATTCTGAATGCCCAGCGCCCATACGTCCATGCCCTCACCGCAGGCGCGGATGCAGCGGTAACACAGAATGCACCGCGGCCGGTCGAAGAACACCACCGGCGACCACTGTTGCTCGTCGCGATGGTTCTTCAGGTCCATGAACTTCGATTCGGCAGCGCCGTACTTGAAGGTCATGTCCTGCAGTTCGCACTCGCCGCCGGCGTCGCACACCGGACAGTCGAGCGGATGATTCGCCAGCAGCAACTCCAGCATCGACTTGCGCGCCTGCTTGATCTTGTCGCTCTCGGTCGCGACCACCATGCCTTCGGCGACCGGCGTGGTGCACGCGGTCTGCAGCTTGGGCATCTTCTCGATCTCGACCAGGCACATGCGGCAGGCGCCCTGCAGCGAGAGATTGGGGTAATAGCAGAAAGACGGCACCTCGATGCCTTTGCTTTTGCAGGCCTCGATGAGCAGCGTCCCCGCGGGAACCGTGAGTTTCTTGCCGTCGACAGTTAAGGTTACGTCAGCCATAAGAGCAGCAATTAGCAATTAGCCGTTAGCAACTAGCCAAAATCTAAAAAGCAACAAGCAAAACTGGTGTCATCCTGAGCGAGGCGCTTCAGCGCCGAGTCGAAGGACTCCTATAGTCATCAAATAATTCAGTGTCATCCTTTTACGCCGCGTGTGCAGGTACAGTGGACGGCAGCTGCACCGCCAGCCACTCCACCACATACTGCTTCGTCTGATGGTCGGGATCAAACTCACTGAAATCCACGCTGGTCGCAGTTGCGTCCGGCACGGGCTCTCCAACCTTTGCTGTCTCGCTCAGGTACAGCTCCATTGCATCCCGCATATTCGCGCGTGTGTCGTCCAGGGTATCGCCGAGCGAGCCACATCCGGGAATGTCGGGCGAGAATGCACTCCAGTTACTTTCACCCTTCTCGTAAACCACCAGATATTCGCGGTTCATTTCAATCCAGCCTTCTTCAGAATACTGTGAAGCAGTCCCTTGCCGATCTCTTTCCCGGCGTGCATAGGCACAACCAGGAGGCCGGGCTTGACCGGATGACGAAAATGCCATGTGACTGCCTTTCTGGCCTGTCTTGTACCAGCCGTCCGCTTCGAGAATACGCAGTAGTTCCGTTGGTCTCACAGTTGTTTACACCGCGATCGCTTCCGCCACCTTCTCATACGGACACGGCTTGCCGTTCAGGTGATCCTCAAACTCGCTGCGGAACTTCTGCACATACGAGATGATGGGCATCGCCGCCGCATCGCCCAGCGGGCAGAACGTCCGTCCCAGCATGTTCTCCGCCAGATACTTCAAGTTGTCGATGTCCTTCGCTACGCCGCCGCCGCTGTGCATGCGCGTCAGCGTCTTCTTCATCCAATCCGTTCCTTCGCGACACGGGATACACCAGCCGCAGCTCTCGTGCTGATAGAACTGCGTCACGCGCAGCGCGAATTTCACCAGGCACATCTGGTCGTCGATCACGATGACGCCGCCCGAGCCCAGCATCGATCCCACCTTCAGCACGGAATCGAAATCCATCGCGACGTCGATCTCATCCGGCGTGAGGATCTGCACCGACGATCCGCCCGGCACCACGCCCTTCAGCTTCTTGCCTTTCACCATGCCGCCGGAAACGTCATAAATCATCTTCTTCAGGTTGTAGCCCATGGGCAGCTCGTAAACGCCGGGCCGCTCCAGTTCGCCGCTCATGCAAAACAGGCGCGTCCCGCCGTTCCTCGGCGTGCCCAGGTTGGCGAACCATTCGCCGCCATTAAGAATGATGTGCGGCACGCTGGCCAGCGTCTCGGCGTTGTTGATAACGGTCGGGCCGCCCCACAGTCCCACAACTGCCGGGAACGGCGGACGAATACGCGGGATGCCGCGCTTGCCTTCCAGCGATTCCATCAGCGCCGACTCTTCGCCCACCTCGTACGCGCCTGCGCCCGAGTGCACAAAGATGTCGAGGTCGACGCCCGAGCCGAAGATGTTCTTGCCGATGAAGCCGCGCGCGTAAGCGTCGGCGACCGCCTTCTCCATGATCTGGATCAGGTAGCGATACTCGCCGCGCAGATAGATGTAGCCGGTCTTCGATCCCACCGCGAGAGCCGCAATCATCACACCTTCGATGACCGAGTGTGGATCGTGCTCGAAGATCAGCCGGTCCTTGCAGGTGCCGGGCTCGCTCTCATCGCCGTTGCACAGAACGTATTTCGGCTTGGGCGACTGCTTGGGCACGAACGACCACTTCATTCCCGTCGGAAATCCCGCGCCGCCGCGGCCGCGCAGATTCGACTTCTTCACTTCGTCGATGATGGCGTCGGGCTGCATGGTTAAAGCCTTCTGCAGCGCCTTGTAGCCATCAAGCTCCAGGTAGCGGTCGAGCGAGGTCGCACCTTTGCCGAATCGCTTGGAGACGACCTTCACTTCGTCGGGATGGGAGACCAAGTACGCCATTCGCTGTTCGCTATTCGCTTTTCGCCAGAGCCATTCGCCGGAATTATCTCTGGCGAAGAGCGAATGGCGAACAGCGCCCTTACTGCTGCTCCTTCTTCTTCAATCCTTCGACCAGTTCGTCGATCTTCTCCGTCGTCAGATTCTCGACGAAGTCGTAATTCATCATCATGGCCGGCGCCCACGAGCACGCGCCGATGCACTCTACCTCTTCCAGATAGAACAGCCCGTCGGCCGTCGTCTGCTTGTTGCCGACACCCAGCTTCTTTTTGCAATGCTCAAAGATGTCTTCCGCGCCGCGCAACAGGCAGCTCACGTTCGTGCAAATCTGAAAGTTATATTTGCCGATCGCGCGCGTGCGCAGCATCGAGTAGTAGCTGACCACGTTGCGCACTTCGAGATCCGAAAGCTCCGTTCGCTGCGCGATCTCGTGGATGGCATCGTCGGTAATCGCGCCCAGCTCGTCCTGGATGTAGAGCAGCATCGGAACGAGGACCGACCGCTTGGTCGGATAATGCGTGACCATGGTGGCAAAGCGCTCTTCGAGTTGATCGGAGAATTTCATGAAGCAGCAATTAGCAATTAGCAATTAGCAATTAGTTACAACCCAACCACACATCACTCCTGGCCCCCTCGATTAGTCTTCGCGTTTAGCAACCTGGCAGCAGCGATTAAAACCAAGTGCTAAGGAGGGTCTGATTAAGTCGACGTGCAGTCCCTCAGCGGCTAAAGCCGTAGTGATTTTGCGACGCTTGCGGCACGGCTAAAGCCGTGCCCTTTCAAAACCGGGACTTAATCAGAGCCTCCCTAACCGCTAAATGCCAAGTGCTGCCTCTCATCAAAACTCGCGCTTCGGCGGCGTTTGTTCCCGGCCCACGCGCCCCACAACAATGTCGGCTTTGTAATAGTTCTCGCCCTTCATCGCGCAGCCCGCGATGCGCCGCAGCATTGCAATTTGTCCTACATGCGTCAGTGCGTCGGCGATCGGTCCCTGGAACAGAGCTTCAGGCGTCGCTCCGAGCGGCTCCGATGAAGCCACGTAATCTTCGAGAGCCTGCAATGACTGGAAGAAGCGATGCTCCTCCCCATGCCAAATCAGCGGAGTCGAATCGTGCCACTTCTGATCGCTCTTGGCGATCGACAGCGCCCAGTCCAACAAGTCCCCGATATGCGCCAGAATCTGCGCCGGCGTGCGCGAGCCCTCCGCGACTCGGAACTCGGCAAACTCAGACGGAGTCCCGCGCAGCGTCTTGCCTCCGCGATACGCCAGCGTTGCCAGCGCATGCCGCAGCAGTTCGCGCTTCTGGTCCGCAGCAACGGGGTGGGCTGATGTACTCACCTGTCGCAATCCCCCAACACGATATCGATACTTCCAATCGCAGCGACTACATCGGCAATCAGCCGCCCTTCGCACATTTTGCGCAGCGTTTGCAGATTCGCAAACGATGGCGAGCGCATGTGCACGCGATACGGCTTGGCCGTCCCATCGCTCACCACGTAGTAGCCCATCTCGCCCCGCGGCGACTCGATCGGCATATACACTTCACCTTCCGGCACGGTGAAGCCCTCGGTCACGATCTTGAAGTGATAGATGAGCGCTTCCATCTGCGTCTTCATCTTCTCGCGATCAGGCAGCACGACCTTCGGCGCATCGGCCTTTACCGATCCTTCCGGCATGCCTTCAAGAGCCTGCATAGCGATCTTCTGCGATTCGCGCAACTCGGCGACGCGCACCAGGTATCGGGCATAGACATCGCCGACAGTCGAAGTCGGCACATTGAACTTAAAGTTCTCATAGCCGGTGTAGGGCTGATCGCGGCGCAAATCGACATCGACACCGCTGGCGCGCAAAGTCGGACCCGTGGCGCACAACGCAATAGCATCCTCGGCCGAGAGGAAGGCCACATCCTTGAGGCGATTTACAAAGATCGGATTGTTGGTCAGCAGGCTCTCGTATTCGTCGACGTTGCCGGGAAAGCGCAGCAGGAACTTCTTGGCGCGATCGAACCAGCCCAGCGGCGGCTCCAGCGCCAGTCCGCCAATGCGGAAGTACGAGGTCATCATGCGCTGGCCGGAGACCGCTTCGAACAGTCGCAGCACATCTTCGCGCTCGCGGAAGCAGTACAGAAACACGGTCATGGCGCCGATGTCCATGGCGTGCGTGCCCAGCCACACCAGGTGCGAGTTGATGCGGGTCAGCTCGTTCAGCAGCACGCGAACCCACTGCGCACGCGGCGGAATCTCCATCCCCAACAGCTTCTCCACAGCCAGGCAGTAGGCCAGGTTGTTGGTCATGGGGCAGAGATAGTCGATGCGGTCGGTCATGGGCACGACCTGCTGATAGAACTTGGCCTCGCAGGTCTTCTCGATGCCGGTGTGCAGATAGCCGATGTCGGGCATGATGCGCACGATGGTTTCGCCGTCGATCTCCAGCAACAACCGCAGCACGCCGTGCGTCGACGGATGCTGCGGACCCATGTTCAGGACCATCGTTTTGTCTTGCGATGGATCCAGTACCGGCGTTGGAGTCATGTGCGCCATTAGCGGTAGCCCTCGACGGGATAATCCTTACGTAATGGATGACCTTCCCAGTCCTCCGGCATCATGATGCGCGTCAGGTTGGGATGCTGATCGAAACGAACGCCGAACAGGTCGAAGACTTCGCGCTCGAAGAAGTTCGCGCCTGGCCAGATCGGCGTGAGCGAATCGATATTGGCATCGTCCCCAGGGAGCTTGACCTTCAGCCGCAGATACTTCTTATTAGTTGTCGAGAAAAGCTGGTAGACCACTTCGAAGCGCGGCTCGCGGGGATACCAGTCGATGCAGGTGACGTCGGCCAGCGCGTTGTATTGCAGTTGCGGATCGTTCTTCAGCGTGAGACAGGCATCGCGCAGGGCGGTGCGATCGACCCAGACGATCAGCTGGTCGCGATCCAACTTTGCGCCCGTGACCATCGCGGGATTGCGGGCAAGCAAAACCGCAACTTCAGGACGATCCTTCAGTTGCTCGAGATCAGTGATTGCCGGCTGCAGCGCCATCAGATCTTCTCCGCCTTGCCCTGCTTGTTCCAGTCGAGCACGCCCTTGTGCCACACGTAAAAGAAGCCGGCGAGCACGATGCCGATATACACCAGCATCTCCCAGAACCAGAACATGCCCAGGCCAGCGGCTTTCAGCTGCTTCTGCACGATCGCCCAGGGATAGAGGAAAACGGCTTCAACGTCGAAGAGGATGAACAGCATTGCCACCAGATAGAACTTCACGCTGAAGCGCTGGCGCGCGTCGCCCACCGGTTCCATACCGCACTCGTAGGGCGACATCTTGGCCGCATTGTATTTGTGCTGCCCGACGAAATAGGACAGCGCAACCATCGCGCAGGCAATGCCTCCCACAATCAGGATGTGAATCAGCAGCGGAAGATAGCGGGCAAAATATAAATCTGGCATGATTACGACACGATCAGAAAACCCTGCAATACACTGCGCAAACTATCGAGTTTAGAGTTCCGCGGCGCACCATGTCAACCGCGCGGGAAGCAGGATTCATCGGGGTTTCACACAACTCGCAGAGCGCGTCCGCAGGCCGGTTGCGATGCGCTGATGTGCAATGTCATGATTGCGGGTAGCGAGGTATGCTATGCGGTTTTATTGCTGTCTGATGCTGTTGCTGGCAACTGCGACGATCGCTCGCGCGCAGCGAGAGCCGTGCTTGACGGGAGCTGACAGCCCCGATTGCGGCATCAAGATCACGATGAATCCGCCGTTAAGCACGAGCGACAACATCTTCTCGGTTCCGAACGAAATCACCATCGACGTGCCCATGCGCATTAAGGCCGCCAAAGTCGCTTTGCTCAGCGGACCCGCGGGCGCCGGATCTTCGGACCAGTTCAAGCCGCTGGCGGAAGTGAAGAACTATAAGAAGGTGGAAGGGAACGAGCGATTCAAGTTCCAGGTCAAGGATTGTCCGGGCACTGACAACGCATTTCAGTTCAACATCTATTCGCCGCGCTTTCCGTACCCGCTCGTCATGAGTGTGCAACCGCTCCAATGCAAGCAGGGCTCTCCCAAGTAACGCGATTGCGGGCCTAACCTCCGCCGACGAAGTGCACGATCTCCAGCCGGTCGCCGTCTTTCAGCGATGTTTCCGGCCATTGAGCGCGGGACACAATGTCGCGATTAAGCTCGACGGCGACGCGGTCGCCCTTCATGCCCAGCTGCTCGATCAGTTGAGTAAGGGAAAGAGCATCGTCAAAAACCTGATCCTTGCCATTAATCGTCAGGCGCATAAATACAGTTTCAAGTTTCGCGTTTCAAGATGCAAGCTTGTTCGGGGCCGTCCAACCACGGTCAACGAGATGTGAACCTGCCAACTCAAAACTGGAAACTCGAAACTTTGAAACTGCTGTAACGAAACTGAAGTAGAATGCCCTGATCGCAGTGTGAGGAGGCCGCATGGGACGTCCCGTGGTACATTTCGAGATCGGGTGCCGCGACAAGGCGCGCACCGCGGAATTCTTCAGCAAGTTGTTCGAGTGGAACACCCAGGAAGCAGGACCGGCGACGATGATCGACACCGGCGCGGGCTCGGGCATCAACGGCCACATCACCTCGCTGGGCCACGAGCCGCACAATTATGTGACGGTCTACGTGTCCGTGGACGACGTGCAGGCATATCTGGACAAGGCGGCGGCCTTGGGCGGCAAGCCGTTGACGCCGGTCATCACCATCCCGCAAGGGCAGTTCGCCTGGTTCGCCGATCCGGAAGGTAACGTCATCGGCCTCTTTAAAGCGGCGTAGTTCCTTTCGAGTTGGGGAAACAGGCAACTCGAAGCTGCGCGTCGCGCTCAGTCTACACATGCTGTACCTGGCTCACAAACCGTCGCCGCCGCTCTCGGACTTCGTAGATCTGTTCTGGCTCTATGAGGGTTACGACGTCCCACACAAGCGCGAGCGGCTGCTTCCCGACGGCACTGTGGAGCTGGTCATCAATCTCAAGGAAGACCGCATTCGCGTCTACGACTCCGATGATGCCGGAGACTTCCACACCATCCCAGGTTGCGTGGTTTCGGGCCCTCGCTCAGAGTTCTTCGTCATCGACACCGATAACGAAGCGATGACCCTGGGCGTTCACTTCAAGCCTGGCGGTGCGTTTCCGTTCTTCAGATTTCCTCCCGCTGACCTCAGCAATCAATCCATTGGCCTGGACTGCCTCTGGGGATCAGCTTCGGCCCGCTTGCGCGAGCGACTGCTGGAAGCCACGACACCGGAGGAGAAGTTTCGCGTGATGGAGTGGTGCTTGATCGAGGAGCTGAGGAAGCCGCTGGAGCGGCATCCGGCAGTGTCGTTTGCCCTGCATCAATTCCTGCGGCGAGCGCAGGCTCCATCGGTTTCCCATGTGGTGGAGCAGGTGGGATTCAGTCAACGTCGATTCATCGAAATCTTCGACAACGAAGTTGGCCTGACGCCGAAGCTCTTCTGCCGTGTCAGCCGCTTCCAGAAAGTCATTCGAACGGCGCATGCCCATGGCGACATCAACTGGAGCCAGCTTGCTCTGGATTGCGGCTATTACGATCAAGCGCACTTCATCCACGACTTCCAATCCTTCGCCGGCATCACGCCCTCGGAATATCTGGAGCGCAGAACACCGCACGTGAATCACGTTCCCATGGAGGCGTAGAGCCAGACTGGCGGCGGACTTGCGCATCCGAAGATACAAAGATCAGGTTCTAGTGCGGCGTACAAACGCGACTGCAGGTCAGATTTTTACAAGACGACGGTTTCTTGGCTACGTCAATATCGTGATCTGAATCCGAGCGAATCAGTTCGGAAAATCTTAAAGTTTCGATGAAGGAGAAATGTATGGCAGTCAAACCGATTCCCGATGGATACCACACCGTCACACCTTACATTACGGTTGAGGATGCGGGCGAAGTGATCGAGTTTCTGAAGAAGGCCTTCGGCGCGCAAGAGACCTACGCCATGCGCGATGAGCACGGCAAAGTGCGCCATGCCGAGGTGAAGGTTGGCACCTCGATGTTGATGTTGGGCAGCTCGCATGATCAGTGGACGGCTCGCCCGGCCAACTTCTATATCTACGTCGAGGATGTGGACGCGGTTTACAAGCAGGCCGTCGCCGCCGGCGGGAAGTCGCTGAACGAGCCGGAAACGCAGTTCTACGGCGATCGTCATGGCGCGGTGACCGATTCGCAGGGGAACACCTGGTGGATCGCCACTCACGTCGAGGACGTTCCAGAAGAAGAGGTGGGTCGTCGCGCAAAAGAATGGGCAGCGAAACAGACTGCCGCAGTCGGCGCGGAGAAGTCGAAATAAACGATCTGGTAGTGGGCCGCAATGCGCGTTAGGCCACTACCAACATGGCGCATCCGGAACAGCGGCAGCGCGATGCACTCGTCGAGGCCGCCGCAGCTTACAACGGGCCATCTGCGGTAACAGAATCGTGTGCTACTTTGGGGGCGCGGTGCACTAATCCATGTCGTCGCCGCTTACAACCTGTGATCTGCGGCAACCAAATCGCGTGCTACTTTGGGGCGCGGCGCGTCAAAGTAGCACAGCACATCCAAAGTGCGATTGGCGAAGCTGCGTGTCCGATTGTTATAATGCATCTGCCGCAGCAATCCTCACGCAGCATTTCCGCTCCGTGGCCAGGTAGCTCAGCTGGTAGAGCGCAGCCCTGAAAAGGCTGGCGTCGGCGGTTCGATTCCGTCCCTGGCCACCATCTAATTTCAACGGGTTGCAGAGACGTACGGTTTGACTTTGGCTGCATTTGGCTGCCATTCATCAGTGAATTACCTCCGATCCTAGCCGCTTGAACAGCCCTTTCCACCGAGCTCGGCACATGCTGCATATAGACGTCCATCGTTGTTGATGCCCGAGCGGGGCGCGCCAGCGCTTTTGGCCCAACCGCACTGAGGCTTCAGCTTGGCCCAGCAGCGTGGGGATCACAGGTTGGCCAAACAGCGTGGAGGTCACAAACCTTCCACCCCTACAAACCTTCCACCCCTACAAACCTTCCACCCCTACAAACCTTCCACCCCTACAAACCTTCCACCCCTACAAACCTTCCACCCCTTTAAGATAGCCTCTACCGTCCGGATCGATGCCAGCGATACAGACCTGTTGCAAGTTGATTTCAGTCATATGCTCCTCCGCCTGACAAGGTTGCAATTGGGATCATGGATTCTGGAGTAAGCCGTAGTTATCTAGTAACTGAAGAATTCCCATGGCTGGAAGTCCCACAGGGCGAGATTGCCATTCAAGCCCAAGTCACGAATGAGCCGACGGTCTGCCAAGTGAAAATTGATTCGAAAAGTATCAGCGGTGGTCACGCGATCATTAATGTGACATTAACTGCGTGTAATAAAGAGGAATTGCTGCGGCCGAATACGTTTCAGTTGCGGGTGACCACTGAACGGCGTGTTATCCCAAGCTCCCGGAAGACGAGTGATCTTGGATAGCGATTGGATTTCCATCCACGGGGGGTCTTGGTCACATTTCTCCGATCCTTCGTATAAGAGGCTGACAAGCGACGCTGTTTACCGGCAACAGGTTGACGATTGCAAACCCATAAATTGGGACCTATTGTAAGTGCATTTAGTCGGAGGCACCTTCTTTGAGGTAGTCTTCTGCCGCATGAAGAAAGCTTTCGAAATTGACTCCGACCTTGGTCTCTCCAGTTGGGGTCGTGGTCGCTATGGCAGGTCGCTTCGTGAGGATTGTTTCGATCTCATAGGACCCGGGATACTGATTGCGCTCCGACAGGTGCGACTCCACTCCGAACTCGGTAGTTGGTTTGCCAAAACGCCTCATCACAATGCTTTCGACCTGATGGGAACCCAGGTGACGATAGCTCTCGAACTGGGACTCATTGAAAAACTGATTGGCCGTGGTTTCATGAGGGAAAGTCGGATGGGTAACAGCATACTGTGTGACATCCGGAGGTTCACTGCCGGTGAGCCCTGCCTTGATGTAGATCAGCTTGCCCGGAAGGTTAGCCTGTTCTGCAGGAGGCAGCTTGCGGCTGTCGTCCACGCAGTCATAGGCGATCTCTGCCACCGCACAGTAGCGGTTGTTCGGTTCGGCCCCTTTCTTCATTTGGATGCCTTGCTTGAAGCGGATCGGAACCCCTAGATCGATCTCGATCTTGCGCAAAGCATTGCCCAGGTCTTCGAATTGGCAATCCGGATCGGCCCCCGCATCGACCACCACAATATTGCGGCATCGCCGCAGGACCATCTCGTAGATACCGAGGTTCTCGAAGTGGCCGCCATCGGTGAGTTCAATCCAGCGGTAAGTTTCGTCGGTCATGCCTAAGGCTTCCAGGACGAGTGGCTCCAGGGCTATAGTCGGCCCGGTCTTGTGCAGGAAGTCGGCACCTTTGCTCGATTGAAGAGCGTGTCGCCCACCCTCCCGCACCGGGTTGGGCAGCCACCAGCCCAGACGAACATTGAAGAATGTCATCAGCAAGGTTACTAGTGGAGAGGAGTGATACCCCATATTTGGGTTGAACGCGGCACCGCTGATTGCCATTGCCGTGGCCACCGACACCCCGTCAGCCCCGGCGTATTGCTGGGCGGGCACATAGGCTAGCCTCCAGCAACCGCTATGCAGAGGAGTGAAGGTAAAGGATGCAGCTTTGCGCTGGCGCCATGCCAGGTTCTTAGTGCCAACCAGATTTAACGTGGTGTTGATGACATGCAAAGGTAGGCCCACGTTGGTGGCCAGTTCGATTTCGCGCGGAGTGTCCTTCGGATCGAACTGAGTAAATAGGTCAGGGGCTTGTTGAACGTTCGATGCACCGAGAAACGCGCGCATCAGCCGCATACGGTACATACCATGCAGCGAAAACAGATTTACATTGATAGCCCAGTTGACCAGTACGGTGACCAGCGCACAGCAGATAAAAATGATGATGTGGCTCAGGAGATAGGAGACTTGACTTAGCTTGGCAATCCCTATCGCCTCCGGTACACCTCCCAGGCAGAACCGGGGCTCGAAGTGATAATAAATGGCAAGATTGATACGATTGGCGACTGCGTGCTCGACTCCGGCGGCGCCCAGAGTAATCAGCAACAGGGCTATCGCGCATATGCTGGGAAGCAGCAGGTCGTGTTTCGCCAGGAAAGAAGCGACCTTGCTGAGCTGGGATACTTTCACCGGACGCGGTCCTGCCGAGGTCGAACTACTCCATCCCAAGGCACTGCCAATTCCACCCAGGACAGCGCCGCTCACTCCCAGCTGGATGGCGGTAATGACGTCAGTGGCGTACAAGGTCAAGGCATGAGCGACGATCCAGGCAGCGATAACAGCCAGCTGTATACCGCCGGCGCGAGACATCCACTCCCGATCTTCTTCCTGTTCGAAAATCCCGAGCAGCCCGGAGAAAAAAGAGTGCGACATCAACAAGACCAACCCAACCAGCGGGAGGGCAAGAATTGCATAAAGCCTCTCGTCCGCAGGAAAATCGAACTTGGCCGAATTTTGCTTCACCAAATCTACGAGATTGGCACGATTTGACAGTTCCAGGAGAAATGTCGCAACCGCGCCGAAGCTTATTGGGGTTGCTTGGGATCTTGCGATCTGGGGGAAGACATTGTTACCCAGGACCGCGAGCAGTACGCTCGTAACCACTGCCGATGCCAAGGCTGCGCCATACATCGCAACGCGGCTCCGCCACAAACGGTCCGCTATGTATTCTCCCTGCTTGCTTCGCATCATGCGATCGCGGTACTTTCTAAACAGATACTCCGCCGTCAGGCAAAACCCCACCAACGACACCGCGAATACACAGATGTAGAACACGCTCAATGCGTTCGGTCCGGTGTTGCGGTTGGCATACCAGAGTTCGGTCACCAACCAGTCAGCCAACAGCACCGGCAACGCAAATCCCAGCACCACCGAAGTAGTGTCCGGTCCACGGTCCGTTGCCTCCCTATGCGAAGGAAGTTTGTTTCCTGCAAAGGTTGCTGCTGCGACAAATAATCCCAAGATCAGCAGCAACGTGATCCACGCGCCCCAGCCTTGCAAATAGAACGCAAGATAGCGGCTGAAATAGTAAGAAATTTGCGGCAGAGCGACCAGCGCGAGCAACAATGGGACGAGCATTATCCAGTTGATGAGCATGTTGCGGGCGACAATCGCGGCGAGGTCCCAGGCGTCCAGACTCATCCCCATTGCGGGGGCCAGATAGGAGGTGTACTGACGAAGGTGACGAACCGCTTGAGGTTCAGGGTCTCCGGAAGTGAAGTTACTGTCGCCGGCAAGCGCCTTCACCACCTGCTTGTAACTATTTATCCAGTGCGGCCCGCAGGCCGCGTCGAACGTGGCTTTCGCGGCAGCATGGGCCGATTCCGCCTGCTGTAAATCAAGCTGCGCGGCCCCTGCTGGATCCGGCTGCGGACCCGCATGGCTCGGCGTGTCGGACGAAGCGGCGGAGGATTCTGGCGCCGCTTGTGCAGGACTCGGAACACGTGACTTCGATAACGAATCAAAGCGCTCCTTCGCCCTGGTCAATTCTGCCTTTGCTTTTTCGAGGCTGTCCCGCAACGGCTGAGTGGCCGCGGCCCACCTGCGATAAACCCAAGCCGAGAGCCAGCACCCTATATAGCCGCCGCCAGAAACCGTTGACAGGTAATCGATGGAGTGCAGCAGGCCCACAGTTTCAGAATCTGGTTTGTCCAGGACTTGCCGCGTCTTCGGCTGTTCTCCCAGGCTGAAGCGGGCCAGTCCTTCCAAGACGCCCAGGCTGAAGCTTGCGCTGCGAATGCCACCGCCCGACAGGCACACCGCGCTGCCATTCATTTTGTGAAGCAGCCGCTTCAGCGGACGGTCGAGGTCAAAACACTCTCGTTCCAAGTCGTCGATCTCGCTGGGTGAGGTTTTGGGATCTTCTTTCTTTTTCTCTAGCTTGCAATACTTAGCATCGCGTTCTGCCAGCCATGCTGCCAGCGTATTAAGAGGATTAGGCAATAGGTCGCCACATATCTTGTCCGCAAGAGCCATGAATTGGTTGTTAGGATGGCGCCAAGTGTCGGGTGCCTTCTTTTGCTCCACATCCATGCGATAGTCCGCATCTCTTAACTCCAGCGAGGCTCTTAGTATTAGTACTTTCTCCGCCGAAATATTATCGGGTCTTCGAGCACCCAAGATTCGCTGCAGTTCGATCTCGAGATCGGGCAAGGCTTCCGGGTTCTGTCCTGCTGCCAAGCGCTTGCAGTACTGGTCGTGGCGTTCGATCATCCAGTCTTGCAGTTCCGGAAACGCTTCTTCCAATAGGACGCAGCCGAAGACCTGCCTGGCATTATCCTCGAGGTCCTTTCGCCGGCGAGCGGCATACTCTTCGAAGATAATTCCGAAGGGAATTGCGTGGTCCGGGCAGCTAACTACCAGGCCCGAACGTCCCTCAGCTTCATTCTTTGGGATTGTCGGTGCGATCTGCTCATTCATGTTGCCACCATAAAACACAATGGAGATTAGCTGCTTGTGCAACTATACGGAAACCACGCTAGCTAAACTGAGCATGCCATCGGCACAAGCCGCCCTCATGATCCAGGAATTTGCCACCCGCCGCGGCCGTTAATTATGAAGCAAAGCCACAATCCCATCTACAGTCTCATCATGAATCGGGTGCACGTCGAATGCTTCGCCCAATAGGTGTTTGCTTAGGAGTAGCCGTTAGCACGCCAGAAGACCTGGATAGATAGCAGCCGAAGAAGTTGTTCGTGGATTTTTATTTATCCATGCTTGACACGCCGAAATGGCAGGACTTTGCTTATAAGTCTCTTCTATCCAGTTGCGCTTGATGATTACATTGCTAGCCATGGCACGCGCCTGCGAAGCCTTATCCCGGCGACCGCTGGTGAATACGACTTCGGGGAATGCGGCCTTTAGCTGGTAGGCAGCGTGTTTCGCAACGTCCGAAAGCTTCAAGGCTTCGATTTCCGGATCAGGGCTTGCGACCGGTTGGGTTGTAACTCCGGTTTCATTAGGCACATTGTCCTCCCAGGCATATTGCGCTTAGCCGACTATCTGGCCTACTCCGAACACGTAGTTAATTGGTGCATGGTCCGCCAGGTCCCTTACGCCAACATTTCCTTTCTTCCAGGCGTATTTGCGGAGATATTCGCATTCGGCAATGACCATGTCCTCCGTCACAGTGACGTCGGACGGGTCGACGGTGATTACCCCGCTACGATCAATGTAATGAGCAGGTCCAACGTGGGCGTAGCCCATCTCTGGAAGCGGCAGCCTCGTAACGACATCACTACAGTCCCGGAAGCGATATGACCTGGTGTCCCGAAGGGTATCGACGAAGGCCGAGTTGCCTACTCGAGGCGAGCCAAAGGTATACAAGGCTCCGCCCCTGCCGGATGGCTTGTACAGGCTTGCTGCCAGCGTAGCTAGTGCAGCTCCCAGGCTGTGACCAGTGAATAGAATCGGACCGTCCATTCCTTCTACTGCGTTAGTTAGAGCCGGTCGTACCTCTTCTAATGCTCTGGCAAATCCTTTATGCACTTGGCCGCCGCATTCCCAATCCTTCAACACGAAATCGGCGTCGTCTCCAATATCTGTAGGATCATCGGCATCAGTTCCGCGAAACACGACCATGCCTGTTTGCTTCTTGGAATCCGGATCGGTGCCAACGGCTGTAAAGCAATGGGTGCCTCTGGCGGCCGCATTCGAGCTCTCAAAGAATTCGAATTGGGAAAAGCCAAGATTGGTGAGCACGTCGCGAATCGTATCGGTGTCGAAAGCGAACTCCGACGCCTTCCGACAATAGGCCAGCCTGGACAGCTCTGCACAGAGTGACGGAGTCTGCAAAGCTTCGCTGTGGCTGAAATAATTGCCACGCTGTCCAGGAGTGAAGAGATCGGCTTTGGCTGCACTGTACGCTATAGTGCGCATGATCGACTCCGGCAGCCGAGGGAGCGGTCGGCGGTGTGAACTAGTGAACGAATGGATTAGGGAGCGTGGTAGAGGTAAGAATATCCTCCGAAGAGTACACGCTGTCAAGCAATTTTGGGTAGGAACGGTTTCCTCAAGACACAATTTCGTAACGTACACTTGGGACAGCGGAATAATAAGTCCATGCGGCTGCAAATTGTTCAGATTGGCGAAGAGGTGTTGCGCGGACAGGCGCGTGAGTTGTCGCGCGAGGAGATTCTGAGCGCCAAGACGCAGGAGCTGATCGAGCATATGCGGGACACGATGCGCGCTGCACCTGGCGTTGGGCTGGCCGCGCCCCAGATTGGCGTTCCCTTGCAAATTGCGGTCGTCGAAGACCGCGAGGAATACCACAAGAAGCTTAGTGCGGCACAACTGCTGGAGCGGCGGAGAAAGCCAGTTCCGTTTCATGTGCTGATTAATCCTCGGATTGTTGCCAGAGAGGAAAGCAGCGTCGACTTCTTTGAAGGCTGCTTGAGTGTGACGGGATTTGCGGCGATTGTGCCGCGGGCGCAAGCGATCACCGTGGAGTATCTGGATGAACATGCAGAGGCGAAATCGGTCGAAGCAGTTGGATGGTATGCCCGCATTCTTCAGCATGAGATCGATCATCTGAATGGAGTACTTTATGTGGATCGAATGCGCAGCCGAACATTGATGACGATCGATAATCTCGAACGCTACTGGAGAGAATTGAGTACTTCTGACGTCGTCCGCAAGCTAGGAGACTGATGACAAACCTCAGTGCGCGCGTTTGTGCCGCCGGCTGAAGCCGGCTCGGGTCCGTAAGTAAAAGGCCTAGACGCTGGCCTGAAGGCCAGCTCTACCCGAACGAGCACAATCAGGAGTTTTTCATAACGCGACACTACGGTTGCAGTGCAAGCTAGCAGCCCGGATAGGCGATACAGTTCCGCAGCCTACTGTGAGCTCTTGTTCTCCATTAAAGATGTGCGCTCGCGATAGGTTGGACGCTGGTCAAAGAATGCATCGGTAAGAGATACGATCTTCAGAGCAGCGTTCAACTGGTCAAGCGTTGCGGTGGAAGTCAACTGGATGACCGTCTCTTCGGAAGGTAGCAAATCGAAGTAGTTGTCCGAGAGTTTTACATCGAGATCGCCGAAGGACAAATAGACATTGCGCGCCAGGACAGGTGAGCGCAGCGTGATGGTATAGGTCGAACTACTCGAGCTGATATCACTTTGGATTGCCGGTTTCAGCGGTAACTGAAGGTTGCGCATTCGATCGAAGAATACTTCGTTGCGGGAAACGATTTGCCCGCCCACCTTAAGATCAAGGACCATGAAGGTGCGTTCGGGATCGGCCGAACCCAACACTTCCTTGTCATTCAGACTCATATACACCGCGCTCGACTGGGCTGGAAGTTGTACGTCCTGCGTCTTGTCCAGCAAGATCTTGCCTTCAAAGTCGAGTAACCGCATGCGGATCTGGCCAGCAGTCGCTTGCAACTTGTCGGAGACGATGTAGACGTTGACTGCGCCGTCATGAGCAAAAGGCGAAATCAGAAGATCAGCATAGAAGCGGCGAGCGTAATAATGCAGGGCCTTCCAGCGGCCGAAGTAGTCGATGCTGGACCACGACGCGACCGGCCAGCAGTCGTTGAGTTGCCAGAACAATGAGCCCATGGTGCGCGGCCGATTGCGCCGCAAGTTCTCGGCGCCAACTTTGATGGCTTCCGCCTGCTGCACCTGGCTGACATACACGAACGAGACAAAGTCTTTCGGCTCGGGATACTCGCGCAGCATGTAGGTGAGAATGCGTTCGTTGCCGCCGTGATTTTTCTGGTGCGACATCATCACCGGCGAATCGATAGCCAGGTCGCCGGACTGGGCAAAGCTGAGAATCGTCCGCATTTCCGGGAAGACTGAAAGCCGAACTCCGACATGAAGCGCGGATTCTGCAGCGTATAGTTCTCGATCGGCTCGAGTGCGTGCCACACTCCCCAGAAATGCATATCGCCGTTGTCAGGACT